>CAJUMY010000001.1:0-275590 GCA_910587685.1 uncultured Christensenellaceae bacterium
AACGCGAATACAATCACCGTCATAACAACTATCAAGTTGTTGACCCTACTCCTTAACTTATTCATAAATCACTGCAACTCCTTTTTTGATTTTCTCATTCGTTAATTATGCTATAGTTTTGTTAGCGTTCATTGATTTTTTGTTTCTAGTCTCTTCTATAACTTCTCCAAGTAATGAAAAGACGACCGATGCCCATAGTTCCTTTATATTTTGAAAAATACAAACAGAGATAAATGTAAAAATTTACCTCCAACGTTTAATATTTTTCAATGATTTCGAGTACATCTCCTACAACAAGAGATGTATTTTATGAATATTTTTGAGTATATTAAAATACAAAATTCGTAATTTGACGTATAAAAGCTATAATGTCTGCAAAAACTATTGACTTTCCTAAATAAAATATTTAATATAATAATGTATAATAATATGTGAAAATACATCTCTTGTTGTAAGAGATGTATTTATCTTCTATTTGCATTTTTTGGAAACAAACCTATCAAGAACAAAATCTATTATTAACAGTAGTAACTATATTATTTCACCATTCCACAACGTGATATTCGTCGTCCTTATAATAGGCTATAGACGCCGCAGAATACTTTCCGTCGCACTCGAGAGCGCGCATTAGCTCTCTGAACGTAAGCATTACGCGATAAGTGACGCCGTTCAAAACGATCTTGATGCACTCTGCGTCGCGGCGAGGTATATCGCGCTTAGCCCCGACTACCTTCATCGGCAAAGATTCAACGGAAAACTTCCTATACTTCTCCGTATCGGCGACTATGACGGTAACGGCGTGAGTCCTGCCCAAAGCGTAAAACGACGAATTGACAGTATCAATACCTTCCTTATCGTTATAATGATCGGAATATACGCCGCTACGTCTAACGTAACGTTTTGACGAACTAAACGTTCGCATATACGCCTTGACCTTATCAGACGTAAAGAACAGCGAGTTCCCCGAGGCTATCCTTACGGTAGTATTCGGCGCAAAATTGAAGTTCTCGGTATATCTGTGTATACCGTGACCGTTGAACACGTCGATAATGACGTAGATATCGGGTTTTATCCAAAGTATCTTCCTCGTAACGACTACGCCGCATACCGCGGATGCGTAACCTAAATGCGTACCCGACGCCAACTCGAAAGATGCGTCCTTGATAACGCCCTGCTTTATGCCAGGCGCCAATTTGCTAAATCCCCAACCGTACGCTTTGATAAAATGCCGAGAATCAATAGAAACGGTATTATGCGCCCGATACGACTTTAGATATCTGCGATACTTTCCCCATACGTAGGTATATCTGCCTGTGTCGACGAGCATATCCTTTCCCTTGAGGGTCAGCTCAAACGACAGCTTGTCCTCGTGAGCGTGTCCTCCGCCCGTATATCCGTTATGAAATATGAGATAGTTGCTCTTTTCGCCGCGGTTTTCGCGCATAACGCACGTCCCGTCTATCTCTATACCGCTGAGGTCTCCGCTCGGCGCTACCGGCATGCTCTCGTACGCCTTGACGCCTTCCTCTCCGACGAGCCAAACGCTCTCGTAGTCGAGACGCTCGAACGCGCCCGATTTTAGCTGAGGGTCGCCGAACACAAAAGCGCTTAGCGATAATATATCCCTTATATCCGTATAGTCGCTGTCTCCGAAGAGCGGCTGTTTTTTATTGGGTTTCATCCAGTTCAAATTGACCTTCGCCATCTTATGGACCAGAGCGAGGAAATCCTTTTTCAGCGGAATACTGTTCTCTCTAGCTCTCAATATCACGTCGATAAAACAGCTCAATACCTCGTTATGATACATAGAAGACACTTCCCAGTGCATACCTTGACGCATGATCTGAAGATTTGCCTCTGTATATAACCTATCGAGCGCCGTATCTATGAACTCCTTATTATTTAGCTCGATACCGATATCGAACAGTCCGTGATCCTGTATGACGCCCCAATTAGACAGCATTTTGTGCCCGTCATGGCATCGCGTCAACATATCGCCATGCTCCAAAAGACTGCCTCTATACATCGACTCGAAGCTACCGTCTATGAGCGGAACGCCTTTTAGGATATGCATAGCTTTCGTCCAATATTCGCCTCTGATACCGACCTCTAAAGAACGCCATGGATGATCGCCCGACGTACGCGGACATTTCACCGTCGTTATCCAGTCGCTCATTATCCTTATGAAACAGCGGACGTATTTCTCATCGCCTGTCAATCGGTACGCCTGAGCGAGCGAGATCACGTATCGCATCCTATTCATTTGGAAAAGGTATTCGTTGTCGCCGTTCTTTTTTAGATACCAGTCAATATCGCCGTCAAAATGAGTTGGTTCGTCGGTCCTCTCCATATCCCAAGGCATTTCGAAGACAAACGTATTATCGCATACGTCGTCCGCGATCTTGATAGTCTTTTTAACGTTATCGGACCAGTACTTTTTGCAGTATGCCGTTATGAAAGCATATTCGCCGTTATTCATAGATTTCCTCGCCGTTACTGTATTACTTTACTTATAATCATTTCATTCAATACTATTTCAAAGCCGTCGCAAATACGGCGTTAAGTTCGATTTTTTCGTTACCGTTTACGCTATATCGGTACATTATATCAATATAAATATAGAAATACGTTACCGATATATGAGTTAAATACCGCCAAAGCCGTTATCTATATACTCCGTTATACAGATCGACGAGCGTCTCTGCGTCCTTCAAAAATCGTCTGTCAGAGTCGCCTTTCACGAACTCCATAATATAATTGACGTTGCTATCCCGACTAAGCTCTATGATGCTACGCCACTTATCGGCATGCTTTCTGAGCGGATAGCGCCGACCGCGTCTATTCCAAGCGAATACGTGGATAGTCTCGACGTACGGAAGCAGCTTCGTCAAGCTCTCGACATCTCTCTCGTCGAACGAGAGCGTCTGCCAATAAGTCCTGTAGTTTGTCATACCTACGCTCTCGATAAGTCTCAGCGCCGACTCGGGGCTGTCGTTATACGTTCCGTTATGATACTCGGAAGCTATGATAATACCGCGATCCGCCGCCCTTTTCGCAACTTCCTTTATATCTCTAACGTACTCGAGAAAACGCTCTTTCGGCGTATCTTTTGACGGAATATCTCCGCACCATATCCGAACTATAGGAGCGCCGAGCGTCTTTGCGACGTCAAGAACTTCGTCAAATCGTTGAATACTATCCTTTCCGACGCGGTAATAACTGCCGTAAGATGCTATCTTCAGTCCTGCATTTTTCGTCAACTGAGCCGCTATTTTTGCGGCATGAACGTCAGGAACGTGCGCGTCGTCGCCCCATTCGATAGCTGTGAGAGGGCTTTCATTCGTTATTTCGATAACTTCTTCTATTGATTTGTTCCTGAAGGTGACGGAAGTCATTCCCAGCATACTATATTTCTATTCCTTTAATAATGATAATAAATATTTATATATAATAATATATATTAAACAATATATATCAAAAGTTTACGAGAGCGTGAAGCGTCGAGCTTTAAGCCATAGTCTTTAGCATATCGGCGGTCACTTCATACGGCGCGTTATCTCCGCTCGCGACTGCCGACGCCGAGCTCAACATATATTCGCCCATCCTTGCAAGCTCCCCACCGAGACTGCCTGCAATATGCGGAGTCAAAATAATATTCCCGGTAAATCTGAGCGGAGAAAATATCCCGCACGGCTCGGGATAAGTAACGTCGAGAAGAGCCGTTCTCGTCTTACATTCCCTCATAGCTTTGACGAGTCCCTTCTCGTCGACTTGGCGTCCTCGCGCCGAATTGATGAAGGTCGCGTACGGTTTCATGACGCTGAAATGGCTGTAAGACAATATCCCCTCAAGCTCGTCCTTGTCCGCAAGATGATTGGAAATGACGTCGCACAAAAGGAACATTGCCTCGAGGGAGATACTTTGAATACCGAGAGACGTTGCAACGTCATCGGGCAAAAAGGGATCGTAGTAATATATTTCCGCGTCGATATTCTTCTTTAGCGATTCGACGACGCGACGTCCTATCTGTCCTACTCCTATAATGCCTATCTTGGGTCTATAGTTCCCAACGCAATTATCCGAATATCTATGAGCGAAATATCTGTTCCTCTTAGCTCTATTCGCCGCCTGAAAAACGCCCTTATTGGCAAGAATTATCTGAGCCGTAACGTATTCGGCAACGGGAATAGAATTAGCTACATTGGCGGAGAATATCCTCACGCCGCATTCCAAAAACTGCTTTGCGAAATGCTGAACGCTCCCCGCTCCGTAAAAAATATAACGCAACGAAGGAAAATATCTCTTTATCTCCTCTATTTCAAAACTCTCCATTCCCCAAGTCGTGAAAATAGCCTCGACGTCTTTGATCAAAGGCGTAAGACTATCTATATTCTTTCTCGAAACTACCTCGCGTGTCAAAAACTCGTAGTTTTCGGAAAGTCTTTTAACAGTCGATGCGGAATATATTCTTTCGATATATTGGCTTTGGCTAGTATAGAATATTGCTTTCATCATAAGTCAATTATAATATCAAAACCGAGAGTTGTAAAGACCTATTTTCATTTTATGACTGTAAACAGCTAAAACCATAGCATAATAACGCGAATAAACCGCGGTCAACCGTAACCCGCGTAAAGTTATAAAAACGCAATATATAAAATAAGCGTACGGCGCTAAATGCCGTACGCTCTTGACTTATCGATCATCGCCGAGTAAGACGGAAGATATAACGAAGTCCGCAGTCGCCTTATTTGTAGCGATTGGAATATCGTATACGACCGCTATCCTAAGAAGCGCCTTCACGTCGGGATCGTGCGGTTGAGCCTGTAACGGATCCCAAAAGAATACCACGAGGTCTATCTCGCCTTCGGCTATCTTGGCGCCTATCTGCTGATCTCCGCCGAGAGGTCCCGAAAGATACCTTTTGACGTTGAGATCAGTCGCTTCTCCGACTAGTTTAGCCGTTGTACCCGTGCCGCAAAGCGTGAACTTTTTTAGAACGGAGGCGTTTTTCATCGCCCAACTTACCATTTCTGCCTTTTTGTTGTCATGAGCTATCAAAGCTATGTTCTTAACTTTTCTTTCCATTCGTACCTCTTATAATATTTTGTCAAACGTTGATCTCAGATCTGAAACCTTTGTCGCTCGAATACTTTTTGAGAATCGGTTCTATCTCGCTATCAATGAATTCCACGACTTGCTCGTCGGCTCTTCCTATAAAGTTTTTAGCGTCCAATATATCGTATATGTATGAGTGTATCGGCTTGAACGCGTCGTCTTTCATTATCCTCGAAATGAGGTCATTATCCTTACCGTTGAGCTTTACCTCTCTCGACGCCTCCATCGAATATACCCTGATCTTCTCGTGAAGCTCCTGTCTGTTGCCGCCGCGCTTAACGCATTCCATGAGAATAACTTCGGTCGCCATGAAGGGAAGCTCCGCCTGTATATGTTTGTCTATCACCTTGTCGTATACGACAAGCCCGTCGGTGACGTTGATGAGCAGATCGAGAATAGCGTCTATAGCAAGGAAAGACTGCGCCATAACGAGACGCTTATTAGCGGAATCGTCGAGCGTTCTCTCGAACCACTGCGTGGACGCAGTCATCGCGCCGTTCACAGGAAGAGACATAACGTATCTTGCAAGAGAACAAATTCTCTCGCTACGCATAGGATTACGCTTATAAGCCATGGCGGACGAGCCTATCTGCGACTTTTCGAACGGCTCCTCTATCTCCTTCATATTCTGAAGTATCCTTATATCGCCGGCAAGTTTATACGCGCTCTGAGCTATCTCGGAGAGAAGCGCCAATATATTATAGTCGACTTTACGCGGATAAGTCTGACCCGTTACAGCAAAGGCCTTGTTAAAGCCCATCTTTTCTATCACTATCTCATTGAGCTTCTTGACCTTCTCGCCGTCGTTATCAAAGAGCTGCATGAAGCTCGCCTGCGTTCCAGTCGTTCCCTTCACACCTCTCAATTTGTAATTAGACATCACGTGCTCTAGATTATCAAAGTCGATAGTAAAGTCCTGCATCCAAAGACACGCTCTTTTACCTACCGTCACGAGCTGAGCCGGCTGTAGATGAGTAAAGCCGAGCGTAGGAAGAGACCTATACTTCATAGCGAAGTTTTTGAGTATGTCAAGGACGTTCACGAGCTTTTTCCTGACCAAAGTCAGAGCCTCGTAATACACTATGAGATCGGTATTGTCGCCGACGTAACAGCTCGTAGCGCCAAGATGTATGATAGGCATTGCCGACGGACACTGAGCTCCGAACGCGTGCACGTGCGCCATAACGTCGTGTCTTACCTCTTTTTCCTTAGCTCTCGCGACGTCGTAATCAATATCGTTGATATGAGCCTTCATCTCATTTATCTGTTCGTCGGTTATGTCTAGTCCGAGACTCTTTTCGCCCTCTGCGAGCGCTATCCAAAGTTTTCTCCAAGTGGTGAACTTATTATCGTCGGAAAAGATATACATCATTTCCTTTGAAGCGTAGCGCTGCGTTAGCGGATCTATGTATTTTGAAGTATCCATTTTTATCTCCTTGCAGTTCTCTTATATGTTTTCGTTAAATATACGATAGCGACAGCTATGCGCCAAGCGAACGCGTCTTTACGCGCGTTTGATATTATAGCTTACCGACATTTTTCCGCATCAGTCGCCTCGTCACATCCATTATATAATAAATAATAAAAAATATCCAATATTTATAGCATAAAAAAATCCGCTCGGCGGAAAATTCCGTCGGCGGATCTATTACCTTACGATTATTATTTCGCATACTCCACGCTACGCAGTTCGCGGATAACGTTAACTTTAATCTGTCCGGGATATTCAAGCTCGACTTCGAGCTTTTTAGCAATCTCTTTTGCCATAAAGATAGTCGTATTGTCGTCAACCTCTTCCGGTTTTACCATTACTCTTATCTCTCTGCCTGCCTGAATTGCATATGACTGTTCAACTCCTGCGAACGAATTTGCCAGTTTTTCCAATTTTTCCAAACGCTTTACATAATTTTCAAGTGATTCTCTTCTTGCTCCGGGTCTAGATCCCGAAATTGCATCGGCAGTCTGCACGAGTATAGCCTCGAGCGTCTTCGCCTCTTCGTCACCGTGGTGCGCAGCTATCGCGTGAACGACCGCCGCATTTTCCTTATATTTTTTAGCAAGGTCTACTCCTATCTTTATATGCGTACCCTCGACCTCGTGGTCTACGGCTTTGCCTATATCATGGAGTAATCCAGCTCTTTTTGCTATCTTAACGTCTGCTCCAAGCTCTGCCGCCATGATACCCGCAAGATACGAAACCTCGAGCGAGTGATTCAATACGTTCTGACCGTAACTCGTACGGTACTTAAGCCGACCGAGAAGTTTTATCAGCTCGGGATGCAAGCCGTATATACCTGCGTCAAACGCAGCGTTTTCGCCTGCCTCTTTCATCTCGGATTCGATCTCGCGTCTCACCTTATCGGTAATCTCTTCGATCCTAGCCGGATGAATACGTCCGTCTGCTATGAGCTTTTCGATAGTAAGTCTCGCTACCTCGCGCCTTACGGGATCGAATCCCGACAGCGTTACTACGTCCGGCGTGTCGTCAATGATAAGATCTACGCCCGTAGCGTTCTCGAGCGCGCGGATATTTCTGCCGACACGTCCGATAAGGCGACCCTTCATCTCGTCATTCGGAAGCGGTACGACCGATACCGTGATCTCCGCGGCATGGTCTGTGGCGCATCTTTGAATAGCTAGTCCCACTATATTCTTAGCTCTCTTCTCTGCCTCGTCTTTAGCCTGTTGCTCTATTTCCTTAGCCTTGATGCCTGCATCTTTCTTAGCAGACTCCAAAAGCTCTTCCATAAGAATATTTTTAGCCTCTTCGCAAGTGAGTCCTGCGACCTTTTCGAGCTCTGCAAGCATTCTGTTATGAGCTTGCTTGACCTCTTCGTCCATACGGGCAATACTTTCCTCTCTCATATCGAGAGATTTTTTAACCTGTTCGAGCGACTCGGACTTCTTATCAAGAGCGGATTCCTTCCTATTGATGTTCTCCTCTCTTTGCATGAGTCTCGACTCGGTTCTTGATATTTCAGAGCGTCTTTCTTTGGATTCCCTTTCAAATTCGTTACGCAATCTGTGCTGTTCTTCCTTTGCTTCGATGAGAGCCTCTTTTCTGAGCGTCTTGGCTTCCGACTTAGCGTCTTCAAGTATTTTATCGTACTGAGCCTTCGCGGAGCCTACCTTTTTAGATACCGACTGCTTGTACACAAACAGCGTTAACGGTATGCTGACGGCAGCCGCCAAAACCAATCCGATTATACAGAAGACAATACCCGCCGTTACCGAAGACATAGCTCCCAAAATATGCGCAGTATTGCTTAACATTTTTACCTCCTATTTATATTCAATTATCAATGTGCATCGGGATTACTTCGTTCGCAAGTTATAATCCCCTTGAATAATATAATACTCCAAATTTTTAACAATGTCAATACTATATATGGTAAGAAATCAATTCTTTTTCGATAACGACTCCAAAATCTTGTTATTGATCTCGTCGGCAACTTCTTGATTGTCTTTAAGATACTGGATAGCCTTGTCTCTGCCGTTAGCGATTTTTTCGTTATTGTAAGACACCCACGCTCCGCTCTTTTTCATAATGCCGTTCTCGATAGCAAGATCGAGTATACAACCGTATTTGGATATTCCTTCGCCGAATACGATATCGAACTCCGCAGTCTTGAACGGAGGCGCGAGTTTATTCTTAACTATCTTTGCCTTCGTCTTAGCGCCGTACGCGTCGCTGCCGTCCTTTATGGTCTCGCCCTTTCTGATATCTATTCTTATACTGGAATAGAATTTGAGAGCTTTACCGCCCGGAGTGACCTCGGGATTTCCGAAAAGTACGCCGACTTTTTCTCTAAGCTGGTTTATGAATACGAGACACGTCTTGGATTTGTTGATGATTGCGGTGAGTTTACGGAGCGCCTGCGACATAAGACGAGCCTGCATTCCCACTACCGAAGCGCCCATATCTCCGTCGATTTCGGCTTTAGGCGTTAGCGCCGCGACAGAGTCGACGACTACGATATCTATAGAACCGCTCCTTATGAGCGTCTCTGCTATATCGAGAGCCTGCTCTCCGTTGTCAGGCTGAGAAACGTAAAGGTTTTTGATATCGACGCCGAGCTTTTCCGCGTAGATCGGGTCGAGAGCGTGCTCCGCGTCTATAAACGCCGCAGTTCCGCCCGCTCTTTGCGCCGACGCTATAACGTGAAGCGCTACCGTGGTCTTACCTGAAGACTCGGGTCCGTACATCTCAACTATACGTCCTCTCGGCAATCCGCCTATGCCAAGCGCCAAATCGAGCGTCAAACAATCCGTAGATATGACCTCGACGGGCACTATCTGATTATCGCCGAGTTTCATTATAGAACCTTTTCCGTGCTCTTTCTCGATCTTATCGATAGCCTGCTGTAAAAAATCCTTTTTCTCCGAATCGTTTGTCGGAGTCTGAAAACTTTTATTCGATGATGCCATTATTATTCCTTCCTTTATCTTTAATCAATGTATTTCAATATGAAGAAGAGCGCATAATTTACGGCGCATTGCCTTATATTCTCTCTATCTCCTTCGATATTAAGTTCTTTTACTTCTATGTATCTTCTGTCGCCGTATGAAACGAAAACTTTACCTATCGGCGTTCCGAAATCGTCGCTCAAAGGACCCGCGCATCCCGTAGTCGCGAACGCAAAATCTATCTCCTTATTCTCCAGCAATCCCTTAGTCATAGCTCTTGCAACTCCTTCGTTGACTGTGCCTTCAGTCTCGACAACGGATAGCGGTACGTGTAATCTTCGCACTTTGGAAGCCGCGTTATATGATACTATTCCCTCGTAAAACACTTGACTTGCTCCGCTCACGCTTACTATTCTCGAGGCGATATATCCTCCCGTCAACGATTCCGCTACGGATATATTCATATTTTTTTCTTTAAGAGTTTTTACAAGTTTTTCTTCAAGCGTTATATCTTCGTCGGCATATATGTAATTCGCATACTTTTTATTGATTTTATCAACAAGATCGGCGAACGTTATACCGTCGTCTTCCTCGCCTGTTATCTCTATCCTTACGTCTTTATATTTCTCGTATATATTAACTTTCAAAGTGTCGCTCACGTGATCTTTTACAAGATTTTCAATAAGCTCGCTCGGAATGTCAAACAGCTTGATAACACACCTATTGTAACAGCTATTCATAAATTATCTCCCTATTTTTATTAGTAAAACCGCAGTCAAGACAACATTATCCATTGATAACGCCGCTAAAACGTAAATATCTGACCCCGCGTATTTCCGTTATCAGAATATCATATTTTCAAGTCGTCCGACGGGCTATCATCCGTTGCCGTAACGTCGCCGTCTTGATGCTCGTCGTTATCTTCAAATACTTTTTTGTTCGATACGATATAGTTGTATCCGGAAACAACGGTCAATATGAGCGATATAACGAACATAACGAACCCGAATATGTAGAATATGTAGCCTATAACGCGTACAAACGTAATATCGATAAAAAGTAGCCGAGCAAGGAAAATCGCAGGGATAGCGATCAGCGTGAACACCGTCTTTAATTTCCCGAGTTTATCAGCCGCCATGATCACGCCTTTCGACGCGGCTATCTGTCTGAACGCAGATATAGCAAGCTCGCGTCCCAAAATGATTATCGCGCCTATCACGCCGACTAATTTGAACATGCCCATATTGACTATGATAATAAGCCCCGTAGCGACAAGCACTTTATCCGCTATCGGATCGAGAAACTTGCCGAGCGTAGTCACCATATTCCTAGAACGGGCAATATGTCCGTCAATAAAATCGGTACACGACGCGATCACGTAGAAAGCAGTCATCGGAATAACGAACCAATTCGAAACTCTTAGTAATGCGTAAAACACAATTACTGGCAAAATGAGAGCTATTCTCGCTATTGTTATCTTGGATGGTAGATTAAGTTTCATTCTATTACCTCTCCTATCAAATCTATATTATCTGTATCAACTATCTTAACGTTATAGAAATCTCCGATATTGAGCGGAATTTCCGAGCGCATATATATGTTCGTATCGATATCGGGAGCGTCAAACTCGCTTCTTGCAATAAACAGTCCCTTATCGTAATCGATTCCTTCATAAAGAACTTTCAGCGTTTTACCGACTTTGTCCAAAGCCTTTTTCCTCATCACTTTGTTTTGAATAGCGTAAAGTTCTTTGAGCCGTTTATTCTTGACTCTTGCCGGAATGTGCCCCTTCATGCGCGCGGCGGCGGTTCCCTCCTCTTTTGAATACGCAAAGAAACCGCATTTATCTAGTTCATACTCATTGACGAAACTCTTAAGATCGGCAAAATCTTCTTCGCTTTCATTGGGAAACCCTACTATAAACGTCGAACGAATGGAAATATCTTTGTCTTCCTCGCGAATTTTTGTTATGAGTTTTCTTATCTCGCTTCCGTCTACGCGTCTGTTCATGAGCTTTAATATTTTATCGCTCGTATGCTGCAAAGGTATATCGAGATATTTTACGACTTTATCGTTCTGACTGACCGTCTTTATCAATTCGTCGCTCACTAGCTCCGGATAGCAGTATAAGAGTCTTATCCAACTAACGTCGATTTTGCTAAGCTCTTCGATGAGCTCGATAAGAGCGTATCTTCCGTATATATCTTTTCCGTACTTCGTAACGTCTTGAGCCACGATATTGAGTTCTTTTACTCCGTAGTCGTAGACCAAACTTTTAGCTTCGTCAATGAGAACGCTCTTTTCTCTCGACGTGAACTTTCCCCTTATAGACGGTATTGCGCAATACGTGCAATGATTACTGCACCCTTCCGCGATCTTCAGATACGCGTAATGATACGGCGTAGTAAGATATCGTTTCGACGTAAAATTGCGTTCGTCCTTATCGTTTTTCAACGCTATTTTCATTCCGCTTTCGTTATATAGCTTGTTGACAACGTCTACTATCTTGTCATAGCTTCCAGTGCCCAGGAATGCGTCTACTTCCGGCATCGCTTCCGAAAGCTCGTCCATATAACGCTGAGGAAGACACCCCGTTACTATGAGATATCTACATTTAGCGTTTTTATACTCGGACATCTCGAATATCGTGTTGATCGCTTCTTCCTTAGCAGATTCAATGAACGCGCAAGTATTGACGATGATAATATCCGCGTCCTCCGCGCTCGGCGTTATCGTATATCCTGCCTCGCTCAAATATGCGAGCATATTTTCGGTATCCACTCGATTTTTATCGCAACCGAGCGATACTACTCCAATTTTGATATCCATATCGTTATTCCTCTGCGCCCTCGTCTTCCGAGAACAACTGATCGAACTCTTCTTGAGTGATATTGACTCTATTTCCCGTTATGTATCCGTAACTCTCCAACTGATCGTGTATCTTCATAGCTCTCGGATAACCGATACCTAGTTTACTTTGGATACGGCTGACGGTCGCAGTCTTGTTCGTGATACATACCTGCAGCGCGTCGGCAAATTTTTCATCTATAGCAGGTCCGTTGCTATCGCGTTTCAGACCGGGCTTCTCAGCGGCTTTGATTTCCTCTTCTCCCGCTTCTTTTTCTATCGATTCGCGTATGCTGTCGTCGAATTCGCTGGAATTATGGTCTCTTACGTAGTCGGTTATAGATACGACCTCTTCCTTTGAAATAAACGCGCCCTGAATACGTTCCGGCACCGGAGAAGACGAATCCATAAATAACATATCGCCGTATCTCAAGAGTTTTTCCGCGCCTATCTGTCCGAGAATAGTCTTAGAATCCTCCGACTGAACGGTCGCAAAAGCAATTCTCGAAGGCAAATTCGCCTTTATCGGTCCCGTGATAATATCAACGGACGGTCTTTGCGTCGCAAGCACTATATGTATACCCGAAGCTCTCGATTTCGCCGCCAATTTATTGATCCTATCCTCGAGGTTCTTTTTGAGCGTGATCATAAGATCCGCAACCTCGTCGATCACTATAACTATGTAAGGCATTATCGGCATATTTTGCATAGCGACTTTATCGTTATATTCTTCGATTTTCGCAACGCGCATATTTTTGAACGCCGTATATCTTCGCTCCATCTCGTCGATAAGCCAGTTAAGCGTATTGATGACCTGTGTCGGATCCGATATTGTATCTTTTAGAAGCATATGCGGCAGAGCGCTGTAGTCATTGAGCTCTACCTGTTTCGGGTCGATAAGGATCAGTCTCACCTGATCGGGCGTACACTTATAGAGAATACTGCATAAAAGCGCGGATATTCCGACGGATTTACCCGATCCCGTAGAACCTGCTATCAAAAGATGCGGCATTTTAGTAATATCGCATACGTGCGCGACGTTATCTATATCAACGCCGAGCGCGAACGGTATCTTTATCTTCGGATTGTTAAATTCCTTGGAATTGAACACTTCCTTGAGTCCTACGGTACGCCTGTCTTCGTTCGGAACTTCGATACCTATCGTCGTTCTTCCGGGAATCGGCGCCTGTATATTAACCTGTCCTTTAGCTCCGAGCCACATCGTAATGTCTTTGCTAAGACCGGTGATCGCTTTAACTGATTTGCCGGTTCCCGGCTCCATTGCGAGCTCGAATCTCGAAAACGTCGGTCCGACCGTTATATTTTTAACTTTCGCGTGAATATTGAAAAGTTTCAAATTCTCTTCTATTATCTCACGCTTATTATTAAGTTTTTCTATATCCTCTCTATTTTCTCCGTCGAGAGTTTTCAAAAGGTCGATACTCGGCGGAATATACGGCGACTTGCTCTTTGAAATGAACGGTTCGTTCTTCTTCGGCGCGACTTCTTTCGGCTTTGCTTCCTCGACAGCTTTGTTTTCCATACGTTGCTGCGCGAACGGATTGATGAATTTCGGCTGCGATTCGACCGCGTCGTCTTTTTTAGGAACGCTAACGTCCGAAGAAGTATTGTGCGTGCCTCCGAAATCCGAACGTCTCTTTACATCTTTCAAACTTTCGGTTTCGGTATCTTTTCCCTCGCCGAATTTATCGAGTCCTCTTATACCGCCGCTACGCTGTTTGATACTGTACGTCTTATCCGTAACGTCGCTGAAGTCCTCTATCTCTTTAGTTTCCGACAGATCGACGACTTCGACGTCTTCCTCGTCAAGCGACTCATTCACGTTCTTATCGCTTCCGTCCGATTTTTCCGCATCCGAAAAAATCTTGGCGGGATCGAAATCAAATACGTATTCTTCCTCGTCCGTATTATCCCCGTCATTTTCCTCCGAAACGTTGTTTGCGTTCGATTCTACGCTCTCTTTTTCGATAACCGTATCGTTAACGTCGCTTTCAGTATTATCTCTATCGCTATCGGACGAAGTTTCGGCGGCAATATTAGCCTCTTTTACTTCATCGTCTTTGATGATAACGTCCTCTTCTTCATCCAAGCCCAATAGATGTTTCTTTTCCGCTTCTCTTCTTTCCCTTGTAAAATACTCGTTAGAATAACTGGTGTATTTACTCTCGTCGGGATTTTTGATTATAACGCTGTCCTCGTCGTCATCGAATGAGTCTTTCTTCGAACTTTCGACAGGCGTCTTGCTTTTCATATCTTTTTGAAGATTTTCTTCGATTATCTTCATCCTTGTACTGGTATAATATTCTTCGAAATCGTCGTCGCTGTACTTTATGCCGTCAAAGATGGATCTATCTTCGCCGTTACGCATTTTTTCGACCGACTCCTTGAAACTCGCTATATCGCTATCGCTCACGCTTCTGTTTTTACCGCGGAGATATTCGATATCGTCGTCTTCAACGCTGTTTGAAGTTGATTCCGAAGCGTCGGACAAACGTCTCTTTTCCTGCGCCTCGCGTCTCAATCTCGCAAAAGTATTTTCCTCGACATCTTTAAGCGAATCGAAAGGACTTTTCTCCGTTTCTCTTTCGTTTATATCCTGTTTTTCTTCAACGCTGACGCTGTCGAACGCAAACTTATCTTTATACTCGACCTCTACGCCGTCGTCAAAATTCATATCGTAATCGTCGTCAAGCGGCGTGTAATTGACCCCTTTTCTGTTAAAACGCGACTTATGTCTTATATCGCCTAGTTGTTTTCCGTCGATATTTTCATTTTTAAGACCGCTGCTTATAACCGTATGAGTTATCGTATCGGATTCCTTTTTGCGTCCTCTCATTTTTACTGTTCTCGAATAGAAGCTGTTGCGTTTTACAATGCCTCCGAAAAGCGTCCAAGCTATAACCGCAAACAATAGAAGCGACAATATAACGAGCGCGAAAACGTAATTTATCTTGACAAGAGGATATACGATGAGACCTGCGATAACGCCGCCCGCGGTATCCGCTTCGTGATAACAGTATGAAAGATACGAACTGTATCCCGACGCTATTTCGGCGTAATTTACCGACGTTACGGCATGAAATACCATTATAAAAAGCGAATAGATGAGCGCCGCCTGCAATATTCTCGTTACAGACAATGAAAAATCGAATTTAACGATACGTAAAACGCCTATTATGAAACCTGCAAGCGCAAGACCGTAAACGGACAATCCCGCAACGCCTACAAAGAAATTCGTTACGTACTTTCCAGACGGATCAAAAACGCCGAAAAAAATAAGCAATAATAATGAAGTTACGCCTATAAGTATAGCTCCGTCGATTATGTAAGATGAATTGTTTTTCTTCTTTTTCCTGTTGTTCACTTCTTATCTCCCGAATTTCCCGAAAGCTCATATCCCTTTTTTTGAGAAATTCCGTTCTGTCTGTCAAAATTTTCTTTGTTTTTACTGAGATATATCTCTAGCATTTCGTCGGAAGTCATTCCCGCATCCAGACACATACTTATATAAAAGTGGAGCACGTCTATAAGTTCTTCCTTCACTCTTCGTATATCTATCTCTTTTGGATTTTTCCACCATTTATAATTCGTCTCTTCGATGACCTCGGTAAGTTCGCACAATAACGCCGTAGCGTGCTTTTGGATAGCGGTGTTAAAATCACGCATCTCCGTCAAATTTCTCGAAGACTGAATGTAGCCGTTCAGTTTCGCCTGCATATTGAAAATAACGTCTAGTTTATCCATTTTCCCTTCGGTACACATATTTTATTCCTCATTCTGCCGTTATTCGTTTTTAGTTTATACCGTTTCAAAAAAACGTTAGTCTGAAATCATATCAATTCATGAAGCGTTCGAGCGCGTTGAAGCCTATTTCGCGGCCAACGTATGAAAGACTCATTTTATCGTAATCGAATATCTCTCCTAGCGCCCTATTAACGTCTTCAAGCGTCGCATTGTCCACTCCGTCGATGAGTTCGTCGACGTCAAACGTCTTATCAAGACACAATGCGTTACGTCCTATAGCTCTCATCATAGACATACTGCTCTCCTGCCCGATAGTAAACGTTCCGCGCAGTTGCTTTTTCGCTCTTTCGAATTCTTCTTTTGTAAATCCGTTTTCCTTTAGCTTGTCTATTTCTGTTTTTACAGCTTTTAACGCTTTTTCTACGGAATTGGGATTAGTAGATACCGCTATAACGAAAGTTCCGTTGTCGATATAGGAATTCTTATACGAATACACCGAATACGCAAGACCTAGCTCTTCCCTTATTACCTGAAACAGTCTCGACGACATTCCGCCGCCGAAAGCAACGTTGATGATCTCTATAAGCGGTTCGTTTTCGTGTCTCATAGGATAAGACGGGAACGAAAGCGCAAAATTCGCCTGTTCGACGTCCTTTATCTTGTATCCGTAATTCTGCTTTGTAGTATGCAGCTTGTCTTTCCAATCGACTTCTATCGTTGAAAGTTTTCCTTCAAAATATTTTTTCACAAGGCTTTTCGCATCGTCAAAAGAAATATTGCCAACTACAGATATGCAAGAGCTGTTCGCCGTATAATGTTCGTTGACGTACTTCAAGAGCATATCGCGGGTAAACGACGACACGTTTTCCCTCGAGCCGAGGATAGGTCTTGCTAGCGCGTGAGAATCGTAATATAGAGACGACAGCAGTTCGAGACAAACGTCTTGCGGATCGTCGTCGCTTATCGATATCTCTTCAAGCACTACGCTCTTTTCCTTCTCAAGCTCCTTCTCGTCAAACGTAGAGTTTAACAGAATATCGGAAAGCACGTCAAAACACTTTTCTATCTCTTCGTCTATAGAAATCGTGTAATAGCACGTCATGAGTTTCGAAGTGAAGGCGTTGACTTGGATCCCGTTCCCCTCGAGCTCTTCAACGATGCCGAACGCGCTGCGGTTCTTCGTTCCTTTGAACATCATATGTTCTATCATATGCGATATGCCGTTATTTTCCGCCGTCTCGTTCGCGCTTCCGACTCCGAAGAATACGCCGAGAGAGACCGACCTTATATTATCAACTTTTTTATGAGCGAGCTTCAGTCCGCTAGGAAAAGTATATATTGTGTTCTGCATAAATTTCTCCTTATGAACAATTATACATTAATTTTATTATAAAGTAAAGATTTATAATAAAAAATATGCAAGAAAATCAATGGGTAACGATAACGAAAATTATAACCGTATCGAAACATAACGGTTTTGATAGATGTTATTTATATCATCCCTATTATTCCGTCAACTCGAATTATTGCTCCAAGCCGCCGTTTATATACTCGTTCATAGAGTCAAGCGAAAGATTTTATTGTATTTCAATGTTAAAATCTCAAAGCCAATGCTGTTTGAAGTTCGCCTGCGACAGTTTAGCGATCTTTTATTAATTGATCATAGATACGTTCCTTGCATTCTTGATGTTCTCTCCGACGATTACCTGCGAAAATCCGTTATCTTTATAGTACTGCAAAATACTATCGAGAGCGCTAAGAGTTTCTTGAGTTGGATGGGCGAGTATAAGATCTCCGCCCTTCACTCCCTTCGTCGCTCTCGAATATATGAGCGATTTATTCTTATCTCTCCAATCTATAGTATCTTTGCTCCACATGATGGTCTCCATATTCAGTTCTTTTGCGACCGTTAGCGTCGTATTCGAATACGCTCCTGAAGGCGGAGCAAATAACTTAGGCGTTATTCCCAAATATTCGTTCACGATATTATTAGTCATTTCTATTTCATTTCGATTTTGCGTCATAGAAAGTTTATCGTGATCTTTATGGAAATATCCGTGATTCCCTATCTCGTGTCCGCTGTTATAGATACGTTTGAGCATTTCGCCGTTTTTTTCTACCCAAGTGCCTCCGACAAAAAAAGTTGCTTTAACGCCGTATTTGTCAAGGGTGTTCAAAATCCCGTCAAGGTATTCCGTCCCCCAATAAACGTTAAACATGAGCGATACGTTATTAACGTTCGTGTTGCCTTGATAATAAGGCTTTTCGGAATCAGGATTAAATACCGTCCTCGAATCCACGGTAAAACTTACGATCGCTAACGAAACTAGCATCACCGCGATAATACAGTTCGTTAAAATTACTATCCTTTTCTTTGATATATCCGACATTTCTCAACACCCTCCAGATATAATATAGATATGAAGAGCGTTCATTGTAATATTCGAAATATATCAAAAGTCGTTGCCTTTCGCATATTTCGATCGTAACGCGTCAAAAGAGCGATCGTGCGATTTGGTCGATAATGACACTTATTAGAAAATAAAAAAGATAGCCTACTTAGTCGTAAACTATCTTAATTATTCTAAATTACGTCAAATAATAGAATTATCAGAACTTTTTGATCAACTTAAGGTCTATACCTTTTTCGCTGACTTTGATTACTTTAGCCTGTACTCTGTCGCCGATATTGACAACGTCTTCCACCTTTTCTACTCTGTCTTTAGACAGTTTGGAAATATGGATCATACCGCTTCTTCCGGGAGCAAATTCAACGAACGCGCCGAATTGAAGTATTCTGACAACGTCTCCTTCGAGTATATCGTTGACCTCGGGATCTTTTGCGATAGCGAGAATGATACTCTTCGCTTTATCTGCCTTTTCGCTATCAGGCGAAGCTATGAATACGGTACCGTCGTCGCTGATATCGATCTTAACGCCGGTGTCTTCGATTATCTTATTGATAACTTTACCGCCGGAACCGATGACCTCTCTGATCTTATCGGGATCTATCGAGAACGTTATTATCTTCGGAGCATACTTCGAAAGCGACGGAGCAACTTTAGGCTGCACCTCAAGCATCTTATCGAGAATAGCCAATCTGCCGACTCTTGCCTGCTCGAGCGCCTTCCTCAATATTTCTTCATTGATACCCTTTATCTTAATATCCATCTGGATAGCGGTAATACCGTCGGTCGTACCTGCAACCTTGAAGTCCATATCGCCAAGGAAGTCTTCAAGACCCTGAATATCCGTAAGAACTGCAACTTTGCTCTTATCTTCGTTACTTATAAGACCCATTGCGACGCCTGCTACAGGAGCCTTAATCGGAACGCCTGCGTTCATAAGAGCTATAGTCGAACCGCAAACGCTCGCCTGCGAAGTAGAACCGTTCGAACTCAATACCTCCGATACCGTGCGGATAGCGTACGGGAATACCTCTTCACTCGGAAGAACGGGCTCTAAAGCTCTTTCAGCCAATGCGCCGTGACCGATCTCTCTTCTGCCCGGGCTCTTTAACGCTCTTGCCTCGCCTGCGCTGTACGGCGGGAAATTATAGTGATGGATATATCTCTTGAATACTTCGTCGTCAAGTCCTTCGAGTTTTTGAACTTCGGATATCGAACCGAGCGTTGCAGTTGTGAGGACCTGCGTCTGACCTCTAGTGAATACGCCGCTTCCGTGTACTCTCGGAAGTATGCCGGATTCGCACCAAATCGGTCTTATCTCCGTCAGCGTTCTGCCGTCAGGACGTATGCCGTCGTTCAATATCTTAGCTCTTACCTTCTCCTTCTTCATCGCATAGAGAGTTTCGTTAACGTCTCTCTTTGCATCGGGATATTCTTCAAGAAAATGCTCGTACACTTTCTTATCGAGAGCGTCTTCGGCAGCCTCTCTTTCCTGTCTGTTGAAGTTCTCGAGAACCTCATCCATCATTTTATCGGCATATTCTCTTACCTTTGCGGCGATCTCATCGTTCGGATGATATATTTCAACTTCTTTTTTAGCCTTACCGACTTCCGCAACGATGCTCTCTATCCAAGCTACGATTTTCTTTATCTCTTCGTGACCGTAAAGAATAGCTCCTATCATTTCCTGTTCGGTGAGCTCGTTCGCGCCGGCTTCGACCATCATGATAGCGTCCTTAGTACCGGCAAGATTGAGCTGAAGTCTGCTCTTTTCTCTCTCTTCGGTATTCGGATTGATGACGTACTTTCCGTCGACGTAACCCAATACGACAGAACCCGTAGGTCCGTTGAACGGAATATCCGAAATGCTGATAGCTATCGAACTACCGAGCATAGCGTATACTTCCGGCGGGATATCGGGATCGACCGAAAGACAAGTCGCTACAACTGCGACGTCGTTATACATTCCCTTCGGGAAGAGCGGTCTGATAGGTCTGTCGATAAGTCTCGAAGTAAGAATAGCCTTATCGCTGGGACGTCCCTCTCTCTTCTTGAATCCTCCCGGTATTTTACCTACCGAGTACATTTTTTCCTCAAAATCAACTCCTAGCGGGAAGAAGTCTACTCCGTCTCTCGGTTCTTTTGCCATTGTAACGTTTACCATTACCGCGGTCTCTCCACACCTTACGATACACGAACCGTTAGTCAAACCGCAGTATCCGCCGATCTCTGCAGTGACTTCGCGTCCGCCGATAACGGTACTGAATATTTTGCTTTCCTTCATTTTTTCCTCCAATTTTATGATAAATGAGACGACAAAACCTCACCGTCTCATTATTTCACGTATTTATTACTTTCTGAGTTCGAGCTTTGCAATTATAGCTCTGTATCTTTCGATATCGTTTTCTTTAAGATAATTCAAAAGGTTTCTTCTCTTACCGACTAAGAGCAAGAGTCCTTTTCTGCTGTGATGGTCTTTCTTGTGAACAGCGAAATGCTCGTTGAGCTTTTCGATTCTCGCCGTCAAAAGAGCGATTTGAACTTCCGGAGAACCCGTGTCTCCCTCGCGCTGAGCGAACTCCGCGATAATTTCCTGCTTAGATCTGTTGTAATCCATTGTAATATCTCCTCATATTATGATTAATTTGCCTATAACCAAGTGAAACATTGGAGAGTTGTTAGACGTAGTAATAGGTACGCATTAAATATTATCACATAATTTAATAATTGTAAACCGAATTAAACCCCTTCTAAAAGAAAAATTTACGTTTATTTTCAATAATTGCGTCGATTCTGTCAAGATATACGTCGATTCCTTTAGGATTTGCCAATCTTTCGAGACGATTTTCATCAGCGTACAATCTTTTAGATATTCCTCCCGCGCCGTTTGCGACGATCGAAAGGCTCTCTTCCATTATATCGATATTGTAAAGACACGCGGTATTGTCTTTGGCGTATCCGGTATTTTCAAGATTGCCGCTCATGTACTTTTGTCTATACATGTAATACGGCTTATATCCTGCTTTTTTCATACTTATCGCAGAATACCCTATCATTTCGCCGGCAAGAGCCGACATATCTCTTTCATAACTGCTTTCGCGGAGTTTAGATCCTCTTTTTAATGAAAGGGTATGAACAGTAATATTGTGCGGGCCTAACTCGATCGCTTTATCTACCGAATACTTGAAGTCAGCTAGATCTTCATTTGGAAGCATTGCGATAAGATCCATATTGATCGTAAATCCGTATGTTTTCGCCTCGCGATAAACTCTCAATATATCCTCGACGCTATGATTTCGTCCTATGGCGGCTAACGTTTTATCGTTAAAAGACTGCGGGTTTACCGATATTCTGGTAACTCCATGTATTTTCATTATTTCAAGTTTGTCCCTTGTTATAGTATCGGGTCTGCCTGCTTCGACGGTAAACTCCTCATTTTCGAAATCACATTCTTGTAATATCGATTCCAAAGACTCTGTATCGAGCGACGTCGGAGTTCCTCCGCCGATATAGACGGCGCGAACCTTGTATTCGAAATCATTTATCCACCGTTTAACGTCGCGTATCTCTTTAATAAGGTCGGACACATAGCTTGGAATATACTTTTTAACTTTTCCTATCTCCGCCGAAATGAAAGAACAGTAACTACATCTTGTTGTACAAAACGGCACGTTGATAAATATATCCACAAGTTTATCGTTGCAAACGTATAAACCGGATTGTTCCTTCACTATCGAGTCTATAAGTTCGGTTTTTTCTTTTGAAACGTGAAGAGTTTTTTCAAAGTATTCCGCATTACGGTTTGATTCTCTGTATAGTTTAGTCGGGCGTATGCCCGTTAAAGAGCCGTAAGGCAGCGTTATTCCCGTGAGAGAAGAAAGAATTTCATAAATTTTGAGTTTTGCAAGTCTCTTTGCCTTCGCAAAGTCTTTAAGCGCGTCTTCACCGCAAATCACTCTATCGCATACAGTATCAGCCAAATGTTGTGCGTTATTAGTTGTTTTATTATAAAATATATCATAATTTATAATAATTTTAATATCAAATTCGCTTTTTTCAAAATTGACCGTTATCCTATCGGCGTTGATATCGTTAGGATCGGAACATATGTCAAAGGCTCTTATCATCTCTGTAAGATCGCCTATATAATTCTCGACATTTGATTCTATTATTATATTGTTCATTAAATCGTCATCCTCTTCACATCAGTCATCACCGACCGACCATACGTTAATTACCCCGTTACGCTATCGTATTGATTTTATAATCAAAGTAATGATTTGTGTATTCCTATTTCAAATCGACTCATTCACCGCCAAGCGTAAACCATTGGTATATATTATATAAGCAATACATATATACAACAAAATCAATTATGCGCTCTACAACAAAATCATATTATATTTTCTTTCAAAGCTCAAACTTGTTTCCCTGCCGTGTCCGGAAAGCAATCTATAATCGCCGTCAAGCGTAAAAAGTTTATTTATGATAGAGTCCTTTATTTCCGAATAATTGCCGCCGATAAAATCATATCTTCCGTATGAAAGATACATTATAGTATCCCCCGCGAAAATAGTCTTTTCGCTCTCTATAATATAACATACCGAGCCTTGCGAGTGTCCGGGCGTCGCTATAACCTTTATTTCGAAGCCGATAAGCGTTAAAACGTCGCCGTCACTCACGTAACCGTCAGGAACGAAACAGTCGAAGTCAAATCCTAAACTCCCCGCAATACTTCGCTGAGTATCCGTATCGGCATCTTTTTCACTTATATATATTTTTGCGCCATTATTTTCTTTTAACTTACCGCATGCTCCTACGTGGTCGAAATGTCCATGCGTCAAAAGTATATATTTTGGAATTTTTCCTATAGCGTTACACTTGTCGATTATCGCGTCATAGTCGTTTGCGGGATCGATAAGTATACACTCGTTATACTCGTCATTATATAAAATATAACAATTAGTACCCAATTCCCCGATAATAATCTTTTCAATCATATATAATCTCTCAGTTTCCAATATTTTATCAAAATAATTGCATCTACGCTTATTACGCGATTATTTTGACTGCGTTCTGAATACGTCTTGAACAACGCTCAAAGACTTTAGCTTTTTCATCAAAAATTCTAGATCGTCCGTATTTGAAATATCTACAGAAACGGTAATGACAGCGCTGCCGTTATCATCCACCCTTGCGTTCATAGAATTCATATTCATATGCATTCCAGCAAGAAGCGCGGTAACTTTCGACACGAACCCGATCTCATTCTCTCCGATAATGTTAAGCTCTGCGCTGAACTTTTGATTTACTCTCTCCGGCCATTGCGCCTCTATGAGTCTGCTAGGCTCTATACTTTTAAGATTAGGACAGTCGGCTCTGTGTATAGACACGCCTCTTCCCCTTGAAATATACCCTACGATTTTATCGCCGGGAACAGGTTTACAGCAATGAGATAGTCTGATAAGAAAATCATCATAACCTTTTATAAGTATCCCGCTATCTTTCTGTTTCTTTTTATCTCTGCCGGCCGTAACTGGCGAAGGCGTTTTTATCTCAAGAACGGTTTCCTTTGCGCCTATATCGGTCTTAAAGCAATCTATCAATCTAACTATGACCTGATTAGTCGTGAATACTCCGCAACCTACGTTGACGTAAACGTCGTCGATATTGGATATATTATATCTCGATTGAATATATTTTTTCCAATTATCGTTGGATATGAGATCGCCGAGGTTATACCCTCTGTGCTTTGCTTCCTTTTCAAGCATATCTTTACCGCGTTGCAGATTCTCATCTCGCATCTCACGCTTAAAAAATTGACGTATTTTAGACCTCGCCGACGGTGTTTTTACAAATTTTAACCAATCTCTCGAAGGACCTTTAGATGCGTTCGACGTTATAACTTCAACTATATTACCCGTCTCAAGCTCTGTATTGAGCGGAACGATTTTGGAATCTATCTTAATTCCGACGCACTTATTTCCTACGGCGCTATGGATCGCGTACGCCAAATCGACGCCTGTCGAACCTTGAGGAAGATTGATAACGTCTCCCTTAGGCGTAAACACGAATACTTCGTCATGGTACAGATCAAGTTTTAACGAATCAAGAAATTCGCTGGAATCGTTAAATTCCTTCTGCACTTCCATGACTTGTCTTAACCATGCAAGTTTATTGTCTATTTCGCTCTGAGCGCTCTTTGTTTTACCTTCTTTATATTTCCAATGCGCAGCGATACCGTACTCCGCTTGCTTGTGCATTTCATACGTTCTTATCTGCACCTCGAACGGCGCGTTACCAAGCGGTGATAGCACCGTCGTATGCAAAGACTGATACATATTGTTTTTCGGCATAGCGATATAGTCTTTGAAACGTCCGGGGAGCGGCTTCCACATAGTATGTATCTCGCCGAGAAGTTCGTAGCAATCTCTTACCGTTCCGACAATGATCCTCACAGCTATGAGATCGTATATCTGATCGAAAGTCTTACCCTTATTCATCTTCTTAAAGATACTATAGTAATGCTTTTGTCTTCCGTTGACTTCGCCTTTTATACCGAGTTCGCTGAGCTTGTCCTCTATTTCAGACATAACTATTTCAATAAAACGCTGTCTGTCCTTCAAGACTTCCGTGACTTTATCTACTATTTCGCCGTATTCCTTAGGATACAGATACATGAACGACAAGTCCTCGAGCTCACCCTTGATCTGTCCTATACCGAGACGAGCCGCAATCGGAGCGTATATCTCCAATGTTTCTTTGGAGATGCGTTGACGACTAGCTTCCTCCTTGAATTCAAGCGTACGCATATTATGAAGTCTATCGGCAAGTTTGATAATAATGATTCTTATATCATAGGACATTGCGAGGAGCATCTTTCTCAAATTCTCAGCCTGCTCATCCTCTTTTGTCTTGAACTTCAACTTGTTGATTTTAGTAACGCCTTCAACAAGCTTTAACACGCTGTCTCCGAACATATTCTTCATTTCGTCCGCAGTAACGCCCGTATCTTCGAGAACGTCGTGCAAAAGCGCGGCAATGATTGTCTCGTAATCCATTCCGAGGTCGATAAGTATATTTGCGACAGAGCAAGGATGAACAAAATAGTCCTCGCCGGATTGTCTCTTTTGTCCATTGTGCGCCCTTTGCGCGAACTCGAATGCCGTCATTATTTTAGCGTAATTATCTTCCGAGTATAATTCTTTTGCTCTTTCTCTAATTAGCGTCTGCATCGTTCACAAATTCCTTCAATTCACTGTAAAAAACAGAGTTGTCAAGTTTAGTTTTTGCCGTTCTGTCCACTGTCATTATACCGTTTTTGAACACAATGATCTTGAGATCGAAAAAGGTATAGAATGCGATCGAAAACGTCACGTAATCAATATCGAGCGTTTTCATCACTGCCTCGTAAAGCTCGTAGAGTCTGTTACCGTCGTATTGTTTTGCGTTAAGTTCGTTACGTATAGAAACGAATATCTTTCCGAGACATTCATAATCGGGTAACGTTATTTTTTTAATTATATCACGCTCTTTTGACTTTGTAAATACCCTACACGACGGATTGAGTTTCAAATAGTCGATAACGCCTTTATGAACGATTGGCGTCAAAAATACTATATTGTCGTAAAAACGGTAATCGTTATTAATATCAAAACCGAGTTCCAGTCTGTTTAGCGGATTAACGCTGTCAAAAGACGATATATCGTACGATGATATATATTCGCCGTATTGTTGTTTTGCATCAAAGAAACTCTCTTTAGTAAACGCTATAAGACACGTACCGTATTTCGACGACTTCAAAACCGAATCGTCAAATTCTTCGACGTCGAACACGCTCTCTTTATTCCTGAGAAAAGTTTTTATATATTCCGATACGGCGAACGAATCGTCGTCAACGGAATTTTCTGCGTAAATAATATCCGAAATGGTTGCTCCTGCATAATCAACGTTATTGAACACCGAATACTTTAGTTTGAATTCAATGCTTTTATGTGCGCCTGAGTTGAGTCTTTGCATTTCTCTCAGCATATTGAATCCGACAATCTCAAATTCGCCATGAACTCGGTATTTTATATGCTCCGATGAAGATATACGGCGAAAGTCGCTCTTACCCATAGCAGTTACGAACTTAATATCGGGATTGGACTGACCGAACGGCTCGAGCAATGCCAGTTCCTTTGCAAATTTTGCCGTTATCTCATTTTTATCATTGATCAATATAGATTTATCTTTTTTTGTAAGCGTCAGATCCATATCGACATAGGAATTAATAGTGTCTCTGAGCTTATCGATATTTTCCTTTTTAATACTGAGTCCGCACGCCATCTTATGTCCGCCGAAGTGTTCCATAAGCTCCGCGCACTTAGATAGTTCTTCGTATAGATTAACCGCTTCTATACTCCTGCAAGAGCCCTTATAAATACCGCCGTCGTCTTTTGCCAGCAATATCACAGGTCTGTTGAAAAGATTTACAAGTTTCGACGCGGCAATGCCTATTACGCCGCTATCCCATTTATCTGAGCTGAGAACGATGACCGACCTATTGGAGACTGAATAAGTTTCCAACATATCGAGCGCGTCCTTTACGGTGTTTTCCGTTATTTCCTGCCTCTCGAGATTCATGTTGTCGAGTTCTTCGACTAACGTCTTCATCTCAAAATAGTCGTCGGATATAAACAGATCGACTACGCGGTTCGCATCATCTAGTCGCCCCATAGAATTTATTCTCGGCACTATCTTAAAACTAACGTCGTACGAGGTAATATCGTTATTCTTTTTACCAAGCGAATCGACAAGTAATTTCAGTCCCAATCTCTTCGTGTTCTTTATCGCTTTGAGTCCTAATGACGCTATTATTCTATTGTCTTTGACGAGGGGTACTATATCTCCTATAGTCGATATTGCGGCTATATCAATATACTCCATTGCCACGCCGATATCAGACATGTATTCTATGAGTCTAAAAGCTATGCCGCCGCCGCTATATTCGTCGAATATCCCCTTGTTCCTATCGATTTTTGCGTCAATGACTATCGTATCAGGCAATACTTCGCCTGGTTCATGGTGGTCTGTCACAATGACGTCTATCCCCATCTCTTCCATTATCACCCTTATTTCTTCGACGGCTCCGATACCGCAATCAACGGTTATGATGAGATCGGGAAAGTAATTTTCCGCAATATTTTCAACGGCTTCGAGATTGATCCCGTAACCGTCTTTATGCCTGTCCGGAATAAAATATCCGACTTTAGCTCCTCTTTTCAACAAAAAATCATAAAGCATAGCGACGGAACATATGCCGTCTGAATCGTAATCTCCGTATATAACTATAGTTTCGCCGTCGGCAATTGCTCTCTCAATTCGCTCTTTTGCCTTCTTAAAACCGCTGTACTTTGTTATATCGCTCAAATTATTTATATCGGGATACAAATATCTTTCAATAGCTTCGTCTCCTTCTATACCTCGATCTTTCAATATTTCAATAAATCTGTCGCTATATCTCATATCACTCTCTGCCGTATCAAATTATCTTCTTTCCATATTGCTATCGTGAAATCAACTATTTTCACATAATTATTATACTATAAATATGATATAAAAGCTATAATAAATTATAAACTGCTCATAATTGCCTTTTGAAGTTTTACTATAAGATCAACAAAAAAGACTTGCAAGATTTGCAAGTCTTTTAACTATTTGATCGTAACCGTTGATTTAGAATACGTTAAGCGATTTCGTCTCCGACTTTCGCTTTCTTTTCTTTTTTCGGTTTTCTAACAGCTATCCCTCTGCTCTGTTTCGCTTCTTTGCTAAATCTGTTCTTAAGCAAACAGAATAAAGACGGAGAAATAACGAGCGACGAGTAAGCGCCGAGTATCAATCCGAAAATAACCGGGAGAGCGAACTCTCTTATCGACATATCGCCGATTATAGCAAGCACGGTGATAGCTACAAGAGTAGTAAGCGTAGTATTGACATTCCTCGTAAACGTATCTTTTATCGACATATTAACTATGCTTTTATTATATTCGGCAAAATCGCCGCCCTTCATAACGTGAAGTTTGTAGTTTTCTCTTACTCTGTCGAAAAGGACTATCGTAGCGTTGATCGAATATGCAACTATCGTGATAATTGCCGCAATAAACGACGAGTTGACCTGTATATGGAATATTATAGTCAAACATACCATCATTAGAACGTCATGAATAAGAGCGATAACCGCCGCGAATGCAGCCCAAAGTTCGAATCTGAATATAACGTATACCAAAATAAGGAGCGTAGACACTACTATCGAAAGAACGGCAGTCCAAATCAAGTCCTTACTTGCAGACGCGCCTATCGTGGTATAGTTAAGATCTTCGTTGACGACGAACTTATTGTCGTACGCCGCGTTGATATCGTTAAGAATAGCGTCGTTAGTCGTATCGTCGAGAGCGTCGTACTTGAACATAATTCCCGCCAAAGCTCCGGTGTTAGACTTTTGTATATAACTTACGTTAACGCCGTGAGAAGAAATTATATCGGATATTTTCTTCGAGTTCTCGTCAAACTTATTTATCGCATCCTCTTCGCCCATTATAACGGTAAGAAGAGTGCCGCCTTCAAAGTCGATACCTATATTGATACCGTTCGAAAAACCTTTACCGATAGCTTTTCCCCAACTGTCTCCGCTCTTACGCGCGTCAACGACTGCGTTGATCCCGAACGCCGTGAAAACTATCATAGCCGCAAGGAGTATCACTAAAGGCACAATGAACCAAATCTTATATTTTTCAACGATTTTACCGCCCAAAAGGTTCTTTTTCATTATTCTTTACCTCCTTCGTTAGAAGTTACGGCAACGAGATCCTCGGGAAGCTCTTTAGCCTTTTTCCTCAATGCGTACGCCTTCGGATTCTCTGTGAACGCAAGGAAACACTTCAAAACCAATCTCGTGATAAGGAGCGAACTGATGAGCGAGATCACAATACCGATAAGAAGCGTTATAGCAAAACCTTTGATACTGGACGTTGCTATGAACATCAATACTACCGCACCGATTATCGTTGTAACGTTACCGTCGATGATCGCGCTGAGCGATCTCTTAAATCCGCTCTTAATATAAGTGCCTATGGACTTATTAGACGACATTCTATATTCTTCTTTTATTCTTTCAAATATGATAACGTTAGCGTCGACCGCCATACCGATACTCAAAAGGATACCTGCGATACCGGGAAGCGTGAGCTGTACCCACGGGAATATCGAAAGGAAGAATACATACGTCATCGTATACCATATCAAACTGATACTTGCCGCAACGCCCATCATACCGTACATTGCAGAAAGGAATATCACGATAAAGAGAAGACCTACTCCGCCGGCGATAATACCGCTTTTTATAGCGCTGTCTCCGAGCGTCGGCGATATCGTAGCCGATTCAGTCTTTGAAAGCGGAACCGCAAACGAACCCGATTGAATAGCGACAGCGAGCTCATAAGCCGAATCGTAGGTATAGTTACCCGAAATGAGCGCCTTACCGTCGTTGATCGCGCTGTTGACGGTCGGCTCTATAAGCAGCTCTCGGTTGACGTAAATATATATAGGCTTGCCCGTAAGTCTCTGAGTCGCTTCTGCAAACGCTTTAGTACCTTCGTCGTCAAACTCAAGAGAAACGGCATACTTACCGTTCTGATCGAGCGTAACGTTAGCGCTCTCGATATTGCTACCGTCCAAAATTACGTTAGCGTCGTCAAACTTATTGTCCTTCGTCTCCTTGAAGTGCAAAGTCTTAGGTCTGCCGATAAGATCGAAAATAGCTTCCGGATCGTCGACGTCCGGAACCTCTACTCTTATCTTAGTACCCTTTCCTACGCCGCTCTTGGATACAACCGCCTCCGTATAGCCCTTGGAAAACAAAAGATTCTCCAAACTGTCCGCCGTACCTGCCAGAGCGTCGTTAAGCGCCGAATCGTCATCCTTAAGCGCGTCGCTCAATTCGTTTTCGTTGACTCCGAAAACCGCATATACTCCGCCTTTAAGATCCAAGCCAAGTTTGATGTTATTCGGATACGCCTTGTAATCGTATAATCCGAGTTCGCCGTTATCGAGCGATACGAATGCGAATACAGTACCCAAAATCAATACGATAGCTATCAGAACCAAAACTACGGATGATTTTGTCTTATTCACGTTGAGCCTCCTCAATGTTAATCGAATTAAATTCATTCGATTAGAATAATATTCATTTAATAATTATATATATATATTAATATATTGTCAATAAATAAAAACCAAATTTTAGCAAACTTAACGAAATATTCATCAATCGACGTAATCTTCGATAAGTTTTTGATATATTTCGGCGTTACGAAGGTTTGCGGCAACTTCTTCGTCGCTCAAACTGCGTTTTACTGAAAAAGGACTTCCTACCGCGAGACTTCTTTTCGGAACCGTCTTATTTTGCGCTACGAGCGCTCCCGCTCCGATAATGGATCCTTCTCCGACGACTGCGCCGTTTAGCACTATAGCTCCCATACCGATAAGCGCCGTATCTTCTACGCTCGCGCCGTGAACTATAGCGTTATGTCCTACGGTGACGTTCTTCCCTATAACGCACGGATACTTAAAATCCGTATGTACCGTAGCGTTGTCCTGTACGTTGCTTCCGTCGCCGACAATAATGCTTCCCTCGTCTCCGCGAAGAACCGCGCATTCCCAGATACTGACATTATCTCCTATTGTTACGTCGCCGATAATAACCGCCGCAGGCGAAATATAGCAGTTCTTGCCGATTTTCGGCGTCTTACCCTTATAGCTCCTTATCATCGGTCAAACTCCTTTCTATCGCGCTTATCGCAAGCGAAAGCTCCAGTCTCTTCTTCATCATTTCGCAACTTATTTCATAGGGCTTGTCCATACTTCCCATAAAATGCGTGTTGTTAGCCGCGCAACCGCCGCTGCAGTAATATTTCGCAAAACAATCGGAACATTTTTCTTTTTGCGTGACTATATTGCGCGAAAATTCCTCGGAAACAGCCGTGGAAAAATCGTCTTTGAGCACGTTGCCCATATAGTATTTTGAGTCTTCTGCAAATTGATGGCACGGATAGAGGTCTCCGCTCGGCGATACCGACAGATATTCGCATCCAGCGCCGCAACCCGTAAGCCTCTTTTTAATACACGGACCGTTATCGAGATCTATCATAAAATGGAAAAAGTTGAACCACTTATCGCCTTTGCGTCTCTTGATATACTCTCTGGCAAGACGTGTATACTCCTCTTTTATCTTAGGTAAATGCTCTTCTTTGAGAGCCATATCCGATGAAGGCGGCAAAACTACGGGCTCCATAGATATCTGATCGAAACCTAAATCGTTGAGATACAGAACGTCGCTCGCAAAGTCTAGATTATACGCGGTGAACGTAGAGCGAACGTAATACGATCTATTGCCCCTTACCTTTCTGAATTCGAGAGCATTGTTCAATATCACGTCGTAAGCGTCGTTACCGTTTACCGTCTTCCGTACTCTGTTATGTATATCTTTCCTTCCGTCTATACTGAGGACAACGTTATCCATTTCTTCGTTAAGATAATCTATCTTGTCCTTAAAAAGAAGCAGACAGTTGGTAGTCATCGTGAACGAAAACTTTTTTTCGCATACCTTCTCTCTTTCTCGAGCATACGCGACAATCGCCTTTACCGTATCGAAATTCATAAGCGGTTCGCCGCCGAAAAAGTCGACCTCTAAAGAGCGTCTGTTCCCCGAATTGGCAATGAGAAAATCTATAGCTTTCTTACCGACTTCTTCCGACATATATTTTCTCGAAGTATGATAAGTTCCTTCGTCTGCGAAACAATACTTGCAACGCAGATTGCAATCGTTGCAGACAAGTAAGCAAAGCGCTTTGATCTCTCCGATCTTTTTCCTATCATCCGCAGAAACAGTCTTAGACATAAGAAAACCGCAAGCTTCGAGTTCACGAAGCTCGCCGGTTATCTCTTTACGCGTATTATCATCAATGTCGGAAAACTCTTTCTTCTCGTCGTTATCGAGAGAGCCGTATGTATCTTTTGCTACAAGATACGCCTGTCTGTCCACGTTGTGCAAACTTCCGCTCTCGATATCCCATAAGAAATGATGTTCTCTTCCGTTATGATTATATGAAAAGAAGTGAACCATCTTGACGAAAATTAAAGAAGCGGTTTCTTAACGGTATTAACTTTCTCGTCTCTGTTCTTACAACTCTGGTTGCCGACCGTACAACTGGTCTTACAAGCAGACTGACAGCTGGACTGGCACTCTCCGCAACCGATATGGTTCTCTTTCTTCAAAATAGTTTCTGCAAGCGTATTAATATGCTTCATAGTAAAATCTCCTTACTTAGATATATTATTTCAAATCAATTACATACATTATAATATATTTATTAATAATAATCAAGGAGAAAAATCAAGAAATTTTCATCATACGCTTATTTTTCTTTTGCATATGTAAATCATTTCGATTTTACGTTTACCGCTATTATACCGCTCACCACGCCTGCGATGAATGCCGATCCGCTATCTATGAGCATCGACGCTTTAAGCGAAAAATCCGAAGCTATGATGCCGAATAGCACGTAAGTAAGCAAAATGTATAAAACGGATACTATAATGCCTTTCAAAATCCCCTTTGACGGCTGTTTAACGCCTATCAAAAGTCCGAGAAGAATACTGACGATACGTATCGCAATATTGATGATATTAACTATTCCTACGTCGATACTGACGAAATGAACGACTATCGACATGATAAGAGTCAAAATGAGAGATATAAGTACTGCAAATACCGCCGATTTTAACGAATCGGATATAACGCCGTTACCTTTTATACTTTTCTTTTCCATATTGAATAATTACCTCCACGATTTAATATACATAACGCGCGGTTAAATTATGACAGATAATTAGAAAGCAATATAAGCCGGAAAGAAAATTCATATTCCGAAGTTAAACAAAAACCCTTATTCAAAATCAATTAAACTCATTTGCCGTTCAATAATATCGTGAATATAAAAAACCGCCTGAAAGCATATTGCGTTCAAGCGGATGACCGACTTATCGATTTATCGATATTTCTAAATACTAAGCATTAAAAAGTTATATCGTCGCCGTCCTTTTCTATACTTACGTCTTCGACGCTATCGATAGATTCGTTGCCCTTTTTATTCTTCTTAGACGTCTTGTTAGCCTTTTTCTCTTCCGCTTCCTTATCGTCTGCGGTGATAACGCCTACGCTCTCGTCTGCGACAACCGTCTTATTATTGTCGAAGTTCTGAGCAGGAGTCGGATTCATTACGGTATATACCGCCGACTTGTCAATCGTCACGATAATATCTCTGCCGTCTGCTCCGACGTTGATATCCATAGTATTGTTCGCGCTGTCGATAGCTACGATCGTTCCTACGAATCCTCCGATGGTCTTGATCTGGTCGCCCTTTTTGAGAGCCGCCATCATCTGCTGCGCCTGCTTCTGTTTCTTACGCTGCGGTATGATAGTCATGAGTATCATACCCACCATAAGGACGCCGAGAACAACCAACATTATCCACGACGAACCGCCCGACGAAGCGCCTTCGGCTGCTAAAAGAATATTAAACATAAATTATTTTCTCCTTGTAACTCTATTTTATAGTGCTTCCGCACGAATAATATGATACAGCATTTTGCATCTATTATCAAGCAAAATAATGTCAAATAATGTGAATAATGCGTGTACAGCTCATATTTTTTTATTCCAATCGTAATTTGAGATAAATTCCTTATAAAAGTCCCCGAATCTATCTTCATTGATAGCATTACGAATATTTTCGGTCAGCTTAATAAGAAAATGAAGATTATGGAGCGTGAGCAGCTTTCCGCCCAATATCTCTCCCGACATTATAAGATGTCTTATATACGCCCTTGAAAAATTACGGCAACAGTAGCAATCGCAATCTTCTTCTATAGGCGTAAAATCCTCTTTATATTTTGCGTTCCTGACGTTGAGATTGCCGTACTTCGTAAAAGCAGTGCCGTTTCTGGCGATCCTTGTCGGCAGAACGCAGTCGAACATATCGATCCCGCGCATTATTCCCTCAACTATACAGTCAGGGCTTCCGACGCCCATCAAATATCTCGGCTGTCCGCTTGGATAATGCGGCTTTAAGATATCGAGCATCTCGTACATAACTTCTTTCGGTTCGCCGACAGAAAGTCCGCCTATCGAAAAACCGCATTCCGCATAAGGAAGAATTCGCTCGAGACTTTCAAGTCTCAGATCTTTATACATATTACCCTGAACTATCGGGAAAATGATCTGATTTTCGGCAGTTTTATTCTTATATTTATAGCATCTGTCGAGCCATGACATGGTTCTGTCAAGAGCCTTTCTCGCAGTTTTGAAATCAGCGTTCCCTTCCGTACATTCGTCGAACGCCATCATTATATCCGAGCCCAGAGCCTCCTGTATCTCGATAGATCTTTCGGGCGTAAAATAGTGTTTAGAACCGTCGATATACGAGCTGAACGTTACGCCGTCGTCCGTTATTTTTCTCATTTTAGAAAGAGAAAATACCTGAAAACCGCCGCTGTCGGTAAGAATCGGCTTGTTCCAATTCATGAATTTGTGAAGTCCGCCCGCTTTTTTTACGAGATCGTGACCGGGACGCAAGTACAAATGATAAGTATTCGAAAGAATTATGCTCGCATTTATGTCATCGAGATCCCTCGGCGCTAGAGATTTAACGGTAGCGTTCGTACCTACAGGCATAAATACGGGCGTATCGACGATACCGTGCGGAGTATAAAGTTTCCCTATTCTCGCTCCCGATTGTTTACAAGTTTTAATAACCTCGTATTTGAACATTATTTCTCCTTTCTGATTCAACTTTTTAAAAATAATTACGCATCCGCTGATCAATAACCGATATATACCAACTAAAATGATTCAACTATCGACGCATATCAAATGAGCAACGTAGAATCGCCGAAACTGAAAAAACGATAACCTTCTTTGACCGCGGTATTATACATATCGAGAGTCTCGTCTCTTCCGACAAACGCGGAAACCAGCATTATCAGCGTCGATTCCGGAAGATGGAAGTTGGTGATAAGTCCTTTTACCGTCTTGAATTTGTATCCCGGATAAATGAATATATTCGTATTGCCGCTAGTTGCCCGTACGAACCCTTTGTCGTCGGCAACGGATTCGAGAGTTCTGACCGACGTCGTTCCGACCGCGATCACTCGCCGTCCTTCTCTTATTGCTGAATTTATTTTTTCAGCGTTCTCTTCATCTATCTCGTAATACTCCGAATGCATCTTGTGTTCAAGAACGTTGTCGACTTTTACAGGTCTGAACGTACCGAGTCCGACGTGAAGGAGCACTTTCGCGATTTGCACTCCGCTATCCTCTATTTTTTTGAGAAGTTCGTCGGTAAAATGTAGCCCCGCAGTCGGAGCCGCCGCAGACCCGTTCACCCTGCTATAGACAGTCTGATAACGGTTCTTATTCTCAAGCCGCTCGTGTATATACGGAGGAAGCGGCATATTCCCTATCCTGTCCAGTATGTCCTCGAATACGCCGTCGAACGTGAATTTTACAGTTCTTATACCCTCTTCGCCGTAAGCGACGATCTCTCCGATGAGCTCATCCGAGAAGATCAGTTTCACTCCGACTTTAAGTTTCCTCGCGGGACGCGTTATACACTCCCACGTATTGATGTCTATGCGTTTCAACAGCAAAACTTCGCATACTCCGTCATGACCTTCCCTTTTTGCAAAAAGCCGCGCCGGAATGACTTTTGTATCGTTGACGACGAGAAGATCGCCTGCTTTCAGATAATCTACAACGTCGTAAAAATGCCTATGTTCTATTTCTTTCGTATCCTTATGATAGACGAGAAGTCTCGAATTGTCTCTCGGCTCTATCGGAGTCTGCGCTATCTGCGATTCGGGCAGATCGTAGTAAAAATCGCTTGTTTTCATTAACCGTCAATACCTTCCATTCTGAGTTGTTCTATACTGCCGGTAGGCATTTTCTTGTTAAGATGATCGTAAGCGCCCTTTAGACATACCCTACCCCTCGGAGTACGGGCGATGAAGCATATCTGCATTAGATACGGTTCGTATACGTCTTCTATGGTGTTGGAATCTTCCCCTATCGACGCCGCGAGAGTGTCGAGACCTACGGGACCTCCTCCGAAATTATCTATGATCGTATTGAGAAGTCTCCTATCGATGGAATCAAGTCCGAGTTTATCTATCTCCATCTTATTAAGCGCCTCGTCGGCGATATCATAAGTTATAACGCCGTCGCTCGTGCATACGTCGGCGAAATCTCTGATACGCTTGAGCAATCTGTTTGCGATACGCGGCGTGCCTCTGCTGCGTCTTGCGACCTCGATGCTTGCGTCTTTTTCTATCTCCGTCTCAAGTATCGCCGCGGAACGCGTGACTATGGTAGCAAGCTCTTCCGGCTTGTAGAGTTCGAGTCTCAGATTGACGCCGAATCTGTCTCTCAGCGGCGAAGTGAGCATACCTGCCTTCGTAGTCGCGCCTATTAAGGTAAACGGCGGAAGGTTGAGCCTTACGCTTCTTGCCGACGGTCCCTTACCGATCATTATATCGAGCGAATAGTCTTCCATAGCAGGATACAGTATCTCCTCTACGGTTCTGTTAAGACGGTGTATTTCGTCTATAAAGAGAATATCGTTAGCGTTGAGATTGGTAAGTATTGCCGCAAGATCGCCCGCTTTTTCTATAGCAGGTCCCGAAGTTACCCTTATCTGCGCGCCCATCTCGTTGGCTATTATGTGAGACAGCGTTGTCTTTCCAAGTCCGGGAGGACCGTACAGAAGCACGTGGTCGAGAGCCTCGCCTCTCTTTTTCGCCGCCTGTATGAATATCTCGAGGTTCTTTTTTATCTTTTCCTGCCCGATATAGTCGGACATTGTTTTCGGACGCAGTGAGTTTTCCGCATCTTCATACGCCGTCTCTCTAGTACTGAGAAGTCTCTCATCTTCCATATTGAAATCCATATGTTGCACCTCTTATCTATCCATACTGCGAAGAGCGAGCGTAATGAGTCCGTTGACGTCGTCCGTCTTTTCACGAGCTTTAAGAACGCTGTTTAACGCTTCCGTCTTAGAATATCCTAGCGAAACTAACGCCATTACCGCGTCGTTTACCGCTGAATCTTTGATATTCACGTCTCTTGCCGCTCCTACGTCGGATACTCCGACTATGTCGGTGATATCGACTTTCTCTCTAAGTTCCAAAATTATTCTTTCTGCGACTTTTTTACCTATTCCCTTCGCCTGAGTGAGCACTTTGACGTCGGAATTCGCAATCGCTAATATGAGCGACTTTATATTGCAACTCGAAAGGACTTGAAGAGCCATTTTTACTCCTACGCCCGATATAGACGTGAGTTGCTCGAACATTCTCCTCTCCTCAATAGAATAGAATCCGCAAAGAGACATATCGTCCTCTCTGACTATAAGTTTAGTGTATAGCTTGACTTCGTTGCCGATATTACCGCACTGAACTATCGTATTGTTGGAACAATTTATATAATAACCTATACCGTTATTGTCGATAACGACCGCTCCGTCTTCTATACTGTCGAGCCTGCCTTTAACAAAAGCGTACATATTTCCCTCCTATATCTCAAATAGCGACGACATTCTGTTTGTCTGCGCGTGCGTGAGCGCAACCGCCAAGGCGTCTGCAGCGTCGTCGGGCTTAGGTATCTCTTTTAGTTTCAAAAGTATCCTTACCATTTGCTGAACTTGTTTCTTATCAGCCTTCCCGTATCCCGTTATAGCCTGCTTTATCTGAAGAGGCGTATATTCGTACAGCCTTCCGCACTTCGTTATAGCGGTCAAAAGGATCACTCCTCTTGCTTCGGCTACAGTTATGGCGGTCTTAGCGTTAGTTGCAAAAAACAGCTCTTCTATAGATATATTTTCAGGTTGATACCTATCTATAAGTTTACTCAAGCTCTCTTCTATCATTTTCAATCTTACGGGAGTGCTCTCCTCTTTCGGCGTAGTTATAACGCCGTAATCGAGTACCCTGAAATTACCTTTAACAGCCTCAATGACGCCGTATCCCACTATAGCTATTCCCGGGTCGATTCCCAATATGATCATAATAGCACCTCTTTTGCATTGCTTGTCTATTATATATTAATATTAACATTAAAATAAGTCAAATGTTTGTGAACGAATGTTTACATATAAAATACCTTCTCCGAAAATTGCGAAGAAGGTATATATGATTTTAAGCATATTTGATTTGTAACGGCGTAATATAAAGCCGAAGTATCGCTCCGTTATGAAATCAATATCTTATATTTTTTAACTGACGTCATTTAGGCGTTACGCAAAAGTTTTATTTTCTTACCTGCCCAGTGCCTATCGCAACGTACTTTTCGGAAGTAAGCTGTTTTAATCCGAGCGGACCTCTTGCGTGAAGTTTCTGCGTGCTTATACCTATCTCAGCTCCGAATCCGAACTCGAATCCGTCAGTAAATCTAGTCGAAGCGTTGACGTATACCGCGCCTGCGTCGACTTTTCTTGTAAATTCGTCGGCGATGTCGGTATCTTTAGTAACGATGGCTTCCGAGTGCTTCGTTCCGTGCTCGTTGATCCAATCGATAGCTTCGCCGTGGCTGTTCACCGTCTTAACCGTCAGATAATAGTCGAGATGTTCTTCGTAATAGTCTTCCTCTACCGTCTCCTCAACATTGAGTATAGCGGCGGCGACTTTATCGCCTTTTATTTTGCAACCGCCTTTAATAAGAGGCTCGACTAGATAAGGAAGTTTTTCAACGATCCCGCTGTCAATCAAAAGCTGTTCGCAAGCGTTGCATACGGTAGGTCTTGACATCTTCGCGTTCTCGAGTATCTCTCTCGCCATATTGATATCGGCGCTTTTTTCGATATATATATGACAGTTTCCTCCGGCGCTCGCTATAACGGGCATAGTCGCGTTAGAAAGTACGAATTTCTTAAGTCCGTCGCCGCCTCTCGGGATGATAACGTCTACGTATCTATCGAGCGAAAGCATCTGTTTACTGGACTCCCTCGACGTGTCGTCGATAAATCCTACGATATCGGGATCGAAACCGTTACTCTCCAAAGCGTTCTTTATAACGTTATATAGCGCTCTGTTGCTGTTGATAGCTTCTTTACCGCCGCGAAGTATTACTGCATTACCGCTCTTTACGCAAAGTCCGGCAACGTCGATAGTAACGTTAGGTCTAGCCTCGTAAATGACGCCTATAACGCCTAACGGACTCCTCGTCTTTCTCATCTCTATACCGTTATACATTTTCCACGAAGCGGTAACTTCGCCTACGGGATCTTCGAGTTTTATTATCTCGTATAGACCTTCCGCCATCTTTGCGATACGGCTTTCATTGAGCATCAGTCTGTCTTTGAATACCTTTGCGCTCTCGTCAAGAGCCTCGACATCTAATTTGTTAGCTTCGATAATGCCGTCGGCATTCGCAACGAGCTCTTTAGCGATACACTCCAACATCTTGTTCTTCGTATCGGCAGAACATACTGCTAAAGAATAACTCGCATATCTCGCCTTTTTCGCAACTTCCTCAACGTTAAACATATTCATTTCTCCTAAACGGAATGCCGTTATTCGTCCATCTCCGCATTATGATATACGTTCTGAACGTCGTCGTTATCCTCGAGCATATCGAGAAGTTTTTGAACTTTATTCTGCGTCTCGCTATCGGGAGTCACAGTGTTATTCGGTATCATTTCTATAGAACTCGAAAGAATGGTAATATCCTTATTTGCCTCAAGCGCCTCTCTTACCGTCGAATAATCGGAAGAATCGGTGAATATTTCGAATACGTCTTCGTCGCTAACGACGTCTTCGGCGCCTGCATCGAGAGCTATCATCATCATATCGTCTTCGCTATAATCAGCTTTTTCGACCACGATCACGCCCTTTCTGTCGAACATATACGACACGCAACCCGAAGTTCCCATTGAACCTCCGCACTTATCGAACGCGTGACGCACGTCTCCCGCCGTTCTGTTCTTATTATCAGTGAGAGTCTCGACAATGACGGCTACGCCGCCTGCGCCGTATCCCTCGTATATGTTTTCTTCATAGTTGACGCTTCCGAGTTCGCCGGCAGCCTTTTTGATACCTCTCTGGATATTGTCGTTAGGCATATTGTTAGCTTTTGCCTTTGCAATAACGTCTCTGAGCTTCGAGTTCGTATTGGGATCGGAACCGCCTTGTTTGACGGCTACGGCTATCTCTCTTCCTATCTTTGTGAATATATTCGCTCTTTTAGCGTCGTTTTTTCCCTTAGTGGCTTTGATGTTCGCCCATTTGCTATGTCCTGACATAAACTTTCTCCTTTTATAAATATAATATTCTGTACAATGCCGCCGTTAAACTCACTCCCGCGTTCAGCGATTCAATTTTTTCGCTCATCGGAAGAGACAACACTCTGTCGGCTCGATTTCTCATAACGTCCGAAACGCCGCGTGATTCGCTCCCGACCGCCAAAACGAACTTTTCGTTGTTTGCCGTGAAATTACGATCGAATACGTTTTCGCCGTTCATATCCAATATATATACGTTATGGTCCCTTATGAGCTCCAATGCCTTTTCGTAACTGACGCTCGTGACCGAGGCGTTGAATATACCGCCCATACTCGAACGAACGACTTTCGGCGAATATACATCGACGGAATTTACGGTCAAAACGTCTTCTATACCGAGAGCAACTGCCGTCCTTATGATAGTTCCCATATTCCCGGGATCGCTTATGCCGTCGAGCAGTATCGCTCTATCGCCGAACGAATCTCTTTCCTCTTTCATATCGGCAACGGCGAGCATACCGGAAGGCGTTACCGTATCGCATACGCTATCCATAACTCTTTCCGAAAGCTCGTACGACGCTCTTGCCCTTTTGATCAAATCTTGAACCGAAGAATATCTCGCCGCAGTATAATATAATTCAAAGCCGACGTCTTGCGGAATATCTTTTACGATATTGACGCCTTCAACGACGAATTGACGGTGTTCGTACCGATACGGTTTATTCTTCAACAGCGACTTTATGTGCTGCGCCTTTTTATTAGTAGTAGACGTGATCGTCTCGATCATAACTTCCTCGCAAATCCTCTATGGAATTTATATACGTTCATTGTACAATATATCCGTCGCTTTTGCAATAAAATATTATAATTCGATATAAAAAAAGCCTTCATACCTGAAGGCCTTATTATCATAAACGATTATGCAAGCTGCGCCTTAGCCTTCTCGCAAAGTACGGTAAATGCCTGAGCATCGTTTACTGCGATATCGGCAAGAACCTTACGGTTGAGATCGATACCCGCAACCTTGAGTCCGTGCATAAGTCTGCTGTAAGAAAGACCGTTGAGTCTTGCCGCAGCGTTGATCCTTGCTATCCAAAGCTGTCTGAAATCTCTCTTCTTGAGCTTTCTGCCTACGTAAGCGTAGTTCAAAGACTTCATAACGGCCTGTCTCGCCACTCTGTAAAGTCTGCTCTTCGAACCGAAGTATCCCTTAGCCTGTTTTAATATCTTTCTGCGTTTTTTAACGCCGTTGACCGCTCTCTTAATTCTCATATAGCTTTACCTCCGATTGCTTATATCATTCTGATGATTGTCTTTTCCTGAGTCTCGCTCACATAAGTAGCTTTTCTCAAATTTCTCTTTCTCTTAGGAGCTTTCTTCGTCAAGATATGACTGCATCCCTGTTTTGCTCTCTTGATCTTACCGTTCTTAGTTACGCTAAAACGCTTCTTTGCGCCGCTATGCGACTTTGCCTTTGGCATAATAATATCCTCCAATCTTTATTTTTTTGCGCTAGGCGGATTGAGTATCATTGCGATACTTCTGCCCTCGAGAGAAGGCTTCTTATCCACTGTTGCAGTTTCTTTCAATACTTCAATGAACTCTTCCATGACCTTGATACCGATCTCTGGACGAGCCATCTGTCTGCCTTTGAGTCTTATTGATACTCTCACTCTATCTCCGCCTTTAAGGAACTTCTCAGCTTGCTTCGCTTTAGTTAAGAGATCGTTAGTATCGATAGTTGCCGAGAGCCATATTTCCTTCATCTCGACTACCTTCTGATTCTTCTTGGCTTCCTTAGCTTTCTTTATCATTTCGTACTTAAACTTCCCGTAATCCATTATCTTGCATACGGGCGGCTTTGCCTGCGGTGAAATCATAACGAGGTCAAGTTCTTTCTCCATTGCGATACCGAGCGCGTCTCTCGACGACATGATACCGAGCTGATTTCCCTCTGAATCAATAACGCGAATCTCCCTTTCTCTGATCTGTTCGTTCAGTAATTGCTGATCTTTGATAGTTGTATCCTCCAGACATAAAAAATATGTGAGTAACGAAATAGTTACTCACACCAAATTTCATAAATATATTAACGAATATCGGCGACCTAGACGGATATATCCGCAAGGTGAGAAGTAACTTCTGCTTTCATTACTGCATTAATATACCAAACTTTTTATTAACTGTCAACGATTTTTTATAACTTTTCCGAAAATATATCGTATTTTGTCCTAAAACCGTCGCAAATATATGAAATGCTTTGATTTAACAAAAATATTATATCGCCGCGCTTTTATTTATCAAGCCTTCTCGTCTTTATCTCCTCCGAAACTCGCTTGATGAATTCGTCGATATTCATTTCTCCGAGATCGCCGTCCTTTCTATGACGCACCGATATCTTTCCGCTTTCGAGTTCCTTATCTCCCAATATTATCATATAAGGCACTTTTTCCATCTGCGCGGATCTTATTTTGTATCCTATAGTCTCGCTCCTCGTATCGACTTCGGCTTTTATTCCGTTATTTCTCAGCATGTCGGCGATATTTTTTACGGCGCCGTGCGTTCTGTCCGTAATACCTATGACCTTTACTTGACAAGGAGAAAGCCATAAAGGCATAGCTCCCGCATACTTTTCTATCAAAAGCGCAAGCGTCCTTTCATAACAGCCTATAGCGGTTCTGTGAATTATATACGGTCTTTTTTTCTCTCCCGTCTCGTCTATATACGTCATATTGAATCTTTCGGCAAGGAACATATCGACCTGAACGGTAACGAGCGTATCCTCTTTACCGTAAACGTTCCTTATCTGAATATCGAGTTTCGGTCCGTAAAAAGCAGCTTCGCCTATCGCCTCGACGTAGTCTATACCGAGAGAATCGAGTATCGATTTCATTTTCGATTCCGCCGCCGCCCAAGTCTTCTCGTCGTCGATATATTTTTCCCTATTGTCGGGATCCCATTTCGAAAGTCTGAACGACACGTCTTCCTTGAGTCCTACGCTCTCGAGCATGAACATATTGAGTTTAAGAACTTCCTTAAACTCGTCTTCGAGTTGCTCGGGAGTACAAACTATGTGTCCTTCGCTTATAGTGAACTGACGTACTCTTATAAGTCCGTGCATCTCTCCGCTCGATTCGTTCCTGAAAAGCGTCGACGTTTCGCCGTATCTTAGCGGCAGATCTCTGTAGCTCTTAAGTCCGTTATTGTAAACGGTATACTGGAACGGACACGTCATCGGACGCAGCGCGAATACTTCTTCGTCCTTTTCTTCATCGCCCATAACGAACATCCCGTCCTTATAATGATCCCAATGTCCGCTTATCTTATAGAGATTGCTCTTCGCCATGAGCGGAGTTTTCGTAAGGAGATAACCCCTCTTTTCTTCTTCGTCCTCGACGAATCTCTGAAGCGTCTGTATGATTCTCGCGCCTTTGGGCATGAGCAGAGGAAGTCCCTGCCCCACGTTCTCGTCAGTCATGAATATACCGAGCTCGCGTCCGAGTTTATTATGATCTCTTCGCTTTGCCTCTTCCATTTTTTCAAGATATTCTTGAAGATCGGATTTTTTATCGAACGCAGTACCGTATATTCTCGAGAGCATTTTGTTCTTTTCGTCGCCTCTCCAGTACGCTCCCGTCAGCTGAGTGAGCTTAAAACATTTTATCTGTCCGGTACTTCTAAGGTGCGGACCTGCGCAAAGATCGATAAAATCTCCCTGTTCGTAAAAAGAAATGGTCGCATCATACGGAAGAGCTTCTATAAGCTCTATCTTATACGTTTCGTCAAAACCTCTCATGAGATCTACGGCGGCCTCTTTTGCGAGCGTAAATCTTCTTATAGGATAATCGGCTTTGACGATTTTTTTCATTTCGTCTTCTATTCTTTTGAGATCGTCGAAAGTGATCGGCGTCTTGAAATCGAAATCATAATAGAATCCGTTCTGTATGGAAGGTCCTATAGCAAGTTTGACCGTAGGGAAAACGCTCTTTACAGCCTGCGCCAATATATGCGAGCACGTGTGTCTGTAAACCTTCTTTCCGTCCTCGTCTTTGAAAGTAACTATTTCTAGCCGACAGTCCTTGCATACGACGGTATTAAGATCGCACAGTTCGCCGTCTATTCTGCACGCAAGCGCCGCTCTTGCAAGCCCTTCGGAAATATCCAACGCTATTTCGTAAGCGGTCATTCTTTCGTTATATTCTTTAGACGATCCGTCTTTGAGCGTGATAAACATATAAAATCTCTCCTTAACAATAAAAAAATAACCCGTCCGAATTTTAGGACGAGTTATCGCGGTTCCACCTAAATTACCGAATGATCGGTCACTCTTTACGGCAATTCGCTGCCGACGTATACCCAAACGGCGGTATTGAACGGAATCTTTACTTAATCCCTCTCAGCAAACGGGATATTCTCTGAAAGCAAGTGTTTCCGCAACGTGTCCGAATGTTGCTTGAACGCAGTATAATTGATTTGTATGTTAATTATATCCGCGAAATCAGCATTTGTCAACAAGAAACTATGATTTTATGCAAATTATCAATGATTTTATACCGTTTTTATCTCTACCATATCCTCAAAAAGATTCAAAAACAACATAAATTTTTCGTTCTTATCTATATAAAGCGTCTTCGGCTGTCCGTAAAGCAGAGTAGCTATAAGGTTAAATTCTTCTTCGTCGTAAATAGAGATATTATCTATCCTTTTGCCTCTTTTAGTGTCTATGACGACCCTCTTTCCTCCTTTCTCCGTAAGATAAAGAGCGTTCTCATCATCTCTTCCCGATTCGATTATATACTTCGTAACGTTCCTTATATCCTCCGAACTGCCGTACACGTTATTGTATAGATCTATAACGAAATCCCAATTCTTCTTTAGCTCCCCGAACTTAAAATTGAATATCCCGTCGAGAGAATATTCATACTGTCTCGAAAGTATTTCTTTTACGTATTCCTCTTCGTATTTTCTGTCAAAGAACAGCATTGCGGAAAAAAGCGTGCTCGTTTCCCTGTCAAATTCCTTTACCAACGTCTTTGATTTCATATAATCGAACTTCATATCCACAAGTAATATCTTAAGTATGAGCTTATTTAGTTCTTCTCTCAAGTTTCCGTCGTCGCTTGCAATGCTTATTATATCTCTCGTCTTACTGCGAGATGCCGTAAACATTATTCTGCTTCTGTCAAAAGCCTTCTCAAATACTTTTCTAATATCATACCGTTTATCGACTGTTATATCAGCCTGCCACATAATCCACCTCTTTACCGTATTATTATATGCCAAAGCCTTATTTTTATTAAGTTGTCCCGCAATTTGAAAACAAGAAAATAACGGCGAAGCGTAAAGCGTTTTTCAAAAGTCGCAAAGACTGTCAAAAGACGCGAAACGATCGCCGTTAATTATCTTTTTTTATATTTCCTATTTTTTTATTCCGCCATATCGTAAAGCGCGACGCTGTTCTCGCCGTCGTTTTCAGCAAGATTTACCGAAACGATCTCGCTTAGCGAAGTCGGAAGATTTTTACCCACGAAGTCGGCTCTTATCGGCAATTCCCGATGTCCTCTGTCTACGAGCACTGCGAGTTGTATGCACGACGGACGTCCTTCTGCGATTATTCCCTCTATCGCCGCTCTAACTGTTCGTCCCGTAAAGAGAACGTCGTCGACGAGCACGACCTTCTTGTTCTCAATATCAACTGGAATATCCATTGACTTCGGCATATCGTCGCTCTCTACGTCGTCTCTGTATCTTGTTATATCCATAACGCCGACGGGCACTTCGACTCCATACGCCTTTGCGATATTCGACTGAATACGCTTCGCAAGCGGTACTCCTCGCGTCTTGATCCCCACCAACAAGAGCCTTTCGGTCCCGCTGTTTCTTTCGATTATTTCATGGGATATACGTATCAGCGCCCTTTCGATTTGCAATTCATCCATTATCTTCGCTTTCAATACCATAGTTTTCATCTCCCTTGCCAAGTACTTCTAAAACTTCCTTAAAATAATCGGGAACGTCCCGACAAAATTCCATTTTTTCATCCGTTACAGGATGCGTAAAACACAATCTGAACGCATGCAAAAGCTGTCCGTTCACGTTGAATTTATTACTTCCGCCGTATACCGAGTCTCCCACTATCGGATGTCCTATAAATTTGCTATGTACTCTTATTTGGTGCGTTCTGCCCGTCTTCAACTCGTATTCCACAAGCGAATACGGTTTATCGTATTCTTTCAGCACTCTATATAACGTCAACGCGTTTCGCCCCGTCGGCGATACCGCCATCTTTTTCCTGTCCTTTTTTGACCGCTCTATGGGCTCGTTGATCTCTCCGCGTTTTTTCGGCATTTTGCCGTCGACGAGCGCGATATAATATCGCTTTGCTTCCTTTAACGCGATTTGACGCTGAAGAGAGATATGCGCTTCGTCCGTCTTCGCTACGACCAAGAGTCCGGACGTATCCTTATCGAGTCTATGTACGATACCCGGTCTTATAACGCCGTTGATACTGCTTAAAGACTTGAGCGAATACAAAAGAGCGTTGACAAGCGTATTATCGGGAGACCCCGGAGCAGGATGTACTACCATCCCTTGAGCCTTATTGATAACCGCAAGATGATCGTCCTCGTATACTATATCGATGGGTATATCGCACGGCTCGAGACTAAGCTCTTCCGGCTCCTCTATCTCGACGGTAACGGCATCGCCTACTTTGATAATAGCGCCTGACTTTTTCGCCGTCTTATCGTTTACGGCGACTTTACCGCTTTCGATAAGGCTCTTTATTCGCGAACGGGTCAAGCTGTCGCTGCTCTCCATAACGAATATATCAAGACGCTTACCGCCGTCCGTATCCTCTGCAATATAAGTCAATAATTCTTTCATTTCGTAAGTTATTTGCTTTTTTTCTTAATAAACGTAAAATCGTCCTCTTTGAACACAAATATCACGTATACTATCATCATGAGAACGCCTACGCAAAGATATATGTCCGCAATATTGCCTATCGCGAAATCAATACCGAAAAATGTATCGAGAAAAGTATAATCGATAAAGTCCCTTACGTAACCGAGAAATATCCTATCGTACAGATTGCCTATAGCGCCGCCCAATATCAAAATCAGAGATATTCTGAAAAATTTAGGCGATTTTCTCTGCCAAAGCAAAAACGCCGCTAAAAGTACGCATACGACGCAAGTCAGTCCTATGAGCAAAAATTTATTACCCGCAAATATTCCGAACGACGCGCCCGTATTTTCCGAATATATGAAAGTAAAAATTTTATCTATTATTACGTAACTGCCCGTCTCTTGAAGAAACGGCGCCAAAAGAGCCTTCGAAACGAGATCGCTCGCAACAACGAAAGCAAAAATCAATAATTCGACAATCATCTTTTTCTATTCTTCTCCACTCTGTCTTTTATATATTCAAGCGGAACGCTTATGCTCATTCCCGTAGGAGTCAGCAAAAATACCGAATCGGTGATTTTCTCTATGCACCCGTCAAGGGCGTAAACCGCGCCGTACAAATAGTCCATAACGCGTTGTACCGATTTATCTCTGATCCTTCCCAAATCGACTATAAGCGCCTGCCTTGTCTTCAGCGCGTCTATGAGCTTCTGTATATCTTCAAATGAATTCGGCGAAGATATCACGAAATGTTCCGCTCCGCCGTTTCGCAAATCATAGTTCCTCGAATTGCCGGCAGGTATGATCTCTCCGCTTACTTCTTTATTTCTGCGTCTTTTAGGCGAGTTTCTGAAAAAACTTCTTTCCTTTTCTTCATAATAATCGCTATTGTCGTTCGAGCTTCTCCGCCGAGTCTTCGTATATTCGTCGTCGTATACTTCTCTCTCTCTTCTGTACTCTCTCGCATCGTACATTCTGTCAAAATTAGTATCTTCTCTATCGTAATCTCTTCTGCCGTATCTGCCGCCGTCTCTGAAATCTCTGTTATTCAAATCTGCCTCCTATCGCCGAATATACTGCGTCCTATGCGTATCATATTGGCTCCGTACTTTAACGCAATTTTGTAATCGTTCGTCATTCCGACGGATCTTATCGTAAATTCTTCGCCGAATACCTCTCTCAGCGAATCGAATATCGTATTGAATTCTTCAAGATATTTACAAAGAGACTCGCTATCCGAAATGTTTGGAAGCACGCTCATCATACCTTTTATCTTGATTCCGCTAAAGTTTTTGACGGCGTTTGCAAACTCCGTAACGGCGTCTTTCGATACGCCTCCCTTGCTCTCTTCACCCGCTATGTTTATCTCTATAAGACAATCTTGAACGAGCGAATGTTTTCTAGCTTCTTTATCTATCTCTTTTGCAAGGGACAGCCTGTCCAAAGAATGTATCAAAGTTACCTTATCTATTATGTATTTAACCTTATTCGATTGAAGATTTCCGATAAAGTGCCACGGAATACCTTCCTCGTACTTATCGAGAAGTTCCTGAACTTTATTGTCGCCTAAAGCGTCGAGCAGTGAGTTTTCGCGGACGTAATCGGTGATCTCTTTAGGCATAGTCTTGCACGCGCCGACTATTACGATATCATCGTTCTCCCTTCCGACCTCTTTTAGCGTTCTTTTAACTTCTTTTTTTAACGTCGCGATATTATTCTTTATTTCCTCGTTAGTCATAGCCATAATACCTCGCATAGCATTTTATCATAATAGCGAAAAAAAGTAAAGATGATAATTTATTATTTATAATAAAAATGCCGTTACGTATGTTGCATAACGGCATTTTCCGACAAAATCATATCATTATCTATCTTGCGCCCATTCCGCCGCCTCCGCCGAAGCCGCCGCCTCCGCCGCTGAAACCTCCTCCGCCGTGACCGAAACCTCCTCCGCCGCCGAACTTTTTATCGATTTCATTAGCTTTTGCAATGCTTCTCGCCACCTCGAGCGAATTCGTGACCGACATCATATTACGCGTCACGTCAAAGTTCATATTTACGCGTATCCGCGGAGCAAAGAAGTACCAGAATAGAAATGTATTCGTAGGAGAATAGTCGCTCTCATATATCCTTGCAAACTCGGGATATACTATTGACAGCTGCTTGGACACTTGATCGGCTATACCCATAGCCGTAGCCCATATGAGATAATCTTCCCATATTGTCAAATCGGGTATATCCTTCTCTGCAAAATTACTGAAATCGAGCATATATTTCCCAAATGCGTCTATTCTGACGTAATCTTCCTGCCCTTTAGGCATAAGCGGCAGAGGACGTACGATCTTTACTGCATAAGATAATATAGCGGCGATTATTACGGCAATTCCGGTAAACACGAAGCTAAGTCCGAACAACACGTTTGCGCCCATAAGCGAAAACATCGCGATCATAAATCCTGCAATGATTGTAAATATAAGTACGAACGTCTCTTCCTGTCTCATTTTTCCGGGACGAACGCCTACGGTCTTGGATCTTGCTTCGTCTTTGTAACTTTCTATTTCCTTAAAAACGGATTCGCTGTGAGATTTGACGTATTTTTCAAATTCTTTCATCGTGAATGAAGAATCTTTACCGACTTTACACAACAATTTGAGAATTATTTTTTCATATTCGGTAAGTCCGTCTTCATTTACATTGATCACCGTAATCTCAGCGTCTTTTTTCTTTTGAGAAGGAAGTATCGTAAGCCTTTTTTTCTTAAATAGACTCATTATAGTCGCGCTTATCGTATCCGACCACCAATTTTTTTCTTTTCTGTCTGAATAGTAATAATAAAGCGGCATCGCTTCCTCAAACGTGTATCCATCTATAGGTTCGCGTTCGTATTCGGGAGCGTTGGCAACTTTAGGAACTCTTCTTTTTTTGAATGTACGTACCGAATACCCTATCGCAATAGACAATACCGCCACGGCAACTACGATATCGACGATCAATATCATTTTCTCTTTTCTCTGCTTGTCGAGAAATTCGTTGTACCACTCCAATTCTTCGCTCTTGATCGACTCCAAACCGACGCTCGAATCGATCTTAGCGTAAGTGTCAAAATGCTTATCGAGAGTTATTCTCGTCTCCACGTACATCTTAGCGGGGATCTTATCGGCTTCGATCTCTATATGAGAATTATTGTTTTTACGAATACCGCCTCTGCCGTTATCGACGTGGAGGTAGAAATAAAGATTATCCTCGCTGTTTTCGGGAAATTTTATATTAGCGGTCATTTTCCTTATCGGAACGCTATTATTGCTAGGCGTTAATTGATAATAAAACGACGCGACGTCGGAATTCTCTATTAAAACTTTGTTAAGTCTATAAGATATTTCGATCTCCCTATTTCCTTTGACAAAATCGCTAAGCACGACGCCCACTTCGAATTTGCTATCGTATGCGGTATTGACGTAAGAATGTCCTACGTAAATATTTTTATTGTACTGCGTCGCTCTGTCGTCAAAATCGAGTTCCTCGAGCCACATCGGATACTCTACGCCGTCAACGTAAACCTTGAAGCTATCTCTATCGACGTTCAAAACGTCTTTTCCCGTAGCAAGAATCTTATAATAATTCCACCAAGGTCTGTCTCTTTCTTCAAAATTCAACTTATGCGTTTCAACAACGTAAGCCGCGCCGCTTTTATCTATATCGATATCGACGTTATATTCGTTAAGCGTAGGCTGCCCTTCTACCGTCATATCGTCGTCGGAAATAGAGCTAAAAACTATAAATCCGATTATAAATACGACAATCACCGCTATCAATAAAACGAGCGACTGTTTCAAATACTTCCCAGCTTTTCCCATAATAACCGAATAGTCCTATTAAAAATTGACCTTTGGCGCGGTATATACCGCTTCTTCAGCCTTAAAATACTCAGCCGCAGTGAATTTGCTCTTATTCGCATTAGCGACCAAACTCGACGGAAAAACTTCCATTTGCGCGTTATATTTTTCAACGACGTCGTTATAGAACTGTCTTGCGTACGCTATTTTGCTCTCTACGTCCTTTAGCTCGGCTTGAAGCTGTAAGAAATTAGTATTAGCTTTGAGCTCGGGATATCTCTCGACGCTCACAAGTAGTCTTGACAACGCGCTCGAAAGACCGTTATTAGCCTCAATGACTTCTTTTGCATTACTAGCATCGCCCGCTTTGCTTCTCCACATAGTCACGCTATTGAGAGTTTCGCTCTCGTGCTTTGCGTATCCTTTAACTGTTTCTACAAGATTTGGTATCAGATCGTATCTTTTTTTCAACTGAATTTCTATCTGAGACCAGCCGTTGCCTACTCTTTGCTTTAAGCGAACGAGTTTATTATAAACGCTTACCCACCATGCTACCAAAGCTATCGCGGCAATAATTACGACAGCTCCTACGATCAATCCTATTGCCCATCCCGGCATAACAGAATCCTCCTATATACTTTATTTTATGTAATTATACTATCTCTATCGGCAAAATGTCAATATTTACATTAAAAAATAAAACGTCGACTGCATTTACAATCGACATTTTCTTTATTGATAGAATTTATTTTATACTCTATTTACACTCTTGATATATTATTATAACGCTGATTTTGATAATGCTTTATCGCTCGATATCCGTTAAAATCGGCATTATCAGCTGTAAAGCTGTTCTTCATCTTGACGCGACAAATTATTCTCTTCAAGGATATTGATCTTGTTGACGGATACTTCGTAAGCGACCTTATTCACGTACTCGTTTTCTCCGACGGCTTTTTGATATATCCTGCTTTGGATCCTTCCCGTAATGACGATCTTCGAGCCTACGTCGATGCTCTTGATAAACCTTGCGTTACGCCCCCATGTAATACACGGAATATAATCGGACTTATTATAGGCTCTGTTGACAGCTAGCAATACGTCGCATATCTCCCTTTTGAACGGGGTCGTTCTATAGATAGGCGGCTTGCATATGTATCCCGTTATCTCGATCATATTGGGATTCTTCTCCTCGTCGATATCAACGATATCTCTGACGAATACGGTCAGCATTAGCTTCGACTTATCGTCAACTATCTTGTTGTAACTCCTAAACTGCCCTTCTATGCTTATCTTTTCGCCTACCTCGATAGGTCTTTCTGCCAGCAGTCTTTCCGAAATAGTTATAGGTATTTCGTCGCACTGTTCGGAAAGCCTTTTCACGGACAGTATACATTCGTAGAATCCTTCGCCGAAAACTTCATGACTGAACTCAGGAGCGCTCACTACTGTTCCCGTCAATTCTACCTTGTTGTTGTTCATCTCTTCGTAGTTCATTATTCCTCCATTTTCTTAAGGTGTTGTACACCGTTATTGTCTATTATGTAATTATCATCATATACTAATTCGCTCATCGTTACGAATTCGTATCCTTGATTCTTAAGATTAAGAATTATCATAGGCAAAGCCTCGACAATGTGATCGCTATTGTTATGGCACAGTATTATCGAACCGCTTTTAACTCGCGAACAAACTCTTTTTGATATTTCTCCGCTGCTTAGTCCCTTCCAATCCAGTGAATCGACGTCCCACTGTATGGTTTTCATACCGAGTTCGTTTACCGTCCTTATCAGTCTGTCGTTATAGTCTCCGAACGGAGGACGGAATACCTTCACGGGTTTTCCCGTTATAGCGGTTATCTTTTCGTTCACGCTCGAGATCTCTTTGATTATTACTTCCTCTTGGATCGTAGACATCTTGAGATGATTCGCGCTGTGATTGCCTATTTCCATTCCGTTATCGGAAATATATTTGACCTCTTCTCCGTATTTATCGATCCAAAATCCTACAAGAAAAAACGTTCCTTTTATTCGATACTTATTTAGCGTATCGACGATACTTTTGGTTTTGTCCGCTCCCCACGCCGCATCAAAAGATATGGCTATCTTTTTGCTGTCGGTATCGACCGAATATATCGGAACCAACCTTTCTTTTGCGGCTACCGACGCTATCGTTCCGCCTATCATACCCGAAAGCGCTATAACTACCAACACAAGAACAAGAATTAACTCGACCGTTTTTTTCTTAACCGTTATGAACATCTCTAACTCCTTCTATTTTCTAACGGCAATTACAATTATACAAAATATTTTATATTTCGGCGTGTCTATTCCCGTCGATTTATGGCGTATTTTGTCGAATTATGTCAAACCGCATTTCTATTTTCTAAAATATACTTATGAGATTTCGTCAAAAACTATTCGCATTTAATGAAAGTAAAAGGATTAATTACGTTATCGAACCGACAAAAAACGCTAAACGCCGTTTGATAAAAGCAAAGATGCGTATTTTCGATCAAATATGATATAGAGCTAATGAAAATAAGCGTTAAGATATACGCCATCAAATATCTATCTAATGTTTTTATTGAAAAACAAAAATACGCGTAGCGCGCTACGCGTATTTTTCTTAAAATTTTAATTCTTAGCTAATTAGGCACGCAATAAAATATGCCTTCCGTATCGTGATTACTTGAAGTATTTGACTCCCGATGCAAAAAGTCTCATATCGTAATTACCTTCGACGTTCTTATATAGATCGTCGTCGATTCTCTCGGCGTGTCCCATCTTTCCGAGAACTCTGCCGTCAGGCGATATGATACCTTCTATAGCGTACATTGAACCGTTCGGATTATACGGCGATTCCATAGTAGCGTTGCCAAGCATATCCACGTATTGCGTAGCCACCTGTCCGTTCTTTATTATCTTATCGAGTTCTTCTTTCGAAGATACGAATCTTCCCTCTCCGTGACTTACCGGAACGTTAAATATCTCGTTCACCTTAATGTCGTTGAACCAAGGCGTTTTGTTTGTCGCAACTCTTACTTTGACTATAGTGCTGACGTGTCTTGAAATGTTATTGAACGTAAGCGTCGGAGCCTCGCTAGACTGCTCTCTTATATCGCCGTAAGGAACGAGTCCGAGCTTTATGAGCGCTTGGAAACCGTTACATATACCTATCGCAAGACCGTCTCTCTTGTACAGCATATTCATGACCGCGTCCGCAACTATCGGATTTTTGAACGTCGTAGCTATGAATTTACCCGAACCGTCAGGTTCGTCGCCGCCGGAAAATCCTCCGGGGAAAGCTATTATCTGACTTTCGTCTATGAGACGTTTTAACTCTCTGACGTCTTCTTCGATGTCATGAGGCTTTTGATTCTTAACGACGAATATCTCTGCTTTAGCGCCTGCTCGTTCAAATGCTCTCGCGGTATCATACTCGCAGTTCGTTCCAGGAAATACCGGTATAAGAACTCTCGGCTTAGCTATACCAAGCGAAGTCCTCTCCTTCTTTAATGCAAAACAGTTGAGATTGCCTACCTCGCCGCTTGCCGGAGCTTTCGACGGGAATACGTTTTCGAGCGGTTTGGTGAACGACTCTATTATCTCGTCCATTTTTATCTTAACGTCGCCGATCTCTACCGTATGCGTACCGTTAAGATATCCGATATAATCGACGTCAAAACCGCCGAATCCGTCGACGTTATCCGCAACGAATACAAAATCGCCGAACTTAGGAGCAAAGAATTCGTTATCGAATCTGTCGAATGTGAATCCTACCTTATTGCCGACAAACGATTTCAGCAATGCGGCGATAAGACCGCCCTCTTCGACTACGCTGCACGCCTTTATATTTCCGTTTTCTATCTCTTTGTGCATTGCATGAGCAAGCGAAACGAAATAGTTGAAATCAGGAATATTGTTATCGTCTCTTCTAACAGAGATGCGGTATACCTTATCGCCCGAGCGTTCGCTTACGGTATTGGTTATCATTTTACTTGCTTTCGTTATGCCCATCGCAAAGCTGATAAGCGTAGGCGGAACGTCTATCTTTTCAAAACTTCCGCTCATCGAATCCTTACCGCCTATAGCTCCTACTCCGATATTAACTTGAGCGTAAAGAGCTCCGAGCAAAGCGCCGAGAGGTTCGCCCCAACGTTCTTCGTCTTTGCCGAGTTTCTTGAAAAACTCCTGAAGAGTCAATCTTATAGTAGAGAGTTTAACGCCGCTCGCAATGAGTTTAGCCACGGAAGTCAATACGGAATACACCGCTCCCGTGAACGGAGAACTTGACATAAGCTGGGGGGAACAAGCGTACGTCGACACCGTAGCAGTGTCGGTATATCCTTTTACGGGCGGTTTCGCCGCCATAACTATAGAAGGCGTCAACTGATACTTTCCGCCGAAAGGCATTATTACGCTGGCGGCGCCTATAGTTCCGTCGAATATTTCGCCGAGTCCCTTAGTACTGCATACGTTGAGTCTTGACATATTATGTAGTACTGCGCCCTTTATATCTTTCGCGTCAAGATATTCTTTTACGCCTTTATCTATATCTTCGATATATTTGCTTACTCTGTCTTTAACAACGGCTTCCTGTCTCTGTTTGACTCCGTTAGTATCCAAAAATTCGCGTTTGAGATCGACTATGGTATCGCCTTGATACGTCATTCTCATTCTGCCGTTATCCGTGACCTCGGCAACAACGGTAGCTTTAAGATTTTCGCTTTCCGCATATTTTATGAATTTATCGAGATCATGCGGCTTGATAACGCAAGCCATTCTTTCCTGGGACTCCGAGATAGCGAGTTCCGTACCGGAAAGACCTTCGTACTTCTTCGGAACTTTGTCAAGATATATATCGAGACTGTCGGCAAGCTCGCCTATCGCTACCGATACGCCGCCCGCTCCGAAATCGTTACATTTTATTATCATTTGGGCGACTTCTTTGATCCTGAAAAGACGCTGTATTTTTCTCTCCGTGAGCGGATTGCCCTTCTGCACTTCTGCGCCGCAGACTTCTACCGACTTCTCGGTATGAGCCTTAGACGATCCCGTAGCTCCGCCGCATCCGTCGCGTCCCGTATCTCCGCCGAGAAGAACTATGATATCGCCCTTTTGCGGTTTCTCTCTCTTTACGTTCTCTCTCGGAGCTCCCGCTATAACGTAACCGGTCTCCAACCTTTTAGCTTTATAATTCTCGTGATACATTTCAGCTACAAGTCCCGTCGAAAGACCTATCTGGTTGCCGTAGCTCGAATAACCGCTCGCCGCAGTCTTCGTTATAACTCTTTGCGGAAGTTTTCCTTTTAACGTATCGCTGAGTTTTTCCCTCGGATCTGCCGAACCCGTTACGCGCATTGCCTGATACACGTAAGTTCTGCCGCTTAGCGGATCTCTGATAGCTCCGCCGAGACAAGTCGCCGCGCCGCCGAAAGGCTCGATTTCCGTAGGATGATTATGAGTCTCGTTCTTGAACATGATGAGCCATTCTTCATCTTTTCCGTCAACGTCTACGTTCACGACTACTGAACACGCATTGATTTCGTCCGAAGTATCGAGATTGTCAAGAAGTCCCTGACTCTTAAGTTTTTTGACCGCTATGGTCGCTATGTCCATAAGACACTTATATTTATCGCTTCTCTTAGAATTGAACTCGTTATAGAGTCTCTCATATTCCTCAAGAGCCTGTTTCAAATGCGGATTATCGCTATCTATCGTGATCTTCGTTATTTCGGTATTGAACGTAGTGTGACGGCAGTGATCGCTCCAGTAAGTATCGATAACCTTGAGCTCGGTCTCCGTAGGCGCTCTTCTCTCGTCGCTAAAATAGCTTTGAACGAATTTCAGATCCTCTTTGCTCATTGCGAATCCTATTCTTTCATGATATGCAAATAGCTCTTCTTCGCTCATTTTAACGAATTCGTCGAGTTTTTTCACTTTTTCGACCGCATTTATCTCTTGAACCAACGTCTCGGGCTTTTCCATAAGTCCTTCTCTTGATTCTACGGGGTTGATGAGATAATGCTTTATCTGCGGCATATAAGACGCATCGCACTTAACGGCGTAAACCGTCGCGCAACGTATAAGCGGTTTATTTCCCATCGAAAGAAGCTGCACGCACTGCATTGCGGAATCGGCTCTCTGATCGTACTGTCCGGGGAGATATTCTACGACGACGTAGTTATACCCGTCAAAAGCGGGAAGATCTTCTTCGTACAACTCGTCTACCGGCGCTTCGCTGAATATGGTATTTTTAGCCTTTTCATATACGGTCTCGTCAATGTTTTCAATATCGTATCTAATTATGATCTTCACGTCGTCGACTTCGAGATTGAGTACGCTTCTGAAGTCGCCGAGCGCTTTCTTCGATGCTACGTTATTTCCTTCTTTCTTTTCTACGAATATTCTTCTGATCATTTGAGTTTTATACCTATATCCTTTCTGTAGTGCATATTCTTAAATTGAATATTTTCTATATTCTTATACGCCTTCGCTCTGGCGTCCCCTATATCCTTGCCTGTACAAGTTACTCCGAGAACTCTGCCGCCGCTCGTGACATAACCGCCGTTACCGTCGCTCTTCGTGCCTGCGTGGAACAGCATAACGTCTTCATCCAGCTCGCCTATCGATATCGGAAGTCCCTTTTCATAACTTTCGGGATAGCCGCCGCTTGCAAGAATAACGCAAACGCAAGCGTTGTCGTCCCATTCGATGTTGAGCGTATCGAGTTTTCCGTCAATAACGGCGTTAAAGATGTCGACGATATCGGTTCTAAGTCTCGGAAGCACGACTTGAGTCTCGGGGTCTCCGAAACGGGCGTTGTACTCGAGAACTTTGACTCCGTCACTCGTGAGCATGAGTCCGAAGTAAAGAACTCCCTTGAACGTTCTGCCTTCGCTGTTCATAGCGTTGACCGTAGGAAGAATTATCTTCTCCGTTACTTCTTTCTCTATCTCTTTCGTATAAACTTTCGACGGCGAGAAAGTTCCCATACCTCCGGTATTGAGTCCTTCGTCGTTATCGTACGCTCTCTTATGGTCTTGCGACGATACCATAGGAACGATAGTTTTGCCGTCGGTAAAGGCAAGTATGGATACCTCTTTGCCGACCAAAAATTCTTCGACGATGACTTTGGAGCCCGCCGCCTTGAATTTCATATCTATCATCATATCGGAAAGAGCCGCCTTCGCTTCGTCAAAATCATTCGCGATAACAACGCCTTTTCCTAGAGCAAGCCCGTCGGCCTTTACGACCAAAGGATACTTTGCGTTCTTTACGTAATCCACAGCCTTTTCGTATTCGGTAAACTCCTCGTAATCTGCAGTGGGAATCGAATACTTTTTCATCAGATACTTACTGAACGACTTCGAGCCTTCGATTATCGCGGCATTCTTATTCGGACCGAACACGCGTACGCCGTCAGCCTCGAGAAGATCGACAAGTCCGCCTGCAAGCGGATCGTCCGGCGCTACCATAACCATATTTATATTCTTATTGCTCTTAACGAACGAGCGGATCGCATCGAAGTCCATTACCGAAATATCTACGCATTCCGCTATCTCGCTTATTCCGGCGTTACCGGGCAAGCAATATATCTTGTTTACCTTTGGGCTCTTGTTTAGCGCATAACATATAGCGTGCTCTCTACCGCCGCCGCCGATTACTAAAATATCCATTATATGTACCGCTCCTTTTAATGTTTGAAGTGTCTGTTGCCGGTAAAGATCATACTGATACCGTACTTGTCGCAAGCCTCTACGCTGTCCTTATCTCTCAAACTTCCGCCCGGCTGAACGATCGCGCTGATACCCGCCTTATGAGCTTCGTTCACGCAGTCGTCGAACGGGAAGAACGCGTCCGATGCCAAAACGGCGCCTTCTGTAGACGTGAGCGAGTGTTCTATAGCTTGCTTCGTCGCCCATATTCTGTTGACCTGACCGCCGCCTATACCGAGAGTAGTCCTGTCCTTTGCGACAACGATAGCGTTGCTCTTCGTATGCTTAACAACTTTCATTGCGAAAATCATATCTTCAAACTCTTTTTCCGTAGGACGTTTTTTCGTAACGTATTCTATCTTACCGTTATCTATGACCATATCGTCGTATTCCTGAACAAGCAATCCTCCGAGCACTTTTTTCATGTCGTAGATGCCGTCGTCTACAGGCGTATCGAGTCCGTCCATTGTTAAAAGTCTTATATTCTTCTTCTGAGAAAGTATATCGAACGCTTCCTTAGAGAATGACGGAGCGACTACTATCTCTATGAATATCTTATTGATCTCCTCCGCCGTTTCCTTATCAATCTCCTTATTCGACGCTATTATTCCGCCGAATACTGACACGGGATCGGAATTGTACGCTTTCTTAAAAGCCTCCGATATCGTATCTGCAGAACTTACTCCGCACGGATTGGAGTGTTTTACGGCAACGATGGTAGGAACGTTTCCGAACTCCTTGAGAAGAGCTATCGCGCCGTTAGTGTCGTTGATGTTATTATAGGAGAGTTCTTTTCCGTGAAGCTGCTTAGCTCCCGCAAGCGAACCGCTGACAGGAAAGTTTTCCTTGTAAAATACCGCTTCCTGATTCGGATTCTCACCGTATCTCATATCCTGAACTTTTTCGTATGCGAAAGTGATCTGTTCCGGGAACTTGATACCTATCTTATTCCTGAGATAAGTTGAAATAAGCGTATCGTATACCGCGGTATGCTGATAAACCTTATACATAAGATAAAACTTAGTATCTTTGCTGACTCCGCCGCTTTCAAGCTCGCTAAGTACGATCGCATAGTCTTTCGGATCGACTATAACGGTAACGTCCTGATAATTTTTCGCTGCGCTCCTGAGCATCGTAGGTCCGCCGATATCTATGTTTTCGATAGCTTCCTGAAGCTCAACGTTAGGCTTTTCTATAGTCTTTTTGAAAGGATAAAGATTAACGACCACAACGTCTATAGTATTTATGTTGAGCTTTTCAAGCTGCTGCATATGCTCTTCATTAGAACGCATTGCCAAAAGCCCTGCGTGTACGGCAGGATGAAGAGTCTTTACTCTTCCGTCAAGACATTCGGGGAAACCTGTTATATCGCTTATACCTATTACCTTTATACCCGCGTCTTTGAGTACGTTAAAAGTACCGCCCGTCGATATTATCTCATAACCGAAACTTTCGAGGTTCTTTGCCAAGTCAACAATACCTGTTTTATCAGAAACGCTTATGAGCGCTCTTTTTTTCATTTCCATACCTACAAATCTCTCCTTATTCTTTGCATAATTGAGCTACCACTTCCGGAAGTAATCTATGTTCGAGTTCGAGAACTCTTTTCTGTAACGTTTCGGGAGTATCGCCTTCTATAACGGGTACTTTTTCCTGTCTTATTATAGCTCCCGTATCGGCGCCTTCGTCGACGTAATGGACCGTAGCCCCGCTTTCTTTTTCGCCGTTTTCTATAACGGCTCTATGTACTTTCATTCCGTAAAAGCCCATTCCGCAGTATTTCGGAATAAGCGACGGATGAATATTGATTATCTTGTTTCTGTACTTATCGACTAAAATCGGAGTAACGATATTGAGATAACCTGCGAGAACTATGAGCTCCACGCCGCGCGATTCAAGCGTCGTAATAATGGCTCTATCCATATCTTCCGCCGACGCATAACTCTTTTTATCGAAGACGTAATATGCTATATTGTGTTTTTTACATCTTTCTATCGAAAATATTCCGTCTTTACTGCAGATAACGCACTCTATTTTCGCATTGATATCGCCTTTTTCGACTGCGTCGATAATGGATTGCATATCCGTGCCGCCGCCCGATACGAATATCGCTAATTTTTTCATATCGTTACACCCGAACCTTCTACCACTTCGCCGATAACGTATGCTTTCTCGCCGAGTTTTTCAAGTTCTCTTACGACATCGTCTTGGATTTCTGGAGAAACAGCCATTACCATACCGATACCCATATTGAACGTATTGTACATCTTTTCATCGCTGATGCCCGCGATCTCCTGAAGCGCGACAAAGAGTTTGGGAAGCGCGTAACTCGTTCTGTCTATCTTGACTCCGAGTCCTTTAGGTATGATCCTGGGGATATTCTCTATGAATCCGCCGCCCGTAATATGAGCGATACCTTTTATCTCAAACTTCTCAATGATATTAAGAACGGTCTTTACGTATAACTTAGTAGGCGTCAAAACGACTTCCGCAGGAGTACATCCGAGCGTTGCGTTATATGTATTGAGAGCCTCTTTGTCCTCGCCGAAAAGTTTTCTTACGAGCGAATAACCGTTACTGTGTACTCCCGAAGAAGCGAGACCTATGAGTTTATCTCCCTTCTTTATCGTTTTTCCGTTGATTATTTTGTTCTTCTTTACGATACCTACGGCAAAACCCGCTATATCGTATTCTCCTTTAGAGTAAAATCCCGGCATTTCGGCAGTCTCTCCGCCGATCAACGCGCATCCGCTCTCGAAGCATCCCTGAGAAACGCCTTTGACTATAGTCGCGACTTTCTCGGGAACGAGTTTATCAAGCGCAATGTAGTCGAGGAAAATTAGCGGCTTCGCGCCTTGACATACTATGTCGTTGACGCACATAGCGACCGCGTCGATACCGATGGTATCGTGTTTGTCAAGGACGAACGCATACTTGAGTTTGGTGCCTACTCCGTCCGTACCCGCAACGAGACAGTCTGCGTCGTCGCCATCTCCGAGAGCATAAAATCCGCCGAAACTGCCGAGGTCTCCGAGCACGTTATCGTTATAAGTTTTCTTTACATACTGTTTCATCAATTTAACAGCTTCGTAACCGGCCTCGACGTCGACACCGGCGCTCTTGTAATCTATCGCCATCTAAGTCAATCTCCTTTTCTCTTTAATACTTTTTCTTCGATATTGTCAGGATACTTACCGTCAAAACATGCGGCGCAGAAAGTATCTCCTGCATGAGCCTTACAGCAATCTATTAGGTCTTCAACGTCCATAAAGTGCAATGAATCGGTTCCTATTATCTTACTTATCTCGCTTTCGTTTCTGTACGCGCCGATTAGCTGATCGTAAGTCTCGATATCTATGCCCGTATAACACGGATGCTTGACTATCGGAGAAGCTATTACCATATGGACTTCTTTAGCTCCCGCCTTTTTGAGAATATCGACGATCTTTTTCGAAGTCGTACCTCTTACTATGGAGTCGTCTACAAGTATTATTCTCTTTCCCTGAACGTTCGCTTTATGAACATTCAGTTTTATCTTTACGCTATTCTCTCTGAACGCCTGCGTCGGCTGAATAAAAGTACGTCCGACATATCTGTTCTTCTCGAGAACGTCTATATACGGTATACCCGAACCTGCGGCGTACCCTCTCGCGGCAACGACTGCCGAATCGGGAACTCCTGCGACCATATCGGCGTCTATTTTTATCTTTTCCGCCAAACGTCTGCCGCATTCGAAACGCGCCTTGTAGACGCTTCTCTCATCGATAACGCTGTCGGCTCTCGCAGTATAGACATATTCGAATATACAGGGACGTCTCTCTATATTATCCATATAATAGGACTTTGTTCCCTCATTGTTGATAACGAGTATTTCGCCCGGAGCTACGTCTCTCTCAACGTCTACTCCAAGAGAATCTAGGGCGCAAGATTCGCTAGATACGTAATAGTCGTCAAAGTGCGTTCCGAAAACGAGCGGACGCAAGCCGAACCTGTCGCGTACCGCGATGACCGAAGTCGAAGTTATGAGTACGAAAGCAAAGCTGCCTTCGAGAACTTCCACAGCCTTTTTGACTCCTATTATCACGTTCTCGCCTTCGGTATATTTATTGATAAGATTGGCGATAACTTCGAGATCTATATTCGACTGGAATATAACGCCTTCTTTTACCAGACTTTTACGAAGTTCGTCGGCGTTGGTTATCTTTCCGTTCATAGCCAAAGCGAAGTCGCCGCACTTACCGTGATAAACGATAGGCTGAGCATTGACAACGCTTACCTCGTCTTTGGTACAATACCTTACGTGCCCGAGCGCGATATCTCCTTCGGGAAGTTCCTTAAGAATATCTCCTGCGAAAACTTCCGAAACAAGACCTGTATTTTTGTAATATTTTATATCGTTTCCGTATGAAATCGCTATACCTGCGCTTTCCTGCCCTCTGTGCTGCAATTGATAAAGTCCGTAATAACACGTCGACGCCAAATCCTGCGTCGTCGCGCTATATATTGCGAATATACCGCATTCGTCCTTCGGTTTATCTTCAAAGTTCATACACATATTATTATTTATGTTCTCCCATCAATCTAGCCAAAACTTCTTGGTAAGCCTCTTCTACTCCGCCCATATCGCGTCTGAATCTGTCCTTATCAAGTTTTTCGCCTGTCTTCGAATCCCAAAACCTGCAAGTGTCGGGACTGATCTCGTCGGCAAGAATTATCTGTCCTTTATATCTGCCGAACTCGAGCTTAAAGTCGATAAGCTCTATATTGATATCCTTTAGATAATCTGTAAGTATCTCGTTTATCTTAAGAGCGTAAGATTTGATAGTATCAAGCTCGTCCTCTGTTGCGAGTTCCATAGCGAATACGTGATAATCGTTGATCATCGGATCTCCGAGATCGTCGTTCTTGTACGAAAATTCAAGAACCGTCTTCGCAAGTTTGGTTCCTTCCGGAATACCCAATCTCTTAGAAAGCGAACCCGCCGCAATATTTCTCACTATTACTTCGAGTGGAACTATTTTGACCTTCTTGACGAAAGTCTCTCTGTCGTTGATTTCCTCAACGTAATGCGTAGGAATACCCTTTGATTCAAGCATTTTGAAGAGATGATTGGAACATCTGTTATTTACTACGCCCTTGCCGAGTATAGTTCCCTTTTTGATACCGTTGAAAGCCGTAGCGTCGTCTTTGTACGATACGAGCACTACGTCGTCGTTATCCGTTAAGTATACCTTTTTTGCCTTTCCTTCGTAAAGTTGCGTTGTTCTTTCCATTATTTTAGTTCCTCCTGAAGTTTCTTATCGTCATTCATCACTTTTTCTTTAAGATTCGTCTTGTAAACTACGAACTTATCCATAATATCGGCATACTTTAAGGCAAGCATCTGTATGGCAAGTAAAGCCGCGTTTACCGCTCCGTTGATAGCTACGCACGCAACGGGCACGCCCTGCGGCATCTGTACTGTAGAAAGCAGGCTGTCCATACCGTCCATAGTACTGCTCTTTATCGGCAAACCTATCACGGGAAGCGGTGTGAACGCCGCTATGACTCCTCCAAGATGCGCCGCCTTGCCTGCGCAGGAAATGATAACTTCTACGCCTCTCTCAATAGCGGTAGATGCGAACGTATGAGCTTCCTCAGGCGTTCTATGAGCGGAAATAACTCTTGCTTCGTATTCGATACCGAATTCCTTGAGCGTATCAATCGCAGGTTTTACAACTCCGAGATCGCTTGCGCTACCCATTACAATAGCTACTTTTGGCATGACAATATCTCCTTATAAAAAATTCAAAAAGGCACAACAAGATCTGTCGCACCTTATCTTTTCGATTTAATTATTATGACGCGCGGATACAGTGTCCCTGTCGATGAAAGACGGCGTAAGCTATTCTTTACATTTGGCGAAAAAAGACCTAACATATCCTGTTCTCCTATTGCCATTACATTGTAATATATTTTTCGATTTTTGACAAATGTTTTCGACAGGGTTTTTCATTTTCTCTAAATAAATTTATTATATATAGCATACGCTGTGATTATGGCTTCCCTAACGTGATTGACATATTTATCCAAAACGGATATTCTTTACGTCGATTTTCGTTTTCGCCGCAGTTAAAAATCATCGCACAACACTGATAAAGCGACAACTTGCTCGAAACAAATAAACTATATACGATACAATATTTCCTATGAGCTTGATCTTATCAAGCATACAGCATATAAAAACGGACGGATACGTAGAAACGGCTCCGTCCGAAATTTTTTATCTATTCGGTTTCAAAACTTTTACATTTTTAGCTATTCTCTATCAGTGAGAAACGAAGATAAAGTTACAAACGAACAATATCGCTATAATGATAGTGATAAGATTCGGTTTTCTCTTCGCCGGATCTTTGGAAAACGGCGTGAGTATACAGTGCGTTATCATACCGAGCGCTATACCGTATGAGATGTTGTAAGTGAGCGGCATCATAGCTATCGTAAGGAACGCGGGTACGGCTACCGTTACGTCGCTGAAATCTATCTTCGTAACGCTACCTATCATAAGAACGCCTACGTATACGAGCGCGGCTGCCGTCGCGCACGTCGGTATAAGGAACGCGATCGGAGAGAGAAACATCGCTACAAAGAAACAAATAGCAACTATAAGAGACGTAAGACCCGTTCTTCCGCCTTCTGCAACTCCTGCCGACGACTCAACGAACGTCGTGACCGTAGAAGTACCGCAAACCGCGCCGACGACCGTTGCGGTCGCGTCTGCAAAGAGAGCCTTCTTCATTTCAGGAAGTTTACCGTTTTCGTCGAGCATATCCGCCTTCTGAGCCGTTCCGATAAGAGTGCCGATAGTATCGAACATATCTACCATACCGAACGCAAGTATAACGGAAACGATGAGCATGAAACTCGAGAAATTGAAATTCTTGAACATATCTCCGCTCTTATAGAAAAGAACGCCGACGGAATCCGTTCCCCAAGACTTAAAGCAAGCTACGGGATTATAGCTTGTCCATACGTCCTTAAGATTAGGAAGTCCGTACCACGTTGCGGCGTCTGTCCACGCGTTACCTGCGGCTACGTGTATACCGCACGCGATAAGAGCTACGATATAGAATATTCCCGTACCTGCCAGCATACCCCAAAGTATCGAACCTTTTATCTTAAGTTTACTCATTATAGCGATGATTGCAAAAGTGATGAACGTAGCAAAATACGGCCAAAGAGTGGAAAAATTGATTTTCAAAATATTTAGCGGCGCAAGCGTAACTCCGGTAGACTCGCTGGGAATAATTATTCCGGCATTCTGAAGTCCTACGAACGCAATAAAGAGGCCGATACCCGCGGGAATTGCGAGTTTTACCGAATCGGGAACGCAATCAACTATCTTTTCTCTCACACCGATAAGAGTGAGCAGTAAAAATATAAGTCCCGAAATCAATATAATAACGAGAGCGCCGGCATAACCGAAAGTAGAACCGCCTATTGCAGTACCGGCAACGGTAAATGCAAAATATGCGTTAAGTCCCATACCCGGAGCTTGCGCAAACGGAAGTTTTGCGTATAAAGCCATAATCAACGTACCTACGATAGCGCCTATAGCCGTAGCTATATATACGCCGCTTGCAGGAGCAACCTCACCTAAAAGGTTGGGGTTGACTATGAGGATATACGCCATTGTCATAAACGTTGTCAAACCGGCAATTATTTCAGTTTTTATATTACTACCCTTTTCGGTAATATGAAAATAATTGTCAAGAGCCGCTGAAAACTTTGACATAACCTAGGTTCCTCCTCAAATGTATTTTATTAAATTAATAATAGCATGGATTGACAATAAATAGCAAGCGCAACTTTACAAATTTTTTACACGTTTCGACATTATCGCATAGCAAAATTCATATTCAATGAAACTCCGTTTTCTTAGCGACGTGAATCAGCGTAAAAATACGCATACAAGACGAATGGTACGTAAAACCAAAACGATATATTTATGCAATCCGCTCCTTGGATTTTGCGGTATTCTTGCAAACAAAAAACGACGATTTATTTGAAATTCCGTCTTGCATTTTTTCTCTATACATTTATTCATTTTGAAAAAAGTCCTATAATGTATGCCGTTTTTCAAGAAATAACAGTAAAAATTTCAAACTTATTCACATTTATTGTCGGTTTTCCACATAGTTATCCACATTTTCATTAGTTTTATACAATTTTTATTAAAACCTACTTTTAGCGTAAAATAATAGACCCGTATCGAAAAAACGCGATCATATGACGGCGACAAACCGCTTTATGGAATCTCAATATTCGAGTTTTCGACCATCTTTATCGAACTTAAAATTTTGAGGTAAAATAAAAGACGGCAAGTAAAAAATACCGCCGTCTCCATTTTAGCTCTTATCGCCTTATCAAATTACTCCCTGCGCCATCATTGCGTCGGCAACCTTGAGGAAGCCTGCGATGTTAGCTCCTGCGACCAAGTTATATCCGAGATCGCAAGACGCCGCAGCGTCTCTCGCGTTAGCGTGGATGCTCGTCATTATCTGGTCGAGTTTTGCATCGACTTCTTCTCTAGTCCAGCTATATCTCATGCTGTTTTGCGACATCTCGAGCGCAGATACCGCAACTCCACCGGCGTTTGCAGCCTTAGCAGGTCCGATATTAACGCCGTTAGCCTGAAGATATGCGATAGCTTCGTTCGTAGTAGGCATATTCGCGCCCTCGGCTATGAACTTAGTTCCGTTAGCAACTATCTTCTTAGCCTCGTCGAGATTTATCTCGTTCTGCGTTGCGCAAGGCATAACTATATCAGCCTTAACGCTCCACGGCTTCTCTTTCGGGAAGAACTTAGCTCCGAACTTGTCTGCGTAATCCTTAAGAGTCTTGCCCTTAGTTCTCATCGCTACCATGAAGTCGAACTTCTCCTGGGTGTTGATACCCGCTTCGTCAAGCACGTAACCCTGCGAACCCGATATCGTAAGAACCTTTGCGCCGAGCTCAGTGAGCTTCATAGCCGCGCCCCAAGCGACGTTGCCGTAACCGGAAAGCGCTACGGTCTTACCCTTGAAGTTATCGCCGAAATGCTTGAGCATCTCACGGCAGAAATACGTTACGCCGAATCCGGTAGCTTCGGGTCTTATAAGGCTGCCGCCGTAAGAAAGTCCCTTACCGGTAAGCACGCCGTTCTCATATGCAGTTCTTATCCTCTTATACTGACCGTAAAGGAAACCTATCTCTCTTGCGCCTACGCCTATATCGCCTGCGGGAACGTCCTTATCAGGTCCGATATATTTATAAAGCTCGGTCATAAAGCTCTGGCAGAATCTCATGACTTCCGCGTCGCTCTTACCCTTAGGATCGAAATCGGAACCGCCCTTTCCTCCGCCTATCGGAAGACCTGTCAAGCTGTTCTTAAAAATCTGCTCGAAGCCAAGGAACTTAATGATACCGAGATTGACCGACGGATGGAAACGGAGACCGCCCTTGTACGGTCCTATAGCGCTGTTGAACTGTACTCTATAACCTCTGTTTACTCTTATGTTGCCGTTATCGTCGATCCAAGGTACTCTGAACATGATCTGTCTTTCGGGCTCCACGATTCTCTCTACGATATTCGCGTCGACGAATTCGGGATGCTTTTCGATAACCGGCTCGAGCGACTTCAAAACCTCTTCGACGGTCTGAATGAATTCGGGCTGACTTGCGTCGTTAGCCTTTACCTTATCGACTACGCTCTGAAGATACTTATTGGTAAATTCCATAATGTATATTCCTCCAAAATTTATTCTTGTATTTACAGAAAACGAGTATTACGCTCTTTTCTATTTGAGTTTAGCACAATAACCCTCAAATTACAATTATATTCGAGCGAAAAAATCGTCGGAATATATAAAAAATACTTATATACGCTATTGACATATCGCACATATTTCCTTACAATATTATTAATTTGACATCATTAATTCAATAGATAAATTTACGGAGCTAAACATGGTAGATAAACTTTTTCAAATGTATATGGAACTTCTCACTCATAAAAAACTGACCGCCGCGTTTCTTGCGCAAAAGCTAGAGGTTTCGACAAGGACTATATACAGATACGTCGACGCGCTTTCGCTATCCAATGTACCGATAAGAGCCGATAAAGGCACGAACGGCGGAATAATGCTTTGCGAAGAGTCGAAACTGTACGCCAACACGTTGACGAAGCAGGAATTTAACACCGTCATCACAGCGCTCGACAACCTTGAAAACACGGGAGGAAAACTCGATACCGTCGATAGAATAAAGCAAAAGATAGCTTCTCTCGAAAAGCTGTCAAAGAACGATAGTTTTTCGCTCGCTAACAGAAACATAGTAGTTGAAAACTCCTATCACGCTAACAGCAAAAAAATAGAATCTAAGATCCGCGCTCTCGACAAGGCGATAGATAAAACACTTATACTAAAAATAAAATATCACGACAGAAGCGGCATCGTTACCGAACGCGATATTGAGCCCTATTCTTTCGTTGTCAAAGACGGCGAATGGTATATATATGCTTGGTGTCTTTTACGTAACGAACAGCGTCTTTTCAAACTCACGAGAATTACGCACATCATGACCGACGAGAGAACGTTCGTAAAACGCAACGTCTCTAAAGATTGGAAACTGTTTTACGATACGTCCGCAGATACCGTCGATATAGTCATCAAAGTCAATGAAGAGAGCCGCTACGACGTGGAAGAATGGCTTGGAATAGAAGCGTTCTCTCAAAACCGCAATAAAGACATTGCGACAGGCTCTGTCAAAGCTGATAAAACGCTGTATTCGAAACTTCTCTCTTTCGGCAACGGTATCGAGGTCATATCACCCGACTCAGTACGAAACACCCTGAAAGAAACCGTCATCATGCTAAATGAAAAATATAATAATTGATCTATAAAAAAACGGCGTCGCTAGTGAAATACGCGCTCGCCGTTTTTATAACATATTTTCAATAATTTTTTTAATAACAATACAACTCAATATTTTCAGATCTAAACCCGAAAAAGCATATCGTCAAGGATAATATCATACGTTACCGCTTAGTCAAGAGCGTGAACCATATTTCCCTGTATCTTTTTCAAAAATTCTTCCGTTGAAAGTTCTACGACCTTTACCCCGTCCTTTTTGAACAATGAAGCAAGATCCTTCGTCATGTATCCGCTCTCAATGGTAGCTATAGTTGCTCTTTCGAGTTTATCGGCGAACTCGGCAAGTTCTTTATTGCCGTCTAGTTCTCCCCTCTTCCTTAAAGCTCCGCTCCACGCGTAAATAGTGGCGACCGGGTTAGTAGACGTCGTTTCGCCTTTAAGATGTCTGTAATAATGTCTAGTTACGGTACCGTGAGCCGCTTCGTATTCATAATTTCCGTCGGGAGAGACGAGCACCGAGGTCATCATCGCGAGAGAACCGAACGCCGTTGCGACCATATCGCTCATAACGTCTCCGTCATAATTTTTGCATGCCCATATCATACCGCCGCTACTTCTCACGACTCTCGCTACCGCGTCGTCTATGAGCGTATAGAAATATTCTATTCCAGCCTCTTTGAACGCCTTTTCATATTCGCTTTGATATATCTCGTTAAAAATGTCCTTGAATCTATGGTCGTAAGTTTTGGATATCGTATCTTTCGTTGCAAACCAAAGATCCTGCTTTACGCTGAGCGCGTAGTTAAAACAGCTTCTTGCAAAACTCGAAATCGAAGCGTCCGTATTGTGCATTGAAAGAGCTACTCCGCCAGTCTTTGAATAATCGAAAACCTCGATTTCACGCTTGCCGTCCTCGTCCTCGATCACCATAGTACACTTTCCGCCCTTCTTGACGTATCCTTCGACGTCCTTATATATATCGCCGTAAGCGTGACGGGCTATGGTTATCGGGCTCGTCCACGTGGGAACGTACGGAGTAATACCGTCGACCATTATCGGCGCGCGGAATACAGTGCCGTCAAGTATCGCCCTTATCGTTCCGTTCGGACTCTTCCACATCTTCTTGAGATCGTATTCCGTCATTCTCTGAGCGTTCGGAGTTATCGTCGCGCACTTTACGCCGACGCCGTATTTCTTTATCGCGTTAGCGCTATCGACAGTGACCTGATCGTCCGTCATATCTCTGTTCTTAAGTCCGAGATCGTAATACTCGCTCTTGAGCTCCACGAACGGAGCTATCAATATATCCTTAATGCCCTGCCATATGATACGGGTCATTTCGTCGCCGTCCATTTCGACGATCGGCGTCGTCATTTTAATCTTCAGCATATCTTCACCTTACATGATTTTTCTTATATTCTACACTAATATCGTTATTTAATCAACTTGTTAGCGGAAGTTTTAACGCAATTAAGCACCGAAGAATTGTAATATTTTATTAGTTTCTTATCCCGCTCCTTCTCCTTTAGCGCGTTATCTATCATTATATCTATTAGTTTTCTATACGTTATTCCTTTGTTTTCAAACAGATAAAAAGCCAACGAGCCGGGAATAGTATTCACTTCGTTAAGATAAAGCGTACCTTCCGAATACAGATAATCTATACGTACCGCGCCTTTCATTCCCAACGCGCCGTACACTCGAAGCGTTGCGGTCTCTATCTCTTTCTTTAACTCTTCCGATATATTCGCGGGCAACTCTCTATAGCCGCCGTTCATCTTCCCGCTTACGAGATATTTATCGGCAAAACCAAGCATATTATCCTTTACGGACGGCTTTTCTATCTCTCCTATCAAAACGCCCGCATCGGTTTTCACCGCGGCGCAGTTATATTCGTCGAATCCGACTAAAGCCTTTTCTATCAAAACTCGGTTGTCATAATAAAACGCAAGCTCTATAGCGTGAACTAGAGCTTCCCTCGACGATACTCTCTCTATACCTATCGATGAGCCTAGTCTCGAAGGCTTCACTATCATCGGATATCCGAGTTTTTCTTCTATTTTGTCGTAATCTATCTCGTTTCCGCTCGTTATCGCAACGTATTCCACAGTATTTATACCGAGCGACGAAACGACGTATTTCGTCGCGATTTTATCCATACCAACACCGCTTGCAAGAACTTCCGACGAAGTATACGGTATACCCAAAATATCGAAAAATCCTTGAAGAGATCCGTTTTCTCCGTTTCCGCCGTGCGCGCAAATGAAAACAGCGTCGACCTTTTCAATCTTACGTCCGAAAATGCCTCTCGTTCTGATACCGCCCTTTGTAAATTCTATCTTGTCAGCCTTACTCGCGTCGAACGAGATAAAACCGTCGACGTTCATATCGAAAACTCGGTAAAATTCCGAAGAATAAAAATATACGGGTATTACTTCGTATTTTTCCTTATCTATATTCTCATATGCCTGAACTCCAGAGATTATAGAAATATCTCTTTCGCAAGAATCCCCGCCGAAAAGCAAAACTATTCTTTTCATATCCACCTCTTTACGATACTATAAATATTCCCTGATTCGACAAAATATGCGACAATGTGAAAATCTCGCTTCAATAACCCGCCGAACGAAAATTATTTGAGCTATTTCCGAATATGCCGATAATCAACGTTCTTATAGTAAAATCAATAATTATCCGGCAAATCGTTCTCGATAAGAAGAACGTCTCCTACTGCAAGCAACTTCGGGAAATAAGTCTTCGCGGCGTCTAACGTATGGACCTTAACGACGTTTTCCATACAAAAATCGGCGTCTTTCAGTCCGATTTCAATATATTTCGCTCTACTTCCTATGAAAATAACGTTATCGGCGTACTTTGCTATAAGTTTCCCGACTTCTATATTGATATTCTTCTCGTCTTTTCCTCCTTCTACTATTCCGGGAGTCATAACGACTTTCTTTCCGCCAAATAGCGTCATAGTCTCCAGCGCGACTTCAAATCCCTTTACGTTAGAATTGAACGAATCGTCAAGTATAGTTATTCCGTTAGCCGATCTTACGACTTCCAGTCTGTGCGGAACGCTCTCCAACATCTCGATGCCGAATTTTATATCGTTTATGCCGACTCCGAGCTTATATGCCGTAAGCGATGCGAGAAGAATATTGATAAGGTTATGTTTGCCTATAAGTTTCGAAGAGCACCTGACGCTTTCACCGAAAAGTTCGAGAGTAAATTTCGCGCCGCTATCCGACATCTCTATATCCGATATATTCGCATATTCGCTGTCTGTGAGATAGGCTACGGTATTATTCGTATAATTATACATTTTTTTTGCAGTCTCATCAAATCCGTTGAATACCGCAAAGCCTTCTTCGGGCAATCCTTTTATAAGTTCGTATTTTGTACGCTCCACGTTCTCAAAGCTATGGAAAGTTTCGATATGTTGCTTTGCCACTCCTGTTATTATCCCGTAAGAAGGTCTTACGATATCTACGAGTTCTTTTATATCTCCGACGTGTCTTGCGCCCATTTCCGCTATGAAATAATCTTCTTCCCCCGTAAGTCTATCTATGCTCATCGATAATCCCAACGGAGTGTTAAAACTCTTCGGCGTCATATAAACGTTATACTTTACGGACAGTATCGTATATAGTATGTTCTTAACGGTAGTCTTTGCGTAACTGCCGGTTATCCCTATGACTTTTACTTGCGGCATCGAGGCTAATCTTTGTTTTGCTCTTTTGATATACTTGTTAGATATCGCCTTCTCGATCGGCAGCGTAGCATAGAGCGATAACATCAATAGAATCGGCGAGAGCACGTATAGTAATGAAAAAAACGCTAATTTATGATAAATAATTATAAATTGAGTCGATATTAATAATAATATCCCAGTTGTCAGAAACAAAAAGAGTGTGGCCGTCAAATATAGACGAACGAACCGTTTTGTAAATCTCGGATGCGTTTTCCACTTTCTATTAAGAGAAAGTATCAAAAAGACTACGGAAAATACCGATACCAACACTAAAAACAGCTTCGATATATCAGCGTTTACAAAGTGATCTATTAGCGCGTTAACGCCTAATAATAGCGCATTGACAAAGAATACGAACCCGAATACGCCCCACTCCCTAAACACTTTAGAACGTCTCGATATAGAATATCCGTCGAGTTGTATATACCCGACGCTCCTAAATAAAATAAGCGTAGCGCTTACAAATACTATTAAAGAATATATGTATATCATTTTATCCCCTCGACAAAACTCTTCACGATAAGAGTAAACCTTTTACTCTCTTCAAGATATGCAAAATGTCCCCTTCCCTTAAACACTATAAGCGCGGAATCTTCTATTTCTTTTTTCATTTTCCTCGCCATATACATAGGAGTGTCTTCATCTTTATCTCCCCATATCAATAAAACGGGAATATGTATATTATACAGTTTTTTATCTAAATATTCATTAACGATATTTACGAACGTGCCGCGCATAACAGGCGATAGGACCCTATAATCGGAAGAACCGCTATTCGACACGTCTATTCCGAGTCGTTTTTTTATCTTATAAACTCCTACTTTAATATAGTATGCGATCTTGCGTCTCGGCTTGAGTCCTGCGACGTCGGCAAATACGGCTCCGATAACTTTCGTCTTTCGTTTCGATGAAATATGATCTATGGCGACCCGCCCTCCAAACGAGTGAGCGATAAAAATACACTCCCCGATATTCAAACTGTCGAGAAGCGTATCCAAATCATTAGTATAATCGCATAATGTATATGCGTTCTTCGGTTCGGGCGTATCTCCGAATCCTGCGAAATCTACAAGCAAACAATGAAATTTTTCGGATAAAACTTTTGCCGTTCCCTCAAAACTTCTGACGCTGCCGCCCCAACCGTGCAAAAATACCAGCGTCTTATTATTGCGGTCGCCGTACTCAATATAGTTGATGTCATTCCTCCTTGAGTACCCGCTTCATTATAAGCGCGTCCTCTACGCCGTCATAATATTTTTTTCTGATGTTTATAACCGAAAAACGGTGTTTTTCATAGAGTCCGATCGCCGCGGCGTTACTAACCCGAACTTCGAGAAATATATTGTCGATACCGAGCGATAACGCTCTTTTTTCCATATCTTCGATAAGGAAATTACCCAGTCCTTTTCCTCGAAATTCACGCTTTACTGCGACGTTCGTAACCTCAGCGTCTTCAAAAATCTTTATAAAGCCGTAATAACCTACAACTTTTTCTTCTGAATCGACAAGAACGTAATGAAAAGAATTGTTTTTATTAAGTTCAGCCGCATACATCGCCTTGCTCCAACCGTGACAAAACGCTTCCCCTTCTATCGACTCCACCTCGTCGAGATCTTCCTCTTTCATCGGCAAAATACGCATATCAGGCATTGTGTTTCTCCCGATATTCCCGCTCTGCCTGCGAATCCTTCATATAGAGAGGCTTTAACGTCTCAACAAATTGTCCGAAGTTCACTTTATGCTCGGCAACACCTATAAAGGCGTCGATATCGTACTTTTCGCTGTCCTGCATGACTTTCTTTCCGTCAAAAGCGTCAAAATCGGCGACGGTATTGCACAATAACGATCTTATATGCGTATAGTCTTCATCAAATACGGCGCTGTATAGATTTCCGTGCCTTGCGTCGATACTCGTCATGATACTTCCGCCTTTTATATTATATGCCAAAATCTCGAGCGCGTTAATACTTACGAGCTTCTTTTTGAAAACGTCATTGAACGCGTTCATCGTCGCTACGCCTATTCTTACGCCCGTAAAAGAGCCAGGACCTACAACGCATGCGAAGCAGTCGACGTCGGCTATACCGACGTTAAGTTCGTCAAAAACGTCGTCGATAGTCGGCAACACCAACGAATTATTCTTTTTCATGCCGCAGTCTATTATGCGAAAAGCAACTCTGTCATGGCTCTTTAACGCAACCACCAATTTATTATATGATGTATCTACAATTAATATATTCATATTCTGCCGCTCACCGTTATTTTTCTTGCATTTTCATTGATTCTTTCTATCTTTAACGAAATTATAGGTTTAGATATATTCCTAAACTTATTCCATTCGATAACGCAAACGCCGTCTTTGCTCTCAAGATATTCGTTAAGCCCGAGTTCGTATAGTTCGTCCTCATCCGACACCCTATACATATCAAAATGATATATCGGGAATTTCCCGAAGTACTCCTTCATAAACGTGAAAGTAGGACTCGTAACGTTAGCCGTAACTCCGAGAGCTTTTGCGAACGCTTTAGTAAAAGTCGTTTTTCCCGCGCCCAAATCGCCCTCTAAGAGTATTATTTCCCCGCCTTTGATATCTTTTGCAAGTTCCATTGCAAGTCTTTGCGTATCTTCTACACTGTAACTAAAATATTCCATGAACAAATATTAACATTTTTACAGCGTTTTTGCAATTTATTTGAAGTTTATTTCGCATTTTACTTCAATTCGGTTGCATTTCGATATTCTATGGAATATACTAATAGTAACTTAACTAAATTAATTTAACGATTCTTTGGGGCAGAGTGAAATTCTCGACCGATGGTAAAGTCCATGAACGCCTTATCGGCGCCGAACAGGTGCGATTCCTGTACCGACAGTATAGTCTGGATGAGAAAAGAGTCGCCGTATACCGTATCTTAGGTATACGCCTTTTCGTTACGCTCCATAGATTCAATATGGAGGTTTTTTATGAAAAAAGCAAACACTTACCGTATTGCATCTATCGGAATTCTCTCGGCATTGTCGCTTGTTATCATCTTTGCGGTGCCGACGTTCAAAATCTTTCCTCAAGTTCCTTTTCTTGAGTTTGATTTTGCCGATATTCCGATATTCATCGCAGCCCTCGTCTACGGACCGCTAACGGCGCTAATTATCACTTTAGTCGTATGTTTCGTCCAAGGCATCACTATTTCCGCTATATCGGGAATCATGGGCATACTGATGCACTTTGTAGCTACGGGCTCTTTCGTTCTTGTCGCAGGTCTCATACATAAGCGTTTTTATTCGATAAAAGGCGCTATAGTCGCGCTCGCAGGAGGAATACTTACTTGGAATATCGTCATGGTTCCGTTCAATATACTGATCACGCCGATATTTTTGAATATGTTCTACGGCATGCCAAAAGAAGCCATCTACGACTACCTCGTGCCGTTCATAATTCCGTTCAATCTAATAAAGTCGAGCGTAAACGCCGTGATAACTATCATACTTTACAGATGTCTGTTCGGTTTCTTTAATAAGATAGCGCCGCAAAGAAGCGTCAAAGCAAAAGCGGAAAACACAGCTCCCGACCGACAAGCAGTTGCAGATAACGCAATCGATAACGATCCGTCGATCGACAAATAAATATTCGATAATCACAATACGGACAGCCGATAACACCGACTGCCCGTATTTTTATAAACGAATAATCTAATCTCTTTTCTCCGATATTTCACGATTGCAAATTCAAACGGCTTTCAAAGATACCGTTCTTTCTACAACTAAACGAGTAAGATTTTAACTGCACTCTATCTCGTCGAAAATCTTTACGGATCTCTCAACTAAGTTCATTCTGCATATCAGCATACCTATCGCAACTACAACGTACACGATCGCCCAATAAATAACGTAAGCCCATGCGCCGATATCTTCATATAGCGCGCCAATGAATATCGGAGCCAGCATAAGTACTAATCCCACGCCGATAGCGGTAAACATCGGGATCATCATACCGAAATTCTTCTTCGTAATATCTTTGACGCTCACCCAATTAAGTATAGGCTTCTTTATGTCTCGTCTTATATACCAACCGTTCATTATCATACCGAAAAGAGCCGTCGCTACAGTATAAGCGATAACGTTCAACACTCCGACGTTAGAGACGGCGATAAGAACTATACCGCACAGTACAGACCCTATTAGAGAAACGATATCGGAAAATAGCAATTTAACTTTAATTATCGTAGCCGAACTTACGGGAAGCATTTTGAGCATACCGAGTTTTTCTCTTTCTCTCGATATCGCGATTATCGGAGCGTAGCTGGAACAGCCGAGAATAAGAGACATATACAGCGCGAGACCGAGCGTAATGAACTTTATCATATGGGGCGGAATTTCTTCTGCAAACGATAGATTTCTCGACATCATAACTACCAATATTCCGACCATCAACGGAGCCATAACGATGCCCATGAACGTATAAAAACTCAGTGAAGCGTCTTTTACCGTTGTCTTGAATTCCCTTGACAAAAGAGCTTTGAATACGCCCTTTTGTTTTTCCACTTTATATTCCTTCTTTTTAGCGGAAGTACTCGTCTCTCCCATCGACGTTAGGCTCCTATGGTACAAAAATCTCGATACGGCATAGGATAAAGCGAACAATCCTGCAAGTATGGCAATATATATTCCGAAATTCGCAAAGAAATTTCCGCTACCTACCATAGCTTTTGCAAGAACATAATTTGGGTACACTATCTTGCCCATGACTTCAAATGACTTTATGGACTCCTCCGGCAACGTCGGAACGTCCCCACCCGACATATTCATGACAAGGATCATATATCCCGCCATAATGCCGGCAAAGAGTATAATGCCGAAAATCGAAGTAAGCGTACCGTTCTTTTTTGCAAACGATATTATATAAATAAGCGGAAAAGATATAACGGTGATCAAAAGCAGCGGAATAAGCGGAGTAAAAACGATTGATACGATCATCAGTATCCAGTATTCGAATCCTATCGTTACGCCGCCGGCGATAGCTCCTATTCCCGCCGCAATCGTTACGGGAAGCAAAACAAACGTCGTCAGCGCTACCTCTCCCAAATATACGATTATCATTTTCGCCCAATAGATCTGACTTTCCGAAACCGGCAGAGACAGCAAAAATTCGTTATCCTTTGAAAAGAACATAACGGACATAAACGCGAACGTTCCAAAGAATATCACGATAAGTTGACTTGCCGTCATCAGCATAGACAAAAACGCATCGAATATTCCCATTTCCGCCGTGACGCCCGCTACGGAATATCCTACAAGCACCAAAATAACGAGCAACGGCACCGCTATCAATAACGAAAGCAGGATATACGTTATTTGTTTCTTTTTGTTTTCCTTGAACGCAGATATCAAACCTTTATAATTTTGTTTCATCAGCGTTGCCAAAAGAACAGAAAAAGTATTCTTCATTTCATCATACCTCTTTCTTTTCAAACATATCGCCGTTTTCCTTGAGAACTTCGTCAATCTCACTGCTCGAGCCCGTAATATTAAGGAAGAAGTCTTCAAGCGAAAGTTCTTTTCGATTTTCTTTAAGTTCGTCTATCGACGCTATTGCGAGTAATTTTCCGTTATCTATTATCGCAACTCGGTCGCAAACTTTTTCGACTACCTCGAGAACGTGCGAAGAGAAGAATACGGAATTACCCTTTTTGCAGTGCTCTTTCATCAATTCCTTGAGCAAATACGCCGATTTAGGGTCGAGACCGGTAAGAGGCTCGTCGAGTACCCAAAGTTTCGGCTCGTGTATCAACGCTCCTATAACGCATATTTTTTGTTTCATACCGTGAGAATACGATTTGATGGGGTTATTCATAGCGTTTGCAAGATCGAATATATCAGCGTACTTCCTTTTTCTCTCCTCTCTTATATCTGTGGGAACGCCGTATATATTCGCCATAAAATCAACGTACTCGTTGCCCGTGAGTTTATCGTATACGGCGTGATTGTCGGGAACGTATCCCATAAATTTCTTGGCTTCTATGGGACTGTCCTTGAGATTAACGCCGTTCACTTCAACGCTTCCCTCGCTAAACGGAAGAATACCCATGATACATTTTATCGTCGTCGATTTTCCTGCGCCGTTAGGCCCCAAGAATCCCAGTATTTCGCCGTCTTTGACTTCAAACGAAAGATTCTCAACGGCATATTTATCCGATTTATTATACTTTTTTGACAGATTGCTTATCTTTAACATATTGCCTCCCATATTTTTATGTTTATCTAAATGTTATCACTGCGACGCGCGTTTGTCAATATTATTTTCGTCTTTTCAACAAAAATATAAAAGCACGCCGGCAAAAAATGCCGTGTGCTTTTATATTTCATCCCTTATTCTTTTTTATGATTTTTGCCCTTATCAACTTCGCCTCGTAACCGTTTGAGGACTGTTCGTAGATCTTTGCGTCTTTCAGCGAATCAGGCAAATACTGCTGTTCCACGTATCCTCCGAAATCGTGAGGGTACTTATACCCGACGATTTTTTCGCTCTTATAATTTCTGTCTCTCAAATACATAGGAACGTTATCGTCCTTGTGTATTCTGACGAGTTCTTCGGCTCTCGATAACGCCGTTACGACAGAATTCGATTTCGACGCCTCGGCAACGTAAATTATAGCGTTATAAAGAGGTATCTTTCCTTCCGGAAGTCCTAGATGCTCGTACGCCACGATAGCCGACGTCGCGATCACAAGCGCCCGAGGGTCTGCCATTCCTACGTCTTCCGAAGAGTGAACGACGAGCCTTCTTGCAATAAGGAGCGGATCGCATCCCGCGGATATCAGCCTTTCAGCCCAATAAAGAGCGGCATCGCTGTCGCTTCCTCTTAGACTCTTACAGAATGCGCTGAGCATATCGTAATATTCGCTTTCGTCAACGGAAAGAGCTTTCTTCTGTATCGACTGCTCCGCGATATTAACGTCGATATATATTTTACCGTCCTTATTTTGCGGCGTCGTCAAGACGGCAAGTTCGAGAGCGTTGAGCGCCGTACGCAAATCGCCGTCCGCCGCCCATACGATATGAGATAACGCTTCTTTGTCCATATCGACGTCGAATATACCGAGTCCGTCGTCCTTGTCCTTTAACGCCTTAGATAAGAACTCCGCAATATCTTCGTCGCTCAGCTTGCGAAACTCAAATATCCTGCACCGCGACACTATAGCCTTCGTCATGCTCACGTAAGGATTTTCCGTCGTAGAACCTATGAATACGATATAACCCTGCTCTATCGCCGCAAGAACGCAGTCGGACTGAGCCTTGTTCCACCTATGACACTCGTCGAGCATCAATATGGTCTTCTTGCCGTACATTTCAAGATTGTTCTTCGCATCCTCGATCACCTTTTTCGCATCGGCAACGCCCGAAGAAACCGCGTTCAACTGTACGAACTTACTCTTCGTGGTATTCGCGATTATATTCGCAAGCGTCGTCTTACCCGTTCCCGGCGGACCGTAAAATATACAGCTTCCGAGTTTATCCGCGGATATCGCTCTCCGCAAAAGGCATCCGTTGCCTACGATATGCGACTGTCCTACAAAATCGTCAAGTCCCGTCGGTCTCATTCTCTCGGCAAGAGGCTTAGATTTGTTATTCATAGCCATAGAGAATAAATCTTCCATTGAACGCACCTCGCATTTTTACTATTTATAATTTTAGATAATAACGTATAAAATGTCAAGGTAATCGGAGTCAATAGTAAAAATCTATCCGATGTTCTTTTCCGTCGCTGAAAAGTTTTATTCTATCGGTAAACTCCACCTTTTTACCGTCGATAGCGAGGTCTTTTATAGCGCTCGAAATGAACCTTATAATATGCTTTGTATTCTTAAAATCGTATCTAACGGTATAATTGCCCATCTTTCTTACCGACTTAGGAGCAAGAACCAAATACTCCCCTTCGACGTCGATCCCCAAAAGATGATTGAGAATATATTTATATGCCCACGCCGCGCTTCCCGTATACCACGTCCAACCGCCCTTTCCGTTATGATCGTCGTGACTGTATACGTCGGCAGGCATAACGTAAGGCTCTACCGTATATTTATCCGTCATATCGTTATCAAGCGACTTGGACACGGGATTTATCATATCGAAAAGTTCGTACGCTCCTTCCGCGTCGCCGGAAAGATGCTTTGCGATGATATACCATATAGCGGCGTGAGTATACTGCCCGCCGTTTTCCCGAATACCTCGCGGATAGCTTGAAATATACCCCGAATAGTTATCCTTATCGAACGCAGGAGAAAGCAGTTTTATCAGTCTGTTTTCTCTGTCTATAAGAACGTTACACGCATCGAGCGCTTTTTTATTCGCCAGTTGGTTGCCCATACCGCTTATCACAGCAAACGCCTGCGAAAGTAAATCGATCTTCATGACGGCGCTCTGTTCCGTGCCGAGCCATTCTCCGTCGTCGGTATAAGCTCTTGCGTATCTCGAATCCTTATACGTCAGCTCGACCGCATCTTTAAGAGCTACTTTAACGGCGCGGTATTCGTCCTTTTTCTCTGCAGACACGTACTTTTCCATACGTCCCAAAACGTCGTAGAGGAACATAGACAGCCATACGCTTTCGCCTATTCCCTTATTGCCAATCTTATTGAGAGCGTCGTTCCAGTCTCCGCTTCCGATAAGCGACAGTTTGTGTACGCCGAATTCGAGACTTATGTCGACAGCCTTTATCATATGGTCGAGAATACTTCCTCTCTTTCCTCTTCCGCTTGCGTCCTCAAGTCTCGATTCTTCGCCCGGGGCAAGCCTATCGCTATATAGATACTCCGCGACCTCGTTGATTATAGACTTATCGCCCGTCACGCGTATATACTCGTCGACGACGTAAGGCAAGAATAATCTATCGTCTTTAATCGACGTCCTTACGCCCAGATGCGGCGGATGCCACCAGTGCATTACGTCTCCCTCTTCATACTGATGCGCGGCGCATTCTATGATATGATTTTTGACGAAACTGCTGTCGCTGTATAACATAGCTAGCGAATCCTGCAGTTGATCTCTGAACCCTATCGCGCCTCCCGCCTGATAATATCCGACTCTTCCGTATATCCTGCTCGACACTATCTGGTACATCAGATACTTATTGAAAAGAATATCCAAAGATTTATCGGACGTCTCGATCTCGAACTTATTGACCAGCGAAAAATACTTCGCTGTATTGATCCTCTCTATTTCGGCATTGAGCGAATTCACCGCGTCCAAACCCTCTCTTGTTTCGGAAAACAGTATTTTGACCCTCGTCTCCTTATTTCTTATAAGCTGTATACCTATCTTTAGCGATACGTCTTCGTTGCCGGTATCCGATTCAGAGCTTACGACTTTAGTATATTTTGTATATCTGCTGCGAACGGATTCGCGGCGGACGTCATCGCTGCCCAAAACTTTGAGATACATCTTCTGTAACGTTCTCAGATTCAGCCAAACGTACACGCCGTCGTCTTCTCCGGCATATATAACGTTATTATCGTCGAATACGCCGAGCGCGCTTTCGAGTTCGAAGTAAATATCCGCGCTCTTGTCATATCCTCTGTTGATGAGCGATATGTCGTATAGCTGTACGCTGCCGTTACATACTATTGTTCTTATTACTTCTATATCGGTATTCTTTACGTGATTGACGTACTTCGTGTACCCGAGCTCGTGAACCGTATATCCTTTTGAATAACCGAGATTCACTCTTGTCGCGGTGAGATCTTCCACATAATAAAGCATTTCCGACGGGCTGTCCGATAACGCGTCGTTTTTCCAAGCCGCTATTTTATTCTCTCTCGAATTTACGCCGAACGAATGCGCGACTCCGTTTTCCGTAGCTACGAATCCTCCTTCCTGCATAGCCGCGACGTTAGAGTAAGGCTCGAGCGTTTCTCCCGTAACGGTATAGGCGTCGTTTTCGTTAAATCCGCCGTATTTAGTTTGGAATTTGAGTGTCGGCTTTTTGCAAGATATTCTCTCGCCCTCCGTTAGTTCCATCCCGAAGTTTTCGTTATCCGATTCTTTGATGTCAAGCTCTTTGATCACCATCGCGCTTCTATCGAGTCTTTCCGATACTTCTTCGCTTGCCGTATCCTTGCTATAGTAATTGATATCGAAACGTACGTCGAATAGCTTGAGATACTCTTTTATCTTGACAAGTTTCGGTATATCGCGAGACGTGTCTTTGCCTGCGTAAGATACTATCTTTACGAGTTCTCCGACTTTCGGAATGATACCTTCGTTTTTAGCCCTTATGATAGCGGTAGCGCTTGACGCGCTGTACGAACCGTACGCCAAGCGCGCGGCAAGTCTCATAGCAAAGCGATAATCGTCGGCGTCTTCTATATAATCGAAAGCCTTGTTAAGAGATCTCAAACTCTCGCCTACGCTGTTACCCGAATCGGATAACAAATCGATAGTCTCTATCAACTCCTCTCTTCTGTCGCTCATGATAAGATATATAACGATCTCCTTCTCTTCTTTCGCTTCGAGCGTAACGCTTCCGCTCAGCGCAAAGCACGGCGACAGAACATCTCCGAAAGACGTCCTTACGTTTTTGAATTCTACGCCGTTCATATCTTCCACTCTTCTGTATCTTCCTATAGCGTTGTACCTATTGCTCTCGAACTTCAATCGCTCCAGTCCTTCGACGTACATCGCCGAATAATAATCTCCGTACTTTTCCATACTCTTACGTTTCGCGATAAGCGTGTTCATATTCCTTATCTCTTCGGTAAACACGAACATATTGTTAAACGCAGGATGCGACGCGTCCGCCTCTATCCCGTTGAGCATAAGTTCCTCTATATACGCGACGTTATATATGGCTACGCTATCGGAGTCGTTTCTTAAAGTCAGCGTTTTTTTGACGGCCTTCAAGCCGTGAGGAAGTTCTACCTTGAGCCTAGCGCCGCTCTTTACGTTCCTATACTCGCTCGAACTTTCGGTGAACTCCGTCTCGAAATCGGCAATATCGCCGCTCTTTCTAGCCGTATACATCGGCGACGTCAACTCTCCGTCTTTCTCGACGTAAAACTGTCCGCCGTAAACGTACTTTTTATCAAAACGGAATTTGCCGAGGTAACGTCCGTCGGCGTACTCGAAAGAATTTCCGATATCGTCGCATAGACAGGATATTTTGCCGTTATATAGAAGATTCACCTTGACTTCGTTACTCTTCTTCGCTATCACTTCTTTATACTCGAATTCACGCTTTGAAGATGCAAGAATCTGCGTTTTCGACCTTTTGGGGAACTTTCCTTCGATCTGTCTTTCCGTAAGCAAAATACGTCCTCCGTTCACGAGCGGATATTTCATGAACAACTTCTTAAAATAGTCGTCGTAAAGATAATTTATCAATGCAATGAGACTCATTCCCTGATGATGCGACATATAAGACTCCACTCTTTTCTTTCCGTCGCGCATATCCAGAGCCTCGAAGAATCCGTATTCGCCGAGCATACCGCAGCTCTCTAGTTTCTTAAGATTGCGATATACGGCTTCTACATCCTCTTTCACGCCCATGATCGAAGCGTAAGACGACACTACCCTCGAATCGTCCTCGTTCCTCTCGGAAAGCGAACTGAGACCGAATGCGTGATATTGATAATTCAACTTGTCGTCGAACTCGTAATATCCGCTTTCGCTTATACCGAATATACCGTCTATGCTGTTGTGTTTTTGCGTTTTGAACGCATTTCTCACGCTTGTTCCGAGCAGCGACATCTTAGGCTCTTCCATAAAAAGCGACGGCATCAGATACTCGAACGCCGTGCCTGACCACGACAAAAGCGTATTCCCAAAGAGCGAAGTACACTCTCTCGCAAGATTGTTCCAAACGTCGATTCTGCCAGTCCTTAACGACGCGACGTAATTAAAGAGTCTCGCCTCCGACGCCAATATATCGTAATTTCCCGAAAGCCTGCCGCTATCGACGTCGTAACCTATAGCGAATACGCCGCGCTCTTTGAGATAGTAAAGATCAAACTCCATACCCGTAATTAGCGAACGCGCGATATCGCAATCGAATCCCTGTTCCGAATAAAATTCGCAGACAACGGCAAGAGCGACAAGCAGATTACCGTTATCGACCGCCGATACGAAATGCGGAGGCGCCTTTGCGCCGCTTCCTACTTCATACCAATTATAGAGATTTCCCCTATACTTTTCGAGCGAGTCTATCTTGCCTATCATAGCGTCCATTCGCGACTTAGCGGTTTCGACGTCGCAAAGACCCAGTTTATATCCCGCTATCTCCGCAAGCAATGAAAAAGCTATATTGGTAGGCGAAGTATACTTTGAGTTACCGACGTAAGGTCTTATCTGGTAATTATCGGGTATAAGTCCCGCATCGGAATTTACTTTTTGGAAATACCCGTACGTCCTCTTTGCAATTTCGGTAAAATATTCCCTATGCTTTTTGTTTCCTACGGCTTCGACCTTTTCGCCGAACGCAAAATTGGCGAGTATCACGGCGTACGACATTATAGAGTATATCAGTATAGGTATGTTAAAAAATACAATTCCTACAGCCGATATTATCAACAATACGACAAAACTAAACGAACATTCCTTGACGTACGCGTAAAAACTTCCGCCCTTCTGTCCTGAAGAGAACGTCTTCCATTTCATCATATTCTTTCTCGTTATCATTCCGAAGAACGTACGAACTATGCAGATCAACGCATTGATAGCTCTGAACGGCAAAACGAAAAAGTCCTGAACGGCGCTCGCCGCTATACCTGCTATATCTATAATGATATACCTGTAACGGCGGTTAGAACTGAAACCTGCGAGTTTGGTAAGGATCTCGTATACAGGCTCGAGAGCAAACGCTATCAAAAAGCCTACCGCGACCGCAAGCCTGCCGCTAAAACACGCAAATAAGAGTAATGCGAATAGAGATACGTCTTTGAACGCGTTCACAACGTTCGAAAACATCAAATATCTGTATATCAACGGTTTCGGCGACTTGATTTTTCGCTCAGACGCGTCCTTGTGCTTATTCCCTATGAACGGGATGAGCTGAATATCTCCCTGCATCCAACGCATCGTTCTCTTGTTTTCGGAGCTGAGACTGCTTGGAGCATCCTCGTATACTGCGCTTCCAAGCGTTCCAGTATCGAGTATCGCGCCCTCGAGAAGATCGTGACTCAGTACCGCGTTATTGCGTATCTTGCCGTTTAGTTTCGCATGATATTCGCGTACTCGGTATATTCCCTTTCCCGTATATATTCCGACGCCCGACATATTGTAGAACAGATCCGAATACGTCGAATACTCCTCTTTTCCCGAAAGATAATAGTATTTTTTTGCAAACGGAGTGGATAGCGAATACATATTGTACTTCGCGCTGAACGCCATAAGGTCGTAACGCATATTAAGCGGATGCGTTATAGCGCCGATAGCGTTGAGAAAAGTATCGGGCGTGACTTCGCTGTCCGTATCAAGAAGTATGACGTATTTAATATTTTCGCAAGCGTTCCTTATCTTCTGAAAACGCGAGCCTTCGCCTGACGCAAGATATTCCGTAAGCGTCATTATCGCGCCCCTTTTCCTCTCTTCGGCAGAGTATTTACCGCCGACTTTGACCCTCTTTCTCAGGAAAATATTCACTCTCTCGCTAAGTCCGTCGGTAAGTTTCTTATAGAGAACTTCGTCGTTGTCGCTCCACTCTCTATCGCTTTCGGCAAAGTCGACAAGCGCCGAGATAATAATATTTTCGTCGTTATTAACGGCTGAAAGACCGTTCAATTTTCGCTTAATGCTATCGGCGTCGCTTTCGCTTGCAACGTACGTTGATACGGCGACTAACGTCCTATTTCCTTCGCCCGCTTCTTTGACGTCCATTCTCGGTATCGCTCTGCGCTTTACAACGTATACGGATAGCTTATTGACGAGAGATTCCACCGTTTTGAATACCGCCGCAATAGAAAATACCGCAAATAACGCCGACCATACGGGATGATAAATGAAGAGAGCTACTGCGGCAATAACAGCGATGGAAATAACTGCAATCGCCGTAACGTACATTCTTACTCTTACTTTTCCCGAATCGTATATTTTCCCTATCTCTTTTCCTGAAATATGTCTTTTGAGCGTTCTAACGTTATCAAAAAGATAAAATCCGAAATGTTTTCCCGTCATATTCTCGAGTTCGAACGCCTTTTCTATAACGCTCCTTTCCGATATGCTTTTCGACGAAGCTATTTTGCATACGCTCTCAAGATAACTTCCTTTGGACACGTTATCCATATTCTTGTAAATTGCGTCCTTCTCCATAATGCCGTTCGAATATGAGAGCGAAAGCGTATTTTCTACGGAAAACACTCCGGCTAGCTCTTTTATGAGCGTCACGGCTTTTCCAACCGCCTTCGCGTCGTCTATGAGGTGACGTTCGAAGACAAGCTCTATGTCCTCGATATTTCTTTCTATCTTATTGAATACTACGCTGTTCTTATCAATACTGTGATACTTAAAATAATAGTACATATAGCTATCGTAATGCGCAAGGCGTTCGCTCGGCGTGATACTGCAACGGGCAAGTTTCATCATCTTTGCGTATCTTATATTTCTCTTCGCTACTTCCCTTATCTTCTCCATAACGGCATAAAAAACCGCTCCGAAAAGAGCCTGTATCTCGGAGTAAGAAAGCGGCGTATATTTATTGAACTCGTCGACGATCTCCTTTACTCTGTCATAGCTTAGTTCTATATCAGAACCGTTGACTATGAACTCGGCGAGCGTTACGACCCGTACGCTCTTTCCCTTATGCGGAAGCAGCTGAAAAGAGTTAAAGTCGAACTTTTTGAGCATACGCATAATGTAGTGATAATTCTCGTTGATCCACTTTTCGCTCTCGTAGACCCTGTCTCCCGACGCCATTTTGCGTTTTGTCGCAACGTACGAGCGTCTCAAGGATCGCTCTATACTCTTAACGTTGACTCCTCCGCCTACCTTATCGACGTTTCGAAGCGAAAGCGCAAGTTTTTTGACGTTGCCTAAAAGAGCTTCTCCGTCGATATCCGCCGTGATCTCTACGTGTTCCCTTTTTCTCGTCACTACGGCGAGTATGGACGAGATAACAAGTAATATTATAAATACGATAAGTAATGTATATATCATTTTGCCGCACCTCTTTTGAAAAAGTATTGCCCGAAGAATAAGCGATATACCTGCAGTACTATTACGCGAGATAGCGGCTATCGAATATTTTATAAAACGCTTATTTTCAAATAATACTTGTCCTAACGGTAAAAACGTGCTATAATATATACGAGTTAACCAGACGGTCGCATCGTAAAGATGAGGAAAGTCCGAGCACCGCAAGGCAGAGTGCCGGCTAACTACCGGTGAAGGCGACTTCAAGGAAAGTGCAACAGAAATAGACCGCGTAGCGATACGTAAGGATGGAAAGGCAGTGTAAGAGACTACCGTGCGCTTGGTAACAAGCGTAGCCCTGTAAACCCCACTCGGTGCAAGAGACAATAGCTATGGGTAGCCTGCCCGCTAGACAATCGCTTGAACCTATCGGCAACGATAGGTCTAGACAGATGACCGCCAAATACAGAACTCGGCTTATAGGTTAATCTCACTCGTCAAAAGGACAAGGTAACTCCTTGTTCTTTTGCATTTTATCCCTATATTCGTATTCACTTGTATTCGTAACGTTATGTTGATATATTTCAATCCGCGAAACGTATTATTAACTGTCTTCGAATACATAGTTATCCGCGCTACACAAAAGGCGTTCTTAATCATTAAAAGAACGCATTGAAATTTGATTAAAAATACAACTCCTCTTCTATTATCCGTTTTCTTATTTTTTCAAGAGCTTTTTTCTCGATCCTAGATATGTAAGAACGCGAAATACAGTGCTTTTTAGCTATTTCTCTCTGCGTAAGCACTTCTTCGTCCTCAAGACCGTATCTGTACTTAATAATATCGAATTCACGCGGAGTAAGCACTTTCTTGACTATCTCCAGCAATTTTTCTTTGACTACTTCGTCTTCGACCTGTTTTATTACGTTATCGTTATCTCGGCTCATCAAATCTATGAGCGTTATTTCGTTGCCCTCCTTATCTGACGACACCGGCTCGAAAAGAGATCTGTCGTTCTTATACTTTTTTGACGCTCTTATCGTCATCAGTATCTCGTTATCTATACATCTTGCGGCGTACGTTGCAAGTCCCGTCCCTTTGCCTTTTTTGTAGGTGTTGACAGCTTTTATTAACCCAAGCGAACCGACGGATATGAGTTCGTCGGAATCGTAATAATTATTGTACTTCTTCGCAATATGTACGACAAGCCGCATATTGTGCTTTATCAACGTGTCTTTCGCGTCGTTATCGCCATCCCACATCTTGTCAAGTAGTTCTTTTTCCTTATCTTTCGGAAGCGGTTTTGGAAAAGAGTTCTTTTTCTCCAACATACCCGTCATAAAAATCGCGCTTGAAATCAATGAAAATATTCCTGTTAAAAACATAAAAAATCACCTCATATATTTATATGAGGCAAGTTATGATATTATAAATTATAAAAAATATTTTTTTGAGTTAATTTATTATCAGTTATGCTAAAATATCAAAATGCGATCAATACGGACTTATTACCCGTATACTGATAATATCTATAAATTATAAAATAATACAAATCTGTTATTATTATATTTGATTTATTTATTGTTTCCTTTAGCCTTAAGAACCTCTTCTATCTCGGAAAGCCACGTGCTTATATCCTTGAACTGACGATGAACGGCTGCGAATCTTACGTACGCAACGTCGTCGATGTCCTTAAGTCCTTCCATGACCAAATCACCGATGAGCTTTGACGTAACTTCAGCGTCGAGCTGATTAGCTATGTGTTTTTCGATATCCTCGATAAGTTTGTCTATCTTATACATCGGCACGGGTCTTTTTTCGCACGCCTTCAAAATTCCGTTCTTTAGCTTCTGCGGTGAAAACGTCTGTCTGTTACCCGACTTCTTAATGACCATTATCGGAGTCATCTCTATCGTTTCGTACGTCGTAAAACGCTTCGCGCATTTCGTGCACTCTCTGCGTCTTCTTATCGACGAACCTTCGTCGGTCAGTCTCGAATCTATTACTTTGCTGTCTAAAGAACCGCAACTCGGACATTTCATATTTTTCTCCTCCGTACTTCCCGCGGTATACGATACACCGCATTCTAAATTTTATTATATATTTTCATTGCAGGAATCATCTGCAATTTTTCTCTTTCTTTTCCTCTTCGATAAGCGGTCGCGGCGCGCATCCTTCGCCCAAAAGTTCCACCAAGATAGCGTCCTCTCCTATCTTTACGATGTTCTTCCATGGAATAAATATGCTTTCATTACCGGTAATGTTCTTAAAAAACTTCTTATCTCCCGGTACGATTAGCCCTATTATCTTACCGCTCACGGTAAACGCCATATCTATTATTCTTCCGAGTTTCCTTCCGTCGACTATATTGAGCACGACCTTTTCTCTCAGTTCGCAAAACGTTAAATCTATCATAAGCCACCTCGAAATATTCTATGTTGAATAACGGCGGATAATGTCAAAAAATCGTTTTTGCCATCCGACATAAAATCCTACGGCTTAAAGCATCGTATAACTATCACGCAACGATAGTAAAATATGCGATATATGTATCGCTATTTTATATTATTTTGTAACGATAAGACGCGCGAGGCGTTCTTTCAATCTCTCTTTCATCCTCTTTTTATCATCTAAACTGACACGTCTTGAATCGCATATCTTGCTAACGCTCTTTCTCAGCGCTCTTTCTGATAGATCACATTCTTCGAATATCTTCTCCGTCGCGTCGCGATCTCTGACGTAAGCGACGGATATTGCCCAAGCTATCGCCATATCGACGTAATAATCGTCGTAAGCTCTTACGCTCGCTATCTTTTGAAGTACGCTATAGACTCTATCTTCAAGCATAAAGTTACTCATAAGCGAGACTACGCCGAATCTAATTCTCCACGTGTCGGAACTTTGAAGAGCGTTCTCGAGAAATACTTCGTATTCCCGAGAATTTATCTTGATGGCGCCCGATACGACGTCGACGGTAGCCCAGTTATCAATGCTATCAATAAAAGAATCGAGTAATTCTATACGCTTTGAAATATCGATATTCTTCATATAAGCTATAACGAGTCCTCGTAACGTCGTGAGCTCAAAGCTGCCGTCGTAGTTAAGAGAAATGAAGCCGTCTGCTCCTTTGGAGCGAGCTATCTCTTTAGCTGTCTTATGAAGTTCTGGAATACGGACTCCCATTATTCTCGACGGCGTATTTACGATACGCGCGTTAAATTCTTTGAAAGCCGTATCGTCGTTCTCGATCGACTTTTCGAATGTCAGTATATTTTCATCGTTCCAGTCGTCGAATATCTTTATCTCTCGCATACCGATTTCCTCACTCTATTACCTCTTCAGCCTTTTCGCTGGGAACGAATTTTTCCTTATGCCATTTTGAAAATGTCTTTCCGTAACGCAAATTAAAATATATTGCCCAGTCCTGATCGTTAGCCCACGGATCGTAAAACTCTCCTCTCTTGCCGTTAATGAGATAAGGATAAACATACGCGCAAGAGCCCCTTCCTTCCTCGGTAAAGAGACATAGATTGTTAGTAAGGCAAATCTCAGCTCTGTTGGAATACGTTTCATTGCCGGTAATATACGCATATTTTGCGAATACTGCCGCCGTTATACAACTCCAATAGTGCGGGAACGTATCGCCGTACATCTTTCTCTTGCCGAACCAGAATCCGTCCCAGTGCCTTATTGAAACTTCGTTCATATGGAACGAAGGCTGATGCCCGTTGAACGCTTCGAGCAGTTTCAGCTGTTTTTCCGCCTCGTCAAGATATTTCCTATCCTCTGATATGAGATAACATTCAAGAAGCGTATCGACGCTCGGCGCGACGATAGATTGCTCGTACTTGACCTCGTGAGCGGGATATTCGATACCTATCTCGAGGATCCTGTCGCCGTGAGATAAAAACATCTCTTTAAGCTCTTTCGCCATCGAATGATATCCGTTATTCTTCGCTTCCCTATACATTGTATTCATAGGAATATTGATAGCATAGAATCTTATGCCGCCCTTTTTGTAATATCTTTTAGCGATCAAATACGCTTTGTCAAGATACTTTTTATTCTTCGTGACCTTGTACATTAGGATATAAGCTGTCATGTACATTGAATAGTTATAAAGTCTATCTACGAAAAGCATCTTCCTGTATATGGGAGCTTCGAATACCGAACCTCTGTAGTTTACGATATTCTTATCAACAAAATCCATACCGAGATCTATAGCCGAACGCAGTTTCTTTTCGAAATCTTCGTTCATATCGCCTCTTAGATACCTCTCGAGCATCGCGCACAGCATTCCCACTCTTTCTCTTGCGATATTTCTATCGTTTATCGGACGGTTTTCAACGAAAGTCCTCTCTTCCTCGTTGTCATAGAGGAAAATAGCTCCGTTGAATATTCCCTTCTTTCTGCACTGCTGCTTGTCGATAATGAATTCGATACGTTTGTCAATCAGCTCTTTAACGGAGCTCACGACGTTGAGCTCGACAAAAGTATGCCTGTCGTCGCCGTAATATACGTCTATTCTCTTCGCTCCCGTATCGCCAAACGAATATTTGGCAATATTAGTGTACTTATCTACGTTTTCAACGGCTATAGTCTCGCCGTTATAGCTGACGGTCGGCGTAAGCTCGCCTCTTAAAACTATATTGAACGTCTCGCCTACTTTTACGGTATATTTATTACATTTAACGTTCATATAGTTATCGAACGCCGCGGTTTCGACCAAGAAATCGCTCGGCGAACCGTATTTGAAAATTGTAAAGCCAAGTTCGTACTTTTTTCCCGCTTTTATCGTCATTGCCGGCAATAGTAGCGATATATCTCCTCTGTCGTTGCTGTTCCATTCTCTGTTGACGGCGTACTTCGCTATAGCGCCTTTATCCACGACGAGCGCGACGTTATCCTTGAATTCGCCGTTCATCCTTATTCCGCGAATATGAGTCGTATTGTCGCCCGTCCATACGTGCATATGACATTTTTTATTCAAAGCAACTTTTGCAATATCGTAATTGTCGTTAAAACACGTCATGATCCCGAGATCGCCTATCTCGAACGTCTTATCCTCATCGGTAGCGTTCTTGAATACGTATCTCTCTGCGAGTCCCGAATCCGTAAGTTTTCTCGTGACTGAAAGTTGCAGATCTCTGTATCCGTAAAGTACTTTGACCTCGTTTTCTTTATCCGTATCGACGCCTAGAACGGCGAACTGACCGTAAGGCGTGCCGTACGTCTTTTCTCCCTGTAACCAATTAAGTTCGTGTTCGTCGCCTGTTACGACGAGCGAATCGATACCTCCGTTTGAATTTACACTGATCTTAAATAAGTCGTTTTGCATATTAAACCTGACTCCTTTTATCTCCTAACACTAACGTAAATCAATATCAATAACTTATCGTCTTATATTATTACCTCATTTTTTAACGTAAAGCACGTAGAACGAATACTTTCGCCCGTTCCTCGAAAATACGTATCCGTCGTATGCGTAACGGGAATTCTCAGCCCTTGCGTAAGATATGTAAGTTCCGATATACGTATCCTCTTCTTCTATTTCGCCGAAAATAATGTTATTCTTTATTGCGGTCTCGTATACCGCTATGCCCACGGTTTCGCCTCTCTTAAAGGCTTCTTTATACTTAGACGCGACGCAACTTGCGTCAAGGCTATTCTCAACTCTATGCGACGATACGAACGTTCTGTCCGGATATTCTTTAGTACCGTCAATAGAAAAATACGAGTTAGTAATATAATCGTATACTATATTTGCAATATATTCGCTGCCGAACTCGGGAGTATGATCGGTATTGATATCCTTATCCGACATCAAAGTATAAAGATGATTGAACCACTCTCCTTTGAGTCCGTCTTTTTCGATATTAGACTTCGAGTTGCCCCAAGTCGGGTCGCTCGCATACCATACTCCGTCTATAAGTACCTTGTTCCATGCATGGCTACCGCCTGCGCTGCCGGTTATCTTGAGCGCGCGTATACCTTCGAGTCCGCACATTACGGTCATAGCCTTCGCCATACCGTTACATACCGCTATACCGTCGTAAAATACGCCTTCGAGATAGAAACAGCGTCTCGGATAAACCGTATGATAATTATTGGAGTTTAGCGTCCCTTCGTATCTTGCCGAAGCGTCGTCGTAAACGACGTTCGCAACTATCCATTCGAATATCGCCTTTACCTTATCGTAATTGCTCATTGTATCGTCAACTATGCTTCGCATAACTTTCTTCACGGTCTCGTACATCATCTCGGCAGGCGAACCCGCTATCGGCTCAGGTCTTACTCCCTCTTCTATAACGTAGTAGAGTTCGTCAACTGCGTACACCGTTTGCGATTTTTCCCACGAATATATCTTGAATTCGTCAAAATCCGCGTTTCTCGGAGTATCCGTTTCAAACGGTTTTTCATAGTTGAGCTCGACTCTTTCAGCGGTCGGCATATAGTTGCCCTCTCCGAGCTCGTAAGGAACGTTGGTCGAACTCAGATTCCACTTAAAGACGAGCCTGTTCCCACTATAATTTATTTGGAACTTCAGCGACACAGGCTCTTTGTAATTCTTTATGGCTTTACGCATAAATTCTTCGGCTTTCTCCGCAAGCGGCTTGTCTTTGAGTCCCATATACGTCGAGTACACCTCAAGCGAAAAAGGATACGCGTCTACAGAACTGCCTACAGTCCAGAGCATATTATCGAACGTCGCGTTGGGATACGCTCTCTTTTTTGAGATAGTCATGAACGAATAGAAAAACAGTATTTCGAATTCCTCTTCGGAAGTTATCACCGAGTCGTACGTCTCGCCCATATACTCGAACTTAGCTATTTGATACTTGTTCTCGTACTGTATGCGGCGATAGGTCTGCTCTTGCGACGCTATCTCTTCGCCTCCGACTATCCTTACGACCTTATATTTGTCGCCGTCAAGGAAATCTTTCTCTTTGGCGTATATAACGTTTGAGTTCTCCTCTCCGTAATATTTCTTACCCGTACGCAAATTCACAGCGTAGACGCTGCAACCGTCGCCCAGCTCTTTATACGTTATCTTGATATTGGGATAGCTGTTATCAATGCTCGCTTTTATTCCCCTCGGAGTATAATCGCTTACGTTTATCTTGACTTTAGTCACGAAATCGTAGCCGCTCATATGAACTCTTATCTCGTGCGATCCGTACCCTACTTCGTCCAAAAAGCCGGAACTTATTGTGAGCGTCTTCGAGTCGACGGAATATTCGCTCTCCGAAAGACGTACGCTGTCAAAACTGACCTTCGCCGAAGTTATCCTTCCCGACAAGCCGATGGTAAGCGGTACTCCCGAATAAAGTTCGTATTCGTATAAAGGTTTTTCCGCAGAGACGATACTCGCGCCAGACAGATCCGATACCAATATGTTGAAGGTATCGTATTCCGAACCGAAATATACACGTCCCGTGATAATCGCGCCGACGGAAAAGTCCTTGAAGTAATCGCTCTTGACACTAACTACTCCGTTGCCTATAGAAAAATCGTTCTTGTCCGCAAACGGCAACTCTACGTCGGTCACGGTGTTCTCTCCGTCGAAATAGATCAAAACGTCCGACGAAGACGCCGCCGCATACGTGATAAACGAAGTATATACATCTACGCTTCCGTTGACAAAGGCGTATTTTACCTTCTTCTCGTATCTAGCGCCGTCGGAAATATTGATAAATCCGAACGTAAGCGTCGAATCTTCGTCAACAGCGTAATCGATGTTCTTAACTACGAGTTTAGCGCTCATGCCGTTCACCGAAAGAACGTAATCTCTATCCTTTTCGAAATCTATCCTTTTCCCGTCTCGAATAATATACGCGTAACTCAGCTCGTTCCTATACATTTCGAACGATACGGTCGGCAATGCCGATTTACGTACCGAAACATATTCCTTATCGTCTAAAGATACGCGTCTTACGTCCTTTATCGTAACGTTAACTACCGTCAGCTCTCCGCTATCGAAAAGCACGAACAGTCTCGGAGCAGTAGTTCCCGAATAGTTATCGAAAATCTCCGCGCTCAGCTTCAGCGAACAATCGGAAAATGTATATTGAGTCGCGTCGACGACTTCGTTCTCGATGCGTACTTCTTCAACTGCTTTATTCCCTACCTCGAGAGAAGAATACGTTACTTCGGCGAACTTTCCCTCTCCTACGTTATGTACCAAAGCTCTCGTTTCGATAACGTCGCCGATTTTTACAATAACGCTCGTCTTTTCGCTGTCGATAGAATAATTGTTATCGCCTTTGCCGTATACTACCGCTTTGTATTCGCCGATCGCGAGCGAACAGTCCAAAAATCCTATATTATCCGTCACGGTGTAACTGTTACCGCCTAAAGAAATAACGTATCCCGCGCTGTCTCTATCGTAATTTTTGATAACGTACCTTACGTTTCCGCCTGCCAAGTAAGCGAACTCGACGTCGGGGATCTCTATAGCAGTCTTATTGACTACGGCTATCTTAGCGACGTCGGAATCTTTATATATCATACCGTCGCCGACTGCCTGTACCGAAACTTCGAACGAGCCTCTGTCTACCAACTTATGGTGCGGCTCTATCGACGTGAACTTTTTGTCGTTATAGCTTATACGATATTCGCTTGCGTTAGGCACAGCGTCCCAGTTTACCGTAGAGGTCTCGGCATTATAACTCAACTTCGGCGTAGCTATCTTGCCGAAAAGAAAACATCCGCCAAGCATAGCAATGCTTGCCGCGATCACAATCACCACAGCTATATATTTAAGGAACTTCATTCCGTGTCTATCCATCTGAATATATTCCTCCGATTCTATCTTTACGTTATCATTTTAACATATATTCCAAGCATTTTCTACACTTTTTAATATATTTGCATTATAATTGCGTTAATTTTAATTAAATATTAATGATTTTATTATGAAAAAAGGAGCTTACTCTCCGTAATGCTCCCGATTTTTCCATATTTTTCATTACCGTTCGCGCTAAAGCGCGACAAAGGTCGATTTTTCGATTAGTTTTTATCTTCGTCCGCGACGGCTTCGTTTTGATTGGCTTCCGCGGTGTTTTCGTTATTGGTAAGCGCGTCGTGTATCGTCTCGCGCATAGAAGGCGTATCCAAATCATGAAGATGATCGTATGCCGTAGACGACATATCGAGCGGCTTTTCCGCGATAGCGTTCGCTATCGAAGGAACGTTCCCGTCGCATAAGTCGCTTGGAAGTTCTACGCCGACCTGATCTGCCGCCATTTCCTTTTTCGATTTTTTATAAGCAAGTTTCAAAAGTATCGGCGTCATGAGCGACGATACTACGACGAGCAAAATAGCCGCCGTCAAATATTGAGATTCCAAAAGTCCTGCCGTTATGCCCTTCGTTGCGACGATAAGACAAACTTCGCCTCTCGCCATCATTCCGAGACCCACCTGCGCGGACTCTCTCCACGTATACTTGCATATCTTGGCGCCTGCGCCGCAACCTAAGAACTTAGCAAGAAGTCCTGCTACAACGAAAGCAACGGCAAATCCTATTACCGCTGGATCGAAAAGTCCTTCTGAAGTCGCTGAAAGTCCTATATTGCAAAAGAACACGGGAGAGAAAAGCATATACGAGTTAATATCCACTTTTCTTTCGACGTATTGTGTCTCTTTCATATTGGAAAGCATTATACCTGCCATATATGCGCCCGTAATATCGGCAATTCCGAATACTGCTTCCGCAATATACGCAAAGGCGAAACATATAGCCAAACTTATAATGGGAACTCTTCTCTTATTCGGAAACTTCTTCCCCATCCACTTGAAAATATAATGGCACATGATACCGACGACTATAGCGAACACGAAGAATCCCGCGGTCTTTAGGAAAATATCCAAATAGTTTACCCCGCCTTCGCCGCCCGACTGTCCGCCGATACCGATGATGATCGTAAGTATGATTATTCCGATGATATCGTCAAGAATAGCGGCGCTCAATATAGATACGCCTACCTTTCCCTTAAGTTTTCCCATCTCCTTGAGCACTTCGACCGTGATACCTACGGACGTTGCCGTCAAAATAACGCCGACGAAAAGGTTCTTCAAGATATGTTCCGAACCGAAACCGAAGAACAGTCCCGCAACCAGAAAGCCGAGCCCCAAAGGCACGATAACGCCGAGTAACGTTATGACTACGGAAGGCAAACCGTTCTGCTTTATCTCTTTAAGATTGGTATCGAGACCTGCGGAAAACATTATGAGAATAACTCCTATCTCAGCTATTACCTTAAGTTCGGTACTCGTTGTGATTATTGCGTGGTCTCTAAGAAGAAACGGTCCCAGCAAAAGTCCCGTAAGTATAGCTCCGACAACCTGAGGCAAACCGAGTTTTCTCATCAAAATGCCGAGCACCTTAGTAGTGATTAGTATTATAGCGAGGGTCAGAAATATCCTGTAATCAAAAGAAGGTACTTCCGATATGCCCAATAAAATGCTGTTCATAAACATAAAACCGTCCCAATCGTAGCTATATAATATAAAAGGTTCGAAAAAAGCAAATATACTCTCCCCGAACTTCTAATACATTTTAAGTTACTTGAGCGTTATTGTCAACCATATCGACGGTGTTTTTAGCAAAATGAAAAATAAAAAAATTAGCAACGCCAAAATAATGGCATTGCTAAATGTCTGAATCAATAATATATTTTCGCTCTATTGCAACTGATGCGTTACAAAATAACGGAAATTTTATCCGATAGGATCAGTCGAGATCTATCTTGTTAAGAAGAGCTTTGAGATTAGCCATCTCTTCCTTACTGAGCGTCACTCCCTTGCCCATCTTTTCGCCGTCCGGCGCCCACTCGCGAATATCGTATTTAGGCTCTTTGCCGTTCCAACTGATATAATTGACTACCTTTTTCCAACCCTTATTAGATTCGGATAAACTGCCGAGAGTCTCCACTATCTCATAATTGAAAGTTGCCTTTTCGTCTGCCATGATTGCCTCCTCAAGATACCGCTTGTTTATATTATTATATTTATATAATATCATATAAATATTATAATTACAATCTAATTTTGGCAAAAATTTGATTGAATTTTATTAATTTTTTATTAAGATTCGTCATATAGTGCTCTGCAATGCCGATTTTGCGTATCCGCGCCTTCCCATCTCCGTATATCTGTAAAAGTTATGGCAATAATTTCGTTATAAAGTCAACAAGGAGACGAACATATGAATTATTCAAATTTAGCACAGTCAAAGACGTATTCCAATCTAGTCAACGCGTTCGCGGGAGAGTGTCAGGCGCGCACCCGCTATACGATGCTCGCAGAAAAGTGTAAAACCGCCGGCTTTTGCGCTTTGAGCAAATTCGTAAAAACCATAGCGAAAAACGAATTCGAACACGCGGAAAGAATATACAATTTCATCGCGGCATCTTCGGATAAAGCTATCCCCTCTCTCAACGTCAATTCCGGCTATCCGTTCAAGGAAAAAGAAAACGACCTTATCGAAGCATTCCGCTATGCTGCAGAAAACGAAGGAGAAGAGGCGCAGGAAATATATCCCAGCTTTTCCAGAATAGCGCGCGAAGAAGGTTTCGATATCATCGCGGACTTCTTTGAAAAACTCGTACAAATAGAAAGCTGTCATAAAAAAGCGTTCACCGAACTTTACGAGCATCTCAAAAACGGTACTCTGTACAAGAGAGTAAATTCCATCAAATGGAAATGCTCTCTCTGCGGATTCGAAGCGACGGCAAAAGAAGCATGGCAGAAATGTCCCGTTTGCGGAGCTGCGCAGGGCGAAATAATGCTCGAAATGAGCGAGTGACAAAACGTCCGCTCATAAATCGGTTTTTATAAACGGAACTCTTAGATAAAACGAATAATATAAAAGGAACGGATCCGACGCGGAAACCGTTCCTTTATCTTATTCAAAATGCTTTACGCCTGCTCTTTCTTTATAGGAACGAGTCTAAACGAATAGCCGTATTTTCTTCCGAGAATCAACCTGAATTCGCTTCTCGCGTCGGGTCCGCAACTATTAGAACCTATTCCTCTCATAAATCCGCTTATATGGACTATAGTATTGCCCGAATCGTACACGTCCTCTCTGTGCTTCGCCTTCGCCAAAACCGAATCCTCGATTCGCGTCGCCTTGAAATTGAACGGCGTATTCTTCGCGACTATCTTGAGTCCCGCTCCCGACTTGTTCGTGATCTCCGCCCAACGGACTTCGCTCATATTGCCCGAATCTTGCGGTTTGATATAGTTATCTTCGAACTCTCCTACCTTTTTAGAGTGTATGCCCATAAGCGCGTGCGACTTGCAGTCGGAGTAGTTTTCAAAATCGCCGAGTCCGTAGAAGCGTGTATTGACAAACTCCTTAGGCATCTCCAAAACGCTGCCTATCTTCGGCATATCTATCTTCTCTCCGCTTTGCGTAACGTCTACGTCTATATCAACTACGCCGTTAGAATGTATCTTATATGTATACTCGAATCTTAAAGTAGCTTTCTTTAATCCGAACGACTGATACGTCGTCTTGAATACGTAATGATTGCCGTCGACGTAAGGTATGTCGGTCATATCGCTCTTAATGAAAAATACTTTATCGAGACCTATCTGCGTCCAAGATTTCATAGCGTACATATAGTTGTCGATAGGCGCTCGCCATACGCTGGGTATTATTCCCTTCTGTCTCTTCGGATTCTCGGGACGCATACTGACGTATTCTATTCCGTTCACATTATACGCGCGCAGAAAGCCGTCGATCTTATTGAACATTATCTCACCGCCTACGAATCTCACGCCTATCGTGTCCTCGTTCTTGATGACCTGCATATCTTTCGTAGCGCGTACCATCTTCACTATCTGCGGAATATATTTGTTGAGTTCCAACTGCTCGAACGCAGCCTCTACGCCGTCCTTGAAATATCTGAAAGTAATATACGTATCAACGTCTTTTGCTATGCTCTTATGCTGTATTTCGACCGTCTTAGAAGTCATCGGCGCTACGCTTTCCGATAACACGCCGTCCTCCGCAACTTCTCCGTTCTCAAGAAGCTCCCAACGTATCTCGTATTCGCTTGCATCTGTAAAAGACGTCCTATTGGTTATCTCATACTCCCTTTCGCCGATCCTCGTTATCTTGAGCGGTCTATACGCGTTCTTCATCATATACGCGCCTATCGAAGGAGTCCTATCGGGATAGAAGAGTCCGTCCACGCAGAAATTGCCGTCGTGCTCGTATTCGCCGTGATCTCCGCCGTACGTATATTCGTATCTATACTTAGACTTCTTACCGTGCTTAACGGCATGATCCGCCCATTCCCAAATACAGCCGCCCATGAGCCCTTCCGACTTATAAAACAAGTCGACGTAAAGATCGAGACTTCCCGGTCCTACGCCCATTGCGTGAGCGTATTCGCAGAGGAAAAACGGAAGTTTGTAATATTTCTTCGGCAGTTTTCCATTCAAGTATCTTTCATAGTGTTCGGTAGACGAGTACATATGCGAAACTACGTCGTAAGCCCAACGCTTCGTGCGACATACCGCCTCGTAATGCACGGGTATATCGACGTTCTCCTCTTCTTTGAGATACTTATAGCAGTAATCCTGACACTTATATCCTCCGGCTTCGTTACCCAAAGACCACATTACGACGGATACGCTGTTCCTGTCGCGATAATACATCCTCTTAACTCTGTCTTTATAATGCTCCTTCCATCTAAGGTCGTTACTTATCATATTCGGTCTATAAAGCCTCAAATTGTACAAAGTGCCGTGAGTCTCGATGTCCGCTTCGTCAACTATATACAGACCGTAATAGTTAGCCGCCTTAATAAATAGCGGATCGGGCGGATAGTGCGACGTACGTACGGCGTTGACGTTGTACTGTTTCATGAGTTCGATATCTTTTATAATGTCTTCTACGCTCATTACGTAACCCGCGCTCTCGGTCGTATCGTGATGATTGACTCCCAAAAGTTTTATCGGTACGCCGTTGAACTTGAATACGTTCTTATCTACGCTCACGTATCTGAATCCGACTTCCTGTCTTATACATTCGACGGTTTTTTCGCCTTTTATCACTTCTATGTAAAGAAAATACAATTTCGGCTTTTCCGCATTCCACTCTTCGACGTCAAGCGTAGTATCTATGACCGCGTTGAACTGAGAAGTTCCCTCTTCAGGCTCGATAGTATTTGTGTATTTTACGTTAGTCTTTCCGTCAAAAAGCGTATATTTGACCTTTACGTCATCAAGATCGCCCTCTATTTTAGCCTTCGCCTGCATACGGTAAGCGCGATCGCCGACCTTCGACGTAATAACGTGCATATCCCAAACGTAGACGTCTTCAAACTCCGTAATATAAACGTCGCGGAATATTCCGTTCGATCTGAACATATCCTGCGCCTCAAGATAAGATCCGTTACACCACTTATATACGAGAACAACTATCTCGTTCTCTCCCTTTTGCAAAATATCCGTAACGTCAAACTCCGCAGTATTATGGCTGCCTTCGCTGTAGCCAACGTACTTTCCGTTGACGTAGATCTCCATACACGAAACGACGCCGAGAAAAGTTATTATCCTCTTCTTGTCCTTTTTCTGTATGTCTATCTTTTTCCTGTAAATGCCTATTGAATTGTATAGCGTAACCTGCTCGTCGGTATCTAAACGCATTTTATTCGGAGACTCGAGCGGAATTTCTTCGGGAATATTCGGAGGATCGCAAGGGAATTCGTAACGCTGGTTGACGTAAAACGGTTCTTCATATCCCGTATACTGCCACATAGACGGAACTTGTACTTTACTGAAAGAATACCTGTCAAAATCTATCTCGCTCTTAGGAACTTCGTAAATATTCCTGAAATAAGCAAAGTCCCACTCTCCGTTCAATACCGTAACGCGTTTACTCTCATAACGCTCCGTAAGATACGTCGTATCGTCGCACGCAGTCTTTGACGAATGGGGAATAAAATATGCCCTCGGAGGAAGTTTATTCTCCTCAAACAATGAAAAATCCTTATACTTTTTATGCTCGAATTTATACTTCATAATTTGCTCCTATATATAATTTTGAATTAATAACGTCGATATAACCATTATGAATTTATTATAGCATAAAATATGTACTAAATCAATACAGAATTAAAACATTATAATATAAATTAAATTATAATCTCATTTTAGTTCCTCAATGTTATTTTATAGAAACATATACGACCGATATGAAACCGGAAATTCGATATTTTACCGATAGAGTATAACGGCTATAGATAAAACTTTACAAAACAATAAAACTATACCTATATAGCTATAGTAGGTATAGAGTTAGTCATACGATAACGACTCCAAACGGAAAAATAGTCACTCTCATCACCTTTAACCATTGATAAGCAAAAGGTAATCCTATAATAGTTATAGATAATAGCGCTACCCAAAAGATAGAAAACATAAGAAAAAACAAACCGACCGTCAATCCCCATACTATATTAAATACGGGATGTTTGACGATCGACACCACCCCGCATCTTCCAAAAGGTTTCCAAGCAAAATAGGCTATCCTATAACATTTCAGAGCTATAGGAAATCCGATAAGAGTGAGCGAAAGCGCAACGGCTACCGCCGTCCAAAACAACGCCAGAAAGAGTCCGCCGACGATCTTCCACATACTGTTCGCTATAAACTTTACGCCGAATCTTATAACTTTGCCCATACTCTAGTTATCTTTAATAAAATAACATCTATTCCTATCGGCAAAAATAATTGCGGTCCGCCGCATCAAATACGCGGCAGACCGATGAAAGCTATCATAAATATATTATATCAAAACTTATAAGCAAACTTCGATACTGATATCAGTCGAGATCTGCAAGTCCGTTTTCTCTGATATATTCTTCGAGTATCTCTATCGCTTCGTATACGAATTTAACGCAAGGACGAACTTTATAGTATTCCTCCGTTCTCTTGTCGGGAACGTATCCGTCGGTTATGCCTTTTATATTCTTAAGAAGGTCTCCGCAATTGAGAAATCCGTTCTTTTCCACGAACTTGTCAGTAAGTTTACGAACTTCGCCGTAAAGATGCTTTTTGTTCTCCTCTACGTCGTCGCCGTCCTTATGAAGCAGCCCCAGCACCATGCCCATACCCGTTACAGTTCCGCACAAGTTCCTCGTTCTTGCGAATCCGCCGCCGAACGCGCCGGTGATCTTAAGAAGATTTTCCCTATCTATCGGAAGAACGTCGTCAAATGCGAAAATCACCGCCTGCGCGCAGTTATAACCGAGCTTGAAAAGGTCTACGCCTTTTACTCTTCTGTCAATTTTTTCCATAATATACACCTCTTTCAAGCCGCATATACCGAGCGGCATATATAAACATAATGATTATAACATCAATTTGAAATTAATGCACGGATTTTATCTCAAAACAATAAAAATACGCCGAAAAATTTCGCCGTATTTCATAATTCTCGACTAAACCGTCAATGCTTTTCGCTCAATCGTTAGAGAGATATTTCCGAACGTATTCAACGATAACGTCTGCGACCTGTTCCAGCGTCAAATGCGAAGTATTGATAGTCAAGTTATAGTTCTTCACGTCGCCCCACGTAAGATCTGTATACGTATTGTAATACGACGCTCTCTGCTTATCTGCTTTCGCAATGGTTTTTGAAATATTCTTATCCTTAACTCCGTACTTTTCGACAAGTCTCTTCTTTCTGCACTCGATATTCGCATGAAGGAAAACGTTGATAACGTTCTCTTCATCGCGAAGAATATAGTCTGCGCATCTGCCGACGATTATACACGGCTCCTTTGCGACCTCTTTGATAATGTCCGCTTGCGTATAAAAGAGTTTATCGTTTATCTGAATATCGTTGTATATCGGAATAAAATAGCTGTTTGCCGAAGACATCGAAAACATACTTGCGAATTTTGTTCCCGCTTTCTCGTCGAAATTCTTATAGAACTCGCCGTCGACTCCGTTCTGTTCCGCAGCTATATTGATAAGCTCTTTGTCGTAATACTTTATTCCCAGTTTATCGGCGACCATCTTACTGACGGTCCTTCCTCCGCAGCCGTACTGTCTTGCCAGCGTAATGACAAACTTCTTCATAAAACCTCCCTTTGGCAGCATCGGGATGATCGTCAACGTTCGCAAAAGCCGTTAAACGAAGCGATAACTACCTTTCAATTACAGTATAATACCAAAATTTGACGTTGTCAATACCGACAAAAAAATAATTCTCCAAACGCTATCAATAATTCCATATAATATCCAAAAGAACCCGAAACGTATTAGGATAAATCGCCCGAATTTTATGCAGTTCAATATCTATACGATATTTTCATATTATTAAAAGTCCGCACAAAAAAAATACGTCCGAAATATATCGAACGTATTGATCCGTCTTAAACAGTTAATTAAAAGCGTTAAAACATTATCCAGCTCTATTCTTTATATTAAAATTCGGCGCTTCCCGTCGTACGAGGAAACGGAATAACGTCTCTTATGTTGGACATACCCGTCAAGTACATGATGAGTCTCTCAAAGCCAAGACCGAAACCTGCGTGCTTGACCCCGCCGTATCTTCTCAAATCAAGATACCAAGAATAATCTTCTTCTCTAAGTCCCAGCTCCGCCATTCGCGCAGTAAGAACGTCGTATCTCTCCTCTCTTTGGCTTCCTCCGATGATCTCTCCAACGCCCGGAACTAATAAGTCGACAGCCGCTACCGTCTTGTTGTCGTCGTTCATTCTCATATAGAACGCCTTTATCTCCTTGGGATAATTGGTGACGAACACAGGTTTTTTGAATATCTGTTCAGTAAGATATCTCTCGTGCTCAGTCTGAAGATCGGCGCCCCAATATACGGGATACTGGAACTTATCTTTGTTCTTCATAAGAATATCTATAGCCTCGGTATACGTCACTTCTGCAAAGTCGCTCTCGACTATAAAATTCAGTCTTTCGAGCAAACCTTTATCAACAAAACTATTGAAGAAGTTCATCTCCTCGGGACATTTTTCAAGAACAGCCTTTATGACGTACTTTATCATATCCCTTGCAAGGTCCATATCCTCTCTCAGATCGGCAAAAGCGATCTCCGGCTCTATCATCCAAAATTCCGCAGCGTGACGCTGAGTATAGCTCTTTTCCGCTCTGAACGTCGGTCCAAACGTATATATATTCGAAAACGCTAACGCAAAACACTCGCCGTTGAGCTGTCCAGAAACGGTAAGATTAGCCGCCTTTTCGAAGAAATCCTGCTTGTAATCAACGGCGCCGCTATCAGTCTTCGGAACGTTGTTAAGATCGAGCGTGGTAACCTTGAACATTTCGCCCGCGCCCTCGCAGTCCGACGCCGTAATAAGCGGCGTATTGACGTATACGAAATTACGTTCCGCAAAGAAAGCGTGTATTGCCTGAGCCGCTACCGAACGCACCTTAAATACAGCAAGAAACGTATTGGTTCTCGGTCTCAGGTGAGCTATTTCTCTCAAAAACTCCAAGCTGTGTCTCTTCTTCTGAAGCGGATAGTTTGGCGTAGATGTCGCTTCGATACAGACTTTTCCTGCCCGTATCTCATAAGGCTGCTGCATATTCGGCGTCAAAACGAGCTCGCCTTCGACGCTTATCGCGGCGCCGACGTTTAGTTTTACAATATCTTTATAATTATCGAGCGATTCGTCGATAATGACCTGCGTATTCTTAAAAAAAGTACCGTCGTTGATCTCAATGAACGCGAAACTCTTGCTGTCTCTTATCGTTCTCACCCAGCCTGAGACGCAAACCTTTTTGCCGCCCAAACTTTCATACGATTCTCTGATGTCTTTTAACGTTGTCTTCATCTAAAACCTCTTTATTGCTTCGCGATAATATCGCGAAAAAAGTTATTCTTTTATAGTTACGGCTATGCAAATAAGCTATGAAGCCGTATATTAAATTCCCGATATATTGTTAAGTATATCACACAAAAGCCGCGTTGACAAAGTAATTTCATTCATTTCGGTAATAATATCTAAAAGATCGTTGATTTTTTATCTTAGTTTGGATATACTATAACTGTACTCTCGGCACGGCGTTTGCGCAATGTAACCGCACTTATTAAAAGGGAGCGTGAGTTATCACTTCGATATTATGCCTTTGACTTTCCGTGTAAAGTCCCATCAAACGATGCGTGGAAAATAGACATTTGATATAACGCACCCACCTGCTATCAGCGGGTTAAATATTGCCTGCGTCTGCTCGAGGGTACTTTTTTATTTCCTTTTTCTCAATGCTTCTATATCAAATTCGCCGTATCAAAAAACTCCACTCTTCCGCTTTCGGTATCGTAGATCGCGCCGATCACCGCATTGGCGTTCTTTATGCCGTTCTCTATATCAGCTATCGAGCCGCTTACGTTAATACGGCACGCGCGAGCCTCGTCTCTTTCGCCGCCTATCTTAGACAGTATCTTATCAATGAGAACGCCTATATTCCCGTCTGCTTTTCCGCCCATAGCGGAATGCAGAGCGCCGCAGTGAGTATGCCCGAGCACTACCGTAAGCGAACAGCCCAAATGTTCAACGGCATATTCGATACTTGCAAGCTCCATGTCGCCGATAACGTTGCCTGCAACTCTTATAACGAAAAGTTCGCCTATGCCCGCCGTAAAAATACTCTCCGGAATAACTCTCGAATCGGAACATGTCACTATAACGGCGTACGGTTTCTGCCCCTCTCTTACGCTCTCGGCTCTTCTTTCCTTAGATACGTCTCCTTCGTTGCGGTCTGCAAGAACGTAACGCTCGTTACCGCTTCTCAATCTTTCATAAGCGTCTCTTGACGATATAACTCCGATATTATCCATACGTTCTCCTCCTTCGGTCGGAAAATATTATAATTTGAAAAATTTCATCTCGCTATGCAGTTTTATAACAAAACAGAAGCGATTTACATTCGCCTCTGTTCAATATACATAGCTGGTATCTTTGGGAGATGTTTCGTTATACTATCTCCGATTTCGCGTCTATTACGTTCTTTGGCTCTATATAGTACTTATGATCCTGATCTCTATAATAGATGACCATATCGATGATTCTCGCAATGACGACGCACATAGCGTATCCGAGGAAAAATCCGACGCCTAAAGTCGTGATACCGAATATTACCGTGAACGCAAACATCAAAAGAATAGCCATAACGTAAAGTCCGAATACCTTAAGGAACTTAGGCTTTAGCAATCTAAACTGCTCCTTTAAGCACTTGAAAACGCCGTTCTTCGTATATATTATATGCGGAAGCCAGAAAGAAAGGAGCGTCTTTTTCAACGCGAACATTATAACTATCAGCGTAAACGCAATAACTATGCCGATTATATTGGATATCAAGAATACTAAATAACCTATTCCGCAGATAAGCGCCGCGCATATCAAATAATACGGAAGAGTCACTATGAACTCTGCAAGCGCGTATCTGAACGATATGCCGATATTGTGGATAAAGTTACTCGAGAAGCCGTATCTCGAATTATACGCCATAAAATTGTTCACTACGTCGGAAATGGGATAATGACACAGCGTCATCGCTATCTTGAACATTACGAGCACTATCACTATCCATACGACGCTGAGCGCAACGGACGCGGTATTCGAACTGAACGCATTCTTTACCGCATTAAAGTCGGAGACGAGCAGATCGTAATTCGCCTGCTGATTCTCGACGTTACCTTTGACTATATCGAAAAAAGTGTCGTAAAGATGCGTCGTTATCGCTATCTCGTCGATAGCCGCGGTGAGCGGCTTTATCATAGGAAGAAGCGCGCAAACGCCTATTATTCCGAAAAATATTATGACTATCATAAGATACAGAAGAGTCTTATACGTCAATGAAAATCTTGACATCAATATAGATATCGAATGTTTTAACGGCATTAGGAATTTACCTCCCAAATTTTCTTCTTTTTCAAATCTTCCCTGTCCGTACCCGATATATCGCAGTAAGCAACGAACATGAGCACGGTATAATAACCGATAAAGAATATATATGCAACGAGATCTACGATAAATCGCAATATCTTAATATCGAAATAATTCGTCACGTAAATGAGCGAAAATACGGGGATCACAGGCAATACTACCGCAACGAAGATACGCCAGAAGTTGCCTTTTGTAAGACGCAATTCAGCGATCACGGCTTTGCGTCCGTTAAGTCCCGTGAATACCATCGTCGGACACCAAAGAATACTGTAAGAGACGACGATAGCCGCGAGAAGCGTGATCAACACGACGGATATTATAGATAGCGCAAGCCTTATCGCCTTAGCCTTGAATACTTTGATCCAAAGATATATAAGCGACGAACAAATGAACCCGTAACACTCGAGAATGATTATCATAACGACAAATACTCTGAGCATTATGAGAAAGTTGTTATTGACTCTTGCAAAGAAATGTCTGTTGCTGAGATCGCCTAATCTCATATCGCGTTCGAAAAGTCCGCTCATCGCGCTCACGAATATAATAAGCATCAGTCCGCCTACAAGCAGAAACGCAACGCCTCTCCAGCTGATGTCCGTAGCGGACAGCCACATCTCAAGAAAATTCTTCTCGACTGACGACGTGAAATCTATGAGCAGATTGTATACGGACGCAGGCTCGATCATGAGCGCAAGCACGAGCGCAGGCAAAATCGAGTATTCCAAAATGTAAAAAAATCTTCTGCCTATATATTGCATTGACAACTTAATGTACCGCATAATCCTCCCTCTGCGCTAAATCGGTTCGGCTAAGCTATCGGCATATCCTTTACCGTCAATGCGGAGATAGCTTTCCCGTTTATATTTAATATTCTAACATATAATTTTTATAATTTCAATAGACAAAGGAAAATTATAGAAAATTACGACAGGAGCTCTATAAGTTCTCCAATGCTCCGTACAAAATACATCGCTCTATTTTCTACGTCTTTTTCTCCGTATCCCCACGATACGATGACGTTGTCTATGCCGACCTTTTCCGCTCCCTCTATATCGTAATCGGTATCGCCTATAAGAACGCATTTCGACCTATCGGCTTTCAAACAGTCTACCGCGTTCAAGAGAACGTCTGCCTTGCTGTTCCTCCCCGCCTTCTCGTCGGCGGCGAAAACTTCGTCGATATATTCCCTAAGTCCAAAATAATCGACTACCGTATTCGCCATATAATACTGTTTCGAAGTTGCGGTCGCTATGAAATACCCTTTGCTCTTTAGCGTTGCAAGCATCTCAACGACGCCGTCGTAAGGACGATTTTCGTAAACGCCTCTTGTCATATAGTATTCCCTGAACACGCCGATAGCTTCCTTCCGCTCCTCTTCATCGGGGAAATCGCGTCCGAATGTCAAAGAAAGAGGCGGACCTATGAACTTGTAAAGTTCGCTTTCTTTATAACTCTTCCCGAATTTTCCGTAAGTAAACTTAACGCCGTTGGTAATGCCCTCGTACGAATCGGTAAGCGTTCCGTCAAGATCGAATAGCAGATAATCGTATTTTTTCATAACATATACATATGCCGCCTTATATCAGCTCTTCAGCATAGCAAGCTGCTCTGTGAGTTTCTCTCTCTTTTCTCTATATTTTCCGAGTTTGACAGTCTCTTGCTCGATAAGATTTTTAGGCGCTTTTGCCAAAAATCCTTCGTTCCTCAGCATCTTGTCGCATCTTGCTATTTCCTTGTCAGCGTTATCTATCTCCTTTTGGATCCTCTCTATCTCTTTTTCTGTATCTACGAGATCGCCGAGCGGTATGAGTATCTCGCCGAGCGACGTTACAGCAGACGATACCTTTTCTCTTATCGCCGCCTTGTTTTGGATGTATTCTATATCCGTTACGCCCGCCAGTTTCTTCATATATATTTCCGCGCCTGAAAGCGAACTCTCGCCGATAGTCGTCATCATCCTTACAGGCTTAGACGGACTGACGTTCATCTCCGCTCTTATATTACGTATAGTCGTGATCATACCCATCACGTTTTCAAAGCTTTCGCACTCGTTCTTATAAGAGAATTTATTTAGCGCAACGGGCCAGTCGGATATCATTACCGACTTCTCGTCGTGCGGGAAATTGAGGTATATCTCTTCCGTTATGAACGGTATGAACGGATGAAGAAGTTTCAGAATATTCTTCATAACGTACACAAGAACGCTGAGAGTATTGATCTTCTTATCCTGATTGTCGCCGTAGAGATATGGTTTTGCAAGCTCGATATACCAATCGCAGAACTCGCTCCAAACAAAGTTGTAAAGTTTGGTCGCCGCAAGTCCCAGTTCGTACTTTGCAAGATTAGCGGTGACTTCTTTTATCGTTCTGTTGAGTCTTGCGAGTATCCATTTATCCGCCGGCGTATATCTGAAAGTACCGAGTTCCTTTATCTTATTTCCTTCAAGATTGAGAAGAACGAATCTCGAAGCGTTCCATATCTTATTCATGAACGCCGACATATCTTCCGTCTTTTTCTTCGAATACCTTATATCTCCGCCGGGAGCGACGCCCATAAGGAGCGAAAATCTCAAGCTGTCCGCGCCGTATTTATCGATAAGTTCGAGCGGATCGATACCGTTGCCGAGCGACTTCGACATCTTCCTGCCCTCCGAGTCTCTCACGATACCGTGTATCAAAACTTCTGGGAACGGGATCTCGCCCATGTGCTCTACTCCCGAGAAGATCATTCTCGCGACCCAGAAGAATATTATATCGTACGCCGTTACAAGCAAACTCGTAGGATAGAAGTATTTGAGGTCTTTGGTCTTTTCGGGATAGCCGAGCGTAGAAAACGGCCACAAAGCCGAAGAGAACCACGTATCTAAAACGTCCTCGTCCTGTCTGAACGAAGTCGACGAACACTTCGGACACTTTGTCGGAGCTTCTTCGCTGACGACCATATGTCCGCATTCTTCGCAGTAATACGCAGGTATTCTGTGTCCCCACCAAAGCTGACGAGATATGCACCAGTCCTTGATGTTTTCCATCCAGTTATAATAGACTTTCGTGAACCTTTCGGGTATGAATTCTATTTTCTTTTTACGAACGACGTCTATAGCCGGTTTTGCAAGCGGAGCCATCTTGACGAACCACTGTTTCGAAACCGTAGGTTCTACTACGTTTCTGCATCTGTAGCATTCTCCGACGTTATGCTTATAGGGCTCAGTCTTAACGAGATAGCCGAGCCTGTCGAGGTCTTCCGCTATCTTCTTCCTTGCCTCGGCTCTGTCCATACCCTCGTAACCTATAGCGTTAGCGTTCATAATGCCGTCGTCGCCTATGACTTTGATGACATCGAGAGAGTGTCTCAGACCGACCTCGAAGTCGTTGGGGTCGTGCGCGGGAGTGATCTTGACCGCGCCGCTTCCGAATCCTATCTCTACGTAGTCGTCGCCTATTATCGGTATCTCCTTATTGACAAGAGGAAGAACGAGCGTCTTGCCTATTGCGTCCTTATATCTTTCGTCCGCGGGATTGACTGCGACCGCCGTGTCTCCGAGAAGCGTTTCGGGTCTCGTAGTCGCGACTACTATCTCGCCGCTTCCGTCTGCGTACGGATAACGGATATGCCATAGGAACGAATCCTTCTCGCTATATTCGACTTCGGCGTCGGAAAGCGCCGTCTTACACGAAGGACACCAGTTGATGATCCTGTCGCCCTTGTATATGAGTCCTTTGTTATAGAGATTGACAAAGACGTGTTTTACGGCTTTGTTGCATTTTTCGTCCATAGTGAACGCTTCGCGGCTCCAATCGAGCGACGAGCCCAACCTCTTCAGCTGTTCTACGATGCGTCCGCCGTACTGATTTTTCCACGCCCAGGCTCTTTCCATAAAGCCGTCGCGTCCGACGTCGTTCTTTGAGAGTCCCTCTTCTTTCTTCATCTTCTCTACGACTTTGACCTCGGTAGCTATAGAAGCGTGATCGACTCCCGGAAGCCAAAGCGTCGAATATCCCTGCATTCTCTTGAATCTAACTATCGTATCTTGGATAGCGTTATTGAGAGCATGTCCCATATGCAACTGCCCCGTTACGTTGGGAGGCGGTATAACTATAGTGAACGGCTCCTTGTTCTTGTCGACCTTAGCAGTAAAGAAACCGCTGTCGTTCCAGAATTTATAAAGTTTTTCCTCAAACTCTTTGGGATTATACGTCTTTTCCATTTTCATTGCGTTACCTCGTATTTTACTCTATGATTAAATTATTGCTTACGTATTATAATATCTGTCTTAGCCGAACGCCGCCATAATACAGCCTATGACGACAACGACCAATCCCACTATCTTAAATATATAATAATAGTCGGGCGTACCGTCGTTTTTCACGAATACTGCGCTCGTTTTCACTTCTGTTTTGTCCTCTTTAGATACCTTTTCCGCGCCGCCGTCGGTATCGTCTTCGGCAAACACTTCCTCTTCATCATCCGTCTCGTCGGGCGTTGAAAAGTCTTTTGCGCCGTGTATTTCGCCAAGAAACGCTTCCGCTTCCCGACTTTCGTTTACCTGCTTCTTCCCGCTTGTCTTTTTAACTATCGCCGCGTCGATTTTCTTTGCGAATATAACGATAATAACGCCGACTAGCGCTATAATAAGTCCTATTATTACCAGCGGATGCGTAAAACGCGTCAAACTAAAGTCGATTACTCCGATAATAAAGTTCATACTCACCTCTATAAAAAAATCATTCGCCCAAACAATAGGACGAATGACCGCGGTACCACCTAAATTCCGAATAAATATATTCGGCTCTCTTCGACGTTAACGCCGTCTAAGCGCGCGATGCTAAACTATTCACACCGCAAGTTCAGCGACGACCTTCGCCGTCTATCCGTACGCGTCTCTCAGCTAAAAACACGCTCTCTTCAACGGAATCGCTCGGTTACTCCTTCGCATCATCACATTATATTCTAAGTATAGAATGAACGCCGAACCTATATTCTTTCGACGTTAACAAACCGCGTGTTCCGCAACGTCTATAGGAAAGAGGTCGGAATAAATCCTTTTATATCTAACAGTCTACCATAATCCGTATCTCTTTGTGAAGCAAATTAAAAGAATTAGTAGCTATTAATTATCCTTTTTATCCAAAACTTCTATCTCCGACTCGTCAACGTCTATGATTATCGCGCTACCGAGCGTATGCTCGCTGTCGGGAACAAGTTTATCTTCGCTATTCGCGGTCTCGCAGGAAGCGGCTTTGAGCTCTCTTAACATAATAACGGTATACTGTATCGCCGCAACTATCATGAGTATACTGCTTATCGTAAAGAGAAATACGTCGAGGTATATCCTGTTTTTCTCGAAAAACGGATGGAAGAACGAACAAAATACCGCCATAGCCATAAACACAGTGCCGAGTTTTCCCCACAAATTAGACTGGATAGTGACCTTCTTACGCGCGATCTTGAGCAGTATCGCCGCCCCTATTATCATATAGAGTTCCTTGATTATCATGATGATCGGGAACACTAGGTGTATAAAATCTATAAGCGTAAGACAAATATACGCGGACATCTGCAAAAGTTTATCCGCGAGCGGATCGAGAACCTTGCCTATATCCGACACGAGATCGAATTTTCTTGCGATAAAACCGTCGACGACGTCCGTCACCGACGCAAAAATGAACACTCCGAACGCATACCAAATGTGATTCTTTCCAAAAGTTATTTTATCAAGACAAAACCAAATAAAGAGCGGCACGCACAAAAGCCGTATATACGTAAGGATATTCGGTATCGTAAATATATCCTTTTTTGAAAACTTCATCATCTCTCCTTAATTAGCCGAGCTAACTTAAACATAAGTATTCCTACTTCGATCTTCCACGTTTATAGTCATAAGTATAGCATAGCGTGACCTTGTTGTAAAGAGCAAAAGCTCCGAGGTTAATAATTTTATGTAAATTTTACACTAAAACAACTTTGTCTTAAATGCAATTTTCAGAAAGTTATGTTCCTGCAACAATTTTCTTTCCGCCGAATTTTCAAGCGACAATTCTTCTTCTCCTTTCCGAATACGGAAATATAGACGAAAAATGAAATAATATACGCTATATACGCAACTCCGATAAAACCCTCTACGGGATAAACGTACTTCACGAGCGTCGAAAAATCCGCGTTGAAAGAAAGCGCCGACGTGACCGCAAGAAGGAATATGGGCGCGTATGAATATTTCGCAACGTCCAATACCTTGTTGTACACGACTTTGCTGGTCCCGATGAGCGTAGAGAGTATCGCGAGATATATTATGAGTCCTGCAACTATCCCGACGCCCTTCTTCGTAGCCAAAGCGTATATCGGCATCGACGCAAACGAAAAATCCGCTATGACGCCCGTCATCAAGAACAAAAGTATCGCGAATATAACTCCGACTGTTACTGCCGACGCTACTATCTCCCGCTTCTTCATACGCGACCCTTCGTCCATTATTATATATCCGCCGAGCAGCATATTCATACCAGCATACGTGCAGCTTTGCGCTATCCCGATATTCCCGACGACGTTTATCTTTTCGCCCGCTCCGAGATAGAAGATCATCGCAAGAAGAGCGGGAACTATCACGAGATTTATCTTCTTTATCGAATTCATAGTGAACGACGACACTATAGCTACCGCGATACCAGTTAGAAGTCCCAAATATTTGACTCCGAATATTTCAAAGAGCAGTTCCTCTCCGCCGCTGACCATAATGATATAGCTCGCGAACATGGTGAGAGTCATAATGGAATCTATTATTTTCCCCATAAGCCCGTTACGGCTCCGCAGAAACGTTTCGCTCCGCCCGACAAAAAGAAACAGCGCCATCAACAGCCCTATGATAATGCCGGAAAGGCTCGCCGTAAGCGGCGAATATCCGTAAAAATACACGGTCAGCTCCCGTCCCGTAGCAAGTCCCGCGCCAACTATAGTTCCAATAAACAAAACGACGGTTTTCAATACGTTCATCATATATAAAAATATATGCTTACTTGATAACGTTTTATGATTTTGCAACGTCGACGCCGTTTCTGCAGCTACAACTTCATCTCTCGTTTATATAGCTGTCGTTGATCATCAGCCTAAATCGGCAGTTGAGATAACTCGAAGCATGTTCGCTCATCGTCATCCTCTTAAGATATATCGTAAGATATTCCATAACAGACGAAGTAGCATCCATATAATATTTCGACGTGATTAGCCTCTTTTCGGGATCTATCTCGAGAATATTTTTCTTGATCGAATAGTTGACTCTGTCGTGGATATCCTGCTTGTCGTAACTGCCCTTTTTGACTCTCGTTCTGTGCGCGTCGCTCTTATCGGCTATAACGAGAGCCGCCGATATTTCGCTTATTATAGCGCCTATCTCCTCTTCGTGATTGCCGACAGCGGAAAGTATCTTGCCTATTTCGACTATATCCATACCCATATCTCTGAGTATCGGAAACAAAAGAGCGCCGCCCGTCACACCGTGATTGAATCTGTTTACGGCGTTGCCTATATCGTGCACGTATCCCGCTATCCGTCCCAGTTCGCGGGTACGTTCGTCGTACTCGAGTTTCGAAAGTATCTCATACGTGGTCTTTGAAACGTTCATCGCGTGTCTCAAGCCGTGTTCCGTGTAACTCATTGCCGACAGCACGTCGTTAGAAGCCTCGATAAGCGAGCGGATCTCCCTATTGGCGTACACGTCGTCAAAAGTGACCTCTTTTTTTACATTGGATATATTTCCCGACATCTTTTCACTTCCCAGTAACATAATATTATAAACTGCTCGATTTTGTAACCCAAAACCGATTTTATCCCATATAGTATGTATTTCGATCATACAAATATCCAAAGATAACCTTTTCGCAACATCGAGCGATAAATGTAAAAAAGTATCTCCAAAATATATAAGAAGATACTTTTTTCTCCATAAAATAATCTAATTAAAACTTTTATTTTGCTTCTAAACCTTTCTTTCGTCTTTTATACGAGTTTCGCGTTCTTAAAGATAACGGTTTTAACTTCGCCCGCTCTAACTATTATATTTTCGATACGTTCTAGCTCGTCCTCCATGATATTCGATGCAACTATATGATCGTAACTAAAAGCCGTATTAATATGAACGTCGGTTTCCTTTCCGCAATTTTCATAGAGTCTCACTACGATGGAATCGTCTCTGTCCGCCTTCTTTACGGTCTCTATAACGACGTTATCCTTATCGGAAGACACCAAAATTTCAAAACTCGCGATATCGTCGCAAATACGCAGAGGAGAAACCAATCCGTATCCGAGTCTCGTCATAGCGTTCACGTCCGCGCCGCCTAAGACGCCTAAAGTAAAATAATGAGTTCCTATATCGCTCGTAGGATCGGGACTGCGCGTAGAACGCAAAAGGGCTACGCTTATCGTCTTATCCGATACTCTATATCCGTATTTCGAATCGGCGGCTATACCGAGTCCTCCTGCAAGCACCCATTTGTTAGCGGCAAATTCTCCGTGTCCTCCCCTCTTCGAATTGGGTTCTCTCTCCATAGTTCCGAAAGGAATATCGCTTGCGACTTTGTCAATGTCCGACTTCGGCGTAAACTCTATCCTTAGCATAGTGTTCGTATCTTCCCATTTTACCTTGGCGTCGATCCTCACGCTATCGCTTCCCTCGAGAAGCACAACGTTCATAAGAATACTGTTCCGTCTAAATCTCAGTACGTTCTGCCATACTATCATTGCTCCTTCCTTAAAAACTTTATGTTTTCGAAGTTTCAGCGTGGCTTTGATACCTTTATGATAGTTGTCGCTGATATTTATCGCGTTGTCTTTTAGTTTCGGATCGTTATACATATATATCCGAGCGGATGCTCCGCCTATATGTTCTTCGTTAGTCTTCTTATTAAACAGCGACACTATCTCGCCGTTTTTGTTGAAAGTGACCCTGATCACGTCGTTTTCTATGCTTTTATCGGTATACGACAGTTTGCTTTCGTCGGGTTCAACGGGTTTCCCTACCGTTTTGACACTATACGGCTCAACGTCGCACTTGCACCAATTAGAACCTATCTTGAACCATTCGCTGCGAGCGAACGGAGAAGAGTTGACGACCCTCTTAGCTTTTGAAACGTTATCGGAGGCGAGCTTTTCCCTCGCGGCTTTTATCCTCTCTCCGAGAACGTTATATCCTACCCTAAGCGCGTCGTTGACCTCCTTGATATTATTGCCGCCGAGCGCGTTATAGCTCGCATATTTTAATGCGGTCATATAGAGTTCGTCTATTTCGCTATGCGGATACTCGTGACCCGTAAGATAGCGGCAAGTAGCAAGAAATTCGAGGTCGTGTAGAGACTGTTCTATCTGCCTATTATAGACTTTTAACCTAGCCATCGTCGTATACGCTCCCTGCGTATCATCCCTTACTATCTCTCCGCTATAGATTTCGTATTCAGGCGTTCCCGCAAGTCCTCTTTTTATCATTTCCGCCGAAAATTCGCCCGTAAGCATGCCTTCAAGCTCGTTATCAAGTATGTCTACTTCTGTATGGATACCTCGAAATTTCCCATATATATACTTGGTATATAGTTTATTGATACCGGCATCGCAAAGCAAATCAGGTAAATTTTTAGGAAGAGTATAACCGTTGAACGTCGCGATATTGCTTCTGAAACCGTATAAGCGTTCGCATAGATTTTGCCCGAGTTTCAATCCTCGCGCGATAAACTCGCCCGATACTACCGACGTGTCGAGATCCGTAAGATTGGCGCTCACGACGATTTGAGAACTAAGAACGGCTCTCCTTATATCGTCTCTTAACGCTTTGTCCTTTATGCTAACGATATCGTATACGCTCGACGTTAGATACTTTACTCCGTCGGAAACGTAACAGAGAGCCTTTTTCATCTCGTGCGTCATCTCTCTGGAATATCCGCCGAGCGGTCTTAAATGACCGTAAGATATATTATTCGTCAAAAAAGTTTTTCTATCGTTATTTTCGCCATTGAGCTCGGCAAAAGCATTTCGCGCCCTTTGAATCTCTTCTTTTCCGTAGTCTTTTATTCCGAAAATAATATCGGAAACCTCTTTTTTGTCTCTTGCCGTCAGATAACGGTAAAGAGCGTCGTAATATAACCCCATAACGTCGTCGCGTCTATATGCGAATACGGCTCGGAAAAAAAATGCGGGAAAAGATCTCGGACGCTTCGGAGCGTTATTAACTACCTCGATATAAAACTTGAAAGCTTCGCCTTCAGATATATCCAACGGAAAAAATTTATTCCCTCGAGTAGAAGAAAGACTGTCGGCTCTGTTTTTCCTGTTGTTAAGAGTTCCTACGAGTTTTCCGCTCGCGTCGTAGATGAGCGCGTCTCCGTCAAACGCAAGATAAAGACCGCTTGTCATCCCTTCGCGTCTTTTCATGGCGCCGCAGATCATGAACCAAGCGCTGTCAAAGCGTTTTGCCGCCCATCTGGAATACGGTCTCATCTTACGCATGGACATATCCTTAACGTCTTCAAACGCTACTCTATCGCCGTAACACTCACGACAATATACGTCGATTCTTTCTCCGTATGTAAAAATTTTATTCTTGACTTTATTCAAAAACGCTATCATATCGACCTTCCCGTAAATTTATCCGTTGTACAACAAAATAAAAAAGCATAGCGCCCGATAAAACGGTAACTATGCCTTTAACTATTCAATAACAAATGTAAGTCAATGAATCCACTAATTGTCTCGGCGTAAGACTAGCTTACATCCAATCCTCTTTGTTATAACCTATCAACTCGTCGAGCGTGATGTTGAAATAACATGCAAGCTTGCAAAGATAAGTCATGTTAGGTTCGCAATCTCCTCTCTCGTAATGAGAAACAGTTCTCTGTGATACTCCGAGATATGCTGCGAGTTCTTCCTGCGAAATTCTGTTACGTTTTCTGATGCTTCTTAAATTCTCTTTAAACCTCATATAGCCACCTAATGAATCAAAATTTATTTCGAAACAGGTTACTTCGTTTCGTTGTCATTATCATATCATATAATTTCTTATTTTTCAATAGTTTTTACACATTTTTTGAAACTTTTTACGAAAATATTGCGATATAATATTCTTAATGGTTATACTAATTAACTTTTCATTGTTTTAGACCCTATAATTATCTTTTTTCAACAGCGTAATTACCAATATGTAAACATATGTTTATAGTATTAGGCAAAATATGCCTAGCAAAATTTACATCGTCAAAACCATTGCTTCAAACGCTCGATTTTCTCACGGAATATTATCGCCGAGCCGAAAGACGCCATGTATGCGTTTTCGGCTCGACGATCAAACATCATATCAATCTTTTCGATACTTCGTAATAGCTCCAACGCGTCGACGATATTTCCTCTATCACGGCGTAATCGGAAGCCGTATGCAATATATAGTTATTACCGAGATATACGGCAACGTGTCCTATTCTCTCTATTCCGCTGTAATGTTTTCTCTCCGCGTTAGTAAAGAACATCAGATCTCCGCGTCTTAAATCGCTCTTTTTAACCTCTTTTCCCTGCAATACCTGAGTTCTCGTAGTTAGCTCGAGATTAACGCTCGCTCCGTGATAGTATATGTACTGCATCAACGCCGAACAATCGAACTGTCCCGCCTTAAAATCAGGATTCAGTTTACCGTTACCCCAGTGATATCGCTGACTTCCCCATACGTACGGATAACCGAGCAATTTTTTGCCTTCTTCGAGAACCTTTTCCACTTTAGCGTTTTGAGACTTTTCGAATTTCATCTCTTTCACGTACTTTGCGGAAACGTACGCCGTTCTCTCCTTATAAACGGTTTTGTACCAACCGTCAACGGCGCTGCCTATCTTTGCCACGGCGTCGCCTTTATCAATCTTACCCAAACTGGCATACGAACTGCCTCTTCCCGTTCTTATATTCAAGTCGTTAGTTAACGACACCAATAGAACGTCGTAAGTAACTTCCGGTTTAGGAGCCGGAGGACTGACCGCAGGAGGCTCAGGAACGTTGTCTTCGGGCTTAGAAGGATCGTCTTCGCCGTTCGTTTCGTTATCGCCGGAAATTCCGCCGTCGATACTGCCGTCTTCCAAAACGCCGTTGTCGAAATCATCCTTTTCGCCTTCTCCGCCGGCGCAACCGGCGAATGCCAACGTCAACGCGCAAATAATTATAAGAACAGTCATTATAGTCATTAGTTTGTTTTTCATGTTCGTCTCCTTTTCTATATAAAATTTACAATCATATTTTAATATAGAAAATACTGCGAATCAACACACAATATTTGGAAATATCGCATGAAAAAAGAACGCCGATCACGGCGTTCTCAGACGTTTTCTTTAACTATCAATCGATACTGTCTTTTGAAATATCGGGATATCTTTGTTATTTTAGAATATCCGATATGAGTTTCTTAGCTCTCTTTATCGACAGCTGCGACGATACCTTGAGTACGAACGGCGTCTTTGCGTACGTCTTTTTGTCGCCTGCGTCCTTATGCGGTATCTTCGCGTACGCCTCGTCGTTCGGGTCTAAAGCAAAGTATATCTGAAGCCCTCTCTTCATTATCTTTATCTTTGCGATAGGCTGTCTCTTAATAGTAAAATTATGACACGTCTTCGTAATACGATCCTTAACGCGTTTGTCTTCAAGCGCCGATATGATCTCGTTATATATCGCCTTTACGCTGTCGTCGGCTGCGGCAAGCTTTTCCTCAAAAGTCAAAGATCTGGACTTCGCCTTGATTTTCATTGTTACGTTTTCCTCCGATGATTTTTGTTCTTTATCCAAAATCTTTACCGGTTCGCTTTTTTCCCGTATAGTTTTGGCACTATTACGTATATCCGCTTTTCTCGATTTTATACTCTCAAGTCTCAAATACGCGCTCGCGCACGGAAATTCCTTTTCATTTTCGCAATACGCGCAGTAGTCGTATTCTCCGCACATATCTCTACCCTTTGTTTCGCTCTCAAGCCATTTTTCAATATCCAGTTTGGATTGCAACTCGGTTCTTATCATATTAGCCTCCTTGGGTGACTCCAACAATTCAGTCGCATATGCCAAACAATATATTTAATATTATTGCCCGGTCATATTCCGAATATAATTATAAACTATTTTTTTCGATATGTCGATACCATTTCAAACATTTTTTTGATTTTATACTCTTTTTGTTTATTAAAACGCATATCTCAGTATATATATACGCAACTAGTTATATCCGCATATATTTTGATTTTCGATAGCCGATAGTAATAATTAATTAATACTTAATATTTATATTCAAAATTTTATTATGCAAATCCATAGCGGTTATGATATACTTATCACTATAAAGAAAAACCTATCGGAGAATCTTTCGCATGGAATCGCTAAGGGAACTCATATGCCGAATAATTGTCTACAAGTACGGCGCCGCTCCCGAACGTCTCTGGAGCCGCTATCCCAATTATACCGTATTTCGCCGAAACGATAATAAAAAATGGTTCGCGGTAATAATGAACGTTCAAAAGAACAAGTTAGGACTGAGCGGAGATGAAAGCGTCGATATCCTTAACGTGAAGTGCGATCCTTTTCTTGTAAGTTTATTGATATACGAGGACGGATTTTTGCCCGCTTATCATCAAAACAAAAAGAACTGGATAACCATACTCCTCGACAACTCGCGCGATATTGAGCGAATTGAAGAACTCATCGAAACAAGTTTTCAAGCGACAAAAAGACGGTAAGAAAAAACACTACTTAATATTAAGGAGATAAATATATGACGGTAAAAGAAGAATTCATTGAAGTATATAAAAGCAAGATAATGAGAGACGGATCGATAAAACTGCTCGATTGGCTCGAAAAGTCCGACTTCTTTACCGCTCCCGCATCGACAAGACGTCACTCGGCGTACGAAGGCGGTCTTGCAAAACATTCGCTGAACGTATACATGCGACTCATCAAACTGCTCGAGAGCGAATACGGCGACAACTGGAAAGATACCGTCAGCGAAGAGAGCGTCGCGATCATGGGACTGCTGCACGATATATGTAAGGTAAACACCTACGTCGTGGATATGCGTAACGTCAAAGTCGACGGCGCGTGGATACAAAAACCGTATTATAAAGTCGAGGACTCCCTTCCCTACGGTCACGGAGAAAAATCAGTGTATATGATATCCGGCTTCATGAGGTTGACGAGAGAAGAAGCCCTCGCTATCAATTGGCATATGGGCGAATACGACAACAGAGTAATGAACGGAAGCTATATGCTCTCGGACGTATTCTATAAGTATCCGATATGTTTCCTAACGCATCTTGCGGATCTCACGGCAACGTATCTCGACGAAGAAGTTCCCGAATAACGAACAACGCGAACTTCGACGGTAAAATAGCTGGAAATTTCAAGATATAAATAAAAAACTTCAAACGGTATTTAGGAGGAAAATATGAGTAAAAAAGATAAAATTTGTTATGGACTTATGGGCGGCTCAGTTCTGCTCATAATATTCGGGATAATGTTCCTTTTGAGCGCGGCGGAGATCGCGCCGATCTTCACCTTTTTCAAGTCGATGGACAACGTGCTCGTAAGATATATCATAGTCATACTTACTATGGCTTCGGGAATAATGCTCTTTTCAAACGCGGCGGCAAACCTCTCGAATATAAAACTGCGTCGCTCGTTGAGCATCGGGATAACTACTTTTTCGACAATACTTACGGTCCCGCTCGTATACGTCTTCATCGCTATCTTCTTCGCTCATAACGGCAAGGTAGGTCCCGTCGGCGAAATAATGATGCTATCGAGAATAGCGGAAGGCTTCGTCGAGTGGTTCGGCAGCGGAGCTTTTATTTACGTCGTATATACGTTCATGCTCATATTATCGTTCGTATTCATCGCGGTTCCAATCATAACCTGCATATCGACTCTGAAAAAATCGAAATAAACGTATCGCCATTAATATCAGAGAAGATAAGCGTCAAAGATCAAAACGTATGATAAACCGCAAATTATTTTTACATCGATCTTGATCATAAAAATACCGTTACTTGTCTCGTAACGGTATTTTTTAATAAATCCGACAAAAAACGGCGCGCAAGGAACAATTATTTATTTTATAATGAATCATAATATATGCGGTCGTCATATTATCATATTTCATCTCAGTCACCTATTTAATTCTCATACGGCGGCAATATTTAACGTTCGAAAAACTCTCGGAGAAATTTTAATGGATAAACAAAGCTATGAGTCGCGTCTGAGCGAAGACCTGAAGCAATATGAATTTCGCTATGCTAAATTAAAACGCTACGAAGATCTGCTCATCGACTTAACGGATAACCTGTTAGAAACCGTAACAGCCCTTCCCATATGTAAAAACGAATACAAGAACGACGTTAAAAAATTTGAAAAATACGATAGATCGTACGAATTATTATACGACCTTTTAAGACTCTTCGAATATTACGGCGTGAACGTAGAAACGCCCTTTTCCATGACTAAACCAAGCGAATAAATCAAATAAAATAACAACTCTCTACTCGCTTGATTATTGATATATTTTTCAGTAAAAACCAACGTTTTGAAAATCGTATCGTAGACGCATCATAACAACGTCTTCCGTTTTGAGATCCTTAAAAACTATATCCCCGCCGTAAATTCGGCGGAGACATAAGAAAATCAAATAACAAAACTGTAAATTTCAATACGAATACGTTATCGATCGACAACGCGAATTTTTTCAATTTAGCCGTTTGCAAAAATGCTCATTGCCTTTACGATAGCGCTCTCTTCTAGGATATTCGCCTTTATCTCAGCGGTAATGTCCGTAGTATCGAGAGCGTATCCCTCGCCGTGAATATTGGTAAGCTCGTTTTCTTGCGGCGTGCCCTTTTCTCCGAGAACGTAATACTTTCCTATCGTGACGTGAAGCGTATACTTGTTCGTACTTTTAAGCGGGAAATCGGCCTGCGCTATACCCTTGCCGTAAGTTCTCTCGCTCTCGCCTATTATAGCGTAATCGGAAGCGTCCATATAGTGTTTTATATTGCCGATGAAAGCCTCGCTTGCCGACGCGGTTCTGTCGTTGGCGACTACTACGAGCTTGAAGTCTTTGCCCGTTTTTTCCTTGATAGCGTCTCCGATATAATCGTTAGTCTTGCTGAATACGAGATCCATACCGTCGTACTCTTGAAGGGTATATCTGTCTGCGAGCGTATCTCCGAAGTTCTCTTTTCCCTTGATGCTCAATACCAAGTCTTTTGATGACGGTCTCGGAATAAAATTCCTGATTATCTTCGCAAGCTCCGCAGTCGAACCGCCGCCGTTATCCCTAAGATCGAGAACCAAAACGTTGTTCCCTGAATTTTCAAATTCATACATCGCCGCCATAAAATCGTCGGACGAATCAACGAAAGACGCAAGAGCGATATATCCGACGCCCTCAGTCGGAGTGTCGAGATAATACGCTTCGGCATTCGAACCGAGAATATAGGTCTTTTCGATGAGCGGCGTTATTATCTCGGTATCGCCGCGCTTTACTTTGAGCTTAAACGCGTTTAGCGACGATACGAAATTCGAAAAGTACGCGCTGTCAAGATACTTTGCGTCAATATACTTCTCTCCCTCTGAATCGCTGTAATAAAGTCCTATAACGACGTCGCCTCTCTTTAGTCCCGCGCCGTCTGCAGGAGAATTATCCGTTACCGCGCTTATAGTTTTGACGTTATAATACGTATCGATGCTGAACTTTATTCCTGCCTGCAGAGTAACGGACGCTGTCGACGAAACGAGTCCTGTATAGGGGTCTAGCTGTCCCGAAAGAGATTTTGAAATAAGTTCGTCCATCTCTTCTTTCGTCAAATCTTCATAGTAGTACCGTTCGAGATATTCGTATATCTCGTCGAAAATCGGAAGATCGTCATTTTTTCTCGAAAAAGTTGACTGACCGATAAATATCCCTATTATCAACGCGCCTATGACCGATAACGCTATGATGAGCGCTATGATGAGTCTTGCGTGCGGGAAGACTTTCGGTTGTTTCAAAGGAGCGTTCTTATCCTCTTCGTTACTGAAAAATATCTCGTCTAATTTATCCATCTTACTGCCTCTTTTATCCTTCTATATTATGCAAAAGTCCGATCTATTATAACGCAAAGCCGATACGGATAAGACCGTATATCGAAGAATTATAATACATATATACGATATTCGCATTTGCAAAGTTTCGCGGAGCCGCGTTATAGCGGCTCTTTGAACTACGCATTATCCAAGTATTACTTTCTTATGACTCCGTCGGCGACAGCCTGCTCGGCTACGGCTTTAGCGACTGCCTTTCCGACTCTTTCGTCAAATGCTCTCGGAATAATATACTCTTCATTAAGTTCGCTATCAGATACGAGAGAAGCTATGGCTTTTACAGCCGCAAGTTTCATATTCTCCGTTATCTCGGTAGCTTTCGCATCGAACGCGCCTCTGAAAATACCGGGGAAAGCAAGAACGTTGTTGATCTGATTGGGATAATCCGACCTTCCCGTTCCGACTATTCTTGCGCCGCCCTTTATAGCGTCGTCTCGCGATATTTCGGGAACAGGATTGCTCATAGCGAAAACTATTGCGTCATTATTCATTTTCTTTATCATATCCACACTGACCGTATTAGGTCCGCTGACTCCTATAAGAACGTCCGCTCCGGAAAGAGCCTCTTCAACTCCGCCTGACACATTGTTCTTATTCGTAAGAGCCGCGAGCTCCTTCTTCGACCAATCCATTCCGTCTCTGCCTTCGTAGAGTATTCCCTTTCTGTCGACCATTATAATATCGTTAACGTTAAGACTTAAAAGAAGTCTAGCTATCGCCCCTCCCGCGGCTCCTGTGCCGAGAATAGCTATCTTTATATCCTCAAAGCGCTTTCCAACTATCTTAAGAGCGTTCGTAAGTCCTGCGAGAGTAACTACCGCCGTACCGTGCTGATCGTCATGAAATACGGGAATATCCAACTTCTTCTTTAGTTCGCGTTCTATCTCGAAACATCTCGGAGCGGAAATATCCTCGAGATTGATCCCTCCGAAACTGTCGGCGATATTTGCAACGGTGTCTATTATTTCCTTAGTATCCTGCGTCGAAATACAAAGCGGAAAAGCGTCGACGTCTGCGAACTTTTTGAACAAAACGCATTTTCCTTCCATAACGGGCATACCAGCCGCGCCGCCTATATTTCCAAGTCCCAATACCGCGCTTCCGTCCGTTATTACGGCTACCATATTGTGTTTACGGGTGTATTTGTACTGAAGCGATTTATCCTTATTGATCTCAACGCAAGGTTCGGCAACGCCGGGCGTGTACGCCAGCGACAGATCTTTCGCGTCTTTTACCTCTACTCTCGAAATTACCTCGATCTTACCTTGCCATTCTTCGTGTTTCTTAAGTGCTTCACTCATGAATAAATTGTCTCCTTTATTTCAATTTGCAAAAGATATTCTTCTCTCTGCATTCTTATCGTATATTGCTACGGACGATGCCGCGACTCTAACGCTGTCGAGCTCTTCAAACGCTTTGGGCTGAGTACGCATAACGAGATCGGCTCCGCTTCTGTCAAGAACGACATAGTCGCAGTCAACTCTCCTCACGACTTTCCTCACCGCGCATCTCTCTCCGTTCCCGTCCGCTATTATATCTTCGGGAAGAACGCTCGCTATGACTTCCTTTCCCAAATATATTCCGTTGATATTAACATAATGTTTTCCCAAAGCGTCGACGTAATATCCGCCTTCGTCCTTTTTTACCGTTGTCAATATTTCGCTGTTGCCGCCGTCGCTCAAAAGTCTGACGCTCTCAAGATATTCTGCGCTCCGATATATATCGGAAATGTCGCCGCGCTCGAGCATTACGCCGCTTGATAATATCGCGGTATTGCGCCCCGATATCTGACTGACTTCGTCGAGCCTGTCCGTCGCATAGATAATAGTTCCGTCTATATGAGATATCGCTGTGTTCATCGCTGTCATAACGTCGTCTCTATCGTCTTGAGAAAAGACCTTTAACGGATTGTCGAAAAGATATATATCGCTGTCTCTTACGAATCCTCTCGCTATGAGTATTCTCGCGTACTGCGCTCTGCTGACATATCTCACGCTCTCGTCAAGAACGTTGTCAAGATAAAAAAGTTTCGCTATTTCATTGACCCTTCTATTTATTTCGTTCTTATCGGCTCTTCTTATGATAAGCGGATACGCAAGATTATAAAAAACGCTCTTCCTTCGAAACAAACCGAGCTCGTCGGTAATGAACGATATATTTCGTCTTTCTATCGGCACGTCTTCCAATCGGGCGTCACCCAAAAATACTTCTCCCGAAGACGGTTTCTCAAGTCCCGCAACGACCTTCAAAAGCGTAGACTTGCCCGCTCCTTTCTTGCCGAAAACAGTCATGACTTCGTTATTTTCGAGCGTAATATCCGCGCCTTTGATACCGACGTATCCGCCGAAATATATCTTTTCCACATTGTCAAGTCTCAGTTTTGCCATACTGGTATTATATTACTTTGAGTAAAATATTACAAGTATTATAAATGACCGCAAAGCAAAAAAATCGAAACTTACGAAATTTTCACATAACCATGACAGTTTTGACATATTCGAAAAAATATCATTATATAGAAGCGAGCGTTAGATATCGCTAAACGTCGTCTTATAAAAGAAAACTTACAAAATATAAAATTGCCCTTGCCATTAAGATAAAACAGTTATACAATATCAATAGCGGATATTATATAAACAAAGCGAAACGTGAAACATAAGGAGAACAAAAAAAATGAGCAGTTTTTACGCATACCTCGGAAGAATGAAGTATATCGAAAGATGGTCTCTCATGCGCAATACGACCAAAGAAAATATTCTTGAACACTCGGCGCAAGTCGCGCACCTTGCGCACGGTATCGCGACTGTCGCAAACAAGTATTTCGGTATGGATCTAAGCGCAGATAAAATAACTACCCTCGCGCTATTTCACGAGACGTCTGAAGTCATAACGGGAGACTTGCCTACGCCCATAAAGTACCATAATAACAGAATAACCGAAGCATACAAATCAATAGAAACGCTTGCTAACGACAAACTGGTCTCCACGTTGCCGACTAAGATGCAGCCCGTATACAGAGAGATCACTGGATCGAATAGCGACTCTGTCGAAAAGAAAATAGTCAAATACGCCGACAGACTCGCCGCGTATATAAAGTGCGTTGAAGAACTGAGTTCTGGAAACAGCGAATTCAAGAACGCCGAATCGTCGGTAAAAGCAAAACTCGATAAAGACTCTGAGAACTTTCCTCCGCTGAAATACTTTATCGACAATTTCGTCGAATCGTTCTCAAAAACGCTCGACGATCTAACGCTCTAAAGGAAATAACCTACGTCTTACAGTCGTTATTATATTAGCGCTATAATATTAAAAATTAGTATACATATATTTATGTTTTAATATTTAATACGGCAAGATCGAAAAAAATATCTAAGATAATATTTAACGTATAAAAAGACCGACGATCACCGTCGGTCTAATTTACTGATACTATTAAGAGATCATCTCTCTCAATCTATTGAGAGCGTTCTTTTCAAGTCTCGAAACCTGCGCCTGCGATATTCCGATAGCTTCGGATATCTCCATCTGCGTCTTACCTACGTAATATCTGAGAGTTAAAACCTGCCTTTCCCTTTCCGGAAGTTTCTTGATCGAATCCTTTAGATATATGCTTTCCGACCACACGTCGTCCATACTCTTATTGTCGGATAGCTGTTCCATCAGCATCATACTGTCGTCGCCGTCGCTATACACCGATTCGTAAAGGGAACGCGGCTCGCTGACTGCGTCCAGGGCGCACGCGACCTCCGATATGGGAATATCTATTTCCTCGGCTATCTCCATCATACTCGGACTTCGCTGATTGTTTATCTCGTATAGTTCTTTCGCCCGAAGCGCTTTATACGCGACGTCGCGTAAGTTCCTGCTGACCTTTATAGAAGTACTGTCTTTAAGATACCTTCTTATCTCTCCGATTATCATCGGGACGGCGTAAGTCGAAAACTTTACGTTAAAAGCCGGATTAAAATTATTCACAGCCTTCATAAGTCCTACGCAACCTACCTGAAACAGATCGTCGCTGTTACCTTTTCCGCTGAACCGCTGTACTACCGAAAGTACCAGTCTCAAATTCGACATAACGAGCGTCTCTTTCGCGTCGCTGTCTCCGTTTCTCACCTTTAACAGTAATTCGTCGCATTCTTTTGCGGTTATCTTCGGCAATTTGGACGTATCGAGTCCGCATATCACTACCTTGTGCATATTATCCCTCCTATGTATACGGAGTAATTATGTATCTAAGGCTTATGTAATATTCCAATGCGACAATGTGCGACACTTTTTCCCTAACTTTACGTCTTTTCTACTCTCGAATATCGTTTCATAGACTAAAGACGCAACGTCAGCGTGAGCTTGGATATGCGGATATTTGGATATTTTTACTGCATCTTTATTATCTCGTTGCGAAGTTTGGTCATGACTTTCTTCTCGAGTCTTGATATGTACGACTGCGATATTCCGAGCAGATCGGCTATCTCTTTCTGAGTCTTTTTCTCCGCTCCCAGAACGCCGAAACGCATCTTGATGATGTCAAGTTCTCGCTTCGTGAGCATTTCGAATGATTTTAACAGTATCTCCTTGTCGACGTCTCTCTCTACGTCGCGATATATGATATCGCTGTCCGTACCTAAGATATCGCTGAGTAATAAAACGTTGCCTTCCCAATCGACGTTGAGCGGCTCGTCGAGCGAAAGCTCGCTTTTCGTACGCACGACCTTTCTTAGATGCATCAGTATTTCGTTCTCGATACAGCGCGACGCGTAGGTCGCAAGCTTTATCTGCTTATTGACGTCAAAAGAATTCACGGCCTTTATCAAGCCTATAGTTCCGATGGAAATGAGATCTTCTATATCCACTCCAGTATTCTCGAACTTCTTCGCAATATAGACGACGAGCCTGAGATTATGCTCTATGAGTTTTTGCCGAGACTCCTCGTCTTTATTCATCAGTCCTTCTATCGCCGCCTTTTCCTCAGCGTCTCCGAGCGGCGACGGCAGAGCTTCTCCTCCGCCGATATAATCGACGGTATCGGTTTCGCTGATCCCGAAAAGTCTTAAAATGAACGCAATGATTTTCTTAAACATTTTCTCTCCTCCCTTTTTACATATCGGAATGTAACAGTATTTTATAATCTTTGAATTTTCTCTCCGACAGTATGGCTTTTACTCTCTCGACGCTCTTGACCTCTCCGTTATATTCGAGCGAAAGCCCGTCGACGTCGAATACCTTTGTCTTACGGGTCGCATTGATAGTGTTCACGTCGATATACTTCGAGCAAGCGTCGGCTTCGTCCTTCGTGAAGAGTTCCTCAAACACTTCTCTATCTATTATGATGACGGGATACGCGCCGCAATAGAGCCGATTCCCGCTGTCTACAAAACCGCGAACAGTGACCGACTTTTTATTGTGACTAATAGATACGTTATATATGTATCGCCGTTTTCTGATATACTCCTTCATGACTCTCGACGCTATTTTGACTGCGAACGTTACCGCGATGAGCCCTGCCGCAATGAGTCCGGTACGCGCCGAATTGGGATACGTAAGCGAATTATATAGCTCGTATTCGCCAAGATAAGTCAGCGCGATGATAGCGCCCCCCAATAAGAACGTGAACGCGAAGAAGTATATGAGCGTTAAAGCGTACGCCCTTATATTGTTATACCTGTAGGCGACGAGCGTCATGATGACCGCTAGCGCGATCTTCACTGCGATATCTCCCTTAAAAGATATATACGGAAGAAATACCGCGTACAAAGTACCTATCGTAGCGCTTATAGCAATACGCCAAAACGACGCTTTTCTTCCGCCTGCAATTCCCGCCCAGTAGAGGATCATAGTATCTACAAGAAAATTATTGAATACGACGTACTCTATGTAAATCTCCATAGCTCAATTATCCTATCGGAAATTCAAAAATTATTTCCGTCCGTGTCGAAAAAATACTCTGTTGAAAATTTGGATATCGCGGCTATAAAACCGCTAAAGATAATACGGCAACGCTCTAAAACGAAATCAAAAAAAGCGGCAATAGCCGCCGATAAAATAAGTATGACCGTATTTCGATTCCTATCTTAATAAATCTAAAATAAAAGCAAATCGGGATAAAATACCGCTGGTTTATTCGAATTTTACAACAAACTTCAGCTAACGGCTCCTGTCTACCCTCGTTAAGATATTTGAAAGCGGTATGATTTAGTAGTAACAGACTTGACACGTCGTAACGTTTATTAAGTTTGATAGTAGTATAATCAAATAAATTTGATCGTCGGCAACGCCCTACCTCATATTCTTGAACCTTTCGGACATATAAGAAAGCAGTTTCCACTGACGCGACATATATTCTCTTAGCTCCTTTGTAGACGACTCGTACTCTTTTATTACTTTTTCACTTTCGCCAAAATATTTCGACACAGCCGCCCCCGCTAAATATCCGCTCTCCATCGCGGCGGATATTCCCTCTCCCATAGGATTTAGAAACCCCGCCGTCTCGCCTGCAAACAATACTCTCCCTACGCCGTGCTCTATTTTGCAGCCTTCCTTTATACGCGGCATTATCCACGTATCCTTTTTGAGCTCCTCCTCTATTATCAATCCGTGACGGCTTGTCATATAATTTATAAAATTCTTATAATACGTAGGAATTCTGTTGCGGTCAAGAGCCGCAACTCCCAGCACGAGCATACCGTCTTTCACGTTAAACCAAGCGTCGTACTCGGAAAGTTCGGGCTGAAGATAAGCGTAGAAATAGCGATGGTCAAGCTCTATGCTTCCCTTTACGTACGTCTGAAACGTCGTAACGAAATCTTTATCTCGACCTATAAGACTTCTCTTGAAAAGCCCCGTTACGCCTTCGGCGTCTATAACGTACTTCGCTTCTTCGACGAAGGTTTCCTCTCCTCTTTTTAGCGCGACTAAAACGCCGTCCTCGCACGTTTCAGAAGACACGGCGCTGACTCCGTCAAAAAGTTCTGCGCCGCTATCGACGGCTTTATTTACGAGCCAATTATCAAACGAACTTCTCCATACGTTAACGCCCTCCTGCTCGAATCTATACTCTTCCCCCGCGTCGTTTGTGAATATCATACCTCTGTTATCTTTTGGCGAGCACGTGACGAAATCGGGCGTCTTTTCTCCGAAGTACCTTTCAACTTTGGTCATAGACTTTTTAATGAGTACGCCTGAGCACGATTTGTATCTCGGCAGTTTGAACCTTTCTACGATCAAAACGCGGTATCCCATATCGGCAAGAGTCTTTGCCGCGGCGCTTCCCGCCGGCCCCGATCCTATCACTATAACGTCGTACATTACTATCTTCTTCCCTTTATATAAATTATCGAATAAATATATCCGTCGCAGTTAATATCGGACAAAACGCAAAGCGTTTTTTAACACGCAACGTTTTGCCGTATTCGAAAGATCCGTCGTCTTGAATATCGACGAATTAACTACGCGATACTTTACGTTAAGTATATCATAGCTAAAGACTCGCTTGCAAGCTCCGAAGCAACGTTGTGACCGCTTAAAAAATCAACGAGTTCTGACAAAATTTACACCTAGTTTCAAAGAATAAAGAAATGCCGTTTGGGCGATACTATAATTGCGATCGCATAAAGACTTAAGGAGGAACAAAACTCATGGCAGAAATGAGATACAGAACCGGAGAGAAGCCGGGTAAGGGTTGCTACAGTTGCACCAACTGCGGTACTGACGTGTGTTTGGGTAGAGAGGATAAAATGCCTCCGTGCCCTAAGTGTACCAACACTTCTTTCACGAAGGTTGACTAACTTACAAATCGGCTTATAGCCTAATGTGACGCTGCGGTTGATTCCGCGCAAAACGAGAACGCTCTGAGAATAACTTTCTCAAAGCGTTCTTTACGTTAATAAAAAAAGACGCGGCGTTTTGATCTAATTAGATACGATACTGCATTCCCTATTTTTTGCCGCTCTTATATATTTCGCGAGTCTGCGCCGCTATTGATTTTACATCTGAAATTTTTTTGATTTTTCTTTGATATTAAATAAGAGATAAAACATATATTAATAAAGTTACAGCTTTCGTCAGCCGTCGAAGAATACCTATAACAGCCTTTACGCGATACGACAAACGTCATAGTCGCAATACATACCGAAAGAAAAAACTGCCGATACTCAATCATTATTTCGATAATATTTTTTAATATAGTATATTTTTATCGATTAACGGCGATACAGGATTTGAACTCAATATATAGCAACGTACCGTTTTATTAAAGAAAAATCAACTTTTTACAAAAACTTTACCAATACCGCTTGATTTTTTGTTAATTAATGGTATAATAATTCATGTTAGCAATCTTAAAGGTTGACTGCTAAAATGTAAATCAATATGGAGGTATCACTATGAATATTAAACCATTATTCGATAAAATCGTAATCGAAAGCCTCGAAGCTTTGGATAAAACGCCTTCCGGCATAGTCCTCACTTCGTCCGCTCAGGAAAAGCCTCAACAGGCAAAAGTAATCGCTGTCGGCCCCGGCGGCATCATTGACGGCAAAGAAATAGTTATGCAAGTCAAAGTCGGCGATATAGTTCTCTTCAATAAGTACGCAGGCAATGACTTTAAGCTCGACGGCAAAGAGGTAACTATCTTGCGTCAGAGCGACATACTCGCTATAGTTGAGAAGTAATAGTTAAAAGGAGAAATAATTATGGCTAAGAAATTTTTATACGGAGAAGAAGCAAGACGCGCGCTCGAGACCGGCGTAAATGCGGTCGCAGACGCTGTAAGGATCACTCTCGGACCTAAAGGCAGAAACGTTGTTCTCGATAAAAAATACGGCGCTCCGCTCATTACGAACGACGGCGTCACTATAGCAAAAGAGGTGGAACTCGAAGATTCTTTCCAGAATATGGGCGCTCAGCTCGTTAAAGAAGTATCCATAAAGACCAACGACATCGCTGGAGACGGAACTACTACCGCTTGCGTCCTCGCTCAGGCGATAATCAAAGAAGGACTCAAAAACGTTGCGGCGGGAGCAAATCCGATGATCCTCAAAAAGGGAATCGCAAAGACCTGCGACGCAGTAGTTGAAGAGCTTCAGAAAAGGATGTCAAAGCCCATCGAATCAAAGAACGCTATATCTCAGGTCGCTTCTGTATCGGCAGGCGACGATGAGATCGGAAAACTCATCTCCGACGCTATGGAGAAGGTCGGAAAAGACGGCGTTATAACGGTCGACGAGTCCAAGACCATGAAGACAGAGATGACTATCGTCGAAGGTATGCAGTTCGACAGAGGTTATATCTCCGCTTATATGGTCACCAACACCGACAAGATGGAAGCCATCCTCGACGATGCGGCTATACTCATCACCGATAAGAAGATAAACAATATTCAGGAAATACTACCTATCCTCGAGCAGGTCCTAAAGAGCGGACTCAAACTGCTCGTTATAGCTGAAGATATCGAAGGAGAGGCACTCTCTACGATAATAGTCAACAAGCTCAAAGGCGTTCTCAACTGCGTAGCCGTAAAGGCTCCCGGATTCGGAGACAGAAGAAAGGCTATGCTCGAAGATATCGCTATATTGACTGGCGGTCAGGTAATAAGCTCCGACCTCGGTCTCGAACTCAAAGACACTACGCTCGCTCAACTCGGTCATGCTAAAACCGTAAAAGTCGACAAAGACAACACGACTATTGTCGGCGGCAACGGTTCTCCGAAGAATATAGAAGCAAGAGTTCAGTCCATAAAGGCTCAGATGGACGTCACCACCTCGGAGTACGACAAGGAAAAACTTCAGGAGAGACTTGCAAAACTTGCCGGCGGCGTTGCCGTCATCAACGTTGGAGCAGCTACTGAAGTTGAGATGAAAGAGAAAAAGCTCCGTATCGAAGACGCTCTTGCGGCTACCAGAGCGGCTGTCGAAGAGGGGATCATTCCCGGCGGTGGCGTTGCTCTTCTCAACACTATCGGAAAGATCAAGCTCACTGTCGAGGCTCTCGAAGGCGACGAAAAGACGGGTGGAATGTGCGTTCTCAAAGCTCTCGAAGCGCCGATTAAGCAGATCGCAACTAACGCAGGCATCGACGGCGGCGTTATAATCAACAACATCGTTACTGCTAACAGAGGTATGAGCTACGGCTATAACGCATTGACCAACGAGTACTGCGATATGATCGAAGAAGGAATACTCGATCCTACCAAGGTGACGAGATCTGCTATCCAGAACGCTTGTTCCGTTGCCGCAACTCTGCTCACTACCGAAGTTCTCGTGACGGATATTCCCGAGAAAAATATTCCTATGGCTCCGCCTAACGGTATGGATATGTATTGATAATTTTGCATTACGCAATACTTTCACAAAAATCGCGAATCAAAAAATCAAGGACTTCGATAATCGAAGTCCTTATTTTTATTAAGTATTAAAGATAATTATTATTGATATTCAAAACTAGACGTTATTGAAATTACAACGCGATAAATTTACGCGTTTTCGCTTCTATCATTGAAATCTACGCGGATATTCTATTCCTCGATATAGTATTTCCTCGCGAGCATATCGAGCTTTCTCGACGCGGCTATCTTGTCCAAAATACCTTTTACCACTATATCCAGTTCGCTTCCCTTAGAGTAGTCGGCTTTTAGCATAAAGTCCACCCTGCCCGCGTCGAGCATCTCTTTCGCTTGACTTGGCGCGTCCTGATATACTGCTATCGAATGACCGCCTTCAGACTTAGTGAGCTTCATACACGGCACGTCTGTAAGTCCGTCTCCTATATATATCATATTCGAAAACGGAATACGTCTATCCTCGTCTTTGCAAGCCTTATTGATATTTTTATCGTCTCGTATATCCAATACGCCTTTATTTATCCTGAATAGAAACTGAGTTTTCGACGTATAATTGACGGCAAGCGCAGGCCAATACGGAACGCCTTTTTCATTATAACAAAATTCGCAGGCATATATTTCTTTGAAATGTCGGGCGATAGACGTTCCTTCTATTATCTTTTTTAGTCCTGAAGATATGATATAGTGTTCGACATCTATTCCGAGCTTTTCGCCGTACCTGTCGATCCTGTCGAACCAAGTAGTTACGCCGTTAAAAAACTTGATTTTTGCCCCTTGTTTTAACAGCGTATCTTTTGTAAATAAACATTTACCTTGAGACTCGCTCAGCATAACGTACATATACGCCAAGATATTGTCCATCTTTTCACTGTCGGCAAGCGAATTACAACGCTTCCAAAACTCCTCGCTTGTAAGCGATATATCAGATATGTATGCGTATTCTTGCATATCCTTTTCAGACAGCGTCTTGTCGAAGTCGTACATTATCGCCGCTTTAATCGACATCTTTTTCTTCCTCCAACGTAAAGCGTTTCACCTTCATCCCGTCTCGTTCAACGATCTCCTCCCACATAGAAAGAGGTCTCACCCATATTCCCATGTCTCCGTAAAGAGCTCTGTATACCACGGTGTCTTCAAGCGTCTCCGAGTTTTTGGCAATATAGAGTAGCTCGTACCTATTCCCCTTGAAATGTCTGTATATCCCTTTTTTTATCATAGTAGACACTCCTTCACCTTCCGCTTTTACGAATATTTTCATATTCGATGAAAGGTATGCCGTACTCTCCGCTTATATCCTTTGCATGCCCCGATATATCCTTTAACGCGCCAACTTTTACCGTTACAATCTCTTGCTCGCCGTCGCTATTCGTTTTCACCAACGACGAAGATCTATTGTCTTTGATACCGTTTTTAGGGCTCTCATACATTACCGCCGACGGATGATTGCCGTTGCACCTTAACGTATTGTATAGCTTCTTCCTATTGCGTTTTGAAAAAGCCCCCCTTATCGTACCCCCGACAACTGACGGCACTATTACGAAAACTCCTATCTTATCGCATATTTCCATAAAGTTTTCCGAATGTACCCTTTTGCTTGGACGCACTGCATTAAACCCCATTTCTTTGGCTCTTATTATATCGGATTCTATATTGTCATACTCTTTCGCGCGCTCTTCTACTACGTCGTTCTCGATGATTTCAACGTTTTCGCCGTTAACGTAAAGCCCGTTGTCGCATACTTCGACCGTCCTCAATCCGACACTCATCGTCAGCGTATCGACAAGCTCGTCATTAGAGTATACCGCAATTTGAAGAGAATAAAGATACGGTCTCTCAACGCTCCATAGCTCGGGATCTATTACCTGTATACGGTTATCGTAACGCTTAAGACAGTTCTCCTTGATCGTGTCCTGCTTTGTGCAAAGCTCTGTTATCGGTATGCCGTCCGCGTCAAAAAGCGAAGTCTTGACAATTATCCTTCTCATCTTAAAATAAGTATTCCTTACCGCAACGTTGACTCTTAAATATGCAACGTTATCCTGCACCTTTTCAGTGAACGCAAAAACGCCGCCTTCAAGCCTGCCGCATCCGATACTATTTGGGATATATATTTTGTTTACAATACGCATATTGACGCAGCGTATGATATTGCAGGTCTTGCCTTTTAGATCGCTTTTACCGTAATGCTCCGTAGGCGTTTTATCTTTTTCTCTACGCGCATCCGTCTTTATAACGATCGCGTTTTTAACGCCTATCTTTACAAGTCCGGTAATGTCTATACTAAAAGGGAAAAATCCTCCCCCGTGAATTTTCGTCAGTATTCCGTTGATATATATTTTAGCTCTGTTCTCAATGCCTTCGAAATCCAAAAAAATCTTTTTTGATTCGATATCTTCAAAAGAAAGCTTGAAAATTTTGCGGTAATAACAAGCGCCTTGCTTCTCGATCGGACAATGCGGCAACGTAACATTTTCGCCGCTTATATCGAACCGCCGCAAAGCGATTCCTTTCATATCAGCGCCGTAATACTGCCAATCGTCGTTAAAACCGATTATCTTACGCATAACTTCTCCTAACGTGCTTTCTATTATATATTAATTTTATCACATGGACGCTCAATTTACAATTGTCAATACGCCGTTATACCGAAATATTAAGTAAAATCTATGTAATATACGCATATAAAAGCATACTATTGTCTGCAACGATAACTTCTTTATCCGCACTAATTATAAGCCGCTTGCATAAATTGTTAATCGGTGCTATACTTAGCAATGAAATAAAAACGCTCGAGGTATATACAATGTTCAAAAATACTGATAACGATCTGACTACGCTGACTCGCGGCGCATTTCTTGTCGCAGGAGAAGGCGAAAACGCTAACGTAATGACGATAGGCTGGGGCTTCTTCGGCTATATGTGGAGAAAAAAGGTTTTTATAGCTCCGATACGTTCTTCTAGATTTACTCACGATATTCTCGACAAATACGGATATTTTACGGTATCGTTCCCCAAAGAAAACGATATGAAAAAAGAACTGGGATTTGCCGGCTCAAAAAGCGGAAGAGACGTCGATAAATTCGACGAGCTTTCATTAGAAAAAATACCCGCTCCGAACTCAAATACTTACTTCGTGGGCGGTTGTGAAGACTATATCGAATGTAAAATAGTAGCAAAAACCGACCTGACTCACGATATGCTCGACGGCGTATGCGATGCGTTCTACAAGGACAACGATATGCATACCCTTTACTTCGGCGAAATAATCGACTGACTTTAATAATAAATAAAAGTGAAAACGGTTATGCGAACACCTTACGCATAACCGTTTTCATTTTTGCATACCGTTACCGAAACTACTGTAATACGGCCAACTTCTCTCATCATTTTACCGAGGTCTTTTTCTCTTCAAAGTACCTTTTGCGGAGCTTGGAATACTTGCTTGCCAGATTGAATATGTAGGCTACTTTACCGTCTTCGTCAAGATTGTCATAGTACTCGTGTTCAACGAGTCTTGCGAGCGGATTGTAAACGATCTCTTCCGAATCCATTATCTCAACGACCTTCTTATAAAGTCTCTCCTCACGTTCGACTCTCTCGGTCTTCACATAAAAATCGCGTAAAACTCTATCCTTATAATAGCTTATTACTTCGCTTTTGTCCACACCGTTTTTTGAGGCGATATCCATGTCCTTTTTGCGAGACTCGATAATGTCAGACCAATAGCCCTGCTTCATTCTCTTCTTAGCATTCTTTGCTAAATCCTGTAATGACTCTGTTTTGTTGCTTTGCATAAAAATATACTCTCCTTTGACGCCTTGTTAATTATATTACATAGCAAGATAAAAAGCAAGTATTTTGTAAAATAATTTTGACGAATTTTAATATTTTTTACAATATTTTGTCGAATTATGGCGAATTTTTTCTTTATTAAAGAAGTTTGTAGCGAATTATTGTTTTTATTGTCTTAATTATAACTATTATTTTCTAATAGTATTTTTTTCATTATCTCACTATAGTAAATATAATTCATAAAATATTATCCGCAAAAAGAATCTGCGTTTATTCCATAATAGTGTTGACAATCACCAAATAAATTATTTATGTCTTATAAAAAAATAGCGGAACTTAAATCAATAAGTTCCGCTTCGTTATGTTGTTTACTTTTTATTATTGAGCTTCAACTAGCTTTGCTATCAGCTCGTCAGCATTTGCATACTTCGAAAAGGCTTGCTTGTACGCGTCTATACTCCCTTTAGGCACGATTATTTCCTTACCGTCCATTCTGAGCGTCTCAGCATCCGACATCTTTGGCGGTACCGCACTTTTATATATAAAGCCTCCGCCCACCTCTACGTTAAATATAGGTTGTTCTGTAACGTGTTCAGGAATCACTATATGTCCTTTCTCCATTATCGGTTTATCATATTTGTATTCTTTGATACTAGAATTGATGGTTAACGTAGATCCTTCAAACTGTCCTCTGTCTATGATCCAATCATATACTTCATCGCATATTCCGCTAATATCTATTTCCGGTATAACTTTTTTTGTTGTACTAGTCTCATCAAAACTCATAAGAAATTTATCTTCAGTACGTATTAAATATCCTTTTTCAATGATATATTTTGAACTTTTACTTTTTACTCCCTCCATCGACAAAAACGCTCTGCCATCTATATTAATAATTCCCTCAGGTATAACTAATAATTTATAACCAACGCCATAAAACGATTTTGTTTCAAGATATTTTAAACTTTGAGGAAACTCAACATATTGCAAACAAACATCCGCCAAAAAAGCAGCTTCTCCTATTCTCTCCAATGAATCATTAGCAAAAACAAATTCTTCTAACTCCATACAAAAAGCAAAAGTACGCTCTAATATAACTTTAATTCTTGAATTATCAACAACTCTTTTTAGTTTTTCACAATTATAATATGCACGTTCTCCAAGAAATTCTAAACTTTCAGGTAAAACTATTTCTCCAGTAAGTTCAAAACAGTTTTTAAAAGCCTCATAACCTATGTATTTCGTTGTTTTAGGTATTTTTAACTCAGTTATTCCCGAACCTATAAACGCCCTATCTCCTATAATTTCCAAGCTGTCGGGTAAAATCATATTACTTGTACAAACTGACAATCCATACAATTTAACTTCTATAAGAGTATCAGGTAATATAACCTCATTGCATTTCATGTTTAGGTATTGACATTTTTCTATTGTTTTCAAATCTTTTTCAATTATAAGTTTCTCAATTTTAGGCAATTTATCTTTTTCACAATAATAATTATCTTGGGTAAGTACGTTATCTTTATCTAGTTCTCTTGCTGGATCGCTGAAATAAATATTCTTGCTCGGCATAAAATTAGTTACTTCCGTAAGATTGATAAAGCTATCGCTTTTAACGAGTATTCTTTCTTCATTAGTCGTCAAAACAAAATTCTCTATTAATCCCTGTTCTACAAGAAAATTTTTCTGTATCTCGTAAGCATAGTTTACTACTACCGTCTTAATATTTGACGGCAATGTTTTCTCTAGTTTTGAATTCCCTCTTAAGTACACGGTATCTATGACTGTATCAGTTATATTATCAACAGCCTTTATAGAACTTGAATTCTCTCCTAGAATATCTACTCTTGTCATTCCATTACTAGCAAAATAATTTACATCAATATTTCCTTCAACATTATCAATGTTAAAGATTATAGTAGTTAAATCTAAACCTTTACTTATCTCAGGTGTAGATGTTAAATATACTACTGTTTCATTTTCTACCGTTAGATATGTTATCTTCTCAAGAGTGCTTGGAAGATACATCTCTTTTACTGTTTCACTTAACACGAGATTCTCTATTTCTTTAACTTCTTTTCCTTTAATTTTTGATGGGATATAAAGTACGCTGTCCTTGCTCTTTTCTACTCCTATAACGCTACCGTTCTCGTCAAATAAAAAGTCTGTAGTTATCTCAAGATTACACTCAGTAGTCTTGTACCCTTCCTTAGATACAATAACGGTATATCTGCCAACCTCTATGGGAGCCTGCTCTGAATCATAGTCAAGTTCCTCAGAAACGTATCTATACGTAAAGTCTCCATTAATATCATTAGTCGCTATTACTGCATGATCCCGTCCATTGTATTTAACAGTATAGTCATTAAGTACAATTTCTTCATCATAATCGCAACCTACTAAAATCACTGCAAATATGGATATAATACATATTACTAATATCAGTACAATTAACTTTTTTCTTTTCATTTATCTTTCCTCGCAAAACCTTTTTTCTTTTGATTTACATTTAACCCAATTTTATTGTATCATACATTTTAGCCAATAGCAATACTTAGTCTTAAAAAATTAGCGGAACTTAATCAATAAGTTCCGCTTCGTTATGTTATTTACTTATTATCATTGAGCTTCGACTAGTTTCGCTATCAGCTCGTCATCATTTGCATACTTTGAAAAGGCTTGTTTGTATGCGTCTATACTACCTTTAGGTACGATTATTTCTTTGCCGTCCATCCTGAGCGATTCAGTATCAGGCATTTTCGGCGGTACTGCGCTCTCGTATATAAAGCCTCCGCCTATCTCTACGTTAAATATCGGTTGTTCTGTAACGTGTTCAGGTATTACTATATGTCCTTTCTCCATTATCGGTTTATCATATTTGTATTCTTTGATACTCGAATTAATAGTTAAATTAAAAGTATCAATTATCCCTTTTCTGATACACTCTTCATAGATTTGATCACATAGTCCGCCCAGTTCAATATCAGGTACTATGTAGTCACTAATATCCCTCTTATATATACTCATCAGGACTCTATCTTCCGTACGTATTAAATATCCATTCTCAAAAGTATACTTCGGGCTTCTACTTATTGCTAATGACCCTATATAAAAAAACGGAATGCCACGTATTTCTTCTATTCCTTCGGGTATTACTACATTTATATCTTCATTGACATACAATGCATATTCCCCTATATGCTTTAGACTATCAGGCAAATTACCATTCCTCATATGCGTACCGGCAAATGCCGCGTACTCTATTCTTTCTAAAACATTATTAAAAACATAATTTGTCAATATCCAACAATTACTGAATGCTTCGCTACTAATTGTTTTAATTTTTGAATTATCAACTACTTTACTTAATTTATCACACCAATAGAAAGCTCTTTCTCCCAAATATTCAAGACTCTCAGGTAAAACCAATTCTCCGGAAATACCACTACAATAACTAAATGCTTCATAACCTATATATTTAACATTTATAGGCAAATTTAACTCTGATTCTTTTATATAAGTATATGTAAATGCCCTATCTCCTATAATCTCTAAACTGTTAGGTAATATCATAGTATTTGTATATATGGACAAACCATACAATTTAACCTCTATAAGAGTATCAGGTAATACAACCTCATTGCATTTCATGTTTAAATATTGACATTTTCCTATAATCTTCAATTCATCTTCAATTACTAGCTTATCAATCGTTGGCAATTGTTCCTCATTACAATAATAGTAATCAGGAGTAAGTAACCGGTCTTTATCCAATTCTCTTGCCGGATCGCTGAAATAAATGTTCTTACTCGGCATAAAATTAGTTACTTCAGTTAAGTTAATAAAGCTATCACTTTTAACAAGAATCCTATCTTCATTAGTCGTCAATATAAAATACTCTATTGATCCCTGCTCCACAAGAAAATTATTCTGTATCTCGTAAGCATAGTTTACTACTACTGTCTTAATATTTGACGGTAATGCTTTCTCTAGTTTAGAATCTTCCCTTAAATAAACCGTATCTATAACAGTATTTGCTATATTCTCTACAGTCTTAATAGAACTTGAATTTGCTCCAAATATATCTATCATTGTTATTTTATTATTAGTGAAATATTCCAAGCCGATATTTCCATCAACGTTGTCGATATTAAAGAATATTTTGCTTATGTCTATATATTTATTAATGTTAGGCGTAGATGTTAAATATACTACTGTTTCATTCACTACCATTAGAGATTTTATCATCTCAAGAGTGCTTGGAAGATACATCTCTTTTACTGTTTCACTTAATTCAAGACTCTTGATTTCTTTAACTTCTTTTCCTTTTATTTTTGATGGGATATACAGTACGCTATCATTGCTCTTTTCTACGCCTATAACGTCACCGTTATTGTCAAACAAAAAATCAGTAGTTATCTCAAGATTACAATTCGCTGTCTTGTACCCTTCTTTAGATACAGTTACTGTATACTTTCCGACTTCTATAGGAGCTTGTTCCGAGTCATAATCAAGCTCCTTAGAAATGTATCTATATATAAAATCTCCATTAATATCGTTAGTCGCTACCACTGAGTGACTCTGTCCGTCATATTTAACTGTATAATCATTAAGTATGATGTTCTCGTCATGATCGCAACCTACTAAAATCACTGCAAATATGGATATAATACATATTAATAATATCAGTACAATTAACTTATTTTTTTTCATTTATCTTTCCTCACATAATACTTTTTCTTTTGATTTGTATTTAACCCAATTTTATTGTATCATACATTTTAGCCAATAGCAATACTTAGTCTTAAAAAATTAGCGAAACTTAAATCAATAAGTTCCGCTTCGTTATGTTGTTTACTTTTTATTATTGAGCTTCAACTAGTTTTACTATCAGCTCGTCAGCATTTGCATACTTCGAAAAGGCTTGTTTGTATGCGTCTATACTACCTTTAGGTACGATTATTTCCTTACCGTCCATTCTGAGCGATTCCGTATCAGGCATTTTCGGCGGTACTGCGCTCTCGTATATAAAGCCTCCGCCCACTTCTACGTTAAATATAGGTTGTTCCGTAACGTGTTCAGGTATTACTATATGTCCTTTCTCCATTATCAGTTTATTGTATTTGTATTCTTTTATACTGGAATTTATAATCAGTCTACATTTTTCATGGCGCCATTTTTCATTAAGCCAATCATATATTTCATCACACAACCCATTAATATTTATTTCGGGTATGTATTTGTCCATTATGTCTCGTGTCTCATCAAAATTCATAAGAAATTTATCTTCAGTACGTATTAAATATCCATATCCAAAAATATTATCTTCAACAACATATTTTGAGCTATTACTTTTTAATGAAGGCAAATTCATAAATGCCATTCCTTCGATTTCAACAATCCCTTCAGGTATCACGATTTTTCTTGACCCAGCCGACGAAAAAGCTTTTGTTTCAATATATTTTAAGCTATCCGGTAAATATATGTATTGCAAAAATCCATCTCCGCAAAAAGCCCTCTTACCTATTCGCTCTAATGAATCATTAAAAACATACTCTCGTAATTCCAAACAGTATGAAAACGCTCTTTCTCTAATTACTGTTATTTGTGAGTTGTCAATAACTCTTTTTAATTTTTCACACATATAAAACGCGCCGCCACCAAGATACTCAAGATTTTCCGGTAAAATAACCTCTCCATCAAGTTCACAACAATTTGCAAATGCTTCATAACCAATATATTTCGTTGTTTTAGGTATTTTTAGCTCAGTTATATCTGAACCTATAAATGCCCTATCTCCGATGTATTCCAAACTTTCGGGCAAACTGAATTTACTTGATCCTGTTGCCAATCCCCAAAGTTGCACTTCACGTAGCACATTAGGAATAATCATTTCATTACAATACAATCTCGCATACTGGCATACACCTATTTCTTCGACATCATCTTCGATAATCAACGTATTGATCTTAGGTAAATTTCTAGGATCGCACACATATTTCTCCGGAGTTGGATCAAATTCGCTTGTATGAAGTTCTCTTGTCCAATCACTGAAATATATATTCTTACTAGGAATAAAATTCGTCACTTCCGTAAGATTGATAAAGCTATCGCTCTTTACGAGTATTCTTTCCTCATCCGTAGTTAATATCAGGTTCTCTATCAAACCTTGCATTGTAAGAAAATTATTCTGTATTTCATAACCATATTTTACAATTACCGTCTTTACATTACTTGGCAATGATTTTTCAACCTTCGAGTCTTCCCTCAAATAGACGGTGTCAATATACGTATTAGCTATACTGTTAATAACTTTTATAGAACTAAAATTTTCTCCTAATATATCTATTCTCTTTATTTGATTTTCACTGAAATATTCAGGAGCGATTTCTTCCTTAACACCGTCTATGTTAAATAACATTTTATCAATATCTACTTCCAGATAATTTATCTTAGGCGTTGAAGACATATATACCAGTATTTCGCCCTCAATAGACAAAGACGTTATCTTTTCTATAGTGCTTGGAAGATGTAGCTCTTTCACGTCCTTTTTGAGTTCAAGACCGTATATTTCTTTTACTTCCTTACCATTAATAGTAGACGGTATATGCTGTACGCTTTCGTTATTCATTATAATTCCTATAACGCTACTATTCCCATCAAACCAAAAATCTGTACTTATCTCAAGATTACATGTTGCTGTTTTATACCCCTTTTTAGATACAGTAACAACATAATTACCCACTTCTACAGGAGCTTGTTCAGAGTCATAGCCAAGCTCCTTAGAAACGTATCTATATGTAAAATCTCCATTAGTGTCGTTAGTCGCTACCACTGCGTGACTTTTGCCATCATACTTAACTATACAATCTTCAATTTCGATATTCCCATTACGGTAACAACTTGCCAAACCCATCATCAATATCATTAGAATACATATCGACAAAAATAATACTATTAGCTTTCTTTTTTTCATGTTTGATCCCCTTTACATTACATCATTGTATTATTCTTCTTTCGTAAAATTGCCTCAAGCGTATGAACTTATATTATCAAAATGTTTTTTGACCGTAAATATTGCCAACATATTGGGCTTGATTATGACTTTTTTTCTTTAAACCTTCCCACCAGGTCACTGTCTTTAACGTACCTTTATTCACTGCCCCATATCCTGTTGGCAAAAGTGTGCCGCCTCCCCATATTCCTACTATAGTTCCCATTCTTGGAGCAAGAGTTCTACTCTTGGATTCAGAGCCCACATAAGAAATAGTAGAACTAGCCGAACTACAACTGCTTATCTTTCCAAAAGTCGAGCCTGCTATCATACCGCCTATAATAAAATCGCCCTCACATTTCAAATCAATCTTTCCAGTCACTTTACAACTTTCAATCGTACCTTCATTTACTGCAGTAATTCCGCCTGTGAAATAGAAACAGGATGATATATTTACATCCGCATTAACTTTACTAATAGTTCCATAATTAGTTCCTACGATACCGCCAAGTCCATACATATCGTCTTTATTCCAAACTGAAAAATTATTAATAGCGGCATTAACTGTAAGATTGGAAATTGTTCCATAATTCTCCAAAAACATTCCACCTATATAAGACTTAAAATTAGCTGCTGGAAATACATATGAATACTTTATCGTATATCCACCGCCATCATACATTCCTCTAAATGACATATTACTCGTATTAGGTAAGACATTTCCAAATGATAAATTGGCAGTCTGCTTAAAATATGAATCGTCTATAATATCTCTATTTAACATTTTTAATGAATTAAACTCCATTGTAGTTGATATTTTATATGGATTATTTTGAGTTCCATCGCCTCCGGCAAAAAAATCATAATAACTCATACAATATGATTTGGATTCGTAAGACGTACCAAAAGTGTCAAAACTTCCGTCGTCATCGAGAACTACCTGTATGTTTGTTATATATACATACACATCCACATATGAATCCTGCCATCCGTTAATCGGCACCTTTATTATTAACCCTTCAATAATTGACTTTATATTAATCTTAGGATTAAAATTATGTGTGCTAAGTAATTGATTACGAAAATCACATTTTCCACTACTCATCTTCGAAGAAATTCGTTCCTCTTCATAATCAACAATTTTAACATAATACTCAAAACTTTCAATTCTATTTCCACCTGAATAATTTAAGTTCCATGCACTATCTAAAGATAAACTTATAGTTTTTTCAAATATGGGTACAACCGTCAATGCGAAACTGCTATTATTCATTAGTTCAAATGTATAAGTGATTTTACCTAAAGGAGCGGTTTTTGCAATTGTTATTAAGTTATTAGAAAAAGTAATTTCAGATTCATTATTATGTTCTGTTATTCCCGATACCTCCGTATCGTTAATTTTAACACTAATTTTAACAGTCTTTCCTCTTTCTAGCTCTATTCTTCTACTAGGCACCTCCTTATCGTCTATAAGCCACTTAATCTCAGATCTCGTATTGAAAACAATAAAATTGAAATCTACCTTATCATTACCTAGATAAACAAGTTTAATATATACTTCACCCAAATCCGCGCTATTGAATATAGTATTATTGTACGTTTCTCCACTAACAGTCGTTTTCGCAATTTCATTTCCTCTAAGATCATATACCGATACACTCACGAATGAACTGTTTAAATAAGAAATATTATAATCCATATTATCATCGGTAACAAACTTGATGTATTGAGGAACTTTGCTTGTAAGCCTACAATCTACCGACTCGGCTTCATTGATATCTTCAACATCTTCGTAATCAATATATAGCGTTTCTGTATTTCTTGACGGATTCCTAACAACAAGATATGTATCACTATTAAGATGTGTCATTTCTTTATTCGTCCTTGAAAGATCCTCGTATATACCGAATCTATCGTTAGGTATAAGTTTACTCATAAATATAGCATTTGAATATGTATTCTCTGAAAGTCTTGCTGATAAATTATAATATCCGCTACTTTCAACATCTGCCCTTACTATATTTTCAGCTCCAGCTGATAACTCGAATGATTTGCTCATTGGCAGCGCATCAATAAATAATTCTCCTCTTGCAAAATCACCTATATTATCTATCTGTACTTTTACAGGATTTGCAGCGTCTCGCTTTTCTATATGAAATGTATTATCTGCACTTGTAGCTCCATCCACCTTAATATCTACTTCATTTTCTAAATTAACATTGAATTTGTAATTTCCGCTAAAATTAGGAAGGAAAACAAAATAATTGTATCCGTTTTCGAGAAAATACAAATCTTTTTTTATGCCAAGCTTTGCTTCATCTTGATATACTTTATTATCCACAGTCTTGCTTACGGCATTCTGCGCGCCGTAAACGTTACCTTTTTTATCTACTATCTTTAACGCGCACTCAACAATAGCTCTAGTATTCGGAAACTGTTCTCCGCTACTGATATCGGCATTTATTCCGAAATATGCCTTATAACTATCTCCCTGTCCGTACCATATACTATTATTATTATCCGAGTTATTTGTCACTAAAACCGATTTTACAATACATCCATAATTTCTAATTTGCTCTTCTTTATTTGCATATAAACTCATAAATGTAGCACGCTTTCCTTCAAAATCAATTTGAGTGTTAGATGCTTCCTGAATACCTGCTCCCAAAAATGCACCTTCCGTTAAAGCTATACCACAATTAGCTAAATCAAGTAACTTGATAAGCGTTCCCGAGCCTGGAGCAATAATGTTGGCTCCAAATGCAACCACATCCAATACTCTACTTATCACATAAGAAGCTATATCTGCCTTATCTTCTGAAGTAAGCTGTCCTTCTTTTAATATCCTGCCGGAATACTCATTTTCAGTCATTATAAAATAAGCTCCCTTGTCATTAGCTTGCACAAATTCATTATCATTATAATTCAAAGCTTGTTCGTTATATAAAGACATACCTACAGAAATATCTTTTATGTAAAAAATATCTTCATATTCAAAGCTACGATTTCCATTACTATATTTAGGATGCGGTCTAATCACATTATTGCTAATAGAATAAGATACAAACTTATAGTCATCGGGATCATAATAATCATACATCTTAAATATTGAGTTTTTACTATCTAGATAAACATATCGATATTGAAAAACAGGTTCGATATTCACGGTAACGCAACCATCGGGATTACCGTCTTGTCCTCTTCTCATAGAATATGTAATATTAAATACGAATACTAAACTATGAATATTCTTATCATCAGAATGAGGAGATTCATAGGTATTAATAAAAAAACCGTATTCTTTACCAAAATATGTATAAACACCTATTTTTTGCATTAATTCAATTGGAACAATCTCTCCTATAGGATCGTCATAATTCCTATCTGCTAAGCTGTATGAATAATCCCTATTTAAAACATACGGTCCATTGCCAACTGTCGCATATAGTTCATTATAAATATAAGAGTAATCTTCTATTGAACAACTATGCTTACCATTCCAAGTATATTCAAACTCATCGCTATCAGTAAGTTCAATACACTTATTAAGGTATTGTGTCGGAATATTAGACAACCCCGACGCCAAAGCGACTTCGTTACTTATCTCCCCAGACGAAGCTACGGCATATTCTTCTTCGGTCTCGGCATCAACGCTAAACGCAGGCAATAAAATAATTGCCGAAAAAACCAATAAAAATACCATTAAAAAGGCAAGGATACGCCTTCTTATAAATAACTTGTCGCTCATAATAATCTCCTAGAAATCTCTCGTAAAAAAATAAATTTGTAAATCCGAAAACTATCTTGACTATATTCTAACATACTATTTTCCAAATGTCAACATACATTTTGAAAAAAATTACGACGCGTCGGTTATTTTTCGGCGCGCCGTAAAATATTATAAAAAATTAAATTAATATTAAATAAAAATATAATCGCTGTTAAACATTGCTCCCATCCGATATTTTCGATTCGAAATCATCGAATTTTTAAGCGTTTCTATCAGTTGATCTTGGTTATCCAACCGTATTTGTCCTCTTTTTTACCGTACTGTATTCCGGTAAGATTGTCGTACAAATACTTCGTTATATCGCCCATCTTTCCGTTATTGATATTCATATCGACGCCTTTATACGCAATGACACCGACCGGAGATACAACTGCGGCGGTACCTGTTCCGAACGCCTCTTTAAGCGCGCCGTTATTGTACGCCTCGACTATCTCGTCCATCGAAATACGTCTCTCGACTACTTTGTATCCGTGATCTCTCAATAGCTCTATCGAGCTCTTTCTGGTGATTCCCGGAAGGATCGAACCGACGAGCGCCGGAGTAACTACCTCGTCGCCTATGACGAAGAACATATTCATAGACCCGACTTCCTCAACGTACTTCATCTCTTTAGCGTCGAGCCACATGACCTGATCGTATCCTTTTTTGACTGCCATTTCGCCTGCTAAAAGACTTGCGGCATAGTTGCCCATACACTTCGCCTCTCCTGTACCGCCTATAGACGCTCTAACGAACTTATCCTCGACCATTATCTTCGTCGGCTCGAGACCGTGAGCGTAATATGCTCCTACCGGAGAGAGAATGATATAAAGTCTGTAAGTATGGCTCGCATGTACTCCGAGAACGGGGTCGATACCTATCATAGTAGGTCTTATGTAGAGAGCCTTGCCGTCTTCGGCAGGTATCCAATCCTTCTCTATTCTTATGAGCTCGAATAACGCCTCTTTCGCGATCTCTGCGTCGAAAGTCGGCATACAAAGTCTTTCCGCGCTTCTATTCATTCTTTTGAAGTTCTCGTCGATCCTGAATACCGTAATATTGCCGTCGGCATCTTTATACGCCTTAGCTCCTTCGAAAATGCCTTGAGCGTAATGGAGACAGGTCGTTGCGGGAGACAAATTAAAATCCTCGAAAGGAATTATCTCGGGTTCGCCCCATTTACCGTCGGCATAATCCATAACCATCATATGGTCGGTGAAATACTTGCCGAAACCCAACTTGGAAAAATCAGGTTTTACCTTTGGATTCTTAGTCAATGTGATTTTCATATCCTGTACCTCTTAATTTGTATTCGCAATATTTTATTTCTACGGTCTCTATCTCAGCTTGACCGAGAGACGTATCTATTATTTTGTCTTTGACGGAATCGTTATCTGCTCCTTTCATACGGACTATGAGAGTAACTTTTTCATCGTAAAGTATATCGTCTATCTCGGCTCCGCTATCTAAAAGCGTCGATTCGACTTTCTTATAATATGCGTAATCGCACTTTACTCGGACTATCTCGGAATACGCATTCTCGACTATATCAGCCGCGTTAAGAGCCTCCGAAACGCTCCTGGAATATGCTCCGACAAGTCCGTTAGCGCCGAGTTTCACTCCTCCGAAATATCTCGTTACGACGGCTAAAGTCATATATATGCGTCGCTTTTTCAATACTTCAAGCATAGGTATCCCCGCAGTTCCCTGCGGTTCGCCGTCGTCGGAAAAACGCTGCTCAGTAGCTATCTTGTTTGATATAAACGCGTAGCAATTATGCGTCGCGTCGCTATATTTTTTCGAAATGATTTTGACCTTCTCGATAGCGTCGTTTTGATCCGCTATGGGAACGAGCGTAGTTATAAATCTCGACTTATTGATAACGATCTCGCTTTGGCTTTCGCTTCTTGCCGAGTAATAGGTCTCATTCATTATTTGATAACGACCTTAACGTGCACTTTTTTGCCTTTATGGAGAACTATGCCCTCTTTGAGTTCGCTATCCGATATCGTTAGCTCGTAAGACGTCACTTTATTTTCGCCGACTTTTACAGCTCCGCCGTCGATAAGTCTGCGCGCTTCGCTCTTGGACTTCGCTACGCCCGCCTCGACAATAACGTCTATTATGCCGTTGATTCCGCCCGATATCTCCTTAGTGGGGATATCGTCGCAATCTCCCGAAAACGCCGAGAGAGCCTGCTTCAAAGCCGTCGTAGCGTCCTCTTCGCCGTGAACTATCTTAGTGAGTTCAAAAGCAAGTCTTTCCTTCGCCTTATTGATACGTTCGTCGCGGTAAGCGCAAAGCTCCGCTATCTCGTCAAGCGGCAGGTACGTCAAAAGTTTGAGACACTTCTCAACGTCGCTGTCGTCGACGTTCCTCCAATACTGGAAAAATTCGTACGGCGTCGTCTTATTCCTGTCGAGCCATACCGCGCCCTTTTGCGTCTTACCCATTTTCTTACCTTCAGACGTTGTCAAAAGCGTAAACGTCATAGCGTAAGCGGGACTTCCCTCTTTGCGTCTTATGAGATCAGCGCCGGCAAGTATATTAGACCACTGATCGTCGCCGCCGCACTCGAGCTTGCAGCCGTATTTCTTGAAAAGATACAAAAAGTCGTAACTTTGCATGAGCATATAGTTGAACTCGAGGAAAGACAGCCCCCTCTCCATTCTCGACTTGAAACACTCCGCGGTAAGCATCCTGTTGACGGAAAAATGCGCTCCGATATCCCTTATGAACTCGATATAATTGAGCGAATCGAGCCAATCGGCATTATTCACCATAATAGCCGCGTTATCGCCCTCAAACGAGAAAAACTTCGACATCTGCGTCTTGAAACATTCGCAGTTGTGAACTATGGTCTCGTTAGTCATCATCTGACGCATATCCGTTCTGCCGGACGGATCGCCTATTTTCGCAGTGCCTCCGCCTATCAATACTATAGGCTTATGCCCCGCTTTCTGCATATGGCTCATCGCCATAAGCGCAAGAAAGTGTCCGACGTGCAAACTGTCCGCCGTCGGATCGAATCCTATATAGAAAGGAACGGATTCTTTGCCGAGTAATTCGTACAAATCGTCTTCGAATACGGTCTGCTTGATGAATCCCCTCTCTCTCAAAATATCCATTACGTTTCTCTTTTCCATAATATCTCCTATCGATCGCCGTATTGATAAATAGCGGCGTTATTTACTTATTGTTATTGATGATGTCCTTAAAGAATTCTCCCATTCTCTTTATGCCGTCGTCTATCTGCTCGAGCGTAGCGTTCGAATAGTTGAGACGGATAGTGTTCCTTCCGCTTCCGTCGGCGTAGAAACTTACTCCCGATACGTACGCGACTTTATATTTGCATATTTCGGGGAAGAGCGTCTCGCAGTCTATACCGAGCGACTTATCGAATTCGCCGAATATGAAAAGACCGCCTTGAGGATCGGTATATTTGAACTCCTTAGGCATATATTTTTTGATAGCCTCTATCATCGCGTTCTTCTTTTCTCTGTATACGGGTATCATGACTTTGAGTCTCTCGTCTACATAGCCGCGCTTTATATATTCGTTCAATATCGCCTGCGAAAGAGAAGAAGTATGAACGTCGACAGCCTGCTTTCCTATCGTAAGTTTTCTGATAACTTCCTTAGGTCCTACGGCGATGCCGGTCCTAAGTCCCGGCGCGACGGTCTTTGAAAACGACGTAGAATAAACGACGTTATCTCCTACTTCGAAACTCTTGAGAGAAGGCACCCTCTCTCCTTCGAATCTGAGCTCCGAATACGGATCATCCTCAAGTACCATTACGTTATATTTATACGTGATCTCAGCTATAGCCTTACGCTTTTCAACGCTGTACGTTCTGCCCGTAGGATTTGAAAACGTCGGAACTACGTAAAGCATTTTAGGCGCGTATTTTTTTATCTTTTCCTCGAGGTCTGTAAGGTCGAGACCGTCTTCTCCCGATTTGACTCCGACGGCGTTTGCCTCGTAAGTCTTGAGTATATGAAGCGACGCAAGATAAGTCGGATCCTCGACGAGCACAGTGTCGCCCTTATTGACGAACGCCTTGCACATAAGGTCTATCGTCTGCTGTCCGCCAGATACGATGAGCACGTTATCTATATCGATACCGTCGATGCCGTATCTCTTTACGTAATCGCAAGCCGTCTTTCTAAAGGGCATATATCCTTCCGTACCGCCGTACTGAAGAACGTCGGCAGCCTCTTTCCCGTTCATTATATCCGTAGTTATTTCTTTGACTATTTCGGTCGGAAGAAGTTCTTTGGTCGGGAAACCTCCCGCAAACGAAATAAAATCCGGTTGTTGCAGGAGCTTAAAAATCTCCCTTATCGCATTTCCTTTAAGATCCTTTATTCTGTCGCTTAGCCTGTATTCCATGATCTATACCTCGTACCTTTTTATTCCGAATTTTTATACTCGTATTTAAGAGCCGATAAATTTACAGCGTCTGCCGTAAAAGAGCGTATACGACGCAAAAAAAGCGTCTTTTTATCCGCTTTATAATTTATTTCATATATTATATCATTACATTTAGCAAATTACAACTGATTGAAGAATAATTCGGACGCTCTTAAGCATTATTTTATCCGCTTTGAAGCCGCTCTTTATCGTAATTGATAATTTTATGACAAATTGTCAAAAACGTTTTTCTTTCTCGAACTTATGTGATATAATGCTAATAACTAATTTGATTATCTTTTTATTAAGGAGGATTTCTTAATGCAATATTCACATGAAGTGCAGAATATGTGTCAGATTGCTAAAGGACCTAACCACGGTCCTGCGCCTATCCCCGTAGAGGGCAAGTGGGTTCAGGCTAAGGAAGTTACCGATATAAGCGGTCTTACTCACGGCGTAGGCTGGTGCGCTCCGCAGCAGGGCGCCTGCAAACTCACTCTCAACGTCAAGAACGGTATCATCGAAGAGGCTCTCGTCGAGACTCTCGGCTGTTCTGGCATGACGCACTCCGCAGCTATGGCTGCCGAGATACTCCCCGGCAAGACCATTCTCGAAGCTCTCAATACCGATCTCGTATGCGACGCTATCAATACGGCTATGAGAGAACTATTCCTTCAGATTGTCTACGGAAGAACGCAATCCGCTTTCTCTGAGGACGGACTCCCCGTCGGCGCAGGTCTCGAAGACCTCGGCAAAGGTCTCCGTTCGCAAGTCGGCACTATGTTCTCGACCAAGGCTAAGGGCGTGAGATACCTCGAGATGGCAGAAGGCTACGTTACCCGTATCGGTCTCGATGAGAATAACGAAGTGATCGGTTACGAGTTCGTCAACCTCGGCAAGATGATGGAAGCTATCACTAACGGCATGTCCGCTAACGACGCTCTTGTCAAGTTCACGAACAGCTACGGCAGATTCAACGACGCCGTCAAGAAGATCAACCCTCGTAAAGAGTAATTCGGGAGGAACAGCGATATGAGTATTACATTTGAAAGTTATAACAGAAGAATAGACAAGATCAACGCTACTCTTAAAGAGTATGGCATAAAGGATCTCGAAGAGGCTAGAAACATCTGTCTCGAAAAAGGCGTAGACTGCGATAAGATAGTAAAAGGCGTACAGCCTATCGCTTTCGAAAACGCGGTATGGGCGTACACCGTAGGTTGCGCTATCGCGATCAAAAAGGGTTGCACGAGCGCCGCTAAGGCCGCTGAAGCTATCGGTATCGGTCTTCAGTCGTTCTGTATCCCCGGTTCCGTCGCAGAACAGCGTAATGTCGGTCTCGGTCACGGAAACCTCGCCGCAAGACTTCTTTCGGAAGAAACCGAGTGCTTCGCATTCCTTGCAGGTCACGAGTCGTTCGCGGCAGCGGAAGGCGCTATCGGTATCGCGCGCTCGGCTAACAAAGTAAGAAAGACTCCTCTCAGAGTTATCCTCAACGGTCTCGGAAAGGACGCCGCTTTCATCATCAGCCGTATCAACGGATTCACTTACGTTCAGACTAAGTACAACTTCTTCACCGGCGGTATCGACATCGTGAAAGAGACGGCTTATTCTAACGGCGAGAGATCGGCGGTAAGAGTTTACGGTTGCGACGACGTCAACGAAGGCGTAGCAGTTATGAGACTCGAGAAAGTCGACGCTTCCATTACCGGAAACTCGACCAATCCTACCCGTTTCCAGCACCCTGTCGCAGGTATCTACAAAAAGTGGTGTAACGAAAACGGTAAGAACTACTTCTCCGTAGCATCCGGCGGCGGTACGGGTCGTACCCTTCACCCCGATAATATGGCGGCAGGTCCCGCTTCTTACGGTATGACCGATACAATGGGAAGAATGCACTCCGACGCTCAGTTCGCAGGCTCTTCTTCCGTTCCCGCTCACGTTGAGATGATGGGACTTATCGGTATGGGTAACAACCCGATGGTCGGAGCTTCCGTTCAGTGCGCAGTTGCAGTCGAAGAAGGAATGAAGAAGTAATTTAGCGTTACTTTTCGTCTCAATTTTAATAAAAACAACAAAAAATACGTTTGATAAGACATTTATCAAACGTATTTTTCTATTCTTCGTGTTAGAAATGTATACGTTTGTATACCTTTTATCGCCATATCGGTATATTCATAACTCGATTTAACTCCCTATTCAATTTTTCTATAATGCTCTAATTATCGCGTTAAGCTCATTACTAGCTTTTCAAAACGATAACGGCCGTACACCATCCAGTACTTTTGTCCTTAAGACAAGTTTTATGTGTATTTCATTATATTCAAAGCCAATTAATGCTATAATTTATTTGGAAATGCCCGCGGAAATCCTTCCGCCGTTCATATAAAAATATGCGCCCATAACCGCTCTAAACTTTGCGTAAATGCATATATGCTGTGTTCTTGTATAAAAATAATAAAAACCGACTAATTTTGACGTGTTTCGACAAAATACGTCATATATAATACTACTGTAATATTTCCGTTTTTGTAATGAGGAGAGCACAGATTATGGAAAAAATTATGAGGCAAGCAATAATGCGTAAGAGCGATACCGACAAAGAATATATCGCCCTTATCAAAACTTACGAATATTTGAAAACAAACGATTACGTAGAACGCTGCAATCTGGCGACGATATTCAAAAAGTTATATATGATGCCGGACCGTCACAGTTTCAATCCTTTAAGGGTAAGCATAGATTTCGGCGTTAGCGAAAGAAGTCTTTTAAGATACAGAAAGAAATTCATCGCTATATTAACGTATTATTATAGCAAACTTTCCGAGAACGAAAAAGAAAATACGCCGACGGCATAAAACTCCCAAATACAAATACTGCACGTTTGTCCATCTTATGTTTTATATACGTGACGCGAGATAAAGCATAACATAATAAAGAATAACTATTCTGAGTAAAAAATGCTTCCCCGCTTGGAGAAGTATTTTTTAACCTTACATTTTTTATTAAAACGACGCCGAAAATTCGATATTATAAAATACCAACTTTATATCATAACGCCGCGTATCAACGTATTGAATTATAGTTACTTCGTCAGTTTACTTGCCGCCGCGTCGTCGATTATGACTACTACGTTCGGATGCGTCTGGAGTATACTTGCAGGGCACTCTTCGCTGACCTCGCCCTCGAGCATCGCTTTAATAGCGTCCGCCTTATTCTCCCCGTTCGCAATGAGCAAAATACTCTTTGCATTCATTACGTTTTTTATACCCATAGTGATAGCGTGAGTCGGAACTTCGTCGATACCGCCATCAAAGAAACGCGCATTGTCCATACGGGTCTTTTCCTTCAACTTAACGATATTCGTCGTGGAATCGAACGGCGTGCCCGGCTCATTGAATCCTATATGACCGTTAGCACCTATGCCGAGAAGCTGTACGTCCTGACGCATATCATTAAGGAGCGCGGTATATCTCTCGCATTCCTTATCCATATCTTCCGCCTTACCGTTGGGAAGATTGACGTTGCTCTCATTGATATCAATATGATCAAAGAGATTATCATGCATAAAATATACGTAACTCTGGTCGCTCTCCGCTCCGAGTCCGACGTACTCGTCAAGATTCACCGTCTTGATATCCTTATAGGACGTACCGTTGTTCTTATGATCCTCTATCATCTTTTTATAAAGACCTATAGGAGTAGAACCGGTAGCAAGACCCAAAATAGCGTCCTTTTTGTTCTCCACTATTTCCTTCATATATCTGAACGCTTCCGCGCTCACCTCTTCGTAATTTCTCTTGATGATAACCGTAATATTCGCTTCTGCCATAAATCGCTCCTTTACACCTCTATACCATACTAATAGTATACGTAGAATATTATATATTCATTATTGTATATAATTATACTTCTTCATAGTTAAAATGTCAATAACGATAGATAAAATATAAATAAAACTTTTAATAAAGAAAATTTTTTTATGCATAATTTCGACATAATAACTTTTTCAAAAAATATAAAAAATATGCGAACATATGTTTACATATTACTGCAAACGTGTTATAATAAATATAAACATATGTTCATACGGTCGAGGTAAATAAAATGACAGACGATATTCAAAAACGGCTCGGAATACTTGCAGACGGAGCAAAATACGACGTGTCCTGCTCGTCATCCGGAGCAAAAAGAGGAAAAATCAACGGTACTACCGGAACTACGCATTTCAGCGGTATATGCCATACCTTCACTCCCGACGGAAGGTGCGTTTCGTTGCTAAAAATATTGATGTCAAACAAGTGCTGTTACGACTGCGCGTACTGTATCAACAGAGCCTCGTCTAACGTCGAGAGAGCTTCTCTATCCCCTGGCGAAATAGCTAAGATAACCATTGAATTCTATAAACGCAACTACATAGAAGGACTTTTTTTATCATCGGCTATCGAAGGCAGTCCCGATTCTACGATGGAAAAACTCGTAGATACCGTACGGCTTTTGAGAGAAGTATACCTCTTTAACGGATATATTCATCTAAAAGCTATAGCGGGCGCCAGCTCTTATCTCATTGAAAAGGCATCGTCTTACGTCGACAGGATGAGTGCGAATATCGAACTGCCGACGGAGCAAAGCCTAAAACTACTCGCTCCTAAAAAAAATAAAACGTCGATCCTCGATTCGATGAGAGTCATGCGTAATAATTATCTCGAAACTCTCGAAAACAGAAAAGCGAATCTTCTGCCGGCGGGTCAAACAACTCAGCTCATCGTAGGCGCTACGCCCGAAAGCGACAGCCATATACTGCTCTTGAGCGAAGGACTTTATAAAAAATTTGCGATGAAAAGAGTTTACTTCTCTGCATATGTGCCCGTAGGAAAGAGCGTTCTACTACCCACTGCTCCGCCCGATATGCGTCGGGAAAACCGTCTATATCAAGCAGATTGGCTGCTTAGATACTATAATTTTTCGGCGAAGGAAATACTTTCTGAGGGCAATCTTCCGTACGATATGGATCCTAAAACCAACTGGGCGCTCAATAATATAGAAAAATTCCCCGTCGACATAAACACGGCAAGCTACGAAATGCTCATGCGCGTACCGGGAATAGGCGTCAGATCGGCATGGAAGATAGTGAACGCGAGAAAGCATACCCTACTGCGCTTCGACGATATGGTAAGAATGAGACTCGTTCTCAAGAAAGCTATTAATTTCATCACGTGTAACGGCAGGTATTACGGCGCGTCGCTCGACCCGAGAAGACTGCGTAATATGCTTTCGTCCGACTACGCCGAACAGCTCAGCTTTTGGAGCCCGATATATAACGGAGGAACTAATTTTGATAATATACAAGTATGACGGTACTATAGAGGGCTACTATACTGCTGTAGATACCGCTCTAAAATCAAAAGAACAATACGTTACGTTCACTATAGATACGAATATTCAGCTCGCGTTAGATACCGAGATAATCGACGTGGAAACCAACTTCGAGACGTTCCGCAATATGGATAAATATCTGACGAAACTCATCGGAAGCAGCAATATCTATGAAATAATATACGCGTTCACCTCGGCAGATCCCGATAAGGACAATATAATATTCAACTACATCTCTCTTGCTATCCGTTACGGCAAAAAAGTCTTAGAAATGCTCTCGCATCCCTACGTCGTAAAGATGTACGGCATAGTCAGAAAAGTCAAAGGCGAATCTCACCGTATGCTGGGATTCATACGCTTTGCAAAAACCGCCGACGAGCGTTATTACGCCGCATATTCCCCAGATAATAACGTAACTTCCATAATAATGCCCCACTTTGTCTCTCGATACTCGACAATGCAGTTCGTCATACACGACACGAAACGAGGCGTGCTCGGCATCTACGACGGTAACCGCTATATAGTTATCAAAGACGAAAGGAAAGCGACGGTATATTACGCCGACGACGAATACGAAATACAGGCTCTTTGGAAAAAGTTTTACGAATCCGTGAACATCGCCGAAAGAGCAAACAAGCGTCAGCAAAACGGATATTTGCCAAAAAAATACCGCGATTATTTAACAGAATTTAACTGAAGTCCATATCTATCACATAGTTTAATGGAAAAATGTATCAGTGGATCCAACAAATAACGGTAAAGTGTATATCTATGATATAGTTCATATTGCATATATCTCGAAAGATGCGAATCTTAAAGAGTTAAGTCCTTTTGAAGTTTCTTCACATATTTTCAACGTTTCTATAACTAATAAAATTTATAAAAAATAGCCTACGGCAATCAAGCCGTAAGCTATTTTCATAATTCTATGATCAAAGTTTTATAAAATTCATTTGTTACATTATGAATTTCTTCTGCTTTGCCTGAGCTTTGTCAAGTTCGGCTTTCTTATCTTCAAATCCCGGTCTTCCGAGAAGAGCGTAAGTTGCCTTTTTGCCCTCTTCGACTCCCGGCTGATTGAAGGTATCTATTCTAAGCAACGCGCCGGTATAAGACGTCTTTAGCATAAAGAACATGAGAAGTTCGCCGAAAGTGAAAGCGTTGAGCTCAGGGAGCATTATCGTATGATTCATCTTTCTCGCCTTTGTGATAGCGAACTCGGTAGCCATTCTCTCCGCCTGGATCAGTTCGTTCATGGTGTGTCCGCAGAGGAAATTGACGTCTTTGAAATTCTCGCAACCGTCGGAGATCTTGACTTCCGTCCTGTATTTGTCAACGCCGATGAAGGTAATTACCTTATCAAAAGGACCTTCAGCATAGAGCTGTACCTGCGAGTGCTGATCCGTAACTCCGAGCGCTTTAACCGGCGTCTGACCTACGTTGCAAGGCTTTCCGTCTAGATCGAGGTTCTTGCCAAGGCTCTCGCCCCAAAGCTGCGCGTACCAATCGGAGATATACTTGAGTCCGTCGGCATACGGCATCATAACGGATATATTCTTGCCTCTCTTGATAGCAAGATACTGAAGAACGCCCGCCATGAGCGGCATATTCTTCTTGATATTATCGGATTCCGAAATATCCAGCATATACTGAGCGCCCTGAAGCATTCCTTCGATGTCGATACCTACGACAGCCGCCGGAAGAAGTCCTACTGGACAAAGTTCGCTGAATCTGCCGCCGACTCCGTTAGGAATATAGAAAGTCTTATAACCTTCTTCCTTTGCGATCTTTATGAGATTGCCCGCGTCTTTGCTTGTGGTCGCGATGATATGCTTATTCGCTTCTTCTTTTCCGAGTTTTTCATCGAGCATGGACTTGATTATAAGATACTGACTCATGGTCTCGGAAGTCGAACCGCTCTTCGTTATAACGTTGAACATCGTCTTTTCAGGTTCGATAACGTCGAAAAGCGATCTCATTCTCTCGGGATCTACGTTGTCTTCGACATAGAACTTCGGACCTCTTCTCTTTCTCTTCGGAAGATCGTTATAATGCAGGTGACAAAGAGCCTGGAACGCTGCTATCGGACCGAGCGCAGAACCGCCTATTCCGAGAACTACAAAGTATTCGTAATTCTTTCTAATCTCTTTAGCCGTTGCGATAATATCGCTAACTACGTCTTTCTGCGTAGAGGGGAGCGTCGCCCAACCCATCATTCCGATACCTTTGCCAGCCTCCACAACCGTGTATGCCTTAGCAATTTCGCTCTCGATGTTTCTAAAATCTTTCTCTGACAAACCCTCTTTGCCTATGGAAGACGACATCATATTATTGTAATCGAGTCTTAACTTCAACTCTCTTTTGTTATAACGCATAGTTACCTCCTGTAATTCGCTTTTTTATCTATCTAAGCTACAAAAACAAACAAATCGCAGTATTTTCATAGCCGATGTTGATTCTTTTTACTAACGGCGTCATCACGTAAACGGCCGAGACCGTTTATTTATCCTACAAAATCCAATTTGACGCCTGCTTTATCGGCGCACTCGAGAACGTATTCGTATGAATCCTTGAGTTCCGAAAGCTCCTTGTAATTCTTGGTATATACCTCGACAAGACACGCTCCGTTAAAACCGACGTCGCGAAGCCGCTTGAATAGCGTAACGAAATCGAATACTCCTCTTCCCGGTATCGCAAGCTCTCCGTCGTCAAGATAGTCGCATAAATGCACTGTCCTTAGCCTGTCGCCCATAACGTTCAAAAACTCCGTATAATCTATCCCCGACTGCTTCGCTTGCTTTATATCGAGACAGGTCTTGAGACTCGGACAGCGATCTTTCAGATTCTCAAAAAATTCGGGACGTGAAAAATGCGCCCAATGAACGTTCTCGTAACAAAGCTCTATTCCGTATTCTTTACATATATCAATAAGATTATTAATTCTTTCCGAAAGAAAATCATAATCGTATCTATATTTAGTACGCTTGAGCAAAGCCGCGCCGTGAAAAGTATAATATTTCGCGCCTATAACGTTACCTGCGCTGAGCACGTTCCTAGCTATCGCTTCGGCGTCCTTTCTCGTACGCGGATTAAGATTGAAAATATCGGGTTCGAACTGCGTCGTCAAAGCGTGTATCGAATGGATCTTTATATCCCCTCTTTTTTCGTTGACTATATTCGCAAAATCATCGGTATACTCGCTATGAGTGGCAAAAAATACTTCCGCCACCTTAGCGCCTATCTCGCGCATAGGCTCGAAAGTCTCTTCCGTAAAATACCTTCCGAATAATGATGCCGTCGAAATCCCTATCTCCATACTCGCCTCTAAGAGTCGCTCGGACTCTAACCTATATTTTATATAATGATAAAAAATAAATCAAGTATAATTCGCCCTATTTTTCACGAATATACCATAAAACCCGCCTTTTCGGATAAAAAACGCATTGCCGTTACGCAATGCGTTTTACTACAAACATAATACGGTAAAAAACGTTACCGCGTGTCATTTCAATTATACAAAATGCTTCTTTATCAAAAGAAATATCAAGACTTCTTGTTCAGTTTAGTCTTATTCCCCCGCGGGTCTACTATATAAGTATTCTCAAGCTGCGCTCGCATATTTCCCGTTACGGATTCTCGATATTCGCGGCGTAATACTTCGCGTTCAGCCGTTTCGTCAGCAGTCAATTCGCGTTCTTTCGCAAGTCTTGCAAGTTCGTTTATTCTAGCTATTTTTTCAGGTATCATTATTTCGTTATCACCTCTGCTATCTTCTCAAGACAGTTATCAAGATACGCAAGATCGCCGTGTCCCGTATTATCGAACGAAACTACTCTCTCATTATCAAGCGGCAGTCCGCAGCTTGCGCTGAAACTCGGTACGGTTCCGTCTCCGAGTTTTGACGTCGTAACGCCGACCATCTCGTCGCCTTCGTAATTGATGGAAAGCTCCGTATCCATTCCGAGACCTACGAAATACGTAGTATCAACTAGCGTCGACGCATGGACCCTTTCGCCGTTCACTTCGACAAACTGTTCGTTTTGCCAACCGACTATCTTACTAAAATAGTTATTGCTCTCGCAAAATCCTCTTTCGCTCAAAAATGCGATAACTTCGTCATAGTCCTTGATGCTATCTCCGTCGACTGTTATTATTCCCAAATTGCTAAGTTCCTCTTCGCGTCCGTCATAAGCTCCCGTCATCTCGGCATAAGGCATTAACTGGTATATCGTAGGAAGATTTCTCGCAAACGATATGAAGCCGTTATAGAACTCGTCGAAACTGCCTTCTCCGCCGATACTGTCTATCATCTTCCTGACAGTGCCGAGCAAACTATCTATGCCGTCCATCTCAAGAAGCGAAAGCGGATTTTCGGGAACCCTTATAGCCTTGAGCGAACCGTAATACGGAGTGCCGAGGCTAATGAATTTATTGACAACGGCTCTGTTCTCCTCGCTCCTTCCTATAAAAGTCGACGCCAATATACCGCCCATACTGTGAGCGACGATATTTACCTTCTTGTATCCTTTTTCTTTAATGAAATTCTCGAGACGCATTGCCGCCGACATATTGTCGAGTCTCCAGTCGTACTCAAAGAGAACGATATCGTAATTTTTTCCAAGATTTTTTTGGAAATATTTATACATCTTCTCGTAGTACTCGAGCGTACCGTACGTAGACGAAAGCGGATAGGTCGGCTCTCCTCTCTTATTTATCGACTGAGTAACGATGTTATAGTTACTGGTTCCGTCGGGCTTTACGGTCATCTTTTCAAGCCATTTCAGCGCGCCTTTTTCGCCTCTTATATCAAGAAGCGCCTTTACAGAACTCTCGTTGAGTATGCTTCCTATTTGCGAAACGCTCAGCTCGTGCATGTTATAACCTTTGATCGGCGCCCATAGCGGTTCTCCCGTATTGCCGTCGATAAGGTTGCTTCCCATTATTCCAGGAAGAATAATTATCGCCTCTTTTTTCTCACTGCAAGCCGTAGGTATAGCAAGCATAGCTACCAAAAGAGACAACACTAAAACCATGATCAAAAGTTTACTCGTCTTTTTCATTTCATACTCCTATCAAATTCATTCAAATAAGTCAAATATCATTCTATCGTTACAAGTCATCTACAGTATTTAGATAACTAAGCTATCTTGTCAAATAACAATATTCACGCTGTTATATCTATCGAATACGTTTCGATAAATGCGATTGATCCCTCGCGCCATATCGGAACGCGATACAAAATCCCGCAAATATAGCCGTCTTTTATATTTTCATTATATCAAACTTATTTGTTAAATTCAATCGTTAAATGGAAAAATTTGAAATTCAACTATCGTTAACTTTTTATCAATATTTGCATACAAGTAGTGTATTTATGTTACGTAACGGCAATATTAAAGTTAAAAATAAATATTTTGGCGATATATTAAAATAATATCAAAAAAATACTTGCAAAATGAACAAATTAGTTGTATAATCAATTCACAATTAATTGCTGATGTGGCTCAGTCGGTAGAGCGATTCACTCGTAATGAATAGGTCGGGGGTTCGAATCCCCCCATTAGCTCCATAAAAGACACACGATTAGAATTCTTTTCGTGTGTTTTTTCTTTTTTCGTATGAGCAAATTTCGATATGTTTTCTAGGTCGATACGATCTTCGGTCGCAACAATCGGGCGACCTCAGCGTTCGCTATAAAACAATATGCTACATTGTTTTCATTAACGCTCACGCTATCCGTAGTCGCTTTCAGCGACGGCACTTCGCTTTGCTCGTACGCGAATCCTCTTTATGCCCCATTAGCTCCATAAAAGACACACGATGAGAATTCCTTTCGTGTGTCTTTTTCTTTTTTCGTATGAACAAAATTTGATATGCTTTATTTAATAAGCGACGTAGCAATATACGTATCGCTCATTTTCCGTTTATCGGTCGTAACATACGATATTTCAAACTCTATTACTATTCAAGAACTCGTCTCTCAATATCGAATATGTTTTAACGTCTACGATACCGCGATTATTCTTTACGCTCTGACGGTGCGCGCCTTCGTATACCATTCCAGCCTTTTGCATTACCCTGCCGCTTGCGGCGTTCTCCACGTCGTGTATCGCCTCTATCCTATTAACGGCGCTACCTTCAAAGAGATACGCTATCATAGCTCTTAGCGCCTCTGTAGCGTAACCTTTTCCCCACCACTTACTGCCGAGCTTGTACCCGACGGCAACGCGTTTGATGCTCTCGTCATAGTATACGGCTTCAATTGCGCCGATAAGCCGTCCGCTACGCTTCTCGACTATCGCAAAAACTGCGTATATATTATTGCTTTTCGCTCTGCCTTTCACTAATATCCTTACTAACCTTTTTGTCTCGGATATATCCTTATGATGCGCTCCCTTAACGTATTTCGCGACAGCTTGATCGCTCATACAGTTGAGATAAAATTCTTTCGCGTCGCTTCTTTCGAATATTCGCAACAAAAGACTGTCTGTCTCGATAGTACGCTTTTGTTTTTTCACTGCAATACGCTCCCAACGGTTTTTACTTTCCATTTCTATTATAGCAAAAATACCATTTAAGTCAAGAGTCGATCATACGCGTCATTTATGCCGTTTCACTATTTTACCTTTGATCAGCTCCTCTAAAATAATAAAATTTGAGCGTCAAATCGCGATGATAAGAATAGAAAAAACAAAGAAAAACGAATCGATTTTTTATTTCATCGACCCGTTTTCACCATTTTATTTAATTCGTTTGAGCAAATCATATAATAGAATTTCCTCTAAACGATAACAAACAATGTTATCGCACTTTAGTGTCCTTTGTCGAAGGATTATCAATGATTTTTCCTTCCTCGTTAAATCGCGAGCCGTGACAACTGCAATCCCAACTGTGTTCTCTCTTATTGTACTTTAAGGCGCAACCCATATGAGGACATCTCTTCACCGTCGGGAAAATCATATTGAGAAGAAACGCTCCGATATTAGCAAAGAGCTGTAACCTCAGTATTCTTCTCTTAGGAGAAAAGACTTTCATATACTCGTTCTCTTGTCCCGTCAGCATATCCCTAATGAGCATAGCTCCTACCATCGAACCTGTCATTCCCCAGAGGTTAAATCCCGTCGTCACGTATACGCTCTTCATAGCGCCGTATCTTCCGATATATGGCATGGAATCGAGCGTTACGCAGTCCTGATTCGCCCACATACGCTTTATATCGGCTTTGGGAAAATACTTCGACTTGAAATTCTCGAGTTCTTCGATAGCGTTCGTATGCGTTCCCGTCCTGTGCTCGCCTTTACCGACCAACAGAAGGTCTCTATAATTACGGAAATAAAAGCCTTCCTCCATATCGTCGATATACGTTCCTTTGACGTCTCCCGCATTCTCAAGAGCCATGACGTATGAACGGCGCTGGTGCATCTTTATGAAAAAAGCGCCGTGAGAATTTATGAACGGAAAATGCGTAGCCACTACCGCTTCCTTAAACCGTATCCTGTACTTATCCGTATACGCCGCGTTATCCTCGATACCTACGACAAAGGTATTCTCGTATATCTCGAGCTCTCGAGCGATAGCGTACATGAACTTGAGCGGATGAAACTCAGCCATACCGCTAAACTTGACCGCGCTCTTCACGTCTATCGGGAGCGGAGTCTTTCCGACAAGCTCGGCTTCGTATCCGAGGCTTAAAAGAGCTTTATACTCTTCGTCAAGACCGTGTTTTTCAGAATACATATATGAAGGTTTAATTTCGAAATCGCAATCGATCCCCTGCGCCAGTCTTTTATACTCCTCGACTGCTGAAAGGTTGATATCGAGATACGCCTTCGCCTTTTTTACGCCGTGCATTTTGATAAGTTTTGAATACGGCGTATCGTGCTGAGCGGTTATTACCGCAGTCGTATTCTTCGTTACGCCGTCGCCTATCGTCTTGCCTTCGACGAGTACTACCTGCTTTCCCGCTTCTTTGAGATAATACGCCGTCAGTATCCCGGCGATACCGCCGCCGATAACCAACGTCTCGCACTCTATGTTCCTATCAAGAGTAGGAAAATCTTTTTTGCTGTCAAATTCGCTCCAAATACTTTTATCCATATTCATATTATTCGCCCATTTAGCGGAAAATATAAGTCGTATTTATTCGCCGATACTTTATTCGATTTTCGTTTTAAGTATAAAACCGTAAATTTTACACATTTCTAGTATCAATATGCAACACCGTTTGGTGTGGTCGTAAATCTTTTACAACGAATTGTGTAGGATTTTCTATACGGGAGGCTCACAAATTATGTATATGGAAATGTTTGCTGAAAGATTGAAAGAATTACTCGGCAATGAAAGCGTTAATTCGTTCGCGAAAAAAATCGGAATTCCCCAACAAACCTTATCTCGCTATATGCTATGCCAAAGAGAAATAGGGATCGAAAATCTATGTAAAATAGCCGATTATTTTAATGAAAACGTCGACTATTTGACGGGTAGAAGCGAATATTGACCAAAATATTTCAATAATCAGTTTAATAAAATATTGATTATTATAATATTACAAAATAAAAAAATCGGCTCGTAACGATCAAGCCGATTACAGTTATTCATCCCTTTGTGAGAGAAAACGTCGATCACTATTTCTTAATTATCTTCATCTTGGTCAGCGCGTATCCTATCAATCTGACGATATTTATCTTATTTTCCTTCTTCAAATCTATTACTTCATAACGATAATCGCTGTTATAGGTATGTATGCCGTCGTATTTCGTTGACGTATTCAAAGATACGTCGCGTACCGTTAACTTCTGTATCAGCTCCTCCGTATACGTACCGTCGATAATGCGGCATTTTGAGAAATTCAACGCTTTGCCGTAGCCTTCGCCGCAATCTTGCGATACTCGATAAACATTGCCGCCATCGGTAATGAACGCGCCGCCCATTCGCGCGTTAGTACTGTCGATACGAGAATCTATTTTGACGTCCGATTCGAACCCGTCGCAATATATCTTCAATTCGCTAACGTTGTCTTTTATTATGGGAGTAGTAAAGTAATACGTTTTCCGGACAAACTCCAGCCTCGTAGTATCGGCGTATCTGCCCGTCTTTAATACCGTTTTATTACTTATCGTCAATTCGCCGTCCGTTAGCGACAACTCGACGCGATATAAATGCCCCGCTCTATTCGATTCCGGCATTATATACATCTTGCCGTTCTCTTCGTAAACGAAAGGATAAGACAAATGAGTTGCGTCCTCTATAAGAACTTTCGGTTTTCCCCATTTAATGCCGTCAAACTTTCTATACCCTATCAGACCCTTTCCTTTCAGTCTATCGTACATTTCGAACAAAATAAACGTATGACCGTCTATATCTTTTACAAACGGATCGGCGCACCAATATCTAAGCGTATTTGGAATAACTCTAAACTGCTCTTCGCCTCTTTTTCTTACTGCTATTATCCACTCGTCTTTTTTCAATCTCGATAACATATTTATTTCTTTCTGACTCCTTCGAATACCGCGATCGTCTTGTCCGCCATAACGTCAAGCGTACAGTTCGAGCTCGCAAACCGATAAGCTCTTTCTACCATTTCATCGTACATATGCCGATCTTTGACAAAGTCGGCGATTTTATCCGACAGTCCTTGCCAATCGTCTATAGCAATTCCGCAACATACTTCGCGCATATCCGTATATCCGCCCGTATACGTCCTTATTAAAGGCACCTTTAGAAAAAAAGCTTCCACAGCGGTCAAAAGAAAACCTTCCCGCCTGCTCGGAGCTATACAAATATCGCTCATTGACAATATTTCGCGCGGAGTTATCCAACCTGTGAATCTTACATTCCCTTTCAAATCCAAACTGTCGATAAGCTGCATTATTTCCGTATAATATGTATTATTTTCCGTCACGCCGGATAAGACAACGACCACTTTATCAAGCGCCGAAATAGCCTTCAGCGTTACGTCTATTCCTTTTACCTTATCTATCCTTCCGTGCATGCACAATACGATTTTATCTTCGGGAACGCCGTATTTTTTCTTGAGCTCCGTTATCTCTTCGTCAGACAGTCTTGTCAAATTTTCACTGTCGACGCCGTTTAATATCTTGACTATTCTATTCGGGTTTATTTTCAGTTTATTTATAAGATGACTCTTTACTTCTTCCGATATTGCGATAACTTTTTTACCCTTATAAGTAACCAACCTATAAAAAAACGACGACGGAACTCTCTCCGTATGCAATACCCACACGCACGGCATTTTATCGTACCAATATACCATATTGTATATTTTCATTAAGAATCCGCAACGTCTATGATTGATCTCGACCGCTTCTATACTTTTCTCTTTGAAAAACTTTCTTAAATACTTAATATTCTTAAGCAACGAACCAAAATCTACTTTACTAAAATTTCTTTTATAAAAGACGTCGGAATTGTCTTCAAAAACATACTGATCTGCAATTATATAAGCGTTATGTCCTTTCCTTCTCATCGCTTTGCAAAGTGAATCGACATATACCCCCACACCGCTCTTAACCACAAATTCAGCTAAAATAACAATATTCATATCGCATCATACTTCCGCTTTCAACATTATATTCACTTAATATACTCGCTGTAATCTTTCTCGGTATCCCAAACCATAGCGTGGGATTGATATATCGCCTTCGTCTTCTCATCGGGCATTTGCATATAGTTTTTGCCGTATCTTATCGTCAAATAATCTTCCACGTTCGCAGGTACCGCCAAACTGACCTTCTCAAAAGGAACCATTCTCGGTTTTCCAAAATCTATAGTCGGATAAAACGAATTGCAAAATTTTGCTCTGCCGAAAACGTGCGCGTATTCTTCAGCGCTCTTCTTATTATATTTACGAACGCTGCGAAGCAGCAGTTTTTTCACGAACCCTCTAACGAAAATATTCGCTATCGCGATCTCTATCTTCTTCTTCGCCGAACTCGTCTTGTAATACGTCTTGCCGACGCTTCTAGCCTTCAAAAGACCTGCCGAATAGTATTGAACTTTCTTTGCGAACTTTCCTTTAGGCGCATTATTCAAACACATTATATCGACAAATATGCCTTGATGTCCAAACGGGCAAACCGAATTAAGACACGTAGTGCCGTTCATACGAATTTTTGAGAAAAAATAAGGATTTTCGTCGGTATCTTCCCTTTGAAGATAAAATCTCTCTGTGTCAAGATATTTTTCGCAGCAGTCCAGAAATTTGAAATAATTAGCGTGATCCATAAAAATATCAAGATCGTCGTCCCATGGGATAAAGCCTTTGTGCCGCATGGCGCCGAGCGCCGAACCGCCCATTAAATAATATACTATATCATGTTCGCGGCAAAAACCGTCGATATAGACCATGATCTCTAAAATCTTATTTTGCAGTTGCAAGATACCGTACTCGTCGGTCAAATCTTCCCGCATATAATTACTCATTAATCTTTTCCCTCAATATCGTCGAAGAAATGCCGTCTGTATGATCCAAATAAACGACAAAACAGCCTAACTTCGAAAACTCCCTTTCGTATTCTTGCCACGCGGCGCTTCCTTTCCAATCCGAACCGACAAACACAGCGTCCACACCGTACTTTTCGACCATATTGCTCTTGTTCATATCTGATTGCAGAACGACCTTATCCACATACTTTATAGCGCTCACGATAGTTGCTCTGTCGTCTTGGCAAATTATAGGCTTTTTCCCCTTTCTGTCAATGCATAGAGCGTCAGTAGTGACCCCTACTATCAAATATTCGCACTGTTCCTTCGCTTTCTTCAGTATATTCAGATGCCCTACGTGAAACATATCGAATACGCCCGTAGTATAACCTATCTTATATTTTTTCATATGACCGACCTCTAGTAAACTTATTAAAAAATCGTCGCGCATGCCAAAAACATATCCAAAAAACGACGTTAACAACAATAGACTCGAAAGAATATATTCATAAGTTCCGCGTTCTATAATTCGGATATGCGCTTTACGGATATAATTACATATATCGGCAATGCCTTGAAATTATATCCCAATGACGACTTTCTAATCTTATACATTTAGCGATACGAAAACCGAGCGTTGAAACGCGGCAATCGCTTTCTTTTGATCCAAAGTATTTTTGATAAGATTTTATCTATTTATCTATTCCTCGCCGCAACGTTACCAGCCGCAGGAATATTCGTCTGTCAAATAGAATAAAACTCTTTTGTCATTTCCTAAATTATACCATATATTATATTAAGTAGCAAGAGTTTTCACGCTTTTTATGTTTGCTCGCTTTTATTACGTTCATTTTACCTCTATTACCGTCATTACAAAAATAAGCCTTCCTAAAAACAAACGGAAGGCTTATTAAATCTTTAATAGTTTCTAGCGTAAAACTGAAGCGAATTCACTCTTTTACATACTTATCGCAAAAACGCTTCTTCTGCTGATACTGGTTATCAGTAAGAGAATTCTCAAACTCCTCGAGCATATCGGCTTGCTTTTTCGAAAGATTAGTAGGTGTCTCCACCACTACCGTGAGATAGAGGTCGCCGTACTGTTCTTTTCTTAACATCTTCATTCCGTAACCCTTGATCCTAAACTTCGTTCCCGTCTGAGTTCCCGCGGGAATTGCGTATTTGATAGAGCCTTTCATAGTCGGAACAACCAGCTTTCTGCCCATAGCGGCATCGACGAACGATATCGGCATAGTCATATATAGATCGTTGCCCTCGCGACGGAATACGTCGTGCTTTGCGACGCTGATCACTATAACGACGTCGCCGTTCGCGCCTCCGTTACGTCCCGAGTTACCCTCGCCTCTATACGTCATGGTTTGACCGTCGTTGATACCCGCAGGTATATTGATAGTGAGCTTTTTCTCCTGCTTTACCGTACCGCTACCCTTACAATGTTTACATTTATCGGTAACGATTTTTCCCTTTCCGCCGCATTCCGGACATACCGACTCGACTACGCTCTGTCCGAAAATAGTACGCTGAACCTGCTTGACGTAACCGCTGCCGTTACACTTCGGACACACCTTTATAGAACTCGCGTCTTTAGCTCCCGTACCGTTACATACGGGACAACTCTCCACTCTCGTAAACGATATAGGCTTCTCGACCCCTCTATATGCCTCTTCAAAAGTGAGATTAACGCGTATTCCTATATCGTCGCCGTCCACTCTCGCCGACGCTTGAGACCGTCTGCGTCCTCCGAATCCTCCGCCGAAAAGATCGCTTATTATATCTTCAAAACCGCCGAATCCTCCGCCCGACGACCAAGAATATCCGCCACCGCCGGCTCCGCCGCCCATAGGACCGTTCTCGTCGCCGTACGCGTCGTACGCGGCTCTCTTGTCCTTATCGCTGAGAACGTCATAGGCGTGATTGATTTCCTTGAACTTTTCCTCGGCAGCCTTTCTCTCCGCCTCGGGGGCGGTAGAGAATCTGTCGGGGTGATATTTCTTAGCCAAATCTCTATAGGCTTTCTTCAGCTCCTCGTCGCTCGCATTCTTGCCTACTCCGAGAAGTCCGTAGTAATCTTTTTGTGCCATACGTTAATACCTTAGTTACTCTTTATTTAATGTCGGGTTCTCCGTCGAAACCGTTCTCATTACCGCCGTTCGCGTCTGCGCCCATATTCTGCTGGGCTTCCTGATATATCTTCGAGAATATCGGAGCGGTCACTTTGCTGAACTCGTCGATAGCGTTTCTGATCTTTTCTTCGTCGTCTACGGCTATATCTTCTTTAGCCTTCTTAACGGCGTCTTCAACGGTCTTGATCTCTTCCTCGCTGAACTTATCCTTGCTGTCGGAGATGGTCTTTTCCGCCGCGAAAATGAGCTGATCCGCGCTGTTTCTTGCATCTATAACAGCCTTCCTCTTCTTATCTTCTTCGGCGTACTTTTCAGCCTCTTTAACGGCTTTATCTATATCGTCCTGACTGAGATTGGACGACGAAGTGATAGTGATACTCTGACTCTTGTTAGTACCCTTGTCAAGAGCCTTAACGCTCACGATACCGTTAGCGTCTATATCGAAAGTGACCTCTATCTGAGGAATACCTCTCGGAGCCGGAGCGATACCTACGAGCTGGAAGTTACCGAGCGTCTTATTGTCGGCAGCCATAGCTCTCTCACCCTGAAGTACGTGAATATCGACTGCCGTCTGATTGTCCGCCGCCGTCGAGAATACCTGCGACTTAGAGGTCGGGATGGTCGTATTCCTATCGATAAGTCTGGTGAACACGCCGCCCATAGTCTCGATACCGAGAGAAAGCGGAGTAACGTCGAGAAGAAGCACGTCTTTGACGTCTCCCGCAAGCACGCCGCCCTGAATAGCCGCGCCGATAGCTACGCACTCGTCGGGATTGATGCCCTTATACGGTTCCTTTCCGGTAGCCTTCTTAACTGCCTCAACTACCGCCGGGATCCTCGTCGAACCGCCGACAAGTATAACTTTCGAAATCTCGTTCATAGAGATGCCGGCGTCCTTGATCGCCTGATTGAGCGGCTTCATCGTCATTTCCACAAGATCGGACGTGAGCTGATCGAACTTAGCCTTGGTAATATCAAGGTCTATGTGAAGCGGAGCGCCGTCGCGCATAGTGATGAACGGAAGATTAACGTTGGTCTTGGTAACTCCGGAAAGCTCTATCTTAGCCTTTTCCGCAGCTTCCTTAATTCTCTGCATAGCCATGTTGTCGCGGCTAAGGTCGATGCCTTCCTTGCTCTTGAAGTCGGCGATTATATAATCGATGAGCTTCTTGTCAAAATCGTCGCCGCCGAGTCTGTTGTTACCTGCTGTCGCAAGCACTTCGAATACGCCGTCGCCTATCTCGAGTATGGAAACGTCGAACGTACCGCCGCCGAGATCGTAAATGATTATCTTCTGATTCTTATTCTCGTCCTTATCGAGACCGTAAGCGAGCGCCGCCGCGGTAGGCTCGTTGATTATTCTCAAAACGTCGAGACCCGCTATCTTGCCCGCGTCCTTGGTCGCCTGTCTCTGACTGTCAGAAAAATATGCGGGAACAGTGATGACCGCCTGCGTAACGTTCTGTCCGAGATACGCTTCCGCGTCTGCCTTGAGCTTTGTGAGTATCATTGCCGATACTTCCTGCGGAGAGTACTGCTTTCCGTCAATGTTTACTTTATAATCGGTACCCATCTCTCTCTTTATCGAGCTTATAGTTCTGTTGTGATTTGCAACAGCCTGACGCTTAGCCACCTGACCTACGAGACGTTCGCCGTCCTTTGCGAATCCTACTACCGAAGGGGTAGTTCTGTTACCTTCCGCGTTGGCGATGACGACGGCTTCTCCGCCTTCCATGACCGCTACGCACGAGTTAGTCGTTCCCAAGTCAATACCTATTATCTTTCCCATAGTATAATGTCTCCTTTCTTCTTATTCTTTTTGATTTGTCTTTTTATTCTGCTACGACGACCTGCGCGTATCTCAACACTTTGTCGCCTATCTTATAACCCTTTTGGGCTTGATTAACTACCTTACCGCTCTTCTCGCTGTCCTCGACTCGCATTATCGCGTTGTGATAAGTGGGATCGAAATCCTTGTCAAGAGCGTCTATCTCCTCGACCCCGTATCTCTTGAGCATATCGAACATCTGCTTTTTTATCATCTCGACGCCCTCTCTGTCGGAGTCCTTCTCTATGCACTTTATAGCCCTATCCATATTATCTATAATATTGAATAAGTCCGTTAATACCATATTTCTTCCGTCCGAAAACTTCTCTTCCGAAATATTTCTGTTGCGTTTCTTGTAATTATCGAATTCCGCGTACAGATACAGATATTTCTTATTAGCCTCGTCAAGCGATGCGTTGCACTTTTCGAACATATCTTTGTAGTCGAGTTCGGGAACGTCTTTCTCCTCCGCCGTATCCGCCGAGCTTTCCGCGCTCTCCGCCTTCATCTCATTATCCAAAGTCTCTTCAGCCTTGTCCTTTTTGCTCTTTGATGCCATCTCTCTCTCCTATTGCTTTTTGTCTTTATTCTTGCTTTCTATAAGCTTATCTTCGCTGAGCGTCTTGAGCGTCGAAGATATCTGCCCAAGCACTTTTATCACCTTTTTGTAATCCATTCTCTCGGGACCTATGACTCCCGCGTGCCCGATCTCTTTGCCGTTGATGGAATACTTCGCCGTAACGAGAGCCATATGCGTAAGTCCGTCGCCCTCTTCTTTGCCTATCTTTACCGAAAACTCTATGTCGTTGTTCTCTTCTATAAGCTCGTGCAATTTGTCCTTCGCGTCTATGACCGACATAAAGTTCTTGACGTTATCGACGTCTTCGTACTCCTTATAATCGAATATCTTGTTGGTTCCTTCGAGATACACCTGTTTCCCCGACTTTTCCCTATAGCGTTTAAGAACGTCTATGATCCCTTCGAAAAGTCTTCTGTAATCGGAAATGCGTTCGTCGACCATATCGTCGTTATCGCGTATCTCGCCGAGCGTTCTGCCGTTAAATATCTCGTTGAGTATCTTAGTCGCCTGATTGAGATAGTCTTCGGTCATATCTCCGTCGATCTCTATCAACTGGTCTCTTATGATGCCGGCGTCAGTGACTATGATCACGAGCGCGCTGCCGTCGCCTAAATCGACGAGTTTCAATCTATTGATGACCGTTGTCAGCGGATTGAGAACAACTACCGAAGTATAATTCGTAACGTCGCTGATGACCTTAGCGGTATTTCTCACTATTTCCTCGACTCCCGAAAGATGCGTGTCGAATCGCTCTTTCAATTCGTCAAGATCTCCCGCCTCATTATCAAGAGTCAAAAGATTGTCTACGTAATACCTGTACGCAAGCGACGATGGTATCCTCCCCGCCGATATATGCGGCTGCATCAGATAGCCCATATCCTCAAGGAGAGCGAGTTCGTTCCTTATGGTAGCCGACGAAATATCGGGAAAATACTTATCTCTTATCGTACTGCTACTCACAGGTTCGCCTTCGCTGATATAACTGTCGACGACCGATTCGAGTATCTTCTTTCTCCTATCCGAAAATTCCTTATTCTTCATATCTCACCTGACAAAACAACCTTTAGCACTCAATCCACTCGATTGCTAAATCTTATTATACTCATATTATTCCGCTTGTCAAGAGGTTTAATCAAAATAAATGTAAAATCTTAGCAAACTCTTAGCGAGAGTGCTATTTTTTGTTTGAACGACTGTATTTGGTTCCGGAAACGCTTGTTTTATAGATATAAGGCGTAACCTTTGCTATGCCCGTTTATTCATATGATATATCAAGGAGAGCCGACAAAACGCCGCGCAAGTAATTGTGTCGTAAGTAATTTTTTAATTATATTTACAAGGAAAAAGCAAAAATGTTATACTATCGTTAGGATATATCAATAAATTACCGATACTCTATCAATGATAACTATCAAAACGTTCTAAGGAGATGAATATGGAATTTTCCGAAAAGTTAAAGACGCTTAGAATCGAAGCTGACCTAACGCAAAGCGAATTGGCAAACAAGTTGTTTTTGACGCGTCAAGCTATTTCAAACTACGAACAGGGGCGGTGCTATCCTTCTATCGACACGCTAGTTGAAATGTGCAAACTTTTCAATACGGATCTCGACGCCCTACTCTCCTGCGGAGTAAAAAAACGATATATGCTCAAAGTCGTTATAGCGTCAAGTCTGTTATTCGTCTCCATGCTCCTAAGCGTCGCTTGCGTCTATGTCGCGGCGCTGAAAAATCTTTCGCTAGCCTTTTATACCGTAACGGGAATAGCTATCCATATAATACCGTTCATGTGTTTTTTGACCTATCTCATTTTTCAGTATGACCCGCCAAAAAGAGCAAACAAATTTTTCGGATACAGAACAAAATTATCCATGTCCAATAAATTGACGTGGGATTACGCGCAAACGTATTTCAGCGCTATATACGCGAATATTTCCATGATACTTTTAGGTTTGAACGTAATATTTACCATCATATCGACCTTTATCGGTTTTACGGCTTGTCTTATAGTCTTTTGTATAATTACGTGCGTTCAAGCAGTCTGCTTGCTCGTTCCCGTTATCTTCACGGAACGAAAGTTAAAGACGTTTTCAAAATAAAAAACAAAAAGAAAGACGCGTTCATATACTTAACGCGTCTTATTGATTTTGACATATCGGCAGTAATTCGCTTGGTTTTTGATCGCCCAAGTATGAACGGCAGTTATGCTATCCTAAAGTATGAAGATACGAGTTCGTAGCCGAACCCTAAACGGCGTGCGGACTGACGGCGATCTAAAATTGACTAGTTATGCAGGAATATATATTACCTGATAGGTTTGTTTTGAATATGAAACGGCGTCAATGCCCGCTCTCAATTTGTCTTGCTGCTTTCGAATCTCTTCGGCGTTGTTTGCCCCTAATCCAATGTGTTTATTGCCAGATAGATCGGTGAGCGTAATTTTCGCATTTGGTGCTAATTGATGATCGAAAACAATTCTGGGAGCGCTGAATCTACAGGTTATCCCATCTCCGAAATCCAATTCAATGACGAAATTTCTGATCTCTTTGATCTGTAACGTCGACTTATTGGTGATCGTGCACGATAGCCTATACTCTCCCGTATATTTCATTGTAAAATCAAAATCCAATTCTTTATTATATTCAATATTTGATGAGTTTCCGATGTTTTTATATTGTTTTTTTCCTGATTTACAAAGGATAGCGCAATAGGAATACACACCCTTGATATTACTTTCAATATCAGCGATTTTAGTAATTCGCTCCAATTTAGCGCCGGCTTTAGCGCTCCCTACAACAACGTCTTCTTTATATTCGTTGAGCAACCCTTTGCCGTAATAGATGATCGTATACGTAAAGTCTACAAAGTCATACTTCGGGATCAATAACGTCTTGACGTTTACCCCGTCAGAATCATCGTACGTGTACGTAAAATCGCGTGAAGAAACGTTTACGGTAAACGCTTCTTCTTTTTCTATCCTCTTATTCTTCTCATCATAAAACGTATAAAGTATTAAACTAACTATAATGACAATAAGCAAGCCGACAGGGACTAACAATCTCATTATTTTAGTTCGCTTTGTCTTTTGTGAAGGAGAGTTATCATTATTTTCAACAGACTGTTCATTATATTTGTCCATAAAAAAGTCTCCTAAGTATATTAAATATATTATAAATCATTATTAAATACAAGTCAACCGTATATTGGAACGGCATAAAGACCTATATTACCGAAAGATGCCGGAGTGTTCGTTTGTTTGTACAAACAAAAGCGTTGTTTTGCCGTTTACTTTTGAAAAACTGTGCTACAACAGCCACCACGAAAGGCAAAATCACGGAGACTCCCGAACTGCAAAAAGTAGTCGCTCGACACAAAAAAATGACCGATAAGATAGTTAGTCTTATCAGCCATTCTACGCTAATTTGAAATTTATCTTACATCGGTTTTAGATTTTTATTAAGCCGTTCTACCATCCACGCAATTCTCTTTTCGCGCCCCGTGTCCGTTTTGGCATCTAAATATGCTTTTACATACGTTTTCTTTACCGATAATGACATTGCCGAAAAATTTGTATAAGCAGGCTCATAGGCTTTCAAAATTTCGGCAAGCGCGGCAATTTGTTCTTCCGTAACCGCCGCAGGTTTCGGGGCATACCATTGTCCGTTTTGTTTTGCTTCCTCGATTTTCTTTCTGCCGAAGTCAGTCATAAGTCCCCGTTCTTCGAGAACTTTTACCAAAGTCTTGTTTTTCTCCGACCACTTGCAGTTCGCTCGGCGCATAGAAAAATACTTTTTATAGGTATTGTTATCAATGCTTTGCATTTGTCCGTCAATCCAACCAAAGCAAAGGGCTTCTTCCAATGCTTCGTCTGCTTTAATCGTTTTCGGATTGCCGTGCTTACCAAACAAAAGCCAAACGCCATCGGTAGAAAGACAATTTTCAGTTAGCCAATTTCGGAATTCCGCTCTTTCCGAAAATACCAATATATCGTTCATTTTTCTCTCCGCCAAATTACTGTTTATCGTACAATCATTATAGCAAAAACAAAATATTTAATCAAGCAAACAGTAAGGCACTCCGAGATGTTTTCCGAAGTGCCTTTTGTTTTATTTAGTAAAATTGCCTTGTTCATCACGCTTTTGCGTTTGCCACGCCGTAGGTATAGGCGATTTAGGCGAAATATCCGTAATGGGTATTCGCACGCCGAAACACTCATATAAAAGAAAAAGTACGAACTCCATTTGACGGGGGTTCGTACAGTTCCCTAATGGCGGAGACGGAGGGATTTGAACCCTCGTGCCGGTTACCCGACAACTTGATTTCGAGTCAAGCTCGTTATGACCACTTCGATACGTCTCCATGTTATATAAACGCTGATATTCACTAAAAGCGAACGCTATTAATTTACCACACCGAAAAATACTTGTCAACTAAAATATAACAAATTACGGTTAAATCGCACGTATTTCAAATTTATTTTGATCAAACGCAAAACTTTTATGAAATCGAATCAAAAAATAAAATTAATATTTTGACATCAAAATGCCGTTCGTCCAATACTCTCGATCCCATATTAAGGCGAAACTTCCCAATCAACCGGCTAAATACGCTATAGCGCCTGCAAGCATTAAATTAAACACAAAATTCATTGCCGAAGTCGCGGCGCCGACTGTAATTATCAAGTTGAGTCCGACAGCCTTTCTTTGCGTTTTCCCTTCCTTGCGTGATACGTGATCCGGAAAATGCTTTTTTCGATAAACAAACCAAAAATAGCCCGTCAGCGCAAAACCTATTATTTGCAATACCATTGACAAAACAGCCGCAATATCGGGAACGTCTATATCTATACAGTTCAACTTGATAGCGTAATAGGCAATAATACAGACAAGCGCTATTATCTGTCCGAACGGAATAGCCGTTAAAGTGTTATATGTCAATTTCAGCTTCGCATCCGTGTCTTTCAGTCTATTCATCTTAGTAAGATAAAACATAATGACGGTCAAGAGAAACGCATATAGCGCGATCGCTGTACAAATCAATAATAACATTATGTTTCTATCTTATAAGCGGTATATTTATTATATTCCCGCATATATTCCAAAAATTCGTCGTAAGAAACGTTAATAATGTCTTTTATTTCGGAATAATCGAATAACGCGCCTAGCACGGTAACTACCGTCTTCCATACAGTATGCTCCCCGTCTATTTCCGAAACGGTTTTAACAATGCCGTCCACACTGTCTATAAATCTAATGTCTTTTAACGCGACGTAAGCCGTCGCGATATATCTCGCCGTATCGAATTCTTCGCTCAGTCCTACGTTATGATCGACCCTATACGCAACGTAAAGCCTATGATACGTATATCTGATCTCATCAACGTACGGAGCTATTGACGACTGTATTGCCAACTTCGCTACACCGTTATCATACGCCGACATGATGAGCATCTCCATAAGAAATCTTCTCGTTTCATCGTCTGCGGCAAGTATCGCCGTAACTTCGGCTATCCTTTTATATCCGTAAATGTATCCAAAGCGCACGGCGTTGCGAAACCCTTTGCTCTCTTTGAATCTCTCGATAAACTCTCCGGAACGGCTAAGACCTTCGTCGAGCAGTTTTCCGTAGCCGTCGGTCAGTTCTTTCGGCAATATCGAACCCCAGAAAAGATATTTCCCTTCGATCGTTTTTTTGATAGCCGCATAGTCTGCGTAAACGGTAAAGAGCGGCATAAACTCTCCGTACATTCTCTCCATAGCTATAAGTATCTCGCTCGCCTCTTCGTTCTTGCCCAGTCTGAAGTACGCCATAGCTTTGATATAGTTGATCCTCGATTCGTATCTGCGGCTGTCTTTGATACTGTCTATAAGGCGTATAGCGCCCTCGTACTCCTCGTTGATAACGAGTATCTCGGCAAGCGCGTTGACGACTCCGAGCATGATGTTGTCGATATCGTAGACTTCCTTGAACTCGCTTATGTCGCGTCCGTTCTCTTCCGTTACCTCCAGCGCTACGTTCCTGATGAGTTCCACTGTCTCGAAAAGCGGCGTGTTATCATATCCCTTCATCTCTATAGCGTCGTTGAAATTGCCTTTTATCATACTCCATAACGCTTTTATGAATCCGCTTTCCTGTCTGTCCGTGTTCTCGCACAATACTACGAATTCATTACTGCCGATAAGTCCTATATTGTTGACGGCGTTGACGAATTCGTCATTGAAAGAGCAATATCCCTTGAAATTCAAATAATCGGCGTTGCCGTTAAAGACATCGCCGAACCTCTTTGAAAGTTCCGTATACATATCAAAATAATTCTTGGAATAGCTGTTGGTATATTTAGATATAACGCTAAGCGCGTTAAGTATCTCGAGAGCGTACGCCTTTTCGCGCTCGTCAATGCTTTCGCCTGAATCTATCCTTATCCGTATGATATCGTACGCGCGTATAAAGACGTCGAAAGCAACGTTAAGCTCCTCCATCTCAGCAAGAGTTCTTCCCATCTCTACAAGGAGAGCTATCTTATCTTTGTAAGCATCGGCGTCTTTTAACTGATTTTGCAGATAAGTAACCGCCTTATCATGCTCCTTTCGATCTCGCATTCTCACCGCGTTATCAATAGTGATCCCAATGTTTTCGCTGTACATAATCGACTCCTCATGCGTATTTCGACGTTACGATCAGATATTATAAAAACAGTTTCTTAACGTCATTTTCGCCGAACACGTAATCCGTATTGCAAAATTCGCAATGCGCCCTTATTTCTCCGTTGTCGCGAATCATATCCATAGCTTCGTCCTTTCCTAAGGATAATATGACGCTCTCCAGTTTCTCCCTTGAACAACGGCAACGGTACTCGGGATATTTTGTATCGAGATATTTTATTTCGAAATGTCCGAAATTGTCGTCGATCATCTCGCGCGGAGATTTTACTAAAAGCTGCTTTGAAATATCCTTAAAATTACGCGATATATCTTCAAGGACGACGAGTATATCTTCGCCGCATCCCGGAAGCGGCTGGATAAATACGCCGCCTGCGGAAATACACTTACCGTTCTCTATAAGCGTTCCGAGCGCGACTACCGACGGAAGCTGTTCCGAAATTAAATAATAGTAAGCAAAATCCTCGCCTATCTCGCCGCTCATAAGTTCGCATTTCCCGACGTAAGGCTCTCCGCCGCCGATCTTTTTAGTAACGGTAAGATATCCGTCTCTTCCCACCGCGCCGCCTACGTCGAGCTTTCCTTTTGCGTTTAGCGGCAGTTCAACAGAGCCGTTTCCGACGTATCCTCTGACGTATCCGCCGCCTGCGCCGCTGACGATTATCTTTCCGAGAACTCCGCCGCCGTCTACTATTGCGCTGACGTCATCGTCCTCTTCCATATCCATAGACATAAAAGTAATCGCAGTAAGAGTACGCCCTAGCGCCGCAGTCGCGACTGCCGACGTACTATGCAGTTCTCTCGCTCTCTCAACTATATTCTTTGTTCTCATAACGGTAACGATCGCTTTACCGCCAAAGAGCATAGCTTTTTCTATAATATCTCTCATCTTTCAATCTCCGTATCCGCATGCAGCGATAGAAAATACGCTGCATAACACGAATTATGTGTAGTCAATCGAATAATATTGCGATCGGTTTTCTCAAGATCCGCTTCTAAGAATAAGCTTATCTTTTCTGCCGACCGAACAAAATAGCGAAATCTATTTCTTAAACGCTATAAAGAGCGCCCTTTTAGAATCATGTTCGACTCCTTTGAAACTTTCGCCGTCGAAAGTGAGAACGCCGCTAAAACCCGCCTCGTTCAGGCTGCCGATAACGTCGTCAGTCGAGCGGACGTATTGTCTGTGACTCTCCTCTCTCCGCGAATACAGCTCCCCTTCTCGCGTGAAAAATACGATATTCATATCGACTTTGTTATCGCTCAGCCTGTTCGTCCAAAGATACGTAAAATCGGGAGCGTCTTCGTAAAATACGTTATTGGCGATGACCTCGGTCAATTTGTACTCTGTGGATATATCGAAAATAAACACGCCGCCGTCCTTAAGAGCCCCGTGAACTCTCTTAAAGAACGAACCTATATCTTTGACGTAATTCACGCCGTCGCAACAGACCGTAACGAAATCGACCTTTCCCGTGAGCTCGAACGCCGCGATATCTTGCTTTAAGAATACCGTATTAAGCGCGTTGTCTCTCGCCTTCTTCATAGCAGCCGCGAGCATCTCTTCGCTGATATCTATACCTACGACCTTCTTGCCTGCTTTTGCAAGCCGCATTGTCAGCTCGCCGCTTCCCGACGCCATATCCGCGCCCTTGACCTTACCGACCAAATATTTCTTTATAAATTCAAAATATCCGTCGTAATCGAAATCGGTCATGAGTGTATCGTATTTTGATGCAAGTACCGAATACGCGTTCATTATCTCTTATTCTTCTTTTTAGAGTTCTTGCGGTTGGCGTTAGCGATACGCATTTCTCTCTCTCTTTCTTTTCTTTCCTCTTTTTCCTTATTCTTGAGCTCGTATTCGTAGAGAGGAATGATAGTCGAATCAAAGAAATTATGCGCAAGAGCCGTTATCGCCATCGCGTAAAATCCGAACCCGATCATCGCGAAAGCGACGTAGAATATCATCTTCGTAAAACTCGAGAGAAGAAGTAAGAACGGAAGCGCGAGAAGGACTATCAATATCATCTCTATCAATAACATCGTTATCGAAAATATGACGGAGTTCTTGACGACGCTTTTGAACTTGTACTTAAAGCTCACGAACATCGGCAACGCGTTCATAAGGAACAACAAAGAAAGTAGCGCTATGAAACACGATGCGATCATGAACACCCAGTGTCCCGCGTTAGCCGCGCCCTGAAGACTGTTTTTAAGATATTCCAAGATGCTGAAACCTACAGCCCATACTACGAAACCGACGTACGTAAACGAGAGGAGAAATTCCGCCCATCTCTTCTTGATACCTCTGAAAAAGTGTACCCTTATCTTTACGGGAGCTCCCCAAAGATAGTTACGCATACAATAAAACAGTCCCGCAAAGCCTATGCCCATGAGCGCGATGCAAGGCACGAGCATCAAAAATCCCCATTGCCAAGTATTATAAATATTGAGCATACCTTGAAGTATCTCGTTCTTGCCGCCGAGACCTATTCCCATATCGCCGTTAAAATCAAGTCCCGCGTTGAGCGTCTTTATCATATTCGGTACGACAAAGAAAATCACTGCTATCGCAGGAAGAGCGAACACCATAAACAACAGGTTCGAAAGCATTATCTCTGCGTAATTCGTCTTGAACGTCCTGAAAAAGTGCGATATTCTGCCCGTCTCTATCGGTATCCTCGTCAATCGCTCGTCCTTTTGCAAGTCGAGTTTCGAAAGAAGGGTCGCTTGCCTTATATCCTTTACACTGCTTTTTGCGTTCTTATTATTCCTATCTGCCATGCCGTCTCCTTTTCTCCTATTTCACCTAAAGTCGATCTAATTATTTCGTCTCATTTCTCCGCCTATCGACCTGCGTATCGCAAAACTGCCGTTATGCGGTGACATATACCCTTTAACGTCGAACGCTAATAGATCTAATATAAACCGATAAAAATCGGCGTACGTTATTAACTTTTTGACATCGTCTTTATATTCTAATAAATAATATTAATGGCCGTATCCTGTTAATCTTACACCATATGAATCAAAATATCAAACATTTTAACGGTCAAATTAAATATTTAAGACACTTTACGACATTATTAAACAAAATCATCGAATCGGCAAATTTTTAGACGATCTTACGCCGCGAGCTTCAACGTATGATTTGCGAAATAATAGTTCATTTCACGCTTTTCAGCACGATCTTCTGTCCTTTGACGGTATCTGCGATGATCGCGCCGTCTTCCGCCACTGTATGCGGAACGTTACACTCGAGCTTTTTGCCCTCGAGTATTACCGTAAGTTTTCCGCCGACTCTGCTTTCGATGACAGCCGTAACTTGTTCGCGTCCGTCATTCCACTCCATATCGAGCGCGAAATTTCCCCTTACGACCATACCTTTTACGCTTCCTTTCTTCCAGTCTGAAGGAAGCGCGGGAAGAAGCTCTATGACGCCGAGATGACTTTGCGCCAGCATTTCGTTGACGCCTGCGGTATATCCGAAATTGCCGTCTATCTGAAACGGCGGATGAACGTCCCAAAGATTATGATTGATACCTTTCTTGAAAAGATGCTTTATAAGTCTCATTGCTCCGTCGCCGTCGCCCGTTCTGGCTCTCGTATTGATCCGCTGCCCCATCGCCCAACCGACCGATTCGTCGCCTCTGTCGTCAAGCGAAACCACGACGGCTTTGAGCTCTTCGGGAGCCTTCCTCTTGTCGATTATATTGCCCGGATAAAATCCCAAAAGGTGCGATAGATGGCGATGCCTTCTTTGTCCTATCTCCCCGAGTTTCGTCTCGTGATACCACTCCTTTATCTGTCCGTCGTCGCCTATCTCGATAGGTCTGAGCTTACTGAGTATATCCTCCCACTTATTAATATCGTCGCTATCTTCTCCGATATCTTTTGCCAGTATCGCGGTATCTTTGAACATCTGAGCGATTAGCGACTGCTCGTAAGTGTTGCCAAGCGTTCTCGGACCGTGCTCGGGAGAAAAACACGGAGCGCTGACCAACCTTTTCGTCTTTTCGTCGAAAATCAGTAGCTGCGAAAAATAGTCGCACGCTTCTTTCATCATCGGATATATTCTCTCTTTTGCAAATTCCTTATCCGCGGTATATTCGTAATATTCGAATACGTTATGCAGTATCCAGCAGACTGCGGCGGGAGACCAACCCCAACTGAAATCCCACCCCGGGCAAGTCCAGCCGAACGGCGTATTCTGAGTATGGAATAGATAGCCGTTACTCTCGCCGTCTTTGCTCTCTATTCCCGTATATACTTTTGCGGTAACGCGTCCCGGAGCTCTCAGCGAATCGACGTATCTTATAAGCGGCATCGCGCATTCGTGAAGATCGGAACTGTAAGTCGGCCAATAATTCATCTGAAGATTGACGTTGAGATGATAGTCGCAATTCCACGCGGGGGCGTTCGAAACGTTCCATATTCCCTGAAGATTAGACGGCATAACGTCGTCCTCTCTTGAAGAAGCTACCGTAAAATACCTTCCGTATTCGTAGAGCAACTCCTCAAGAGCGCGCCTCTCGCTATCGTCGAGCTTGTTTTTATTGTAAAGTTTTAGGAGCTCATCCGTCGGCGGAACGTCCTTTTTCCCTCCGAGATCTATACTGAGTCTCTTCATATAACGAGCCGCGTCTTCTATATGATCTTCCTTTACTTTTTCATAACCTGCCGCGACGGCGTTTTCGATATTCTCTTCGACTCTCTTTTTGAGCCCTTCCATATCTTCGCCGCTTCTGTATATCGGATAGTTATCCGAATAATCCGTTGCCGCCGACAAATAAAGCGTGATATATGTAGCGTTATTTACGGATATTGATTCGTTATCGGCGTTTGTATTGCCATCCGTTACGACTCTTAGCGACGCGTATACTTTAAGTCCGTTATCGGGCAGTTCGCCGAAATTGACGATACCGTTTTTATCCGTTGCGAGCGATATATCCTGTCTCTTTTTGTAACCTATCTTAACGCCGAGAGAACCGTTTGCTCTCGCGATATTCATGACCGCGACTCTATAGTTATGCGATACGAAATACTCCCTTATATCGCTACAATCGCTCCCCTTTATTGCATCCTTAAGACTCGTCGTCATGATACCCGTTTGAAGTTCCAACGAACGCTCGTATCCCTTTGAACGCTTATTGACGCCTTCGAAAGCAAGCGTTATCTCTCCGAGGCACTGATACGCGCCGTATCCGTCTTCTAGACCTATAAGTTTATCGCAAAGACGCGACGCCTCGCTGTCTTTGCCCTTCAAGAACAGCTCCCTTATCTCGTTATAGTAATCGAGCCTCGTCTTCCCGTCTGCGTCCTTGCCGACTATATTGCCTCCGTTATAATCGGGACGCGACGGCGACGGACCGCCTGTCCAAAGCGTCTTCTCATTGACTACTATAACGTCTCTGTCGATACCGCCTATCACGCTCATACCGAGACTGCCGTTTCCGAGAGGCAACGCCGTCTGCTCCCAAAGTCTCTCCTTTTTCGTTATGCGCGGAGACGGCCTAAGACGCATTTTCGTCGCGGGTTTCGTATAGTAAAGTCTCATAAATCTCTCCTTAGGATATATAATCACAAAATTTCGTTATGTTAAATAATTACTTTTATGTTTGTACTATTTTACCATATGAACGCTCCGATAGTCAAGAGTGAGAAAATTCAAAAAATCATACACAATTCTTTTGACATAAGAATATTATTGTGATAGAATGACAGTAACTTAATTTGAGGCGCAGTATTTATGATTACTTTCACGCTACTTGCGAATAAGGCGTGACGGGAAAGGAAATATCTGCCGAAACGTTTAGGACTATTCGCGGTTGTATGCGTTGGGCGTTCGGGCTAAATCCCGACGACTGTCATCTTTAGATGGAGCACTTATTAAGTACTGAAAGAATAAAGAACATTATTTTTTGCAGTTACTTACGTCAGTGTGGTAACTGCTTTTTTATTACTTGGAGGTAATATATGAAAAAGTTTAACGTAGCCGTAGTCGGCGCGACCGGTATGGTCGGAAATAAGTTCCTCAAAGTTCTCTCGGAGCGTAATCTCCCCGTTGAGAACTACTACCTTTTCGCTTCCGCCAAGAGCGCGGGAAAAGTCATAGACTTTATGGGAAAACCCCACACGGTTATAGAACTTACCGATGAAAACATCAAGAAATATAAAGTGGATATAGCTCTCTTCTCTGCAGGCGGCTCTACGTCTGCAAGATTTGCTCCCGTATTCGTAGAATGCGGCGCGACGGTCGTAGACAACTCGAGTCAATGGCGTATGTGCGACGACGTTCCTTTGGTAGTTCCCGAGGTAAACGCCGACGATATCGACTGGAATCACGGCATTATCGCAAATCCGAACTGCTCGACCATACAGGCTATGCTCCCTATCAAAGCGCTTTACGATAAGTACGGCATAAAAAGAATAGTTTACTCGACGTATCAAGCGGTATCTGGCGCGGGAGTCGCAGGATATAACGACCTCAAAGAAGGAGTCGCGAACCCCGACGCAACGCCTAAGAAGTTCCCTTACAGAATATTCAATAACGTAATTCCGCAGATCGACGTATTCCTCCCTAACGGATATACCAAAGAAGAGGAAAAGATGATAAAAGAGACGAAGAAGATACTCGGCGACGATAAAATAAAGGTCACCGCTACGACAGTAAGAGTACCTGTATTCGATTCTCATTCGGAGTCCATAAATATCGAATTCGAAAAGCCGTGTACTCTTGAAGGAATATACGAGGCGCTAAGAAATCAGGAAGGTCTAATCGTATACGATGACGTCAAGAACGCGGTATATCCTATGCCGTCGGTAACTACCGATCACGACGAAGTATACGTCGGCAGAGTAAGAATAGACGATACTCTCGAGAGCGGCTGTAATATCTGGGTATGCGCCGACAATATCCGCAAAGGCGCCGCTACCAACGCCGTGCAGATAGCTGCAAAATTAATGGAAAAAATGAGCAAGTAATGCAAAATATTCATATATGTACGTCGATTCTCACTTATAAATGGCAAGCGGCAGTCGGCGAATATATAGATTCGATTGCTTTCTCGTTGAAAATACAGCGTAGTAAATTCCGCATCGTCACGAGCGACTATACGGAATTCATATAATAAGTATCAAAGATGATCGCCGAATACTTCGGCGGAAAGGATGTAATTTATGTTCAAAGGTGTCGGAACAGCTCTAATAACGCCGTTCAATGAAAACGGGATCGATTTGGAAAGTTATGAAAAACTTATCGAATTCGAAATAAAAAACGGAGCTCAGGCTCTTATCGTTTGCGGAACAACAGGCGAACCCGCGACTATGACGAAAGCGGAAAAGGATTCCGTAATATCTACGGCTATCGAAATCATAAACAAGCGAGTGCCTTCGATCGTAGGCACCGGCGCGAACTCTACGGCTACGGCGATCGCAAACAGCATAGAAGCTGAAAAGATGGGCGCCGACGGTCTTTTGGTCGTAACGCCGTATTATAATAAATGCACTCAAAAAGGACTCGTCGCTCACTATAAAGCTATTGCCGAAAGCGTTGACGCCCCTATTTTCCTCTATAACGTTCCGGGAAGAACAGGCGTCAATATACTGCCCGAGACGGTAAAGGAACTGAGTTGTGTCAAGAATATCGTAGCGATAAAAGAAGCGTCGGGAAATATGGCGCAGGTAATGGAAGTAGCAAGAATCATTGAAGGAACCGGTATGAGTCTCTATTCCGGAGACGACGCGCTCACCCTTCCTATGCTCGCTCTCGGAGCGAAAGGAGTGATAAGCGTAGCGTCCAACGTCATACCGTCGGTCATGAGCGATATCGTATCCCTCTACTTTAGCGGCGACGTTGAAAAGAGCCGCGCGCTTCACTTCAAGTACTTACCTCTCATGACGGCTCTGTTCGTGGAAACCAATCCTATTCCCGTAAAATATGCGGCTTCTAAACTCGGACTTTGCAAGAATATCCTTAGGATGCCTCTAACGACGATAGAAAAGGAACATGCGGCTAAGCTCGACGCCGTTATGAAGGAGCTCGGGCTGTAAGACTAACTAGCTTATAATAACGATTCAGTAAAAACGCGCGGATATTTCCACGCGTTTTTATTTTATTTTGCCGTTATCTTCGTTGTTTCGATATCCGGCGACAGTGATCGAATTGCGATCAAAACGTTAATTAACTCTATATCTGATATAGATATTTTGCGGAAAAACATCGCCAATCATCATTATTTCCAGCAAAACTCTATACCTACAATATATCATATAACTATTGAAACTGCGTTCGGACGAGCGATGTATTCTATTTAATAGAACGTAAAACTTAAAAGCTCTCTTAAAACCCTTGCTATTATCGTTAAAATAAGTTAAAATTATTTTATGGAAAAAGCGTATTGCAAAGTTTTGCAATTCATACGGCTTATACACAATCTATTGAAAAATAAAAGAGGACAATCATGCTAAAAGTAATCATTTGGGGTATCGGCGGAAGAATGGGACGCACCCTTCTCGAAACGATAAGTAATAAAGAAAACGTTACGTGCGTCGGCGGATTCGACAAGTTTGCAGATCCTGCGGCTTTCTCCGTTCCCGTATTTAACGACGTTGATTCTATAGACGTCAAAGCCGACGTTATCATCGACTTTTCGAGAGCCGAAGCAATATACGAACTGCTTCCTTTTGCAAAAGCCAACAAATTAGGCGTCGTTCTTTGTTCAACAGGTCATTCGGATAAAGACGTCGAATTCGTCAAGAGCTATTCGAAAGACGTTGCGATATTCAAGGCAAGCAATATGTCGCTCGGAGTAAACCTCCTTATCGAACTCGTCAAAAAGGCGGCGGAATGTCTGATGAACGACTACGACATCGAAATAATAGAACAGCATCATAACGTAAAGGTAGACGCTCCGTCCGGCACGGCTTTGACGATAGCGAAAGCTATCAACGGCGAATTTAACGACGAAAAGGAGTTCGTATTCGGACGCCATTCAATGAACGAGAGAAGAAAAAAGCAAGAGATCGGGATACACGCGGTTCGCGGCGGCACAGTCGTAGGCAAGCATAACGTAATGTTCCTCGGAAACGACGAAATAATATCTATCTCGCACGAAGCTCAATCGAAGGCTGTCTTCACGGTGGGCGCCGTAAGAGCGGCTCTTTTCATTGCGGACAAAGCTCCAGGCATGTACGATATGCCCGATATGATAAAATAAACGAATAAGAGACGCAATTTATTTCTTTAATAAAACAACGATAAAATGAAAAATCACACCGAACGGCGTTGCCTGACGATGTGATTTTTATCATTCTTAACTTAAAAATTATTTAGCCTTTAATCTTTGCTATAAAGTATCCTTCCGCAGTTTGGACACTCCGCATATCCGTTGTTCGTTGCCTCGTCGCTTATTCCGAGCGGTATCTCGACGCCGCAACCGCTACAGCTAAAGTCCTTACCGTTCTTCGTTACCTCTACAAATACCGGCATCCTGCGCGTCTTGACCTCTTTATATCTCTTGAATACCTTATCCTCGCTCGAAATATTCTGCTCTTTGACGATCGCCTTCAGTCTATCGTTATATTCTTTCGCGTCTTTCATAAGGTCTTCTTTCATCTTCTCGACAAGCGGCTTCTTTTCCTTGACTATCTGCGCGCAACGCATCGACTCTTTCATCATGCCGTCCGCGTTCTTTCTCAAGTCTTCGAGTTTTCTCTTGAGTTCGAGAGTAAGATTCTCAAGTTTTTCGATCTTCTTTACTACCGAATCTATTTTCTTCAAGTAGAACTCTATCTCTTCTATAGTGATATTATCGTTAAGGTTGTTCTCGAGTTCGCCGAACTGAGCAATATAGATATTGAACTCTTCTTCATTCTTCTCGATACTCTTCATCAAGTCGCTCGCTTCGCGGTTTACGTTGAGAAGGTTCTCTCTCAGCTCCTTTCTTTTAGCGGAACTAGCCATAAGCGCCTTCGCGTCCTCGGAATTTTTAAGTTTTCTCTCAAGCTGATAGAGTTTCATATCAACTTCCTGATACTTAAGCATTTTAGCGATTTCCTTATTCATAATAATCTCCTTTACCTTACTCTTCGTAAGGATTTGTTTCTTCAAATTCAATAATTTCTGCGCCGCTCTTTTTTAACACGGCGCTCATGAGCCTAACGAATACTCTCTCCGCGCAATAGTGCTCAACGTCTATAAACGCGATGCCGTTCGCCTTCAGCTCCAACGCAAGAGAATGCTTCATCTCCCCTGTAACGAATAGCCCAACATCCTTTTTTCTAAGTACGTCTATGATACTTTCGTCTCTTCCGCCCGCTCCGTTGATAACCGCGATGCGGCGTATTCTTCTGTCTTTTTCGCCAGATACTCTAAGACTCGATGAGCCTGTAAATTCGGTCAACGAACGAACTATATCCGAAAGTTTCCTATTTTCTACGTTTCCGACTCTGCCGCAACCGTCTTCTTCGAGCTCTTCGCAATCATACGCTCCGAGAGCGTCCATTATAGCGTCGGCAATCCCGCCGCTGCAGTTGTCGAAGTTCGTATGAGCGGAATATACCGCTATATTGTTTTTGACGGCTTTCATAACGAGCGAAGTAACGCTAACGTCGAGTTTCAGTTTCTTTATCGGAGAGAATATGATCGGATGATGGGTCACTATGAGATTAGCATTCTCCGAAACGGCTTTTTCTATGACCTCGGCGGTCATATCGAGCGCAACGACTATCTTATTAACTTCATCGTTATGAGTTTCGACGACCATTCCGCTGTTGTCGTATTCAGCGGCAAGCGAAAGCGGCGCCTTTTCCTCTATTAATTCAGCTATTTCCTTTACCGTCATAAAAAAACTCCGTTATGTATTCCAATTCTTTCTTTTCGGCTTCTTTGCCGCTATAATCCGATACGCTTTTGAGAAACGCTCTTCGTTTGACTATATAAGAACGAAAGTCTTCGTTCGACGTATCGTTTTTCCCGAAAATGATCTCAGTCTTTGTCAGCTCGCCTTTTCCTCTCTCAGCGACGATGATATCGTAAAATATCTTTTCCGAAAGTATCTTGTAATCTTTCTTTATGGCGTATCCGCGCGATACTACGAATTTCCTCGTCTCGGGAGCGTCTCTATGCGGAACGAGAACAAGTTTTTCGAACGTTAACTCGCTTCGCCCTAAAATACGCATTATTTCATTGCCGCCCATTCCTGCTATCACAAGCGTATCGACTTCGCCATCTTTTATTACGTCAAGTCCGTCGCCGACTCTCGTGTCCAGAAAAACGGAGTATTCAAAAGCAAGCGTTCTCGCCTTGGAAAGGCTCTTTTCGCTTATATCCGTAGCGATACCTCTCTCTATCTTCTTTTCAAGAAGAGCCGTAACGAGCACCTTACCGTGATCCGCGCCGACGTCGGCAACGGAAACAGAGCCCTCGAGTTCGTCTACGACGCATCTCAATCTCTTTGACAGTCTCATCTTATTTCTCGATGTAATCTCTGAGAAGTTTGGTTCTGTTGGGATGTCTCAGCTTACGAAGCGCCTTCGCTTCTATCTGTCTTATTCTCTCTCTCGTTACATTGAACTCTTTGCCGACCTCTTCGAGAGTCTTGGGCTTAGCATCGTCGAGTCCGTATCTTTTGCGAAGCACTTCGTTCTCACGCGGAGTCAACGTATTGAGTACGGCAAGAAGCTGCTCCTTGAGCATATTCGCTTCCGCTCTGTCCGCAGGCGACGCGGCGCTGAAGTCCTCTATGAAATCTCCGAGGTGCGAATCTTCCTCTTCGCCTATAGGCGTCTCGAGCGATACGGGATCCTGCGCTATCTTTTGTATCTCAGATACTCTCTCTTCGGATATTCCCATCTTTTCGGCAATCTCTTTAGCAGACGGCTCTCTTCCCAGCTCCTGGAGCAGCTGACGGGCGACGCGTCCAGTTTTGTTGATAGTCTCCACCATATGGACGGGGATCCTTATCGTCCTCGCCTGATCCGCTATAGCTCTCGTTATAGACTGTCTTATCCACCAGGTCGCATACGTCGAGAACTTGTAACCTCGCGTATAGTCGAATTTTTCCACCGCCTTCATGAGTCCGAGATTTCCTTCCTGTATGAGATCTAGGAACTGCATGCCTCTGCCGACGTATCTCTTCGCTATCGACACGACAAGACGCAGGTTCGCTTCGCTAAGACGGTTCTTAGCGCTCTCGTCTCCTTCGCTCATTCTTACCGCCAACTCCTTCTCCTCGTCGGGAGTAAGCAACGGAACTTGTCCTATATCCTTAAGATATATCTTAACGGAATCGTCCGAACTTCCTTCGGTTATCATCTTGTCCAGCGAAACTTTTTCCTCGAAAGTGAGCTCTTCTACGGTTATTCCGTTCTCATTGAGCACGCTGTAGATATGCTCCATATCGCTTGGCGAGAGGTCATACTTCTCCAGTTTCACCATCAATTCCTCGTCAGGGATCTTATTCTTCTTTTTCTTGGCGATAGCTATCAATTTCTGAAGTTCCGCTTCGATCTTTTCGTCGCGGCTCTTCTTCTTTGCGTCAACGACTACCGTTTCGACCTCTTTTTCGTTTTCCATTATCAATCCTCCGTCTAAACGTTTGTATATGAAGGTGTATAACACCTATTTGATCAACTCTTTAATTTCTTGAGTATTTCTTTCATATTTGAGATATTTTCGTTAAGCATATATTTCGCCTCTACGTCTTTCCCCGCATTGACGAACTCCTTGAAACAATCTTTGCTCGTCTCTTCCGCCCGAATAGTGCGAATACGCTTGAGCGAATCCCTTCCGAACGCCGCCATCTCGTCAGCGGTCATTCCCTTCATCAGCGTTATCTCTTTCGCGACGGCGTTGCTCTCCATTTCCGACAGCGTCTCCATATCGCCCTCGCCCTTCACAAGCCGCAGATAATCGTACACCGCGCGCTCGTCGTCATTGTTAAGATAATATGATACGTTGAGTACCTTCCTGCTCCTCAGCATTAAGTATAGTATATATATTATCGCCTTGCCGTATGTATCGATATGTCCGCTTTTTTCGGAAACGGTATCGCTTTTTTGTGACATTTTCGACTCGTAAAGCTGATTCCTCAAAACTTCCGCGCTGAGCGACGTCTTTTCGGCAATGACGGAAAGATAGCTCTCCGCTTCGACCTTGTTGACGTAATTGAGTATCGTGTCTATAACTTTTACCGAATAGTCTCCTCTGTCTCCCACCTCTTCGAGATCATACTCTTCGGCAAGTTTCTCTATCTTGTAACGCGCTATATCGAATGCGTTCTCTTTGAGTTCCAATATCTTTTCGACGCCGTATTTCGCTATTATCTCGTCGGGATCGAGTCCTTCGATAAGAGTTATCGCGTAAGGCGTAACGCCGCCTTCGTACAAAATATCCATTCCCCTCTTTATAGCGTTCTGTCCCGCGCTATCGCCGTCGTACATCAAATATACGTTGTCGGTATAGTCCTTAAGTATCTTGACCTGCTCGCCCGTGAGCGCGGTTCCCATGCTCGCCACGACGTTCTTTATGCCAGCCTTATACATTGCGATGACGTCCATATAGCCTTCGACAACGTAGACTTCCGAAAGTTTCCCGTCGCCTCTTTGCGCGCGCAGATTATACGCTCCGTAAAGCTCGTTCCTCTTGTTGAAAATCACAGTATCTCCAGTATTTCTATATTTCGTAAATCCCTTGGCTTCGAATATTCTTCCGCTCATAGCGATAACTTTATTGTATCTGTTGATGATAGGTATTATAAGACGTCCGCGCATAACGTCGTACGGCGAGCCGTTCTTGTCGTATACGAGACCGCCTTCTTTCATCTCGTCAAGGGTATATCCTTTTTTGCTAAGATGCTTGATGAGAGAATCGTAATCGAGCGAATACCCGAACGCAAAATTCCTCACCGTAGGATTGGCGATCGTCCTTGTTCCGTCCTCTTTCTTCACGATGACGTTTTCAAAGCCTCTCTTTTCGAGATAATCTACCGCTATTTTGCTTCTTGCGTCCTTTAGATTATTCATATAGTGGAGAGCCGCTTCTCTCATCATGGAATACAGCCTCTCCTTATGCTCGTTCATATGTATTACGCCCTCGATACCTCCGTCTATAACGGGTACGGGCTTGCCTGTCTTCTCCGCAAGTATTGAAACCGCCTCGTCGAAGCTCACGCCGTCTCTTTTCATTACGTAATCGAATACGTCTCCCGACTCGCCGCACTTCGTACAAAAATAAACGGAGTCTGTGACGATAAAGTGCCTGTCTAGATACGACCCTCTGTCAACGTCCTCGAACGGACAGTAACCTATAGTCATATCGCCTATCCCTATCGCGTCGAGTTCTTCTTTCAAAAGATCCTTAAGCGGCAACGCCCGACGCAAGTCGGCAATATATTCGAGTAGTTCCTTCATATCCGCCATTGTCAGCGTCTCCTCAAGTCGTTAAGTCTTTTAAGAAGTTCTTTTTTCTTTTCGGGATCGCGCTCGCCGTCTATGGCTTTGCTGAGCCGCTCCTTTTCGCTCTTAAAAAACTCCTTACGCATTATCTCTATACAGTCGCCGGCTATCTTATCGGCAGTATTTTCGTCTATTATAGTATTCTCTATCGTATCGGCTTCCTTGACATTGAAATATCCTCGCGGATCTGGTCTTTCCCCAACCGTTACCTTCTCAAAAAACTCGAGATCCTTTCCGCTCATATACCGCGCCGCTTCGCTATCGACGGCATATCCTTTATACGCATATCCCAAAAGAGCGACAACGGCGGTATAATATCTGCCCGCTCTTTTTGAAGTGATAGTCTCGATACCCGTTTTAGTTTCGGGGACGCTCTTTATTTCCGCTCCGAAATATCTGTTGCGAACGGCGTCAGGAGGAATATTCGCGAGCTTGCCGACAACGTCTATATAAGCCTCTCTCTTACTCGTCTCGCCTATCGTAAACACGTATTCTTTCGCCTTATCGACGAACTCGAGTCTGCCGCTTTCGCGAGACGTATCTATACCCGCCTTTATCGCTCTGAGCTGATACTCGAGAAGCGCTTTGGGGCTCTCTATCCGCGCAAGAAGCCGCTTGAGAGTATGCTTGTCCGCCGCGTTCTTTACGCTGCTCTCCTCTATCAATGAAGCGATCTTAACGTTCGCTCCGAGTTTTTCGAGCGGCTCGAGACCTTTGTAATCCTTATCCGCTCCCTCCCGAACGTTGTCGAAAACTACCGTAAATTTATTGACGTACCTAACAAGCGCCGACGCCTGTCTCTCCGATATCTTACCGTCCATGACCGAGACTGCGTTCTTGAAGCCGTTCGCTGCGAGAAGAAGCGTATCGAACGGACTCTTTGTTATCACGAGGTTTGAAAAATCTCCCTCGCTTTTCAGAGCCTTGAGCATATGCGTTCCGTATATTTCTCTGTCTCTTTTCCACAGCGCCGAGTCTCGCGAATACTTGACTTCCCCGTTCCTCTTCATACCCGCAAAACCCACGACCTTTCCGAAAGCGTTGATATGCGGAAAAACTATCCTTCCCGCCATAGCGTCGACGGTCTTTTCGCGTCCGTCTTCTTCGCTCTTCTCGGCGACGCCCGCGTCGAACATCTCGTTCTCGTAATAGCCTTTGCTCTTTAGATACTTAAGAGCCGCGTTAGTATCCTCCGAATAACCCAATCCGTAAGATGTTATCATCTTCAAGTCTATGCCGTAACCGTCGAGATATTGAATAGCGCCCGCGTTTTCCGTGAGCCGTTTATGATAAAATCTCGCAAGCTCACGTTCCATATCGCAGAGCCTGTCCGTAAGTTTTTTCTTTTCGGCAAGTTTTTTCTCGTCAACTCTTCCGAAAGTCGGAACTTTCATCCCCACTCTCTCCGCCAGTATCTTCACCGCCTCCATATAGGAAACGTGTTCTATATCCTGCACGAACTTTATTACGTTGCCGCCTGCGCCGCAACCGAAACACTTGAATATTTTCCGTCGCTCTTCGACGTGGAAAGATCCCGTCTTTTCGTGATGAAACGGACATCTCCCCCAATAAGAACCGCCTTTTCTCGTGAGATCCACGTAGCCGCGAACAACGTCCAAGATGTCGTTTTTATCAATCAACTCTTCGATAAACTTCGTAAATTCGCCGTTATCCTGACGCATATCTTGCTCCTTAAAAAATTCGGTCTAATATATTATACGACGGATTTTTTTATTTTCCTTTATAATATTATAAATTTATTAGTTTTTTTACGCATAATTATCGTAATAGCGTCCCATCTTCGAAAAAACTATTCTCGGATAAAAACCGCGTTAATATAACGAACCGACTGCCGTTCGTAATATTTGCCTCTTCACTCTAGCCTAAAATAAAATTCCATACGCTAACGAGAGCGTTATCAATATTTCCGATAAGAGTTTTATATGATCGGCGAACTCTCAACGCTATATAAAATAATGAAAGCCTATTCCTTGACATCGAAATAAGCTCTCCTAAATATCCGCGTTACCGCGAAACTATTGATAATATATGATATATGTATGCTAATTTTTAGGTTTTATACTATAATAGCGATCCATTGCGAATATATCGGTCATACTGGCGATATAATCTATCACTACTCTCTTGACGCCGAATCTTTCCGCAAGTTTTATATAGTTATCGGGAAGCGTCTCGAACCGAGAGAAATAGAAATCGAAAAGGGTTCCGAGCATCTCCGCCGCAGTGTCTTCGCTCTTCATGACAAACGGATTCCTGTATACGTTATCGAACATGAATTTCCTGAGCGCGCCAAGCCGCTCTTCGCCCTCTTTACTCATCGAAACAATATCCTTTCCGTACGAATTATTCACGATATCTCCGATAAAGTAAGTTATGCGTTCGCCCTTTGACTTTCCTAGTTCATGGCGCATCGGAATATCTTCTTCAGAAAGTATTTTCGCTCTTATCGCGTCGTCGATATCGTGATTAAGATACGCTATCCTGTCGGCGTAGCTGACAACTTTCCCCTCGAGAGTAGACGGCGAACCTTCGCTCGTATGATTGAGTATTCCGTCGAGTACCTCGAATGTAAGATTCAATCCTTCGCCGTCGTTTTCAAGATACTTCGCGACTCTGACGCTCTGTTCGTAGTGGCGGAATCCTTCCTCCGTCAGCGTTGAAAGCGTCCTCTCTCCCGCATGCCCGAACGGCGTATGACCGAGATCGTGTCCGAGAGCTATCGCCTCCGTAAGATCCTCGTTCAATCTCAAAGTCCTCGCGATAGTCCTGCCTATCTGCGCAACTTCGAGAGTATGCGTCAGCCGCGTCCTGTAATGATCTCCTTCGGGAGAGAGAAAGACCTGCGTCTTGTGCTTTAGGCGCCTGAACGACTTCGAATGAGTTATCCTGTCTCTGTCGCGCATGTACTCCGTTCGATACGGACACTCTTCGATAGAACGTTCTCTGCCTTTGCTTTCGGCGCTCTTTGCCGCATACGGCGACAAGCCCATCTCCTCAATATCGTATATTATCTTTTTATGATCCATTATCTCCACCGCATCACTTGTTTGGCGTATAAGTGAGTTTGCCCGCGTTGACGTCAAAATCTATTATGACGGTATCGCCTATGGCGACTTTGTTCATCAATATCTGCTCGGAAAGTTCGTCCTCGATGTTTTTCTGGATAGCTCTTTTGAGCGGACGAGCTCCGTATTCGCTGTCAAAGCCTTTGTCGACGATGAAATCTTTTGCCCTTTCCGTAATCTTTATATTGATATTCTGCGACTTCAATCTCTTTGCGAGAGACTTTATCAGAATGTCGGCGATCTCTCCGATATCTTTCTTCTCGAGCGACTTGAATATTATTATATCGTCGATACGGTTTATGAACTCAGGTTTCATCGTACGCTTTAGAGCGCTGAGCTGTTTTTCCTTGATGTTTTCGTAATCGCTTTCGCCGCTTGCGCCGAAACCTAATTTCGTATTCTTCTTTATCTCGCTAGCTCCGATATTGCTCGTCATGATAATTACGGTATTCTTGAACGAAACCGTTCTTCCGTGCGAATCGGTAAGACGTCCGTCGTCAAGTATCTGAAGAAGAATATTGAAAATGTCGGGGTGCGCCTTTTCTATCTCGTCGAAAAGAATTACAGAATACGGTTTCCTTCTGACTTTCTCCGTTAGCTGACCTCCCTCTTCAAAGCCCACGTAACCCGGAGCCGAACCTATCAGTTTCGAAACGCTGATCTTATCCATATACTCCGACATATCGAGTCGTATGAGAAGATCTTCGTCGCCGAACATTGCTTCCGCAAGCGCTTTGGTGAGCTCTGTCTTTCCGACTCCCGTAGGTCCTAAGAAAATGAAACTGCCTATAGGTTTTTTAGGATCTTTAAGTCCCGCTCTCGCTCGGCGTACCGCTTTTGCCACCGCGGAAACCGCGTCGTCCTGTCCTATGACCCTCTTCTTCAAAATATTTTCAAGCTCTAAAAGACGTTTCGATTCGCTCTCGGTAAGTTTTACGACGGGTATCTTCGTCCAGCTCGATACTATCTCCGCGATGTCGTTTTCGTCAACGGTTATCTTGACTTCTTTCTGCGACTCTTTCCACTTTTTCTTTTCTTCGTCGTGTTTCGTCTTGAGCTGTTCTTTTTCCTTTTTCAGCTTGCCCGCAAGCTCGAAGTCTTCTCTCCTGCCGGCGGCTTTCATCTCTATATCGGTCTTTACCATTTTGTCCTCGAGCTCTTTGATGCTCTCGGGGATAACGTGATTCTGTATCCTCTTTTTTGCGGACGCTTCGTCGATGAGATCTATAGCCTTATCAGGCAAAAATCTGTCGCTGATATATCTGTCGGAAAGCTCCGCCGCAGCCCTTATTGCGCCGTCCGATATCTCGACGTTATGATGCTTCTCATACTTCTCCCTTATGCCTGTAAGAATATGAACGGTATCCTCGACCGTAGGAGGATCCACCATTATCGGGTGGAATCGACGCTCAAGCGCGGCATCCTTTTCGATAAACTTTCTGTATTCGTCGATAGTCGTCGCGCCTATCGTCTGCAGTTCGCCTCTTGCCAGCATAGGCTTTAGCATATTCGCGGCGTCGACGCTTCCCTCCGAAGTAGCTCCTGCGCCTACTATCATATGGATCTCGTCGATAAATAGTATTATATTACCGTCCTTCTTGACAGCCTCTATGAGATTCTTTAGTCTTTCTTCGAATTCGCCCCTGTACTTCGTGCCGGCAAGAGCGCTCGCTATATCGAGAGAAAGTATTTTCTTTCCCTTGAGTATGTCGGGAACGTCGCCGTCGACGATCGCCTGAGCCAATCCCTCTACTATGGCTGATTTGCCGACGCCCGGCTCGCCTATAAGTACGGGATTGTTCTTCGTTCTCCTAGTCAAAGTCTGGATTATCGACTGTATCTCGCTGTTTCTTCCTATAACGGGATCAATCCCTCCGTCCTTCGCCTTTTGCGTCAAATCATGACATATATTCGCGATGGCTTCGTTCTCTTTCGCGCCGCCGCGAGCTTCGTATTCATTGCCGTAGCCAAACTCGGAGTATCCTTCGCCCGACTCCTCTCTCTCTCCGAATATTCGCTTCGCTATATCTTCCGCGTCGCTCGAATCGATCATCTTGATATTTATACCGCCGTTACCTTTCAGCAACTGCTTCTTCAGCATTAGCGCAAGAGTATTGATATCGACGCCCAGCGTCAAAAGTATTCTCACAGCGTAAGAGTTCCTTTCTCCCAATATTGCGAGCATGACGCACATTTCGTCAACTGCGCCAAGTCCGGCGCTATTTGCGTAATATCTTGCGTTATTGATAACTTTCTTGCTCCTCTCCGTCAACACGACGACCTTTGACTTGACGCTGAAATTGAAAAAGTCCTTCATAGTCTCATACGTTACGCCAAAGCCGTTAAGTATCTCGCTCGTAGGAGTATCGACGCTCAATATTCCCAGCATTATGTGTTCAGTACCGACCTCTCCGCCACTCTTGCTCGCGTATCCGCCGGCATAATTCATTACTTCGTTCAAACTTGCCGAAAATTCCATATATCTCACCTCTCGATTATGTTTTCCTTTTATGATTTGTATAGTACTATTCTATAATATATAGTATATGTATAATTGATTTTGCATTTATACCGCTATTGATCTATCCTGAGTATAGCATTGCGAACCGTCTTCGCCCGTTCTATATCGCGTTCAAGAGCGCTGAGCGAACGACCCGATCTCTTGATTATCTCGGCGCTGCCGATACTCTCAGTGAGCCTATTCAAAGTCTTCATATCCGTAGACTTTATAATGCCGTACGATACGCCGAGCTTTACGAGAGATATGTTGCCCATACACTCGCGCGACGTCATCATATACGCGTTAGTGAGTATTCCGTATGCTCTCGTTATCTTGTCTATCAGTCCCGCGCCCTGCTCTTTCAGAATAACGTCTCTTATCTTCATCTCATTGTCCGCCACTTTGAGAGCGAACGTCTCGACGCGTCTTAAAATATCTTCTTCGCTGATTCCGAGACTGATCTCGTTACTTATCTGATACATATAGCCGTCGGCATTGCTTCCTTCTCCGTATATGCCGCGAGCCGTTAATCCCAGCTTTTGCGCCGTATTGATAACGGAATTCATACTGTTAGTCATTGTGAGCGCGGGGAGGAACATCATGACGGACGCCCTCATTCCCGTTCCGAGATTACTCGGACAGCTCGTCAGATATCCCAGCTTGTCGTCAAAAGCTATATCGAGATTTTCAGCCAATCTATCGTCGATATCCGATATCTTTTCATACGCTCTCCTAAGTTCCATTCCCTCGAGCATACACTGCGCTCTCACGTGATCCTCTTCGTTCACCATTATCGAAAGAGTTCTGTCGCGGCTGATGATAACGCTGCCGTTCTCGATATTTCTGACAAGGTCGGGACTGATAAGATGCTTTTCCAAGAGCGCCATTCTGTCGACCTCGTTCATTCTGCGCATTTCGTAATACTCGTATTCGAACGTATCGCCTATCGCGTCTTTTATACCTTTAAGAAGAACGCTGTACACGCGCTCGTCATTGGAAAGTTTTTTGGGGAACGGCATACCGTTCACGTTTCTTGCTAGTCGTATACGGCTAGATACGACTACTTTATCCAATCCTTCCGCCATTATCTATCTTCCCTCCCGTTCATCTTGTCGAGTTCTCGCTTTATTCTGCCCGCATCGTCATACCGCTCCTCGTCGACTGCCTTTTTGAGTTCGATACGCAGTCGCTTCTGTCTTTCTTCTGCGCTATTCGAATCTTTAGCATCGCAACCGATATTGCCGTCTGAACGTCCTTCGCAACTATCGCCCTTGGATGTCGCGGCATTATCCGTTACGGAATTTGAACTCAGAACTCTTTTCAGACCTTTCGGACTCTTTCCCCTATGCGTATTGCCTCCCGATATTCTCATCGCGCAATCGTTGATCATATCGGCGAACGTATTATAACATTCGACGCAGCCCAACCTGTATCCGTCAATAAATTCTTTTTCCGTCGTTCCGCAATTTCTGCATACTCTTATGCCGCGTCTCTTCTTAGGCGCGACTCCGAAGAGCGACGCTATAATATTGTCGGGAAACAGCTCGTGCGAAATCGTATACGACTTATCGCATTCCGAGCACAGATACTGCTCCGAATATACTCCGTTGATATAGACCTTTGTCAGTGTAGTCGCAGGTCTCTTTCCGCATTTTTCACACATTATCGCCATATATCATTCACACTCCTTCATAAGATGCACCAGCATCTCCTTAAATATATTTTTCCTCAAATTGTCTGAGAATTTAACAGGTAGATTCAACGATTTGTCCGACAAAGCGCTTTTCATTATTTCCCCCTCTCTCGAGCTTATCACGTCTTCTCTTACAAGTCTGGCAATGTAATTTTCCGTTCTGTTTTGACTGAGATGTTCTATCTTGTCGACTTCGTCATAAACGCACTTTATAAGCGTCGATCTGTCGCCCGTCAAGCGTATCAGCGTTATGAATCCGCCTCCTCCGCGTTTGCTTTCGATAACGTATCCTTTGTCAAGAGAAAACCTTGTCGACAAGACGTAATTGATCTGGCTGGGAGCTACGGAAAAATAGTTCGCGAGCTCGTTACGCGAAAGCTGAACTTCGCTGTCGTCTCCAAACACGCCGTCTATAAACTCAGCTATGAGATCGCTCATATTTGCCATATTCTTACCTCCTATCTCGATTTTGCTATAAAAAGTCAATATCCAATTATAATTATACGCCTATTAACAGCTTTGTTTTCGAGCGATTTTGTCATAATAACGCTCAATTTAACGATACTTCCTATAAATAGCAAATTATAAAACAGTTTTCTTTTGACCGACCGCTATTTTATCTAAAGATACTATTGATAGTTCGTATGTTTGAAGCCGTATTCGGAGAAAGTTTGATTTGTCAAATATTTTTTGACTTTCTTTGACCTTTACAATATCATTATATCACTGTTTTATCTTTTGTCAATGCTTTTAAGTAAATTATTTGTAAAATTTGACAACTAAATCAATGGAAAATCAGAAATCAATATAACGAGATATAACACAACAGCGCATTATGTCAATGCCATTCAATGCCATTGTTATTATCAAAATATAAAATCTTAATAACAAATAACGTTTCTAAACCGATACGTTTAATATTTCTATCGCCTTTATAACGTGCTCTTCCTCGAGTCCCGCCCTAAATTGAGGTTCTGTTCTAACGAATCGCTCGACAAATTCTCCCCAATCGAACATATAGTCGTCGATTATCACGAAAGAATCTATCTTTTCATCCGTCGTATCGAGCCATTCCTTTATCTCTTCGCGTCTTGACGCCATTATTCCGAGATCGGACGTTTTATCGTAAATAGTAAGTCCGAATTTTGCAAAAATCTCGTTGATATATCGTCCGTCTTCGTCGCATAAAGAGCTATCCGCGTTCCAGTGATACCGCCAAGTGGAGCTAAGCACTATCTTAGCGTCGGTCGCATCCACTATCTCTTTTACTAGCGGAACTCTCGTCTCGTCTATATCAGTCTGCTTCGAATAATCCCTTGTCTTATCATACTTACGTGAATTTAATACGCCGTCGATATCTAAAAAAACAACTTTCACAATAAAACGTCTCTCCCTATTTCGCGTTCAAATTCGTACGATCACGTATTAATATCAATAATTGAACGATTTCTTACGAAATTAAAAACTATCCATCAAATTTATTATACATATATGATATATTATAAAATATGAAGGTATTTTGAAACATTCATATTCTTGGCTTTTGATTTTATTTACAACCTCTTCGACATATAGATACATATGTCATCATAACCCAGCTTTTCGTACAATTCCTTAGCGTTCGCGTTAGGCTTGAACACTTCGAGCTGAACGTATTCGCAGTTATTATCTTTAAAATATTCTTCTGCGGATTTTATCAATAACTTACCTATACCTTTGCCTCGCTCTTCGCATTTGACTACAAGGTCGCTGATAAATCCGACTTTCGGACATACCGTCGTAAATTCCGATTCTCCGCCGCCGCAAAAAATCTTGCAAATTATACAACCTATCGCCTTTTCATCTCTTTCCGCAACAAAAATAATTCCGTTATGAATACTTACTTCTTTTTGAACGTAGTCGAAATATCCGTCGCGAAAACTTTCTTTTAGCGTTAAAACTCCCCTCTTATCTAGACTCGTCAAATGTTTCTGCAATTCGACTAACAGATCTTTAACGTCGGATTCATTACGTTTAGCATATTCCTTGATTTCCAACATTACGTATCTCTGCTCCCTTTGTTCTTTCAATCATTATCGGGCTGCTGTCCGTCATGCGCATTCCAAACGCACTCGCCTATTTCCATCTCGCTAAACACAGCCTTGAATGAGGAATCCTCAGGAGAACAAGCGTATATTCCAAATCGTATCTTACCGTTCGCATTCATAAGATGACATATGCGCATCTGTGAAAACGTCACCCCGTCGAATGAACATTCGATACGAAAGTCATCTTCCCTACGGCTCATGCGATACCAAACGGTTTTTATCAAAGCATCTATCTCCGTCGTTGCCCAATCGGAATATCCGTTGTTTGTAACAACGCTACCCAAATGCTGATAGCTTTCACTCTCATATTCCACAGAACCCTTTAACCAGTTCTCACTGTCGAGATATACGATAACGCCGCACTGATCGAATCGGTGATGACTTTCCGAAAAGTCGGTCTTTACCGTAAAACTAAAAAATTTCTCATCCGTTTCCGTAAGAAACATAGGCGCGTTATCGTTTCTAAAATGATAATACGTCCTCTGCCATAAATCGGTAAACGGTTTTGTGATAACTTCTATTTCGTTATTATTTATATTGTATCTTTTAGGTTCTCTTTCCCAAGAAAAATCATCAAAGTTCATACTAATATTTCCTCCCATATCATACTAAATATCCTCGCTATCAAAAATAGCGATCAAAAATCAATTTTCTCTTGTCACGATGTGCTCTATGCCTTTATGTTCATTGCGTAAATATTCTTTCATAAACGAAGGGAAAGCCTTATATTTATCAAGATCCTTTATAGGTATCCACTTCATATTTTCTTTTACACCCATAGTATAGCTTTTACTGTTCAACTCCTGTGTTCCGCGTGATTTCATCAAATAATAAAAAGCAACTTCATGCCAGCGTGATCCATTATCGCCGTCAAAAAAGTTTTCGTGAATTACCGCCAATCTTTCGATTTCGTAAAAGACTCCCGTCTCTTCAAAAACTTCACGTTTTACGGCATCTTCCGAGCTTTCATCCATATGTACGCCGCCGCCAATAGAGTAATAATAATCTACCAGTTCATTCCCTGCAAATAGTACGCAATCATTCTCTATAATGATAGCGGCAGCCCTATATCTAAACCGGTTATCGTCTTGCGTAAAGCTACAATCGTATGACATGAGTGTTCTCCTTAAAATATGCGTCTATATAACTTTATATCATATAATAGCTTAAATGTCAATTTTCGATAGATTTTTCTATAAGAACAAATAATCGATTAAAGGCTTTAATAATTTATTTCCGTTAAAATTTTATAAACAATATCGACTGATTAACTTCAATTCAACGCAAAAAGACTTTGAACGGTATCTACACGTATCACAGTCCTTTATTCTAAAAATCATATCTGCATGTCGCTTTAGCGGCGCCGTCGAGCGTAGCGATATCGGTGATAAAGTTGCCGGTGTCTTCTCTTCAAAATCAAAATAACGCCATTATTTCACTTCATTTTCTTCATTTGTCTTTTGTTTCTTATCTTTAACAATAGCTTTTGCCTCGCTGATCACTATAGTAATGAGTCCGACAAATCCTATGATTGCGCTTGGTATGCCAAGAATACAAGTTATCAATATCGATACAAGCACATCGCTACTTAAAAACGTCGATATAATGCAACCGACAGTAAAAAGCGTTATAAATATAGCAGTTAATAAATTCTTACTCTGTTTCATAATTTTCTCCTTTATTATTCATAAACTATGTCTTCCCATAATGTCCACTGATATGTATATTTTGAAAGATTTAATTTGAAAGTTGTTCTTAATTCAGTATCTCTTGAATCTGTGAATTCAAAACTTGCGCTACCTGCTCCCAAAGTTGTATATGTATGTGTAAATTTAGTTCCGCATAATAATCCTTTTTGGTGATTTTTTAAAACAACCGCACAAGACGGAACAGTCCAATCAAAAATTTTATGATCATCTAAATTAAATAACATTATTCCATCTTTAACTCTACTGCCATCTGCTTTCGAAATTATATTATTATCTTCATCCGCATAAGATTTATAATACTCGCCTTTATTCGGATTCCATTCAATACTAATATAATCCAAAGGTCCAGCAAATACTTCATTGATTTTAGGATCAACAATTGCTGTTACATACAAATAGTTTTGTCCTGAAATATATTTTTCAGCTAAAATAATAGACAATTTAAATGAGTCGGGTTTCAAATAATACGTAGATATTTGACCTTCATTATCGTGATATTCGACGGTTTTAATTTCCTTAAGAATAATACCATAATCACTTAAAATTGATTGTACTTCATCTTTCTCATTATTAATAAAAGTGTCTTTAATAAGTGAAATATTGTTTTTGTGTGCGCAATCATCATAATCTTCTTCACAAAAACTGTTTACACTATTTAGAAAAATTCCAGACATGAGTACAATTAATGATATCAATAAAAAAATTGTTATACAGCTGTAATGCTTCTTAAAACTTAACATGGTATTTTCTCCTTGTTTTTTAATAGCATAACATATTATACTCTAAAAGTCAAGCCAATATTTGCTAAATACAATATTTTTAAAAATTTTTACAAATATTTTGTTTACTATTATATAAAGTTGTTAAATAGTTATAATCAATTTTGATTAACTCAACAAATTTATATATGCTAAGCAATAACGTCGAGCGACGCGAGACTAAAGTTCAAACGGTCCTCTGTCTCAGGCAAAAATAAAAAGCCCTTGAGCAGGGCTTCAGCCTGTGTGTAAAGGTCTCTTTGTCGCCCATTGTCGGACTTGCGTATTGCGTAGCAATGCCGTCGAGCGACGCGAGACTAACGTTCAAACGGTCCGCTGTCTCAGGCAAAAATAAAAAGCCCTTGATAAGGAGCTTAGCCGGTGTTAAAGGTCTCTTTGGTGCCCATTGTCGGACTTGCGTATTGCGTAGCAATGCCGTCGAGTGGCACGAGACTAACGTTCAAACGGTCCGCTGTCTCAGGCAAAAATAAAAAGCCCTTGAGCAGGGCTTCAGCCGGTGTCAAGGTCTTTTTGGTGCCGGAGACCGGACTTGAACCGGTACGGTGAGTTAACACCGAGGGATTTTAAGTCCCTTGCGTCTGCCTATTTCGCCACTTCGGCAAACATTAATGGAGGCACCATCCAGATTTGAACTGGAGAATAAAGGTTTTGCAGACCTCTGCCTTACCGCTTGGCTATGGTGCCACATTATGTGGAGCGGGAGACGAGATTCGAACTCGCGACGTTTACCTTGGCAAGGTAACGCTCTACCACTGAGCCACTCCCGCATAAAATCATTTATTAATGTGTATAAGGTTCTCTATCAACTTATCTATAAGCATTGTTTGCGTTTTGGTGTCGTTAAACTTCGTGGCTCTTCGCTATACGCTCGAGCAAGGTCTCTTCTCGCCCTCTAACTTCCACCGACAGCTTAGTTATCAACTTGCTTTTCTATTTTATCAGCTTATTTATAAGCATTGTTTGCGTTTTGGTGTCGTTAAACTTCGTGGCTCTTCGCTATACGCTCGAGCAAGGTCTCTTCTCGCCCTCTAACTTCCACCGACAGCTTAGTTATCAACTTGCTTTTCTATTTTATCAGCTTATTTATAAGCATTGTTATCTTTATGGTGGAAGTTATAGGGCTCGAACCTATGACCCTCTGCTTGTAAGGCAGATGCTCTCCCAGCTGAGCTAAACTTCCACATCATCTGTAGACGACTTATATAATATATCAAACGAAAAGAAAAAAATCAAGAGTTTTTATCCACTTTTTTATGTTTTTGCTATATTTTTAACGTCATTACCGCTAATCATACCTTATCTTTCCCGTTTGTTGAGTCAAACGCTTCGCTTCCTCTCTTTTAATATATGCTATTCGCTCTCGATTGTTACACTCTATATTATTAATTCAAGTTTATATCGAAGTAATGTATATATTACTTCTTCTCTTCCATAAGCTTCTTATATTTCGGATGCGGAGCTTTACCCTCGCGATTCATCAATTCGTGGAAAACGTCGTACATATCAATACCTTTGTCTTCCATAAGAACCAAAGCGTGATACAGTAGATCCGAAAGTTCGCATATGAGTTCGTCATTCTTATTCGCTATAGCGGCGATAACGCTCTCGGTAGTTTCCTCGCCGAGTTTCTTGCATATCTTTTCCGCGCCCTTGCTCAAAAGATAGTTAGTATAACTTCCCTCGACGGGATTGAGCTTCCTATCGCGTATCGTATTCGCAACGTCGAAAACTATCTTATAGTCGGGAGTAAAATCAAACTCTTTAAGTTCGCGATAAAAACAGCTTCTGTTGCCCGTATGGCAAGCGCCCGCGCCGTTCTGCTTCACAAGAAGCAATATCGAATCGGCGTCGCAATCGTAAAGTATCTTCTTGACCTCTTGCAGGCATCCCGAAGTCTCGCCCTTCTTCCAGAGTTTTTTGCGGCTTCTGCTATAGTACGTAGCGTAACCGCTCTCGATAGTCTTTTCGAGAGCCTCTTTATTCATAAACGCCTGCATTAGCACTTCGCCTGTATAAACGTCTTGCGCTATTGCAACGATGAGTCCTTTTTCGTCAAACTTAAATTCGCTGATGTCCATCATAATCTTACAGAAACTCCTTTATTCAATAAATATTTCTTAACTTCGTCTATCTCCAGTTCTCTAAAGTGGAAGAGCGACGCGGCAAGCGCGGCGTCGGCGCATCCGTCCGTTAAAGCCGTATAAAAATGTTCGAGATTGCCTGCTCCACCCGACGCTATAACGGGAATATTAACGCTCTTTGCGACAGTCTTCGTAAGCTCTATATCGTATCCCGCCTTTGTTCCGTCAGCGTCCATACTGGTGAGAAGTATCTCGCCCGCTCCGAGTTTCTCTGCCTCGACGGCCCACTCTACAGCGTCTCTTCCCGTGTCGATACGTCCTCCGTTAAGATACACGTTGAACGAACCTTTTTCGTTCCGCTTTGCGTCGATAGCGACGACTACGCATTGCGAACCGAATTTCATAGCCGCGTCACTAATAAGCCTCGGAGAACGAAACGCGGATGAATTGACCGATACTTTATCCGCTCCCGAACCCAGTATCTTACGAAAATCGTCGAGCGTCCTTATACCGCCTCCGACTGTCAGAGGAATAAAAACCTCTTCCGCCGCTCTCGATATGACGTTATACATCGTATCTCTTTGCTCGTGCGTCGCGGTAATATCGAGAAAAACTATCTCGTCCGCTCGCATGGCGTTATACGCCTTAGCGATCTCTACGGGATCGCCTGCGTCCACAAGTCCTACGAAATTGACGCCCTTCACTACGCGTCCGTTCTTAAGGTCGAGACACGGAATTATTCTTTTAGTCAGCATTATATCTCCTTCGCGACCTTTATCGCCTCTTTGACGTCGAGATCGCCCGTATATATCGCTCTGCCGAGTATAGCTCCGTATATTCCTCTCTCTTTCAACTTGACTATATCGTCGATATTCTTAACGCCTCCCGACGCTATGATATTCATTCCGCTCAAGCGTTGCAACGTTTCCGTAGCGTCTACGTTAACGCCGCTGAGCGCGCCGTCTCTTGAAATATCGGTAAAAATAACGGTATTTACGCCCCTCTCTTTCATCTTAAGCGAAAGCTCCAAAGGAGTGATATCGACCTTTTCGACCCAACCTTTTATAGCGACGCGGTCATTGATAGCGTCTATTCCCGCGACTATCCTGTCTCCGTATTTCGCGCAGACTCTCTCCGTCATATCGGGGTCTTTGACAAGCGCGGTTCCTATGATAACGCGGCTGGCTCCTACTTCCTCGAGATAATAGCGGACCCTATCGTAACTCTTAATACCGCCGCCTATCTCAACGGGAATACTTATATTTTTGACCAATTCGCAAAGCGTCTTATTGTTGATGAGAGAATCGTCGAACGCGCCGTTAAGATCGACGAGATGAAGATACTCCGCGCCTTTCTCCTGCCACGCCAAAGCCCTCTCGAGAGGCGTTCCGTAATCGGTCACCTCGTTCCTTTTTCCGTAAAGAAGCCTTACCGCTCTGTTGTCAAGCACGTCGACCGCGGGAAATAACAGCATTATTCGAGTCCTCCGAAATTCTTAAGTATTCTAAGTCCGCTCTCGCCGCTCTTTTCGGGGTGAAACTGCGTAGCGTGTATATTGCCGTATTCGACGGCGGACGTAAATTCTATTCCGTACTCCGTGCGGGCAAGTATATCTTTATTCTCCGCATTGACGTAATAGCTGTGCACGAAGTAAAAATTCCTGTCGTCTATACCGCGAAACAGAGCGCTTTCCTTTGTCAAAACAGCCTCGTTCCAACCGATATGCGGAACTTTGAGATCTATATCGAACTTAGTTACGTCGCCCTTCATAAAGCCCAATCCTTCGTATTCTCCGTCTTCGTAACTTTTTTCGAAAAACATCTGCATACCGAGGCATATCCCTAAGATATGCTTGCCCGATTTCACAAATTCCTCTATCTTTTCACGAAGTCCCGAAGCGTTGAGCGAAGCCATCGCGTCGGAAAACGCGCCCACTCCCGGAAGTATGATATGCGAACACCTGTCAAAGTCTTTTTTGTCGCTCACTATTATCGAATCGAGCGAAAGATATTTAAGCGCGTTCGTCACGCTCTTAAGATTTCCCGCGCCGTAATCAATAACTCCTACCATTATTCGAGCACTCCTTTCGACGAAGGTATCTTATCGGAAACTATCTCGACGGCGCTCCTTAACGCTCTTGCGAACGCCTTGAATATCGCTTCCGCTTTATGATGATTATTGCCGCCGTATAGCAAATTAACGTGGAGCGTTATTCCTGCGTTGACCGCTACCGCTCTCATGAACTCTTCGACGAGTTCGCTGTCGAAATCTCCTATCTTTCCGTCGAAATCGGCGTTAAACACTATATACGCTCTGCCCGAAATATCGAGAGCAACGTTGGCGAGAGCCTCGTCCATAGGTATGCTGACGCTCGCGTAACGTCTTATTCCTCTCTTGTCGCTAAGAGCCTGTCTCAATGCGTTACCGAGACATATTCCTATATCCTCGACGGAATGATGACCGTCGACTTTTATATCTCCGTTACACTTGACGTTCATGTCGAAAGCGCCGTGAACGGCAAAAAGTTCGAGCATATGGTCAAAAAAGCCAATTCCCGTATCTATAACTTCGAAACTGCCGTCTCCGTCGAGATTGATATCCAAAGATATATCCGTCTCTTTAGTCGTCCTTTTGATTTCAGCCTTTCTCATAATTTAACCTCTCGTATATCGTATTTGCATGCGCGGTCAACCCCTCGCACTCGGCTATCGCCGTTATATCTAAAGCTCCTTCGAAAAGATCCTCTTTGGAATATTCGATATAGCTTATCTTCTTCATAAAAGTATCGACGGAAAGCACCGAGAAATATCTTGCGCTTCCGCTCGTCGGCAAACAGTGCGACGGTCCGGCAAAGTAATCTCCGAGCGGTTCGGGAGAATAATTCCCGACGAATACCGCGCCTGCGTTACGTATACGTTTAGCAACTTCGGCGGCATTCTCAACGCATAACTCGAGATGCTCGGGAGCTATTCTGTCGGCTATCTCTATGCACTCGCTCATATCCTTCGCAATTATTATCGCGCCGTTATTCTTGAGCGAAGCGTCGATTATGCCCTTTCTCGACATAGTTTTCCGCTGTCTTTCTATCTCGATAGCGGTCTCTTCCGCGAGCTTTCTCGACGGCGTTACGAGTATGCTTGCGGCAAGCTCGTCGTGCTCCGCCTGCGATAGCATATCCGCGGCAACAAAGCGCGCGTTAGCGCTATCGTCTGCTATGACGAGTATCTCGGAAGGTCCGGCTATCATATCTATACCGACGAATCCGTAGACCTGTTTCTTTGCCTCAGTCACGTAAACGTTGCCGGGACCGGCTATGATATCTACCTTCCCGACGCTCTTTGTTCCGAATGCGAGAGCGGCTATAGCGTGAGCTCCGCCGACCTTGTATATCTTATCTATTCCGCACTCCGCGGCGGCAACGAGCGTCAGCGGATTCTTCGGATTGGGCGTCGCTAAGGATATTTCCTTAACGCCCGCCGCTTTGGCAGGCAGCGAACACATAAGTATACTTGACGGATAGCTCGCCTTTCCGCCCGGTATATAAAGTCCCGCTTTGTCCATGGCTCTATACATCCAACCGAGTTTCGACGACGACTTGACGTCGTATATCTCGCTCGAAAATCTGTCTATCTGTCTCTTATGATAATCGAGAACGTTCTCGATCGAGCGTCGCAGCGATGAAAGCAGCTCCGGACTCACCGCTTTGTAAGCGTCTTTTATCTCTCTATCGCTCACGGCTATTCCCGACTTTTGAACGTCGATGCCGTCGAATTTCAAAGCGTATTCGAAAAGACTTTCATCTCCGTTTTCTCTGACGTTCTTTATGATTTCCGAAACGCTCTCGCGAACGGAAACGTTCGTAAGCTGCGATCGCGTAAATACTTTGTCCGTATTGTCCTTCCCGTACTCAAATATATCTATCATAACGTTATAGATCAACCTTCCTTGATTATTTCCGACATTCTCTTGACAAGAGGCTTTATCGTCTCCGCCTTCGTCTTGAGACTGACTTTGTTGACGACGAGCCTTGCCGAGATCTTGCATATCTCTTCAAGCACCGTCAAATCGTTCTCCTCGAGAGTCTTTCCGCTCTCAACTATATCCAAAATGACGTCGCTGAGTTTGATTATAGGTCCGAGCTCTATGGAACCGTGAAGCGGAATTATCTCCACGTTCTGCCCCTTTTGCTCGAAATATTTTCGCGCTACGTTGACATACTTCGTCGCGACCTTGAGATCCGACGTCTTTCTTCTCGTCTCGTGATCGGCGTATCCCGCGATACAAAGTCTGCACTTCGCCATATTGAGATCGAGTAATTCGTATATATTCCTATCCTCTTCGAGAATCGTATCCTTTCCTACGACGCCGATATCCGCGACTCCGTATTCGACGTAAGTGGGAACGTCCGACGGCTTCACGAATATGAATCTATATTCGCCGCTCTCGTCAAAAAACACGAGTTTCCTAGACGGCTCTAATATATGCTTGCACTTAACGCCGCATTTCTCGAGCAATTCCACCGATTTTTCCGCAAGCCTGCCTTTAGCAAGAGCGACGGTTATCGCATTTTCCATTATCAGAACTCCTCCTCTTCGCCGTTTTCTCTTATTATCACGTCTCTGTCCAAATTATTGAGACGAACTTTAACGTCCTTTGCTCCGCCTTCGACGAATACCATTCGCTTCGCGTTACGATCCGACCTATATTTTGAAAGCTCTTCAACGCTCGAAGCGTAAGAATTATCTACGCTGAAACCTCTCTTTCTTAGCTCTTTCATAACGCCGTACGCAGTCCTGTACGCGTCGTCGCTATACCCGACAACATAGTCTATAGTAGGCATAGAGTTTATATCGCTTGACTTTTCTATAGCTCTCATCAAATGGTCGACGCCTATGGCAAAGCCTATAGCCGGTTTATTCTTATCAAAAGAAGAGCAGAGCGAATCGTACCTTCCGCCAGAGAGTATCGCCTCTCCGAAATATCTCGTTATACCTTTGAATACCACTCCGGTATAGTAGCTCACGCCGTTGACGAGACTCAAATCGAAAGTGATATAATCTTTATACCCGCACTCCTCGATGACGTCGTATATCTTCTTGAGCTCCTCTATCGCGCGGCGGCTCGTCTCGTTGCTTGCAAGCTCCATCGCTTCGTCGAGCACTTCCACTCCGCCGAATAAGCTCGGCAGACGGAGAAGAGCCTCTAACTTCTCGTCGCAAACGCCTACTCTCTTTGCAAATATATCCACTCCCAACATATCCTTTCTGTCGATAAGCTCAATGAGCGAATTTTCATCGTCCTTTGAAAGTTTTAGTTCGTCGAGAAGCCCTCTGAAAAAAGCGACCTGTCCTACGTCCAACTGGAATTCGCTAAGTCCCGACGACAGGAGCGACTCTATCGCAAGCAATATCATATCGCTGTCGAGAGCGACGGACGAAGGCGCGATGAGCTCAACGCCGCACTGCGTGAACTCCCTAAGCCTGTTCGCTTCCTTCTTCATCGAAAACGAATTGGCAAGATAACAATATTTGACGACGCCGCTCTCTTCGAGCTTCGTAGATACTATCCTTGAGATAGGCATAGTCATATCGGGACGCAGTATCAACAGTCCGCCGTCGACGTCCGTCATTTTGAAGAGATTTTTTGCGGATATTTCTCCGACGCCTTCCGAAAACATATCGTAATATTCGAAATGCGGAGTCTCTACCTTTCTGTATCCGTGAGAAAAGAACGTCGCCATTATCTTATTTTCGACGGAATTCTTTTTATAACACTCTTCTGGCAGATAGTCCTTCGTACCCATGGGTAATTTATATTTTGCTTTCATTTTCACGTCTCCGTTTACGAGCAGGATTTAACTTATATTAAATTATATATTATATAGAGAAGTTTGTCCAGTTATTTGATCTGCTTCGCGTCGCTTTTTTAACGAAGTCCTCTTTTCATTCGTTAGACTCGGTAAAACTACTGCTTATACTAAACTCTATAAAATAATACTATAAGCTCGCTTTGATCAATTAGCCGTGATATTGACGAGTTCGCCGGCTATACGCGATATACGCTCTCCCGTCAACTCGCTCCTTTCGTATGTCTCGATCATACTCTCTACCACAGCCTTGCTCAAAGCTATGACTTTTTTATTGATTATAAATGTATATTTGCTTCCGCCGCTTTGATTAACTCCGAGATAATCGCCGCAGCCGCGTTTATCCAAATCGTATTCCGCTATCTCGAATCCGTCCGAAGAATTCTTGAGAACGCCGAGTCTCTCCGTCGGAGCGTCGCCGGCAACGTGAAGAAAACACTCCGCTTCCGACCCGTCGCGGCCTATTCTGCCGCGAAGCTGATGCAACGTCGCTAGCCCGAAACGGTTAGCGTTCATAATTATCATTTCGGTAGCGTTCTTGACGTCTATTCCGACCTCTATCACCGTAGTCGCGACAAGAACGTCGATATCCCCGCGCGCAAAGGCGTCCATGGTTCTCGATTTCTCTTCCTCTTTCATCTTGCCGTATACAAGTCCGACCCTTAAGTCGCTGTAAACGCTATCTCTTAAGTAGGTATAGAGTTCCTTCGCGGAATATATTTCATTGCCTTCGTCGTCCTCGACAAGAGGACATACTATATACGCCTGTCTTCCGTCTCTTACGCATTTTGCGATATGCGAGTACATTCCGTTCGTCTTATCGTCTCTGACTATATAGGTCTTCACGTTACTCGACGAGTGTCTTTTTTCGAGTTTCGACACGTCGAGATCCCCGTAATACATGAGCGCTACCGACCTCGGAATAGGCGTCGCCGACATAACGAGCGAATCCGTCTCATTCATTTTATCTTCGAGTTTGCCCTTCTGCTTTACTCCGAACTTATGCAGTTCGTCTATAACGACGTAGCCTAAATTGCAGAACGTTACCTCTTCCGAAAGAAGAGAATGAGTTCCTATAAGAATATCAATTTTTCCATTATTGACTTTTGTAATAATTTCTTCGCGTTCTTTTTTCGTCATCGACGCGTTAAGAAGAGCGACTTTGACCCCGAGAGGAGCAAGAATTTTCATTGCGCTAGCGTAATGCTGTCTTGAAAGTATCTCCGTCGGCGCCATCATAGAGCATTGATATCCGTTCATTACGGCGTAATACATGGTAACGAACGCGACAATAGTCTTGCCCGTTCCGACGTCGCCGAGAAGTATTCTGTTCATATGCCTAGCGCTCTTCATATCGCATATAATATCGTCTATCGCCTTTCTCTGCGTAGGCGACAGCTCGAACGGAAGCGTAGAGACAACGTTTTCCGTAACCGAGCCGTCCTCTATGAACTTATTACGTTTATCGCAGGAAGTTAGCTCCCTTGCAAGTTTGAACGCCAATATCCTCTCGACGCAATTATTGACGGCAAGCCTGTCCTCTGCGATTATAGCGTCTTTTAGCGTATCGGGGGCGTGTATCTTCCTATATACTTCCGAAAAAGGCATGAGCGAAAATTTCCTTTCCGTCTCCCTCTTGACTATACATTCGACGGTAACGTTTTCCGCCGCGTTTTTTACTATACCTCTAAATACGGACTGAGAAATAAGTCCCTTCGTCCTGTATATCGGCATTATCCCCTTCAATTTACGAGCCTCGCTCTCAAGCTCGAAATTAGGATTGATCATCTCGAATATACCTTTATCCGTCCTTGACAATTTGCCCCACATGGCGTATACTTCGCCGTTTTCAAGCCGAGCTCTCATATATGGTTGATTGAACCACACCAGCTCTATTCGGACGCTATCTTCGATAGAACCTTCAGCTTTGAAGAATTTTAGATTCCTTTTCGCTATCCTTAAACTGCCGACTCTGTTCACGCGTATTCGCAAAAACGCATACTTTCCTTCTTCTATATCCGTAACGCCGTCGTATTTGGTAAAGTCTATATAATGGCTCGGCAAGTAATCTATGAGATCCTGCGCGCTCAAAACGCCGAGTTCTCCGAGCTTTTCGAGAGTCTTCGCGCCCACTCCTTTTATATCGGTAAGTTCCATTATCGCCCCTCCTTCTTCGGCGTATATCGGCATATATATGACCGTTTCGGTTCGCCGATCATCCGCATAGGTACGCTACAAATATACGTTTATAAAAAAAGAGCAACTTTCGTTGCTCTTTACGTCAGTCTCTTCCGTTACTCTACGGAAATCATATAATAATAATGAGGCTGTCCGCCGTAATAGGCAACTATCTCGAAGTCAGGATATTTTTCCTCGAGATGTCGCGTGAGTTCGTTCGCCTCTTCTTCGCCGACGCCGTTACCGTAATACAGCGTTATTATTTCGCTCGCGTCGTCGATAAGTTTTCCTATAACGCCTTCGGCAACGTCGGTGACCGCCTTTCCTTTGGCTATGACGTGCTTGTCGTTAAGACCTATTATATCGCCCTCTTTAAGAGCGAAGCCGTCGATCTTCGTCGTTCTTACGGCGTATGTAACCTGACCGTATTTTACGGTGGAAAGAGCTTCCGACATAGCCTCTACGTTATCTTCCGCAGAAACGTCGGTATCGAAAGCGATAGCCGCGGCTATACCCTGCGGCACGTTGACGGTCGGTACAACAAAACACTTTTTATCGGTGAGCTCTTTCGCCTGCTCTGCGGCAAGAATAATGTTCTTATTATTTGGAAGTATAATAATATTATCTGAATTGATCTTATTAACCGCGGTAAGAATATCGTCTACGCTCGGGTTCATCGTCTGTCCGCCTTCGATTATCTCGTCGACCATAAGATCTTCGAAAATATTCTTCATTCCGTCGCCTGCGCATATGGACAGCATCGCGAGAGGCTTCTTCTCCTCTTCCTTCTTCTTCATGAGCTGTCTGTTCTGCTCAAGCATATTTTCTATCTTTATCTTGTCTATTTCTCCGAGTTGCAGGGCGTACATCAAGGCTTTATTCGGCTGATTGGTGTGAACGTGTACCTTAACAAGCGTGAGATCGCCTATAACTATAACGCAATCGCCGATAGCCATAAGTTTATCCCTCAGCTTTTCTATGTCCTCTTCCGTAGCCTGCTTTTTAATATTAATGATAAAATACTCTGTACAATACGCGTACTTGATGTTGTCAAGATCGTGTATTTCGCCTGAAAAAGTATTCTCCTGCGCATGATCGGAGCCTACTTCGCCGCTATGTTCGGGCGCGTCGGGTATCTCTTCGCCCTTGAGTATCATAAGATAACCGTAAAAAACACAGAGAAGTCCCCGCCCGCCGGCATCTACGACTCCCGCCTTCTTGAGAACGGGAAGCATATCCGGAGTCTTTGCAAGGATCTCCTCTCCTTTCTTTATAAGAGCGTCGAAAAATTCTATAAAACTCGCATATCTCGTTGCGAGGAGATTGGAACTCTCCGACATATATCTGATAACGGTAAGAATAGTGCCTTCTTTAGGCTTTGTTACCGCATTATAGGCGATCTCGGTCGCCGAATTCATCGCTTTTGCAAAAACTTTGGTATTGAGCGCTTTAGCGTCGACTATTACTTTGCTCAGTCCTTTGATTATCTGAGATAAAATAACGCCCGAATTGCCTCTCGCGCCTTTAAGAGCGCCCCTTGCGTAGGCGTTCATTATATCGTCTATATCGTTACTTGCAACGTTCTCGACTTCCCTTACCGCCGACGCCATAGTGAGCGACATATTAGTTCCCGTATCGCCGTCAGGCACAGGAAAAACGTTAAGCGAATCGACCATTGCTTTATTATTTTCGAGATTCTTGGCTCCGCCGACGATCATCTCGCGCAGCTTTGCTCCGTCTATTACCTTCATATTACTCCTATCTTATACCTTAACGCCTACGATATTAACTCTCACGTTGTTAACTCGCATGCCCGAGAACGTCTCAACATTGTACCTGACAGTACTAGCCATTGACTCTTTAACGGCATTGATGGACACCCCGTCTCTAAGGATCGCGTAAATATCTATGTTGATCTTGTTATCGACAGACTCGACCTTAACGCCCTTAGCGTAAGAGGTCTTATTAAACAGCTCGATAAGAGAGTCTGTAAGTCTCCTAGAAACGAGCTCGACCACACCGTAACATTCCATAGCGGCATTGCTAGCCACCATAGCTATAGCGAAATCGGATATATTGATCTTTCCGTAAATGTTAGATGTCTTTACTGCCATAACTTTTCCTACCTTATTTTTCGTTATTAATTTTACACGATATTATTATTTTAGGCAAGTCTTTTTCGAATATTACCGAAAATACTTAAAAAAATACGTTATTTTGCTTGCGTAATACAAGCAAAAGTGATAGAATACAGTAGATTTATATGCCAGCAGGAGGTGCAAAGTATGTCAAGAGTATGTTGCATTTGTGAAAAAGGTCAAATGACAGGAAACAAAGTCAGCCATTCTAACCGTAAGGCCAGAAGAAACTGGGGTGCTAATGTACAGAAGGTAAAACTAGACGTAAACGGTGTTGAAAAGACTCAATACGTTTGTACTAGATGCCTCCGTACAATGAGAAAGAACGAAGGTTGATGATCGCAGAAATCGCAAAACAGTTACCGTCGAGCTATCGACGGTATTTTTTATCCTATTTTCGATTTCCAAATGCTGTATAATCGGTCTATAATACAAAAAAAGAAGGCGTCGACCTTCTTTTTAACCTTCCTTTACGAATAATCTTACTATTGCTTTAACGAATTTCGGCGTCTTTATAAGAATTATCTTCATCATCCCTCCCGTCAGGAACGCAAGACGAAAACGAACGAAGCCCCTTTGTCGATAGTTATTTCGGCGCTGTCGGACACGATCACGTTCGACATACCTCTCGACGAAAGAGCGTCGAGAGTAAAATCGTTCACTTCATACTTCAGTCCTTTCATTGACATTATATGAACGTCGACGCCGAAAGGTACTAAAGAAAGCGTCTTTCCTTTACTTCCTTCGATATGAAATCTGTCGGTAAAGTAATAAATGTCATATTTTTCAGCTATTCCTACCACTTCTATGCCTCTTTTCTTTCCGTAAACGACGAGTTTTAGATTGGTAAGTATATGATCGAGACGTCCTCCGTCGATCCCGTAAAGGTTGATATATCCGTACCCTCTCTCTATCGCAACGTCTATCGCCGCTTCGCCGTCGGTCAAGTCCTTTTCGGGATTTAATTCAATAAACTCTATTGCAGATATAGACTTGTTTGATACAGAATCTCTATCCCCTATATAGATATTCGGCGTAAATCTATCTCTGATATGCTCGTAACCGCCGTCGGCGCATATCGTAAACAGCGAGCTGTCTATACCCTCTATATATCTTTCTCCGTTAAGAATGACGTTGCATTTATCCATATTTTTCTCCGCGATCGGTATTATCTAAATAACAAAACGCCGTCGATCCGCTACAGCGTCAAATTTCTCCCCTCAATTTTTTGACGGTAGCCGCGGGATCGTTAGACCTGAATACGGAACTTCCGCCGACGAGCACATTCACGCCGCTCAAGATCATAAGGGAAGCGTTCTCTTCCGTAACTCCTCCGTCGACCTCTATATCTATAGAATATCCGTTCTTTTCGGCATACTCTCGAAGCTCCTTCATTTTAGGAAGCGCGCTTTCGATGAATTTCTGACCGCCGAACCCGGGGAAAACGCCCATTATGACTACCATATCGAGCTTTTCCATATATGGATACGCTACGCTCACGGGAACGTCGGGATTGATAACGATGCCCGCCTTTACTCCTCGCGAGCGTATATAGTCGAGAAGTTTTCCGCTGTCATGGCAAGCGTCGGGATGAAACGTAACTATATCGGCTCCCGCGTCTATAAACTCCGGAACGTACTTTTCAGGTTCGACTATCATAAGATGTACGTCGAGCGGAATATGAGTACACTTCCTAAGAGCCTTTACCATAGGCATACCGAAAGTGATATTCGGTACAAAGCGTCCGTCCATTACGTCGCAGTGTATGTAGTCCGCGCCCCACTTCGTCGCGTCCTTAACGCTCTCGCCGAGAGCCTCGAATCTGCCTGAAAGTATTGACGGCGATATTTTTATATTATTCATAGCGTTTCCTCCAACGTTCTTCCAAATCATTATAAAGTTTGACGTAGCGGACGTATCTTTCTTCCGAAAGCGCTCCGCTTTCGACTGCGCGTCTTACTTCGCAATCGGGTTCATTGATATGATTGCATCCCTTGAATCGGCATCTCGTCGACGCGTCCGTAAAGTCTAGAAAATATTCCGACAGTTCGTCGGGGCGCATGAGCGGAAGTTCCAATACCGAAAATCCGCAAGTATCGGCTATTCTCGTACCGTTCTCGAGTTTGAATATTTCTATATATCTAGTAGTATGTTTGCCTCTCTGCGTCTTTCGCGACAGTTCTCCGATCTTGATATCCGCATCCGCAAGCGCGTTGATAACGGATGATTTTCCCACCGCTGACTGACCCGAAAAAGCGACGAATTTGCCCTCTATGAGTTTTCCAAGCGTATCTATACCGCGATTTTCCGTTGCCGAAACCTTAACTATATTTGCAAGCGTAGAGTAATTCCTATCGACTTCTTTCAAAAACCAAGCGTCCGCTATATCGCATTTATTCACGCATATTATCGGTTCTATTCCGTCCTTGACGCAGCCGATTAGCAGTTTGTCCACAAGAAGATAGTCGGGTTTGGGGATCGGAGCGATACATATTATTATCGCGTCGATATTGGCGACGTAAGGTCTTATGAGATTGTTGACTCTCGGAAGTATCGACGATACCGCGCCTTTGCCGTTCTTGAAAAGCTCGACTTCTACATAGTCGCCTACGTATATTTCGCCCGTGAGTTTTATACGTCCCCGCCCGTTACATTCGACTATCTTGCCTCCGACGTCTACGTAATATATTCCGCCGTAGCCCTTAACGACCTGTCCTTTAGCCTTTTCTGCCATCAGCGCCCTCCGAAATATATCTGCGTCTCAGCTGTCCGCATGCTCCCTCTATATCGCCGCCCATCGAGCGTCTCAAAGTGCACGAAACGCCCTCGGAGCTCAAAATGTCCATAAACTCCTTGACGTTGTCCTTAGACGAAGAGCGTAAATTCCGCTCTTTTACGTAGTTAAGATTGATTATATTTATATGGCAGGTGAGCCCTCTCACGAGTTTGACAAGCTCGAGAGCGCAGGCTCTCGAATCGTTGACTCCCTCTATCATAGAGTATTCGAATATGATGCGTCTCCCCGTTTTGTCAAAATAGTATTTAGCCGCCTTTACGAGTTCTTCTATCTTGAACGCTTTATTGACGGGCATTATCTTATTCCTTATCCCGTTATTCGGCGCGTGCAACGATATCGTCAGAGTAACGCCGTATCCTTCGTCGGCGAAGCGGTATATCTTATCCGCAAGACCCGAAGTAGAAAGAGATATATTCCTTTTACTGATATTGATACCTCTTTCGTCGCTTACGAGACGCAAAAACTTAGTTACGTTATCGTAGTTATCAAACGGCTCTCCGCTTCCCATAAGTACGATGTTGGTAACGCTCCTTTTATCAGTATCTTCGGCGGCGTCTCTATTGACTTTCAAAATCTGAGAAAGTATCTCTCCCGCCGTTAGATCTCTTATCAGTCCGTCAAGTCCCGAAGCGCAGAACGAACAGTTCATTCTGCAACCGACCTGCGTAGACACGCATATCGTGTTGCCGTATCTATACTTCATAAAGACGCCTTCTATGACGTTGCCGTCTATGAGCCTAAAGATATACTTTCTCGTGCCGTCGCGTTCCGAAACGAGACTCTTCACTATTTCAACGCCGCAAGATACGTATTTCTCTTCAAGACGCGAAACGAGCGACTTGGGAAGATTAGTCATCTCGCATATCTCTTTCCCTTGATAAACGCCTTCGAATATCTGTTTCGCTCTGAAGCGTTTTTCTCCGAGTTTTTCGACGATATCTTCTATTTCCTCGAATGAGTAGTCCGCAAGTATCTTTTTCATCTCTTCCTCAATTTCGCGACGAAAAATCCGTCGGCGCCGTAAGTATTCGTAGGAAGTATCTGAATACTTCCGTTATTTTCAATATCGAGCCCTTCTATCTTCTCGAGAAAAATATCGTTCCTCTCTTTGAGAAGTCTTCCTACGATATTGTAATTTTCTTTCCTAAGTATCGTACACGTAGAATATATTATCGCGCCGCCGCTCTTAGCATACTCTATCGCGTTATTCAATATCGCGTACTGAATATTAGACAGCGACTCTATATCTTCCGGAGTTTTACCGAGAAGAACGTCGCCCTTTTTGTGCATGACGCCGAGGCCGCTGCACGGAACGTCCGCCAAGACCTTATCGAACTTTCCCATCCAAGCCGCGTTTAGAAGCGTAGCGTCGAAGAGCGTAACTTCAAGCCTTGCTCCCATTCGCCTAGCGTAACTCTTTATGAGCTCCGCTCTGTGCTCGTGCAGTTCGTTAGCGGTGACCGAGACGTCTTTAGCTATCTCTTCTATATATACCGCCTTTCCGCCCGGCGCGGAACAAAGATCCAAAACGACGTCGCCTTCTTCTACGCCCATCGCCTGAACGCACATAACGGACGACTTCCCCTGTATCGTAATGCTCCCTTTATCAAACAGTTTCCTTATATATTCGCAGTTATCGACGAACGCTCCGCCGACGCCGCTTTCGATATACCGTATCTTTTTCTCTCTTAGCTTTGCAGTCAGTTCGTCGTAGCTCATCCTTCTCGTATTCGGACGAACGTGCTCTCTAGTATCGCCTTCGTAGCTCATTATTTTGACCGCTTCTTCGCGTCCGTACTGTTTTATAAGCGACTTGACGAGCCAAAGCGGTTTGCTCAGCGTTACGGAAAGAGACTCATATTCTCTTGTCGGGAGTTTCACTCCTTCGTCTATGAATCTCTTCAAGACGGCGTTGACGAATCCCGTATACTCGCGTCTGTTTATATGACGGCATAGATCGACCGCGTTATCCACAGCCGCATAGTTTGGAATATTATCCATATATACAATACAGTATATAGCTATCTTTATGATGAGCCGAGCGTCGCTCTTTACCGATTTTCTCGAAAGAGCATCAACGTAATAGTCGAGTTCGACGTCTCTGTCGAGCACGCCGTAGACTATCCTAACTATCCTGTCCTTTTTCTCAACGTTTTCAAGCGAACGCGTTATCTCTATAGAAGAATACGCGCCCTTGAAATATATGTTGGAAAGTATTCCGTAACTCAGCGCTATATCCCTATTCACTTATTCTCTCCGCCGAGCGTCTCTCCCTCTTCAACGCCGTGTCCTCTCAAATAATCAGTCGCCTTCATTCTCTTTCCGCCGGGGAGCTGTATTTCGTCAATGGAAATAACTGCGTCTTTTACCCGAACGAGCAGTCCTCTCTTCGTATCCGCGGCAACGATCTGACCGCACGACGCTTTTTCTATATTTTCGATACCGTCGAATAACATACCGCCGTTTCCTTCGCTCGAACCGTCTATGGAGCACACCTTACTCACCGAGAACACCTTCATGCTCTCACCGTTCATGTAAGTATAAGCCGACGGCCACGGCGTCATTCCTCTGACAAAACAATCGAGCTCTGAGTACGTCGTTGAAAAATCGATTATCCCGTCCTCTTTTTTCAGCATAGGATAATAGCTCGCCTTAGAGCTATCCTGCGGCGTGTATACAGCTTCGCCTCTATCTATAAGGTCTATACCTTCTATGAGCGCCGAAGCTCCGAGATGAGAAAGCCTTTCGAACAGTTCGCCCGCCGTCTCTTTTTCATATATATCGGTACGCTTTTGGAGCAAAATATCTCCGCTGTCCACTTCGTACTCCGTTCTCATTATGGATATTCCCGTCTCTCTCTCGCCCGTCAAAATAGCTCGCTGTATCGGAGACGAACCTCTAAACAGCGGAAGGAGCGACGCGTGAACGTTGATTATCCCGTATTTTGGAATAGATAGTATCTCCCTTGACAGTATCTGTCCAAAAGCGCACGTAACCATAACGTCGGGCTCGAGTTTCCTAATATCTTCTACGCCCTCTCGGCTTATCCTTTCGTACTGATACACCTTGAGAGAGAGCTTCAACGCCAGTTCTTTAACGGGAGAAAAAGTAACTTTGTTATTCCTTCCTCTCACTCTGTCGGGTTGCGTCACGACGCCGACTATCTCGTGCTTCGTCTTTGCAAGAGCCTCTAAAGACGGGATCGCGAAGTCGGGCGTACCCAAAAACAGTATCCTCATCTTCTACCTCTTTTCCCGTCGCTGTACTCTTTGTCGTAGAAGAGTATCCCGTCAAGATGATCTATTTCGTGACAGCACGCCTTAGCGGCGAAATTCTCCACTTCTTTTATATGTTTCTCTCCGTATCTGTCAAAATATTCGACCTTTATATAAGTAGGACGATCTACGAGACAGCTCCTGTTCTTAACGGAAAGACACGCCTCTCCGCTTATCTGACTGCCGCTCGCCTCGAGTATAACGGGATTCATCATCTCTATGAAGAAGTCGCCCGTCTCCACGATACAAGCGCGTCTCAATATCCCGACCTGCGGAGCTGCGAGTCCGCAACCGTCCGCTTTATGCATCGTCTCGCGCATATCGTCGAGAAGTTTATGAAGTTTTTCATCGAACGAGACCACTTCTCTCGATATTTTCCTAAGTTGGGGGTCGCTGTCCGTAACTATATTTCTTATCGCCATCATCTATCTCCTTATAACGTCGTTATATCCTTGTCAGTTCATATTCTGCGGATTGATCTCAAGGAACGTCCACACGTTCTTTCTTATATTATCGTCGAGTATTCCGTTGATCTTTCCTATAATAGCGTCGGCTCTTTCGGGAATAAGACGCATTATTATCTGATATCGGAATTTATTTTCTATCCTCTTTACAGGCGCCTTCATCGCCTGCAGATACACGAAGTCCTTTTTGAACTCGAACGCGACCTCTTTGACCGCAGTATAAATATTCTTGGCAGTATCGACGACAGCCTTTTCGTCGAGAGAGGTCATGAGTATCCTCGCTATCTTCGTATACGGAGGGAATTTCGTTATCTCCCGCGTATTGTTCTCTTTTTCGAAAAAGCCCTTGTAGTTATACGTCTCGGCGTATCGGAAAACGTAATGTTTCGGCGAAAACGTCTGGAGCATAACTTCTCCCTGCTTATCGCTTCTGCCAGCTCTTCCCGCTACCTGCGTCACCAGCTGAAACGTCCTCTCCGCGCTCCTATAGTCGGAAAAGTAAAGACTCATATCGGCGTCGAGTATCCCGACGAGCGTCACGTTCGGAAAGTCGTGTCCTTTCGCTATCATCTGCGTACCGACGAGTATATCCGCCTCTCTCGATCTGAACGCTCCCAGTATATCGAGATACGCCGTCTTCGTCGCCGTCGTGTCGTTATCCATTCTCAGAACCGTAGCGTCGGGCAAAAACTCGCGTATTTCGTTAACTACTCGCTCCGTACCTATTTTGCCGTGCCTGAGTTCCGTATTTCCGCACTCGGGACACTCGGTGAGCATCTTGTATCGTCTGCCGCAGTAGTGGCATTTAAGCATATTGTCGTCGATGTGATACGTGAGAGACACGTCGCAATCTTCGCACTTGGCGACGTATCCGCACTTTTTGCACATAACGAAAGACGAATATCCGCGCCTGTTGAGAAAGATTATCGCCTGATTGCCGTTATTGACGGTCTCGGTAAGTTTATCTTTGAGTTTTCTTGAAAATATGCCGATATTCCCTTCCATTATCTCTTTCGACATATCTATTATCTCAAGTTTCGGCATCTCTTTGGCGTTGACTCTCTTGTCCAGAGTAACGAGTCCGTAAACGCCGTCCTTCGCGCTCTTGTACGTCTCTATCGACGGAGTAGCGCTGCCGATAACGACTTTAGCGCCGTTGTATCTTCCTCTGAACTCCGCGACGTCTATCGTCTGATATCGCGGATTGGTCTCGCTGATATAACTGGCGTCGTGTTCCTCGTCGATAATGATCACGCCGACGTTTTGAAGCGGCGCAAAAACCGCAGATCTCGCGCCAACGGCTATCCTTGCGTCTCCCGACAAGAGCCGCCTCCACTCGTCGTACTTCTCCCCTTGAGTAAGTCCGCTGTGAAGCATAGCCACAGTATCGCCGAAACGTCCTCTGAATAACCTGAGCATTTGCGGCGTCAGCGATATTTCGGGAACGAGCATGATCGCGCTTTTTCCGCTATCGAGCGTCTCTTCTATAAGATTCATATATATTTCCGTCTTGCCGCTTCCCGTAACGCCGTGAAGCAAAACAACGGAGCGATCGTCGTTTTTTATTTGAGCGAGAGCGTCGCTTTGCGCTTTAGTGAGAGTAACTCTGCCGTTATGAGAATCGAGTTTTTCATAAGGCTTGCGGTAATTCGAAACGGAACTCTTTACGATAATACCCTGATCGAGAAGCGCCTTGATCGCCGACGCCGAATACTCCGTTCCGAGCACCTTCATCTCCTCGCTGCCGTTTCTCAATCGCTCTATTATCTCGAGCCTGCTCTTCGCCCTTTTCGGAACCGTTCTTCGTATCTCTTCTTCGCTTACGCCCTCTCTCAGCGAAAGATAGAACTTTCTCGATTCCTTTATCTTTCCGCCGCGCATACCGCTCGGAATACAAAGTCTCAAAACGTCGATAAAGCGAACGTGATATTTTTCCCGCATAAAACCTATAAGTTCTATCATTTCGGGAGTGATCGCGGTAAATGCGTCGAGACGCGAAATTATACTTTTCAGCGTATACTTTGACGACGACGTCTCGGCTTTTTCTATGACAAAACCCTCTATCACACGGTTTGCGAAGGGAACGGATACTCTGTCCCCGACACCAACGGCTAGCGACGAGGGTATCTCGTAATCGAATACGTTATCTATCTCCGACGTGGATATATCAACTATTACCTTCGCTATCATTTCAGTGAAATCATTTCGTCGACAATGACCTTCGCAGTCTCGCGTTTCGTCATTATCGGATAATCTTTTCTCGTATCGCCGCCCTTTATTATCGTTACGATATTCGTATCGACGTCAAAACCGGCGCCCTCTTTCGTAACGTCGTTAGCGACTACCATATCGGCGTTCTTTTTGATGAGCTTCTTGCCTGCGTTCTCGATGAGAGAGCTCGTCTCCGCGCAGAATATGACGAGCTTTCTCCCGCCCTTATTTTCGCCGACCATTTTCGCGATATCGGGATTCTTCTCAAGCGAAAGCTCGAGCCTGTCGCCCTTTATCTTCTCTTTTCCTGCGTTTTTGACCTTATAGTCGGCAGGCGCCGCGGCTTTAACTATATAATCCGCGCCGTCCATATTTGCGGCTACCGCATCGTACATATCCGTAGTGGTCTTGACGGGAACGACGGAAGCTATATAGCTCGGAAAATCCACTCCGACTCTTCCTCTTACAACGACGACGTCGGCTCCTCTCAGCCTCGCCTCTCTCGCTATCTCAAGTCCCATCTTGCCACTGCTTCTGTTAGTTATGCACCTGACGCCGTCTATAGGCTCTTCGGTGCCTCCCGCAGTAACGAGAACTCTCTTGCCGACGAGATCCTTTTTGTCGTAAAGAAGTCTTTCTATCTCGAAGAGTATCCTATCGACGCTCGCAAGTTTTCCGCTTCCTGTATCGCCGCATGCGAGTCTGCCTATTTCCGTATCGATAAAGTTATAGCCGTACGCCTCGAGCGTCTCGATATTATGCTTGACGATAGGATTTTCATACATATTCGTATTCATCGCGGGAGCAATGAGAACGGGCGCCTTAGTCGCCATAACGGTCGTAGTGAGCATATCGTCGGCTATGCCCGAAGCTATCTTTCCTATAACGTTCGCAGTAGCCGGAACAATGACGAAAACGTCCGCTTTCTTAGCAAGCGAAATGTGTTCGACCTCCCACGGTCTTTCCCTATCGAATGTGTCTTTAGTCACCGGATTGCCCGATAACGTTTCGAAAGTAAGCGGCGATACGAACTCCGTCGCGTTCTTCGTCATGATAACGTCGACGTTGATACCGAGTTTCTTAAGTCCCGAAACTATATCGCATGCCTTATAACAAGCTATTCCTCCGCATACTCCGAGCACAACGTTCTTACCCATCGTCTATCTCCCGTCGGACGAAATTTAGCTCTATCCGACAAAAACATTTTTGCGGCAAAACTCAAATAAAGCTCCCGCCGCAGTCTTTTATCACCTATATTTATCGGCTCGAACCGTAAAGAGCGATAAGTTTCGCCATTACGATAACACGATAAACCGATAATATCCCTATACCGCTATAGACGCCGCCCCGTAACGGTACGGCGTATACTTATAGCGTAGTTATTTCCTTAAACGTCTCGAAAATTTCGGTTTCCCCGAAAAACGTCGGCTCGCCGTTAATCTTTAACGACTACGTACTCGCCTTCGTATATTTCTTTACATGCGAGCGTTATCGGCTTCATTCCCGACTTATTGAGAAGTTCGTGGTCCTGAGTTACGAGCTGCTTTGCCCTCTTTGAAACTGCGCATACGAGCGCGTATCTGCATTCTGCTTTTTTGATCAACTTATCGATAGGCGGATCTATCATCATATCTATCATTATCTCCTTTCAAGTAGTCTATTTATAAATTCGGCGTTTCGCCCAACTTTACGTTTTTCTGCGTTTATTATCGCGATTATGTCGTCGGCGCATCTTTCGATCGTATCGTTCACTACAACGTACTCGTACTTTTCCACCGTCTCGAGCTCTCGTATCGACTCACCGACACGTTTTTCGAGTTCTGCGGCGCTCTCCGTCTTTCTGTTGATAAGACGGCTCCTCAATATCTCTTTGCTCTCGGGCGTTAGGAATATGAGGACCGCGTCGCTCACCCTTTCCTTTACCGACATCGCGCCCTTTACGTCTATCTCGAGAACTACGTCGTAACCTGCTGTCCTCAGCCTCTCAACGTACTCCTTCGGCGTACCGTAATAATTTCCGAATACGGGCTGATACTCGAGGAATTCGTCCCTCTCTATCATATCCTCAAACTCTTCTAAAGACTTAAAGAAGTAACTTTCGCCTTCCTTTTCGCCCTCTCTCGGCTTTCTCGTCGTTACGGATACCGAATATCTCAAACTCTCTATTTCGTCAAATACCTCTTTAAGAACCGTGCCTTTTCCCGCTCCCGAAGGTCCGGAAACAATAATTAGCAATCCTTTATTCATATTTACCTTCCGTAATTTGTTTATTCTATGTTTTGTATCTGTTCTCTTACTTTCTCTATCTCAGTTTTCAACGCTACGACGTACGACGATATAGTTATTTCGTTGCATTTCGAACCTATGGTATTGGTCTCTCTGTTCATCTCCTGTACCAAGAAATCGATCTGTCTTCCTATAGGCTCGTCTTTGAGCAATATCTCGTTAAAATGCTTGATATGAGCGTCGAGTCGCGTGAGTTCTTCGTCGATGCCGACTTTGTCTACGTAAAACACCAGTTCGTTAAGCAGCTTCGATTCGTCTACCTCTACGCCTTCGAGAGCCTCATTGAGTCTTTTCCTAAGCTTTTCTTTATGTTCGCCTATGACTTCGGGAGACCTCTTTGCGATCTCTCCGACGATGCCGGAAATCACGTCAAGACGGCTCGTTATATCGTCTCTTATGAGCGCGCCCTCTCTCTTTCTCATATCGTTGAGCCGCGCAAGAGCCTTTTCGAGAGCGTCGGTAATCATCGTTTCGAGAATATCTTCGCTGTCCTCCGTCTCTCTATCGCTCACTACGTCGGGCATCCTCATCAGTTCGTATACGCCGACGTTATTTTCGAGCGAAAGCATTTCGCTTATACCCAAAGATGCGTTAAAATATTTCTTCGCAAGTTCCGTATCCACAAAGAGTTCGTTCTTTTCTGCTCGCATATCCTCGTAATTGACGTATACGTCAAGATGACCTCTCTGCACTCTTTCCTTTATTTTTTTACGAAGCGCATCGTCTGCAAAATTAAAGGTTTTCGGCATTTTGACGCCTAAATCGAGAAAACGGTGATTGACCGCCTTTATTTCAAGAGTTATTTTCCTGCCGTCTCTCTCCGAAACGCCTTTTCCGTAACCTGTCATACTGTTCATAAATTCATCCCTTCCTTTTCAGCAGTAAACAATTCGTCCGCGGTAACGCTTATCTCTTCGAGCCTGTCTCCGTGATCCGCGACGGTCTTTTCTCCGCCCAAACGCCCGATTTCGGTAAGAAGTATTCCGCTTCCTCTAAAAGCCTCTTTCAATCTGTCGGCGTCGTCTGTCGCTATCAGCAAACTACCGCTCGATATAAGACGCATGGGAGATATTTTCAATCTTTTCGCGAGTTTGCGAGTAACGTTCAAAACGGGAATATCCTTTACGCTTACGAGCGCTCCCACGCCGCTCGCCGCAGCCATCTCGCATACGGCTCCGAAAACGCCGCCCTCGGTAACGTCGTGCATCGCGTGAACGCCCGCTTCGACAGCAAGCATACTGTCCTTAGCTATAGAAAGCGAAGAATTCACCGTATCGAGCTCCTCTCTGTCTCTATCGTCAATGAGCTCTTTATGCCTTGCGGCAAGGATAGCGGTTCCCTCTATCGCGGCGTATTTCGTCATAAAGAGCGTATCGCCTTCTTTACCTCCGCCAGTCGAAACGGTATCTTTTCCTCTCGGCTTTCCGATCATGGTCACCGATACTATCTCCCTTACGACGGAATCGGAAAACTCCGTATGACCGCCTACGATAGTTATCCCGAGCTCTTCCGCGACGCGCTCGGCATCGGAAATTATCTTCGCTATCCTATCCGTTTCGGAAGTCGGAGGAACAATGACCGTCAAAGTCGCTATCAACGGAATACCGCCCGAAGAATATATATCGTTCGCAGATACGCGCATTGCGAGTTCGCCTGCGTTTTCCGTCTCCGCGGTTATCGGATCGCTCGTTACGAGCATATCGCCGAAACCTTTCACAACGGCGCAATCCTCGCCGATGCCGCCTTTCAACGCAACCAGATCTTCGTTATTGTTCTTTATAACGCTAAGGCAACTATTAAGTTCTTCGTTAGTCAGTTTGCCCTTTCGCATATACGCGTCCTCAAAAATTTTTTTATATATTTTATATATTCTAGCACAACGACGCCGTTTTTACAACTCTTTCATAATAAATAATTTTAATTTATAGAGCTAAGTTGCGACAAATAAGCAAAGAACAGAAATTTCAACGCGGACTTCTATTGACATCGAACAAAACTCCAACGCGGACTTCTATATGTCTCAGGCAAAATTCAAATGCTGCGCTTAGCATCATACACGTCAAAACGAACAGCCAAACAACGCTTTTTCGTCACGCAATCCGACTTCCGATGATATGCAGAAATAAAAAAGGAGAGACGCGTATCTCTCCGATATGAACTATTTATTTATCGCTTATCGAACTAAGAACGACTTTCGGATATTATCGCAAACAGCCGCCAACCGGTCATTTTCCGACAAGTTCGAGGAACTCGTCCTCTGTTATTATCTTTATGCCGAGCTTCTTCGCCTTCTCGAGCTTCGAACCCGCGTCCTCGCCAACAATAACAAGATTTACTGATTTTGACACCGATGATGCGACCTTGCCGCCTTTTTCCTTTATCATAGCTTCCGCTTGGCTTCTCTTCAGCGTTTTAAGACTGCCTGTAAGAACCGCGTTCACGCCGCTCAGCTCGCCCTCGTTGATCTCGACGTCGCTTACCCTTACTCCAAGCGCGACAAGCTCTTCTATCAACTTAACGTTATTCCCGTCGTCGAAAAATTTTCTCACGCTCTCCGCCATGATCGCGCCGAAATCCTCTATCGAGACTATCTCGTCAACGCTCGCCTTCATTACCGTCGAGAGCGATATGAATCTTTCGGCAAGCTCTCTTGCCGACTTCTTACCGATGTTCGGTATGCCGAGAGCATATAGGAATCTATCGAGTTTTGCGTTTTTGCTCTTCTCTATAGCATTCAAAAGATTTGAGACTTTTTTATCCTTAAACCCGTCTAGCCCGATAAGATTTTCCTCTTTTAGCCGATATATATCGGAAATTGTTCTGAAATACGGCTTATTTTGTAAGTCATTGTCAATACCGTCTTCCGATCTCTCAGGAGTAAAATTCTCGTGGATAGTTATAAATTGAACGTTATTATATAATAATTCCACCGTTTTATCAGACAAACCGTCTATATCCATAGCATCTTTCGACGCATAATGCGATATTTGAGATATTCTCATAGGGGCGCAGTTTTCAACGTTCGAACATCTCAAGAACGCGCCGTCTTCGACGACTTTACTTCCGCAATGCGGACAGACGGTCGGCTTTTCTATATCTCTGCTATTTTCCGTATGCTCGGCTATTCCGAGTATTTCGGGAATGACGTCGTTACTGCGTCTTATGAATACTCTCGAACCTATTTTTATATCTTTTCTTATAATGTCTTCGTAATTATTGAGCGTCGCCTTCGATACTGTGACTCCACCAAGATCCACAGGCTCGACTATTGCGAGCGGATTGAGCTTTCCCGTTCTGCTCACCTGCCACCTGACGTCTTTGACGGTAGTCGTCGCCTCTTCCGCTTTATACTTATACGCTACCGCCCAACGCGGAAATTTTTCCGTATATCCGAGATTATCCCTGATTTCCGTATCGCAGATTTTGATTACCGCTCCGTCTATCAAAAAATCGAGAGATTCGCGTTTTTCTTCGATCTCGTCGACAGCTTTTCCTATCTTTTCCCCACTCGAAGCATAATAAGTATATTCGCTTATCTTGAACTTATTTTCGCGAAGAAACTCTATCATTTCCTTTTGACTTTCGAACTCTTTTCCCTCGATGTATCCGACGTTATAGCATATTACGTCAAGATTTCTTTGCGCGGTCACTTTTGGATCGAGGTTCCTGATAGCTCCTGCCGCGCCGTTCCTTGCGTTCTTGAGCGGCTCTTTCGCCTTCTCATTATACTTTTTCAGTTCGCTAAGACGCATTATTCCCTCGCCCTGCACTTCACAGACGCCCTTAAACGGAATAGTAAGAGGCACGCTTTTTATCGTCTTCACCTGCTCGGTAACGTCTTCGCCTTTTACTCCGTCGCCTCTCGTCGCTCCTTTGACCAACCGTCCGTCTTCATAAGTCAAATTGATAGTCAATCCGTCGAACTTGTATTCGACACTGCACTCCGGCATATACCCGAGAGACTTTACAACTCTCGACTGCCACGCCGAAAGCTCTTCTTTAGACTGACATTTATCAAGCGAATAAAGTCTGCGCCTATGAGTATAAGGAACGAACTCCTTTAGAAGTTCGCCGCCGACTCTTTTAGTCGGAGAATCAAAAAGCGTCTCTCCCGTCTCGGTCTCGAGCCTCGCAAGTTCGTCGTACAGTCTGTCATACTCGACGTCCGCTATCGTCGGACTGTCGAGCACGTAATATTCGTAAGCGTATTTATTTAGGAGATCGACCAGCTCTCTCATATTTCTTTCCATATAAATCTCCCTTAAATATATGCAAAAATCAATTCATTTATCAGTCTATATCTTTATTCGATAACGGCGATAGGCGCAAGACGCAGATTGAACGTCTTCGTCCCCAGCTTTTCAAAGTTTATGTCGGCGTTTTCTCCTCGGATCGAGAGAATACGTCCTTCGCCGTAGCGATTATGTCTGACTCTCTGCCCTACCTTGAATACGCTAATATCCTTAGATGCGGGAGCAGGCTTTGAAAGGTTGTCCTTTATCCTATCTCGGTACTCGTTAGATATAGTATAATTATTCTTGGCTTTATCCCCGACGCCGGAATAGGCGGACGAAGCTATAGCTTTGTACTTCGTCATATCGGACTCTATGCCCGACTCGGATATGAATCGCGACGACACGTTACTGTCTATCTTGCCGTAACGGTATCTCTGCGATGCGTTCGTCAGATATAGTCTCTCCTTCGCTCTCGTGACCGCAACGTACATTATACGGCGCTCTTCCTCTATATCCGACGCTTCGATGGCTCTGGTACTCGGGAATATTCCTTCCTCCAAGCCTACGACGAAGACGCATCTGAACTCAAGCCCTTTCACGCCGTGTATCGTCGCTATAGTAAGGTAATTGCCTTCATTGATGTCGTCGGTATCAGATATCAAAGCAAGCGATTCGAGATACTCGTCGAGCGTAGTATTCTCGCCGTTATCGCGGCAAAACTGCTTTATCGAAGTAGCAAGCTCTTTGATATTTTCAAGTTTGGTATACTCTTCCTGAATATTCGCGTCGTACTCCGTCTCGAACTCAACTTTTTCAAGCATATACTCTATGAATCTGTCGAGGGTCATCTCTTGCAACGCCTTTTCGAGACAGACGACAAGTTCTCTGAATACGTCTACTTTTTTCTTCGTAGCCGCGGGCATATCTGTGTCCCATATCCCCTTTATCACGTCGAGAAGCGACATATCATGCTCATAGGCATATTCGCAAAGCCTTTTCTGAACGGCGTCGCCGATACCCCTTTTAGGCAGATTTATTATTCTCAGTATCGACTCGGTATCTTTAGGATTCGCAAGCATCCTAAGATACGCCACGGTGTCTTTTACTTCCTTTCTCTCATAGAATTTGAAGCCGCCGTATATCTTGTACGGAATACCGTACATATTCATTCTTTCCTCGAACGTTCTCGTTATACTGTTGATCCTGACAAGTATAGCGAAATCATTCGGTCTATATCCGTTATTGTCAATGAGCCCGACGATCTCCTTTAGCACGTAGTCGGCCTCTTGCCTGTCGTCGAAATTGCTCTTATATACGACCTTAACGCCGTCACCTTCATTGGGTACGAGCTTTTTTCCCATACGCATATTATTATTCGCGATGATATTGTTCGCGCATTTCAATATATTTCCGCTGCTTCTGTAATTGCGCTGTAATTTATATATTTTAGCGTTGGGATAATCGTTTTTGAAATTGAGTATATTTCCGACTTCCGCGCCTCTCCAGCCGTATATGCTTTGGTCGTCGTCGCCTACGACGAATAAGTTCTTATGATACGCGGATATGAGTCTCACGAGCAAATACTGTATCTTGTTCGTATCTTGAAACTCATCTATATGTACGTACTTAAAACGCTCTTGGTATTTTCTCAGAACTTCGGGAAACTTTGCGAAGAGCTCTATCGTCTTGAGCATCAAATCGTCAAAATCAAGCGCGTTAGCGCGTCTCAATTCCTCTTCGTATCGCGAATATATTTTGAATATCTTATCGGATTTCGGATGCGTACACTGAGCGTAATATTTATCGGGCGATAACGCAAAATTCTTCGCTGTCGATATATGATTTTTAACGGTCTTTTTCAGCTCTCCGTCGTCAATATCCATATCCTTCATTATCCTCTGAATGAGTTTTTCAGAGTCTCCCTCTGTGTATATCGAATAATTTTTGCCGTAGTCGAGCTTATCAATATCATAACGAAGTATTCTGTTACAAAATGAATGGAACGTGCTTATCCACATATCGGAAGCGCCGACAAGCGACACCAGACGCTCCTTCATCTCTCCCGCCGCCTTATTAGTGAACGTTATCGCAAGAATATTGTAAGGATGAACGTTCTTTTCCTCAAGAAGATACGCTATCCTGTACGTCAAAACACGCGTCTTTCCGCTTCCTGCGCCCGCAAGCACCAATAGCTGTCCTTCGGTATCTTTTACCGGCAAAATCTGTTCGTCATTGAGTAGCTTATCGTAATCCATTGTCAGAGTTTCCTTAAATTCATTAATGTTTCATTATATAATAACACTGTTATTCTACCATATCAGCGAGCCAATAATCAAGGAAGAATATACCGATTATCACAATTATTATCTTAGCAGTAAAACTATAATGATAAGACCTTACTCCTATCCGTCTTTTATCGAGAACAACTCTTTTATAAAATAAAAGTACGTTACTTATAAAACAAAAACGCGGACATAAGCCGCGTTTTTATTCGCGTAATAAACCAATTTCAATTTAATTAGCTTTTTCCCTCAATACCATATCGCATTGCACAATAACGTTCGTATCGCTTATCGTACGTATCGACCGACGCTATAAAGCGACATATGTCGATACGTTCATATTTACATATCTTGCATTTTCTTTCTTCTTATAATGACTATCGCGGCTACGCAGCCTATTATCGCAACCGAGCCGACAACTATAGCTACCGATATCGAAGCCCAATCGGAGTTAGCCTTTATACTTGCCTTATAGTTCCCATTCTGCCATACGTTGACGCTTTTTATGGAAAAATCCGTTCCTTCTCCGTTCTCAAAGTTGCCGAACGCCTACGCGTATGGACCTATCTTTCCGTCTCTTATCTCGACTGTGAGCCTCAGATATTCGGGCGCTTTCGAAACGCCGCCCGCGTCGCTCGCCCATACGGCTTCTCCGTCCACGTAGAACACGTAATATTCCGATGTCCATAGAAACGAATACTTATGATATTCTCCGTCGTACAGGTTCTTTTTGACGTCGGTAACGTTACCGCCCGACCTACAAAAAAGAGGGGCGTGAGCGTCACAATGCAGAGCATTACCTGTCTTCATTGGGTTCTCCTTTACAAAAGACGATTCGTATATATCTATTTCCGTGCCGTCCTCGCCGAAGTGATACCGAAAACACCGCCTAACAAACAAAAAATCTTACGACAAAATCAAAAATAATGCCGCGTCTTAAAATTTTGCCTATATATTTTCGTAATATTATTAAAAAAGTCGCATAAAATAATTGACATAACATTTTTTCCGTGATAAAATAATCAAGCATTAAGACATTAAAGAGATGCGGGTGTAGTTCAATGGTAGAATCCCAGCCTTCCAAGCTGGTCGTGTGGGTTCGATTCCCATCACCCGCTCCATTTTTTGTGAGTCTGTAGCTCAGTTGGATAGAGCAACGGCCTTCTAAGCCGTAGGTCGGGGGTTCGAATCCCTCCAGGCTCACCATCACTATTATATGGTGGGTATAGCTCAGTTGGCTAGAGCGCTAGGTTGTGGCCCTAGAGGTCAAGGGTTCGACTCCCTTTACTCACCCCACTAATTTTTATTAATGGGGTGTCGCCAAGCGGTAAGGCACTAGACTTTGACTTTAGTATTCGCTGGTTCGAGTCCAGCCACCCCAGCCATACGATATAATAATATTGGGGTATCGCCAAATGGTTAAGGCACCAGACTCTGACTCTGGTATTTGAGGGTTCAAGTCCTTCTACCCCAGCCATTAATGGTAATCAGTATTGCCGAAAAAAAGTTGAAAAATCTGCTTAAAACGCTTGCTCTTTTTTATAAGATAGGCTATAATATGCAGGTACTTCGTTCGAGAAATGAGATCCATTAGCTCAGTCGGTAGAGCACGTGACTTTTAATCACGGTGTCCCGAGTTCGAATCTCGGATGGGTCACCAAATTGCTATCAATATAATGCGGATGTGGCGGAATTGGCAGACGCGCCAGACTTAGGATCTGGTGTTCACACGTGGGGGTTCGACTCCCTTCATCCGCACCATAGATAACTAATGCGGGAGTGGCTCAGTGGTAGAGCGTTACCTTGCCAAGGTAAACGTCGCGAGTTCGAATCTCGTCTCCCGCTCCATATTTAACTTAATATGTACCTTTAGCTCAGTTGGTAGAGCAACTGACTCTTAATCAGTGGGTCCAGGGTTCGAATCCCTGAAGGTGCACCAAAAACCAACCTAATCCAAATATCGGATTAGGTTTTTTACGTTTTTATGCTTGAATAATATTGTTGACCGAGCAAATTCATGATATAATATTTCTATGATAATATTGATCTCGGGAACAACGCATACGGGTAAAACCTCCCTATCGCAACGGCTTATGGAAAAGTATAAAATTCCATACCTGTCTATCGACCATTTGAAAATGGGTTTGATAAGAAGCGGCGAAACTTCGTATGCCGTAAACGACGATGAAAAACTTACGCCGTATCTTTGGCAAATCGTAAAGGAGATCGTAAAAACGGCGATAGAGAACAAGCAAAACCTTATTATCGAGGGTTGCTATATCCCATTCGATTGGCAAAAAGATTTCGATGAAAGTTATTTACGCGAAATAAAATTTTATTGCCTTATTATGAGCGCCGAATATATTGAAAACAATTTTTCCGATATTTTGAAATTCGAAAACGTCATTGAAAGTCGCATCTCGACCGACGTAAACAAATGCGATTTGATAGCGGATAATAAAAGAAACCTACAACTATGTCAAGAGTATAGGTTAAAATATATTATTATTGATAAAAATTACACGATAGATATCGAGTTATGATAATATAGAAATATAGCAACAACTATCGCGATACGGCGTCAATACTATAAGCGCAGTCTAAATAATATCGCCTTACTCCCCGTAAATATAATTAATTTTGCGAAAAATAAAAAAATTTTCAAATAATTCATACAAACCGCGGACGTTTTTGATTTCATTGCGTCTTAATAAGTGTAAGGTCTTACAAAATACTATATGAGAGGTTGAATCATGAATAAGTATGTAAAAGCAGATATGCAAACCGACGATCAATACGATTATAAGAATTTGGGGAAGCTCGATATGCGTAACTTCACCGTCGAAGCGACTCGCTCTATTCGCGGCATCAAAAACGTAGGTATGTTGATAATGCCGTCCGATAACCCTACCCTTGCAGGAGCGATCGCAGCCGTACCGAAGAAGAACATCGGCGCGCAGATAGCTATTCCTTCAACGGAAAACGTACGCGAGTATAGCGGAAAATTACATCTTACGCCCGATATTTTGCCTGATGACGGAGGACATCTATTTACGGAAGGCATAATATATTTCACCAATCCCGACAACGCTCCTATGCCGAAATACGACCTGACCGCGATAGGTCAAATATTTATCGGAGCAAACGTCAATTTGAATATACTAAATCTTATCGGCATACAAAAAAAGGGAAATTTTCTATACTCTGTCGAACTCAAAGGAAACGTATTCGACGCTATGACGCTTGCTAATCTAAAACCAAGCACGCTCGTTCACTTAGGTCAAAAAAGAAAGGTCAAGATCGCAAAGAATATAACTGTGGAAGAACTAAAAAACAAGAACATATCTGTCTATTACGACAGCGAAGTGACCAAGCTAAGCGGCAATAAGAACGTCATCTCCTACATCAACTCTACGCTATGACATATGATCGACTGCGGAGCGTTATTCGACAAGGTTTATAACGAATATTACCATAAGATAGTCGCATATTTCAGACGGCGCGTAAAATACGACCGAGACGCCGCCGAGGATCTAGCACAACAGACTTTCTTCAAACTATGGACGTATATGCTGCAAAACGGCGGCAAAGTCGTCAACGTCCGAGCGTTCTTATACGCTATCGCAAAGAACGTACGCGCCGACTATTACCGTAGATCGAGAGGCTATTGCCTTTCAACGGAACTATGCGTTGACCTCGTGAAATGCGACGACCCCGAAAGGAGCGAAGATATCGTCTACGCCGCGCTGGCAAAACTGAGCGCGCAAGATGCGAAACTCATTAAACTGCGTATCATGGGATATAGCTACGCCGAGATCTCAAAATTGCTCGGAGCGAACGTTTCCACATTGCGTACACGATATTTATCCGCAAAGCGCAGATTGAAAAAGATAATAAACAGCGAAGACGAATTTTAATAATAGGGTCTGAATAACTCAGACCCTATTTTAGCTCTCATATTATTTAGTAAAGATAAAAACTCAAATACATAAAAACAATCTAATACCGGATCAAAAAATTTTCCATTTTCATATGTCAAAATACGTTTTATAAAACTCATAAATTTTTTCTATCCTCTTCTGTTTGCACAAAATTAGATATAAATACATACAGTATAATAACATACTGAAAATTTTCAAATATATTGACTCTCTTCTACATATTCTCCCCTTACTTTATATGGGCGGAATATGTAGAATTTTTTTACGAAAGGAGGACTTATGCCTTTTATTCAACGATATTCAGATGTAAAAAAGGGCGGTATACTTTTTTGCGGAAATACGCTCGGTCTAAGTAAAACTCCGAACCAGAACGCACCTGGAACGGAAGGTTAGATAGGCGCTTTCACTAGTCTCGACAATACTCTGCAAGTCGGGACGTTCCCTCAAGGTACGACGCTCGACTATACGCGTAACGGGTCTCGGGCAATACTCGACCTCCCTGCAGACTCGACGATATTATACGCCGAACTCATATGGGGCGGATTATTCCGTTCCTCGGAAAACAACATTTCGGCGCTATTAAATAACAGCGTAACGTTCACAACTCCGCAGGGAACGCTTTCCGTTGCTCCCGACCCCGCAACGGCGCAAACGTTCGATATTCCTGCGGACAATATTACCGTAGGCTTTTACGTTCGTACCGCTAACGTAACGGCGGCGGTGCAAGCCGCGCTCGGAGGTTCGTATTCCGTTCAAAGCGTTCCCGCGCTGATAGAAGCGCTCGACAGCCGTACCGCTGACACAAATCATGCAGGCTGGACGCTAGCTATTGCATATGAGAATCCGTCTATGCCGCTTAGGAATCTCACTATATGGAGCGGAGGCGTCGTAGTCTCGCCGAACAATACCAGTACGACTATAACGGTATCGGATTTTCTCACTCCCGAAATACTGCCTATAACGGGCAAAATATTCGTCTCGGCGCAAGAAGGCGACGCGGTTCTGACCGGCGACGAGATGCTGTTCGGACAGACGATACCGACGCTATCACCTCTTTCGGGACCAAACAATCCTGAGGATAACTTCTTCGCGTCGCAGATAAACGACGAGAACGGTATTCTCGATACTACGGGAACGTTCGGCTCGCGTAACGCGAATGCCGCGGCGGGAACTAACACCTCGGCATGCCGTCAAGGTTGGGATATAACTGCCGTTGACGTCTCTGATAAGCTTTCCGCAAGTCAATCCAGCGCTGTCATTCGTTTTACAAGCGACGGCGATCTGTACGTCCCGAATGCTCTTGCTCTGCAGATCGACAGTAAAGGCGCTAATCTGGAAATCGCTAAGTCTGCCGATAAAACCTTCGTAGACGTCGGCGAAGAAATAACTTACCAGCTCGTCGTTAAAAATACCGGAACTGTCGAGGCGCTTGACGTAACGGTAACCGACCTGCTTCCTAACGAAACGACGCTCGTAGACGGCTCTATAACAGTGGACGGAGTTCCTTACGTCGGTTCGCTGCCCGTAGTGATCCCGAGCATAGCGGCAGGTCAATCTAGTAACGTTACCTTCAAAGTAACCGCCGACTCCTTGCCCGCCGTGAATCCCATATTCAATATTGCACGAGCGGACTATAAATTCTTTCCGTTCGCAGGATACGAGGCAAGCGGATTTTCTAACTCCAATCCCGCAGCCGTATACGTCATAGTAAGAGAAGTGGCGAATACAAAAAGCGTCGATAAAGCGTTCGCCGTAAAAGGCGGCGCGTTGACTATACGTCCGTCATAAAGAACGCAGGCAGCGTTCCCGTAACGAACGTTATATTCAAAGACGAAATACCCGCGGGTACGATGTTCGTAAACGGTTCTGTTAAGATAGACGGCGTTAGATATCCGTCTTACGATCCCGAAACAGGTTTCGACCTTCCCGACCTCGCGGCAGGCGAAAGCGTTACGGTAGAATTTGACGTGAAGGTGAACTGATATGAAAACTATTACCAATATTTCGAACATAACATATCCTATCGGAGAAACCTCTACCGTCGCATACAGCAACCCCGTAACGACTTTTATAGCAGATACGCCGATCCCCCCCATGACGTCGAAAGTACACTGCCCTTGTCATTGCGGATGCTGCTGCAATAACTGCTGCTGTAACGCCTGCTTTAGCTGTTGCTGTTGCGGATATTGTAATTTCGACTATTAAAACAATTAAAAAACAAAAAACGGGAAGGACTGTCGTCCTTCCCTTTTTTCATCTGCTCACAATGTCAAAGATCATTCTTCGTCTTCGTCGTCTTCATCCTCATCGTCGGAATCATCGTCGTCTTCGTCATCATCTTCATCATCGTCTTCGTCATCGGAATCTTCGTCTTCGTCGTCATCGTCCGATTCTTCATCGCTGTCTTCCGGCTCCTCTTTCTTCGATTCCTTAGCCGCCTTTTCCGCCTTAGGCTCTTTCTCGGCTTTCTTTCCGCTCTTATCAGCCTTTCCTCTCGAAATCACCATTACTATAATGAATATTACGAGAGCCGCGAGGAAGAGAACGAGTATTACGCAGATAACTATCATAAGCAATCCGAATCCGCCGAGACCCTCGTCTTCTTCACCCTCTACGACAGAAGAAGTTCCGTCGGCGTTGAGTTTGAAGCTCGTGGACTCAAACTTGTAAGGAAGCGAATAGGTATCCTGATACTGTTCGTTGATAGCATAGGTTACGGTGTACTTCTCGCCTTCTTTGAGATCTGCTTCCGCTACGACTTTACCGTTCGCATCCTTTATTGTTCTCACGAGGAGATCGCTAGGCAACGATATCGGCGTATCGCCCGTAGTCAAGTCGGGAGTCGGAACGCTTCCGCCCATATACCAAGTACCGCCGAGAGCGAACTTATTGATGGTAAAGGTTAGCGTATAGTCTTCCGTAGTATCGTTAGCCCACGATACGTGCTCGGTATCCTTGATGCGGAGCGTTATCGTATAGCTTCCTACAGCGGTCTGTACGAGCGCCGCGTTTCCTTCGACTATTTCTACAAAACCGTCGTAATCGGTATCCCAGTTCACGATCTTTATCGTATACGGCAATCCGTTGTAATTGACGATTGCAGTCTCGAGTCTAGGCATAGGCAACGTATGGTGTCCGTCTACTATTACGCCCGACTTAGTTACCTCGAAGCTGAGCGTTATATTATCCGTCGTACCGTCAGACCAAGTGAAGAGGTCTTTGTCGATGATGTACAGAACAACGTCGTACTTGCCTACTTCCGTTACGTTGAGCTCGCCGCTCACGCCAACGTACGGCTCGTAAACGTCCCAGTTGTGAACTGCGAACGTTATCTCTTCGCCCGTATACGCCTTCTTGTCAACGTCGAGTCTCGGACGGTCGTGCGTTATCGCAGGCGACGTACGCTTAGTTACCTCGAACGTCAAGAATATATCGTTCGTGGTCTCGTCTTCCCACTTCGTAATAGCAGGATTGGTTATTCTGACCGTTACGGTATAGGTTCCTACCTTGCTGACGGTGAGAGCTTCTTCTCCCTCGACTATCTCAAGGTACTCTTTGTATACGTCCCAGTTCTCTATAACGAAGGTATGCTTTCTTCCGTCATACTCGACCTTATCGCTGACAAGGTGCGGCTTAACTATCTTATCTATAGAAATCAAGTTGATAGTTCCGTCCTCGCCGATAACGAACGCTATAGCAGTCTCGACGATTCCTTCGGGACCCTGAGCAAGAGCTACGTCTGCGCCGAGGCTTCTCGCTGTCGACTGAACGGGAGCGAACGTGAAGTAATCTACGTAAGCGCTGTTCAACTTAGCGGTTATGAAGTAAGTTACTCCCTTTTCTACGTTTTCAGGCTCTATAACGTCGCCGTCTTCGTTCTTGATGATATAGCTTACCAAATTATCGGGAAGACCTGCCATATCGGGAAGTTCGATGACCGGTATGCCGCCGTCAAGATTCCACTTGATCGGTATGACAGCCTTAGTGATCTCGAAGGTCAATACCTTATCGTCGCTGCTACCGTCGCTCCAAGTCATAAGCTCGGAATCTATTATGTGAACGGTAACGCTGTACTTACCTATCTCCTGTTGCGTCAAATCGTCGCCGACGAGTTCGACGTATCCTTCGTATACCGACCAGTTACGTATCTCGAAAGTCTGACCGCCGAATCTATATTCGAGCCTGTCGTCTTCAAGACGCGGCATATGCGGTGTGAACATAGGCGCTGTACGATCGATGATCGAGAAAGTCAACGTAATATCGTCGGTAGTTCCGTCGCTCCAAGTAAAGAGCTGAGTATCCTTGATCTTAAGAGTAGCGGTATAAGCTCCCTTATCCTTCTGCGTGAACGCGTCGCCTTCTATCTCGAAGAATCTTGAGAAGTTAGCCCAGTCTTCTATTTCGAACGTCTGTTCCGCGCCGGTATATTCAAGTTCTGAATTTACGAACTCGAACTTAGCGTGCTTGAACGCCGGAGACGTACGGCTCTTGATCTCAAAGGTGAGAACCTTATTCTCCATAGTTCCGTCAGCCCATATTGCGAGCGTCGGGTCTACTATTCTTATCTCTACTCTGTACTCGCCGACCGCGGACTGAGTGACAGCGTCGCTGCCCTCCACGAATTCAACGAACGGAGCCATATTATCCCAATCGTAGATAACAAAGGTATGCTCTGCGCCGTCGTACTCAACAACGTCGATATCGAACTGCGGTACGGTAAGCTCTTCGACTATTACTTGGAAGAGATTGCCGTCGTCGTCGAGTCTGAATACGAGAACGCTTTCCTTTGCGGTAGCTTCCGAACCTTCGGTAACTGCGAACGCGAAGTTATTAGCGTAGTTTTCGTTGACCGTTGCAGTCATGAAGTAGGTCACGTTCCTCTCGACGCTTTCGGGAGCTATTACTTCTCCGTCAACGTTGGTAATTACATAGTTGACCAAATCTTCCGGCACGTTTTCAACGTTGATTCCAACGAGCTCTAGTACCGGTATGCTTCCCGTGAGATTCCAGTTGACGGGAATAGCGGCGGGAGTTATCTTGAACGTGAGTTCTACGTCGTCGGTACTGCCGTCCGCCCACGTAAAGAGCATAACGTCCTTTATGTGTACGGTTATCTTATATACGCCGGCATCGGTCTGCTTGAGTTCGTCGCCGAGTATCTCTACAAAGTCGATATAGTTGAGAATATCGCTGAGCGAGAACGTCTGCTCATTTCCGTTATATACGATAGTATCGTTCTCGAATACAGGAATTTCGTGAGTCGTCGGCTCTGCTGCAGGCGCGGTAATACTGAAGAACAACGTATAGTCTCCCGTCTTATCGTTATCCCACGTTGCTACGGTAGGATCTTTGAACGAGAATACTACTCTGTACTCGCCTACCTGTCTCTGAGTGAGACTTCCCGTCATATTGAGATGATCTTTATAGTTATCCCAGTCGACTATCTCGAAGGTAATGTCCTCGCCTGTGTACTCTATAGAGTCGCTGACGAGCGTCGGATAAGGAAGTTTCTTAACTACGACTTCCGATATCTCGCCGTCCTTTATTCTGTATGCAAACGTCGTATTGACTTCGTCGCCGAACTTGAAGTTATTCTCAAACTCTTCGCCGAGCGAAACCGTGATATAATAGGTTTTTCCCTGTACCGGCGTCGTAACTTCGTTGCCATCTGCATCCTTAGTAACGTATACCAAGAATCCTTCGCCGAGTTCTTCGAAGCCTTCTACAGCCGCGCCGAACGAAGGCGAAACAGCTCCTTCCTCAACCGTCCATTCGCCGTTTACGATAGCCTTTTCTATCTCGAACGTGAGAACTACGTCTTCCATACCGCCGTCTTCCCACTGAGCGGGCATATTCTTCTTGAATCTGAGAGTTACGGAGTAAACGCCCGCGTCAGTCTGCGTGAGGCTGTCGCTCTCGTCCTCTACGATGTCAAGGTAATCGCTGTAGGTCAGATCCCAGTTGGTTATAGCGAACGTCTGCTCGCTGCCGTTGTATACTAGTTTATCCGTATCCAATACAGGCTTCTTGAACTTCTCAAGAGTCTTCTCCTCGATCACTCCGTCGACTATCCTGTAAGAATATACTACCTGCGTACCGCTCTCGAGAGCGAAGTTATTCGTGTGTACGAAAGCTACCGCTACGGTGATATAGTACGAACCGTCTGCTGTTGCGTTCTCCGCGGTAACGACCTCGCCTGTCTCCTCGTTCGTTATCTCATAACGGAACAAGTCGCTCGGCAATTCGCCGACGTATCCCTCGACAGTTGCCGCGAATACGGGAACCAGTCTATCTTCCGTCGACCACTCGCCGGAAATGACCGCCTGAGTTATCGAGAACTTGAGCGTAACGTCGTTTGACGTACCGTCGTCCTTCCACTGAACGTACAGTCCGGCTTTCACTCCTATAGTGATCTCGTACTCGCCTACGTCCGTCTGATTGAGGCTGCCCTTCTTGATTTCGAGATGAGTCTTGAGCGTACCCCAGTTATTGATCTTGAACGCTACTTCACTGCCGTTATATACTACCGACGTTTCCGTAAGAGTCGGCTTGTCAAGCATCGTATAGACTATCGGGATAACGAACTCTACCGAAGTCTCGACTTCTTCCGCAAATTTATAGTTGACTGCAAACGACGTCTCGAAAGCGATCGTCGCCGTATACTTCTTACCGAGAGCGAGCGAATTCTTCTCAACTTCGTTACCTTCCTCGTCGGTATAGGTAATAGTCGTGAAGTTCGAAGGATAGCTCGACGCGTCGTTATCGAATACGAATTCCGGAATACTGCTATCCGTCTCCGTATTCCAGCTACCGCTTACGCTTATAGGATTGACGGTAAAGTTGAGAACCGCGTCGTCGGTGCTGCCGTCTGTCCAGGTAGCTATTACAGGATCGGCTATACTTATCTTAACGGTATACTCGCCTGCGTTGAGCTGAGTGAGCGAATCGCTGTCGTCAGTAAACTTAAGATATGCGCTAATCAGATCCCAATCCCTGATTATGAACGTATAAGTCGTAGCGTCGTAATCTCTCGAATCGAGCTCGAGAACGGGCGTATCTATAAGCATTACTTTATTAGCAAAAGTATATCTTACGTATTTGTTGTCCTGATACGTTACCTCGACGTTGTCCTTATCGGTAACGTTAAGAGTGATAACGAACTTTTCGCCGTATCCCGCATTATTTACGGTATTATTATCCACTTCGAGACCGTCGGCGTTCGTAATAACGTACTTAACTACGCTCTCAGGCAAAATGCCGTCCGCAAGTTTGACCGTAGATTCAGCCTTATTCTCATTCCAACCCGTTACTATAACGCTGAGTTTCGACACTGTAAACGTTACGACGATATTCCCGAGCGTTCCGTCGCTCCAGAGGATGTTCTCAGCTCCGTCAGGGTTGTGTTCGGCTTTGATCGCGAACGTTATCTTGTAAGTTCCCGCGTTATAAGCCGCGTACTTCGAATCTCCGTAACCGCCGTAGCTTGCGAAATTCTCGCCGTCGGCAGAATACTCCGCGTTAGCTGTGTAATAAGTCTCCCAATCGGACTGAGCTTTACACATTGCCATAATATCGTGACCTACAGCGTCGAATACTTTGAAGCTGTTATCGAAAGCAGGTATCTGCAATCTGTTAGCGGTTATCGACCACTCGAGCTCGAGATCCTGCGACGTGCCGCTTCCGAGCCACGAGGTGCTGTTCGGATACTTGAGTCCTATAATTACCTTATAAGTTCCGGCGTTCGTAGCCTTTCCGACGCTGTCGATATCTTCGCCGCTTCTTACTTCTACGTAATCGTTGCCGTTCTTAGCGATATAATCGGCAAGAATATCTATTTCGCTACCGGTATACGCTTTGTTCGTAAGCGTCGGCATCTCGATACTCTTTTCGGTAATGCTGAACGAAAGCTCGATTGAGTTCGACTGACCGTTAGTCCACATTGCTACGGAGTTCTGCTTGAACTCGATAGTTACCTTATATTCGCCTGCCTCAGTCTTCGTGAGAGCTTCTTTACCCTCCTTGATAACGAGGTACTTGCTGTAATAATCGTCCCAGTTGCCTATTTCGAACGTCTTTGCTTTACCGTCGAACTCATAGGTATCGAGACCCTTGATAGTCGGTTTCTCTATCTTTATCTTTTCCGTTACGAACGCGTGCTTTTCGTAACTCGAATCGCTGTAAGATATCTCCGCATAGTCCGCGTACGCCGCCTTTACTACAAGAGCCACGAAGAACGCCTTTCCTGCGCCTGCGGTGAGTACGTCGTCAACGGTCACGATAGCGCCCGTTTCGTTGAGAAGCTGATACTCGTAGAACTTCGTCGGCAGAGTCGCATCGTTAGCGAGTTTGACCGTCGAATTCTCTCTGTTATCATTCCAGCCTACTACGTTTACGGATACCTTAGCGACAGCGACCGTTACTATCTGGTCTTCAGCGTCGCCGCTTGCCCAAACCACGTTATCCGCGCCGGAATTGACAGAATCGAGTATTGAGAACGTAAGTCTGTATACGCCCGTCTTATACGCGCTGTACGGATCGTATATAGCGTTGCCTTCTTCGTCGCTGCCGATCTCGGTATATCCGGGATAAGGAGCGAAGTCAGTACCGTCTATAGAATACTCTATAACGACGCTGAGATAATTCTCCCAGTCTTCCGCCATACCGCAATCCGTAACGATGTTATGAACGTTACCGTCAAAGAGCGTCCAGTTACCGCCGTCAGGCGTATCTATGGTCTTCTTTTCGATATTCCAAGTAAACTCTTTCTTATCTGCGCTTCCGTCGGACCACATACAGCTAACGGTATTCTTGAGCTCAACGCTGAACGTGTACTCTCCGACGTTCGTTGCGGAATATTCTCCCGAAACTTTTACAAAAGTCGTAAAGTCTTCAGGCAAACCTGAAAGCACGTTCTTCTCCTCGTTAGAGAACTCGAAATCGGAAACCGTCGGCAATTCTATCATTCTTATCTTGATAGAAAAGTTGAGAGTGACGGTAGTCTTGTCGTCTATTTCGCCGTCCGCAGTATTCCACGAAGCGTTCGAGCCCGCTTTGATCTTAAGAGTTATCTGATAATCTCCCGCTTCCGTCTTAGTCATATCGGAAAGGCTTCCGCCGTCGACTTCGATATACTGCCAAATAGTCTTATCAGCCAATTCGAAAGCGTGCGCTTTGCCGTCGTAAGTAAACTCTTCAGTTACGAGCGTCGGTTTATCAAGCCAAACGATATTGGTATATATAGTCTTATACGAGAACGTCTCGTAATCTTCGCTCGAATACGAAAGAGTTACGTTATCGGTGAACTCGTCAAGGAGATACGGACTTACCGAAAGAGTTACGCCGCCGCCGAGAGCCGCAGCCTCCTCCTTGGAATATATCTTATCGTCGGCGTCCTTTATCGTATAGCCTAGCATTATAGCCGCAAAGTCGTCGTTATCGGAAAGGACCGTCGAATTTTCACGGGCTGCCGTCCAACCTGTTACCGTAAGTACGAGCTTATCGACCGTGATAGTCGTCGTACGGTCGCTGACCGTCGCGCTGTCCCAAATAACGTTGGTCTCCGATCCCTCGGGATTGAGTCCCGGCTTGATAGCAAATACAAACCTATACGTACCCGTATTGTACGCCGAGTACTGCTCGCCGTCATATCCCGCATACGGCAAGAACGTATTACCGTCTTTTGCATATTCTATCTTTATCGTGTAGTACTTTTCCCAATCCTCTTCGACTCCGCAAAGATCGAGCAAGTTATGCGCGGCGTTGTCGAACTGCGCCCAAGTTCCCTTATTATCGGGAGTTACCATCTTTCTGGACTCTATGTTCCAAGAGATGGAAGACTTGAGTATTTCGGGCTGAACTACCTCATAGTTGTTGTTCTTTACCGTTACTTTGAACTCTGCAGTATACGTTCCGACTGCCGACTGGGTATTGCCGCTGACGGCTATCGTCGCGATATTCGCCCATTTATCGTTAAAGTAAGCGATGTAATCGAGCGTCTCTTCGCCTGAAGCATAAGAGAGCGATACCGAATACGGAACAGCGTTTCCGCTATCGTCTACCGCAAATACGAACGGATTCACGTAATTCCAGCTAGCTTCGCTGAGATCTATCTTCGCCTTTGCAATATTCCATCTAAGCGAAGTCGGGAACGTGATAGCAGGATCGTTCCAACTCGTATCGTCGTATACGAACGTGAACGTAGCCTCGTAACCGCCTGCATTCGTCGCGGTGTTTCCTACCAAGTTCTTAACGGTAAGGAAGTTATTCACGGTGAGATCGCTGCCGTTAGCGTTATTGCTGTTACCGCTCTTAAGGTATATCTTATGCGCGTTACCGGAATAAACGAACTCTGAAATTTCGGCATTGTTATCCTTTTCGTTGATCCACTTGCCCTGTTCCATATCGTAGATGTACTCTCTTCCGTCGTGAGAATATGCCCACTTGAGATTAGAGGTCGAGATGTTGCCCTTCACGATTTCAAAGAAGAACTCGCCCGTACCGGTACCCGTCTTATTGCTGCCTGCGATACCGTAACTGATGGTAACCGCTACTTTGTATTTACCTACGTTGGTAGGACTCTGTATTTTAGCGTTATAGGAGTCCGTCGCCGCATCGTAGAGATAGTATTCTATTATAGAATTTTTGATCTCGAGCTGCGAGCCTTCTTCGTCCTGATCTATCCTCGCTTCAGCGATGTAAGGCATGCTGGTGTACGGGAACTGTTCGCCGGTCATTTCCTCGCCGCCGCCGTTCGTAAATACAAGGTGCATAACGAGCAAGTACTGATCTTCGCCGACTACGAACTCGAGAGTGAGCGGAGAGTTGACTTCGTCCACTACGACGAGCTTATGGTTAGCGGCATAGTTGACGCCGCCGCCAGAACCGTCTTTGAGTATCGGCGTAACGCGGTAAGTGACCGCCTCTCCGAACTTCTTCGTGAGTTTTTCTACGACTTCCCAGGCGCCGTCCGCATCGAGTTTCTCGTACTTATACTTGACCATTTCGTCGCCTGTTACGAGCACCGGAACGTAGAATATCTCTGAGTTCTCGTCGACCTTCATGACCGACTTCCACGAGATCTCTATCTCCGCCTTATTGATATCCCACTTGCACGACCACGGGAACGAACCTATATACGTCTTGCTGTCGCCTTCGACAGGTCTCATATAGTTTGCGTTAGCTACGTTGAACTCAACGCCCGTAGTGTACTGTTTACCGCTGCCTTCGGTAGCGTTGGTCGCAGTAAGATCTCCAGTATAACGACTGACTGTCAATCCCTCGGGGAGCGACGAACCGAGAATCGTTATCTTCTTAGCCGTACCGTCGTAAACAAACGGATCGCTGTAATCCCATTTGATACTCGACACGTCGATTCTCGCCTTATTTATCTTATAATAGAGCGTATACGTCGTCTCCGGGAAGTAGTAATTACCGTTTAGAGCCGTGATGACAACGTTTACAGAGTAAGGCTTATCGTTGGAATCGGTAGCCGTTACGTTGCCCGAATAGGATACTATTCTTACGTTGAGATTAGCAAGCTGCTCTGTAGAGAGCGTTATAGAGAAGTTGAACGGCGCCGCCTTATACTCAAGCTGAAGAGCCGTTGACTCCGTAGTATGCGAACCGCCTACCGTCGTCTTGCTTCCTTCTCCGACAGAATACTGCCATACGAGATCTCTCTCGGTAAATCTTGCAGGATCGGAGTCTATGACGAATTTGACCCTGTACGTGCCGATATTGTAGTTATCCGGCGTAGCCGCGTGCTGAGCCACTATATAATAAGTACCTTTTGCGAGGTTCGTCGGAATGACGTAACGTCTTACGCCCGACTCTTCGAGTACGGTTGTGACCGAAGTGTTATTCGCGTTGTACATATAGACGTTGAGTCCTACCGTCTCGCCCTCGACTTGGTTAAGACCCGTAATGTCGAGATTGAAGAATACCGGCATACCCGAAGGCCAACTGGTCTTACCGTCTTTTAGCTGGATATTCATATCCGCATTAGTCGACGAGAACGAAGTCGTTGCCGACAGATTCTTCCTGTTGATCACGAACGTGAAACTTCTCGACGTATAAGCGTTCCAACTCGTATTGTTGGTATCTATAATGGATACGACGACTGTATAAGTTCCTACGGCCTTTGCCGAAAGCGTAAGAATACCGTCGACCCACGATACCTGTTCCATATCGCCTACGGTAACTTCGTATTTGTCGCTGCCGAATACCACGTTCTGCAACTTGAATTCGATAGGATTGCCCGTATAAGTTACAGACGTACTGCAACCCGATACCACCGTCGGATACGGATGGGTGAGTTTGCTTATGACTATACCGTAAGAATACGTCTGATTCTTGTAAGAACTGCTCGTTATCCAGTTACTGTTCGCATTGTCTTTGAGCGATATCTGGATAGTGTAAGTATTAACGTACTTAGACTTGATTCTAAGCACCTTATTTTCCTCATCGTATTCGATGACCGCCTTATGATCGTCTGCCGCGCCGGCGTAAGCCGTAACGTCCTTCCACGTCATATATCTGGAATCTACGTCCTTATACTCGGCGATAACGTTGTTGCCGGAATAAGAAGCGTACTTATAGTTACCGCTTATAGATTCGCCTGTAGCAAGATTGGTCTTGAGTATCGTCGGTATCGTCAGCGTCGCTCTGTTCATACTTATTCTGAACGTCAACGTCTGCGACGTCGTAGTCGACCACTTAGCGTTAGCGAAAAGCGCATCGGATATCTTAACGTAAATATAGTAAGTTCCTATATGCTTAGCGCCTACCTTGACCTGATGCTTCTCTTCGTCGTAAGCGAAGCTGAGTCTGTGCTCTTCGTCAACGCCCTGCGAATATCCCGTGCCGTCCCACCACTGCATAGTGCCGGTCGTGATATTGATCGGATCGAGAATATTTTCAAGCGTTACGTATTGCCTGTCGAAGTTGTAGACGAACGTCTGCACTCCCGAAGTCGTAGTACCGCTTCCTTCATTCGTAAAGAACGGCGAGTCGTAGACTATCTTATCTATCTGGAGAGTGTAGTCCTTATACGTCGAACCGTCGGTAAACGTACAGAATCCGTTAGTGCTTATTCTTATTACGTAACTTCCGACGTTGGACGCGCTGAACTTCATGAGTTTCTTCTCTTCGTCCCACGTTCCTCTGTCGTTATCGAACTTGAGCGTAGACCTTACGGTATGGCTCATCCACTTCGCAGCGCCCGTATCAAGAAGTTCCGGACGGTAATTCAAGAAGTTGAAGTCCTGTTTAGCGAAGTTATATACCGTGGTCTTTTTGTAGCTTGCGCCGTTACCTTCGATAGTCGGTATCGGTATCTGAGATCTCTGCGTATAGATATATCTGTCTTGATCGTACCAGTTATTTCCAGTGTAGTTGCTCTGCCAACGAACGTTATTTTTATCCACGATGTGGAATCTTACGTAATAACTCGTTATCGGAGCGGTAGCAGCTATCTTGACGGTCAATATACCAGTCTCTTCGTCAAGCGACGCCGTCATATAAGTAGGATTGTTGAGCGTATACGTCATCCAACCGTTATCCCTTACGTTCTCGTATTGGAATATGTATTCGTCTCCGGTGTATTGCTTGGTATTGACGCCTACGACGGCGGGCACGAGAATATACGCCGTCTGTATCGCTATGTAATAATACTTAGCGTCTCTTGCGTTATCCGACCAACAGGTATTGAGATTGTCCTTAAGAGTCAAGTCTACTCTGTAATTGCCCTGCTTCTCGCTGAGAGTCGTAGCTCTGAGTTTATTGCCCTCGAGTTCCGCTACTTCGAGTTTAGTAATATCCCACGACGCATAGTTGATCCACGCGGTGTCGATATTCTGCAAAGTCATCTCGTGCGTATCGTTGTCGTACGGGAAGTACTTATAGTACATATTCGTCGAACCGTCGTTATCCGCTATAATAGGCAACGCAAGTTTTTTCTTATCGATCCTTATGTAATATACCTTGTCGGCTACCTGACGGTTACCGTCGTTCCAACAGTAGTTGCTCTTATTCCTTAGACTTACCGTTATAGAATAGTCGATAGTATTATACGCCGAATTCTGATATACGTGACTTGCCGAAAGCATAAGCGTCGAGCTATCGGCATCGTAACTGTCCTTAAGGTCTCCGTTCAAATACGTTCCGTTATTCGTCACGTATCCGAGAACGCTGACCATATTACTGAGCGCAAAGTTAAATACGCTGCTATCGTAAGTTACCGTTATTTTATTACCCGTAGCAGGCTTATCTTCAACTACTTTATCGCCTTCCTCATCCTCAGACTCTATTCTCTGCGAGAGAACGGGAACGCTTAACGCGCGAGGCTCTATTCTGAAATAGAAGGTTCTGCTGCTCTGAGTATGATCTTCCCATTCATAGTTCGCAGTATCGGGAATAGCGAGCGTAATATAGTAGCTTTGTACCGCATTGCTTGAAATGTAAACGTTCGAAGCGGAACATTCGTACAGTTTATTCTCGCTATCGTAATTCCATACAAGTCTTATCGTGTCGTTAACGCTAGTAAAACCGACTACTTTAACGAGCGAATCGCTGTCGATAGGCGCAATCTGCATACTCTGAGATACAGGATTATCGTCCTTCTCCTGGAACATAACGGTCTTCGTCGTATTCGCCTCGTTACCTACAATGGTCGGCACTTTCAAAGATTTTCTCGTAATATTGAACACTACGCCCTTACTAGAACTTGCGGACGCGTTATCCGCCCATCTATAGTCGCGGGTATTCTTGAGCGAGAAGTATATGGTATACGAACCGACGTTCATCGCATATCCGTGGAATACGTTAGTCGTCGAGTTCCAACTGTCGTCTTTCGACAATCCGGCAGTATGCGATTCGTTCAAATGCTCGAACGACGCATTGATGTGAATTGACTGATTGGACGAGTTGAACTGTACCGTCTTGACGTTATTGGTTATCTGTCCGCCGTCCTCGTCGTCGACTATGGTCGGAAGTTCAACAGCTCTCGGCTGAATATAGAACTCGATAGCTTTCCAAATATTGAAAGCAGTATTATCAGCCCACTTGTAGTTGGAATCCTTGAGTCTGAAACTTACTGAGTGTAGGCCGGCTATCGTCGCGTACGCAGTACATATATTCTCCTCCGCAGTCCAAGTCTCGCCGATATTGTCGAGATATATACTGCCGCTGCTAAGGTTCGGCGTTGCATATGCCGGCTCCCTTAACATATTTATCTTGATATACTGATTGTTATTGTTGAACGTAACCGTCTTTCTATTGCCGAGAACTACTGCCGAATCGTCGTCTTCATCGATAACGATAGTAGGCAATGCTATTGATTTCTGCGTAATTCTGAGAATGTACGTTCTCGTAGCGTTCTGCGAATCCGCCCATACGTAGTTGGAATTCGCAACGTTGAGCGTTATCGTGTAGTCGCCGTAATTCGTAGCGTAGTACTTATTCGGAGTCTCGGAATCCTGGCTCAGCGTAGCAGTCTTAGACGTGACGGATATCTCGTTCTGATTCCAAGGTCCTATCGTCATATAGTGCGGCGAACCGTTATATACCTTCTCCATCAAAGTATCGCTCGTGCCGTCTTCGATCTTAGGTACTGCGACAGGCTTAGGCTTGATATAAAACTCTATTGCAATATTGCTGGTATTACCGGTCTTCCATACGTAGTTGCTCGTATTGATAAGAGAGAACGTTATTGTATAAAGTCCCTGATTGACCGCGTAAAAACTCATCAGCGTCGGATCGGCGGCAGGACCTTCGCCGTCGTCGCCACCCTCGCTGCCGCTACTATCGCCGCTTTCGCCTCCGCCGCCGTCAGCGCTTGCTCTCGACGCGCTTCGGCTCGCGGCTGTCGGCGTATACTTCGTCAGATTGGCGTGCGATACGTTCATATAATTAGACAGATATCCTACCGTCGAAATATATCTGTTCGCAGTATTGTACGTAACTGTCTTCCTGTTCTTTTCCCATATTGCAGTCTCGCCCGTATCGAAGTCGTCGTTCGCAACAAGCGTCGGAACGTCGATCTCCTTAGGCATGATCCTAAGATATACGGCTCTGTCGTAGTTCGAGGAATTTCCTACTAGACCGCCCTGCCAGTCGTAGACATTATACTGATTAAGTCTTACTCTAAACATATAATTGCCGACGTTGGTCGCGGTAATAGTCGTAGTTCCGTCATCGTTATAAACGTACTCCAAACCTCGCGTTGTGCCGGTCACCGTAAGTTGCGGTCCGAGCGAACAGTTAGAAACCCTTAACGATATTGGTTTACCCGTATACGTTACGTATATTCTAATACCGCTGCCCGTTGCGTAGCTGAAGTCGAATACCTCTCGCTGAAGCTCGGGCAGAGTATTGCCTTGGTCGTCAAAGATATTGCCCTCTTGAACCGTCGGATTTGCTAAAAGCAACTTTGCGATTTCGAAATAGAAAACCTTAGTTTTAGAGTCGCCCGTACTCCACTTATAGTTACTCGTAAGCGCAAACGTGATAGTGTAAGTAGTAACGGTCCTTCCGTACAATACGAGACTTGCGTTATTCTCATCGTGTTCTCCGACGAGTCTTGACAGACCGCCGGTACCGAGCGTCATCTTGCCGTCTACGAAGTCCTCGAACTTGATATATTGATCCGCTCCGTTATAAGTGACCTTCTTTCTCTCCGTAGTACACTCTCCCGAATCCTGAACAAGCACGGGAGCTTTTACCTCCTGCTTATCAATGATAAGAGTATATACCTGAGTTAATTGGTTATTCGAGAATACGAAGTTAGTAGGATCCTTAAATGCGAGCGTTATCGAGTAACCGCCCGAAATATAATCTATAGCGCCGCTATACGTTACTTCGTCGCCCTTTTCGTTCCAAGTCTGCACGAGCTTATCGTGTTTTGCCGAATAGTTCATTATGCTCTCGTCGGCGTCGACAAGAGTTATGGACTTCGCCGTACCGTCATAAGTTACGTTCTGCGTATATACGCCGGTAGCGCCGTCTTTTATGCTCGGCAACGTAATGGTCTGTTTAGTTATCTTGAATTTATACGTCTTAGCCGCAGTATCCTCAGTAGCGCCTTCCCACGCATATCCTGCCTTGAGCGCAACGGTAATGGTATAGTCGCCTACCGTAGTGAATCTGATCTCCGTATACTGTTTATCGACCGTATCGTACTTGACTTCCGCTTTAACAGAGCCGGCGGTAGCCGTGACTACAACGTAATCCATAGATGCGGGTGTCAATCTGAGATAATGACCGTCCTTTCTATATATATACGAAGGCTCGTCGACCGAGATCTGAGTGAGAACGTCGGTACCGTCTTCGTCGCTCGCCTTATCAACGTAGAAACGCTCGGGAACCTGCAACGGCTGTCTCGCTATGTTGAGATAATATGTCTGTCTCGAATACGAACCGTCTTCCCACTGATAGTTAGAAGTATTCGTAAGATCGATCCAAATACCGTAATTACCTATATTGGTCGCATTCATACGTATTACTTTCGCGTCTTTATCGAGTATAGCGTTAGCGCCCGAAGTATATATTTTAACTTCGTTAGAATCGCAAGTTGACAGTACTATGCTCTTTTGCGAACCGTCGTAAATATACTTCTTGGTCTTTATCGACTGATCTATGGTAGCGCCGTCGCTATCGTCTACGATAGCCGGGAATGAAACTCTCTTCCTCGATATATTGAATTTATACGTATAAGGAGACGTACCGCCGCCCGGCCAACAGAAATTAGTGTTGACATTAACGGTTATGACGTACTCTCCTACTACGGAAGAATAGAATATCTGATTATGCGTGGTCGTATTCCAGTTAGACTTATCTATAGAGATAGACGAACTGTTTACCGACATTTCGCTTATCGCGTTATAATCGGCGTTTATCATTACGTACTGATTCTTATTCGAACCGTCCGCATTCGCTTTATATTGAGTATTATATTCCGGCGTATCCAGCAAAACGTACTTCATGCTTCCCGTGGATTCGTCGCCGTAGCTATACTCGGGTATCGTAGTCTCCTTTCTTGAAATCGTATACGTATACTTATACGTGGTCTCTCCCGTAGAGAATATGTAATATGAGTTATATACGGTGAAAGTAAACGTATAAGTCTTAGCGTTAAGCATTCTGTAAGAAAGCTCGTCATTCGTCCATGAAACGTAAGTCGGCGAGTTCTCGACGGAAATGCTAACCTGTCCGTTTCTGACCTTTTTGAACACCAAAGACTGCCATGCGCCGGAATATTCGGAGGAATAAGCTCCGCCTTCCACAAGCGTATCTTCATTAGTTGTGACCGCATCGTCGCCCTCGCCTTCGGTAATAGCCTTTCTTACATAAAATTCCGGTTCGGAAAGTTTCTTCTGCTTGACCTGCAGATAGAAATAGAGAGCGCTGTACGTATTATCGTCCCATCTTATATTAATTACGCCGCTGACCTGAACGGGGGTGATAGCCAAATAATATATAGAGTCGTTAACTGCCGCGCCTTTATATGTGCTGCACGTCATAATACCTTTCTCTGCGTCGAACGCATTAGTAGTATACGAAGTATTGTTACCAAACGTAAAGTCGGAGCTATTGAGTTTATACTGACTGCCTTCCGGATAACTGACCGTAAATACGTGAGCAATAGCGGGATCGTATTCGATCATCGCCGTAGTACCCTCTATAACTTCTCCGTTGAACGTCATGACCGGTTTTGCGAATACTTTAGGCTTGATATGGAAATAGAAAGTCTTCGCTCCCGTAGTGCCGTCAGCCCACAAGTAGTTAGTAGTATTAGACAAACGTACGGTTACAGAATAGTCGTACGACTGATATGCCGTCAGAGTTAAAGTTTTCTTTTCTATATTATAGTCGGCAGTATTATTGACGGGATAGTTGCCGTTAGGCGAAGCTATCGACGCTACAATTTCTCCCGGCAAAGCCGGCGAGAAAGTGATCTTTTGATGTTGACCGTTGTAAGTAACCGTCTTAATGTTACCTGATATTATACCTCCGTCCTCATCGTCATATATAGTTACGACCTCGAGCGATTTGACAATTACCGCAACGGTATAGACTTTTGCCTCCGAACCGCTGTCATCGTCCCAAGTATAACTTGCCTTCGGCGTGACCGTAACGGTATACGAATCAACGCCGGCGCCCGCAGTAAGCGTCATCGTCAGATTAGTGCCTTCCTGCACTCCCTTCCAATAGGAACTGCTCGAAATGCTATACGTTACGTAATTAGTGGTGTCTATATTAGTCAGTTTGAACTGATAAGTAGTCAATTTGTCATACTGTATCTCGGCGCGCCTATTCTCGACGGGAGTGCTGATGTTAGTATCGTTACCTTCTTCGTCCTGCCCCTTTGTTTCTTGCGTGAATACAGGCACCTTTATCTTCTCTTTCTCTATTATAAGATAATACGTCGGATTCGCAACGCCGCCCTTCCACTGATAGAAATAAGCGTTCTTGATACTGAGCGTTATCTCGTAAGTGTTGGCGTTGATAGCCCAAAGTCTGAGCGTGTCTTCAACGGACGTCCAGTCCTCGGTCATTCCTTTCGCCGCCGCGTTCGTCGAAATATACGTACTGTCCGCAGGCGCGAACTCCAGCATCTTCGCAGTACCGTCATACTTGACCGTACGGGTATTGCCCACTACCGTCGTATCTCCTTCTTCGACAATCAGACGCGGCAGATCTACGTTCTTCTTCGTTATACGCAGAACGTACGACTTGCTATTATAGTTAGGCGTATCTTCATTCCATATAAAGTTAGCGCTGGGCGCTACCGTGACAGTCCAGTCGTTGACGTAAGACGTGTTGTTGTAGTTAGTCAACGTGATCCTCAGTTCGCTGCCGCTGATAGAAGCCGACATAAAGCTCGAATTCGATATGGAATACGTCATCTTAGAAGAGTCGTACGGAGCTATAGTATAATAACGGTAGCTAGCTACGTACTCGGCAATGTGAGTAAGTCCCGGAGCTTTTACTCCGTCTTTCGAGAACGTAGAGTCGGTATCATAGAACGTAATACTCGGCACCTTGTCGATATTCTGTCTCTTCATCGTAAGATACAGATATCTGTAAGTTGCGGTATCTCCGTCCGCCCACTCGAATCTGTAAGCGTCGAAGAGTTGGAAGCGTATATTGTAATCTCCCGCGACGTTAGCTCTCCACTTAGCGACCTTATTAGCATTGTCCCAAGAAGTGATATCGCTGGTCGCGCCCGACGGCTTCGTAATGCTGACGCTCGTTGAAATCTCGGTATTATTAATCGGAGATATGGTGAGCGTCTGATATCCGCCGTTATACGTAAGCTCCGCTTTATCGTGTTCGATAGCTTCGTCGCCGGTAAGACAAGGAACGGCAACCTTCTTCTTCGTAATCCTTACGGTGTAGATTAACGCTCCGACGGAGTTCATACCGTCGTTCCACATATAGTTGTTGTTAAGATTTACTTGGAACGTCCAGTCTCCTATAGGAGTCGTCGAACCGCTGTATTGATAGTGAACGTATCCCTTAACTATCTGCAAAACCGCGTCGACGGTATTCGCTCTCGATACCCAAGTATTCGGACCGGAAGGCGCCGAAACGCTCATCAACGTTCCCAAATTATCCGTTGATATAAAGTTTGTAAGTTTCCAACATGTATAGTGCTGAGTGTCATACTCCGCTAGCAAAAGACGAGCGTTGTTATCAATAAGCGTTCCTTCACTGCCGTAAGTATTATCGCCGCCCATATCGTAAAATTTGGGCATATCTATAAGTTTTCGGTTAAGATATATCGTATACGTCTGAGTTCCCGAAACTACCTCTCCGCTCTTAGTGAGCCATCTATAGTAGCTGTTGTTAAGTTTGACGGATACGGAATACGTCTTCGTATTCGTTACGGATATAGTAGCCGTACTGTTTTCCGCGATCTCCGCGAACGTCGAACCGTCGGCATTGTTTATATCTATGCACGCCGCGTTATACTTTTCAAGAGTGACGGTCTGAACGCTTTCGTTATACGTAAGAGTTTTGACCTTTCCGTCGGTGCCCTTGTCCGCGTTCATTATCGTAGGAACTTCTATCTTAGCGTAGTCTATCCTGAGCGCGAACGTCTTAGCGGAAGCGTCGCCAGTACTCTTCCACACAGCATTCTGATTGGGAACGAACGTTACCGTCCACGTACTTATAGGATTATAGTTACTTGAAGAAGAATTCCACCTCAAATAACCGTTCCAATACTTGAGCGTCGTATCGACGTTACCGCTCTTCATAAAGTAAGTATTATAACCGTTTACGTAATAAGACGACGTATTCGTATGCGCTACAAGATAGCTCGCGTCAAAATTCGTTATCGAAAAATACCAATAGCTCGTCGTACGGTAATCGAGTACTTTCGCATTAGCAACGCCCTCTTGAACCTCTACACCCTCCGAAGCATACGTCGAATCGGTATCTTTGAACATCATCTTCACGTCGTCAACGACTTTAGGACTTATCTTGAAGGTATAACTGAATCTTCCCTGGCTGCCGTCTTCCCATTCGCATAGAGACGTGTTATTAAGTTGCAAAGTAATAGTATATGTAGCCGCATTGATCGCATACATTGCGAACATCTTAGTCGTAGTGTTGAATCCAGAACCGTTATAACCTTCGTCTGTCTTGTAGCTCATGCCGGGATTAGACGTATAATACGCGACTTCACCATACATAGCCGGATAAAAATGAACGTAATTATTCACGCCGGTATAAGTTACGGTCTTATATTTGCCGTTACTGTTCTCGTCTGCGTCCACTATCTTGGGAATTTGAAGTTTCTTTTTAGTAATACGAATGCTGTAATCGACGTAGCCGGTAGAATATCCGTCCGCCCATACAAGGTTCGACGTATTGATACTGACTCTTACGTAATCGGTCGTTATTCCTCTTCCTGCGGGAATAGTGACGACCAGCGTCTTTCCGGTCTTAGAGTTATCATCGTCTATAACTTCGGTGACGATACCGGTATAATTTTTGCCGATAGAAAAATAATTGGTATCCCAATCGTACAATTTGTATACGTGAGTATTGGTTGCGCTGTACTCAACGTCGAAAGTTCTATCCATAACGAGAACGTCAGACGAAGTTTCGTGACCTTCTTCGTCAACGCCCTTTACCACCTTAAAGAGTCGCGGTGCAACGATCTGCTTTTTGCTGACGGTGATATTGAACGTTACCGCCGTATTCACGTTAGTCTCGTCCCACACCTTATTCGCGCTGTCCTTAAGAGCGAAAGTGACAACATAAGGAGTGGTCGCAACGGGAGTATTCGCTGCGAGACCTACCGTAAGAACGGTACCCGTAGAACTTACGGATTGCGACATATACGAAGTATTAGAAAGGGTCACCGTCATTTCGGCGGCATTGAAGCCCCTGAACTCGATATTCCTTGCGGCAACGTCGAACTCAAGCGGCAATTGTCCTCCGACAGCCTCTTTACCGTTGAAGAACATTTTGGGCATAGCCACTCTATTGGTATCCGCCATAGAGACGCTATCGTTAAGCCCACTTCCTTCTATATTTTCGTTTTCGTCATCTTTTTTGATAACGGAACCCGTATCCGCAACTATCGGAGCAATGCTAGTATCCGATTCGCCGCTATCAAGCGTTCCTACGCTGAAAGCCGCGAAAAATGCGGTCAGCGCTATTAAAAGCGTTAAAACAGTAATAATTATTGATTTCTTATTAATACACTTATTCATTTTGCACCTCTAAACTTCAATCCTTAATAATCATCATAATGATTTTGTTTTTTGTATTGATTTAGTTTCTTTTAGTATAATTTTAGTTTGTATTTCGACATTGTATCGATATTTGTAATTGTTGCTGCTATATATTAATAAATATTTTATTTATTTATTTTTCTATTTTTATCTCTATTATTCGAGACTAAAGAATGCCTGTCCTAAAGGTTTTTTATAACGTCCCGATCAATCTTCATCTTCATCGTCCTCGTCGTCATCCCCTTCCTCTTCATCCTCATCGCCTTCGTCATCTTCTTCGTCGTCTTCGGAGTCGTCTTCGTCATCGTCGTCGGACTCGTCGTCTTCTTCATCGCTTTCATCCGAATCGCCGCCCTCGTCCTTGTTCTCTTTGCTACCCGCCGATTTTTCGGCTTTCTTCGGAGCAACCGACGGTTTCTGATTGCCCTTCTTGAGAGGCAATATCATAAAAAACAGAATAGCCACCAGTAGCGCCGCCCCTATTATCTCTATCGCGGCGATGATTATCTCTATAACCAAGATACCGCTCGTGTCGATCGCAAGTAAAAACATCTTCTCCGCTCCTTGATCATTTGACTTCATTTAGTTGTATAACTTCAGTAAACGGCGGATAATTTCGTTTACCTCTAAACGGGCATAATTTCCCCATATTTATATTTATACACTGTAATTTTATTACTTTATTTTGTGCGTGTCAAGGATATTAAGCTTTTATTTTGTCAATTTTTTACATTTTTCTCGTCTTTAATCGCAAAATATGCCTAACATTTACCAAAAACCGCATTAGCGAAAGATATTCTTTGCTCAAATCGAAGTTTCTACGGATGCAGATTTCAGAGAATTATCATCTTTGTTTTGCAAGCATTTTTTCTCTTTGGCAATCGCCTATCCTTACAATGCAACTCCCGCTATTCAATTCATTATATGCGTTTCATAGGTTATCTCGGTTACCATTTTCTGCTACCGTTAACGGTTTTTACGTTACGATTATCGAACTTTTATTGACATGACAGCAAAATGAGCAAGAAACTAGACTTAAACGTAAAGTTTCGAAACACGCGCCCATCCCAAACGAAAACTTTAACTTCCCACATATGAAACAATATCGCGTAAAATCAAATACGTGTTTGGAAATTCGCAAATTTAGCATATCACTATCACACATTGGCAAACGCGTAAAAGGGAACTCCCAAAAAGAATCCCCTTTTTCCATTTCGATATTTTTAAGTCTTTAGACCTCGTATTCCCCGTGATTTTATCTCTAAAAGCCATTGACATTCGTGAAACATCAGTCAATAATCAGATCTATAATATTTGCATAATTTTATTGACGAGCGTAGAAAAGACTATATAACACAATTTTTATATGTATACAGCCGTTATTTTATTCTACGCTCGGTCGCGTCTATATAAGAACGCAGAGTACGCCGCCGCGTCCCTCATTGACGATCCTGCCGACCGTTTTGACCATCTTGCTTCTTGCATCGGGCGACATAGAACCGATCCTTGCATTGAGACCATCTTCGATGAGCGTATCGAGCGACTTTCCGAAGAGGTTGGTTTTGAATATACCTTCGGGTTTTTCCGCCTCGCTACGCAGATAATTCATCATTTCGTTACTCTGCTCTTCGCTTCCCATTATAGGATTGATCTCAGTCATAACGTCTATCTTCATAATATGCAGCGACGACGATTTTGCGACGAGTTTAACGCCGTACTTGCCGCCTTTCTTAACTATTCTCGGCTCTTCGAGCACAGTCTCTTCAAGAGACGGCGCAACTACTCCGTAACCGGTCGCCTCGACTTCTCTGAGCGCTCCCGAAATCTTGGAATATACGCTCTCCGCCTCTCTTAACGCTTTCATATAGGATATGAGCGTAAAATCATCCGTAATATCGACGCCGCACTCTGAACTGAGCACGCTATAGAACAGTCCTTCTTCGGGCTTCAATTCCGCGCTCAAGATACCCTTTCCGAAATCGGCGTTCATATCTATGAGTTTATCCACGTATTCGCACTCGGAAAATATGTCGGCGATCTTTTCCATATCCGCCATCTTTGACATTCCGGCGGTCGCCGTAACGAGTATCGACGTAATGGTCTTAACGATCTCGTTGCCCATATCGAGACCCTGCATCCATTTGGGCGCTCCGACCTCGATCCTAGTTAGAGGGAACTCTGTAAGAAGCGACTTTAACACCTCTTCCATATCCTTCTTCGTCATATCTATAACGCTGAAAACGAGCGTACATACATTATACTTTTCTTTTATTTCGTCGCAAACGGCTTTTGCTTCGGCGCCGCTTGGATTCTTACTGTTGACGATAACGACAAAGGGCTTTCTCAACTCCTTCATCTCTCTAATCACACGCTCTTCGCTCTCTATATAATCTTCCCTCTTCAGTCCCGCTATGCTCCCGTCAGTCGTCATTACTATGCCGATAGTCGAGTGGTCGCATATCACTTTACGCGTGCCTATTTCGGCAGCTTTTTCGAACGGCATCTCCTCTTCGCTCCAAGGCGTTCTTACGTAACGCGGCGAATCGTTCTCCTTATAACCCTCCGCGTTCGCGACGACGTATCCGACGCAATCTATGAGTCGCACGTTCATATTTAGTCCTTCGCCGAAGGATATCTTCACTCCGCCGTCCGGCACGAATTTCGGTTGGGTCGTCATTATCATTTTGCCGTCAGCCGACTGCGGCAATTCGTCGATCACCCTCGTTCTTCTGTTCACGTCCTCTATATTCGGCAGCACGAACGTTTCCATAAATCTCTTGATGAAGGTCGACTTGCCGGTTCTTACAGGTCCTACAACTCCGAGATATATGTCGCCGCCTGTCCTCGTCGCTATATCCTGATAAATATCGAATGTTTCCATTGTACCCTCCAAATTGCTATCTAGTTTGAATATATTCGCCATTGCAAAACATTATGATAGATTTTTCGGCGATTATTTCAAAAGCGATATTATATTGCAAAGCAAGAATCTATCGGTTTTACCGAACCGACCCTTCGCAAAGATATTATATTCAAGGAAAATATTTTTTAGAATAGCGTTTCAAACTCGATTTTCCATTTATAAGCGTCGACATTATGGCGTTTTGGATCTTGCGTAAAACATATTTCCTAAACTCCCAAATTTCACATATCGGACTTTGCTGTTATTAAAAATAAAAAAGAGGACTTCTCTGCAAATCCTCTTTTATGATATACTAAATAATATTCGCTCCGGTTTCTCAATGTTTTAACGGATCTAATATGCCGTCGGTTTTCTCGAAACGTATCGGCTTCCGCAGTAAGTATTTTACTTTTTCTCAAAAAGCAATTTTTCTATACACGCTATCTTAACGCAACAGACGAATAGTTCGCATGCGACGTCAAGCTCTGCCGACGTGGTGAAAGTCGGCGCGATACGGATATTAGCGTCTCTGTCGTCTATTCCGTACGGATAGGTCGCTCCTGCCGTCGTTATAGTGAGTCCCGCTTCCTTACAAAGTGTCCATACCTTCTTTGCGCAACCGTCAAGAACGTTGAACGATATAAAATAGCCGCCGTTCGGTTCCGTCCAGTCTGCGATACCCAGTCCGTCGAGTCCGCATCTTAAGGAGGCGAGAACAGCCTCGAACTTCGGTCTCGAGATCTCCGCGTGTCTTCTCATTATATATTTGGTATTATCCAAATCTTTGAGATACAGCGCGTGCATGTACTGAACTATCTTGTTATTGCATATCGTCTGGAACTGCATATGCGAAAGAATATCTTTCTTGTTATTTTCGCTAGCCGCGATACAGGACACTCCCGCTCCCGGGAAAGTTATCTTCGCAGTCGAAGTGAATACGTACGCCCTATCCTCGTTGCCGAATTCTCTAAGAGCCGTAAAGATGTTCTTCAAACTGTCCGACTTGTCGTCGTAAAGGTCGTGTATAACGTAAGCGTTATCCCAGAATATCCTGAAATCGTCCGCTTTCGTCTCCATCGAAGCAAGTCTGTCTACGACTTCGTCGCTGTATGTAATACCCGTAGGATTAGAATATTTCGGCACGCACCATATACCCTTGATAGTCTCGTCCTCTTTTACGAGAGTCTCTACTATATCCATGATCGGACCGTGTTCGTCCATCGGAACGGCTATCATTTCGATACCGAAGTGTTCGGTGATCGCAAAGTGCCTGTCATACCCCGGAACGGGACAGAGGAACTTTATTTTACCGTATTTATTCCACGGCTTACCGCCGAGAACTCCGAACTGCATACACCTCTGTATCTGATCGTACATAAGGTTCAAAGAACTCGAACCTCCGATGATTATAGACTCGGGATCGGTTTCGAGAATATCTGCAAATATTTTTTTAAGCTCCGATATACCTTCAAGCATACCGTAGTTTCTATATCCGTCGGGGAACTTAGTATCGCTGGTAACTTCGTCAAGGAGCGGCATTACCAATTCGAGCTGATCTCTAGAGGGCTTCCCCCTTGAAATATCGAGTTTTAACCCGTCCTTTTTGAAATCGTCGTACTTCTTTTTCTCGTCCTTGAGAACGTTTTCCAGTTCGTTTACCGACATATCTTTAAGTAACATATTATCCTCCCTGACAGAGCCGATGAAGCTCCGTAAGTCAAGTTATTTTCATTTTTATCATATCGCCGCGACACTCGTCTTTCTACACGTTAGCAACGCCGAAAATCTTTCGCCGAAATCCGCAATTCAGGCAGATATTATAGAACGTTAAAACAATATTCACCGTCTCGTATCACCATAAACGCATATTTTAGAGCTTTCGCAAAGCGACGCATCGTAAACATTTTAAGAATATCACAATTTAGTCATTATGACAAGAGTTTTTTATATTTACATATTATTTTATTCAAAATAAGGCGGCTTGGTTATCGCCGCGAACTTTATCTTTTATCGCTCGGCGTATCACGCTTTTTTGATATCATTTGATCGCGTATCAGCGGCGTTGAGCGAAGAAAGCATAACGCTCTTTTTTGACTGATCAATATACGAAGCCGCGATATGAGCGGTCATCGCTTTTATATCGATCGCAACGGCAAGCGTCCTCTAAAATCATAAAAATAGGCATACATATACATATGTTTTTGAATTTTTGATTCTTCTCAATCGTTGAAGCCCATATCTTTCGCGTCCTTATTCCTGACTATCAAGCGTATAGGACTGCCCTTGAATTCGAACGCTTTTCTAAGAGTGTTCTCCAGATATCTCTTGTATGAAAAGTGCATGAGCTCAGCGTCGTTGACGAAGAATATGAACGTGGGCGGATTAGTCGACGCTTCAGTCGCGAATAGTATCTTGAGCCTTTTTCCGTTCTTCGTCGGGGGCTCCGTCACGGATACCGCGTCTTGGATAACGTCGTTGAGCGTACCTGTTGAAACTCTCTTCGACGCCTCTTCGTATACTTCGAGTATGCCGCCCATTACCCTGTCAAGCCGCTGTCCCGTCTTTGCCGATATGAATAGCGGAACGTAGTAGTCCATAAACTTGAGTTTTTCATCGAGGTCTTTTTTGAACTTATTGACCGTATAGGTATCCTTTTCAACGGTGTCCCACTTATTCATCAAGACGAGCGACGGCTTGCCCTGCTCGTGAACGTAGCCGCATATTCTTACGTCCTGTTCGCTTACCGTCTCCGAAGAATCAATGACGACGAGAACTACGTCGGCGCGTCTTATCGCGTAGAGCGAACGCATTACGCTGTACTGCTCGACTTCGTCGTCGATATTGCTCTTTCTCCTCATTCCCGCGGTATCTATAATATTGAATTTCCTGCCGTTCCAACTAAACGTAGTATCTATAGCGTCTCTAGTAGTACCCGCTACGTCGCTCACTATCACTCTTTCATAACCCAAAATCTTATTGACGAGCGAACTCTTTCCCGCGTTAGGCTTGCCAACGACCGCAATATTCAAAACTTCGTCGTTTTCGGTAGGTTCGACCTTATTTTTGAACTTTGATATTATCTCGTCAAGAATATCGCCTATTCCCTTGCTTTGCTCCGCGGATATTCCGATAGGATCGCCTATTCCCAGCGAATAAAAGTCGTATATAAGCTCCTGCTCGTTATTGTCGATCTTATTGACGGCGAGAACTATAGGCTTTCTGCTCATTCTGAGATAGTCCGCGACGTCGTAGTCCTCGGGTATCAGACCTTGCTTTCCGTCGACGAAAAAGACTATCACGTCTGCAAGATCAACGGCTATCTCCGCCTGTTTTTTTATGTGCTGCCACATCCTGTCGTTGCTCTTTATCTCGATACCGCCAGTATCGACGAGCGTGAAGGCGTGTCCGCACCATTCCGCGTCCGCGTACAGTCTGTCTCGCGTTACGCCAGGCTTGTCCTCGACTATAGATATACGCTTACCGACCACTTTATTGAAAAATGTCGATTTCCCGACGTTCGGTCTACCCACTATAGCTACTAAAGGTTTTGTCATCTCAGCACCTCGCTTATTATTCTTACCACGTCTTCTCCGCCGTGAGAAATATGTATTTTCACGCCGAGTTCTCTCTCTATATCGGCGACTTTCACGCCGTCGAGAAAAGTATCCGTAAATTCTCTCAACATCGTAGAAGGAACTATCATATCGCCCGAAACCTTTCCCCTTAGCTGCTTTACAATGTCGCCGCCGGTGATAAGTCCCGCTACCGTAATGCTCTCCCCGAAAAATTCGTTGACTATATCCATTACCTGAAAGTCGAGATTTGGAAATTTTGTCGTGAATTTTTTACTCTCCCTTCTTAGTATGTCCTTAAACGACTGTCCCGTTACGCTGTATACCGTCTTTTTCGAATACGACGGCTTCGCTTCTTCAAGCGCGTAGTCTATATCGTCTATGAACTGTCTTACCAATCCAACGCCGTTCTCGATTTGAGAAAAATCTCCGTAATATTCCGTTTTCGGCAGTTCTCTTGCCGCCTTTATATAGAATTCGTCGGAACAAAACGCAAAACCGCCGTTTGCAACGTATTTTTCGTTCAATTTCTCAACTGCCGATATCGTCTCCTCCGCCGTTTTTTTATCTATAGGCGACAGCGGTTTTAGACCATCGCGATGCTTTGTGAGACCTACGGGCACTATTGCGACGCTTTCGACGCTAGGATAATACTTTTCGAGCATAGACAGCGTTTCCGTTAATACTTCGCCGTCGTTGATGCCCTTGCACATTACGATTTGCGTATGCAGTTTTATACCGTTCTTGACAAGATAATCGATCTTGTCGAAAAGTTTTGCCCCTTCGGGGTTCGAAATAAGCTCCCGTTTGACCTCTTTATCATAGGCGTGCACGGATACGTAAAGCGGACTCAAGCCAAGTCTTACGATCCTTTCGAGATCTTTGTCCGTAACGTTCGTAAGCGTCACGTAGTTGCCAAGAGCGAATGAACACCTGTAGTCGTCGTCTTTGACATAAAGAGTATCTCTCATACCCTTCGGAAGCTGATCGACAAAGCAAAACATGCATTTATTTTTGCAACGCTTGGGCTCAAGCTCCATATCGCAGCCGAAAGTGATACCAAGCGATTCGTCGGGATCTTTATCTATCTCGACCGTACTCACATCTCCGTCCGATATGACCGTCATTGTGAAGTTTTCCTTAGCGTCATAAAAAATATAGTCCAAAATATCTTCGACGGGATAACCGTCGAAGGCAATCACTTCATCGCCTGCTTTTAGATGGATCTCATCGGCAATACTGCCCTTGTCAACGCCTACAATCTTCGCCATATCCGCTCCGCTTTAATGAGAAAGTTGCAAAAGCAACTTTTTAACGGGTCTCCGCATGATCCTAGCATTGCCCGTCTATACACTATATATAATATATTTTATTATTAATATTGTCAAGAAATAGAGTACGGTTGCGCCAAACTCGTCGAGTTTATCCGTTCGCCGCTATTGACAACGCGCCCATTTTAATATAAAATAGAAAAGTAAATCAAAAATCAACTTCAAAAATATATCAATTCGATTTTTTTATCATCTATCAGAATCCTATTTATGCGGATGTAGTTCAATGGCAGAATATCGGCTTCCCAAGCCGACTACGCGGGTTCGATTCCCGTCATCCGCTCCACTCCAAGATCAGACCCTGCTACGCACTGCTCTTATCTTTTCGTTTGGGGATAATGGGAATCGGTAACATTCCGTAGTCGCTTTCAGCGACGGCACTTACTCCGTAAGTACGCGATTCCAACCCGTCATCCGCTCCACTCCAAGATCA
>CAJUMY010000001.1:275690-314585 GCA_910587685.1 uncultured Christensenellaceae bacterium
ACTTAACAGTATTCTATACTGTTACGCTTAACGCTTACGCAATCCGTCACTTACTACGCAAGTACACGATTCTAACCCGTCATCCGCTCCACTCCAAGATCAGACCCTGCTACGCGCTGCAACAATTAAAATCGTATTTTGCAATTTATAAATATTTAGAGTTCATGACAACGAGTCTAACAAAACTTTAATTATAACATATCACAGGAAATAATATGAAATCGGATAAATTTTTAACGGTATTTGCAGTGTTCGATGATGAAACTCAGAGAAAACTCAAGGATATCCAAAATAATATATTAAGTTTAGGTGAAAAAGGTACGCAAACTATGGACATACCGTTTCATATCACTCTCGGCAGTTTCCCTATAGAAGATGAACGACAGCTAAAATCGCGAATAAAAGAAACGTGTATTCAAAACCGTCAATTCGATATTTCGCTCAATAAAATCAATCATTTTGACAATAAAGTCCTCTTTATCGAACCTAAGAAAAGTAAAGAACTCAAAAAATTACACGATCTCTTCAACATGAATTACGAAGGCGGTTTCCCATATCGCGCTCATACTACTATCTTCTGTAGCGATAAGTCGCAAGTAACAAAAGCTAAAAAGCGTTTACGTGAAATATTCAAACCGATAAAAGCAAAAGTCACTGAAATTTGGCTCGGAGAATTCTTCCCCGCAAGAATGATCGCAAGAGAGGAGCTAAACGAAATTAAAGACGATCCTGAGCTCTACTCCTACGTAATGGGAGTCGGCAAAAATATAAAGGAGCTTAAAAGCAAAGGTTTCAAAATAAAAAAGTATGGTAACGACTACGCCGTTACGTTTCCGAAAAGTAACTCCTGCATATGGGAAAATTTCATTATCGAAAATTTGGAAGTAGGTTACTGGAATGAATATATCGGGAAAAACTGCGTTACGTTCTTGTTCCATCTTTCTAGCGGTATACGCCGCTTTGAGGTGCATGATTTTGACGACGCGGAAGTACTGGCGCTATGCGAAAAATTAGCGGAAAGAAAATTTGATTCCATTAAGAATATGTTAGAGGAAAACAAATTTTATAAAAAGATACTGAAACTCTAACATTTTATCAATGAAATTCTTAATAAAGTTCAATTTAAGGCAATACGTTTACTAAATTAAAACGCCTATAAAGATACGCTTTACTTATGTCTCCCAAAATACGCGTCAAAACCGTTATTTCTAAAGTCATTTCCTACTTTTGATATACTCTTACGTAATCTATTAAAAATCCCGACTTGAAAAATTTTAACTCCGTTTTGATCTCGCGCAGCCATCAAAAGTATATTGTTTTATGCGGAAAGCTTTACGCCCTGTTTTATGTTCGATATAACTATTCGATATTTATTTGTCGTCTCGACAATTTCACGATATTTTGATATTATAAATAAAAGTGCTAATTTCAACGTTCATTTTTCAATCATTACGATTCACAAATTGTATTGATATGAGCAAAACATATGGATATGCAGCGCGAAATTAACTGTTAATAAAAAACAAATCGACAAATCGCGTCACAATGACGCTTCGAACGATACAATGAATAACTATTCCATCTAATATGACTAAAGGAGAATATTATGAATTCAACGATGCAACAGACAATAAGCGATTTTCTAAATAGAAACGCGGCAGAATTTGCGGAAAATTTCCATATTGATATAACTTACGATACAAGCGATAACTTTACCGTTACCGCCAAAAACGGCAACGTTTACATAACTGCAAACAACTTAGTTATGGCTTTTCACGGATTTTACTGTTACTTGAAAAAATATTGCGGCGTTCAACTCTCATGGTGCGGAAATAGAGAAATAAAAATCAAAAAACTCACGATGTTCGACGGAGAATACAAAAAGTACGTCGAGCAAAAGTACCGCGTCTATATGAACTACTGTACTCTCGACTATTCGATGTGTTGGTGGGACTTCAAGCGTTGGGAAAAAGAAATAGATTTCATGGCTATGAACGGAATCAATATGCCGCTTGCCGTCATAGGAAGCGAAGCCGTTCTGTACGAGACACTGTTGGAGTTCGGATTTTCAAAAAGCGAGGCATTAAGCGAAATATCGGGTCCTGCGTTTTGGGCATGGCACTTAATGACGAATATTATGGGATACATGCCGCCAAAAGATGAAAAATACGTCTACGAAAGACTCGCTCTCGGGAAACGCATACTTGACAGATATTTGGAATTGGGTATGATCCCCATTCAACAGGGCTTTTCGGGACACGTTCCGGAAGCCATCAAGGAGAAAATACCTGCCGCTATTCTATATATGCAGAACGGTTGGTGCGGCTTCCCGAAAACCGCGCAGGTCGACCCGCTAGACCCGTTCTTCGATCTCTACGGCAAAACATATCTTAGAAATCTCAAAGAACTCATGGGCTTTTACGGATACGTAGCCTGCGACCCGTTCCACGAGGGAACTCCGCCGAAAAAAGATAAAGAATATCTCAACGCCGTCGGCAAGACGATAAGCAACCTATATACTCGATTCGACAACAATTCGATTTGGGTAATGCAAGCGTGGTCGATGAGGAAGGATATAGTTCAAGCCGTCGACAAAGACAAACTTCTCATTCTCGACATCAACTCTGAGCGCACGCTATCCTCGAGCAATATGTGGGGATATTCCGTCGTATCGGGAATGCTCCATAACTTCGGCGGCAAGAACGCTATGCAAGGCAAACTCAAAGTTCACGCGAAAAACCCGTACGTAAAACTGAAGAACGCAGGCGCTAACGTCGTCGGAAGCGGTCTCTTTATGGAGGGAATCGATCAGAATCCGATTGTATACGACCTTCAGTTCGAATTGCTCACTCTAAACGGATCTATAGACCTAAACAGTTGGCTCGACGACTATATCAAAAGAAGATACGGAAAGTATAATAGCAAAATACGCGATACATATGAGCTACTTTTGAAAACTTGCTATAAAGATAAAGGTTATCACGAGAACGCCGTCGGCTCGACGTTGGCGTCGCGCCCTCAGATGCGTCCGGTTATGACGGGACCGTGCTGTTATTCGAAAGTTTTCTATAACGTTAAGACGTTCGAAAAGGCGTTGACGCTCTTCGCTTCCGTAAAAGATGAATTCGAAGATTCCGACGGCTACGCGTACGATCTATGCGATATGACAAGGCAGGCTCTCAGTAATAGGTTCTACGTCAACCAGAAAGAGTTTGCCAAAGCCTACCTTTTCAGAAACGTCAAAAAAGCCGAAGCTATCGCAGAGAGACAGCGAAAACTTCTTCTAGACGTTGACCGCGTCGCCTCGTTAAGAAGCGAAATGAACCTAGAGAGATGGCTATTCGACGCGCACAACTTGGCGAGCGACGAAGAAGAAAAGAGATACTTCGATCTCAACGCAAGAACGCTGATAACGCTGTGGGGCGATATACGCGGAGATGCGCCTAACATATACGACTATAGTTGGAGAGAATGGGGCGGGCTCATCAAAGATTATTATTACGCGCGTTGGGATAAGTTCTACAGCGAAGCGATCGTCAGTCTTAAAAACCGCAAACGCTTCAAAATCATAAACGGAAATGATTGGAATTCGAGACTCAACTGCCGAAAATACGATTTCGGAAAAAAGCTCGCCGAGTTCGAGACGTCTTGGATATACGATTATAAAGAAGTCGATATGCCGAAAGATGAAGACGTCATTCCTACCGCAATAAAAATTATCGAAGAATATGGTATGAACAAGTAATAAAATCATTAGTTTAAGCCGTAACGAATTTGAATTACGCTTTAGACGTCGGCGCTATTCGATAGCGGTAGCCACCGCCCAAAACGTCAACTATATAAAACGTATTCGCTAAAATAGACGATATAGCTACAATGCCGTTAACTATATCGTCTTCTTTTATACGCATTTTAATAATTAAATGTTAGCAAATATCCAAAAACAGCTTATAGTTGGTTACGCAAAACGCTAACGCCAATTAAAGCGTCTTATTTTCCGAGCTAAAAACACACTTTACTTTCCCATTGCCTCTCGTATTGCGGAATTTATCTCTTCTCTTCGCAAAAGTTGCCATTCGTCGCTATGCGGATACTCCGCAAAAGTAATGGGAGTCTCAACGCCCTTTTCAAGTATCTCCATGGTCTTTTCCCTGCCGATCAAGCTCTCCGCCATCTCCAGCGCGCGCATATCCTGCAGAGCGTCGTTAAACACTTTAAGACGCAACGACTGAAGCGGTTTGCCGTCGTCTCCGGGATACACGACGTACGAATCTCCCGACGGGAAAGATCCGCCTGCGTCCGATTCTTTGAACGGATCTACCTTTCTCAACGAAAAACGCGTGTACCAATAATTATATCCCCAATGCAAAAATCCTTTTACTTTGTACTTATACATTTGATAGCCTATTATACGGTTACGCTGAGACGGCATCGAGAAGAAGCGATTGGACACTTTTTTGAACTGCGCTCCGCAATAATACGTCCAAAGCTCGGGCACGTTATCTATAAAGCGCTCGATATGGTCGTTCGACGGTATCGGAAGATCTATGAGTCCTCTTTGATAAAAGCGATAATCGCTGAGCGCGTCTATTATCTTAAATTCGCCAAAGAGACCCTTTATCAATTCGCTCGCCTTCCTGTAGCTTCTCAAAACGGCGATGAACGGCTCGTCCGACACGTGGAAATAGACTTTATTTTCAATCCCTTTTGCGTATATGTACCTCTTGAATTCGGCAGCGAACGCCGTTAAAAACTCTCTGTATTTTCTGCCTGACGCCCTTGTATTCCACCCGAAAATCTTTTTCTCGACGCCATCCGCGTCCGCTACTATTTTCGGGCATTTTTTCGCGCCCCACTGCGTGGTAAGATGAGATATTTCATAGTACTCTATACCTACTCTGTCGCACATTTCAAGCCATCTGTCGACCTTTGAAAAATCAAAGATATACTTTCCGTTCTCCACCTTCACGCCGACGAGCTGGACGGTCTCTCTCTCCTTTCCTATCTTCGTATCAAGAGGCGGAGTAAAGATAGGCGTGAGCGCCATATTCATACCGTACTGACGGGCAACTCTCAAATAGTTCTCTACGATCTCCCAATACTTTTCGGAAAAAACTTTGACGCCGTAATGCGTCGCGAGACAGTCTGTATGGAACCAATTAGTATATATGAGCTTTTGCTCGGGAAGAACGCCGTCTATAACGTCGAATACGAGCTCGACGCTCTTTTTATCTTTGCCGTCGAAAAGTTCGACCGCCACGATATGCTCTCCGCTCGGCAAAAGACATTCGTCGGGAACGACTTCTACCCATATCGAATACCATTTGCCAGCCTCGGCTTTGAGCGTATTATCGCATATCGGGTGAAGCAGATCGGGAAAGCTGTTGCCGTTACCTCTTAAAGTGTAATCGTCTTGCGGTTTTCCGACGGCAAGTCCCGAATATATCTCATCTACTAAGTAAAACCGTACGGCGCTGCCGAGCGCAGACGCGACGCTGAGCGTCAACGCCGAATCTACGTCGCTTGAAAAAGCTATCTGCAAAGACGTCTTCTCGTTCCTAAACATACTAAGTTTATTAAAGGGCTTTTGTTTCGGTTCCTCATCCGAAAACACCTTTACTAACGAACTTAGAGGAATAACTTTCAACATAATTTTCTCCTATTCATATAAAACGTTTTTCCGTATTTATTTGATATATCACCATTTAACGATAGTTACGCCATCGCTGCCGTATCTCCAATAATTTCCCTCTGCTGTCGGCTGAGTTTCACTGTAATAATAAAGATTCGTATCTGTCAACACGTCGTTATTGTCGTTGATATTGATCTTTTTCCAATCTTCTTCCCGACCTCTATAATATATCTCCGACAAAGCGTCGCACCCCTTGAAAACTCTAAAACCGATGTTCATCATCTCTCTGCCTATAACCATGTAGCGAAGAGCGTCGCACCTTTCAAAGACTTCGCTTTCGATACTCGTAACGCTATCGGGAATTTTGATTGCAACAAGATTCGAACAGTTATAGAACGCAAGCTGTCCGATACTTTTTAGACCTTCCTGCAAAACGACTTCCGTAATGCCCCTGCACGAGAAAAACGCGCCCTGTCCGATCTTTACTATCCCTTCGCCTATTACTACTCTTTTAATCGACGACAAGTTTTGGAAAGCGACGTCTCCTATCTCCGTAACTTTCTTTCCGTTATATACGGGCGGAATTATTATAGTCTCGTCCAAAACGCCGTCCTTGAGCCCTATTACCGTATATCCTTCGCCGTTCTCTTCGTATAAAAGCCCTTCTGTCCCTATGATATTCTCGCATATCCGGCACTTTCCTAGTCCGTCCGTATCGTGAAGTTCTCTATCCTTTATCTCGTCGTGTCCGCAAACCGCTTCTTTCCAATGATATCTGCCGTCGTACGCCCATTCGTCGGAATACGCATGAGTATGCGGCAGTTTATCCGTAATTTCAGTGTCGGTATAACCGCATACGACGCAGTTTCTCTCCCTCTCTCCGTTCTCCGTCTCGGTAGCGTCTTTGATCACGTTCCACTCTCCGAAACTGTGCTTGTCTCTATATCCCGTCTCGTTCTTATGTTCGCAAACAGCCTCTTTCCAGTGATATACGCTATCGTTGGACCAATCGTTTGAAAAGGCGTGACTTTTACGCGATTCGCTGTATCCGCATACGCCGCAAACACGCTTTTCCTCGCCGTCGTTAGTTCCTACAGGCGCCTTTACCACGCTCCATATGCCGAAACTGTGCGACGCGTAATCTTTCATTTCTCCGCAATGCTTACATTTCGCGGAATGCCAATGATACAAAGCGTTACTAGACCAATCGCTTGAAAATCTATGTCTGTGAGTACACCCGATAAGACCGATCGCAACCGTAGCTACGCATAATATTATCAAAAAGATAGCGAACTTCCTTTTATTCATATTCTCTCCGCTCAAAATCCATAACCGAGCCGCGCTTTGATCATTCTAAATCAAACGCAACAGCTTTTCTTAACGGCGTATCTTCGCCTGGCGGCAAAACCTGCGATTTTTTATATCTACGAAGTTACGACCATCATAACTTTTTCCATAACGACTTTTCGACCGTTTATTAATAATATAACATATAAATAAGTTATTCGCAAGAGTAAAAATTTACAACTAACGCCGAGAACAAGAAATTTGACAAAAATATTATCTTGAATTATAATGATATAAAAAATAAAATCAGTTGACCGACGCGAAGTTCGGCTTTAATAATATATAAACATAAAGGTGTCTCGATGAAAAAAGTTTCCTATTTAGCCGCAATATTCATCATTACGCTCGCAACGTTTATCTTCGTATTATCAAGTTGCGGCGGACCTTCGGAAGAACCCAAAACGGACGTTCCGCCGACACTGTAAGCGCCCATTTCCTTATAAGAATTATACTTTCCCTTATGCGGTCTTGACCACCCTGCGCGGAACTGCGTCCACATGCTCTCTGCTTTTTCCAAAAGTTTCATAACTTACCCATTCTATTTAGATATATATCTATTTATATAAAAGTATTAAAATATATCTTATAATTATGATATATAATTTTATCGTACCCGTCAAGTACTGCTTTGAATTTTTATAAATAAAAGTAATTTTTATAATATTAATAGATGATAAAAAAATCTAAACTTTTCGAAGCGTATATTTGCAGACCATATTGAAGAATCTATAAAAATGAAATGAAAATAAAATACTTTCCTACGATATTTAGGCGCAAATACTATATGATATTTGCAATTTCGCTTCGTATGCGCTAAACTATTACTAATACTTTCGTTTTTCATTTTTGCGCTCCTTTTGTTTAGATTTGCCTTGGCGGACAAATCTACTATAACAAAAGGAGCGCTTTTTCTTACTCATCGGTAAACCTTTTTTGAACACCGGACTATCCGGGGATTTTCTTAAACAACAAAAAGGCGTCCGCAAAATGCGAACGCCTGAATACACGAATAAATATTCTACTATTACTGTACTCTCGACATATACTCGCCGCTTCTCGTGTCGACTCTTATAGTCTCTCCCTCGTTGACGAAAAGAGGAACCTGAATAACGTATCCCGTCTCGAGAGTTGCGGGTTTCGTAGCGCCGGTCGCGGTGTTGCCCTTAACGCCCGGTTCGCAGTAAGTGATGAGGAGTTCGACGAAGTTAGGAGCTTCGACGGAAAACGCGTTGCCTTTATAGAAAGAAATGGTGACCATCATATTCTCTTTAACGAACTTGATAGCTTCCTCGACAGCCTCTTTGTTAAGAGTGATCTGTTCGTAAGTCTCCGTATCCATAAAGTAATATAAGCCCTCGTCGTTATAGAGATACTCCATCTCTTTACGCTCGATGTGCGCAAGCTCGAACTTGTCCGTCGGGTTGAACGTTCTCTCGACGACGCCGCCTGCGATAACGTCTCTTATCTTCGTACGGACGAAAGCGGCTCCCTTACCGGGCTTAACGTGCTGGAAATCGACGATGCACATTACCTTGCCGTCCATTTCGAACGTCATACCTTTTCTGAAGTCACCTGCCAGAATATTTGCCATAAAAAACCTCCGTAGATTGTGAATAATAATTACATCCAGTATATTTTGATCGAACTCTTTCGGTTCGATACGTAAACAATTTATTTTTACAACGAGTCCGTATAAAGGTCGAAAAACCTCGATACGGCGATTCGCCAAATCATAACATTATGAGCTCTCTTGTCGAGACGTTCAGCCGTTCATTACCGTCGTCCTTGACAACTACCATCTCTTCTATCCTGACGCCGAATTCGCCGCCGATATATATGCCCGGCTCTACGGTCACTACGTTATTCGTAACGAGAACCGTGTCCGACGAAGATGCCAGTCTAGGCTCCTCATGAATATCTATGCCTACTCCGTGCCCGAGCGAGTGAGTAAAATATTCGCCGTAACCTTTTTTAGATATATGTTCTCTTGCGACGGAATCGACGTAGCGAGCCGAAACGCCGTCCTTTATATTCTCCATTGCGAGACTTCCCGCGTCTTTGACGGTATTATACACGTCGAGCATTTTATCTGTCGGTTTGCCGAATACGAAAGTCCTCGTGATATCGGAATGGTATCCGTCCACGACCGCGCCGAAATCGCACGTTACGAACATACCTTTCTCGAGTCTTTTATCGGTCGGATGAGCGTGCGGATATGCCGTATTTTCGCCGAAAGCCATTATCGTATCGAACGATATTCTCTCTCCTCCGAGCTTCATCATATAATATTCGAGCGTATACGCGCACTCTCTTTCACTCACGCCTTCCCTCACGAACCCCAAGAGCATATCGAAAGCCTTTTCGGATATACTCAAAGCCTTGCGTATCTTCTCGATCTCCATATCGCTCTTAACGGAACGCATCAGCGAAAGCTCTTTACCGAGCGGGACGAGCTCGAAAGACGCAAGTTTTGTCGTAAGCTTCAAATATTCGACAAGCGAAATATCGGTGTCGTAAGCAACTCTTTTCGCTCCTTGAAGAAGTTCAATCAAAGTCGAATACAGCGACTGATTGGAACATTCGACGACCTTTAAGCCCTTTACTTTTTCACTCGCCTCGCCGAAATATCTCGAGTCGGTCAAAAAGTAACCGCCGTCCTTCGTCAAAAGCGCGGTTCTGAAACTGCTGACGTAGCCCGAAGCGTAAAGCGTATTGCTCGGCGACGTTAAGATGACCGCGTCTGCGCCTGAGGAGCGTAAAAGTAATTTCCAGTCGAACATTATTTCACCCTATATATAATTCTTACCTATTTTAACATATTTTTCCTGCTATGTAAAGAGTTTTGTAAGGATAACGTTACGTATATAATAGTTTGCGTTTTACTATATTTAATAACGTTCGTTACAAAATGCTACGGTTTAATCATAACAGCGAGCGGTAATAATCCTTCATGAGTTTCGCGTCTCTTGCCTGCGTTCCTGCCGATTCGCATATCACTACGGGAGAGAGACGGTATTCATAGAGCGTCTCCATGAGCGGCTCGAAATCGGGACCGTAAACGTCGTCCTCAAACGTTAAATGTCTGACCTCTCCGCCGCTCGAATACTGTATCTTTGAAAAATGTATATGCATATTAGATACTTTTTCTATTCCAACGCCGTCTATCAGTCTGTCGAGTACGGCTTTGTAGTCTTCTTTCGTTTTTATCGCGCCCATATCTCTCGCGTTGAGATGTCCAAAGTCTACGCACGGAATTATCATCTTATCTACGTTCACGATCCTGATAACTTCGTCAAGATCGCCAAGCTGCGCCTTTTTGCCCATTGTCTCAGCGCACAGGTACATATCGGAATATCCGCCCGAGTAAAGCTCTTCGACGAGTTCGCTTACCCTTCTTACCAGCACGTTCATTGCATCCGATCTCAAAGCCTTGAGCGGACTGCCGGGATGAAAAACGCACCTTTTTCCTTTGAACGCGCGAAGAGCGTTCAGCGTCTCTCTTATATATCTTACGTTATTTCTAGCCTTGTCTTCTTCGCTCGTCGCGAAATTAATAAAATACGGCGCGTGAGCCGTGACCTCGATCCCCTCTTTCTCGAACTCGTCGCCTATCGCTCTCGCGGTATCTTCTTTGATCATTACGCCCCTTCCGAATGGATATTCGAATACGTCGAGTCCCCTCTCTTTGAGCCATTTAGGCATCTCGATAGTTCCCTTGTGTCCTTCCTCCGCAAATTCCGCAGCGGCGCCCGCAGGTCCGAATTTTATCATATCTCTACCTCTCTTATTACTTTTTCTCTGTCCGAAGCGATTTGCGCTCTGAGAGCGTCTACCGACGCGAATTTCATAACTCCTCTGAGCCTCTTCAAAAACTCTATTCTCACCGTCTCGCCGTATATTTCACCGTCAAAACCTATTATGTGAGTCTCTATATTGCGCTCCAGATCGTTGAATGTCGGATGCGTTCCGACGTTCGTAACTCCTTTGTATCTTTTGCCTCTAACTATAGCTACCGTCGCGTATACGCCGTCCTTCGGTATAACGCAGAGATCGTTCTTTTCCATATTGACCGTAGGAAATCCTATCCTGCGTCCGTCGCGTCTTCCCTCGAGCACTTCGCCCGTCACCGCGTACGGCATACTAAGCAGCGTATTGACTTTCTCAACGTCGCCTTCTTCAAGCATTACGCGTATATCTCTGCTCGCTATCTTAACGCCTCCCGCTTTCACGAGTTCTACGCAGTCGAATCCTACGCCTTTTTTTGATAAAATATCTATTATTTCATCCGTTCCGCAGTTCGCATTTTTCCCGCAACGAAAATCGCTGCCCGCTACGACGTGAACAACGTTATGATTTTCCGTCAAAACGCTGAGAAATTCTTCTCCCGAGAGCGACGAAAAATTCTCGTCGAAATAGGCGCCTATCACTTTTTTAACGCCGAGACAGCTAAGTCTCAATTTTCTCTCGTCAAAGTCGAATACGCTCTTCGTACTCTTTCCGAGCGAACGAAACGGATCGTTTGAAAACGTAAATACGGCAGGCGTCGCGCCGAGCTTTGCGCTCAGCTCTACTACTTTGTTTATAAGATATTCGTGACCTCTATGTACGGTATCGAAATAGCCCAGTCCTACGACCAAGCCCGTATTGTCCGCATCTTTATCGAATATGTCGCAAACTGTCATATCAACCTCGCCGTTATATCCGCGTTTTCGTCTTTACTCCTGAAAAGTCCTAAAATTTTGCCGTTACTCAATCTTAAAACCGCAACGCCGCCCTCTCGCAAATAATCGTCCATACTGCATTTTTTACCGCGCATATCTATGGCTTTCGCATTATCTATCAATCTTGACACAGACGTCTTCACGCCGTTTAGAACGCGTGTCTCGTCGCCTCTTGAAAGAGTGAGCGACGCCTCGCAAGAAAGAGCTGTCTCCAAACTGACGATATCGGAAAGAGGATCGGACAAGAACTCGTCGAGCGTTCTTGCATGAGCGATGTCGAACGCGCCGCTCCTCGTCCTGATTATGCTCGACATATATGCGGCGCTGCCGAGTCTTGAAGCCATATCTCTAGCGACGCTCCTTATATACGTTCCGCTCGACACGTGAAGATCGAACGTATACGTTCTCTCGTTCTTTTGCGATACGGCGTCTATCGAATATATCTCTATCTCTCTCGCGTTAAGTTCGATCTCCTTCCCAGAACGAGCTATGTCGTACGCTCTTTTGCCGTTCACAGAAACAGAAGAATATATCGGCGGCACCTGCAGTAGTTTTCCCGTGAACTCCGAAATGATTTTTTTAATATCGTCAAGCGTCGGTATCGACTCAGACTTCCCTATGACTTTTCCGTAAGAGTCGAGCGTATCCGTCGTTACTCCGAACGTGAAATCCGCCCTATACGTCTTATCCTTTTTTAAAAAATAATCGAAAAGTCTCGTCGCTTTGCCGAACGTTACGGGAAGTACTCCCGCTCCGCCGGGGTCGAGAGTGCCGAGATGTCCGGCTTTTATCTTTTCGCCTATCGCCTTAGAGACAGCGTTTCGCGCTTTTATAACGACGTCCGAAGAAGAGAGCCCCGTGGGCTTATTGATATTCGCGATGCCGTTCATCTTAAACTGTCCTCTATCTCGAGCGAAGAACGATTGACTATCTTTTCTACGACGTCCTCGAAATAGCCGTCGATACGAAGTCCCGCCGCTCTTGCGTGTCCTCCGCCTCCGAAGAACGCCGCTATCTCCGACGCGTCTACTCCCTCTTTAGTTCTTAGACTTATCTTATACGAATTTTCCGCTATCTCCGATATAGCTATCGCAACGATAACGCTATCTACGTTGATAACGTTGACGATTATTCCTTCGGTGTCCTTAGCAGTCGTATCCGTAGCTTTGAAATCATCCTTTCTGAAACATATGACGCCTATCCTGTCGTTGTCGTAAAACTTCGTACGGGCGAGAATTCGGCTCGAAAGCTCGTACGCTTTCTTGGACTTTTTACGCATAACGTCGTATATTATATCCGAAGCTACGAAGTCGTAGCTTATGAGTTTGCTTGCGACTAAGTGCGTGTGATCGGTAACGCTTGAAAATGCAAACGCGCCGCTGTCGGTCACGATCGCGGTATAGAGCAGCCTTGCGGTAGTATCGTCTATATATTCGCCTCGGGATCCGAGCGTCATCAAAAATTCGTACATTATCTCCGCCGTTGCAGCCGCGCTCGGAACTATAACGTTGACGCTTGCAAAACCCTTGTTCGAAACGTGGTGGTCTATAACGAGCGTGCGTTTAGAGCGTCTGAATATTTCGCAGCAGGTTCCTAGACGTTCGCGATCTGCCGCGTCTACCGCTATGGCGAGATCGTACGCGTCTCTCGATACGCTGTTGAGCCTGTCCGACAGCGGCAAACTAGCCTTTAAGCTGTCGCTCGGCTCACCGTTACAAAAAATGTATGGTATTTTGCCATACATTTTTAGTGAGTTATATAATGCAAGTCCCGAACCGAGCGTATCTCCGTCCGGACTTATATGACATATTATTGCGATATGACGGGCGTTGTCAACCAAACTCTTCGCCTTCGCAAAATCCGCGTAATTACTCATTGTCTCCTCTCTTGCTCTCTTCGCTCTTGTGAATATCGCTGAGTATCTTACTTATTTTAATTCCGTACTCTATAGAATCGTCGAGTATGAATACGGGGTCGGGCAAAGCTCTGAGATCCACCTTTTTCTTGAGCGAATTCTTGATATATCCCTTAGCGCTGCTTATTCCTTTGAGAACCTCTTTTTCTCTGCCGTTTGCGCCGAGAACGCTGAGATATACCTTCATCGTCTTTAGATCCTCGTCAACGTCGACCTTGATTATGCTGATAAGTCCTTCGATACGCGGATCTTTAAGTTCGCTCGGAATGATACTCGACAACTGCTTTTTCATTTCGGCGTTTATTCTTTCTATTCTGCTCATTTCTTTTCGACCTTCTCCATAACGAACGCTTCCATAGTATCGCCTATCTTGATATCGCTTATACCTTCGAGTCCGATACCGCATTCATATCCCTTAGCGACCTCTTTCACGTCGTCCTTCATTCTCTTGAGCGACGATATGCTTCCTTCGTATATGACGATATTGTCTCTTAAGAATCTGATCTTCGCGTTACGCATTACCTTACCGTCGGTAACGTAGCTTCCCGCAATAGTGCCGACGCCGGTAATATTGAATACCTCGCGAACTTCCGCGTGTCCTATGATATTCTCTTCGAAAGTCGGCTCGAGCATTCCATCCATAGCCTTCCTTATCGTGTCTATGAGCTCGTATATTACTCTGAAATATTTGATATCTATCTTATTTCTCTCGGCGTACGCCTTAGCCTTAGGATCGGGACGAACGTTGAACGCAATGATTATAGCGTTAGCCGTCTCGGCAAGCATAGCGTCGGACTCGTTGACGGCGCCTACCGCAGTGAGCGGGAAGGTGATCTTAACTCCGTCTTCGCTCATCTCGTTCGAAAGTTTCTCAAGAGCCTCTTTGACAGCCTCTACCGAACCCTGAACGTCGCCTTTTATGATTATCGGAAGAACTTTCTTCTCGCCCTCCGCCATATTCTTAAACATGTCTTCGAGATTCTTCTTCGAACTTATCTTCTGCATCTGTTCGCGTTCCTGCTTAGCTCTCTCGGAAGCGACCTGCTTAGCGAGCTTCTCGTCCTTAACGACTATGAGCTGATCTCCCGCGCTCGGAACTTCCTTGAAGCCCAGTACAGATACGGCGACCGCCGGACCCGCTTCCTTGAGCGAATTGTTCTTATCGTCTATCATCGCTCTTACCGTACCGATAGCCGTACCGGCAACGACAAAGTCTTTGACCTTTAGCGTACCGTTTTGCACGAGAACCGTAGCGACGGGACCCGTTCCTTTGTCAAGTCTCGCTTCGAGAATAGAACCCTGCGCCGAAACCTTAGGATCGGCTTTGAGCTCCTTGACCTCGGCAAGAAGAGTGATATTTTCAAGAAGGTTATCGACGCCCTCGCCCGTCTTTGCAGAAACGGGACATACTATGACGTCGCCGCCCCACTCTTCGGGAACAAGACCGTAGTTCGTAAGATCCTGCTTGACTCTTTCGATGTTTGCCTCCGGCTTATCTATCTTATTGATAGCTACCATTATTGACACGCCCGCTTCTCTCGCGTGACTTATCGCCTCCTGCGTCTGCGGCATTATTCCGTCGTCCGCCGCGACGACTATTATAGCGATGTCCGTTACCATAGCTCCTCTTTTACGCATCGTGATGAACGCTTCGTGACCCGGCGTGTCGAGGAAAGTTATCTTCTCGCCTTTCACGCTGATCGTATACGCGCCTATATGCTGAGTGATGCCGCCCGCTTCTCCCGAAGTGACGTGGCTCTTGCGGATATAGTCGAGCAGCGACGTCTTACCGTGGTCAACGTGACCCATTATCGTAACGATAGGCGGACGCTTCACTAGATTTTCGCTCATTTCGCTGACGCTCATGATATCCTTGAGCCTGTCTTCAGCCGTCTTATCGAGCTGTAATTCCAGCGTTACGTTGTATTCTCCCGCAATGAGCTCCGCCGTCTCGAAATCCACGCTGTCGTTGACCGTGCACATCTGTCCGAGTATAAAGAGCTTCTTTACGAGTTCGGTCGCAGTCTTACCTATCTTTTCTCCGAGCGTCTTGATAGCTACGGGATTGGTATTGACGATAGCGTGTTCGATAATTGCCGTCGGCTGTACGAACTCCTGCTTCTTCGTCTTCTTGACCTTGAAATGTCTTATGGTCGCATTGTCGTCAAGCTCGCTGTTGATGTCGATATCCTCGGATATATATCCTTTACGGATCATCGTCTTTTTGTTGAGCCTCTTCGAATCGTCGACGGCTTTATTCGGCTTGTCGCTGTTCACTTTCTTCTTTTTAGTATCTTTCGGAAGATCTATAGGCGCGAACTTCGCTCCGCCGAAACCTCCGCCCATAGGCTTTTGCTGGAAAGAGCCGTTAGGACGCTGATTTCCGTTAAAATTAGGACGCGCGCCCATCGGACGGTTGCCGTTGGCTCCGCCTTGGTTGAAAGGACGTCCCTGCTGCATTCCGCCGCGTCTGTCCTGACCGTTCGCGTTATTGTTATAAGGCGGTCTTCTGTCGAAACCGTTCCTGTCTCCTCTCTGGAAATCGCCTCTCGTATTGCCGCCCATAGCGGTATACCCGTTATTTCTCGGAGCGTCGCCTCTCTGCTGCGGCCTCCTGTCTCCCTGAACGCGAGTGTATTCTCCGCTGTTTCTCGGAGCTTCTCTCCTTACGTTCTCCGGAGTCTCGACGCGAGGCTTCTCAATCGGTTTCACTACCTCGGCGTTCTCCTTTTTCGCGCTGATAACGACATCGCCGCCGTCATTGGAGGATACGACTTCCTCGGGACGCGCCGCAACGCTCTCGACGATAGGCTCTTTCGTTTCGACGGGGTCTGATATTACCTCGGCGTTTTCCAAAGCAACGTCTTTCTTTACCGTCTCTGCCTTCTCTAGAGATTTGAGCTCGCTCCTTTTTTTAGTAAGGTTATCCGATATTCTGTTGAGTTTCGATTTCAGCGACTTGATATTGTTCGCAAGAGGACTTGCTACGTCCTTTACGAAATTATTGATCGCCTGTATCTTATCATACTCATTCTTTTTATCCGTATTTGCCAAATGTATGCACCTCCAATGCAATATGTCTCTATAAAATTGTTGTTATCCGTTATTTTCAGTCTCTCTGAGCACCGCGCCGGCAAGACTTTCGTTAGTTATGCCTATTATCTTGCAGTTATCGCGTTTCAGCGTCTCCGCCAACGTAAAATCTTGAAGAACTACCAGTTTCATCGCGGTATGCGAAACAAGATAGTTGTCGAGTTTTCTCCTGGAAGCGTCCCCGAGCGTCGAGTCCGTCACTATGAGATACATCTTTTTACGGTACGTCAAAACGTTATCGAGTCCGTAGACTACGCTCTTCGACTTCACCGCAAATCCTATATAGCTCTCAACCTTTCTTCTTTGCATATTCCTCAAGTATTTTTCCGTATACTTCGTCGGATACGGCGGATTCGAACGCCCTAGAGAGAGCCTTCGACTTGACGCATTTTTCTATACACTTTATATCGTTGCAGATATACGCGCCGCGTCCGTTGGCTTTGCCCGTGAAATCGAGGGAAATGTTTCCCTCTTTATCCTTAACTATGCGTATGAGTTCGCGTTTGGGCTTCATCTCCTTGCACGCCACGCACATACGCATAGGAATCTTTTTAGTCTTAACAGTCTGATTACTCATCTATGCCCTCGTCTTCGCCCGAAAACTCCATCTGAGCGTTGACCTCTTCTCTCACTTCCGAAAGCGGCTTGACGTCTATCTTCCAACCCGTAAGTTTAGCAGCGAGTCTGACGTTCTGTCCGCCCTTACCTATTGCGAGCGAAAGCTTTTCGTCGGGAACGACTACTCTTGCCGACTTATTCTCCTCGTCGAGTCTGACGTAACGCACCTCCGCGGGAGACATAGCCTTCGAAATATACGTGCCGATGTCCTCCGACCATGCGACTATATCCACCTTTTCTCCGCCGAGTTCGTTGATGATAGCGTTGATTCTCACGCCCTTTTGTCCTATGCACGCGCCGACGGGATCGACTCTGTCCATTTCGCTCGCGACCGCCATCTTGGTTCTGTAACCTGCGTCGCGGACGATGTTCTTGACGATAACGAGTCCTGAACTTATCTCGGGCACTTCCATCTCAAAGAGTCTCTTGACGAGACCCGCCGCGCTCCTAGATACCATGACCTGCGCGCCCTTTGCCGTCGACTTGATGTTCTTGATGTATACCTTTATCATATCGCCGAGCTTATATCTTTCGCCCTTCACCTGATCGTTGGGAAGCATCACGCCCTCGAGCTGAGAGCCCACCATCTCGACGTAAACGGTATCGCCGTCTATTCTTCTCACGATAGCCTGAAGTATCTCGTCGGATTTTTCGTTCATCTCGCTCATAACGCGTTCCTTATTGGCGTCGTTGAGTCTCTGCATTATGACCTGCTTTGCCGTCTGCGCCGCTATTCTCGAAAAATTCTTCGGAGTGATGTCCTCGTAGAAAGTATCTCCCACTTTATAAGACTGCTTATACTCCTTAGCCTCTTCAATGGATATTTCTTTCTCCGCGTCGTAAACGTCCTCGACTACGGTCCTTAATGCGTAGACTTTGATAGCGTGAGTATTATCGTTGAGTCTAACCTCTATAGGTCTCTGCTCGCCCGTCTCCTTTTTGTACGCGGATACGAGTCCGGCTTCGAGAGACTCCAAGAATACCTGTCTGTCGATCTTCTTCTCCTTCTCCAATTCCTCAAGAGCTGCAAAGAAATCCTTGTTAATCATTGTGTCCTCCTAAAATTCTATCGCCTGCTTTATTACGGCAATATCTTCCTTGTTAAGTGTTATATTCTTACTGTTGTATTCTACAGTTACGCTTTTTTCGTCAAAAGCCTTGAGCACGGCTTCGAATCTCTTATCTTTCACGTTTTCGTTGGGCTTGTATAGCGACACGTCTACCTTTTTGCCGACGTTCTTGACAAAATCTTTTTCTCTCTTGAGCGGCCTGTCAAGCCCCGGCGAAGATACGTTGAGCGTATATGCGGCGCCGTCAGTCGGGTCAAGCGCATCGAGAGGTTCGTCTATCGCTCTATGCACGAGTTCGCAATCGTTAAGACTCACGCCTCCGTCTTCATCTTTGTCGATATAGACTGTAAGAGCCATATTTCCGTACTCTTTTTTGTACGTGACGTCTACAAGTTCCATACCGTTCGCCTCTATTATCGGCGCGATAAGCTCCGTTACTCTCTCAACGACTTTGCTCATATTATCTCCTTTTCGCGTCCCGTCTTACGTATGGATACGCGACGTTAAAGACGCCCGTAAACTCCGATTAATCAACTGGGGACCGCCGAACGCAGTCCCCAGAAGTCAACCTCTATTTACCGAATTAAAGTATACCATATATATATAACGTTATGCAAGCGTTTTTCGGGAATTTACCGATATTTTCGAAAAATCTCAACTATTTCTTTTACCATTTGAGTTTTATCGTTATATTTATATGAAACTCTGTTTTATCAAGCGGCTTTTAAGACGGACTTTATCGCATTTACCGCTTTTTCGGGCGTATAGATCATAAGTAACGTTTCGCAAGATAAAGGAAGAGTTTCGCCGTAGCTATAGTATCGTTTATCGCCCTATGCGCTCCGTCGAGGGTTATGCCGACGTGTTTGCACACCGTCTCGAGCTTATTGTTATGAGCGTGAAGATTTTCCGCGCACAGTCTCAGCGTATCGACAAGCTCGTTGTCGAAGTCGTAGCCAAACTCCTCCGAACGGTTCTGCAATATCGCGTAATCGTAAGAGATGTTGTGAGCGACGAGCGTCGCTCCTCTCGTGAACTTATAAAAGTCGGCGACGACCTCTCCCCACTTCGGAGCGTCTTTCACCATATCGTCGTCTATCGAAGTGAGTTCTTTCACCTTCTCGGGAATAGTCCTCATGGGATTGACGAACGTCGAAAAGGTCTCTATTATAACGCCGTCTCTTACTTTCACTGCGGCAAGCTCTATCGGAGTATCGCTTCTGGTATCGAGCCCCGTGGTCTCGAAGTCGAATACGACGAAATCGCGTCCCATGACGTACTGCGAAGGCTTTTCGCTATCCGTGAACATATTCTGCTGTTCGACGTCGACGTAATTCCTAGGAGAAACTCTCTGATATTTCTCGTGAATAACGTTCTTCTCCTTCTCGACTACTATACCTTCGAAATCTATCCTCGCAAGACTTAGTCTTCTGACCATAACGGCTATGTCTTTGATGAAAGAATCGTTATCGACGTTACCTTGAACGACTATCTCCTCTCCGTCCGTCAGTCCGTCGAGAGCGCCTCTGTCCTTACTTCTCGTAAAGTACTTTGCGTTAATCCTGCCCGTAGTATCGTTTATAACAAAAGTATAGTATATGTAGCCCGATTTTGCAATTCTTCTCGTGAACGATTCTATCCTTCCGCACAGCGTTACGTCGACTGACGGAGCTTTGACGTCGGATATGAACATAGCTTGTCCGCTTATACCCTTTCCTATTATATTGCCTCTCTCTCTTTCCTTGAAATCTATAAGACGCTGTCTGAACTCTACCATTCGCTCTTCGCCGACGTCGAAGTTGAATTCGCCGTCCTCTTCCTTTCTGACGAGCTTTATGCGGGCTTCTTTTGAGAACTGATGATCGAGATAATTCTTGAGCGTCTCGTGAAGCCGCTCTTCCTTCTCCACGTACTCGTAGAACTTAGGTCCTACCGCTATCTCGACCGACAGGAACTCTTCCGTCACCGCCGTCTTAACGTCGCTCTTTGATATCTGTCCGCCTACTATCGGCAGTTTCTTTTTGAAAAAGTCGAATATGCACCTCTCGAGAACGCTTTCGTCGACGTAACTCTTTTTGAACGCTACTTCGACGTTCAACTTATCCGGAAGCATATGTTTTATCCACTTAGTTATCTCGGCTCTGTCGTCTTGCGTGAACTCTTTTTCTTTCTCGTATGGATATAAAAGTATTACTTCGCACCTGCCGTCTGCGGTGTCTATCTCGACCTTATTGACGCGGAGGAAGGAATATCTGTTATCGTATCTGTCATTAATGAGTTCGAGTATCGTCATCTTCAAGTTCCTCTTCTATCATCTTCTTGAGCCTTGTCAAAATTTCGTCGTTGGGAACGCTCGCTACTATTTCGCCCTTTTTGAACAGCGCGGACTTTCCTTTTCCCCCGGCTACTCCCATATCGGCGTCCTTCGATTCTCCTATACCGTTGACAACGCACCCCATTACCGCAACCTTGAGCGGCTTCCTGACGTCTTTAGTCATCTCCGTTACGGCTCTCGCTATCTTTTCGACTTCGATATTGGTTCTCGCGCAAGTGGGACAAGCTACTACTTCGACGTAATCTCTCGTCAGTCCCGCGCACTCGAGAATATTTCTCGCGGCGTAGACTTCCTTGACGGGATCGTCCGTCAGCGACACCCTTATCGTATCACCGATCCCGTCGAGAAGAAGCGAACCTATACCTATAGCGGACTTCACTATGCCCTTTTCGTATATGCCCGCCTCCGTAACTCCCAAATGGAGCGGATATTCGCACGTTGACGAAAGCAGCCTGTACGCGTCGACGGTAGTCTTAACGTCCGACGACTTCACCGATATGACTATATCGGTGAAATTCACCTCTTCGAGCAGCCTAACGTGCTCCATCGCGCTTTTAGCCATCGCCTCGGCAAGCGAAGCGTGTCCTTCGTATTTTTTATCTAGAGAACCGCCGTTGACTCCTATTCTTATCGGTATTTTCCGCTCTCTTAAAAAGTCGGCAAGATATTTCACCTTTTCGTGACTGCCTATATTCCCCGGATTTATCCTTATTTTGCTCGCGCCGCTCTCCGCCGCCATTACTGCGAGATCGGCGTCGAAATGTATATCTGCGACTACCGGTATGCGCGCTCCTTGAACTATCGCCCTCAGCGCTTCAGCGCTGGCTTTGTCGGGAACGGAACATCTTACTATATCGCAGCCGGCTTTCTCGAGCCTTGTTATCTGCTCGAGCGTGCCGTCTATATCGGTAGTCTTAGTGTTAGTCATAGACTGTATCGCTACGGCGTTTCCTCCTCCGATCGCGATATTTCCTATCTTAACTTCTTTCGTCATGATTACCTCCAAAGAGCATTATCCTAAAGTATATTTGCCGTCATCCCGTTACGTTCGGCGTATCATATCCTCAACGTTTCGCTTTACTCTCATGCCTTCATATCAGAGCGGGATCTTATCACGCGCGGAACGCATATCCAGACTCCGATCCAAAGAGAATCGAATATATAGCTGATAACTTTCTATATCAGATTTATGATATCCAGCAGTATAGTAAGAGAAAACAGCGCTATGAGTCCTACGGTATGGATGATATTCTCCACCTTTCTGTTAAGCGGCTTTTTCCTTATCCATTCTATGAGAGTGAACACGATCTTCGAGCCGTCGAGAGCCGGAAGCGGAAGCAAATTAGTTATCGCAAGCGTCGCGGAAAGTACGCATATGACGTACATTACCGCGTCGAACCCAGCTCTTGTCACAGTCGCTATCGCCGTTATCGTGCTTATCGGTCCGCCGAGACTGCCTTTTACCGCAAGCGCTCCCGTAAAGAGTTTTCCGATCGTTGAAAACAGCGTTCCTACGACCTTGAAGCTAAATACGAATGCCCTTCCTATTGACTCGAAAAAACCGAACTTGTACCGTACGAACTCGCCTATGCCTATACCGTATCCGCTCTTGACTATTATATTACCCTCTTCGTCTCGGCTGGGATTGCCGTCCTTATCGCAAGGGGTATAATTTCCTCTATGCGCCGTTATTTCCATCTCCTTACCGTCGCGTATAACGGTAAGCGTAGCGCTGTCGCCGGACGCTTGAAGTTTCTCTACGACGTCGTTGGCATTGAGGAGATTATATAGAGATCTGCCGTTAACGGCGATTATCTCGTCTCCCTCCTGAAGAACCTGTTCGACTCCTGCAAGCTCGTATACTTGCGTTACCTTCGGCATAAAGTCGCCGTATATCATAAAGAAAAGACTGATTATGATGATAGCGGAAACGAAGTTAAAGAACGCTCCCGCAAAGAATACTATTATTCTCTTCCACGGAGCCATAGCGTTAAAAGAACCTTCTTTCGGCTTTTCTTCTGCGTCTTCCTCTCCGTCGAACGCGCAATATCCGCCGAGCGGAATACACCTTACTGCAAAAAGTTCGCCCGTCTTTTTATTCTTCCGTTTGAATATCGCAGGTCCGAAACCTATCGAAAACTCGTTTATCTTAAATCCAAGCAGTTTGCCCGTAGCATAGTGCCCGCTCTCGTGTATGACTATCATAAACATAAGACAAAGTAAAGCCACTACGATATAGCCTACGTAAGTCAAAATGTTCAAAAATGTCTCCATAAATCACCTCGAAACAACGCTCTTCACATATTCTCTTACTCTTTTGTCAGTGTCGAGAATACTCTCGGGCGTAACTTCTCCGTCCCACTTAAAGTTCTCGAGTGTTCTCTCAATATAATATGGTATGTCAAGGTATTTTATTATTCCGTCGAGGAAAAATCCGACGAGAACTTCATTCGCGCCGTTGAGAACGACTCCTGAAAGTCCTCCTGCTCTCGCGACCTCTCTCGCCAAAGCGAGACATCTGAACTTACGCATATCGGGAGCGGAAAAAGTTAGCGACGAGAGCGCCGCGAAATCTATCGGATCCACAGCCGACTCGACTCTCTCGGGATAAGTCAATGCGAGAGCTATAGGTATCTCCATAGACGGCAAACTCATCTCCGCAATAATAGAATTATCGTTATATTCGACCATCGAATGAATAACGCTCTCTTTATGTATGACTACGTCTATCCTGTTCTCCGGCATATCGAAAAGTCTCATAGCTTCTATTACTTCGAGACCTTTATTCATCATCGTAGCGCTGTCTACCGTGACCTTCGCGCCCATATTCCACGTCGGGTGACTAAGAGCGTCCTTTGCCGTGACGTATTCAAGCTGTTCGTAAGGAGTGTCTCTGAACGCTCCGCCCGACGCCGTGAGTATGAGTTTTCTGACGCTGCCGTCCGCTTTCTTAAAATGAAGAGCCTGCCATATCGCAGAGTGTTCGCTGTCGACAGGATATATATCGATGCCCTTTTCTCTTGCAAGATCCATAACGTACTCGCCGCCCGTAACAAGCGTCTCTTTATTTGCGAGAGCTATGCTCTTGCCTTTTTTTATCGCCTCGACGGTCGGTAAAAGCCCGCTTATCCCGACCTGCGCCGAAACCGCAAGTTCGCCCTCGTCAACGCCCGCAAGATACGCGGGAGCGTCCTTACCGAATATAATATCCGTCCCTTTATTCCCTATTCTCTTTTTTAGCTCCGCGCCGCTCTTTTCGTCGAATACGGCGGCGTATTTCGGATGAAATTCCCTTATCTGCTCTTCGAGAAGGTCTATATTTTTTTCGCAGGACAGACCTATCACGTTGAATCTTTCGGGATAACGTCTTACGACGTTCAGCGTCTGCTTTCCTATAGAGCCCGTACTTCCGAGTATTATGATATCTTTCATATTCTCTCCGATTATCAAACGTTTATAATTACGTCCGATAAATTGTTTGACATTAATAAATATATATTTAAGAGCCTAGTACGATATTCGCTCACAGCGCGTTTCGATATCATACGAAAAAAGACGCCGTATAAGACTAGAGTCTACTTAGTCCGTACGTCAACGTACCGACTAACGATAATTATATCATACTTTGCCTTTTATTTCCAGCATTATCAAAAAATACGCGCTATCATATAAATAATAATTCACGAACGCAGCTGTCCGAATATTGTCTCCGAGATAATCTTCTCTTTTTATCTACTATCCGCATAAACTCAAATCAAATAGCGCCTATAGCCAATCGAACGATATAGTATATAAGATTCGCCAGAAGAACTATAAGAGAACAGCATATGAGAATAACTTTAGCGCGTCCCTTCGCCGCATCGGAATGGATCATGGAAAGCGCGGCTATTCCCGTCGGAAGAGCCATGACGTTAAGTTCGAAGTATCCCCTAAAATCAAAAACGAGAAGTTTGGCGACCGCGCGCGTCATATTGCACGTCGGACACGGGATACCGAAAATATACCTGAACGGACATTTTACTATACCGAAATAAAATAACGCAAAAAAGAGCGACAGCAAAGCTATCGCTCCGATATGCAAAAATATCAGTTTCTTCTTTTTGAAATTATCCACAGATAGCGTTCAACGTCTCGAGATTGATGTCTCTCGTCTTACCCATGATGAGGAACCAATCCACGATAGCCCAGATACCGCAACCGCCGAGAGTGAGGAGTTTCGCCACGCCGAGCCCTACCTGACCGAGATAAAATCTGTCGATACCGTAAGAACCCGTAAGAATAGAGAGCACTAGGCTTATCGTCGTATCCTTAAAACGAGTGCACATGATAGTATTGAACTTATCGTCGCTGATGTTCATAAGTTTTTCCCTGACCATAGATAAAGAATTTTCGGGGAAATGCTTGTTATTAGCCATAATGAACGCGTCGACTCTGCTAGATCTTTCTTTACGCTTTGAATCTTCTTCCGTTCTTATTGCATCTTCTCCGTCGAAAACCGTATCGAATTCCAATTCAGACATTGTTGTTACCCTCCGTAATAATAACCTTTTTTTATTTTAACATCCCGTCGCCTTTGTGTCAATACCTATTTTGAAATATTTTCCCAATTTCAGTAACATGCCGTTACTCGTATAAAGTACGCAAACTCTTAAGATATTCATTTCCCGCGACTGTTTATAAAGATAGACGCGAACTAACGTCCGCGTCTAAACGTAATTTTACTATTGACTAAACGCTCTCAATGCCGGCGGGATAGCGCAAGTTACATTCGTCTCTTACGGCGTCGAGAATAGTCATGACTTTAAGCGAATCGCAAAGCGGTATCTCGCCGCTCTCCGTCTTCCCATCGCGTATATCGCTCGCGACCTTATCGAACTGATGGATATAACCGGCTCTCGAGGATATTATCTCCCTCTTTCCGCCTATATTCAAAAACGCCGTCTTAGGTCGGTAAAAGAGCGGAACGAATATCTTTCCTTCCGTTCCCTTAACCGTCATAGAGCACGTCGAAAAGTGATCTATCGCAGACGCGACCGAGCATCTGAGTCCGCCGCCGTACTGCATAACGACCTTGTTCGACTTGTCAACTCCGTACTTATTGATCTTCATAGAAGCGGAAATATTCTCCGGCATTCCGAACAGCATCTCTGCGTACGATATAGGATAGACTCCGACGTCGAGAAGCGCTCCGCCGCCGTATTCGGGTTTTACGACGCGTTCCGGGAAATTCGCAAGATTCATCGAGTAACAGAACGACGCTTCGAAACTCTTTATTTCACCGAGCTTTCCCGAAACTATTATATCCTTTATCCTCTTGGTTATCGGATCGTATCTCGTCCACATAGCTTCGGAGACGTAGATATTCGCTTCGTCCTTGCGTCTTATTATCTCCTCTACTTGACGCGAGTTGATAGTAAACGCCTTTTCGGACAACACGGGAACGCCGAGAGCGATACACTCCAGTATCTCCACGTAATGCGCCGAGTGAGGTGTGGCGATATATACGCCTTCTACGCCCTTTGCGAGAGCGGCTTCTGCCAAACTCCCGTACGCAGTCGCGCCGAACTTTCGGGCGTACGCCTCCGCTCTCGATACCGTACGCGAATATACGCTTACGACTTTATGTCTTCCGCTCTTAACGCACTCTTTCATGACGGTATCGGCTATGCGTCCGCTTCCTATGACCGCCCAATTAAAAGGTCTTTCTATACTTACTTCGCTCATTACTTCGAATATTTATTCTTGAGCTTTGCGAGCATGGCGTCAAGACTCATTTCGCCTGTGTTACGGTTATTCCTGTCGCGGTTATTGCCGCCGCGTCTGTCGTTCCTGTCGTCTCTCCTGCCGTCCTTGTTATTATTATCGCGTTTTGCAAAACTCTTTTTGGTATCGCCCGACACCTTTATTCCCGTGACGTTATCGCTCGTCTTCATAGTGAGGCTTATCCTGTTCTTTGCGGCGTCTACTCCGAGAACTTTGACTTTGACGGTTTCGCCGACCTTGAGAACTTCCGAAGGATGCTTTATATATCCGTCGGAGATTTCCGAAATATGTACGAGTCCGTCCTGATGAACGCCTATATCTACGAAAACGCCGAAGTCTATTACGTTACGAACCGTACCCGTAAGCTCCATGCCTTCCTTAAGGTCCTTGATATCCATAAGATCGTCTCTTAATATCGGCTTGGGGAGCGAATCCCTTATATCGCGTCCCGGCTTCATCAATTCGTCTATTATGTCGCTCAAAGTAGGAGCTCCCACTCCGCACTCCAGAGCCGCCTTATCCATTCCGTAAGCTACCGTTTTCTCTCTCAGCTCCTTGAGATTTCCGTCCGCAACGTCGGATTTATCGTAATTGAAGAGCGACAGCAGTTTTTCAGCCGCAGCATAGCTCTCGGGGTGAATGCCGGTATTGTCGAATACCGAATTGCCGTCGGGTATCCTTAGGAATCCCGCGCACTGCTCGAACGTCTTATTGCCGAGCTTCGGAACGCTCATAAGATCGGTCTTGGTATCTATTCCGTTCGCCTGTCTGTATTTGATTATATTCTTCGCTATCGACGTATTGAGTCCCGAAACGTGAGAAAGAAGACTGTAAGAAGCCGTGGTCAAATCGACGCCGACCTTGTTGACGCAGTCCTCGACTACTCCCTCGAGAACCTCGGTAAGTCGCTTTTCGGGCATATCGTGCTGATATTGTCCGACGCCTATGGACTTAACGTCTATCTTGATGAGTTCGGCAAGCGGATCTTGCAATCTTCTCGCTATAGATACCGCGCTTCTCTTGGATACGTCGAATTCGGGGAACTCTTCCGCTCCGAGTTTCGACGCGCTGTATACAGACGCGCCCGCTTCGTTCACCACCATATAGGACACGGGTCTCGAAGCCTCTTTTATAACGTCGACGACGAATATCTCGCTCTCTTTAGACGCAGTTCCGTTACCTATGGAAATGACGTCTACCTTATATTTATCTATCATATCGAGGATCACTCTCTTAGCCTCTTCCACTTTTTTCTGCGGGGGAGTCGGGAAGATCACTCCAGTCGTAACGACGTCGCCGTTCTTGTCTATGAGCGCGAGTTTACAACCCGTCCTGTAAGCAGGGTCGAGTCCCAGTATAGTCTTTCCTTTGAGCGGAGGCTGCATGAGAAGCGGCTCGAGATTCACCTCGAACATCTTTATCGCCTGCTCGTTGGCTTTATCGGTAAGCTCGCCCCTTACCTCTCTTTCGATAGACGGGAAAATGAGTCTCGCGTAGCCGTCCTCGATAGCCGAAGCTATGACCTCTTTTCCCACGCTGTCGCCGTGTATGTATTTCGAAGATATCTCGCTTATCGCAAGTTCGCTCTCTATGCTCAGCGAAACTTTGAGACACTCCTCTTTCTCTCCTCTGTTGACCGCCAATATCCTGTGACTCGGGATAGACGCGATCCTTTCGGAATATTCCTTATACATTTCGTAGGTGAACGCCTTTTCGTTCGTATCGTCGAGTTTGGTCACGATAACGCCCTTATTAAAGAGTAGTCCGCGAAGGACCTTCCTCAGTTCCGCGTCGTCCGATATCCTCTCTGCAATGATGTCGCTAGCGCCGCTTATCGCTTCGCCGACGTTATTAACGCCCTTCTCTTCACTGACGAAAGGTTGAGCTATCTCTTCGACGCTTCCCTTCTTGATCTTCTCCGACATGATGATATCGGCAAGCTCTCCGAGACCCTTCTCGATAGCCGCCATAGCTCTCGTCTTTCTCTTCTTCTTGAACGGACGGTAAATATCCTCGACCTCCGTCATCGTCTTAGCGTTCTCGAGCATGACGCCTATTTCGTCGGTCCACTTTTCCTGAGACACGATAGAGTTCTTTACTTCGCTCTTTCTCTCCTCGAGATTTCTCAAATACTTGAGCCTATCGGCAAATTCTCTCAAAACCTGATCGTCGGTAGAGCCGTGCATCTCTTTCCTATAACGCGCTATAAAAGGTATAGTCGAGCCTTCGTCAATGAGCTTCACTATATTTGAAACGTATTCTTCTTTCAGATTGAATTCTTCCGATAAAGTATTAAAAATGTCCATACATATACCTCACTTGATTTCTTCTTCTATTGCTAATTTTTTATAGTCTACCTTGCCTATTTCGGTAAGCGGCAGACTCTCTCTCGCCTCGATGATCCTCGGCGTTGAATACTTCATAAGATTCTGCGATATTCTTCTTAGTATGCTCTCTTCGATAAGAGGAGAAAAATTGTATCCTTTATTCATGACTACAAGAAGTTTTATCGCGCTTTTTTGATTGATCTTCACTTCAAGAGCCGCCGCAAACCGCACCTCTGGCATCGCTTCGACAAGCTCCTCTATCTCTTTCGGGAATACGTTGACTCCCGATATTTTGACGAGTCTCTTCTTTCTGTCCTTAAAATACAGATATCCGTCGCTATCCATATAGCCGAGATCGCCCGTACGTATCCATACCTCCCCGCTCTCGTCAGTTACCATTGCCTCTGCTGTCGCCTCGGGATCGTTCAAATATCCGCTCATACGCGCTTGAGTGGATATTAATATCTCGCCGACCTCTCCGTTATCCGTCTCTTCTCCGCTTTCCGACACTATCTTGAACTTTACTCCGCTAAGACCTTTACCGACGGACCTTGCGCGTGAAGAATCCGTATTGACGGCGCATACCGAAACGACCTCCGTAAGTCCGTAGCCTTCGCTGAGCGTTATGGGATTGCCTGCCTTTTCCAAAATTGCGTCGAACTTCGCCTTCGTGGTCTCCGGCAGCTTGTCCCCTCCGCAATAGCACTGCTTTAGATATTTGAGATGCTCGCCGTCAAAGAGCTTTTCCGCCATCATTTTTTCATACATGGTCGGAACGCCCGATATAAAAGATATCTTTTCTTTTTTGAGAAGTTTGCACGCCGACTTCGCATTGAACGCAGGCATCATCACCATCCTTCCGCTCGCCGCAAGAGTGGTATGCATACACACTCCCAATCCGAAACCGTGAAAAAGCGGTATCGCCATCAGCATCGAATCTTCCTCGGTCACTTCGCCGCCCAGAATAGCCTTCGTCGTATCGGCGAGCGCGTTGAGCGCTCTGTTCGAAAGCATTACGGTCTTAGGCGAACCGGTAGTTCCTCCGCTGTGAAGATATACAGCTATATCTTCGCCCCGTCCGCCGTCGATAATATCCTCAGCGTCCTTGCCTATCTTCATCGCAGATTTATATTCGATAAGACTAGGCGAGTATTTTATATTCTTCGTCTTAGAGCGAGTCGCGACGCCTAAGAGAGCGCTCTTTATCGAGCCGGCGTAATCCTTTACCGAACACACTACCGCGATAACGCCGAGCTCCTCGATGATCCTCTTGTGCTTTTCGTAGAAAAGATCGAATATAAACAATACTTTCGATCCGACTTCTTTGAGAATACTTTTGAGTCCTTCGGGCGGAACGAGCGGATGCACTACGTTGCTTATCGCTCCTATCTGATTCGCGGCATAGACGGCGACTATAGCGTTAGGGATATTCGGAAGACATATAGCGACGCTTTCTCCCTTCTTCACCCCCGTACTTTTTAGAAAACGAGAGAGCGTATCTATATCTCCGTACAGACCGTCTCTCCTCATACGCTTCCCAAGGAAGCTCCATACGTCTCTGTTTCCCGTATCCTTTCTGCATTCTTTAAGATAGGCAAGCATCGACGTATCGTAACCGATATTTTTATTCATTGATTCCTACACCTTGAAAGCCGCCTTTTGCAGTCGGCTCGTTATACTCTTTCGTATAATTTTAGCATTAATAATTATTTATGTCAATATACTTTACGGGCTAATTATATCTTGCGGAATACGTTCCTCTCCTTGAGCGTTCCGTTGGAATAATCTTTGTCGTACCCTACTCGCGTTACTATAAAGCATACTGCGAATGATAGCAACATCGAGAATACTACGTCCGAAAGATAATGATATCCTCCTATTATTCTGAAAACGCCTATCAGCGCGTTAGTCAGCGCTATGAGGATATAGCTGAATATCTCCCCTTTATATCCGAGAACTCCCATCAAAGGTATGAGCATATATATAGTTCCGAAAAGCGCGGTATGCCCCGACGGGAAAGAAGTTCCGCCCGTAAGACCGTTCGGCTTATACCACGGAGTAAATAACGCCTTCTCTCCTATAACGTAGATATATCTCTGTCTTCCCCATATATATTTGATAACGGTAGTCAATACGATGATCGCGACGACCGCTATCACCGTAAGAACTGCCCACTTCTTGAGCTCCTCCATTCTGTTGCCGGTAAATCTCATGGCTAACACGATCGCGCCTATAGAGAGCAACAGTCCTATCGCAAGAGCTATGTATTTTGCCTTCGACGTTATATCTTCAAGCGCGCTGTAAACGCTGAGAACGAACGCCGCCGCTATAAACAGCGAATATCCTATCATCAAGACTATCGCCCACGCTTTATTATACTTCTCCATATTATTTCGCACGTACGCTAGCAATATGAAAAAAGACGTCGCGAGAAGCAGATACGCGGGAAGTTTTCCGAAAAACGCTCCTATCAACGCAAGTATATGGTCGCTGCCGCAAAAAAACTCTCGGCTCACGGCAAGATCGAATACGCCGCCGACTGCGAGAAGCGCCGCGGAAACGACTGCGAATACAGTGAGGATCGTTATCCTTGATTTTGTCATCTATATCTCCTTATCGCCGCCTTGTATCAAGGGACGCAGTTAATTCGTTATATATTTTATTCCGAAATAAGAATACGTTATCAATGCCGTTCGAAAATACTACTATCCGATCGTGTCATGAATGCGTTTTTTTACTCGGCGATCTTTTCTCCTTCCGTACTTCCTTCGCTCTCCTTAGTCCTCTCTTCAAAAGTATACTTTCCGCCCTTGAACGTTATTCGTTTCGCGATGTAAAAAATAACGTAAGAAATGAATGCTCCCCAAAGAGTATCGCTGAGAAAGTGCGCGTTATATACGACGCGATATACCATAGTCAACGCCACGAAAGCGCCGATCAAAATATATACGAGCGTCTTTCTCTTCTTCCAACTCGGGAATATATAGCAGAGAGCGGTAAGAATAAAAAGATTCGTCGCGCTGTTGGTATGCCCCGACGGAAAAGACGTGAGTCTGTATCCATCTATTTTTCGAAATCCGTTCGGTTTATACCACGGCGTAAACATCTCGAAAGAATCATACTTTAACATATCTCTGTATCTCGCTCTCGACCAGCCGTTTTTGATGAGCGTTATGACTAGCTGCGTCGCCGCAAGTACTATGAGCGCGAATATCGCGAACTTAAAGAGTTTTTTCATAACGTCTTTATTTACGAACTTTCCGAAATAAAGGCTTGCCGCCGAGAACATAGCCGCATAAACGAGCGAAAATCCTATCTCGTGCGGTACTTCGACGAGTTTTTCAGACGCTATGAACCAAAGCGTCCAGCCGCCGTAATTGACGAGCGCGAATATAGCCTTTATCGTCGCGTTCGCGCGTTTATTTTTAGTAAGGTCTCCGTTATAGAAAAGAACGACGCTCGAAAGCGGCAAAATAGAATATGCCGGCCATTCCGCGACTTTAGCTATCAAAGCGCCCAAAAAACTGTCGCCGTTCGAAAGAACCCTGCTTATTTCGAGATCCCTAAACGACGCGAAAACGACCAGTCCGACCCACGCCGCGAATATCACGGAATGTATAACTATCGACCTTTTACCTTCTTTCGTTATCATACTGCCTCTCTTTTTTAGACCTCGGCAACGCCTTTTTAGTAGCTTCGAGGTCTGTTTCGAAAATACCGCTTAGCCGCAGCCGTAAAATCAACGTTACTTCTTTCCTATTCAAAACGCCGCTTATGCGAGTAGTCTCCAAAACGTCAGCCGCTTATGTTTTAGGAAAAATTTACCGTATTTTTATTATATCAAACGGATAAACAAAAGTAAATAGCTGAAAAAAACAATTAACGATAGAGCGTGTTGAATTTTGTCGAAACCGCGAACGTTGATAAAACTTATATCATATACATAAAAATATGCAGTAAAGCATAGATTATTCAATATTTATGCAGTATTTCATACATTTTGCTAATAATTATGCGTTTTAATGTAAAAATATTCAAAAAATTTTATATTTTATGCAAATTATCAATATAAACGCTTGCCATAGCGCACTCGTTGTGATAAAATGATAACGTATTTTGAAACGATTTCAAAATACAGAGGTAAAAACTAATTTTAAGAGGTATAAAAATGAAAAAATTTATTAAAGTATTTTCAATAATACTCGTAGTGGCAATGACGCTCGCTCTCGTCGTCGGTTTAACGGCTTGCGACAAATCCGATCCCGATACTCTCCACGTATATACGAACGCGGAGTTCCCTCCCTTCGAATACATGGAAAAGGGCGAATACAAGGGATTCGATATGGATCTTATCAAAGCGATAGGCAAAGAGATGGGTCTCAAAGTCGAGATACACCACGTTGATTTCGACGCTATAATACCGAGCATCCAGTCCAGCAGTTACGCTAATACCGTCGCTATCGCGGGTATGGATATCACTCCCGACAGACTCGAATCGGTAGACTTCTCCGATCCGTATCTCACGTCCGCTTATCAGGTCGTAGTTACGACTAAGGGCGATACCTCTTTCGACGATTGCAAGACCAAGGAAGACGTTATCAACGTTCTTAAAGCTAAGTCCAACATTTTCGTAGCTAAGGGACAGATAGGTCACGCTCTCGCGACAGGTTCTATGGGCTTCCCGAATATCGGAATTCCCGCAGGCGCAGTAAAAGTATCCGACACTATCGGACTCGCTATATCTACTATGACTAAAGTAACCGACTGCGCTCTTGCAGACAACATCACTGCGGCGGCTACCATCAGCGAGGACGTCAATAAGGGTAAATATAAAATAATCGATATCAATCTTGCCGACGACTACTACGGCATCGCCGTAAAGAAAGGCGACAAAGCTATGGCTGATAAGGTCAACGCCGCTCTTAAGAAAATCAAAAAGGACGGTACCTTCGACGAAATATACGAAGAGTACAAGAGCTCGATCGAACAGGCTGAGTAAAACGGCGAGCGTATTTCGCCCTACGCGGCGAAGGTTATCTTGATATCTTTAAGGAGAAAATAAATGTTTGACAATTTCTTTCAAAGAATGTGGACGATTATTTCTGCCGAATATAAAGCAATACTGGAAGGGTTGGGAAACACCCTTCTTATTGCTGTTTTCGCATTTATTATCGGTCTTGCCATAGGTTGTCTTATCGCGACTATCAAACTGATACCGAAGAAAAGCACCTCCTACTTTCTCAAAGCCGTAGAGGTCATAGACAACGTATACATCGCGATATTCAGAGGAACGCCGGTCGTTGTGCAGTTGCTCTTCATATATTACGCGATATTCAAACCTATGAACGTGCCGGCGCTCACCGTAGCGATAATCGTATTCGGACTAAACAGCGGCGCGTACGTATCGGAGATAATGCGCGGCGGCATCCTTTCGATCGATAAAGGTCAGCTCGAAGCAGGACGTTCTCTCGGACTCAACTATGCCGAAACGATGTTCAAGATAATTCTCCCGCAAGGCGTAAAGAACGCGATACCTAACCTTGCCAACGAATTCATAGCGCTCCTAAAGGAGACGTCCATCGTAGGATTCATCACCGTCATAGACTTGACGAAAGCTATACAGATAATAATGGGTTGGAACTATTTTTACGCTGCAGGCTACTTCCTGCTCGGACTCGTGTATTTCGTGATAATCTATACGCTGACAAAACTCATAGCAGTACTTGAAAGGAGGCTTAGAAGAAGTGATAACCGTTAAAAATCTTTCAAAGAGCTTCGGAGAGCTGAAAGTACTCCGCAATATCAACGAAAATATAGAAAAAGGCGAAAAAGTCGCAATCATCGGACCTTCCGGCTCGGGCAAATCAACCTTCCTGAGATGTCTTAATCTTTTGGAGACTCCCACCGACGGAGAAATATGGTTCGAAGGCACTTTGGTCAATAACGACCCCAAACAGGCGAAGTACGACATCAAAAAGGACACTAAAGCCGTTATAAGATCGCTTAAAAAGAAACTCCGTAAAGAAAAGGACGAGGCAAAAAGAGCCGAGATACTAGGCGAGATCGACAACGCGAAAGCCGAAGAGATAACGCGTATCGAAGCGATACCTGACCCGGGAGTCAAGACGGACATCAACGCCGTAAGGCAGAAGATGGGAATGGTATTCCAGCATTTCAACCTTTTTCCGCACAAGACGGTACTCGACAACATCACTCTCGCTCCGAAACAGCTGCTCGGCAAAGAGATAAGAAATATAGTCGAGTCAAAGAAGCAAGCGTTGAGATCGGAAATGGACTCCGCTACCGAAGAGAGAAAAGCGGAAATAAAACTCGAACTCAAAAACATAAAGATAGACTCGCTCACCGTAAAGGAATACAGAGCCAAAAGATCTACGGAGATAGAAAGTCAGGCTTTGGAGCTACTCGAAAGGATAGGACTGAGCGAAAAGGCTTCGGTATACCCTGCTACGCTATCCGGCGGACAGAAGCAGCGTATAGCGATAATACGAGCGCTTGCTATGAATCCCGACGTTATGCTGTTCGATGAGCCGACGAGCGCGCTGGATCCGGAAATGGTCGGAGAGGTCCTCGATCTCATCAAGACGCTTGCCGACAGCGGTATGACAATGGTCATAGTCACTCACGAGATGGGATTTGCCCGCGAAGTTGCGACAAGAGTAATGTTTATGAACGAAGGACAGATAGTCGAGCAAGGCGCTCCTGCCGAGGTTTTCGACGATCCCAAAAACGAGCGTCTCAAAACGTTCCTTTCGAAAGTGCTGTGATGAGCGCTGATAATTAAATTTTTCAAACGCAATAAATTACTCCCGCCTATTAAAATCGGCGGGAGTTTTTATATCCTTATGTAAAAATAACGCGAGCGAATATTTCAAATCGTGTCCAAATAATTTGCTTTGATAAAACATTATCGCAAAAATACTTTTATATGAACCGATATTTTTACTTGCATCAATCTTTCGATAACTTCTGAATATATGAAAACAAGCCTTTTTATATACGCTTTTCTATATGCTTTATAAAGATAATGATATAAATAAAAGAACTTCTTTCTCCTCTCGGCAAAAGAAGTTCTTTATTAACATTTAAGCAAACGCTATTTACTCGACTTTCGGAAGAGTCTTAAAGCCCTCTTCGAGGTCCTCGTCCGTCGGTATGTAGTCGCTCATATTTCCGTCGTTAAAGTTCTTATAAGCGCTCATATCGAAATAACCCGTACCCGTAAGCCCGAAGAGTATGGTCTTCGCTTCGCCGCTCTCCTTGCACTTGAGCGCCTCGTCGATAGTCGCCCTTATAGCGTGCGACGACTCGGGAGCGGGCAGGATGCCTTCCGTTCTTGCGAATATCTCAGCCGCCTCGAATACCTTCGACTGCTCAACGGTTCTCGCTTCCATATAACCGTCGTGATATAGCTTCGATATTATCGGACTCATTCCGTGGTATCTGAGACCGCCCGAATGATTGGGCGACGGCATAAATCCGCTACCGAGCGTATACATCTTGGCAAGAGGAGTCATCTTTCCCGTATCGCAGAAATCGTACGCGTACTTTCCTCTTGTCAGCGACGGACAGGACGCAGGCTCTACGCCTATGAACGTCGTTTTCGCCTTACCCTTTATCTTATCCGCCATGAACGGAGCGATGAGTCCGCCGAAGTTAGACCCGCCTCCGCAACAGCCGATGACTATATCGGGAGTCTCTCCGTATTTTTCGAGCGCGGTCTTGCTCTCGAGTCCTATCACCGTCTGGTGCAAAAGGACGTGATCGAGAACGCTTCCGAGAACGTATCTGCAGTTCTCAGTCTCGAGAGCGACTTCGACCGCTTCCGAGATAGCGCAACCGAGCGAACCGCCCGTATTCGGCATCTTTTCGAGAATACTGCGACCTACCTTAGTCGTATTCGACGGCGAAGGTATAACTTCCGCGCCGTACGTTCTTATTACTTCCTTTCTGTGCGGTTTTTGCTCGGACGAAACCTTGACCATATACACCTTAAGGTCTATACCGCAAAACGCGCACGCCATAGAGAGCGCCGTGCCCCACTGTCCCGCGCCCGTCTCGGTCGTGAGCGAAGTTATGCCCTGCTCTTTAGCGTAATATACCTGTGCCATTGCCGAATTGAGCTTATGCGAACCGGATGTATTGTTTCCTTCGAATTTGTAATATATCTTCGCGGGAGTACCCAAAGCTTTCTCGAGGAAATACGCTCTGCAAAGGGGCGACGGACGGTACATATGATAGAGATCCTGTATACCTTGGGGTATCGGAATGAGTTCGTCGGTCGTATTGAGTTCCTGCTTTATTACCTCGTCGCAAAAAACGGGTCTGAGATCGTCTTCGGTGCATGGCTTCATCGTCTTTGGATTAATGAAAGGCTCGTGCTGTTCCTTCATGCAAGCCTTGATATTGAACCATGCCTTAGGCATCTCGCTTTCGCTGATATATATTTTGTGCGGTATTTTCTTTTCCATAATGATCATCTCCTATATTATTCGTAAATTTTATATTAGGTCATAAACGCATATACATATAGTAACGTTTTGTATTAATTACGCATATTCTTAGCGGTTTTTACAGCCGTTTACGCTTATACCTTATCGCCCGATCGTGACTCGGACTAGCCTTTACTGCCTTCAAAAAACTAACAAAAAAGGTCATACAGAGTATGACCAAGTGTAAAACTTCAGAATTATCTTCATAATGCCTAGTCTCCTCTACTCTATTCTAATCTAAACTGATCTCAAGCCGCCGCCCGCTACCGAAACGGCTCTAGCTATATATATACATTATCATATATGCCGAACGTTGTCAATACGATGAAACAAATTCACGAAAAAACTTAATTATCGCCCGTATAAGTCGCTCTTATATACGATCGCGCTATCGAGCGGCGTATTAAAACGTAAAGTAACAAAGATAAAAGATATATTTTGAAAAGTAACTATAAATAAAGACGATATAATATCAAATTCAAGACGCATTCGCCGATAAATAAAAAATCGCTTCCGATAAATTCGTTATCATCAAGCGACTTCTTTCGATATTCGATAATATAAATAACATTACACCTAATATCGCGGCTGTCAGATATTAAAAGATACCGCGCTTCTCAGATGTTCGAGACCGAGCGACATTACTTCGTCTATCAAGAAACTTTTGACGAAATAGAATACCAGCTTCCCCTCTCTGCGATAGTCGACTATGCCGAGATTTTTTAGTAGCTTCAACTGATGCGATACTGTGCTCTGATTGATCTCGAGGAGCGACGCTATATCGCCTACGCACATCTCGTTAATGGAAAGCGCGGAAATTATCTTGATCCTCGTGCTGTCGGAAAATATGGAATAGAATCCCGCTATCCCGCGCAATATGTTTTCTTCGGGCAGGAGTTCTTCTATCCTCTTCAATACTTTAACATCCAAAAATCCGTCGTTCAAGCCGTCAATTACCATAGCGCACCTCTCGATTAATGATAATATATAATAAATTTTTTTACAAGCAGTAACATTGTCGAATTTCGTCGCATAATGTGAACTATAGTTAAATCTTGTCGGAAAGGAGTAATTATGAACAACAACTTTTGTAGCTTATTAACACTTATCTTACTCGCTTCGTCGTGTGGATGCAATTCAACGTGCAACTGTCAGGACTCGCTGAGAGATAACGACTGTAACTGCTGTTCGAATAACAACAACCTTTGCACTCTGTTATTGCTCTTCGCGCTCTGTCCGAACATCTTCTCCAACGGATGCGGATGCTGCTCTAACAACTGCTAAATCGTCAATATACAAATGCTCATAATGTACATAAAGAATACCGAACACTAACGCGTTCGGTATTCTTATTTTTTATAGTTAAAATACTATTCTCGATATTATAGCTGATCTACTATGGAAGCGGTCCGATTCGTTCTATTAGAAGAATAATATCACGTCTCGTCGCTTTCGCTATCGGCGAGCTTATCGAGCTCTCTTCTCGCTCTGCGTCTCTCTTTTAGCTGTTGTTTTCTGTACTCGAGATTTTCCTCTATCTGAGTTATTCTAAGGTCAATGAGAT
>CAJUMY010000002.1 GCA_910587685.1 uncultured Christensenellaceae bacterium
CTCAAATAAATTAACTAATTAAATTTTACTGTCCAACTTTTTGGGGTCATAGCAATTCAAGTTGCGGTTTTTGCTCGATACTTTTTTATTTTGCTATAATATCACTCTTCGAAGTTCTCCTCGCTATTCTCGTTGATACTCATAGCTTCAACGGGGAACGCGTTCATAGCTCCCATAGGAGAGTTGTCCGCCGCTCCCGCATTTTCGTTCATAACATCTTGAACAGCGGCAAACGTATTTCCGTCGGTCGACAATTTGAACGCCTTCTTTATCGTGATGATCGCGATAGGAAGGAAGACTATGAAGGTAAGCGTTTCCGCGAACGGATACGCGAACCATACGGCGTTGATTCCCCATAATTTACCGAAAAGGAACGCCGCGGGAAGCAGGAGAAATATCTGACGCATGAGCGACATCAAAAGCGAATAAAGTCCTCTTCCTAGCGACTGGAACATTGTCGTCATGACGATGCCGAAAGCGGCGCCGATAAAGCACAGACTGATTATTCTAAGAGCCAACGTACCCATTTCGAGAAGTTCTCCTTGAGCGTCGAATATCTTCATTAAAAGGTGCGGCATCGTCTGAAAGATGATAACGCCGATAACCATTATCGAAAAAGATATTATGAGCGACAGCTGGAACGTTTTGACAAAACGCTTCTTATTATTCGCTCCGTAATTATATCCCATTATCGGGAGAGCGCCTTGCGTCAGACCGAACACCGGCATGAATACGAAGGACTGCACTTTGAAGTACGAACCGAGCACCGTAATGGGAGTAAGACTGTCGTGTATAGCCTTCATTATCGTGTTCATAAATATTGTAGTGAAAGAAGCTACGGCGTTCATGACCATAGTAGGGAAACCTACTCGGAATATCTGCAGGAAGTATTCCTTCTTGAACTTGAAATTCTTGAAGAATATCTGTATACCGTGATCTTTTTTAGCTATAACGATGAGAACGAAAGACATTGCGGCTATTTGTCCGAGAACGGTCGCGACCGCCGCTCCCGCGATGCCCATCTTGAGCGCGAATATGAATATAGGGTCCAAAATCATATTGGTTATAGCGCCTATGAGCTGCGATATGGTTGGGATATTCATATTGCCCGTAGCTTGCAGAACCTTTTCGCAGAGGATCTCTATCATCTGTCCGAAACTCACGCACGTAACTATGGAAAGATACTGCATAGCGAGCGGAAATACCTCGGGAGAATCCTTTGTGAACGGCTTTATATACGCGTAAGATATGCCGTAACCTATGACGGCGAATACGCCCGACATAACGAGGGCAAGAAAAAGACCCGTCTGAGCGCACATCGACGCCTCGTCTCTTTTCCCTTCGCCGAGCTTCCTCGATACTATCGAATTCGTTCCCACGCCTATCCCGAGAGAAAATGCCAAAACAAGCATCTGCATGGGAAATACCAGCGTTATCGCGTCGAGCGCGGTCTCCGATATCCTGCTGACGAATACGCTGTCTACGATATTATAAAGAGCCTGCACCAACATTGAAAGCATTGCGGGAAGAGACATCTTTAAGAGAAGTTTCCCTATCGGGTCCGTTCCCATTTTACTCGATTTTAACGCTTCTGACATATTTTCACCTATGCGGTAGCTTCACGTTACGGTAATATCTGATGCGTTACATCTACCGCGCCTTTTGTTTCTAGATATGAAACAATTCTACATTTTTTATTAAATTATGTCAACGAAATATAGCGTTCTGTGAACGTTTTTAGTTCTCATAAGCGAAAATATCGAATAAGGTGCGCGCTTTATGCCGAGAGTATTTTCGAGCCGATGTACTGAAAAACTGGGTTTTGAAAACAAGCCTCGTAAATTAGGTCGTTATAAAAAGCGGTAACAAGTTTTGACTCTCGTTACCGCGTTAAGTCTTAAACAGCGTTGATACGTGAAATTTTATAAAAGAGTATTATTTTTTCGTGAATTTTTCAAATTCCGCCTTTGCTTCCGATTTTACGTTGTTCTTCTTTAGGTTGAGATAAAGAACGGAGTTGGTCTTTTCGATATCGCTGCCGATAAAGTCGCGCATGATGATGTTGACGCTATCGAGGTAGGTCTTATTATCTGCTATCGAGCGTACGTATTCGCTCATCGCCTTATTGTGACCGTTCTCGAGATTTTTGAGATTGCCGAGATTGGGAGAGGTGAGCTGTCCTTGCAGTACCGTCAGCGCTTTGTTCTTTGCGACGATGTGAGCCATATATTTCGGAAGGGATTCTTCGATGTACGTTTTGCTTGGCTTTGAATTCTCTTCGCCGAAGTACATCGAGTCTAACGACGCGTTCGGCAGGGAACAGGAGTCGTTATTTCGTCTGAAGAGATAAGAGTACTCGTCGCCGTTGGCTTCATTGCTTCCCCACGTTATTATAACTTTGCCGCGAACGTCTTCGAGCGTTAGCGAGTCGATATAGTCCATATCGGTCAGTTCGCCTTCGTTCTTTACGGCGAGGTCTATAAGTTCGCTCGATTCGATGACGTCTATTACCGAGCTTTGGGAGCCGTTATTGAAGTGCTGAAAGTCGAGTACTAGAAATTCCGACGGATTCGCCGCGATGAAATCCACTATGTCGTTTACGATGGGGAGAAAATTTCCGCCGCTCGTGTCTACGCCGTGGAATATGTTTAGAGAACCGTCGCTTTTTTTATTGACTCGTATATCGAAATACCTTGTTCCGTATAATAGCTGTTCGCCTATCGTGAGACTTTGAGTCATGCTCATCGCCTTTACGACGCTCGACATCTCCGAAGTGCCGCTGTCGTGCGAACCGAGTAAGGCAATACTTTTTATCGGCGTCGAATCTTCGATATTGCTAAGCCACGTCGAATAAAAATGTTTTTGCTCGTCGCTAAGCTCGATGGAGTCGTCTTCTACGTCGTTGCACGCTATGAGCGAAAATGTCAAAGTCAATATCGCGATGACCGCGAAAGCCGTTAATAATATCCTTTTTGTCATTGAGAATACCTCGTTCGTTAATATTGCGAAAATCATTTTTGCTTTACGGTTATCTTAGTTAGATCCGCTCGACTTGTCCGATACTTGCTCAACGTTCCTTCGCAAAATATATTATAATATAAAATTGTTTCGCGGTCAAGCTCAAAATATGCAGAGCGTTGTCGGAAAGAAAGTTTGAAATAGCTCGGCACGAATAAAGAAAAGGATATTTTTTACTTTCCGAACGCAAAAAAGTCGTTTCAAAAGATAAAAGCGTCGCATTTTCGATCAATCGGTTGCGGTTTTCAGGTAGTTAAGGTATACTTATTAAGGCTTATATTCGGCGGAATCGAAACTTTATCCGCCGAATCGCCGTATTACGGTATGCGTGGAGTCGTGTATGAAAAAGAGGTTGATTTTTGCGATTTTTACTGTTATATGCTGTTTGACGCTATGTCTTTGCGCGTGCAGTCTGCATACGCATAAGTTTTCGGAAATGTGGACGAGCGACGATACGTATCATTGGCATGCCGCGATATGCAAACATGATGCTGAGATAAGCGGAAAGAGCAAACATGCGTATGGAGAATGGGAGACGGTGACTGCTCCTACCGAAGACAGTTACGGGCAAAAAAAGAGAGCGTGCGTAGAGTGCGGTTACTTGGATACGGAGAGAATAGATAAGATATTGCACGAGCACATCTTTTCTGAAGATTGGAGCGTCAACGAGAGCTATCACTGGCATAGTGCGGAGTGCGTTCACGCTGAAGAGATCGCGGATAAGGACGCGCATAATTTCGTTGACGGAGTATGCGGCGATTGCGGATATATTCAAGAATTAATCTACGCGTTTAACGAAGAGACTGACAGTTACTATGTTAGCGGCGTAGGGAAAGGCGCCGGCGAAGAAATCACTATCCCGTCTTTTTATCTCGATAAACCCGTTAGCGGGATCGCGAACGGCGCATTTCGCGATTCGGCTTTCATTACCTATGTAAACTTGCCGACAAGTATAAAGGAGATCGGCGATAATGCGTTCGAGGGTCTTGTCTATCTCGAAAATATAAAGTTGCCCGATAGCTTAAAGCGTATAGGCGCGTACGCTTTTTATCATTGCAGAGCGCTTGTTAGCGCGGTTATTCCGAATAGCGTTGAAAGGATCGGCGAAGGGATATTCAGAGCTTGCTCGGAACTTAAGGAGCTTACTATCCCGTTTGTCGGCAGGAGCGTCAACGCGGGCGTAGCTTCCGAAAGCTCGGTCTTAGGATATCTTTTCGGCAAAAATATGTATGCGGGCGGAGTTGCGGTAGAGCAGAATTACTCGGCGAGCGGATCCGTCGTGTACTATATTCCCGAAAAACTCAGTAAAGTCACTCTCACGGGCGGAAAGATATTCTACGGCGCGTTTTCCCGTTGCTTTTCGTTAAAAGAGGTCGTTATAGGCAACGGCGTTACGGAAATAGGCAATATGGCTTTTGTTGATTGCATATCGCTTGCAAAGGTCGCGATCGGCAGCGGCGTTACTAGAATAGGAAATTTTGCGTTCAATTTCTGCTCTAATCTCATGAGCGTTACGGTGGGAGCAAACGTTCGCGAAATAGAGCCGTCTGCGTTCGATAACTGCTATAAACTCGTTGAAATATATAATTTTTCCGCTCTCGAAATAGTGAAAGGTTCAGACGATAACGGCAAAATAGCGGTAAACGCATTGGACGTATACGTTTCCGAGAACGCCAAAAGCAAAATAAGGAATATCGACGGCGGATATACGTTTTACACGTCAGACGATAGATCGTATATCATCGGTTACGTAGGAACGGGCGATAAGTTGGAGCTCAACGATAAGCTCGGCGGCGTCAAATACGAGGTTTATAAGTACGCGTTCTATAAAAATCTTACCGTTAAAGACGTTGATATCGGCGGCTTTGTAACGGCGATAGGAGACAGAGCGTTTTTCGGCGCGGAAAATATAGAAACGGTTAATATCGACGACGCAGTTGAAAATATAGGGAGTTGGGCGTTTGCGTACTGCGTTTCGCTCAAGAAAGTGACTCTTCCAAAAAACGTCGTCGAGATAGGCGACGGGGCGTTTTCTTCTTGCAGGGAATTGAAGAGCGTCGCAGTGCCCGAAGGCGTTGCCGTTATAGGAGACAGCGCGTTTTGGAACTGCAGAGCTTTGGCGGAGATAACGCTTCCGAAAAGTTTGACGAGCGTTGAAAAAGACGCGTTTGGAGAATGCGCGAGCCTCTTGAAAGTGTACTATGCGGGCGACGCCGACGCATGGGCTGACGTCGACTTTAGGGACGGTAACGAAAATATAATATCGGCAACGGTATATTTCACTAGCGAAGAAAGCCCGACTTTAGAAGGTATTTCGGCGCTATGAAAATGTTAAAAGTATTCGTTTTTATATACGTTAAACCTAAATTGCAAAGATGAATAATATAAAAATTAAGGAAAAAATATGGAACGTTTAGGAGCTAAAATTCAAAAATATCGATATATTTTGCAAACAAAATTTTTTATCTGCATATATTGTAATTATGATTGAATTGAATAACGTGCATTTTATAGGAATAGGCGGAGTCAGTATGAAGGCTCTCGCAATATATACCGCGCATTACGCAAAGAAAGTAACGGGTAGCGACAGGGAATATTCCGAAGCGTTCAAAATACTTCGCGAGAGCGGTATCGAAGTATGGCAGGGAAGCGACGTCTCAAAACTGGGAGACGTAGATACTCTCGTATATTCGTCTGCCGTTCCAAGCGACGATCCCGAGTTCGCATATTTGACAAATAAGGGAGTCAAGAGCTATGAACGCGGAGAGTATCTCGCGCTGATGTCGTCGACTTGCGGCAGAACCATAGCCGTATCCGGAACGCACGGCAAAACTACTACGAGCGCTTTGATAGCTCATATAATGGCGACGGCAAGGATGCCTTTCGTTGCGCATTACGGCGGTTCGACGGAAGAGAGCGGAGACAAAAATCTGATAGTGACAGGTCGGGAATATTTTCTTACCGAAGCGTGCGAGTACAAAAGATCGTTTCTCAATCTTACTCCGTATATAGGAGTTATTCTCAATATCGACTACGATCATCCCGACTGTTATTCAGATATCGACGAGGTGAAAGATACTTTTTTAGAGTTTTCGAGGCGTTCGGAGATAACGGTATGCCCGAGCGAGCTTAATATCAAGGACGCCATCACTTTCGGTTACGGCGAAGACGCCGATTACAGAATACTCAACGAGGAGAATACGGGCGGAAGATATTCTTTCGATCTTTTGACGCCGAGAGGGCTCACTTCGCTCGAGTCCAACCTTTTCGGAAAGCATAACGTCTATAACGTTACGGTCGCCTATATGGTAACGAGTATGATAGGGCTCAGCGATGAAGAGATAGCCTACGGTATATCGACGTTTTCGGGCGTGAAAAGGCGGTTTGAGTGTAAGGGAAAGACGCTTAGCGGAGCGAGAGTCATCTCCGATTACGCGCACCATCCTAAGGAAATAGCTTCCGTTATAGATACCGCCAGATCGATGAGTAAAGGACGTATTACGGTACTCTTCGAGCCGCATACCTATTCGCGGACGGCAAAACTAATGGACGAATTCGTGGAATGTTTCTATTGGGCGGACGACGTAGCGCTTCTTCCTACTTATTCTGCGAGGGAAAGGTCGGAGCGCGGAAAGAGCTCGTTAGATCTATATTACGCGCTGATCAAGAGCGGAAGAGGCGCGCTATATATGGATAGCTATGATAAAGCGATAGAATATATAGAGAGTCATACCGCGGCGAACGATATGGTTCTCGTATTGGGAGCGGGCAGTATACATCTTTTAGCCGACGCTCTCACGAATACGGAGAGAGACAATGACATGTCTTAGACGTTGAACGAAGATCAAATCATATTTTATGACGGCTTATATTGCAGCCGTCATATTTTTATCGCTTAGATTTTAAGATGCGTTTTATTTTTTAAGCTGATTTTTTACAAAATATAGTTTTTATAGAGAGTTATTAATTATAATAGCGTTTTTATGTTAAAGTTGAGCCTTAATTTTTCAAGAAAAATATTGACAGTTAAGTTGTCGTGTGTTATGCTTAACATATAGATTCATTGTTGTTATATTAAGATTTTTGTAACGATATTAGAATAAAATTCGTTTTTGGCATATATTAATGGGGGATTGCTAATGATACGCGTTGATCGATTAACCAAAACATACAGGACTAAGTATTGCAAGATAGATGCGTTAAAGTCCGTTGATCTGAAACTGCCGAATATAGGACTGGTATTCATAACCGGCAAATCGGGCTCGGGCAAATCGACTCTGCTGAATCTTCTCGGCGGGCTCGATCAGGCAACGGGCGGAAGCATACTCTTTAACGGCGTTGACGTAGCTAAAATGAAGGGAAAGGCTCTTGACGACTATAGACGCAATAGCGTGGGTTTCGTATTTCAAGAGTTTAATCTGATAAAAGAGTATAATATATACGATAATATTGCCGTAACGCTCAACCTGAGCGGCGAGAAGAATAACTATGAACGCGTGGCGAACGCGCTCAAGAGAGTGGAACTCGAAGGATATGAAAAGAGACGCGTTGACGAACTTTCGGGCGGACAGAAGCAGAGAGTGTCGATAGCGAGAGCGTTGTCGACTGAGACCGATATATTGCTTGCCGACGAACCTACCGGGAACTTGGACAGCGTGACCGCTCAAGAAATATTCGATATATTGAAAAAAGTATCGAAAGAGAAACTGGTCGTAGTCGTAACTCACGACAGAGAGAGCGCGGATAAGTACGGAGACAGGATAATTGAGCTAAAGGACGGCAGAATAATATCCGATAGAACAGCGCAGGCAGAGAAGAAAATAGAAGGCGAGATAACCGCGGAAGAGGACGTTATCAAAGAGAAAGATATAAACGGAAAATGTTCGCATAATAAATCAAAACGCAAAGGAATGTCTTTAGCGTATCTCACGAGACTCGCCTTTATAAATATTTGGAAGAAAAAGATACGTCTCATAGTTACGACGTTGCTCTTTGCGTGCACGCTGACGCTGTTCGGATTTTCTCTCGGTATATACTCGATGGATAAGGCAATGGTTGCCTCTCAAGCCGTTGCGGATATAGGAATAAGAGAGATAGGACTCACGTATGAAACAGAGAACGGGCTCGAATTGTTTTCCGATGAGATGATAACGGAGCTCAATAATAGTTTTGATTTGGTTAGGTTAGATAAAATATACAATAAAAAAAGCGACGGTAGCCTAAAATGCGATTTCACCTATTACACCGTCGGAGATAACGGTAAAAGGGATATAAAAATAGATTTTTACAATAACACAAAATACATATTCTTGAATGATACGTTTATTTCGGATAGAGGATATAAGGTAAACGGGAAATTACCTTCGGGTCATTTAGAGATAGCTATTTCTAAATATTCCGCAGATAAGATGATCGCGGATGAAAGTCTCGAAGGATACGTGAAGACGTATTCCGACATCTTAGAAAAACAGTATATTCTCGATTCGCCATTAGCTAATAACTTCAAGATTAGGGTGACCGGTATAATAGATACGGGCAGCGACGATTACTATGAAATATTGGATAAGAATATTGGATTACCCCAAGATGACATATACAATATATTTAATAATGATATATCATTTTCTCCGACTACGTGTATTTTCGTTGATTCGTCGTTTGTTAAGATACATAGAACGTATATACGCGCGACGCTAGACAATTCGTATTACTGCGAGTCAATGTTTTTGAATACCAGCGGTATTGTAAAATTTATAGGAGAACGTCCTCTTACTAACGGAGAGATGATAGTTTCGGAAAGACGCGCTTGTGATTTAGCGTATGGAGAAGGATATATGGAGATCGATGCTCCTATAAAGGATGGATCGATCCGCTATAACGTAGGAGGAGCTTCATATAAAGTAGTGGGGTATTTCACGGAAGATGCGGAAGAGGATACGCCGTTAAACTACATAGCATGTATTGTCAGCGATGATAGCGGGGTGTTTTTTTCTCCGTTCGAGGTAACCTCTGTCAACGCGCTTTTGAGCGGAGACGCAGAGCGAGACAGAGCGTTCTTTCAATATATGTTCGGCGATGACGAAACGAAAGATACGTACAGCGTCCGCTCTATAGTATCACAAGACGTTTCAAATCTTTGGTTTATGGAATTTTATCAAAAACTTGCGTATTATTTAGCGATAGGTTTCGGAGTATTTTCCGTCGTTATGATGCTGAATTTTATAATAACTTCTATCAATTCGAATAAGAGGGAGATAGGCATATTGCGAGCGCTCGGGATGAGAATGAGCGGTATATTCTATATGTTCGTGATGGAGGCGCTGATCGTATGTATTATCGCGTTCCTTATCGCCGTTTGTCTTTTGTTTGCATTGGTAGGTTGGTGGAATTCGAGCGCAATGGGCGCAGAATATGTGTTATCGTTCGATTACGTAGACATAGGAGCGGCTGAGGTGTTCTCGATGCTGGGACTTTCGATGGGGATAGCTCTTGTCAGCAGTCTTATACCGATATTGATAAAGGCGCGTATCACACCTATAGATATCATGCGAAAATATTGAGAGCTACGCTTAAAGCGGCTCTCAACGGAGGACGTTACGGTTTAACGAGTTCGATCGATTCTTTTATAGTGATCAAAATAAAAATAGGCGGATTTTCGTGTTGTGAAAACCAGCCTATTGATCGTAAACATATCTATATGTCATATCAGTTTATAGTTTTATTACCGTTTTATAATAGTTTCCTTTCGACGACATCTCGTTGAACGTTTCGCCCGCGTTATCGAATGAAACGGTTCTCTCAATGAACGAATTCACGTTGATAATGTTGTTCATGAGCATATTGATAGCGCTCTCGATAGCGCCTCCCGCAGAGGTCTCGCCTATCATGACGAGCTGATTCTTTACGATAGGGGCGAGGTTTGAGAGTAATTTTTCAGGAGCGGGATTGTGTCCGAAAAGGCATACTCTTCCGCCGTGTTTAAGATACGAACATACTTCCGACGCATTGCTGAACGAGTCCGTATCGAACGCGAGCGTATCGGAGAGTTTTCCCGACGTTATCTCCAACACTTTTTGAAGGGCGTTCTCTTCCGACGTGTTGATAACGTAGTAACAACCTACGTCTGCCGCAACGCGCAGTCTGTCGCTGTCGTTATCGATGATAATAGGTATAGCCTGATAATATATGGCAAGCTCCGCGATGATGCAGTTGATATGGGACGCGCCCATGAGAACTATATACTGAGTCTTTTCGAGCTTCAGATCCGCTATGACGTTGATAGCGAGCGCAATGTCCTCGACGAACAATGCGTTGACGTCTTTTATTCCCGCGTCTATGAAGCTGTCGTCGTCTTGCGACGCGAGCTCGTATATAGCGCCTATCGGTACGGTAACGTATTCCGAGAGCAAACCGTTCTTGTCTATTCCGAAAAGAGGAGGATTGCGATCGCCTTTCGTGTAGGACGATAACAGTACCCGCTGACCTTTGTTGAGACGCGAACCTCTCGCCTCGCTTATCAGTCCCGTTGCGATACGCGTCGGCACGATAGGGTGAGATACGTTGATCCTGCCCATATACGCGCTTACGTCGGCTTGGTTTATAGCGACGTGCGTTATCTTGACTCTTGCATAGCCGTCGGAAAGCGATTGAGCGCTGTCGTCTTCAACGAGCTCCATAGTCTTAATATCTTTAAGTTCCCAACGTTTCATAAACGCTCCTTAAAATATATGTTGTATCCAGTATATCATATATTTTGCCAAAAGTAAAAGTATTTATGAAAAAGTAAATTTTATTGCCGTTATTTCATCTGCGTTCATTTATCGCTATTTGGTAATATATTGAAAATATTGGCGAAATTCGGCGATAAGGTAGGCTATTATCGCATTTTTATATTCATTTTCGAATAACTGTTTCGCTACTGCGTAATTTTGCGGTGAAAAAAGCGGTTTTGGAGAGGCTTTTCTTGCGTTAAATCGCCGTAATTTTCGACCTTATCGGTTTTTAATGCGTTTTGGTAAAAAAATACGGCTGTAAAATACGAAAAATACGCTAATTTTGATTGACTAATCAAAGTTAAATCATTATAATACTGTTGTAATATACAAAACGAGGTGATAATATGAATAAGAACATACAACCCAATTACCATGACGTAAGAGTTGAATGTGCTTGTGGAGAGACTTTCGTAACCGGTTCGACAAGCGAGTCCGACGTTATTAAAGTGGATATATGCAGTAAGTGCCATCCGTTCTATACCGGCAAGCAGAAGCTCGTTGACACCGGCGGTCGTGTCGATAAGTTTAAGAAGCGTTACAATCTTAAGTAATCAATAATTGATAGTGCGGTAGTGCAGACGGAGGTATCATATCCTTTTCTGCACTACTTTTTTCTACACGGAGAAAATATATGAGTGAAAACATGAAAAATAAAGATGAAACGCTTGAAATCTTAGGCGGCGAAGATAGCGCGCCTGATGTCGGCGAGGTAGGGGATGAAAACGCAGTAGCCGAAGACGCGTCTCAAAACGCCGGCGGAGTATCTGAAGGTCTAAATGCAGAAGACGCTGGCAGAGAGGATAAAAAACGCGGCGGGAGCAAAGCGACCTCTCACCGCAGAGAAAAGAGAGGGAAGAAACTTTTCCGTTCGTCTATCGGCGGTCAAGCCGTACTCGAAGGCGTTATGATGAGAGGCGAGAGAAGTATGGCGACGAGCGTTCGGGAGCCCAACGGAAATATAGCTATCGAAAGCGTTCGTCTTAGATCCGTAAAGGAAAAGAACGTCGTATTCAGAATACCTTTCATAAGAGGAATATTCAACTTCGTAGGGTCCATGGTTTCGGGCGTTAAGACGCTGATGCGTTCCGCGGAAGTTTACGTGGGCGAAGAAGAGGCGTCGAAAACTGAAAAGTGGCTGGCAAAGAAGCTCAAGATAGACGTTATGGATATTGTTATGGGGATCGCGGTCGCGCTCGGCATAGCGCTTTCCATAGGACTGTTCTTCTTCCTTCCGCTCGGCATAACCGAGGCGTTCAAGCTGCTCGATAAAAATAACGTCGTTCCGCTTATAGTGTGGAATCTTATCGACGGCGTTGTAAGAATGATGATCTTCGTAGCGTATATAGGACTCACGTCGCTGATGAAGGATATAAAGCGTACGTTCATGTATCACGGCGCGGAGCATAAGACTATCAGCTGTTACGAACACGGACTCGAGCTTACTGTCGAGAACGCGAAAAAGATGTCGACTATCCACGACAGGTGCGGAACGACGTTCATGTTCCTCGTAATGGTCGTAAGTATCCTTATCTTCTCTCTCACAGGTTGGGAGGGCGAAAAGACCGTCGGCGGATTTTTCTTAAGATTCGTCATAAGGCTGGCGCTTCTTCCCGTAGTGGCGGGAGTCTCTTATGAAATATTGAAGTTCCTTGCGAAATTCGATAACGCTTTCGTACGAGTGATAAAAGCTCCCGGACTTTTGCTTCAAAAGATCACGACGAAGGAGCCGACCGACGATATGTTGGAATGCGCGATATCTTCGTTCAAGACCGTTATGGCTATGGACGCGGACGAGAGTATTCCCGAGGTCAAGTTCGACGTTAAGATATTATACGCAAAGTCGAGAGAAGAGCTGAGACGCGAGATAGGCGAGTACGACGGAATAGATTCCGATCTCGATTGGATATACGTGAGCGTTTTGGGCGTTCAAAGAAGCGAGCTCGAGAGTATGACCCATATCAGACAGAGTCAATTCGACAAAGTCAAAGAGATGATGAAAAAGAGAAAGAGCGGTATGCCGCTCCAGCATATAATCGGAGATACGAGCTTTTACGGATATACGATAAAGACCGACGGCAGAGCGCTCGTTCCGAGGTGCGAGACGGAGTATCTCGTCGAAGCCGTAAAGAAAGAGATAGTAGCGAGAAAATATACGAAAGGTATCGATATGTGTACAGGTTCGGGAGCTATCGCTATAGCGCTCAGCAAGGAGTGCAAGGGATTGGAGAGTATTCTCGCTGTCGACTTGTCGCCGTACGCGCTGTCGCTTGCAAGGGAAAATATCGAGCTTAACGGAATAAATAATATCACCCTTTTGGAGAGCGACCTTTTTGAAAAGGCGAGCGGCAAATTCGACTTTATAGTTTCGAATCCGCCGTATATCAGATCGAACGACATAGACTCTCTTAGCGTCGAGGTGAAGAGCTTCGAGCCGCGTATGGCTCTCGACGGGGGGGAGAGCGGACTTGATTTTTACGAAAGGATAGTAAAAGAAAGTCCCGGGTATTTGACATTAGGCGGACTCCTCGCTTTCGAATGCGGAATAGGCGAGAGCGACAGCGTGAAAGAGATGATGGCGGAAAGGTTTGAAAATATTCGCGTTATCAACGACTTGGACGGCGTAGAGAGGATAGTTACGGGAACGCTTAAGAATATCGAAGAATAACGGTTATATTTTTTGCCGTTCGCGCGGCGCCTTACCGTATGCGGCGACAGACGAATTTATGGCGGATACAATAGCAAACGGCGTATCGTTAAAGCAGATATAGATATATCGCTTTACGTAAAAAGAGCCGTGACGGAAAAGAAATAGAGGACAGCCGAGAGGTACGTATGTTTGAAAAACTGGAGCTTATTAAGGATAGATACGACGAGCTGGAGAAACTCATCGGCGATCCCGATATAATATCTAATCAAAGCGAATGGAAAAAACTTTGTAAAGAACACTCTTCTTACGAGGAGAAGGTAACGTTATATAACGAATACAAGTCGCTATGCGATTCTATGGCGGAGTGCGAGGAGATAATAGGCGAAGATCTTGACGAAGAGATGACGGAGCTTGCAAAGGAAGAACTTGCCGATGCGAGAGCGAAGAAGAGCGAACTCGAAGAAAAGATAAAGATAGCGCTTATCCCCAAAGATCCCAACGACGACAAGAACGTCGTGGTCGAGATAAGAGCGGGAGCCGGCGGAGACGAAGCGGGGCTTTTCGGCGCGGAACTTATGCGTATGTATATGCGTTTTGCGGAGAGGATGCGTTGGAAGGTCGAAGAGAGCGATATGAATATGACGGATCTCGGCGGCGTCAAGGAAGTCGTATTCATAATATCGGGTAACGGAGCGTATTCGAAACTAAAGTACGAAAGCGGCGTCCATAGGGTGCAGAGAGTACCCGAAACGGAGTCGCAGGGACGTATCCATACGTCGACGGTTACCGTTGCCGTTCTTCCCGAGGTCGAAGACGTCGAAGTCGAGATCAATGAAAAAGATATAAAGATAGATACCTACCGTTCGAGCGGCGCCGGCGGTCAGCACGTCAATAAGACGGAGTCCGCGATACGTATAACGCATTTCCCTACGGGAATAGTCGTTACCTGCCAAGACGAAAAATCGCAGATAAAAAACAGAGAGACTGCGATGAAGATATTGAAGTCCAGACTTTACGACCATTACGAGAGAGAGATAACTTCGAAGTATGCGGAAAAACGTAAGTCGCAGGTAGGAACGGGCGACAGGTCGGAGAGGATCAGAACCTACAATTTCCCGCAGGGCAGAGTGACCGATCACAGGATAGGATATACGATGTACGCGCTCGAGAGTTTCCTGGACGGAGATATGTTCGAGATGCTAGACGCGCTTTCTATGGCGGATCAGACGAAAAAACTTTCTATGCTTTCGGGCGATTGAAAGACGTAATATATTTTAGAAGACACGTTAAGGAGATAAGAGATGATATACTTTAGCGAAGATAAGAACGTTCTCATGCAGAATAACTGGAAGCCGGCGCTTCAGGACGTCGAAGAGCCTAATCTGTTCAGAGACATATATGATTATGATTCGATACCGAAGGTCGCGTTCAACTTTAGGAATACGCCTATGAATATGCCCGAGGAGATATGGATAACGGATACGACGTTCAGAGACGGACAGCAGTCTACTTCGCCGTTTACGGAAAATCAGATAGTCGATCTATACAAACTTATGCATAAACTCGGAGGCAAGAAAGGGATCATCAGACAAAGCGAATTCTTCCTCTATACCGAAAAGGATAGAAAGGCCGTTCGTAAGTGCATGGAGCTCGGTTATGAGTTCCCTGAAATTACGAGCTGGATAAGGGCGAGCGAAAAGGACTTTGAACTCGTCAAAGAATTCGATATAAAAGAGACGGGTATTCTCGTGAGCTGCTCGGATTATCATATCTTTAAGAAAATGGGTCTGACCAGAAAGAAGGCGCTCGACAAATATCTCGGCGTAGTTAAAATGGCGCTCGAGAGGGGAATAAGACCGAGATGTCATTTCGAGGATATTACGAGAGCCGATTTTTACGGATTCGTAGTGCCGTTTGCCGTCGAACTTATGAAACTCTCGAGAGAAAGCGGCGTTCCTATCAAGATAAGGGCGTGCGATACTCTCGGCTACGGCGTAAGTTATCCGGGAGTCACCGTTCCGCGTTCCGTTCCGGGCATTATCAACGGTCTTCAGTATTATGCCGAGGTGCCGCCTGCGCAGCTCGAGTGGCACGGACATAACGATTTTTATAAAGTCGTGACTAACGCGACTACCGCGTGGCTTTACGGCTGTTCGTCCGTCAACTGTTCTCTTCTCGGAATAGGCGAGAGGACGGGAAACTGCCCTGTCGAGGCAATGTGCATAGAATATGCTTCTCTCAAGGGCAGCAACGACGGAATGGATCTTAAAGCAATAACGGAGATAGCCGAATACTTCGAAAAGGAACTTCAGTACGTTATTCCGCCGAGAACGCCGTTCATAGGCAGGAGTTTCAATACGACGAGAGCGGGCGTACATGCGGACGGACTGCTTAAGGACGAGGAAATATATAATATATTCAATACGGAAAAAATACTCGGCAAGCCTCCTATAGTATGTATAGATTCGCATAGCGGACTCGCGGGCATAGCTTACTGGCTCAACGCGTATTACGCGCTTCCCGAAGAGCATCGCATAGATAAAAAAGATCCGCTCGTCGCCGAAGTAAAGGCTGTCGTCGACGATCTCTACGCTCACGGCAGAACTACCGTTATGGGAGACGACGAACTTGACGGCATAGTATCTCAGCTCGAGCCGAAGCGTCATAAAGAGCTCGAGATATTCGGAGAGGCATAAGTCTCGCCGCGTTAAAAAGGCGTCGCTAGCCGATTACGTAAAAAGGAACGGTTTTGCCGTTAAAGCAAAGATATTAGGCGTCTAAAGTAAAAAGTTGGTCAAAAATCGAAATTGCCTCTTGAAAAATCTTTCCAAGCATTGTACAATATATGTAAGAAAGCCTCGTATACTCGAGGATTTAGGAGGAGAATTAATGATAAATCTAATTTACGGAGCTAAAGGCTCGGGCAAGACCAAAGTCATAATCGACAAAGCGAACGTCACGGTATCTTCTGGAGACACGGTATTTATTACCGATACCGGCAGATATATGTTCGACGTCAAAAGAGACGTCAGATTCATCAATGCCAAGGATTTCGATATCGTGACCGAGGCAGGATTTTTAGGCTTTGTGAGAGGACAGCTTGCAGGTAACAGCGATATAAAGCATATCTTTATTGACGGAGCTCACAGGCTGGTAAATAAACAAATAACCGATATGGAGGACTTCTATACGAAACTCGACGCAATCGCGGACAAGGCGGACATAGACGTGACGTTGACCGTGAGTATGGATAAAGAGGAGTTTCCGAAGTTTTTGAAGAAGTATCTCTGATAAGGAGACGTATGGATTACATAAGCACCAGAAACAAGAATCTATCGACTTCGTGCGTCAGCGCGATAGTGAACGGAATTTCCAAGGACGGCGGTCTTTTCGTGCCGTCCTCTTTTCCTATGATTTCAAACGGCGAGATCGAAAAACTCATCGAACTCGACTATCCCGAAAGGGCGGCGTATATTCTCGAGAAGTTTTTGACGCCGGATTTCAGTTACGACGAACTTCTTTCTTATACGCAAGAGGCTTATTCCCGATTTGACGGCGACCCCTGTCCCGTTGTGAAACTAGACGATCAGACGTTCGTTATGGAGTTATGGCACGGACCCACTTCGGCGTTCAAGGATATGGCTCTGACGGTGCTTCCGCACCTTCTTGCCGCATCGAGAAAAAAGCTCGGCGAGACGGGACGTACTCTTATTCTCGTCGCTACTTCGGGAGATACGGGAAAAGCGGCGCTCGAAGGATTCAAGGACGTTGAAGGTACGGACGTTATAGTATTCTATCCCAGCGACGGCGTTTCGCCTATGCAGAAGATGCAGATGATGACGCAAGAGGGCGATAACGTATACGTATGCGGAATAAAGGGCAATTTCGACGACGCGCAAAACGCCGTCAAGCGTATATTCGCGGATAACGAAATAGCGCTGAAACTCAAAGAGCTCGGCTACAAGCTCTCGTCGGCTAATTCTATCAACTGGGGCAGACTCGCTCCGCAGATAGCGTACTATATTTCATCGTACTGCGATTTGGTTTCAGCGGAAGAGATAGAGAACGGAGATAAGGTGAATTTCGTAGTTCCGTCGGGTAACTTCGGTAATATCCTCGCGGGATATTACGCTATGCGTATGGGATTGCCGATCAATCGACTCATCTGCGCTTCGAATATGAATAACGTTCTTACCGACTTTTTCAATACGGGTAATTACGATATAAAGAGAGAATTTTATAAGACGATGTCGCCGTCTATGGATATTCTCATCTCGTCGAATCTCGAAAGACTGCTCTTCGAGCTTAGCGGAAGAGACGATAAGTTCGTTGAAAATAAGATGACGGAACTCAAAGAAAAAGGCTTCTACACCATCGACAAAAAGGAGATAGAGAGCGTTCTTCCGATGTTCTACGCAGGTTCCGCCGACGAGGAATATACTAAAGATACGATATCATATTACTTTGACGACGAGGACGAAAGCTATCTTTTCGATCCGCATACGGCTGTCGCGATGAGCGTTTACGACGACTATTACGACGAGACGGACGATACGACGCCTACCGTCATAGTGTCGACGGCAAGTCCGTATAAATTTCCGGTCGATGTTTATAGCGCCGTTAGCGGCAAGAGCATCGACGACGCGTATAAGGCTACGGATATGCTCGAGGAGATTTCCGCGCAGCCGATTCCGGAGCCGCTCAGAAATCTTAAGAACCGCAAGACGCGTTTTGACAAAGTGATCGACAAAAAGGATATAGAAAGCGAAGTAATATCATACGCAATGAAGCGTAATTAAACGTATTGATATAAAGCTGTCGTTTATTTGCATTTTGAATAATGCGAATAATCGGAGTTATATATTTGCGATATAATTATTTTGCTCAGCGGTGTAAATATCAGTTAGCTAAATAAGGTGACAGTATGAAAAGTTACGAATCGGAAGAGATGTATCTTGAGACGATACTCGTGTTAAAAGAGAAGATGCCAAGCGTTCATTCCGTGAATATCGCGGAAGAGCTCAACTATTCTCGTCCCAGCGTATCGAGAGCAGTTAATCTTTTGCAGAAAAAGGCTTATATCGAGATAAATAAGAGCGGAGAGATAAGTTTCACTAAGGAAGGTCTTGAGCGCGCGACGAACATATACGAGCGTCATCAGGTCGTAACAGAGCTTCTTAGCATGATAGGAGCGGATAAAGAACTTGCGGAAGATAACGCGTGCAGGATAGAGCACGTCATTTCGGAAGAACTGTTTTCCGTCATGAAAAATTTTCTTAAAAAGAGAGTATGATCGCTCTTCTTTTTTGTTGATCGTATTGATTTGATTCCAAAACCGCATTTCGAAAAATTCGAAATGCGGTTATTTTTTACTCTGCAAATAAGACAAAATAAACGATAATATAATAATTTATTCGTAATTAAAGAACGTTTTCGATATAATTCGACAAAATATTGTAAAAAATGTCAAAAGCTGTCGAATATATTTTACAAAATACTTGCTTTGCTTTGTGTAAATATATTATGATAAGTGCGACGTTAATGGAGGATGGATTATTTATGAAGAATGACAAAAACGAATCTTTGCTGGAATTAGCTAAGAACGCAAAGAAAAGAATGAAGCAAGGTTACTGGGCTGATATCATCGAGGCGAGAAAGAACGATATCGACGTCGCCGTGAAACACGGGGTCAGCGAAAGCAACGTGAAAAGCTATTACAAGAATAGAGTTCTGAGAGACTTTTTTGTAAGACGCGAGAGGATCGAGAGAGAAGAAAGACTTTATAAAAAAGTTATCGAGATAATGAACGCGGACGAGATCGTATACGATCCGCTGGCGAGACTCGTTGAACACGAGTACTACGACGTTCTCGACGATGATAATAAGCTAGCCTACATATTGAATTTGTCGAGCAAGTATTTGAAACTTCGCGAAAGATATTTCGAAGAGAAAGAGGCTTTGGCTAAGTAGTCGAAGCGATCTTCGGATATTTCTATATATTTTACGAAAAGCGGTTTATCGTATCGAAGTATCGCGTATCGTTATACCAAGACATTATATTATTATTCGTTCCATTTTATAAATGCGGTATAATAGCAACCAAAAGACTTTAGCGGCGGACATTTTGTCCGCCGTTTTCTTTTATTCGCAAGTTTTGCAGTCTTTGGAAAATTGTGGCAGATTGTCCTTGCATTTTTTGATTTTGGGTTTACAATGACGGCGAACCGAGTTCAACTATATTTTCGGTTTGGAGGAAAAATGAAAAAGTACAGTAACAGCAACGTTTCTCACAACGTCAGTGAGGGGGAAAGAAGAAATCTTGTCGGACTCAAAGACGCGCTAAAGAACGGGTTTACTCATAGCTCGAGTCAATTCTTAAGATAATCGGATACCGCTATCAAAAACGGAGAAGCGTATTTTGCTCAGCCGAGAGCAGGCGCAATATTGGAATCTGGAAATATCGAGTATAAGATCTACAATGAGACAAGCACATTCAAAGCTCAGAATTATATGCATGCTAACGGAGGTAAGTACGCCATAAATTTGCCGACGGGGCTGAGCGTAGGAAGCAATACAGTTTTATCTCAGAACATGATGACGGTGGACTTTAGCGTCAATAGGAAAGCGATCATGGAATACGGCGAAGACGGTGAGGTCAAGACTTATTCGTATAATACGTTGAGTTCGTCGGAAAGGAGCGTGAGCAGCGGTAGCAAGGACGTCTCTGATAGAGCGGTATCGTACGGAACGGACAGATTCGGGAATATCAATTCGGTCGTCGGCGATGACGGCAACGGCGAAGCGAACGTCGGAGATTCCGTATATACTCATGGACTTTTGACGCGCGTAAAGAGCGGTTCTGCCGATATAAAGTCAGGCACTGTTGACGGTGCTATAAATGGCTTAATAGACGGAGCTATTGATGGAGTAATGTGGGGAGGAATTTTTGCAGGAGGCGCACAAATTCTTAGTGGTGGATTTAAAATAGCTGCAAAATTGGGTGTTAAAACTGGAATTAAAGGTGGCATCAAGATAAGTAAGCATGTGAAAATTTTATCTCCAAATCATTTGAAACATTACGAAGGATGAGGAACTCTTATAAAAATTGGTAATTTAGCGAGAAAAGGAAAAAATATAAGAATTGATGTTGGAGCGGAATCTTTATTACACTTGAATATTCAATTCAGGAAAAATTTTCATATATTGTTTGGTAAATATTTGTCAGGTATTATTGGAGTTTTTTACGAATGGGAAATCTAAAATTTGTAAAATCAAGCATTGGATATTGTATTTATTTGGATGATAATTTATTCAATGATTGTGAAACAAAATTTGAAACGATAATGGCAGTGATGGAATTGTTTTCATTTGAAAAGATGTCTGTCAAAAGTGAACAATATGCTGATGATAGTGAACGTTTCTTTGGCGATATTATTAAGAACATCGATTGTAAAACAAATATTTTAATACAGAGACATAGTTTCTTTAAGAAAACTTGTAACAAGGTTGAGATATTGTTTAATGGAGGAGAACTAAACAAATTTATTGAGGTTGCTGTAAAACAAGATGTGACATTTGAAGCAGATTGTTATGACAAAAATGATATATGTATGCAATTGCTCATTAATAGTAATGATGGATCATGCATACATTTTAATGACAAAAAATTTGATATTTCAAAAATACGTGAACAAATAAAAGAAATATTGAAAATGAATTTTTAATATCCTAATGTTTTGTTGATATATTGTATTTTTGAAATCAATAACATATTATTGATATATGGCTTGATCGGCGAATATGCGCGTAAGCGAAATATGGGATAATGCGCTTCAATATTTTGACGAAACTGTGAACTGCGATGTCTATCGAGATTTTGCTTAGAGCATTTATCCATATATTGAAAAAAAATTATTCGAAAAGCGAATAATTAGCGAAATTATGAAGAAGATAACATTGAAGTACTAAAGAAGAGTACTTTATGTACAAAAGAGAAAAGAGGTGTCGGTCGCGGAAGCGATCGGCATTTCTTTTATGGGAAATGGAGACGGGTGACTTTTGCGAACGTAAAACAATAGCGGACTTCGAATACTCGAAGTCCGCTATTGTTTGTGTGGCGTCTATATTAATTAGTTTGTAAGAAAATATTATCACGATCCTGATGTCGAATCTGCACGATTTTTATAATATTATGTCGAACTTTGTCGAAAAGTAAACTAAATTAAGAAAGCGTTTGAAAACGTACGCTATAAAACTTTCTATAATTAAAATCATTATAATATTGAGTATGAGATAAATTGCTTTGCAGTTTGACTTATTATACGCTATTGATGTATACTATTATTCGTAAAAAATATAAAGAGGTGTTCGATATGAAATACAAGCTCATTGCAAGCGATTTTGACGGAACTATTTATACGAGCGATTACAAAATAGCCGACGGCACGAAAGAGGCTATGAAAGAGTATATGGATAAAGGCGGAAAGATAGTTATATCTACGGGAAGACTGTACGCTTCGATAAAAAAGCAAATGCTTGAAATGGGGCTTAATAAGGGCGAAGTAATAGTTTATCAGGGTTCGGGCGTATACGACGTCGCTACCGACAAGCCAATCCTCGAATACAATATAGATACGGACGTCGCTACGGAATGTCTTAGATTCATAGATGACCGCGAAGGTTTCTACGGGCTCATGTATTATGAGGGAAAGTGTTACGTTCCGGAAAGGAATATGTTGATAGATTTTTTCCTTTCGATATTGAAGGTCGACGACACTATTGTTACGGGTATGCGTATGTCTGACTATATAGCAAAGAACGCCATTAAGCCTACGAAGATACTGCTCCTTTCATTGCCTGATAAACAGGGCGATATAGCGGATGAATGTAGGGAGAAGTTCAGCGAATACCTAACGTTTTCAAGGGCGAACGAGATACTCGTCGAGGTAGTGAACAAGGACGCGAGCAAGGGTAACGCTCTTAGATACGTTGCCGAAGAAATGTACGGCTTGACACGCGACGAAGTTATCGCGATAGGCGACGCGGAGAACGATATATCTATGATAGAATACGCGGGACTCGGAGTCGCTATGGGTAACGCGATGGACGAACTGAAGGCCGTGGCGGATCTCATTACGATAACGAACGACGAGAGCGGAGTCGCTAAGATAATAAGAGAATACGGACTCGGAGATAAACAATGAGTAACGATCACAGAGATTTCAAGACGGTAAAGAGAATCGAAAAGAGCGTAGCTCTCGATACGTTTGCCAAGGAACTTAATCTAAAGAAGCGGTACGGAGAAGGCGACGCCGAAATAAAGCTGTCGACGATGAGCGTAAACCGACCGGGACTGCTGCTGGCGGGATTTTCCGACTATTTCGAAGGCAAGAGGATACAGGTCCTTGGTAATGCCGAGTTTTACTTCCTTGCCAATATCGACGTGAACGAAAAGAAAGAGGCGCTCAGGAGACTCTATTCGAATAACGTTCCGTGCGTGATATATTCAAACGGTCACGAACCTACGGAGATCTCTCTCGCTTTGGCAAAGGAGTACAACGTTCCCGTGCTCATATCCGACACGTCGACGTCCGATCTCATCAACGATCTCGTGAACTACTTGAACGACGCGCTGGCTCCCGACTGTTCGGTTCACGGCGTTCTTATGGAGATAAGCGGCGTAGGAGTCCTCATTACGGGTCACAGCGGTCTCGGAAAGAGCGAGACGGCGCTAGAATTGGTGCATAGAGGGCATAGACTGGTTGCCGACGACGCGGTCATAGCGAAGAGGATAAAGAACGAAATAATAGGCACTTCGGCGGAGAATATAAAGTTCTTTATGGAAGTGAGAGGAATAGGGATAATTGACGTAAGAAGTATGTTCGGAGTTGGCTCCGTTATCAACGAGAAGGAGATAGAGCTCGTCGTCGAGCTGGAAAAATGGACGGAAGAGAGCGCGTTCGACAGGATAGGTATAGATCAACGCGTTATGAATATACTCGGCATAGATATTCCGCTCATGAAGATACCCGTAATGGCGGGCAGGAATCTAGCCATAGTCGTCGAGGTCGCGGCAAGGAACTTCAGATTAAAGCGTCTCGGATACGACGCTCTCGAGGAGCTCATAAAGAATATCGGGAAATAAACGATAAGAGTAAAAAAGACAACCGCTTTGTTGCGGTTGTCTTTTTGCATATTCAACGTTCTTTATTTTAGATAAAATTATATGTTTTTATGAATACTGATATACATATAACTATATTTTCGGTGAAAACATATACTTTTGATCGATATTGCCGCTTGTGAAAAGGTCGTCTTTCAGAGTCCATTTCGGGTTCTTGTTTTCAAGTTTTTCTTCGCTGTCTATGACGCTTATGAACGGTCCCATATAGCTTATATTCAACTTATAGCTTTCGTAATCGATTTTGAGCATATCGCTTCCGCCTACTTTTTCGGTCTTATAGACGTACAGGTTGCTTATCCTATAGTCGGTCGCTTTGCTCAAATACATGTATTTGATGAGTGCGTTCGTCGCCGCCCTTTCTGAGATAACGTCTGTTTTCGATTCCGAATTCGCCCATATATTCGTATCCCGCCGCTTCGAAAAGATACGCTAAGCTGTCAACAATTTGACGCTTCGGCGTTCTCTTTGCTCTTTTTGACCTCTTCTTCGCGTTTTTTGAAGACTTTCGGGAAAGTGACGAAGATCACGGTCGTCGTAATTATGCCGGCTATAAGGTCTGCGATGCCTTCGGAGAGATATACGCCCTTAAATCCGATGAAATGGGTGAGCGTATAGCATAGCGGTATTAATAGTATCACTTTTCTCGTGACTGCGAGTATTAGCGCCGATTTTGCCTGTCCTAAAGCTACGTTGATGTTCTGCAACGTCATCTGCACGAAAAACATTATGGATCCCATGAGAAACAGGGGAGTATACTCTGCGACTATCTCTTTTACGCTGTCGCTTGCCGAAAAGATATAGGCGTATATCTTCGGGAACGCCAGAGAAAGAGACCAAACGATAACGGTAAATGCGAATGCTACTATAGTTACGTCTCGTACTCCTTCTTTGAGCCTCTTCGCGTCGCCCTTTCCGTAGTTATAGCTGACGAAAGGCTGCATGCCGTAGCCAAGTCCGTTGAGAGGCAACGCTATGAGTTGCAGAGCGCTCATCATTATCGTGAGAGCGGCGGTATAATCTTTATTTCCGCCAGTCGATATGTTAAGATTTACGTTGAACACTATCTGTATCGCGCACTCCGTTATCGTCATAACGAAAGGAGAAAAACCTAAGGAGACTATGCTGAAGACGCGTCTTGTATCCCATTTCATATCCTTTATGCGGAATTCGAATACGCTCTTTTTAGAGAAGAAGAACGCGGTTATCCACACGAAGGAGATGAACTGCGAGATCACCGTCGCAAGACTCGCGCCGCTGACGCCCATATCGAAGACAAAGATGAATAGCGGGTCGAGAGCGATATTTGCAACGGCTCCGATAAGTACGGAGATCATAGCCGCTCCCGAATAGCCTTGCGTCGTTATATATGCATTCATTCCCTGCGCCAGCATTACGAAGACCGTTCCGAGAGAATATATTTTAAGATAAGACGTCGCTAAAGACACGGCGCTATCGGGACAGCCGAAAAGTATTACTATATTCTTTGCAAGAAAGAAGGTGAGAACGCTGAGAAATACTCCTATGACGGTAAGTAAAACCGCCGAGACGTTGAATATCTTATTTGCTTCGTCGTTGTTGCCTTCGCCAAGTTTTATGCCGGCTCTTGCCGAGCCTCCGAGACCTATGAGGTTGGAAAACGATAGCATTATGAGCGTTATGGGCAAAACTATACCGAGAGCGGCAAGCGCGTCCATGCCGCAATCTTTGATATTCGCAACGTACATTCTGTCAACGACGTTATATAAGAACGTGATGAGTTGCGCTACGACCGCCGGTATCGTAAGTTTGAATACGAGTGGCAACACTTTGCCTTCGCCTAATTTTTGCGTCATATTATTCATAATATATCAAATATCCGGTAACACATATAGTATAGTTTTTACTTTATTCATTATAGCATACGCGTATATGCGAAATCAAGAATATCATAAGATGTAAATCGCTTGGTAATACATTATTCGATCCGATCGTTTATAGCGCGGCGCTCTCTTTTGGAAAGATGGATATATGCGGAACGAACAAAAGAACAAATTTATATGGACAACTAAGATGAGCATCAAAGGACAGATAGTTATTCCCAAAGAGGCTCGCGAAATATTCAATATCAAGGAAGGCGATACTTCGAGAGGTATAGCTATTGCAAAATACGACGACTATTTGAAGTTTGCGGAAGCGATATTTAACGCCGGAGCGCAAGGTAACGATGATAGAGATTAATGGCATTACGCAGAACTATTCGAAACTTGTCGCGCTCGACGACGTATCTTTTAAGATAAACGATAACGAGTGTTTCGCGCTTTTAGGATTGAACGGCGCGGGAAAGACCACGCTCATAAATATTTTATCGACGCAGATCTTGCCGACCTTGGGAACGGCGGTAATAAACGGCTTCGATTTGATAAATGATAGAGACGAAATAAGAAAGATCATCAATATTTCTCCGCAGGAGAGCGCCGTCGCGAAGAATCTTACGGCGAGGGAAAATTTGGAGTTGGCGGCGTCTTTGTACGGCGTGAAAGATATGAAGATAACATCATTGAAAAATTCGATCTTAAAGAAAAAGAGAATACGACGTGTAAAAAACTCAGCGGAAGACAGGCAAGAAGAGTCAGCATAGCTCTTGCGATGATAACCGAACCTAAGATACTCTTTCTTGACGAGCCTACGCTCGGTCTCGACGTTAAGGCTAGGAAAATACTTTGGGATATCATAGAGGAGATAAAGAAAAATCCGACGGTCTTACTAACTACGCATTATCTTGAAGAAGTGGGATAGGATCGGCATAGTCAGCAGGGGAAAGATGCAGGCGATCGGAACGCGCGAAGAGATAACGGCGATGACGGGTTCAGACAGTTTTGAGGACGCGTTTTTGAAGCTCGCGGAGGAAGAGATGTGAAGAAGTGCTTTATACCGGCTCTAAGAAATATCAAAGAGACGTTAAGAGAGCCGCTCAGTATGATATTTTGTCTGGGATTTCCGTGCGTTATGCTGTTTTTGATGCAGATAATATTCAAGAATATGGCATTTACACCGTCCAATTTCGAGATAAAGAATTACGCGGCGGGTATTTGCGTTTTCGGATATACTTTCACCGGCTTATTCGTCGCTCTTTCGATCTCTTCCGACAAGAACACGTCGTTCATAAAGCGTATAAATATTTCGCCGATAAGTAAATTTTGCTATTTTGCGTCTTTTTTATATCGTCTTTTCCAATCATATCAGCGCAGACTTTTCTCTTTTATGTTCCGGCGCTAATATTCGGATTTCCGTTTGACGTCAATTTTGCGCTCAGTATCATATATTTACTGCCGTCCGCCGTTTTTTACGTTTGTATAGGGCTGCTCATAGGATCTTTATGCGCAAGTGAGAAGATGACGGGACCGATGTCTTCGATATTTATATCTCTTACGGGAATATTCGACGGAGTTTTTATGTCTATCGACTCCTTCAGCGGAGCGTTTGCGAATATAATTGAACTGTTACCGTTCAGTCATTCCGTTCTGATCGCAAGCGAACTGCATACGGTAGGGCGTCTTGCATATATCCGCATATTCTTTATCTGGCGGCTTATATATTCTTAACGGTCGCTATCGTCGCTATTATAGAAAGGGTCAAAACGCTCAAAAAGTGAACGGTATCAAAAATATGACGCTATGAAAGGATGTCGCTTTTATAAGGTATTATACGCGGTATAGGAAGGTTGACAGGTTTTCTTCTCGTCCGATTTTTTAATTGAAAGCAATATGGATAAGGTACTTTTATATTGGTGAGAAAAATAATTTTAAAAGCAACATAAAAGTTGTGTCACAATACAGATAGATGCCTGATAGGTAGTAATCTAAAATGAATTTTTATAGCTTATAAATATGTGATTTACAGCAAAAATGATGGCGAAAACAATAAGCGGTATATTTAATAAAGCTATTCCGCTGAATAAAAATATGCACGAGGGAATGATTGAAAGGGATAATGCCTTCAATTTTCCGGTCTTATTCCAAAGAATTATCCAAAAGATCAAGTATAAAAGACATAACGTACCGTTTACCGATAAATATACCGCAAGAGAATGATTGAACCAAAAATTAAAGTACATATATGGGATATTGAATATCATAAAGAAAAAACAGCCGTATCTGCCGATTTGTTCCGCTATTATTACGGCTTTGTTTTTTATAACTATATAAGCGTCGTTATTTTTGCGCTTTACAGCATATAAAATATTCGGTATCATAATGACAGCCATTATGATGAGTCCATAATAATTAAACCAACTCATAAAGAAATTATATTACATAATAGACTATTTTTCAAGCAAAATGGAAAAGTTTATGTTTTCTAAAATATTTGTTTAATAAATCATTGTTCCACGCCTACGCTTTTTGTCAAAGAAAAAGTTGCAGTATTATTGTTTTCGTAGAAAAATTTGCTGTTCACAATGGCAGCTTAAAACAAGTTTTACAACTTTATGATCTCCTTGTTAAGATCGCAATAGTATTCTGCTGTTTTCCCTTTGAATTTTAATACGCAGTAATCGGGATCGGTTACGCCTTGTTTATAAAACATTTTGTCACCGAAACGCCACATCATTTCTTTTGTAGGTTGGTCGGTACAAATTTCCATTTCGCCTATTAGGCAAACGCCCTGATATTTTAATTTTCCGCGCTTGTAAAAATATACGCAAGCTTTGTTGTTTTCCGTATATTGTTGCACTTTTTTCGATGAAGTATTTGTTGAAAAATATATTTCGCTTCCATCAATTTTGCGCGGCGCAAGCATAGCGCGAATAATTGGATAGCCTTGCTCGTTTATTGAAGCAATAAACGCCGTTTTTTGTTTCGATATAAATTCAAAAATTTGTGATTTGTTCATAATAAATGTTTCCTAGTATATTTATTTTATCATTTTGATACCCAAAAATCAAATGAATACTATCTAAAACGGTTTGGCGTTTTGACGTGAACTTTAATGATATAGTTAAAATAAAAATCACGCTTAAAGAATTATTTTAAGCGTGATTTGATTGTTGGCTGAATTATTGCAACCTAGATCGGTTTATCTACGATAAATTTTAATTTATCGTTCAGTATTGACTTTCTTTTTATGATTAAAAGAATTGATTTTGCTATACCGCCAATAAATAACAGACAGGAAGAAATAACAATTGTTGTAAACATATCCGGAACAAATGCCGAAACGACCCAAAGCGGAGTTGCAAAAAACATTTGCGGTATTAGCAATATAAATATCGGCAAGATTAAATGCAACAAAATCAATATGGATATTTTAACTCGCAATTTACCTGTTGTAAGTCGTTTTTTGTACATAATAATTAAACACAAAGGTAGTATCGAAATTGCAAAAACAACAAAATATGCAAGATCGTAAAGGAAATGCCTTGTGACGTATTCATTAGCGGTAATTTGATTCGGTTTATCGCCCGTTAGCATAAGAATAACGCTCCAATCGATTCTATCCATTAAATCTTTACCTACGAAATAATCGTTTGTATTCACGGCGATAGCAATTCCGATTTCGCTTTCGGGCAAAATATAAATCGTTGCCATTCCCGTTTCGACAAGTCCGCTATGACGTAGCGCAGGTTGTTTAAGCGGCTCGTTTGTAAGAGTCCAACCCATTCCGTATTTGTAAGGTATGTTTGCTTGCACCTCCACGTTTTCATAAAACATTTTGTTTATGCTGTCGCTTGATATTATACTTTGACCGCCACGCAAATACATTTGCAGGTATTTTCCTAAATCGGCTGTTGAAGATGATAGATAACCCGCAGAAGTTGATATCCACGCATCATTTGACTTTGGAAATTTCGGCGCGGTTTTTATATTTGATCCAAACCAATTTTCGTAAGTATCTATAAGACCGTTGTCCTTTGCTTTTTCATATGTGGCGGCAGATTTCGACATAGAAAGCGGTTCAAATATTCTTTCTGAAATATAATCTTCGTAACTCAATTCACTAACAACTTCGATAATTTTGCCAAGAAGTGAATAATTTACATTTGCGTATGAGTGTTCTCCTTGCTTATTTACTATTTTATAGTTTCCCAGATTTTGATGTTCACCAAGTCCACTTGTATGATTGAGAAGTTGTCTGACGGTTATTGCATTATTTGTGTTGCTTTTGGAAAGATATGTAGAAATTGGAGCGTTAAGGTCGATTTTACCTCGTTCAACAAGTTGCATAATGCAAAGGGCTGTGAATGATTTGCTAACTGAACCAAGAAGAAACGGCGTGTCTGCGCTTTTGCAATCACCGTAAGTTTTTGAAAGCAAAACATTTTCCTTGTTTACGATTGTAATAGACATTGCAGGGAAATGAGCCTTTGCGAAAGCATCTGCAAGATACGAATCGATTTCATTATATATTGTATTGTTTTCGTCTTGATGGGCAAACGTAAATGTTTGGGAGCAATTAATATTGGTATTGAAAAAGCAAATTCCACTCAAAACAACAAAACAAAGAAAAAAACATAGAGATTTGATTATCTTCATATATATTACCATAAATTACCGTTTATCGAAACATATTATATAACAAATGATTGGTTACAGTCCATTTATTACATCAAAAAAGATGTATTCAAGAAAATAGCAAAACAAGTCCCGATAATGATAATCTAGGGCTTTTCTTTATGCTCGAAAAAGATTAAAGTTGCGTTCAAAGTACCATTTAGAACTAATCTTTTGAAATACGAGTTTGATATAGGGATATTTGTATAAGATAATTGCCAAACGGCTATTTATTCCACGTTCCACTTGACGTGAGCCTTGCAAGAGTGTATATATAAACAAATAATGGTGAAAACGGCAATTCGCCTAAATATATCTCTGTTGATTTTGGCTTGCCTTTGACGGTCTAGTCTAACATACGCATTTCACACGTCAAGCGGCTTTCGACGGCATAAACCGCCTTAGGTATTATCTTTTCAATTGAATAATAATGCCATTTGCCGTCAACGCTAATGAAATTGCTTGTAGCAATTCGTTTCTAATATGAATGGGTAAACTTTGCGTACACTTATCAATTTCGTCAATAAGATTAAAAAACTCTACAACCTTACCGCTATCTTCATTATGGCTTTTAATATATTCTATAATTGCCCCTTTAATAATTGAACCTAAATCCATTTGCTTTTACTCCATTTAATGTTTGTAACATAAAACCTAAAACGTTCCTTTATCGGGGTTCGTTTTAGGTTTTGACTGGCGGAGGAAGAGGGATTCGAACCCCCGGTGGGGATCAGCCCACGACGGTTTTCAAGTCTTAGCCGCCGAATTATGCTTGTTTATTGCTATTGATTTATAGTGATGTTTATTCTCGTTTTTGCGCCTTTTCGACCGATTTAAGGCTTATTTTGGGCTGTTTTTATTCCGTTTTAGCTACTTTGAGTTATATTTGTTGATTTCTGCTTTTTCAAAAACTCGAACGACTATTGTAGAAAAATTGTAGAATTTAAATGATATGTTTCTGCCTTAAATAATTGTAGACATTGTTGACAGATTCTATGTAACAAATAAATGACGGGTGATTGTAATTGTTGTTTTGCAAATAAGTGTTTTTAAGGTCTAAGTATTCATCTCTGACTAGTTGCCACGCATCCGCATGTTTAATACTGTCGGCTTTTGCTTTTACATTTTTAGAATTAGGCGCTTCGTTCCAAAAGTATCTGTCGTTTGAAATATTGCCTGTCTTTTCGTGTATGAGTCTAAACCACAAGCCTTTATCGTTCTTAGCAACAATACATAAGTCAATTGAGAATTGTATTTTCGGGCTGTCTTTGAAATAGATGGGTTTCGTCATTAATGAAGACTTAGAGTCATCGCAATCGTAAAGGTTATATGCTTTTAATATTTTATTAAAGGTCTTTCTGACGGTTTCCTTAATTGATTGACAATTATTAATGTTATTGCATTTTTGAATGTATAAGTTATAGTCAAAATCTATTGGCTCATTGGCGTTTTGAGTAACCATATTTCTTGCACCGCTACCGACAAGAAAAAACTGCGAACTTATATTCTTATCAAGCAATTCTTGCGTTAAATCGGACAATAAGCCGGAGCAATAAGACTGCGCTCTTTTAAGATAGTCTTTGTCGTTAACATAATGAAACATAATATTTCTCCTTCTATCCCAAGCCACCCATTTGATTTTGAAATTCAAATCATTGTATTTTACATAAAGCAAAATCAAAAGTCAAGAGAAATCAATGCGTTCAAATAAGAAAATTACAAGAATGAAACAAATACACGATATTATTTAATTCTCTTTTGTATATCCTCGATAGAAGGCAGTAAATCCTTGTATTCTTCGGGGAGTTCTCCGAGCCGATATTCGCTTACGCCCATAGGTTTGTTTATATCTTGCAAAGCGTATTCGGCGACGAGATTATTCTTACTTTTGCAGAGCAGCAGTCCTATCGTAGGATTGTCGTCCGGTTTTCTTAGTTCACCGTCTACGGCGGAAATATAAAAACTGAGTTGTCCTGCGTGTTCAGGCTTGAATTTTTCGTTCTTCAATTCTATAACAACGTAGCACTTTAAGTTAATGTTATAAAAAAGCAAGTCTATATAAAAATCTTCGCCACCCACAACCAAGTGATATTGATGACCCAAAAAAGCAAAGCCCGTGCCGAGCTCCAAAAGAAATGCGGTAACGTCTTTGACAAGCGCGTTTTCGATATCCCGTTCAACCATATCTTCTTTAAAAGGAATAAAGTCAAACACATAAGGATCTTTCATTGTTTGGACGGCAAGTTCGCTTTGCGGCGTGGGTAGGCGTCTATCAAAATTTTCGACTTTATGGATTATTGCTTGTCTTTCATAAAGTTTGCTTTCGATTTGATGAATAAGTACGCTATGAGACCAGCCATTTTTAATAGTCTTTTCGATATACCAAATTCGCTGCTCTTTATCTTTGATTTTTTCCATTATAGCAACATTATGCGACCACGGAATTTGTGCAGACACCGTCTGCACAAATTCTATATCTGTAAATTCCGCCGCAAACTTTGCCATATATTTTAAGTTCCTTACCGAATAGCCTTTAGCTTCGGGATATGCGAGGGTTATATCCCTTGAAAGGTTATCAATAAATCTATTGCCCCATGATTTATGAGCGTTAATTGTTTCGCCGATACTGTAATAGAGCATAATAAGCTCACGATTCACTTCGACCGTAGCCTTGTATCTTGCCATCTGAATTTTATTTTTGATTTCTTCAACTACTGCAAGGTATTGATTATCGTTAAGAAGCATACTTTTTACCACCGAAAATTTATAAGTCTATTATACCATATCTCGGCAAGAATTTCAATGCTTTACGATACTTTTATAGAGACACGCAAGCAACGAACATCATAAACTTGATATTTCCACTCATTTGCGGTATAATTAAGTTATGAAGAACGGTTATCGAATACTTTCCATAGAAGCGAGCGATATATACAAGCAAGAACAAGAGAATGGCTTTGCTGTCGGGTATAAGATGCCCGAATACAAAAGCGACGCCAATTTTCGGTTGTTTAAGAACGTATTGGATTATTCGTTGGATGCAATCGAACTGGGAAAAGCATACACGAGAATCTGTCGCAAGAAGTTTGCCTTTCGGGACAAGTACGAGAACAACTATACTTTTGCCGTTATCAGTGTAAAATTCAATTATACATATAAATCGGCAGCGGGTGCGACGGTCAATATCAAAGAACTTCGTAAGTATTTTTATGAGAAAGGCTTTTGTGTGGACGGAATTCATTATGTCAGATACAAGCGTAGCGCCGGCAGTTCGCGCCAAGGTACTTGCTTGTTTATAGACGAACGAATTTGCAAAGCTATGACGAGATGGAGTGATTGCGGATTAAAGCCCGCAGGCGATTTGGCGTCATGGGAGTCTTACCGAGCGCTTTCTCTTTCGTCAATCAAAGGACTTATAGATATTCCGCTTGACGGTATCCTCTTTGTCCCCGATTATAAAAGCACGTTTACGGACAATGTGGTTTCCGTAGAATTGCAAGACGGAAAGCTCAATGCCGAGCAAAAGACAACGCAAATAACAACCGATATTTGGGACGGCGAAAGCCTTTTGGACGAAAGCTTGTTTATAGCTAATTATTCGGATAAACATTTTCTGCTTCTTCGCAATAAATTCTTTAAGTCGTGCGCGTTCAAAACCAAGTTGCAAAAATGGCTTAAAGATAAGAATGTTACGCTTGAAGATTTGCGTTCTCGCGGCTTTATTACTCTTGCAACGGATATAAATCAAATCGTAATGGTAACAACGCCCAACAGTCTGAAATATCTAAAATTCTCCGACGGACTTAACGAACGCAATATTCGCAGATGGACGGAAAACGTAAACGGCACTTTCGGTGTGGTCAAATGGAATAAGCGTACAAGATATTTCGGCGGGCGCATGGTGCAGTCAAGCTATCAACTGCTGAACTCCGTCTTTCTTACCGAAAAAGCGAGTGAAAAACTATTGACGCCGAGCGTCGAATACATAAAGACGATTCGTAACGATGTGGACTTTATGCGCTATCATTTTTCAAAGGCCTACGCAAGAGAAAGAGATGACGATAGCGCTGAAACGGACGACGAATTGACAGACCGCGCCGACATAATTTTTTCGCTGCTTGAACATAACTTCGAGTTTGAAAAAACAAAGCTGTATATTAACTTTCGCAACGAAATCGTAAAAAACTTAAAACACAAGCTTAAACGCGGCAAGATTTTATTAAACGGCACAAATGCGACGTTGTTCGGGAACGGCACGGAGTTGTTGAAACATATCGCCGGCGAGAAGATAGAAAGCGAATTAAAGCAAGGTCAAATCCGCTCTGCGCGTTTTCCGCATAAGGCAAAGTTACTTTGCGCCCGTTCTCCCCATATTACTATGGGCAACCTTTACCTTGTCGAAAACAATTTAGACGGAGACGTTTGGAATTATTTCGACTTGGGAGATAATATCGTTTGCGTAAATGCGGTAAACGAAAACATACAGCAAAGATTGAACGGATGCGATTATGACTCCGACAGTATGCTAATAACGGATAACGAAATTCTTATTAAAGCCGCCGCCGAGTTTTACAAAGAATTCGCAGTTCCCGTTTGTAATATTCAGGCTACGACAAAGGCAAACCAACCGCTATACGAATTGGATTATAACACAAGCGTAAATAAAGTCGGCGAAATCGTAAACCTATCCCAAAAGCTGAACACGCTATTATGGGACAGAGTCATAAAAGGTTATTTGGACGAGGAAACGGACGAGATTTACTTTGACGTGTGCAAGCTTGCTGTACTTTCGGGCATTGAGATAGACAAAGCCAAACGCGCCTATGACAATATAAACGTAACGAAAGAGCTTATCGCAATTCGGAATAAATACGAGAAAATCAATCCCGACTTTTTCAAGGAAATAGACTTCGATCCGGAGAGCGCCGCAAAAGAATATAAAAAATTCTTTACCACTATGGATCACATATACAGTCTTGCGGACAAACTGAAATTCAATGCGGGCAGAAATCATAAGACGCACTACACTTCTATTGCGGGCATAGCGGACGAGATGATCCCTTCGGGCAATTCCTCGGATTATAGGCATAGAGATAAAATAATCGAAATTTGCGAGGAGTACAAAACAAAACTGAACGCTCTTTACGAACTTTACGCCAAAGCAGACAGCACCGAGAAAACCGTTCTTTACGAAACTATTGCACAGACAAAAACCGAACGCGACGAATCGGTTGCCAAGCAGATAAATACCTATGCCGTGTTGGTTTTGCTTATACGATATTACGAACAAAAAGATTCCGCAAATTGGCGCGTATACGAGCCTATCGTCAAACACCCGCTGTATCGACAAATGGCGTCTGATGACGGTTATACTATGCCCCAAGTTGTCGAAGACGATAACGGCGAATACACTTTATACGACCTGAAATTTACAAAAAAGTCGTAAAAAACGGGAACGGGCAAATTATGTATTTACGGCTTTCTTACCGTTAAACTCACATTTGTCCGATATTAAGGCTGTTTTCGCTACCTATTCGCTCGATTCGTTTGATACTGAGAATAGAAAAACTTAAAGAGTATAATAGACATTATAGTAGAGCAAGACAAGATATGCCGTCGGCTGAACAAGTCGGCGGCTTTTTGCGTGTTCGAAAAATATGACAAGGAGGAAACTATGGACAAACAATTAAAACGTTTTACTTTCTACGCCCTATATTGGAAGCTGATTCGAAACGTAGATAACAAAAGCGCGGGACGGCTGGCAAGAGCAATGTGTAAGTATGAATTTTGCGACGAGCTGCCGACATCGTTTGAAGATGATGCGGAAGCATTTGTGTGGAGTAACATCGAAGACATATTGGCAAAGGTAAAGCAGCTCGAAACGGCGGGCAAAACGCCCAAGAGCTACAACAAGAAAATAGCGCATTTTGCTTTTTCGGATGCCTACTATAAGGCGATTAAGCTTATGAGCGACGAGGATGGCGGTGCGTATATCAAAGCGCTTTGCGGTTATATGTTCGAGGGCAAAGAACCGAAAAAATTAAAGCCGCCCGTGGATATGTATTACGACCTTGCAAAGACCAAGTTGGAGCTTTCGAAGATACGCATTGTAAGCGGACAAAAAGGCGGCAAAGCCGAGAAAGTCAAATTATCCGACGAGCAGATAAACGAAGTAACCAAGCGTTCGGGCGCGATAATAACTTTCGACGAGTTTATGAAATTGCATCCGCATATTAAAAACGATCTTTACGCTTCCGGCAAAAGCCTTTTGAACGGCGTCGAGTGGGGCTTTTTGGATATGGCGCTGAGCGATTGCAAAGAGTATAAGAATTGCACAAGCCTATACAAAATTCTTACCCACTATAAGGAGATAATGTCGTGTTTGAAATGGTAAGCAAAACGGGAAGGAAAAGTCAAGCCAAAACGCTGTTTTGGGAAGCAGGCTAAGAATTTGCAGTCGTTCGACTTCAAATTGCATTTGAGAACGTGGGATACCCACCGTTCTCCGTTTTGTCCACGCGAAGGACAATTATTTATCAAGGAGGAAAAATTTTGGGACAACCGGTTATTTTCGATATAGCCTATACGCCACCTAAATTAAAACGCAACGCTACCGCCGAAGAAATTGCAAAGCATACAAAACAGCGCGTTTTTTTCGATATGTCGGGCGAGGACAATATCTTCAAGTATATCACCACAGAAGGAAAGATTTTCGGAGAAGAAGCCAAAAAGTTTACGATGCTCGAATACTTGCAAAAAAGCACGGGCGTATTCAACGGCGACGGTATGCTTACGAAAGAACAAGTCAACGAAATGAAAAAGCGAGCGCAAACGGGCAAAAAAAATTTGTGGCACGGGTTTATATCTTTTGACGAAGCGCATAGCAAAATGATCGATCACCCCGAAAAATGCATCGCTCTCGTAAAGCAGATATTCGGCGAGTTTTTCAAAGATATAGGATTCGAGCAAAGCAACATAGATTTAATGTGCGCACTGCACTTGGACAAACCGAAGCACTTGCATATTCACTATATCTTTTGGGAACGCGCGCCGAAAGTCAAGAACAAACGCGCCGCAGGTTTTACCTATCGCATAAAGGGCAAGATACCGCTTTCCGTCATAGATAAAATGACGGAACGGCTTAACGCTTGGGCAATACCCGACGACATAGCGCAAAAGCGCGACGAAGCGACGCAAGCGCTGTTTGAGCATAAGGATTTTTGCAGGGCTTGGGAAAGAGATTATGCGACAAAAGAACTGTTTGCTCTCGCCGAAAAATTGCCGACAGACAAGCCCCTATATTATGCAAGCAAGGAAATGATCCCTTACCGCGTTGCTATCGACTTTGCGGCACAAACAATCATCGATACGGATGAAAGAGTTCGCAAAGCCGACGACGCTTTCAAAGCGGAATTAAAGCGCAAGCGAGTTGCTTTACAAGACATTATGGGAAGCTACTATAAAGATAGGCTTGAAGTCGAAAAGAAAACTATGGAAAGCGAGCCGCCCGCGTACTACGAGAAATATTTGGCGAATATCCACACGATAGAAAAATTGGAATGGGATTACAGGCGACGTATGGGAAACATCGTCCTCAAAAAGGTACGTTACATACAGAATAATACCTATCGCTATAACAAGAGCCGCAAGCATAAAACCAACGACAAACACATTAAGCGCAAACTTTCCATTTCGGGCCGAATTATAAAGCGTTCGCTAAACGGATTATTCGATTCGGTAGCGGAACTATTCTTGCCCGAAACAAACGCTCATTCCAATCGTTTGCGCGAAATCGAAGAAGAAATAAAACAACAAAAAGAACAAGAATTACAGGAGGAACAGCAAAATATAAACTATAACCAACGCCGTTGGGATTGGGGAAAATAAAAAATTTTTCCGAAATTACGGCTAAAACTTCTACTTACCCCTTGACTCTTAACGGGTTTTCGTGTAAAATATAATTATCGTATATATACGATAAACGTTTTACGGGAGGTTTTTATGGATAGAGAAGAACTTTTGAGAAAAGCCGATAGCGACGAAGGGCTTACGGTAGAAGAAATAATCGAGTATAGAAAGATTGCCAAGCCCGTACACCATGTTTACGGTAAATACGGAACTTTGGCAAAACAGTATTTGGAACAACACGCCGTAGGAAAGTATTGGGCATTGGGCGGAGATTTGCCGGAATATCTGCACGGAATAGATAAAGCCGCGGACACGCTCTACGAAACGATGTACGAGAAGCTATCTTTATCGGAAAGGTACAAGCGCACCGGAAATTATATCGAAGATGTTAGGCGCATAACAGAAATGCGACGTCTTATCGAAGAAGAAATATTGACCGAACTTGTGTATGTAAATGGGTAACGGAGGTAAAAACAATGGTTACTAAAAAAGAAAATACCCCGGCGAGGAAAGCGCGCAGACGCTACGAAGAAAAGAACAAAGACAAACGGCAAGCCGCAAGCGGTAATTTTCAAACTATGATACCGCGAGAAAAGTATGACGAAATCTCGGCATTCTTAAAGGCAAACAACATAACCAAAGTGCAGTTGATTTACGCCGGCTACAATGCTCTCCTTTCGGCACAACAGCCGAAACAAGATTAAAATGTCTATCCCTTGTTTTCGGCTTTTACAAAAATAAGGGAGATATAAATGAACAACAACACAAATCAAAATGAACAAATTACCGCGACTATGTTTTCCGACTATCCCGACGTCGTAAGCGTCGAGCAAGTTACCGAAATGTTACATATCGGGCAAGTCCTTGCCTATAAACTCTTAAAAGACGGTGCGATTAAAGCGAGGAAAGTCGGGCGCAGGTACATAATTGCGAAAAGAAGCGTAATCGAATTTTTAAGCGAGGTATGCTGAAATGAAAGGCAGACTTACTACCAAAAACGGCAAATATTACGTCGTAATATCTTATCAAGATGATAGCGGCAGAAACAAACAAAAATGGGTTGCTACGGGTTTGGATGCCAAAAACAACAAGCGCGCCGCCGAAGAACTTATGCGCGGCATCGTAGCCGAATTCGACGGAGAAAAAGTCCCGACAGTAAAGGCGCAGTCAACCGACAACGATATGCTGTTCGGCGACTATCTTATCGAGTGGATCGAGATTGCAAAGCAGAATTTACAGCTTTCTACTTATGCCGCTTATAAAAACAAAATTAAATACATCGCCGAATATTTTAACGAGCGAGGCATCACTTTACAAGGCTTAACGCCCGTAGATATTCAAACGTATTATAAATGGCTTACGGATAACGGCAAGACAATTCAGGCGTGTACGCACGCCCACGTTATAATCCGCAGAGCGTTGGAGATTGCCTATCGCACCGACATCATTCCCGTCAATCCCGCCGCAAAAGTTCAAAAACCGAAAAGCCCGAAGTATGAAGCGAAGTATTATGACATTAAACAGCTCAAAACGCTTTTCGATTGTATGCAAGGCGACAGGTTCGAGCTGATGTACAAAATGACCGCGTTTTACGGCTTGCGTCGAAGCGAGCTTTGCGGTATGCAATGGAATTCTATCGACTTCGAAAAGAACACGATAACAATCAATCATTCGGTAGTCCAGACTTGCGTAGACGGAAAATTGCAGCTTATCAAAAAAGATATAATGAAAAACGTATCGAGCAAGCGCACTATGCCGCTCATTCCCGATTTGAAAGACGCATTACAAAACTTGCGGACAAAGCAAGAAAACAACCGTCGGCTTTATTCCAACGGTTACGATATGCGGTATATCGACTATGTGTGGGTAGACGATCTCGGAAAGCTCATCAATCCTAATACACTTACTTGCCACTTCAAATCGCTTCTTGCGCAAAACGGCTTACCGCCGATACGATTTCACGAATTACGCCATAGTTGTGCAAGTTTACTAATCGCTTGCGGCGTAAGCATGAAAGAGATACAAGAGTGGTTAGGTCATTCCGCTATCTCCACTACCGCCGATATTTACAGTCATTTGAATTTCTCGTCCAAACTGAACGTGGCTAATACGCTTTCCAACGTATTCGGCGGAACTTTGGATGTAAAGGCACAGGACACGAGCGAAGCGCGCGCTTTGCTTTCGACGCTGTTCAAAGGTGCGGAACACAAGCAAGTGGAACAAACCGCGCCGGTAGAGGTCGAAGATATTCCGCTTGCCGCAGACGATGAAACCGAGCAAATCGAACAAATTGCTACAATACAAACAGTCTCTGCCGAAAGCGATTCGATTGCCGAGTACAAAAAGGCAAAGGCGGAAATGGCGCGGCTCGGATTCGAAACCTTAGACGAATACTTCGACTATATGGAGTTTATGAAAGTCAAAGCAAAGCGCGGTTACGCCGCAACTTAATAGTATTAAAACCGTCAAACGGGCAGTCAACACCGACTGCCCGTTATTCTATGTTTTCAATGCCGAGACCGTAAGCACGGTTTCGGTTTTTATTTTGTCAATTTGAGAGTGAACAACAAAATGATAAAATATAATTATTCTCTTTAAGGAGTTTTTAGCTATGAAATATAAAGATTGGCTTGACGAATGGCTGCGCCATTATGTAAAAACATCGAATAAACAAAGAACTTTCGAGCGTTATCGTCAAACCGCAAACGTACATATTATACCCATACTCGGCGAATATGAGCTGACCGAATTACAGCCTGTCGTTTTACAAAGATTTGTTTCCGGATTGCTTGAGAGAGGCAACAAGCGCACGGGTAAAGGGCTATCCCCCAACTTTGTGAAGTCGGTTATTTCCGTTATTCAAAATTCGCTAAAAACGGCACATATATTGGGACTAACAAGCGAATATGTTGCAGACAAAATAAAGCGACCGAAGATAGTCGAAAAGCAAGTAGAATGTTTTACGCTTGCCGAGCAAAAGAAAATCGAGAAATACGTTTCGGAAAGCAAGAAACCGAAATTAAAAGGCATTGTTTTGTGCCTTTACACGGGTTTGCGAATAGGCGAATTACTTGCGCTCACTTGGGACGATGTAGACTTTGCAAAAGGACGATTGTCAGTTACAAAAACGTGCCACGACGGAAACGAAAACGGAAAGCATTGCATTATCGTAGATACACCCAAGACCGAAACTTCACGGCGTTGCATTCCGCTTCCCAAACCGCTGCTTGCTATTCTCAAAGATTGGAAAAAGCAAAGCATTAGCGAATTTGTCGTTGCGGATAAAGGCTCGCCCGTATTTGTGCGGAGTTATCAAAGAACTTTTGAATTATTACTCAAACGGCTGCATATTCCGCATAAGGGTTTTCATGCTTTGCGGCACACGTTCGCCACTCGCGCTATCGAATGCGGAATGGACGTCAAATCGCTGTCCGAGATATTGGGACACAAAAACGCAACAATCACATTAAATCGCTATGCTCATTCACTCTGGGAGCATAAGTCCGAAATGATGAATAAGCTCGGCAAATTACTGTAACAAAAAATGTGCGTCAAACTTTCGATTTGATGCACATAGTTAGATTAATTATAGCAAAAAACACAAATAAAGTCAACATGGATATGTTGTTGCGAAGAAATAGTTGTGCAATTCCGAAAAAATCGGTGCACAACTATTTTTCTTTTGCCCGAAAATGTGCATCAAATCGAAAGATACATGCACAAATCCAAAACAGTTTGAGCATCAAAAATTTATGGATAAGGTCAAAGAACGTTATAACATCGATATAAAAGAAAACAAGATTCGGCACCTTGACGATGCTCTTTTAGCCATTCTCTTAAAAGACAAAAGTTCGGGCAAAAACCTTATTTGGGCAACGGACACTTATGCTTGGCGCGGTATCGGGTTCGGACCGCAAGATTATATAACCGTCAAATCGATTACGGGACTGTACGGAAACATTATAAAACCGCGCACCGAAAAGTCGCAAAAAGAACAGCGGCAGCGCATTAAGAACAAAGCCGAGGTCTTTACTCCGTCGTGGGTATGCAACAAGCAAAACAACCTTGTAGATAATGCATGGTTTAATAGGGAGAATGTATTCAATATCGAAACGGCGCAAGGCTGGCAAACGATTACCGAAAAGATTATTTTTCCTACTTTGGACGGCAAGACTTGGCAGGACTATGTAAAAGCCAACCGCTTGGAAATTACTTGCGGCGAAGCACCATATCTTACAAGTCGCTATGACACGGTTTCGGGTAAATTCATAGAGCTTCCCGACAGAATAGGACTGCTCGACCGCAAACTGCGCGTGATCGGCGAAAACATAGACGACGAGTCGGAATGGATGAAATGGGCATACGTCGCGTACAAGTCGATTTACGGTTTCGACTTTCAAGGCGACAACGTTCTTATCGCAAGAGAAAATCTGCTGTTTACGTTTATCGATTTTTATATAGCTAAATTCGAAGTTCCGCCTATTAAAGAATATCTCTTGCAAATTGCAAAGATATTGGCGTGGAATATATGGCAAATGGACGGGCTGAAATACGTTATACCGTACAGTTGCAAGCCGAAAATCAGTCGGCAAGTATCGTTATTCGATACTGAGACGATATGCGAAGAATGTCCCGGTTGCGTTAAGAAAGACAATACAAAGCACACCGGCATTTATTGCAAGATTATGAATTGGACGCGGCAACATTCGGAAACGTTCATCTCGCAAATCGGGAGGAAAAGCAAATGATATACAATACGGCTTCCTATAAGCTTATATATATATTCGCCATTGCGGACGAAGCGCACAAAGGACTGTTGAAAATCGGCGACGCTACGATTAAAACCACCAAAACGCTTGACGAACTGCCGCCGAATTGTTCTGAACTGTTGCGAGCCGCCGATCAAGGCAGAATAAAAGACTATACTTTTACGGCGGGAATTAAAGTAGATTTATTGTGGGCACAGCTTGCCATACGCGAACGCAAAAATATTTACGGCGGTCGGGAAATTACCGTATTCGACGGTTTCCGCGACCACGATGTGCATAACGTACTCAAAAATAGTGGGATTAAATGCTCTTATCCTAACGGCATAAAAAATCGCGAATGGTTTGAATGTGATTTGCAAACGGCAAAGAACGCCATTCAAGCTGTTATCGACCATCGCGAATTTTTGAGCGAAAGCGAAAAGGAAAGCAAAGTCTCGACGCCCAAAATCAAGCTCCGCGACGAACAACAAGATGCGGTAGACAGAACGCTTACCGCTTATCGCAAATTCGACAAGATGCTTTGGAATGCGAAAATGCGTTTCGGAAAAACGCTTACCGCCTACGAGCTTGTCCGCGAAGGCAAGTATCAAAAGACGATTGTCGTTACACATCGTCCCGTCGTAGAACACGGCTGGGAAGAAGATCACGGGAAATTATTCGGCGGCGACAGCACGCATATTTTTATGCGCAAGCAAAATCTCGTATATTCCGAAGATTATTTCGACGCGAACTCCGACATTAAAAACGATACCGCGCTTCGTAACGCAAGCGAGCGCGGCGACTGCTTTACATACTTTGCTTCCATGCAAGATCTGCGCGGTTCCGTTCGCGCCGGCGGCAAATTCAACAAGAACAATGCCGTTTTCAATATGGATTGGGATTTGATAATTTACGACGAGGCGCACGAAGGAACGCAGACCGATTTGGGACAAACCGTGCAAGAATTATTGGAAAGTCCCAAGAACGGAAAGAAGCCGAAAGTATTGGAGCTTTCCGGCACGCCCTACAACATTTTGGATAAATACGAAGATAACGTGTTCGTTTGGGATTACGTTATGGAGCAAGAGGCAAAAACCGAATGGAAATATAAGCATCCTTGCGAGCCCAATCCGTACGAAGATATGCCGAAAATGAATATCTTTACTTTCGATATGAGTAAGGCGCTTTCTTCCTCGTACCGCTTCGAAACGGAAACTTCCGCGTTCAATTTTCGTGAATTTTTCCGCACCTATACGGGCGATCCCGAAAAGGACTTCGGGCAACTACCGCAAGATAAATCCGTAGGACAATTCGTTCACGAATCGGACGTAAAGGAATTTTTGGATATCATTACCGCCGACAGTCCGAATACGAAATACCCGTTTGCGACGGACGCATACCGCAAAGAGTTTAAGCATACTTTTTGGATCGTTCCCGGCGTGGCGGCGGCACGCGCGCTTTCCGCGCTGCTACAAAAACACGCGGTGTTTTCTCACTATAAGGTGGTAAACGTAGCCGGAGACGGCGACGTGGAAATGCCGTATGACGATGCGTATGCGGCAGTAAAACAAGCTATTTCCGAAAACCCGTATACCATTACGCTTTCGTGCGGCAAGCTCACGACGGGCGTTACCGTAAGAGAATGGACCGCCGTTATGATGCTGACAGGCTCGGCGACTACCGACGCCAAAGGTTATATGCAAACGATATTCCGCGTTCAATCGGCGGGCGCTATCGACGGCAAGCAAAAAGAAAATTGCTATGTTTTCGATTTTGCGCCCGACAGGTCGTTGCGCGTTGTTTCGGAAGCACACCGCTTGTCGCGCAAGGGTAAAAATTCCGATGAAAAGTATAAAGAAATTTTGGGCAAGTTTCTCAACTATTGCCCCATATATGCAATCGAAGGCGTACAAATGCGCGAATACAGCGTAAGTACGCTTATGCGGCAAATCAAGCGCATTAGCTTGGACAGCGCGATAAAATCCGGCTTCGAGGACGATTCTATTTATAAAATAGATGCCGGTATGGTTATGGACGAGCGCGACCGCGAATTCTTCGAAGCTCTCAAAAGCCGTCTTTCGGGACATAAAAAGTCCACCGAGGGAAAGGTTGTGCCGATTGCAGATAACGGCATGACGCAAGCCGAATATGAACAAGCAAAGAAAGCCGAGCGCAAACCGAAAAAGGAATTGACGCCCGAAGAAAAAGCCGCGCTTGAAAAATTGAAAGAACAGCGCAAACAACGTCAAAACTTTTTGGCGTTACTTCGTAATATCTCGATACGGTTGCCACTTTTGATTTTCGGCGCGGACGTACCGCTTACCGAAAATATCACTATGGAAGATTTCGTGAATATCGTTGACGATGAGTCTTGGTCGGAATTCTTGCCCACGGACGTTACCAAAGACTTGTTTCGGCGTAGCATAAAATATTTCGACGAGGACGTTTTGATAGGCGCGGGACTTCGTATTCGCAGGCTTGTAAAGCAAGCGGACGAGTATCCGCCCACAGAACGTATTCGCCGCATAACCGAGCTTTTTAATCGCTTCCGTAATCCCGATAAGGAAACCGTGCTAACTCCATGGCGCGTCGTCAATATGCATTTAAGCGACTGTATCGGCGGCTATTGCTTTTTGAACGAGAATTTCGATCCGAAAGAGCCGCTTGACGAGCCGAGATTTACAGAGCGCGGACAAGTTACCAAAGATTTGTTCCAAAATCCCGACGCAAGAATATTGGAAATAAACTCCAAGTCCGGATTGTATCCGCTGTATGCCGCATATTCGATTTACCGTCATTTATTGCCCAAACCCGAAGCTGATATGACGCTAACCGAGCAATATGCCGTTTGGAATAAAGTGCTCGATAACAATATATTTGTGCTTTGCAAAACAAAAATGGCGCAGGACATTACAAGGCGCACACTCGCCGGATTTACAAAAGCAAATGTCAATACGCATTATCAACCCCACTTGCTCGAACGAATGAAAGACGATATGAGTTGGGTAGTAAAAAAGTTAAACAATCCCGCCGTTTGGGGTAAAGAAGGTGTTACTATGAAATTCGATGCAATCGTCGGCAATCCGCCGTATCAGTTGGAAAACAGCGGAGAAGGAAACGGCAAAGACCCTATATATCACTTATTTATAGATTTAGCGCAAAAGACGGCGAATGTAGTTACGCTTATTCATCCGGCACGCTTTCTATTTAATGCAGGAAAAACACCGAAAGATTGGACTGAACGTATGCTCAACGATGAGCATTTGAAAGTGATAGATTATTTTGATAATAGCACAGATGTTTTTCCGACGGTAGATATTAAAGGCGGGGTTGCAATTACACTTTGGAATAAGAGAGAAGATTATGGCAAAATAGGTTTATTTACCGTACATAACGAGTTAAATTCAATAATTGAAAAAGTTGCAACTACTCGTTCATTTTCCGAATTGGTTTATCCTATGGATTTATATAGAATTACCGAGGAATTATACTCTGATAATCCGTGGGCTGATGGGAAACAAAGTAAAGGTCATAGATATGCAATGGGGTCAAATATTTTTAATATCTTTCCGACTTTATTTACTGAAAAAGATGAGCCTGAATCTATACAAATTTATGGATTACATAATGCGCAAAGAGTCATACGCTGGGTAAAGAAGAATTATGTAAAAATACCTGATAATTTTAACAGTTATCGAGTTCTTATTGCAAAAGTTAATGGTTCGGGTGCTTTTGGGGAAACTTTGACAACTCCGTTTGTTGTTGAGCCGAATATTGGACATACGGCAACATTTTTAAGTGTTGGCAACTTTTCATCAAAAAGTGAAGCGGAAGCGGCATTGAAATATATAAAAACAAAATTTGCAAGATGTTTATTGGGCACACTCAAAGTAACGCACGATAATCCTAAAAAAACTTGGACAAATGTTCCAATGCAAAATTTTTCTGAGTACTCTGATATCGATTGGAGTGTAAGCATTGCTGAAATTGACAAACAGCTTTATGCAAAATATAAATTAAGTCCCGACGAAATTTCTTTCATCGAGACTATGATTAAACCGATGGAGTAGCATCAGTTGTTGTATTTTTGATTTCTTCACAAATTGTAAACTCATAAGAGCTGAAATAGAATTTATATTTTGCACCAACATTTATTTTTGTATTTGTTAATGTAAGTATAGTTTCTGTTTTGCCGTTGCGTTCTACTTCTATGTTATATATTCTTTTTCCCAACAATAATATTGTAGGATTAATATAAACTAAATCATTTCTACAATATACAAATGCTAGCGCGAAAAATAGAACGAAAAATATTATTAGACTGATTATATCACTTAAATCAAAGCTAAAAAACAGTAACACAAACAAAGAAAAATATCCAAAATAGTAAGTTCCCGTAGCGTTCTCTTTATGTATGACTAGGCATTGAATGCTAGTCGTCTTTGGCTTAGAACAAATAGGAATCAAACCCAATAATCCACCAATGATGAACACGCTAATTGCTATTATGCCTATAAGAATCAGTTTATTTTTACAAGTGCCCCCTGTAAAATAAAGATAGATTTCTTTGCCTAAAAATAGTATGTTCATTAGTAGGAAGGCGTTTAGAAACAAGGAAAGTTTGCGTACAAATGATTTCATCGTTCTTCAGTTTTTCCGGTTAGTAGATTCATATAATAGTCACTAGTCAAAAGCTTAAACAGTTCTGAAATGGACTCTTTGGTGCGAATTATTCTATCTTCATCGTCAAATTGGAATTTATCTTTGAGCTTTTCATCGCCTTGTATAAGTTCTTTCCGTTCGACTACTGTCATAGTTTTCCATTTTGACAAGCTTGCGGAGTTGATTACTTTTAGGAATTGTCTACTTTTACGCGGCTTATTTATTATCTCTTCAGAAATGTCATTATTATCGAAAAAGTCCCATGCGTTAATTTCATCGATTTTACTACTTACTTCGTCTTTAATGCGTTTGTGAAAGTCGAATAATGAGTCAAAACGAGATTCTAGCAGTATATATACATCATCATTGTAGATGAAGCAATCTATACAGTCGCCTAATGTCAATACCGGCGTTTTGATTTTTTCGTACGTGTCCTGAACAAAGCAAAAACGAACTTTGTTCTTATATGTAGAATTATAAGCAAATTTAGTGATTAAGTATGCGTAGGAATTGTCTTCCTCATCTAGACATTCAACTACGGTCATTATAATTTTTTTGCTTACATCGGATGGCTTCAAAATAGGAGCACTCGTTATAGGCATATTATCAATGGCGGTCTTTATTCCTGTCCATTGAGGCAAGTCTGCAATAGGCAATTTCTGTATCGTTTCCTTTTTTACTTCTGTTTGCGAATAGTCAACGATATCTCTCTTGGAAACATAATTTTTGAAATTAGTTTTGTAATCCGATAGAGCATCATTGGTAGCGTCGTTAGGAAAAAGGTAAACTTTATAACCCGTATTACGTGGTTGTTTTTCAATAAAATAAATTCTTATTTTAGAGCAAAAGTCTAAGATATTTTCTATTGAGATTGTCTGTTGTGTATTTTCCATTTTTTCTCCTTATCACATAAATATTTTTTTGATTTCTTCGAGCTTAATATCTGGCACTCCGCCGTATAAGCCGTCGATATAACGCTCGGAAAGTTTGTGTACTTTGCGAGGCGATTTATTGTCGGTATCTTCAAGAGGAGATAATGAGCTTACGCCTAAATTGTTTTTGGTTACGGTAAATATTTGGTCTACTCTTAAATTCTCATCAAGCAACCTCGTATTGTGAGTTGTAAATATTGCTTGGGAATGATTGTGATTAATATCATTGTCATTAAACAATCTAATTAAGAGTTGCGAGTAGTAGTAGTGTAATGCGGTTTCTACTTCGTCAATTAATAGCAAACCGCCTTCTTTAAGAGTTTTGATTATGGGAGCAAGGTAAAGTATAAGTTTTTGCTCGCCACTCGAGATGTTGTATAAATCGTCGAATATTGAAAGTTCAAGTTCTTCGATAGCGCCATCTAGTTTCTTTTTTTCAAAAGCCATTTTAATGTCGAATATAAATAGCCCATCATCTGAAAGACGAAGTCCGCCTCCAACATTGTGTACATTACTTTTGTTTAACGCTTGTAAAACGGCATCGGGATTTTTATAATCCAACACGCCTAAGTCCAGCTTGCGCTTCTCCAATCGCAGTCCCTTTATGCAACTATCAGCCGATGCAAGAATTTGGCGAGCAATATCTAAGTATTCGGGATTATCATCATATATATCTAAGCTGTTGTTATTGCGATTGGCAAATTTAATATTGTGAAACCAATCAATTGCCACTTTTCCGTCTGGGCACAAATCGTCCTTTATGTTGCCGCCACAGTTAGACAAAAAGAGAACTGCCGGATTTATATCAAAAACTTGATTCAATTTTGAAAATTGTTCCGATGTTTTAGTAAGTTGCGTACCTTGTCGTTCAAATAATATTTTCTTTGTGGATAAACGACCTTTTTCATTAGATTCCCGTTTCGCAAATGTTTCAGACAAAATCTCTTTTTGACAAAAAGAGAATGAGTAGTAGTATAAAGACGATGGATTATCGTCTATGGAAAATTCGAAATAGAACTCCGTCGGCTCCGTCTCCGCATTTTCGTCAAACATAAAGATGTCCGGATCTTCAAAGATGTTCTCCTTATTTTGCATAGCATTAGCTGAATTTAGAATTAGATAACGAGCATAAGAAATGGATTTCAACATATTTGATTTACCTGCAGCGTTTGGTCCCACAAGCATCAAACTATTAAGAATCCTATTTTTACTTGTTAATGAACTGTTTATGACCGAAATGTTATCTTCGTCAAATTGTTTAATTTTCGAAGCTGAAAAAGTAAACTCATTTTTATATCTATAAGACTTATAATTTGTACACGAGTAGTTTATTAGCATTATTCAATCTCCTTATTGCATATACTATCATAAAAAGTGCTATTTGTCAAGTAAAAATCGCCATTTGTGCAAAAAATATGCACGAATGGCGATTTTATGTTTGTTTAACCATGTTTTAGAGGTAAAATACAAATCCGAACCTCTATGATTGGCTCGGATTTTTCTTGCTATGGCGGAGGCAGAGGGATTCGAACCCCCGCGCCCTTTCAGACAAACGGTTTTCAAGACCGCCCCGTTATGACCACTTCGGTATGCCTCCGTAAAATTTTGGTATGATTTCCGCAAAAAATATTTTGTAGAAATATTTGTAGAAGTCGGGCTCGCGCGAGTTATTTGTAGAAAAACTCAACCGATTGAACTCTTCTCCCGATTAGGTTGTTTTTGACTGTTTTCCGATACAGAAAGCAGGTATTTTAACTGTCTTAACGAGTAGTCCCAAAATATTTGTAGAAAGAATTTGCCTTATAGACCGCCGTAATTCAATCGCATTTCAAGACCGCTGCCATAAACCAGACTCGACCATTCCTCCAAGATATTAAGTTTTGGTGAAACTAATATTAAAGTTTACTAAGCTAGTATAGCAAATATGTAAGTGGTTGTCAAATGGATTTTGAGAATTTTAGATTCGTTATGGAAGAATATTTTATATGTTCGCTATTGATTAAATTTCGGCAATAAGTTTAATTACATATTAATTCTATTGCAAAAATTAGCTTTTGTGATATAATAAAGAAGTAAATTACTGCGTCTAGTAAACGTAAATACTCTTGAATCTATTTGTTTGAGGTTTGAGAGTAGTGTAATTTAATAACAAACTTGAACTATTTATTTCATTATCTATAAACATTGAGGGTTTGAGAGTAGTGTAATTTAATAACAAACTTGAACCGTGTGATATGTCCTGTATTTTGCGAACGAGTTTGAGAGTAGTGTAATTTAATAACAAACTTGAACTGCAGTTATGGCTGCTTATCGTGCAGGTGTGTTTGAGAGTAGTGTAATTTAATAACAAACTTGAACAGGCGTAGAATGTATGCCGTATGTTTTGGAGATTTGGTAAATTAATAACTAATAAATTTTATGCGAAATCGTCTAGTTTATCATTTTCTGTGTGATTGAGGATATTGAAATGGGAACGTTTTTGGAAGAATATAAAATACTCGACGAAAGTTGTAAAGTTCTTTTGGAGAGCGACGTCGGCGTAACGGAATATATCAATATCATGAAAGAAGTACCTGAAAAATACAGCGTTCAAATTAACGGCTGGACAGACGACTTCAAAAAGTTAAAACGTTCTCGAGCTATTCGTAATAAAATAGTTCACGAGGTAGGAAAGTGTGAAGAAAATCTATCGACATTGCTTGACGTCGATTGGCTCAAAAATTTTTATTGTAGGATAAAAGAAGAGCAGGATCCGTTATCGTTATATAATAAGATAATCAGAAAAGAGCAAGAAGAGTCGGAGAATACGGGAGATAAAAAGAAGTTGCCGCTTTGGAGTAAAATCTTGACTGGAGGACTAGCGTTAGGTAGCGCTATCGCCGCAATAGTCGCGGCGGTACTTTCGAAAAAAGATAAATGATAACGCAAATGTTTTGTAAAACATATGTATATGTATAAGCATTTTTAGATATTTTGGAACATATCACAAGGAGAAAATTACGGGATGGCTATAGAGCGTGTAAGAAATTACTTTGAAAAATTCGGAATAGATGGCAGAATAATGGAGTTCGAGACTTCAAGCGCGACGGTAGAGCTTGCCGCCTTGGCTTTGAACTGTTTGCCTTGCAGGATCGCTAAAACGTTGTCATTTTCAATAGACGGCAAGGCGATATTGATAGTAGCCGCCGGAGATACGAAAATAGATAATCAAAAATATAAAGCGACGTTTGGTGTTAAAGCGAAAATGCTGACTGCTGATGAAGCATTAAATCTTATAGGCCACGCTGTCGGAGGAATCTGTCCTTTTGGAATTAACGACGGCGTAACTGTATATCTTGACGAATCTCTGAAGCGTTTCGATACGGTGTTTCCCGCCTGCGGAAGCAGTAACAGCGCTATTGAACTTACGATAAGCGAACTTGAAAAGTACTCCTGCTTTAAGAATTGGGTAGACGTTTGCAAAGCGCCAGTTTAATTACTTCGGTATAGTATTAATAAATGATTTTTTAAGTTTGACAAATTAAAATACCGCATTCACAGCAATACGGTATTTTTGTTTGCGAAAATTTTATCTTAGTATTTATTCGTTTTGTTGACGTTGAAATAATGGTCTTTTTTACACTCTCTGACAGATTTTATCAACGTTCCGCTACAGAATATTAGGATAATAGCCCATATCGCAAAACCGGTAATGCCGCATAGCGTTCGCATATTGTCGTTGATATTTCCGTCGACAGTCATTATCAATGCGTATTGTAAAGATAAAACTGATACTAAAGCGTCGACAACGTTGATTGATTTTAGAATAGTTATATTAAAGTTTTTGATATTTTTTGTTTTCACGTACCCGATGATCGACGCTGTTATTTTATATACGGTGTACGCCGCAATCGTTATTGCCGCGATCATAGAATAATTCACTGCTTTTTTCTGAGTCACCATAAGGAAAATGGGAACTATTAAAGTAAAGTCCAAAATAAAGAGAAGAAAGCCGGGAATAAGAAACAGCCGTCTTTGTCTTGGTGAAACAGATGTGGTTTTATTGACGCTAACATCATAAGACCTTCTGCGATTTAATTCCGATATTCCAACGTAAATACGTATCGCAACAATAAGAAAATAATATACGGATATGGAAATATTCCAATCCGAATTGTAGGCGATTCCGAGGAATAAATTGTAACAGCAAAATATTAACGTAATGAAAAAAGAAAAGGCGGACGTTATATACGTATGTAATGCGAAATTATTTTTCAAATTTATTATAAAGCGTAGAAGCCTTTTCTTTTTCATCTCGAATTATCCTTTGCAGTCATATCGCATTATCATATTGATATAAGATTTTATTATGACTGCGCGTCTTAATATTTTTAATGCTGATATATGTATATACATTTTTATGCTTTCTCACAAAATCAAATAGTTATAGGATCGGCGGCGATTCATATTAGATCGGCGCTCAAAAGGCTATTGCCTTTCTCGAGAAGGTTAGCGAGCTTCTCTTCGTTATCGTCGATTATCGGAAGGATCTGTTTTGTCTTCTTCGCTGCCGCGCTCTTGTAGATCAAATAGTTGACAAAGGAGAGCGTAAGACCTAATATGCCGAGCGCTATTCCTCCTATAAGCGCGGGGATCCCTCTGCCTTCGAGCATTGTGAGCGACATACCGCCTCCGAATATCAACGTCGATACTATGCCGAAAATATAGGCGAATATGCTTGCGCCGCGCGTCTTTTGAGCGTGTAAATTATTGATAGTTTCGAATAGCTCCTCTGACTGTCTTTCAAGTTTTTTTAGTTCGGTTTTGTGTTTTTGTTTTCTGTCGCGTTTCAAAGAAATAGTGATTCCGTTTAGCGTAGACGGCGTTACTGAAGTTATTTCATAGCCGAACGCTTCGTACATATCTATCGCTTTGCTCTGGTCTTTTGCTTTTACCGTTTTCGTTGTGTATTCATACGAAATAAAGTCTTTTTCTTGCATATTGATACCTCTCAAATTTTATTATCGTCCGCCTGTAAAGTCTGCCGTTCGCGCGTTACGGTTGACTTATCGTTGAGACAGGTGTATCATATAATGGAAATGAAATAAAATCAAGCGTCGAAAACGGCGATGAAACATTATTTGCGAAGTGTTACGCAAAACGAGACAAAAAGGAGAAAACGTATCGTGGAATACCCGTCCGAACATTATACGAAGCATTATATTCTCGAGGCGCTCTTTAAGCTCATGAAAGAGTATGAGTACGAAAAGATAAGTATTATAGATATTGCGAATAAAGCGGGAGTGGGGCGCGCGACGTTTTATAGGCATTTTAAGAAAAAAGAGGATATAATCGTATACTATTTTGAACATTATAAAAAAGAATTCGTAGCAAGCAGACGGTTTTATCCGAGATGCAGAGAAGACTATATAAAACAAGTTGAAGAAGTTCTAACGTTATTCAAGAATCATACGGAACAATTCAAACTGATAAGGAAAGCTCATCTCGAGTACGTATATCTTGAATATCTCAATAAGAATTTTTCGAATATGTTTGAAGAGGAACATCCGAACGCAGGGCGATACGCTCCGCTCGGATATGCGGGAATGTTATTCAATATATCTATGACGTGGCTTGACGAAGGCTTTGAAGAATCGATCGAAAGTCTTTCTAAAACGATAGTCGATTTGATTTATTTTGAAAAAACTGCCGGGAAGAGCGTGTTTGATGCCGTTTTAACTGCGTTGCAATAAATCTTTTACAATATAAATAAGGAGCAAAATCATGAGAGAATACGATAAAATGATAAGCGGAGAGCTATACGATCCTACGGATATAGAACTTCGGGAGCTTAGAAAGAGGGTAAGAGAACTTACGCGCGAGTATAACGCTACGACTGAGGATGACGCTGAGAAGAGAATAGAGATTCTCGATCGTATACTCTGCTCTCACGGAAAGAATTTTTATATCGAGCCGTATATACGTTTTGACTACGGGGTCAATACGTGTGTCGGGGAGAATTTTTTCGCGAACTTCAATCTCACGGTTTTGGACGTCGCTCCCGTTATTATCGGAAACGACGTTATGTTCGGACCTAACGTTACCATAGCTACGCCGGCGCATCCTCTGCTTATCGAAGACAGAAAAATGAGAACGAGGGAAAACGGCGAACTTTACGACTATGAATACGCCAAGAAAATCACTATCGGCAACGGCGTTTGGATAGCGAGCAACGTAGTGGTGAACGGCGGGGTAAGCATCGGCGATAATTCCGTTATAGGCTCGGGGAGCGTCGTTACGCGTGATATTCCGCCGAACGTAATAGCCGCCGGCGTACCTTGCAGAGTAATAAGAGAGCTGAATGAGTCGGATAAAATGAAGATGCCGAGGTGAATTTTCTCTTGATCCCTTGCGTGAAATAACCACTCGGGGAAACACCGAAGCGAAGACCGAGTACTCACTCAAAAAATCATTTAACGCTCAATATATTAAAAATCATATACATATATATAGCTTTTGTTGTATTTATGATTGGCGTGATATATTCAAATTATAGGAGTATCGGCAGTTTCCCGATTATACGAGAGTCAAGGGAACGCTTTTATCGCATTTGCATTTCTTGAAATTTTAACGTCTAAGGAAAATCAAAGGCCTGCATTAATTATGATCTTTGATAGAAAATACGGACGCTTGATTTCTCATTGAAATAAGAAAAAATACATTATTAAATCGGAGACCGATCAAAACTCACAAAGGCAAGTCGCGTTGTCGCTTGACTTATATTATATAATATTTTATACTTGAAATAGCGTTATGCGAAATTTTGAAAGCAAGAAAAGAAGGCGTTAGTTTGATGATGCGTCGGACTTTTTTGAAACGATAAGATTTCACGCGGCTAAGTCATGCGCAATAATAAGCGAGGAGCAATAAATGTTTTTACCGATAAAGAGAGAAGAATTCGATGGAACGCCCGATTTTATATACGTTATCGGCGAGGCGTACGTAGATCACCCGTCGTTCGGTCACGCTATCGTATCGAGACTTATCGAAAGCGAAGGATTCAGCGTCGTTATGATCCCGCAGCCTATGTCCGACGCCGATTATACGGTGTTCGGAGAGCCAAGGATCGGATTCCTTGTCTCCAGCGGAGTCGTCGACAGTATGGTCAATAATTATACCGTCGCGAAAATGAAGAGAACGAGAGACGTGTACAGCGAGGGCGGCGACGTCGGGAAGAGACCCGACAGAGCTGTCGACGTATATACTAGGACGTTAAAGAGACTGTATCCGTCGTCTCCGGTTATTATCGGAGGAATAGAGGCGTCGCTTAGACGTTTTGCGCATTACGATTATTGGGCGGACGAAGTTCTGCCGAGCATACTTGTGACTAGCGGAGCGGATCTATTGATTTACGGTATGGGAGAGCGTCCTATTAAGGAGATATGCTCGCTTTTGCGAAAGGGCGTTCCGATAGAGAAGATACGAGACGTCAGGGGAACGTGTTATTTCGACAGTTTTTCAAATCTTTCCGCAAAACTAAAAAAGGACATAGAGGAGCATAACGCGGAATTTTGTCCGAGTTATGAAAGCGTTAAGAGCGATAAACTAGAATACGTCAAAGCGTTCAATATCGAAAGCCGGATGAACGATCCGTATCGCGCTAAGAAATTACTTCAAAAGCACGGCGGAAAATACGTCGTCGTAAACGAGATGCAGTTCCCTATGAGCGCTGATGAACTCGATAAGATATACGATCTGCCTTATGAGAGGAACTATCATCCGAGTTACGTAAGGGGCGTGCCCGCGATAGAAGAGGTTAAGTATTCTTTGACGTCCGTAAGAGGCTGTTTCGGCGCGTGCAATTACTGCGCTATAACATATCATCAAGGAAGGATAGTTCAAAAAAGAAGCAAAGAGAATATAATCAAGGAAGCAAAACTGCTTGTTAGCGACCGTGATTTCAAGGGATATATTCACGACGTTGGAGGTCCGACGGCAAATTTCAGAGATACCGCGTGCAAGAAACAACACGCGCGCGGCGCCTGTACCGACAGCTATTGCATAGGATATAAGAAATGTCCCAATCTCGAGATATCGCATAAGGAATATATAGAGCTCCTTCAAGCGCTGAGGGAGATAGAGGGCGTCAAGAAGGTATTCATACGTTCTGGGATACGCTTCGACTACGTTATGTACGATAAGGACGAAAGTTTCCTAAGAGAGCTTGTGAAGCATCATGTGAGCGGACAGTTGAAGGTCGCGCCCGAGCACGTCAGCGACAGAGTTTTGAAGGCGATGAATAAACCTGATTTTGCGGTATATAAGGCGTTTAAGGAGAGATTCGACGAGCTCAACCGTTCTATTAAGAAGAAACAGTATCTGGTGCCATATTTGATTTCGTCGCATCCCGGCTCTACGCTCAGCGACGCTATCGATCTCGCGTTATATCTGAAGTCTATAGGATATATGCCTGAACAGGTTCAGGATTTCTATCCGACGCCGTCAACAAAATCTACGTGCATGTATTATACCGAGCTCGACCCCGATACGCTTGAACCTATATACGTCGCGAAGACGAAGAGGGAAAAAATGATGCAACGCGCGCTCATGCAATACAGGAAGAAGAGCAATTACGATATAGTTCACGAAGCGTTGCTCCTTGCGGGCAGAAGCGATCTCATCGGATTCGGAGAGGGATGTCTCATAAAACCGACAAAAGAAGAGGCGCTCGAGCGTAATAAAGAGCGGGGCGTAACTAAAGTAAGGACTGCCGACGAATACGTAAAAAAGAGCGAAGCTAAAGAAAAAATCGTAAGAAACGATAAGTACTACGAAGAAAAGGCAAAAAACAAAGATAGTTTCGGCAATAAAAGGGGTAAACGCGACGGTTCGTTTAGCGCAGTGAAGGTCAATCTCGGAAGAAATAAAAGCGGAAAAAAGAAAGGCGGAAACAAAAAATAACGGCGAGTATAGATACTATCTCGCTATTAAAACCTGTTTTTGCAGCGATAGTATCGGCAAACTTAAATTGAGTTCACAAAAGTAAGAACGTATAGCGGTGACGCGGCGACTTTTACGCGTCGTTATCGGTAGTTTCTGAAGTTTGGTAAAATAAAAACTTTAGTTATTGACAATCTTTTCGACATAATGTATTATATAATAAAGCGTATTATAATTAAATATTATTAAGGATTTTGGAGGAGTTATGAACGTAATACCTAGACCGCTGAAACTTGAGGAGTCTACAGGAAAGATCAATTTTTCGTCGTCTACAGAGATGACGGGAGAATTCGACAGCGTGAGAGCGTTTGCCGTCAATATGCTCTGCGATGTGAAAGGAGAGGGCAGGAATACCGTCTGCTTTAAGAAAGACGACGCCTTTGAAGAGGAAGAGTATTCTATCGAGAAGAGGAGCGGCGACGTTATCGTAAAGGCAAAGACCGAGAAGGGCGCTTTTTACGCGGTCATGACGATGAAGCAGCTCTCGAGCGGCAGAGGATATTTTGAGAACGTAAAGATCCACGATAAGCCTAAGTATGCGTACAGAGGATTTATGCTTGACAGCGCGAGACACTTTTGGAGCGTCGACAAAATAAAGCAGATGATAGACGTTATGGCGAATCTGAAAATGAACGTCTTTCACTGGCATTTGACGGACGATCAGGGCTGGAGAATAGAAATAAAGAAATATCCGCTCTTGACAGAGAAAGGATCTATCCGTAAGGATACGCCGTTATCGCTATATAATTATTGGAATAACAAAGAAGAACACGACGGAAAGGAGTACGGCAGGGGACTGTTCTATACGCAGGACGAGGCTCGCGAAATAGTAGCTTACGCAAAAGAAAGACAGATAGACGTAATGCCAGAGATAGATATGCCGGGACATATGGTAGCCGCTATATCCTGTTATCCGCATCTCTCCTGCAAAGCCGAGGAGACGCAGGTCAGCAATCGTTGGGGCGTTATGGACAATATTCTTTGCTGCGGAAACGATGAAGTATACGAATTCGCAAAGGACATTATCGATGAGATAGTGGATATTTTCCCGTATAAATATTTCCATATCGGCGGAGACGAAGTGCCAAAAAAGAGATGGAAAGAGTGCCCCAAGTGTCAAGCTAAAATGAAGGAACTAGGACTTAAGAGCGAGAACGCTTTGCAGTCGCACTTCAACAACGTGATGCTCAAACACTTGAACAGCAAAGGCAAGTCGATGATCGGATGGAACGAGATACTCGACGCGCAAGAGATATTGGAGCCCGAAGTCATAGCTCAGTGGTGGACGAATTATCATCCCGGGGCGGCAGAGAAGGCTAAGAGATGGATGAAGTCGGGCGGAAAGACGATACTTTCGCTCGTCAATTACGTATATATGGATCACGCTTTCGCTATACGTCCGCTTTCAAAGACCTACGGTTATTCGTATAGGACGATGGGGCTCGAGAACGACGATAACGTCGCGGGAATGGAGATACCGCAGTGGACGGAGTACATAAGAGACGAGGAGAAGTTCGACATGAATACTTATCCGAGACTCATCACCTTCGCCGAAGTATGTTGGAGCGACGATAGCAACAAGAGCTACGAAGATTTCGAAAGACGCTTTGAGAATATGCGCGGATACTTTAAGAAGAGTTACGGTTTCGAATTGCCGCACCAAAAGGTATACAGAGGAAAGACGACGCCGTGGTATTCCATCAATAAGAACAAGTATTGGGTAAAAGACCCGTATTTCGAAGTCAAGCTCAACAGAGAGCTCATGAAGAACGGAAAGTAAGTCTATATAATATTATATAGAATAAGGCGATCGGTTGCAGTCCGTTGTATACATATTAAAAACAGCGGACAGCAGTTGCCGGTCGCCGTCTCATGCGGCGTTAAAACTTTGGGGGAAACGGTATCGCTAATATTCGGTGTCGGTGAAAGATAGATGGGAAAAAGTGTAGTACTCGAGACGAAAAGACTGATATTAAGAGAACTCGACTTTGACGATTTTGATAATCTAACGACGATTCTTCAGGACGAAAAGGCGATGTACGCGTACGAACACGCGTTTTCGGACGAAGAAGTTAGGGAGTGGTTGGAGAGACAGATACGAAGATACGGCGAATACGGCATGGGTCTATTAGCCGTTATCGAGAAAGATAGCGGAGAGTTTATCGGACAGTGCGGTATAACTAAGCAGGAAGTCGACGGTGAGAGCGTATTCGAGATAGGTTATCTCATAAGACGCAAGTATTGGCATATGGGTTACGCTATCGAGAGCGCTTCCGCTATGAAAAATCACGCATTTATAAGCGGTATAGAGAAAGTATATTCGATAATCAGAACGAATAACATAGCTTCTCAACGCGTAGCGATAAGGAACGGTATGTTGCCTGAGAAGCTCATTGTGAAACACTATTACGGTATTGATATGCCGCATATCGTGTTTTCCGCAAAAAAGGAAGACGTATCATGATATGCGGAATAACGGGAAGGCGTCCGAAATCGCTGCCTTGGGGATACGACGAGAGCGATGCAAGAGCGGTCGATTTCAAAAATCGGCTCAAATATCGGCTCGGAGAACTGATCGAAAGCGGTTATAACGTATTCAATATCGGAATGGCTCAAGGCGTCGATACGTATATCTTCGAGATACTGAAGAAGTTCAGAGACGATGGGATATATACGAATTTGGAGCTTTGCGCGTACGTACCGAGCAGGGACTTTGCGGAGCGTTGGAACTATAACGACAGAAGACGTTATCAAGATATGTTATCGTCGGCTGACAGCATAACTTACGTCTCGGAGAAGTTCGGCGTCGCTTCGGCGCACGTTAGGAATATGGCGATAGTCGATAACTCGGATATCATTCTCGCAGTATACGACGGCGTTTCGTCCGGCGGAACTTACAGGACTATCGAGTACGCGAAAAAACGCGGCGTTAAGGTCGTGACGGAACTAATTTGAAAATATAGTAATATCATATTAACGTTAAGGTAAAACGCAGCGAGGTTAATAGAAGTTATTAACTTCGTTTTGATTAAATACGCCGTTTATTAAAGATTAAACGCGACGCGCAAACGAGGAAGGAAACTATGCTTGAAAAGATATTCATTAAGGACTATAAAGATATAGCGTTGCCGAGAGTGAGGAACGCCTACGGTATACTGGCCAGCGTCGTAGGTATAATATGTAACGTCATTCTATGTAGCGCTAAAATCGCAGTAGGCATAATTTTCGGAGCGGTTTCCATAACTGCGGACGGACTAAACAATCTCTCCGACGCAGGCTCGTCTCTCGTCTCGGTGCTCGGGTTCAGGTGGGCGAACAAACCTGCCGATAAAGACCATCCTTTCGGACACGCGAGAGTCGAATATATAATGGGATTCGTCATAGCGTTCATCGTTTTGTTCTTAGGCGTCGAACTGGCTATAAGTTCGATAGAAAAGATAATCGATAAGGGAACTACCGATACGACTATCGTCATGATGGCGGTTCTCGCCGCTTCCATACTCGTAAAGCTCGGGATGTTCTTTTACTATAGGAGCGTTGCGAAAAAGATATCGTCTTCGACGCTCAAAGCCGCGGCTGTAGACAGCGTGAACGATTGCATCGCTACGGGAGCGGTATTGGCGTGTACCGTCATCGCTTACTTTACGCATTTCGAGCTCGACGGTTACGTCGGAATAGCGGTCGCCGTATTCATATTCGTGAGCGGCGTGAAGTTGGTAAAGGAAACCTTCAGCCCGCTTCTCGGAGAAAAGCCCTCGGCAGAGCTGGTCGAAAATATTTCAAAGACGATACACTCCTATGACGGAGTTCTCGGAATACACGACCTTATTGTACATAATTACGGTCCGAACAGATATCACGCTTCCGTGCACGTCGAAGTATCGGCTTCCGACGACATAATGGTAAGTCACGAGATGATAGACACGATAGAGCGTAATTTCCATAAGGAAGGCATAAATCTCGTCATACATCTCGATCCGATAATAACCGACGACGAGAGAGTTGATAAGCTCAGAGATATGACGCTTGAAAAGCTAAGCGAAATAGACAAAGAACTCAAAATGCACGACTTCAGAGTCGTATGGGGAGAGAACAGAAAGAACCTCATTTTCGACGTCGTTATGCCGATGGAGATGAAGATGAAGGACGAAGAACTCATCGGGATGTTAGAGGAAAAGATACACTCCGCTGACAGTCAGTGCTTCATCATAGTCGATATCGACAGAAATTACGTCGGCGAATAATATATGGAAAGCTATTAGCTATATTATTCAATATTGACAATATGAAAATATTATGCTATTCTTAAAGCATTGGGAAGAAAGTTATTATGAAGCATAAAGTATTATTTTCATTATTGTTGCTTGTTATTATAATTTGCAGTTTTTCATTTTCGAGTATTATAAGTGCAGAAACTAAGATAGAAACTCAAGTCTATGTTGAAGAAATAGAGTATGCGATAGAAAAAAATAATAAGGTAATATATAAAAATGTAGCAAGAAAAACATATGTTGAAAATGGGAAATCAGTGGAAGACTGCCTTTTTTAATTCTGCTGCAGCTAATGCTAAAACCGCACGTCCGCCATCCATACCACTATATCTCATGATAATGTCAGCGGTATGAGTATAAAAATATAGTAAGGAGGAGAGATTATGAGACTAAACGTTAAAGATTCTATGTTGATCGTATTGTTAATAGTGATAGCGGTGTTGGTCGTAGTTTTGATATTCACGGCTACAACGTATATGGACGGAAGCAAACTTATCGGAAAAGAAACAAACAATATAAAAGGCATTAATATCAAATTTTCCATTCGCGATATGAACGAAGAGGAAAGAGTATTGGAGCTTGATCAAAACGAAGTGCAAAACTTTGTTAAAATTCTTCAAAGCAGTAAGTTCAAAAGAACGGGGAAGAAGATCGACGGCGGCGGTTGCAGTATCACCGTTACTATGACGGATGGAAGGGAAGAAAAATTCGCTTTGGTAGAAGACGGCGAGTATATACTGTATAAGAACAATTATTACAAGAGTTATTCCGCTATCGGCTATTTTGTTTCTGATTTATTCAAGACAGAGTAAAAGTCGATTTGATGTTTTATAAAAATCTTTTCATACCTTGAACTTGTTGATAAAGCATTTTTATCAAACATTTTTTATAACACATTATAGAGTGATTTCAGTGAGTCCGAAGTATATCGGACTTACTTTTTTTGCGATTAAATCAAACTTAAAATCAAGATAAAGAATAGATATTGTGAAAGTAAAAGTTTTTTACCGAAAATATTTAATTTATATTGCGCTAATTGCTTTTTGCCGCTGTTTTTTATGTGAAAATATAGTTAATTAGAAATTTGCAATTAAAAGAGAATCAAAGGATGCGGTCATCAAAGCTAAATATCGCTATCTTGTCATACGGCTTGACTAATATTATTATATTTAGTATAATTAACGAAGTATATTCGAAATCGGGAGTTATATCAGCATATATCGCTCGGCGGATATTCTTGTATATTAAGACGAATCATCGCAAAGCGGCGTTTGATATTACCGCGTCTTAAAGGGCGAAGATATTGCGTTACGTTGCGGCGGAAATTATTTTTGATTCGTACGGCATTTATTCGAAACCGTATCGGGTCATCGAAATATATGCCGCTCTTATGATTAAAGGTTATTATACGGAGGGATGAATATGTTAGGACTTGCGCTTGAGGGCGGAGGCGCTAAAGGCTCGTTTCAGGCGGGACTCATGAGAGCGCTTCTCGATCACGGATACGTATTCGACGGCGCCGTCGGCAGTTCGATAGGCGCTCTGAACGCAGCTATGCTCGTGCAGGGCGATTTTGAAAAGAGTTACGAGATATGGAACAATATGGAGTTTTCGAAACTTTTCGATTTCGAGGACGAATATGCTGAAAAGATAGCGAAGATGGAACTCGACAGAGAGACCGTCAAGTATTTTCTCGTAAAGCTCGGCGAGGCTATCAAAAACAGAGGTCTCGATACTACTAAGATAAAGAAACTCATAGATTACTATATCGACGAGGAGAAGATAAGGAATTCGTCGATGGACTACGGACTTATGACCGTGTCGCTCGAGGGAAAGAGCAAGGAGATAATCAAACCTTATCCGCTATTCAAGGAAGATATTCCTTACGGTAAGATAGCGGACTATATCATGGCGAGCGCCAACTTTCCGGGATTCAAGCGTCACACTATCGACGACAAGGCGTATAGAGACGGCGGACTCTACGACAATCTGCCAATCAATATGCTGATAGATAAAGGCTACGACGATATAATCGCGGTACACCTTCGCGGATTCTTTTCGCCGAAGAAAAAGCCTAAGGATAAGAACGTCAATATTAAATACATCATTCCGTCTGAAAAGCCGGGAAGGATGCTCGACTTTAATAACGCGTCTGTCAATAGAGGGCTCACTATGGGTTACTTTGACGGCATGAGGTTCATAAAAGGTTATATCGGAAAGCTCTATTATATCGACGATATCCGCGACTATAAGGTCTTTGACGATAAACTGCTCAGTTTGAGCGACGAGTTTTTCATTGAGATGAGCGGCGTCCTCGGCGTCAACTATTATCCCAATAAGCTCGTCAATATGTTCGATATTTACGCAAAGCTGAATAAACTTCTCGAGATCAAAGAGCCCTCGTCTATAGGCGAGACCGTCATGGAATTGCTCGAGAGATTCGCTATGGAGTCTTCGCTCGAAAGACTCAGGATGTATACTATGAAGGAGTTCACAGACAGCGCGTACGACGCGTTCGTAAACTCCGAGCATAATAAAAAAGGGGGTTCCAATAAGAAGAGAACGCAGCTCGAAAGCGCGTTTTTGACAATAACAAAATACTATAAGTGAGGTTAAAGATGGACGAAGAATTGAAGTTCAAACAGACCGAAACGAGTGCTACCGAGACAGTAGCAGAGGCTGCGGAGACTGCTGACAAGTTAGTTGCAGAGTCTACGCCGGGTGAAGTAAGCGTTAAGAAGAACGCGAAAGAGATGATAAAGGACGCTTTCAAGCCGTCTAACGCTTGGAAGAATACCAAGAGGCTTTCAAAGCGTTGGTTCATCGAGGCTTTCACGGGAATGGCTCAGGGTCTGTTCGTAACTTTGATCGCGGGAACTATAGTGAAGACGATAGGCGGATTCTTCGACGGGAGTTCCTTCGGAAAGTTCATCGTCCTTTTCGGCAACTTAGCGTCGGTGCTCATGGGCGCGGGAATAGGCGCGGGAATAGCCAGTCACTTGAAGACGCCGAGACTCGTCGTATTCGCAAGTATCGTCGCGGGTTTTATAGGCGCGTATTCGGAACAGATAATCGGAGCGAATTTTACGGGCGGGCTAATTACCGACGTCACGGGAAAGATAGCTAACGGAGTTCCCGGCAATCCGATAGGAGCGTACGTTGTCGCGCTTATGGCGTGCGAGATAGGCAATCTCGTAGCGGGTAAGACCAAGCTCGATATCCTCATCGTGCCGCTAACGTGCATGATCGTCTCGATGCTCGGCGTATATATAGCGTACCCGTTCATTTGGATCATCAATAAGCTCGGTATCGCCATAGCTTGGGCGACGAGCATAACGCCTTTCTTTATGGGCATAATCATAGCGGTAGTTATGGGCATACTGCTAACGATGCCGACGTCGAGCGCGGCTATATGGGTAGCGGTGGCGTCGGGAGTATTGAGCGGCGCTGCTTCGACTCCCGAACAGATAGATGCGATGCTAATCGCGGGCGGCGCCGCCGTAGTCGGATGCGCGTGCCAGATGGTGGGTTTCGCCGTTATGAGTTTCAAGGAGAACGGCGTGAGCGGACTCGTTTCTCAGGGAATAGGTACGAGTATGCTCCAAATACCTAATATAATGAAGAATCCGAAGGTATTCATTCCTCCTATAGTAGCGAGCGCAATATGCGGACCTATAGCGACGTGCCTGTTCAAACTCAAGTGCGGAGCCTCCGGCGGAGGTATGGGAACGAGCGGTTTCGTAGGTATTATCGACGCCTTTAAGTTCAGCGTACAGGAGGGCGATATGAACGCTTGGATATTCGCGCTCGCGGTCATATTGCTATTTATAGCTATTCCGGCGTTTGTAAGCTGGGGTCTCGGCGCGCTCATGCGCAAGAAAGGTTGGATAAAGGACGGCGATCTTTCGCTCGACTATAATAACTGACCGACACATTGCCGACAAATATCGTAAAAGTACGCGCATATGCATAGCTTTTTGTTGCATACGGGTAAAATTCGGCAGGCGTTTCGCCGTTACAAGCATTATTACGGCGGCGAGAATGATAAGCGTTACATAATATAGAACGGCGCGGTTTGTATCTAAAAGAGACAGCCGTATTGCCGATATAGGACGGCGTTTTATGATAATAGATTCACATACTCACGTTTTCCCCGATACGCTCGCGGAAAGAGCCATAGCTAAACTCAGCGTCAATTCGGGACTCGTTCCGTCGACTGACGGAACGGTATCGGGGCTCATCGAAGGACTCGATGATTGCGGTATCGATAAAGCTGTCGCGCTCAATATCGCGACCAAACCTATGCAGGATGTCAAAGTCAACGATTTCGCGTTGGACACTGCGAAAAAGTACGGTGATAAACTCATAGTTTTCGGTTCCGTTCATCCGTATTCCGAATGTATGGAAAGCGAGCTTTTAAGGCTCAAAGAAAACGGGATAAAGGGAATAAAGTTGCATCCCGAGTATCAGCGTTTCGAGGCGGATGATAAGTCTGTTTTCGATATGTATTCTCTTATCAGCGAACTCGGTCTTTTAGTCACGTTTCACGCGGGATTCGATATTGCCTATCCGAACTCCGATTACGCGTCGCCGATGAGACTCGCCAGAGTTCTCGACAGATTTCCCGATATGAGGGCGATATTGGCGCATATGGGCGGAATGTTGAAGTGGGACGAAGTCGACGAGCTGATCGCAGGCAGAGACTGCTGTCTCGACACCGCGATGTGCGCAGGCTATATCAAAGACGATACTCTTATGCGGCTCATCGAAAAGCACGGCGTCGAAAAGATACTTTTCGCTACCGACACGCCTTGGAATAACTGGGCGGACAGCATCGCGATGATAGAGAGACTGCCGCTTTCGAAAGAAGAAAAAGAAATGATATATCACAAAAATATAGAACGTATTATCGGCGAGAGGTGAAGAATGGTTTACGAGTCAAGAAACGATATTGATGAAAGATATAAGTGGGATCTTTCGGACATTATAGAGAGCGACGAACGCGTCGAAGAGATATTCAAGGAGATAAGCGAAGAGTATAAAGAAATAGTGAAGTTCAGAGGTTCTTTGAATGACCCGGACAGACTTCTCAAATGTCTTAAAGCGGAGAGCGCCGTCGGTGAAAAACTGTCAAGACTTTACGTCTATTCGAAGATGAATCTTGACGAGGACGCGCGCGTGACGAAGTACAAGGCTATGACGTCAAGGGCGGAAGCTCTAGCGGTCGAGGTGTCTTCGGCTGTTTCGTTCATAGTGCCCGAGATAGTAGCGAGCTACAGCGCGGAGGAGATAACCGCGTTGAGTCGCAAGAAAGAGTTCTCCGACTTCAGCTACACGCTTGAGCTCATCGCTAAGAAAAAGGAGCACTATCTCAGCGATAAAGAGGAGAGAATACTTGCGGAGGTCGGAGCGTTTTCCGGGATGTTCGAGGACGCGTTCAGGATGTTCGATAACGCGGATATTTCCTTCAAGAGCGTTATAAAGAACGGCGAAGAGATAGAGATGTCCCACGGCGAATACAGCGTTCTTTTGCAAGATAGCGACAGGACGGTACGAAAGGACGCATTCGAGTCGATGTTCAACGCATTTAAGAATATGATAAATACGATAGCGGTGCTTTACGCAGGCAACGTGAAAAAGGATTGCTTTTACGCTAAGATGAGGAATTATTCCGGAGCGATGGAGGCGAGCGTCGCAGGCGAGGACGTAACTATCGACGTGTATAACAACCTCATAAAGAGCGCGCATAACGCTTTGCCTACGCTTCACCGTTATATGGACGTGAGAAGAAGGGCGCTCGGCGTTGAAAAGCTCCATATGTACGATATGCACGTCTCGATAGTGGAAGGCGACAATATCGCCGTATCGTACGAAGAAGCGAAAGAGATAGTAAAAAAAGCTCTCCTGCCGCTTGGCGAAGAATACGGGAAACTCCTCGACAAGGCGTTTAACGAGGGATGGATAGACGTGTTCGAATCGAAAGGAAAGAGGAGCGGAGCTTATTCGTGGGGAACCTATTCGTCGCACCCGTACGTTCTTCTAAACTACCAAAAGACGACTCACGACGTATTCACGATAGCGCACGAGCTGGGACACGCCATGCACTCGTACTATTCGAACAGTTCCTTGCCGTACGAAAAGGCGGGATACGAGATATTCGTCGCGGAGGTAGCAAGCACGGTGAACGAAGTTCTGCTGCTCAAATACCTTATGAGAGAAAAGCCCGAAATGAAGAAATTCCTACTTTCGTATTTTCTCGATATGTTCAGAACGACGCTGTTCAGACAGACGCAGTTCGCCGAGTTCGAAAAGATAGCTCACGAGGCGGAGGAAAGAGGCGAATCTCTCACTCCCGAGTATCTTTGCGACGTCTATTATAAGCTCAATGCCGAGTATTACGGTAACGGCGTCGAAAACGACGAGCTGATACGTTACGAGTGGGCGAGGATACCGCATTTTTACTCGAGCTTCTACGTGTATAAATATGCGACGGGAATAGTTTCGGCGGTAACGATAGCCGACGCGATATCGAGCGGAGACAAAGAAGCGGTCGATAATTATAAACGCTTTTTGAGCGCAGGCGGAAGCATGTCGCCCGTCGAAATATTGAAACTTGCAGGCGTCGACCTCACCAAAGAAGACGCTTTCGACAGAGCAATGAGCGTTATGAGCGAGACTTTGAGCGAACTTGAAAAGCTCGCGTAAGGAGATAATTATGCCTGAGAAAAAGAATAATCAGAGAAGTACGGAGATACGCGGCAGACAGGTGCCGAACAATTACGAGGCAGAGCAGGCGCTTCTCGGCGCAATGCTCATGGACGCTGACGTCGTCAACGAGGTAATAGCGGATATTAACGCGGACGACTTCTATTACGAGAGCCACAGGCTGATATTTAACGCCGTAAAGGATCTTTCAATGGCGAATCAGCCGATAGATATCGTTACTCTTTCCGATAAACTGAGCGAAGAGAATCTTGCCAAGATAGGCGGAATAATGTACGTCAACGAACTAATGAACGTGCTTCCGTCCACGGCTAATTTCGGACAGTATCTCGGCATAGTCAAAAGGGACGGGAAACTGCGTCGGATAATCAGGAACGCGGAACGTATCATAGAGAACACGTACGGAGCCGAGAGCGAAGATATGGCGCTCGCCTTTGCCGAAAAGATGATATATTCGATATCGGAAGAGGGAGAGACGTCGGAGCTCGTATCGGTAAAGGAGACGGCGTTTCAGGTAGTTAAGAAATTTCAGGATATTCTTTCAAATCCCAACGCGAATCTCGGACTGCTCACGCACTTTAGGAATCTCGACGAGATAACGCACGGTTATCTTGCGGGACAGCTTATCGTCATAGCCGCAAGACCCGGCTGCGGTAAGACGACGTTCGCGCTCAATATAGTGGGCAATATAGCCGCAAGGGATAAGGATAAAAAGATAGCCGTATTCAACCTCGAAATGAACAGGAACGAGGTAACGGAAAGACTAATGGTCGGAATGGCGAAGGTAAAGCTCGAAGATATGCTGACCGCAAAGGGCAAAAAAGAGGACTACGAGCGGATATGCGATATCAACAAACTTCTTGCCGATTCCAACGTGTACATAGACGATACCGCGAAGATAACGCCGGAGCAGATAATGTCGAAGTGCAGAAGACTGGCTCAGCAAAAGGGCGGACTCGATCTTGTCGTCATAGACTATTTGCAGCTTCTCGAAAGCTCCGACAGAAAGAGAGAATCGAGCAAACAGCAGGAAGTAGCGGATATTTCGAGAGCGATGAAGATAATGGCGAAAGAGCTTCAGGTCCCCGTCATTTTGCTCTCGCAGATGTCTCGTGACGTCGAGAAGAGAGACGACAAAACTCCGAAGCTCAGCGACCTTAGAGAGTCGGGCGCGATAGAACAGGACGCCGATCAGGTATATTTCCTGTCCCGTCCCGATAAAAAGAGCGACGACGACGTTGACGATAAGTTTGTGGATCTCATAATAGCAAAGCACAGAGCGGGTTCTACTGGAACTATATACTTCAAGTTCGAGAACGAGATGCTCAAGTTCGTTCCGGCTAAGGAAAAGAGCAGGTATATAGAGAAAAATAGCGTTGAAAACGCAAAGAAAGACGACGCTGAAGAAGAGAACGTATCGGATGATAACAGCTTCGCCATCGACGCCGAAATGTCCGACGACGATATCGAAAGGATGGCGAGTATGTCCGATGAGAGTATGTACGGCGACTTTGACAGCGATAAACTCATAGGCGAACTCAACGCTTCGCTAAGACCGATAGGCGGCGGAGACTCAGAGGAAGATATATAAAAAATCAAGCGATCTCATAGAAGATACCGATACTTTTAGCGTGAGAAAAACTCATTCGCGTGAGCGAACGGTCTTGCGGAATTAGTATCGGTTTTTTCATATCATACAATATATTGACGAAGCGAAAATTAATTTAGTTAAAAACAAAATTATATGTTCGGGAAACGTTGACATTCGACAAAATATGTATTATACTTTAGTCTATACTGATGATAGAGTTGAGGTTGGATATGAAGGATTTTTTATCGATCGGAGAGGTCGCAAAGGCTAAAGACGTATCAATACAGGCGCTCAGATATTACGACAGGGAGGGAATACTAGTTCCGTCGTACGTAGCCGATTCAAATTACAGATATTATAAAGCCGAGCAGCTCAAAGAACTCGATCTTATAAAGTTTGCTCTCCGTATTGGTCTCGAACTCAAAAATCTCGTGCCGCTCTTTAAGCGTAACGATATAGATCTTTATGAAAAACTTCTCGAGATGGCTAAGCGCAATATCGAGAACGAAATAGCCGATCTTACGAAAATCAAAGCCAACCTTGAAATAATGACCGAGGAGATAAGCGAAGCCAGAGAAATAAAGTCGAATTCGGGCGTCTATTATAAGGTCATCAAGGAGAGGAAAGTCGCTACGATGCCCAAAAAGGCGAGCGATAACTACTATACTCAATATCAGGATAATATGCTGTTCAATCCGCCTGATACGTACGGTATATTCAAGGAATGCGGCTATATCCTCGAATACAATTTCGGCGCGTTCCGTCCCGTAAACAGTTATATAATTTTGGACGACGAGAATATGGCGGATAAGACGGTAATGACTATACCGTCCGGCAAATACCTTTGCGTGAACTATACGAAAGATACGAAAGAGGACGCTATCGCGGCTCTGTTCGATGAACTTAACAAGATAGGCGCGACCCCGAAGCTCGCTGTCGAGATGCAGCTTGCAGATAGAATAGTCGGCACCGATTCCTCCGCCTACGAGCTGGAGCTCATCGTTTGACGTATTATTATTGAAAGATTTTTATACAAAATACGGCTACAAGTTTATAATAGCGGAAATTACTCGAAATCGGCGTCTAGACGCCGATTTTTTTAATAAACACCGTCATTGATACGGCAAGACGTTTTACGCGTCTTTTGGGGTAACGTTCATATAACTTTCATAAATACTTCTTGCGTTTTGTTGTATTATATGCTATAATAGCTCTATTGTGAAATAACTATGCGTTGTTGACGGCAGGGGAAGCCGTGAGAGAGAACGTTGACGCGCTCATGCGCGCAAAAAAATAAGTAAAGAGGTATTAATGAAAGATTTTAACGAAATTATCAGACAGTACGCCGTAAAAATCGAAGCGCTTAGCGAGATGGCGAGGACGAGCACCATTATCGACCCGATATATTACACTAAGTACGACGTCAAGAAAGGTCTTCGAGATATTGACGGAAAAGGCGTGCTGGCAGGTCTCACGGAAATATCCGATATACAGTCGTCAAAGGTAGACGAGAGCGGGAAGAGCGTTCCTTGCGAAGGACAACTCTTCTATAGAGGATACAGTATAGAAGATCTTGTCGGCGGATTCATGCAGGACGGCAGGTTCGGATTCGAGGAGACCGCGTATTTACTTCTTTTCGGTAAACTTCCGAGCGGCTCGGAGCTTTGCGAATTCAGGACGTTGCTTTCTGACTTTATGACTCTTCCCGAATCTTTTGTCAGAGACATCATAATGAAGGCGCCGTCTAACGATATGATGAACGTGCTCGCAAGGAGCGTTTTGACGCTGTATTCTTACGACGATAGAGCAGACGATATCACTATTCCCAACGTTATGAGACAGTGTCTGCAGCTCATCGCGCAGTTTCCGCTCATATCCGTATACGGCTATCAGGTATACTGTCATTATCACAATTCGGGATCTCTTATAATACATAATTCGAATTCGTCACTCAGTATCGCCGAGAATATTTTGCATCTTCTAAGACCGGACAGCAATTTTTCGCCGCTCGAGGCGAAACTTCTCGATCTCTGTCTCGTTCTTCATGCGGAACATGGCGGCGGTAATAACTCTTCGTTTACGACGCATGTAGTCTCTTCGTCGGGAACGGATACATACTCCACTATAGCGGCGTCGCTCGGTTCTCTTAAGGGTCCGCGTCACGGCGGCGCGAATATCAAAGTCGTGAAGATGTTCGAAGATATGCGCGCCAATCTCAAGGACACTAAGGACGATACCATAAGAGAATATCTCAATAAACTCCTCGATAGGGAAGCGTTCGACAGAGCGGGACTAATATACGGTATGGGACACGCGGTATATTCGATATCCGACCCGAGAGCCAATATTCTCAGTAGATTCGCTAAGAAACTCGCTGAAGAAAAGGGCGCCGATAAAGAATACGCTCTTTACGAAAAGGTCGAGAGACTCGCTCCCGAGGTCATAGGGGAACGTCGTCGCATTTATAAGGGCGTCAGCGCCAATATAGATTTTTATTCGGGATTCGTTTATTCGATGCTCGGACTTCCCGTCGAGCTGTTCACTCCGCTCTTTGCGATATCGAGAATGGTGGGCTGGTCGGCGCATCGAATAGAAGAGCTGTCGAATAACGGAAAGATAATAAGACCGGGATACATAAGCGTCGCAGAAGAGAAGGAATACGTTCCGCTCGGCAAGAGATGATACGTTTGATTGAAGACGCCTTTATACGGCGTCTTTTTGATATTCCGATAACTTAAAATGCTAGTACAGAGATAAAAAAGATCTGTTCGCTTAGCTATGATAAGCTCATTTCGGAGACGGGTGGTTTCAAATGACGATATATCGCAAAACGGTATACATATACCGTGTTTTATGCGGATAATAAGTTTTGAGATATGGAGGAGAGACGTTGAACGAAAATAGCGATAACAAAAAAGATATAAAAAAATCGAGTCGTATCAAAACACTCATAGATTATTTAACGGAGAGGATAATGAACGAACCGGCGTTTCCTAAATGGGCTATTGCAAAGGGGAACGATTTGAACCCGAAGAGGATGCGTACGCTAGGCGCAAACGGCGAGGCGATATGGCATATGGACAAAGAGACGGAAGCGGCGAGCGACCATATCGAGATGAGCGGATTTTTATCGAGCGCCATTATCTCATACGGACGCGGCGAGGACGGCAGTTTGCTCCTCAATAAGCATCTCGTAGCTCCGAAACTCAGACTTATACCTAACGCGACGGGCTCGTCTTACTGTACGAATTTCGAGATAGGCGCAAAGATAAGCGTCGACGGCAAAGAAATCGTTTCTGAGAAGGCGGTAAAGTCGGAGATATTCGGCGGACTTGTCATAGAGACGGTCGCGGATAAGGTAGCTCTCAAAAGAGAATATTTTCCGTCGAATAATTATTGTATGCTCATAGAGCGTCTGAGCGTTAAAAACCTTTCGGATAAAGCAATAGAAGTAGAGGCGTCCGACGGCGGCTATGTCAAAAAAAGAACAGATACCGTGAGCGGTAAGCCGTTCGTATCCGAAATAAGGCTCTCAGACGGCGGAAAACTCGATATATCAAATAGGAGCGGAAAGAAACTTCGGAGAATCGAGCCGCTTGAAAGCTATGCGTTTGACGTTTTACACGTTTCTTACGAAGAAGGAGAGGAGTGGACTGCGGATATTCAAGACGAGATAGACGCGAGAGAGAAGTTCGTAAAAGATATCGTCAACGATATAGTTCTTAAGACGGGCGACGAGATAGTCGATACGCTGTTCAAACACACTATGATAAGAGCCAACGAGAGCATATTCAAGACTCCGAGAGGACTCATGCACTCTCCCGGCGGCGGAACGTATTACTACGCGTTGTGGACTAACGATCAGTGCGAATACGCCAATCCTCTCTTTGCGTACGAAAACTACGAGCCCGCAAGAGAACAGTCAGTCAACTGCTATAAACTGTATTCCGAATATATGGATATGAGCGATAAGCCGTTTGAGGAAAAGATGCCTCTCGTATCGAGCATCATAAGCGGCGGCGAGAGCTATTGGAACGGCGCGGGCGACAGAGGAGACGCGGAAATGTACGCGTACGGACTATCGAGATTCCTCTTGGTCAACGGCGATAAAAAGCTGGCTGTCGAAATGATGCCGTATCTTAAGTGGTGCGTTGACTTTGCATATTCGAGACTCGATAAAAACGGCGTGATACGCTCCGACAGAGACGAACTCGAAGGGCGTTTCCCTTCGGGCAAAGCCAATCTTTTCACCAATTCGCTTGTCTACGATATGCTCTATAACATAGCGCTCGTTGCAAAGGAGACAGGAGAGGAAAAATACGCGGACGAGTGTATGAGAAGACGCGGCGAACTCTATAAGAACTTAATTGATCATTTCTCCGCTAAAGTGCAGGGGTTCGATACGTTCAGGTATTATAAGACCAACAGAACTCTAAGGTCGTGGATATGTATGCCCATGACGGTCGGTATCAACGATAGGAGCGAGGGAACCGTGAAGGCTCTCTATTCTAAAAAACTTTATAAGGATACCTTGCTCAAGACGGGTTCTACGAGGAGCACGACTTGGGACAGATCTCTGCTCTTTGCCATGAGAGGAACCTTTAGAGCGGGATATTCCGATAAAGGTTACGAGATACTCAGGGAGTATTCGCGTTCGAGACTCATAGGAGCGCACGTTCCGTATCCGTTTGAGGCTTTCCCCGAAGGAAACAGGAGACATCTCTCTGCAGAGAGCGCGCTATACGCAAGGATAATCACGGAAGGAATGTTCGGAATACATCCGAGAGGTTTTGACAGTATGGCTATAACTCCGTCCATGCCGAGCGATCTCGAGCGGATAAGTCTCAAGAATTTGAGAGGTTATAACCGTAGCTTCGGCGTCGAGATAACAAAGAGCGAAGTAAAGGTCGAGTACGGCGGAGTTACTCTTGCGGCAAATTACAAAAATGGCGATACGCTGAGAGTTGATTTCAACGCGGGAACGATCGCGAAGGAATGATGATGACCGCGGAGTATAAACGCTCATAAAGCGGTAAAAAAAGAAGGGTAGATCATATTATGCTGCTTAGTATTGAAGGCGTTTCTTTCGGTTACGATGATAAGACGATACTGAAGGACGTTACGGTTACAATAAACGAAGGAGACAGGATAGGTCTTATCGGCGTGAACGGCGCGGGTAAGACCACTCTGCTTAACGTCATAGCGGGAGATATAGAACCAGACGGCGGCAGTATAAACAGAAAATCGGGTCTTAATATCGGTTATCTCAGGCAAAACGGCGGGCTCGTATCTTTCAATACGGTCTATAAAGAGATGGAGAGCGTGTTCTCGTATCTTAAGGATATAGAGAACAAAATACGGGACGTCGAGAAGAAGATGTCCTTTATAGCTCACGGGAGCGACGAGTATAAGACGCTGGCTTGCGAGTATGACAGACTCGTCGGTATTTTCGAAGCGAAGGAAGGATACGACGTCGAAGTCAAGATAAAAAGAGTGCTTAGCGGTATGGGCTTCGAGAACGATCACGACAAGGAAATATCCGTTATGAGCGGAGGTGAACGCACGCGTCTCGCGCTCGCAAAGCTGCTACTTTGCGAACCGGATATTCTGATACTCGACGAGCCGACAAACCACCTTGATCTTGCGACTGTCGCATGGCTCGAGAAGTATCTTTCGGCATATAAGGGAAGTATCCTTACGGTGTCGCACGACCGATATTTTCTCGACAGAGCAGTGAACTCTATATGGGATCTTGAAAATAATAAGATAACGCGCTATAGAGGCAATTATACGAAGTTCAAGGACCTTAAGAATGCGAAAATAGAATACGAATCTAAAGAGTACGAAAGACAGCAGTTGAAGATGAAGGCGATGAGAGAGTACGCCGAGAAAAATATTGTAAGGGCAACTACGTCGAAAAGCGCAAGATCGAGACTCAATCAACTCGAAAATATGGACGTTATAGAAAAACCGTATATAGAGAGACGTCAGGCGAAATTTCGTTTCGAATACGATCACGAGAGCGTGAAAGAGACGCTCAAAGTCAAAAATGCGAGCGTCAATATCGACGGTACGCGGCTCGTGGACGGCATAGAACTTATGCTTTTGAGAGGCGAAAGACTGGCTATCGTAGGAGATAACGGTACGGGGAAGTCGACGTTTTTAAGGACGCTCATGGGTATGCGAAAGGACGAGGGAACCGTCGAATGGGGTAAGAACACGCGTCTTGCCTACTACGATCAGGATAACGCGACGCTCGATTTTAACAACACGGTTCTCGACGAATATTTCTCGGCATATAGAGACAAGACTTTGACCGAGACCCGTTCGGATCTTGCCCGTATGCTGCTTACTGGCGACGATATGGGAAAAAAGGTATCGTCTCTCTCGGGCGGAGAGCGCGCGAAGCTCTCCTTCGCTATAATGATGGCGCTTAAAGGAAATACTCTCATATTCGACGAGCCGACTAACCATATAGACCTCACGACGAGAGAAGAGCTTGAGAATGCTCTCCGCTCTTTCGGCGGCAGTATAATATTTGTGTCGCACGACAGGTATTTTATAGATTCGATATGTACGAAAGTGCTTGAGTTCAGCGGCGGCAGAGCGAATATCTATAACGGCGGTTATCAGAGTTATCTCAGCGAGAAGGCGAATATTGCGGAAAGAGCCGCTAGAGAAAAAGTAATAACAAAGAAAGCTAAGGGCGAGAATACGTACAGAAACGCCAAGATGAGGAGCGAAGAGGCAAAACTCAGGAACGAACTGAAGAGCGTCGAAAAGGAGATAGAGTCGCTCGAGACCAGGAGCGAAGAGATATCGTCGCTCATATCGGGAGAGAAGGACTATACGGTGATAATGGGGCTGTCGGGCGAACTTGAGGATATAAGGGTAAAACTCGAAGTACTTTATTCGAAATGGGAAGAGCTGGCGGAAAAGTTGAGCTGACGTTTGATATATTGCGAACAATAAATATCTATGATGTTTTAGGTTGTATTCAAAATGTCGAAAGATAGTTACGCGTCGGAATAACAATGGCGTTTTACATTAAAAGCGTATTTTGACGGTATTGAGTTCGGTTAAGTTAATAAACTGTGATATATTGTTAAATTTTCGTGAACCCTATTGCAATCTTTTTGCGTTACATATAAAATATATATCGAGAGGAAAACGAGTATATGAAAGATAACAGAAAAATGATTGCGGCGCTATCTGCGTCATTGATACTTATAGTAGCGATAGTTTCGCTGGGCGGTTGCGATATTCCCGGCGTCAGTATGGATGGGAATCTCACCGCAAAGGTCACGAGCGTCAAGTCGACGTCGGGCAGCGCGGAGTATCTAGTTGACGGCAAGAGAGAAACTAAGTGGTCGGCGGACGCGAGCGACGGCAGGCAATATGCGGAACTGGTATTTTCGGAGGACGTGACTTTCGATACGATCGTTATCGACGAGTCGGGAGATAGCGTCTCGGGTTTTGAAATATATATGCCCAAGGAAGAGAACGTTCTCGACGGCTGGGTGCAGATATATAAGGGAACGGTTCTAGGAAAGACCAACGGCGAAATGGCGAAGATAAGTCTTCCCGAGCCCATCACCGCGAACGCTCTTAAGATAGTGATAACCAAGAGCGACGGAAGATTTTCATTGAGAGAGATAGGAATATATCTTACGGAGTAAATATGGACAAAACTAACGCTATGCGTATTCTCGATAGGGCGAAGATAGAATACAGGACTTACGAATACGAGCACAAAGAAGGCTTCGTTGACGGCGTAAGCGTCGCCGAGAGACTGTGTCAGGATGTTGGAAAGGTATTTAAGACGATAGTCGCTGTCGGAGCTAATAGAGAATATTTAGTGATAGTTCTTCCCGTCGATAAGAAAATAAACTTCAAGGCGGCGGCAAAAGCGTTCGGGGTAAAGAGCGTCGAGCCCGTAAAGGTAACGGATATTACGAAAGTAACGGGATATATACGCGGAGGCTGTTCGCCGATAGGTATGAAAAAACTTTACCGTACTGTGATAGACGGCTCTTGCAGGGAGCTAGCGACCGTTATAGTGAGCGCGGGCAAGATAGGTATGCAGATCGAACTGTCTGTCGATGAACTCATATCTTTGATAAACGCGACGGTTGCCGACATCACGGCGTAGTTAAAAGAATTTTGTAAAATCATAACGCATATTAAAAGTCGGTTAAAAGTTAGATAAAGAATCCCATAATAAAATGACGGCGTTTGCCGTCATTTTAGCGTACATATACGGTATGTTTTTTTGTTTTATTACTTTTATTCGCCGAAACGGGCGTTCTTTTCGAGCTTTTCCATAAGTGATTTCAGAGCTCTTGCTCTATGGCTTATCTTGTTCTTTTCTTCGAGATCGACTTCGGCGAGCGTCTTGCCGAGATCGTCCGACAGGAAAATAGGGTCGTATCCGAATCCTTTGTCTCCGCGTCTTTCGCTGATGATAGTTCCGTAGGTCTTGCCTTCCGCCGTAATGATATTCTCTTCGTCTAAGTATAGACATATCGACGCGGTGTAGTAGGCGCTTCTGTCGGTTTTGTCCTTGAGCTCTTCAAGAAGTTTATCGTTATTCCTTTCGTCGTCGCAGGGCTCTCCCGAATATCTCGCCGAATATACCCCGGGGCGTCCGTCAAGGGCGTTTGCCGAGATACCGCTGTCGTCCGCTATCGCAGGCATGCCCGCGGCGTTCGATACGGCGCGCGCTTTTAACAGGGCGTTTTCCGCAAAGGTCTCGCCCGTCTCTTCGACTTCGATCTCGATGCCGAGTTCTCTTAATGAGTAGATGTTTTCGAAGTAGTCTTTGAGTATAGATTTTATTTCCGTTACTTTGTGCTTGTTATTGCTCGCTATTACGAGATCCATTGTCGTTCTCCTTGCCGCTTCCCGAGCAGATATTGTACGTTACGTCGGGATTTTTAGCCGTCAGTTCTTTTATGAAATCGTCGCGGCGTTTTTTCGATATGTTTACGGGCAGTATATACGCGTTTTTCGCGTCGTCGACGCATGAGAGTACGAATACGTCCTTTTCGTCGTCGACTATTATATCGGTTATATTTTCATACGCTATTTTCGTAGTGACGACGCATTCGGTGAAGACAAGCTGTCTGTCGCGGAACGAATATCTCGAGAGAACGGTCAGAAGTATCGCCGTTATCGCAAGAACGCATATAACTATCGCGGCAACGTCAAGCCAAAGATGGGTAGTGTCGAGTTTTCCTACCCCTGCTATCTTGAATACGTTGAGAAGACACGCGGATAAAAGTATCGCCGCCGCGATCGCCGCTATTACGTATACCGCTACGCTGAATTTTACAAAAAAACGTTTTTTCATCGGATTCTCCTTTGACCGATATTCGCTTGGAATATCGCTTACTCGTATATTATACCAAACTATTCGATAATATTAAAGCGAAAATACAGGATTTTAATTTAATATTATCAAATTCTCGCCGCTTTACGGATAAATTGCAAGGTAAGCATTTCCTTTTGTTTTTTCATTTATTCACTTGCCTTTATTTGATATATATAGTATTATATATTTTAATAAGAGAAATGTCGAATTTTAATTTATCAACGTCTAAATACAGGAGATATTGTTTATGATAAAACTCATTGACAGCGGTGTATATTATTATAACGGAGAATTCGTATCCGAAGGCGAAATGACCAAGAGAGGTATCGGAAAGGATATTCTCACGAGCGCGTATAAGGGCACTATGGCTTACGGCATACTTTCCGCTCACAATACCGTAGATACGGTAAAGGGCGGCGATATGCGTATCAGGTTCGACGCTATGGCGTCGCACGATATCACTTACGTCGGCATCATACAGACGGCTAAGGCGAGCGGACTTGAAAGATTTCCTATCCCGTACGTTCTCACCAACTGCCACAATTCGCTGTGCGCGGTAGGCGGTACTATCAACGAGGACGATCACGTGTTCGGTCTTAGCGCCGCGAAGAAGTACGGCGGTATATATGTTCCTCCTCATCAGGCGGTCATCCACACGTTCATGCGCGAGAATATGTCGGGAGTGGGCAAGATGATACTCGGAAGCGATTCGCATACGCGCTACGGAGCGCTTGGTACGATGGCGGTCGGCGAGGGCGGCCCCGAGCTCGTCAAACAGCTCCTTAAAAGAACTTACGATATAAAATATCCCGACGTTATAGCCATACGTCTTAGCGGAAAGGTAAGAAAGGGCGTCGGACCTCAGGACGTCGCGCTCGCTATAATCGGCGCTGTATTCAAGAAAGGCTTCGTTAAGAATAAGGTAATGGAATTCGTCGGCGACGGCATCAAAGCCCTTCCTATCGAATTCCGTAACGGCATAGACGTTATGACCACGGAGACGACGTGTCTTTCGTCGATATGGGCGACGGACCATGAAGTTAAGGGATATTACGCGACGCACGGCAGACTCGACGCGTACAGGGAGCTAAAACCCGAACCTATCGCTTATTACGACGGTATGGTCGACGTCGATCTCAATAAGGTAGAGCCGATGATAGCTCTTCCGTTCCATCCGAGCAACGTTTATAAACTTCAGGACGTCATTGACAGTCCTTACGATATTCTCAGCGCCGTCGAGAAAGAAGGCAACGCTCATTTCGGCAGCGGCAAAGTGAAGTTCAATCTCGTGGACAAGATAAAGAACGGCAAAGTATACGTCGAGCAGGGTATCATTGCGGGCTGCGCGGGCGGTACGTACGACAACGTGATCGCGGCGGCGAACATATTGAAAGACGGCTCTATCGGCAGCGGAGTATTCACGATGAGCGTGTATCCTTCGAGCCAGCCGATATATTACGACCTTTTGAAGAAAGGCGCGATAGGCGATCTCATGAAGGCGGGCGTCACTGTCAAGACGGCGTTCTGCGGACCTTGTTTCGGAGCGGGCGACGTGCCTGCGAATAACGCGCTCAGCATAAGACATACGACGCGTAACTTCGAGTCGAGAGAAGGCTCGAAGCCCGGCAACGGTCAGATAGCGTCGGTGGCGCTCATGGACGCGAGAAGTATCGCCATGACCGCAAAGAACGGCGGCGCGCTCACGTCTGCGCTCAACGCGGATTACGACGATACGGTAGCTCCGTTCGAATTTGACAAGTCGATATACGAAAAGAGATGTTATTACGGCTGGGAGAAGGCTGACGGCGGCGCCGAACTCACTTACGGACCTAACATATGCGATTGGCCGAAAGTCATAGCCCTTACCGACAACCTGATAGTAAAACTGGCGGCGGTCATCAACGATCCCGTTACGACTACCGACGAGCTCATACCTTCGGGAGAGACGTCTTCGTACAGATCCAACCCGATGAAACTCGCAGAGTTCGCGTTATCGAGAAAGGAGCCGCGTTACGTCGGCAGAGCCAAGGAGATAGCTGATAGCGAGAAAGAGCGTCAGACGGCGGGAACTCTTCCCAAAGAATACGCCGATATGCTCGAAAAGGCGGGTATAGACGTTAAAGGCACCGTCAGCATAGGAAGCGGTGTTTACGCGGTGAAACCGGGCGACGGCAGCGCGAGAGAGCAGGCGGCTTCGTGTCAGAGAGTGCTCGGGGGAGTATGCAATATAGCTCGCGAGTACGCTACCAAGAGATACAGGAGCAATCTCATCAACTGGGGAATGATACCGTTCCTCTCAGACGACGCGTTCGAAGACGGCGACGTTATCTACGTCGAGAACGTAAGGAAGGGTATTCTCGAAGGAGACGGCGAGTTTTCCGCAAAACTTATAAGAGAGGGCGCTTCTTTTGATATTACTTTGCGTCTCGATAGACTTACGGCGGACGAAAAGGATATCATTTCGAAGGGCTGTCTCATCAATTATTATAAATCGGAAATGGAAAAATAAGACGGCGGTATCCGCGGATACGCGACGAAAACCGTCGTTTGTAAAACTTAAGAAGGCGATACGTCCGCTTGAAACACGGAAAATACGAGCGGTTATCGACATGATAAAAGTAAAAGATATTGCGGCATTATCAAAGTAGAGCCGCTTTAAGAAAAGGAATAAATTATGATATATGACGAACGAATAGAGACGATGTCCCGTGACGAAATGAGCGCTCTTCAGCTCGAAAGGCTCAAGAAGATAGTTAGATACGCGTATGAAAGAGTGCCGTTTTATACGAAAAAATTCGACGAAGCAGGACTTAGACCCGAGGATATAAGAACTCTCGAGGATATCAATAAGATACCGTTCACGACGAAGACCGACCTTAGGGACAATTACCCTTACGGGCTCATGGCCGTCGAAATGGACGATATAGTGAGAGTGCACGCTTCGAGCGGAACGTCGGGAAAGCCAACGGTCGTTTTCTATACTAAGAACGATATGGAGATGTGGACGGAATGTATGGCGAGACTCGTCGCCGCGGCGGGAGGCACGAAAAACGATATCGTTCAGATAACGTTCGGATACGGACTCTTTACGGGAGCGCTTGGCCTTCATCAAGGCTGGGCGAGGATAGGCGCAAGCGTGGTGCCCGCGTCGAGCGGCAATACCGAAAGACAGGTAATGCTGATGAAAGACCTCGGGGTCACCGCTATAGTAGGCACTCCGTCGTACGCTTTGCATATCAGCGAAGTTATGAAGAAAATGGGATATAAAAAAGAGGACTTCAAACTGCGTATAGGTATGTTCGGGTCGGAGGCTTCAAGCGTCGAGATGCACAGAGAACTCGAAGAGAAACTCGGAGTATTCCCGACCGATAACTACGGACTCAGCGAAATAATAGGACCGGGAGTATCGGGCGAGTGCGAGGCTAAGCTCGGCATGCATATCAACGAGGATCATTTCTATCCCGAGATAGTGTCGAGAGATACGCTCGAGCCGCTTCCCGACGGAGAGTGGGGCGAACTCGTTCTGACGACGTTGACGAAAGAAGGACTGCCGATGCTCCGTTACAGAACCAAGGATATTACGAGGATAACTCGCGGCAGATGCGACTGCGGAAGAACTACCGCGAGAATGGATAGGATCAGAGGCAGGAGCGACGATATGCTAAAAATAAGGGGCGTCAACGTATTCCCGTCGCAGATAGAAGGCGTGCTCATGAGCATAGACAAGATAACGGGTAATTACGAGATAATAGTCACGAGAGACAATCATATGGACAGACTCGAGATAAAGGTCGAGGTCAGCGACGGCAGTCTTCTCGACAGCTACGCCAATCTTGAGAATCTCGTAAAGGAAATAAAACATAAGTTAAAGACGGTATTGCAGATAGACGCGAAGATAACGCTCGTTTCGCCCGATACTCTCAAGAGATTCGAGGGCAAGGCGAAGAGAGTGACCGATTTAAGAAACATTTAAGGAGACGATTATGGATAAGAAAATAATGCTTGGCAACGAAGCGATAGCAAGAGGAGCTTACGAAGCGGGAGTCAGAGTTTCCACCGCGTATCCCGGTACTCCGAGCACGGAGATAACGGAAGCGATCGCCGATTATAAAGACATTTACGTCGAATGGTCGCCGAACGAGAAAGTAGCGGCGGAGGTCGCTATAGGCGCGTCGGTCGCGGGAGCGAGATCGCTCGTTTGTATGAAGCACGTCGGTGTGAACGTAGCTGCAGACCCGCTTTTTACATATGCATATACGGGGGTAAACGCCGGACTCGTTCTGGTAGTTGCGGACGATCCCGGTATGCACTCTTCGCAGAACGAACAGGACTCGAGATATTACGCTATAGCGTCGAATACGCCTATGCTCGAGCCGGGCGACAGCGCCGAATGTAAGGAATATATAAAGCTCGCGTACGAACTTTCGGAAAAGTACGATACGCCGATAATGCTGAGAACTACGACGAGAGTAGCTCACTCCCAGTCGTTCGTAACGCTTGAAGAGAGAGCAAACGACGAGCTGAAGCCGTACGTCAAGGATACCCCCAAGTTTTCGATGATGCCGGCTAACGCCATAAGGAGACACCTTGCCGTTGAAGCGAGGATGAACCGTCTTAAAGAGGATTCTAATTCGCTCGATATAAATAAGATAGTATATAAGGACAAAAAAATCGGAGTCATTTGTTCGGGAGTAGTCGCAAAGTACGTTGAAGAAGCTCTTCCGACGGCGTCGGTACTGAAGCTCGGTATGGTTCATCCGCTTCCGACGAAACTAATAGAGGAGTTTAGCAAGAACGTAGACGAAGTCATCGTCGCGGAAGAACTCGAACCTATTTTCGAGACGCAGATAAAGGCGCTCGGCATAAAGTGCAGAGGAAAGGATATCTTCTCGATACAAGGCGAGCTATCGGTCGCTATCATCAAGGAGAAGCTGCTCGGCATACCGATGACGAAAGCCGATACGGATCTTCCCGTAAGACCGCCTGTCATGTGCGCGGGCTGTCCTCACAGAGGAGTTTTCTACGTCCTTAGTAAGAATAAAATAACCGTTACGGGAGATATCGGCTGTTATACTCTCGGCGCTCAGATGCCGCTAAACGCTATAGATACCGTCGTATGTATGGGAGCGAGTATAGGTATGGCGCACGGCTTCATAAAGGCGAGAGGAGAGGAACAGGCCGGGAAGACGGTAGCCGTCATAGGCGACTCGACCTTCGTACACAGCGGTATCACGGGACTCGTCGATACGGTATACAACAAAGGACTCTCGACGATAGTTATTCTCGACAATTCGACGACGGGCATGACGGGACATCAGAACCATCCCGCTACGGGACTCACGATAAGAGACGAGGTAACTCACCAGCTCGATCTCGTCGAGGTCGCGAAGGCGTGCGGAGTAAAGAGCGAGAATATTCGCGTAGTCGACGCATATAAAATGAACGACTTCGAAAAGGCGCTCAAGGAAGAACTGAATAAGAAAGAGGTTTCCGTCATAATAGCGAAGAGACCGTGCGTGCTTCTCGACAAGTCTAAAAAGCCGCTCTACGCTATCGTTTCCGATAAGTGCAAGAAGTGTAAGGCGTGCATGAAGATAGGCTGTCCCGCGATACAGTTCACTGAAGACGGCAGAATGGTCATAACTAAGGATCAGTGCGTAGGCTGCGGAGTGTGCGTCGATATGTGCAAGTTCGACGCTATCGTCAAGGAGGAGAGATAATGATATACAATATTCTTATAGTTGGAGTCGGCGGTCAGGGAACGCTTTTGGCGTCGAGAGTGCTTGGAAACTTTGCCGTAGATATGAATTATGACTGCAAACTTTCCGAGGTGCACGGTATGTCTCAAAGAGGCGGCAGCGTCGTGACGCACGTTAGAATGGGCGACGAGAGCATACATTCTCCTATAGTTCCGCAGGGCGAAGCGGATATCATCATCGCTTTTGAAAAGCTCGAAGCGATGAGGTGGAGACATTATCTCAAAAAAGACGGCATGATAGTCGTCAACGATCAGGAGATAATGCCTATGCCGGTCATAACGGGCGCAAGAGTATATCCGCATACCGTCATAGACGATATGAAGAGCGAGGGATTCAACGTGCTCGTCGTAGACGCGTTCAAGATAGCGGAGGAGCTCGGAAGCACTAAGGCGGTCAATACGATAATGCTCGGCGCGCTAGCGAAGAATCTCGGATTCGATCACGCTAAGTTCGAGTCGGCTCTTAAAAGAACGGTTCCGTCAAAATTCCTCGAGATGAACGTCTCGGCGTTCGAGAAGGGATACGCCGGAAAATAATAGGTTGAATATATTGAAAGCGGCAGGCTGTCGGATACGCCCGTCCGCTTTCGTTTAATACGCCGTAAACCAAGACGGGTCGGCGGCGGAATACTTTAACTGTCGGTATGTAAAACGGAAAGAGAAAAGATAAAGTCAAGATATGTTTCAGCTCTTTTCGGGAAGGAGATAATTATGATATTTGATAGAAAGCACGAGTGTATGTCAAGGGAAGATATGCGCGCTCTCCAGAGCGAAAGGCTCGTAAAACTCGTCAAGAGAGTTTACGAAAATAACGCCGTGTACAGAAAGAAGATGGATGAGCTCGGCGTCAAACCCGAAGATATCAAGGGAATAGACGACGTTACCAAACTGCCGTTCACGGTAAAAAAGGATCTTAGAGACGGCTATCCGTTCGGTATGCTGACGTCGCCGAAAAAGGATATCGTGAGACTTCACGCTTCGAGCGGCACTACGGGAAAACTCACCGTAGCGTGTCATACTGCGAGCGATATAGACCTTTGGTCGGATATGGCGGCAAGGTGTATCGGTATGACAGGCGCGGATCAAGAGGATATAGTTCACGTATCCTATGGATACGGACTCTTTACGGGCGGTCTCGGACTGCATTACGGTTCGGAGAGATTCGGTTCTATGACGGTGCCTTGCTCTTCGGGAAATACCGGAAAGCAGATACAGCTCCTCAAGGATTTCGGCGCGACGGTCATAGCCTGTACGCCGTCATACGCTATATACATATCGGACCATCTCGAATCGGAGGGCGTAAAACCCGAAGAACTGTCGCTGAAATACGGAATATTCGGCGCCGAACCGTGGAGCAACGAGATGAGAAAGGAGATAGAGAGAAGGCTTCACATTAAAGCGTTCGACATATACGGACTCAGCGAAATAATGGGACCCGGCGTCGCTATGGAGTGCGAAGAGCAGAACGGTCTGCACTTTAACGAAGACCATTTCTATCCCGAAATAGTCGATCCCGATACGCTTAAGCCGCTTCCCGACGGCGAATACGGCGAGCTCGTCATAACGACGCTCACCAAAGAAGGTATGCCGCTCATACGTTACAGGACGAGAGATATTACTAAGATCACAAGGGAAAAATGCGCGTGCGGAAGAACACTCGCGAGAATAGAACGCATTACGGGCAGAAGCGACGATATGCTCATAATAAGGGGCGTCAACGTATTCCCGTCTCAGATAGAGAGCGTTCTTATGAGTATCGGCGACGAAATATTGCCTTACTATCAGATAATCGTCGACAGACAGGGAGTTCTCGATACGTTCGAGATACAGGTCGAGATCAATGAGAAACTTTTCTCCGACGAAGTCAAGAAACTTCAGGATCTGCAGAAACGCATTGAAAAAGAGATGCTTGCAAATCTCAGCGTAGGTCCGAAGATAACGCTCGTTTCACCCAATACGATCGCAAGAAGCGAAGGCAAGGCGAAGAGGATCATAGACAAGAGAAAGAAATAACGCTATTATCGTTTAACGGCGATAACGGTGAAACCGCCGCGCAGTTTTTAGCGTTACGGAGTAACGCCGATAAACGTTGCGGACGGCAGCTTATTGAAATAAATCAAATGCTTGAAGAATATATTATTAAGGAGGAAAAAGTATGTTAGTCAACCAGATCGCGGTTTTCCTTGAGAACAGACAGGGAAGGATCAACGACTTTGCCAAAGTTCTTGCGAACGAAAACATAGATCTCGTATCTATGAGCATCGCCGATACAAAGGAATTCGGTATATTGAGGGCGATAACGTCCGATAACAAGGCGGCTGTCGAAGCTCTGAGAAAGAGCGGATTCACCGTCACTACGACCGATCTTATAGGAGTAGAGGTCGACGACAGACCGGGCGGACTGTTCGATATACTGAATATTCTCAATAACGGCGGGGTCGATATCGAATATCTTTATTCGTATTCGAGAAGCAGCGAGAAGAAGAACAAAGCGGTCATTATGTTCAAAGTGTCCAATCTCGAGAAGACTTTCGAGGTCATAAAGGAGAATAATATACGCCTCGTCTAGGAGGTCGTTATTCTAAAAAAAACAGTAAATATAGCGAATATAGTTTTTAACTTTAACGCGGCGAAAGAGATACTCAAAGACTCCAAGATACTTGCGGTCGTGAAAGCCGACGCCTACGGTCACGGAATGAAAGAGGTCGTATCGGCTCTCAGCGGTAAAGCCGACTATTTCGGCGTACACAGCGTAGACGAAGGGGTAAGTCTCAGAACGATTGATAGGCATACCCCCGTTTTGGTCTTTGCGGCTGATGCGAAAGACGCCGAACGCGGAATAGAAAGCGGATTGACGCTCACCGTATCGGACGAAGAGTTCGCTAAAACGGCGATTTTCGCGGCGAAAAAACTTCGCCGCGGCGTAAAGATACATATAGCGGTAAATTCGGGGATGAACCGATTCGGCTTTAGCGATTTTTGCGAGTTTCAAAGAACGCTGGAGTATTTAAAGGGAGAGACTTTAGCAGACGTTACGGGGATATATTCGCATTTTCATACCGATAACGTTCAGATGATGCTTTCGCAGCGCGATATATTCGATAGATACGTTCAGCGTACTAAAGATATATACCCCGATGCGATATCGCATATTTCGGCAACGTCGGGCATCAAGAATTTCGCGGCGGCGTACGATATGTCGAGACTCGGCATAGGTCTTTACGGAGTGGGATTGCAAAATACGCGCAAAGCCATGAGCGTAACGAGCAGTATCGCGGTTATAAGAAGAGTGCAAAAAGGCGGATACGTCGGCTATTCCTGTCAATATAGGGCGGAACGCGATATTACCGTCGCCGTAGTATACGGCGGTTATGCTGACGGGATATTGAGAGCTTTTACGGGCGGATACGTGTCTATACGCGGCAAAAGAGCTGAAATAATAGGAAGTATAGCGATGGACGTGTTCTTTGTCGACGTAACGGACGTAGAAGGAGCGTCTGTCGGGGATAGCGTCGTTATCATAGGCGATAACGTTTCGGTCGAATCAGCCGCGGAGAATGCCGGCACTATTCCGTATGAGATCATGACTTCTTTTCACGGGAGGATCGTAAGAGAATATGAAAGATAACGCAAAAGAAGAGAATGATCGCTCTTTGTTAAGGCGCAGAATGAAGGAGACGCTATCGTCGCTCGGCAAAGAGTATATATCGGGATCTTCGGTACATATATGTGAGTTCTTAAAAAAATATATTAGATCGAACGACGGCGTGAAGGACGTTTTCATATATAATTCTTACGGCAACGAGGTCAAAACCGATAAGATAATACTTTTTCTGTCAGACGGCGGCTTTAACGTATATCTTCCGATAGTCAGAGGCGACGATATGTATGCCGTCGCGGTAAATAAAGATACTAAATATGTTATCGGAGACTACGGCATAAGCGAGCCATTGGGAGAAGCGTATACGGGCGGTTTCGATATGGCCGTAACGCCGATGTTAGCGTTTGACAAAGACAAGAACAGAATGGGAAAAGGCAAGGGTTATTACGACAGATTTTTCGCGTCGCATGACGTGAAGATAAAGGTCGGACTGGCGTTCTCGGCGCAGGAAGCCGTCAGCGTATATCCCGAGAGCCACGACGTTCCCATGGACGTTATAATAACCGAGGAGGGAATATGCGAGTAATATCGGGAAAATTCAAGGGCAAGAGACTGTTTTCGCCGATCGGCAACGACGTGAGACCGACGAGCGATATGGTCAAGGAAAGTATCTTTGCGATGATACAGTTCGATATTGCAGGCGCGGTATTCGTCGATCTCTTTGCGGGAAGCGGAGCTATGGGTATAGAGGCTGTCTCGAGAGGCGCGAGAGAGGTGATTTTCTGCGATTCGTCAAGAAAGAGCGTAGAACTGATAAAAAAGAACGCCGCTTTCGTCGGCTTTGACGATGAAGACGCGTATTCGATAATCGAAGGCGATCATAGGAGCGCTCTTAAAAAGCTGAAGGGAAAGAGAGCCGACTTCATTTTTCTCGATCCTCCTTATAAGGACAAGCCCCTTGAAGAAATATTGAGTCTTTGCGAGAGCGAAAGCGTCATTGCAGAGGATGGGCTCGTTATATACGAGCATTTGTACAGAGACAAGATAGCGGTGGCAAATAGCGGATTCGAAATAAAAAAGAGCAAAAAATACGGCAGTATCGGCGTAGAGGTGATCGGAAGAAAATGAGGTGCTTGGTCAGCGGAAGTTTCGATCCGATAACGAAAGGACATATCTATCTAGTAAAAAAGGCTCTCGCTATCGCGGACGAGGTCTACGTCGCGGTGTTTAATAACGAGACGAAGTCCTATATGTTTTCTATGGAAGAAAGGGTCGAAATCGCAAAAAAAACGTTAAAAGATATTGCAAACGTCAAAGTTTTCGGTTATGATGGATATGCGGTGGATTTTTGTAAGGAATACGGTATTGATTTTATCGTACGCGGATTCAGGAACGAAACCGATTACGCTTACGAGCGCGATATGGCGAAGTGGAATATGGAACACGGCGGGATCGAAACGTTGATATTGCCCTGCAAGGACGAGAGTCTTTCGGCAGTCAGCGCCACGTCGGCAAGAGAAGGGATAGATGCCGAGAGCGAAGAACTCGATAGATATCTTGAAGAAAGTACTTTGGAGACGATAAAGGAGCTTAGGAAAAAATATGGAAAATAAGATGGCGGGAAGTCAGGACGTAATGTATCTTTTGCGGGTGCTCGAAGAGGAGATAAGCGGCGCGAAGAAATCCGTATTCGGCGGAGGAAAGATAATAGACGAGAGCAGATGTATCGCAATAATCAACGATATAAGGTTCAATCTTCCTTCCGCTATATCTAACGCGAACGCCGTCGTGAAAGAAAGGGACAATATAATAGACGATGCTATGGAGAGAGCCGATCGCATCGTGAGAGACGCGGAGGATAAGGCGCGTACGCTCATAGACAATCACGAGATAATAGCGAAGGCTACCGAGGAATCGGAATATATCATCGCGAAAGCCAAGAGTTACGGAGATATGATAACCAACGAGACTCTCAGCAATATTGACGAACTGCTTGAAGAATCGGAGAAGGGAATAGCGGATATTCTCGCCGCTATCAAAGCTAGCAGGAACGACGTCGACGGTATGAGACGCGAGGTTGAGACCGCTCCGCGTTCTTCGTCATCATACGTTCGAGGCGATAATTACGATGATAGGAGAAGGGAATCGCAAAGAAGGGAAAGAGGCAGGGGATATAGAGACGAGGGCATGAGACGCGACGAGCGTTACGACGAATATCAGAGAGATACGAGACGCGACGAATACAGCGAAAGAGACGAGGAGATATTCGAGCGTAGGCGGATATGACGACAAGTATTGATTAATAAGACGCTTTTTATAGTAGCGTTATCGAGCAGATAATATCTATGGTATTTTCATTTTTTCTATAGTTATAGTGACTAAAAGCGCGAGCGGATGATTCGACAGGTCGGATCATCCGCTTTTTAATCATACCGAATATATCGTATATGTATATATGATTTTATATTTACATTATAAGGGTCACGGCAAGGAAGGCGACGAGCGAAGCTATGACGGCGTGCGTGAGCTTCGTAAGAAAATAGAAAGGAAAACTTATCTTTGCGTTTTTGAGATACGTAAGCGACTGAAAGGTTATCGACAGTCCGCCGAGCGATATGAGGAAGGTTATTACGGGAACGACTTGTTTTAAGTCGAGGTTTGCAGTCGCGCTTATTTCTATCGCTCCGCGCGTGACTTCGAACAGAGAAAAGACGATGCCTCTCGCCATACCGCCGTCGATCCCGACTAGCGGAAGAAATTTTGACAGTATTCCTGCGAAAAAGTCTACGACTCCGATGTCCGACATTATATCGCCTATTAGATAGAATAGCGCGATATATCCGCCGACCGTCAGTATCGAAATAACGGAAGAGGTGATTGTCTCTTCGAGAATATTATCGCTAGTTCTTTTCGGCATAGCGGCGGAACTCACGGTCTTATCGTCGCCGCTCTTTTTCTTCGCGATACGGCGGAAAATAAGTCCGTTCAGCATAGCCCCGAGAATATGCGATATCAATATGATATATCCGATATTCGGCGACTTGAATATGACGCCGGCTATAGTACCGAGTATGAATATCGGTCCTGACGTCGAGGCGAACGAGGATATGACCTTCGCTTCTCGTTCGTCTATAGAGCCTGCCGCATAGAAATCTCCGATAAGTCTCGCGCCGACGGGATAACCGCTCATTATGCTCATAAAGAATATGTAACCGCTTTCGGGCGGAGCGTTGTAAAGTCTTTTGAGAGGGAGTTTGAATACCGAACCGATACTCTCCGCCATGCCTATAGCCGTCAATAGCTTCGTGAAGAAAAAAAACGGGAAGAGAGCGGGAAGTACGGAGTTTGCAAATACCAAGAGTCCGTTCATCGTCGATTCGATGTAACGCGAAGGGTCGCGCAGTATCATGACGATAACGAAGAGAATGAGAAGAGAGAACAGCGTTTTCGGAACGCTTATATTTCTAATATTGCTTAGCGTTCTTTCAAAAAAGTTGCTTGCTTTATTGACGCCGTTTTGTCTAAAGCGTCGGCTTGACTTTTTATAGGCGTTATTTTCTTTTACAGTTCCTGCCGTTTTTCTTTCCATATGATAGATATATGTTGAAAATCATGAAAAATGCCGCTTACTGAAAGCGGCGATGTCATAATTTGTTTTTACTTTATTTCAAAATAATTTTTGCTTAATAAATTTTGTTTCGGTACGTAATTAAAGACTCTTAGAAAAGTCAGTCTATTATTATCATCGAATGGCTGTCTATAGAGTCGCTCGAGACGACGTTATAGAGCGAGTTTGCTTTGAGGTCGATCTCCTTGAATACGTGAGACGTAGCGGCGTAGTCCTTATATTTGGTGACGAGCTTTACTTTCGCGTCTTTGAGAAGATGCAATCTATCGCGTTTGACGGCAAGAACAGTTATATAATCCAAAGAGTCGATACTATGAAGAACGCTTTTCTTTATATCGAGCAGTATGCTGAGCAGTATCCTCTTGATACGCGCCATGGTGTAACGTTTTGTCTTGACGCTCGAGAGGAATTCGCCGTATCCGCTTTTGCATAGAGAAAGCGTATCCCGTATTCTGTTATCTATGCCTTCCGATACGTTGTTTATTTCGCTTATATCCTTATTATGAACTAAAAGGTCGTATTTTAACAGTTTTACGATGAGATCGTTATCTATATCTACGCTCCTGATATGCTCGAGAATATCTTTTTGAAGATACGCTTCGACGTCTTTAGTATATAGAGAATTTCTTATTGCTTGAGCGGAAGTATACTTGTCCGACGATATTTCTTCGGAGTTATATCCTTGACCGATCCTTTTCAGCGTTATGGGTTCGATGTTACTGTCTTTAAGAGCTCTTATATACTCTATACCTAGTATATTATTTGGCTTTTGAAGCAGCTCTTTCAGAGTTTCCGCCGTTATATCCGCTAGCTCATTATCATATCGAGACGTATTTTCCGTAGAAACGGCATCTTGAACTTTGCCCGTTGATATCTTCTCTACGTACGCCTTTGAAAACGCCGACGGGTAAGGCAAGCCTTCGCTGAGATACTTTTTTACGTCAATATCTATATCAGCCATAGAGTTTGCGACGGTTTTCAGCGTTTCGAGATCTCCGCATTCAGAACCGAACGAGAGGAAGTCGACGCCGCCTAGCATGGTCAATACTTTTACGCCGGCTTTAGCGAAGTGTTCCGCGCACGAGAGAACGGCGGCGGTAGGTATTTCAACGACGAGATCGGCTCCGTTTTCCACCGCAAATTTCGCTCTGTTGTATTTATTCGCGACAGCTATGTCGCCGCGCTCGGTAAAGTTGCCGCTCATAGCTACTATAACGTTATGCTCTTCTGGCAGGCTGTTTGTCATATGATATATATGTCCTGAGTGCAACGGGTTGTATTCCGCTATTATTCCGACGTTCTTCATCGCTACCTCGGGAAAAATACTGAAAAAAATCGTTTTTGACGCTCTATTTATTTTGCAAATCTATTTAGAATGCGTTATAATATATTAAAGTGATGCGCCAAAACGCGTTTCGCCGTATTTTTCAAAAAATATTATAAAATGATTATACACTTTTTTTCGGAAAAAGTGAACAACTTTTTTATTAGGAGAAATGACTATGAGTGAACTCATCAATTCGTTTATCGAAAGAGCGTCAAAGCTCAACAAAACAATCGTTCTTCCCGAGGGCGAAGAGGACAGAATTTCAAGAGCCGCCGCTGTTATTCAGGCTAACGGTATAGCTAACGTTATACTTCTCGGCGACGAGGAAAGGATAAAGGGCGATCATATCGACCTTAAGGGCGTTACTATCATTAACCCCAAGACGTCGGAAAAGCTCGGCGAATACGCTAAACTTCTCTACGAACTGCGTAAAGATAAGGGTATGACCGAGGAAAAGGCTTTGGAGCTTGCCAAAGACAATCTCTATTTCGGCGCGTTGATGCTAAAGAGCGGCGACGCCGACGGTATGGTAGCAGGATCTATCAATTCCACGGGTAACGTTCTTCGTCCGGGACTCCAGATAATAAAGGCGGCTCCCGGTATAAAGACGGTATCGAGTTGCTTTATTATGGGATTCGAAAATACGCTCTATAAAGACAATAAAGTTATGGTATACGGCGACTGCGCGGTCAATCCCAATCCGACCGCGGAACAGCTCGTTGATATAGCCATAGCTTCCGAACAGTCGGCAAAACAGCTCGCCGGCATAGACGAGCCGAGGATCGCTATGCTTTCGTTTTCGACGAAGGGCAGCGCAAAGCACGAGAACGTCGATAAGGTCGTAGCTGCTACCAAAATGCTATTCGAGAAGTGTTCCGATATGCAGGTGGACGGCGAACTTCAGGTCGACGCCGCGCTCGTCCCCAGCGTTTCGAGACTCAAGGCTCCGAACAGCAAGGTAAAGGGCAGAGCGAACGTACTCATATTCCCCGATCTTCAGGCGGGCAATATCGGCTATAAACTCACGCAGAGACTTGCGGGAGCAGAGGCTATAGGACCTATCTGTCAGGGATTCGCAAAGCCGATAAACGATCTTTCGAGAGGATGTACCTCCGACGACGTAGTTGCGGTAGTGGCTATCACTGCGCTCCAAGCAGGACTTAACTAAGAGGTGGATATATGAAGATATTGGTTGTCAACGCAGGCAGTTCGTCGCTCAAGTATCAGCTCATAGATATGGCTGACGAGAGCGTTATCGCGAGCGGCGGTTTCGAAATGATAGGTCAGGCAGGCTCTTTTGCAAAGCACAACGTAGGCGACGATTCCAAAAAGGTCGTCGAGGACTATAAAGATCACAACGTAGCGCTCAAGGCGCTTATCGCTCATCTTAAGGAGAGCGGCGTCGTGAAGGACGAGAGAGAGATCAGCGCTATAGGTCACAGAGTACTTCACGGCGGAGAGGACTTTGACCGTTCGGTATTGATAGACGACGAAGTCATCGCGACGCTCAAAAAGAATATAGAGCTCGGACCTTTGCATATGCCGGCGAACATCAGCTGTATAGAGCTGTGCAGAGAGGTCTTCAAGGGAAAGCCGAACGTTGCGGTCTTCGATACTTCTTTCCACATGACTATGCCTAAGAAGGCTTATATGTACGCTATCGACTACAGGGATTACGAGAACTATAAGGTCAGAAAGTACGGTTTCCACGGCACTTCGCATAAATACGTGTCTCAAGAGGCTATCAAGATGCTCGGCGCTCCCGAACATTCAAAAGTAATAGTATGCCATCTCGGAAACGGTTCTTCGATATCCGCCGTCAAGGACGGAAAGAGCGTAGATACTTCGATGGGACTCACGCCGCTTGAAGGACTCATGATGGGCACGAGGAGCGGAGATATAGATCCCGCCGCAGTTCAGTTCCTCATGAAAAAGAAAGGAATGGATATCGACGAAATATTGACGTATCTCAACAAGCGTTGCGGATTCCTCGGAATATCGGGAGTGGCTTCCGACTCGAGAAAGGTAACGGAAGCGGCGGCGAACGGCAACGAGAGAGCTATCCTTACGCTCGAAATGACTGCTTACCGCATTAAGAAGTATATCGGATCGTATATCGCGGCGTTGAACGGCGTCGACTGTATAGCGTTCACCGGCGGAATAGGAGAACATTCTCACGAGACCAGAGGAGATATACTGAGAGATATGGAGTTCCTCGGAATAAAGTTAGACGAAAAAGTCAACGAATCCAAGGATGCTTTCGGCAAGAGATGCGTGATATCGACGCCCGATTCTAAGGTGAAAGTTGTCGTTATCCCGACGAACGAAGAGCTCGTTATCGCAAGAGAAACCAAGGAGCTTATTTGATTTCGGCGAAAATATTGATTTTCTCGAGTGAAAATCGTTTGACAAGCTCATTATAATATTGTATAATTCATAGGACTATGGAGGCGTATTCTATGCAAATAGATATTTCAAAAGCGCAGGACGGGCTCTTTTACGGGTTTAGCGGCGAGGTCATATTCGACGACGCGCTTCTTGCTCATCTCGATGCGGGTTTTGCCTCTCCGGTCAAAATAGAAGGGAAGTACGTTACCGATAAAGGCGAAGTGTACGTTACTTCAAAGGCCGAAACGGAGCTTGACGTAAAGTGCGACAGGTGTCTCAAACCTATCAAGTACGAGCTCGTGTTCGAGGTCGACGAGACGTTCGCGCTCGAGGACAGCCCTAAGGTCTATGAAGACGAAGTGATGCGTTATTCGAGTAACGTCGTGGACCTTGACGAGGCTATCAAGCAGAGCTTTTTCTTGGCGCTTCCGATTCGGATCCTCTGCAAAGAGGACTGCAAAGGTCTATGCCCGCATTGCGGTCGCGACCTTAACGAAGGTGCTTGCGGTTGCGAGCAGACTGATAGCGAGATAGCGAAGGATGACGAGTCGTCAAGCCCCTTCGCAGTATTAAAGAATATTAATTTCAATACGGGAGGTGCAAGCAATGGCAGTACCAAAGGGTAAAATATCGAGAGCAAGAAAGCACAGCAGATCGGCAAACTGGAGAATATCGGCTCCTAACTTGGTGGAGTGTCCGCATTGTCACGAGATGATCAAGAGTCACAAGGTTTGCGATAACTGCGGTTACTACGACGGCAAGGCTGTAGTAGTCAAGAAAGAGGACTAATTGAGACTTAAGAATACGCCGAGAGTTATCTCGGCGTTATTTTTTTGTCGATTTGCTTGTAATCGGACGCCTAAGCGGTTATACTATCAATATACGCTCGTGAAATTATAATACGGATACGTCTTTTTGCGGACAGTCCTAAGTCGTATTTTGCAGTTATATTTTATTGATAAAAGATATATATGTACAACGGCGTATTTCGAGCGTTTATAACAAAAGCATTGAAAATAAAAAACGGAGACGTGTATGAGAGTAATAGTTGACGCTTTCGGCGGAGATAACGCGCCGAGCGAAATGGTGAAGGGAGCGCTTAGCGCGCTGCTTAGAGATAGCGAACTGAACGTTCTATTTGTCGGAAAGGAAAAGGAGACGCTTGACGCGATAAAGGAGGCTGTAGGAGACAGCGAGATAAAGTGTATTGACGGCTTGGTCACTTTCGGCGGAGCTAAGAGCGCCGCGAGCGGAAGGATGACCGTCGCTAATGCCGACGAAGTCATCGGCTGCGACGAGAGCCCAACGCAGGCTGTCAGAACCAAGAAGAATTCTTCGATAGTCGTAGGACTCAATATGCTGAAAAACGATCCCGAAAACGTTGCTTTCGTTTCAGCCGGAAGCACGGGAGCTATCCTTACCGGCGCTTATCTTATAGTTAAAAGAATAAAGGGCATATCGCGTCCTGCAATGGCGCCGCTTCTTCCGACGCTCAAGGGCGGACAGGTGATACTTTGCGACTGCGGAGCTAACGCCGACTGCAAAGCGGAGCATCTAGTTCACTTTGCCGTTATGGCGGATAAATACATGACTGTAATGAACGGGATAAAAAATCCGAGAATAGGGCTATTATCCAACGGCAGCGAAGAGGAGAAAGGTAACGAGCTCACGAAAGAGGCGCACGCTCTTCTTAAAAATACCGAAGGTATCAATTTTGTCGGCAATATCGAAGCGAGAGATATCATATCGGGAGACGTAGATATAGTCGTTTGCGACGGCTTTAGCGGAAATATTGCGCTCAAGGCGAGCGAGGGAATGGCGAACGGCATCATGAAACTGCTCAAGGACGGCATTATGAACGGCGGTCTCAAAGGCAAGCTCGGCGCGCTGTTTATAAAGGACGTTCTCAGAAATATCAAGCATACCATGGATTATAACGAGAACGGCGGCGCGATGTTCATAGGCGTTGAGAAGGTCGTTGTGAAGGCTCACGGTTCGTCGAAGGCTTCGGCGATAGCCAACGCCGTGATACAGGCGAAAGAGCTTGCTAAAAAGGACGTTATAGGAAAGATAAAAGAATCTCTTGGCGGGGTGACTTTCAATGAAGCGTGAATTTTTCGAAATCGAAAAAATCATAGGATACTCTTTCAAAGACGACGAGTTGCTTCTTTCCGCGCTAACTCACCCAAGTTACGGCAACGAACGAAATATGACGAGCTACGAGAGGCTCGAGTTCGTAGGAGACAGTATAGTCGACTTTATCATTGCGGACGAGCTGTACAAACGGTTTGAAAACGCCGATGAAGGTTCGTTGTCGAAGATGCGAGCCGGCATAGTGAGCCGCGAGCCTTTGGCTAATATCGTAAAAAGAAACGGGTTCGACGAGTATATTCTCATAGGCGGAGGCAGAGAACTCGGAGAGAAAGAGCTATCCAACATATTCGAATCGCTCGTAGGAGCGATATTCTATGACGGAGGGATAGACAAAGCTAGGGAATTCATTCTCAAATTTGCAAGCGAACTCATCAATTCCGATAACTCCACTATAAAAGACTATAAGTCGGAGCTTCAGAACGTTATTCAAAAACGAAAACTGAAGCCAGTCGAGTACAGCGTCGTTTCTCACGAGCGACTGGAGAACAATTCGCACAGATATGTCGTCGAAGCTCGCGCCGATGGAAAGAGAGCGGTTGGCGAAGGACACAACAGACAGGAAGGTGAGAAAGAAGCCGCAAGAAAGCTGTTGGAACTTATCTTTAAGAATAAATGATCAATAACGCGTTCCGATGAGGTTTGGTTATCGGGACGTTTTTTTATACGCTATGATAGATTTCATGGTCAAAATTCATTTGTGATACCGCTCGGCGTATTTTTGAAAAAATTTTTCAAAAAGTTGTCAGTAATGGGTACGGATTTGAAAATTGCGTTATACAATTAGGGCGTAGAGAGCAAAGCGGCAAAAAAAAGTTTTTCAAAGCGACAACTTTGTCATATACGAAACGCTATACTCTCTATGTTGCAACCCAAAGCTGCCACAAGTTTCCCGTGGTATATTTTTTTAACAATCTATACGAACATATGTTCGAACACTTGGCTTGACATTACGCCCCGAAAATATGTCGAAGTCGAATTTGGAGGAATAATGAACACTTTATTAATCAAGTGGAGTAAAACATTGCTGTATAGTTATCCGCACATTGCGAAATTCGTCAGAGCGCTCGAGGAGGAGCTCAATTCCGTAACGTCTCTCGGTTACGGTTCGAAGCACTTTTCGTACGGGCAGTCTACTTACGATTTTCTCGAATCTATGCTCGCGCTCGGAAAGAGGATAAGGAACCTCAAAGAGATAGAGGAGACGATAGGCGAGATACTCGTCAAGATAGGCGAGAGCGGAGAGATACTTTCCGAGCGTTACGTCAAACGCCGCTGTATCGAAGAGATAATCAAGGGAGTATCCTCGAGAACGATGTACCGAAGATTTGACAAAGCCGTCGGCGAATTCGCTTTCGAGCTCCTAAAGCAGGGCTATACGCCCGACGTTCTCGAAGAGATGTTCGGTAAAGAACGCTTCGTGATAGCTCTAAAGAACAGAATGAAATACGGCAGCCGTCCTATCTATTCGCGTAGAGAAGATACTGAGCAAGAGCGTGAAGAAACTTGCGACGGCGGCGATATTTCAGACAGCGCGGACGGAGAATACTCGGAAAGACATAGCGTACGCTATGACGCAAGCGGAAAACTCGACCCGGAATCAACAAGCGTCGTATCTGACGCGTCTTCGTATCGCGATAATAAGGCTAGCGCCGAGCTGTATATCTTGCCGGTCGAGATAGGAGTTTCCGTAATAAAGAGATCGGCAGTGTGAATTTACGATACTCGGCTAAGCTGACCTTTATCTAAAAGGAAACATACAAACCGAGAAACGATAATAGACGGTATAAAAAAGAAGCGGCGGACTGTCTGTCAAACGCCTCGATAAGTATTGAAAAACGCTTTATGTCACGTAAAGTCAAAAGGGAATAAATAAAACGGCTTGGATATTTCAAGCCGTTTGTATTTCGCAAAAAATCAAACAATTTAGGACGTAGCGTTGCGTTTTAATATCTGTCGTCGATATACGCGTCGTCTCTATCATCGTCGTCTATCCTGTAGCGTCCGTTCTTCTTCGTACGCGTAGGTTTGAAGATGAGGAAGACGAGTATCACCGCAAGCAGGCATATCGCCACGATGAGGACTATCTTCACGACGTTGTTTGTCGGAAGTTTGTCGCCTTTGGATTCGTCGGGACCTATCGTGCCTCCGCCGTTGTTATTATTGTTATCGTTATCTGTGTTCGGTGGATCGACGGGTTCTACGGGAGGCGTCCATGCGGGAACGGTTATTCCTGCGTCGGTCGTTATCGAAGCGTCTACGTAGCCCGCCTGTTTTGCGTCCGTCATGACTAGATATACGACTTCGCCTTTGCTGTTGTTCGTTCTCGAAAGAAAAGTAAGCGACGTATCTTTCGTCAGCGTAACGCTTGTTCCCTTAGATAGGTCGGCGTCTTTTGAAAGAGAGATGCCGCTGAATTTGACGTTGAGCTTTTGAGAATGAACGTATTGTAGGACCGCATCCGATTTGAAATTGCTTCTTTGAGTCAGTCTGCTCTCGTCGCTCTGTTTGAACCGTACTGTATAGCCGTTATAGCTTGCGATAATATGACCTTTAATGGCGTCGACAGATTCCTTTTTGAGCCAGTAGCCTGCGGGAAGTACGACCGTCATATCGGTATCGTTGCCGTCGAATAGTACGACGTCATCCTTTATTTGGTAGTATACGTCGCTTTCTTCGGCGCTCAGTACGCCGACGCTTGCCGTCGCCGTAACTATTAAAATTATCGCCAATATCGAAATCACGAATTTTTTCATGTTCACTCCTTTAAGCGAGGATCGCCTTATCGCGCCTTCCGCATGCTGCGGAAAATCCAAGCGCAGCCTTTATCCAAACGGTGTGTTCTCGCTTCGAGACTTGGTCTAAACAACTATAAGTATACTATAAGATTTATGAAAAATAAAGTGTTTCAAGGCGGTAAATGAAGCGAATACAGGTCGAAAAGTCGAAAATTTTGAGAAAAAATGTAGATGAGAAGGAGCAAAAAAGCGTGGAAAAGCGGGAGATCGTAGAGAGAATACTCAGCATAGAGAAGATACTCGCCGAAAGAGAGAAGAGCGACTGGCTGAAAAAATACAACACGGGAAACAAACGGCACGAAAAACAGATACTTTTTCACCGCTCGAAAAAGCGTAACAGGTGGGTATTCGGCGGAAACAGAAGCGGAAAGACGGAGTGCGGAGCGGTGGAAGCGGTTTGGTACGCGAGAGGTATACACCCATATAGGGAGAATCGAATAAACGTCGAAGGGTGGGTGGTTTCGCTCTCGTACGAAGTGCAAAGAGACGTCGCGCAGGCGAAGATACTCAAATATTTGAATCCTTTATGGATAGATTCGATAAAGATGCAGAGCGGTAAGCAGTCGAGTCCCGAATACGGCGTTATAGATTATATAATCGTTAAGAACGTGTTCGGAGGCAAATCAAAGATAGCGTTCAAAAGCTGCGATCAGGGACGGGAAAAGTTTCAAGGCGCGTCGCTCGATTTCGTATGGTTCGACGAAGAGCCTCCGAAGGATATTTACGACGAGTGCCGAATGAGGGTGCTGGACAGACGCGGCGATATATGGGGCACGATGACTCCGCTCAAAGGTCTTACTTGGGTATACGACGAGATCTATATCAATAAGAAGAACAATCCCGAGGTATGGTATACGCAGATGGAATGGGCGGACAATCCGTATCTCGACAAGGAAGAGACGGATATGCTCACGTCCAGCATGTCGAAGGAAGAGATCGAATCGCGGAGATACGGACGCTTTAACGTGGCTGAAGGACTCGTATATACGGAGTTCGATCCCGAAGAGTGTGTGATCGAGCCCTTTTCGGTGCCGAGCGTATGGCACGATAACGTATCGATAGACCCGGGGCTCAACAATCCTCTCGCGTGTCTCTTCTTCGCCGTCGATCACGACGGCAACGTATACGTTATAGGAGAGCATTACGAAGCGGGAAAGAACGTCGACTATCACGCGAGCGCCATAGCGTCGCTTGCCGACGAATTGAACTTCAAACGCGATCCGCTCGGCCGCCTGCACGCGCTTATAGACAGCGCCGCCAATCAGACGACTCTTTCGGGAACGAAGAGCGTCGTCGAACTCTTTTACGAGAGAGGGATAGTGTGTAATTCGGCGGTCAACAAAGACGTCTGGAGCGGCATAAATACCGTAAAGTCATATCTTAGGAATCGAAGACTCTTCATCTTTTCGAGCTGTAAACATCTTATCGGAGAAATGAAGAGCTATTCTTGGGGAAAGGGAGACAAGCCTAAGAAAATCGACGATCACGCTCTCGACGCGCTAAGGTATTATATTATGTCGAGACCCGAGAGCGCAAAACGCGAAAAATACGTCAAGAGCGAAATAGAGAAAGATAAAGAGCGGCTTATAAAGAGAAGGCGGAATTATCGAATATGATGTCAAAGATCTTTTTGCGAACGCTACAGAGTGTTATTGCGTTACTCACGCGATCTATGCGAAAGCGTTCAACGGAAAAGGAGGAGAAAGTACGTGGAAAAAGAATTGATGGACGCATTGTATAAAAAAGCCGTCGGGTATGAGACGAGCGAGATCGTAGAGGAGTATAACGACGTCGGAGATATAGTGAAGCGTAAGGTATCCACGAAGTATATTCCTCCCGACGTTACCGCGCTCAAGATATACGTTGAGGAGAGCGACAGAGGCGATCTCGTAAGACTTGACGACGAAGAGCTTATCAAAGAGAAAGAAAGATTACTTAAGTTACTTGGGGAGATGGAAAGAAATGAAACTGTTAAAGGAAAAGTATAGTATGCGCTGCGATATGGGAACTTGTCAGAATATTGCCGAGTTCGAAGTGGATCTAGGCGGAAATAAAAGACATAACCTACATATATGCCGTAGCTGTTTTGATGAACTTTACGGCGAGATGAGCAAAGTCGTAACGCCTAAGTCTCCCGCGAATATGGTGAAGGCGGCTGAAGATAGGAGAAGAGAATGGAGAAAATGACGAAAAAAGATTTTGCCGCAAAAAAAAGCAAACTCGCCGAAAAGTACGAAGAGGAGATAGTCAAAGACGTGACGGAGGATTTCAAACGCAGACAGCTTTCGCGGCGTTCTCTCGAATTGCAGTGGCGGCTCAATATGAACTTTCTCATTGGCAATCAGTACGCGGAGATAACGGCTCTCGGCGATATAGACGATTACGGCAAGGATTATTTTTGGCAGGAGAGAGAGGTCTATAATCACATCGCGCCGATAATAGAGACGAGGATCGCTAAGCTCGGCAGGGTCAAGGCGAATATGAGCGTGAGACCTTTCTCGTCGGACGAGAACGACGTCAATACCGCAAAGCTCTCTACGTCCGTCCTTCGCAGTATTTCCGAGGACAACAGGATGTCGGATATAATGAGCGACGCCAATCTTTGGAGCGAAGTGTGCGGAAGCGCGTTCTATAAAGTCGTGTGGAACAGTTCTAAAGGAATGATAATCGGCGAGAACAAAAAGGGAGAGAAGATAGCGGAAGGCGACGTCGAAATAGCGCTCTGTCCGCCTTACGAGATATATCCCGACGCGATGGCTTCGGCGAACGTCGAAGACGCGAGGAGCATCATCCACGCCAAAGCGTACCACGTCGACGACATCTTCGATACGTGGGGAGTCAGAGTCGAGGGCGGCGACGTAGATATTTTCACTATGGACAGCGTATTCGTAACGGGCGGACTTGGCTCGAGCGGAGCTTCGCAAAGCGTTATGACGGAAAAGGCCCGCGATCACGCGGTCGTCATAGAGAGATACGTAAAGAGCAGTAAAACGTATCCTAACGGGCGGCTCAGCGTCGTTGCGGGAGACAAACTCCTATACGACGGCGACCTTCCCTACGTCAACGGCAAAGACGGGTCGAGACTCTTTCCGTTCGTGAGACAGTGCGCGATAACCAACGTCGGCAGTTTCTTCGGTTCGAGTATAATCGAGAGACTCATCCCTCTTCAACGCGAGTATAACGCGGTAAGGAACAGAAAGCACGAGTTTCTCAACAGGATAGCTATGGGCGTGTTAGCCGTCGAGGACGGCTCGGTCGATACCGACAATCTTGAAGAAGAAGGACTCTCGCCCGGTAAAGTGCTTATCTACAGACAGGGCTCCGCGCCGCCGAGGTTTATGAATCCCGGGAGCGTGCCGAGCGACTTTACGCTCGAAGAGGACAGGCTTCTTGAAGAGTTCAAGACGGTTTCGGGAGTCAGCGACTTCATGTCGTCGTCTAAAGTTCCCGCGAACGTAACGTCGGGAGTGGCTCTTTCTCTGATACAGGAGCAGGACGATACCAGAATATCGCTCACGTCCGACAGCTTGAGATCGGCGGTACGAACTATCGGCGAAATGATACTCCGTCTTTACAAGGAATACGCGACGAATAAGAGACTCGTGCGTATTGCGGGAGAGAACGGCGATATAGAGCTCAGATATTTCAACGCTTCCGAACTCAAGTGCGACGATCTCGTGTTCGATACGGATAACGAGATCTCGGACACTCCCGCAAACCGTAAGAATATCGTTTACGATATCATCAAGATGGGACTGCTCTACGACGGAGACGGCAAGATGTCGACGTATTCGAGACTGAAGGTCCTCGAAATGCTGGGATTCGGCAACTGGGAATCGAGCGCGGATATAGCGGAACTGCATAAGAAGAAGGCGCTGAGAGAGAACGACTCGTTCGACTTTGACATCGTAGAAGTAGACGATCACGGATTGCATATCAAAGAGCATACCAAGGCGCTCATATCCGGCAAGTGCAAAAGACGCGAGGAACTTCTCGAGCATATACGTATGCACGAAACTTATACCGCTATGGACGGTAATACGGAGGCGAATATATGACGGAGAAATACGAGAACGTTATCGAAATAAGAAGCGGCGAGACGGCAACGTCCGACGCTCCTCTTTCGGAAAACGAGAGCGTTATGACTGCAAAAGAGGAAAATGATTCCATCGAATGCGAAGAGAGCGACGCGTCAGAAAGCTCTTTCGATAACGGCGGAGAGAGCGATAGCGGCGATGAAAAAGACGGCGGCGAATATTCGGATAATAACGCGGACGCCGAAAAAAATATACCCGTATTCATGCGTGACGACTGGAAAAGACGCGTTGAGGATTTTGAAGAAGAATACCCGATAGCAAAGCGATTCGGCAAAGAAATGGGCGAGATGATATTGGCGAGCGATACGCTGAAGAGAGACGGAGATTGCCTTTATAAGGCTCTTCTTAAAGTAATGAGCGATAGATATCTGCCCGACGCCGAGAAAGCGAAAGACGAAGCGTTCCTTCAAAATTACATATACGCCGATGAGAATATCGTAGCAAAGATAGTTGAGGATTATCTCGATTCGTTTGACGAAAGGAGACTTCCGAAGACTATGACAAAGGGCGGTCAGATATCTTTGACCCGTCCGAACCGTCCCTCGACTATTTCGGAAGCGGGACGCATAGCGGAAAGGATCATGAAAAGATAAAAGGAGAAAAAAGAAATGGTAAGTTTGGAAACAGCGGAAAAAGCGTTAAAGTCGGTATATCTCGGCGTCGTGCAGGATCAGCTCAACGTCGGAGTCAATCCGTTGCTCGCTAAGATACAGCAGACGACGAGCGACGTTTGGGGAAAGGAAATAATAAAGATGGTGCCTTACGGCATGAACGGCGGTATCGGAGCGGGTACCGAGATAGGAGAGCTTCCCGACTCTGCGGGCAATAATTACAAACAGTTCAAGCTCGAGCTCAAGAACCTTTACGGAACCATAGAGATATCCGATAAGGCTATCATGGCGTCAAGAAGTTCCGCGGGAGCGTTCGTGAATCTTCTCAACGCCGAAATGGAAGGTCTTCTCAAGGCGTCGAAGTTCAATCTCGGCAGAATGCTCTACGGCGACGGCAGCGGAACTCTCGCTACGGTCACTGCGGTCAACAGTTCGAACAGAGTCGTACTCTCTTCCGTAAGGAACGTTATGGAAGGCATGGTCGTAGACTTTCACAGCAAAGACAGCGGCAACGTTTACCCCAATATGAAGGGAAGAAGGATAGTTTCGATAGACAGAAGCAGCAGGACGGTCACCCTCGACGGAAGCGCCTACGACGCTATGGCTGTCGGCGATACCGTAACGGTACAGAAGTCAAAGGGTTACGAGATAACGGGACTCGGCGCAATATTCTCCGACAAGGATATATACGGTCTGAAGAGGAGCGAGAACGAATGGATGAAACCGTATATGAGATCTTTCTCTGGCAACAATCTCGATACTGAAACTATTCAGCGCGCTATAGACTACGTAGAGGAAGTAGCGGGAAGCAATATAGATTTCATCGTGGCTAGTTACGACGTGAGAAGAAAGTATATCAACTACGCGAATACGATACGACTCAATATAGACTTTATGAATCTCGACTGCGGATATAAGGCTATATCTTATAACGGTATTCCTCTCGTTGCGGACAGATTCGTCGAGGAGAACGCGATGTATCTTCTTAACAGTAAGGATTTCAAACTGCATCAGCTGTCCGATTGGAGATGGCTCGAGGGCGACGGCGGAAGAGTCATAAAGCAGAAGGCGGGTTCGCCGTGCTATTCGGCGACGTTGGTAAAATACGCCGATCTCATATGCGATAAGCCGATAGGTCAGGTAAAACTGACGTTCTGATAAAGGAGCGAAAGGTATGATCAAAATAACTAACGACGTAATGGACATAGCGTCGAGAATTAAAGAGATAGACGAGAGATACGAAGTGTATTATAATCCCGAAACGTCGAAATTCGAGGTGCATACAGGCGATGCGCGTCAGGCGATCATACCTTACGCCTCTCTCGACGCGAGGGCTGAATTTTATATACGACGCACTCGCAGAGAGAATATCGACAGGCTGATAAAGGAGCTTGACGAAGAAAATAGGAGATTGTCTGAAGCGCGTGACAAACGCGTTTTAGACAACGCTATCAATAATCTCGACAACGCGTTACGATAGCGGGACGCTATTATCGGGAAAGGAGGAATATATGACGTTAAAGGACGTAATGAAAGTAGCGGTCATAAAGCTGGGACTTGAAGACGACGTGGATCTCGACGGCGGCGCATTGGCGGGAGATACTCTTAAAAGATTGGCGCTCGCCGTGAACAATACCGTAACGGAACTCGCCGTATGTTATTTTCCGCTCTATAAAAGGGAAAAGATAACGGTTAAGGACGGACGATTCGATTACGGCTCTCTCGAGAGGAGAATAGTAAAGATAGTAGCGTTACGAGAGAGAGGAACGCCGAGAAAGTTCAAGGCGTATCCGAGTTCGCTTTCGGCGGAGGACGGCGAGTATGAGATAGAGTACAGCTATATGCCGAAAGAGCAGTCGCCCGACGGTACGCTCGAATGTGATTTTCGCATCAATAAAGACGTAGTGGCTCTCGGAGCTATAAGCGAGTACGCTCTCATGGTCGGCGAGTACGAAAAGGGTAACGTATACGATGAAAAGTACAAAGAGGCGCTTAAAAATATAGCCGTCAGCGCGAAAGAAATAAGGATAAAGAGGAGAGCGTGGCTATGATCTCATATCGAAAGAAAGGAAAATTCGTTAAGAAAAACGTTAAAAAATATTTGCTTTCCGAATTTCTCGGATTGCGGCAGGGCAAAGAAAATTCTACGCTCCCGGCAAATTACACCGATAAGTGCTTCAATTTCACGATGCAGGATTCGCGTCTCAAGGAAGGATACGGCGTAAAAAAACTAAAATCCGTAGACGGCGACGATTACGAGCCCACGCAGTATACGATAGAGAGAATATACGCGTATCCGAGCAATAAGAGGAACGAAAGAGAGCTGGTCCTCTCCGCCGAAGACGTTATTTACAGGCTCAAGGAGAGCGAAAAGTACTGGCAGTTTCAAAATCTTTTTCCAAGTCATGAAGAAGGCGCGCTGACCACGGTCGACGAAAGACCCGTCCTTTTGATACCGAAAAAGAACAAGGGGATATATATCTACAACGGCTTCAATTTTTCCGACGCGGAGGTCAATATAGCGCCTACCGCAATGTGCAGTCATTACGGCAGAGTGTTCGCCGTCGATAAGAACGACGAGTACAGGCTCATATTCAGCGACGTCGGCGATCCTACCAACTGGAACGTTTCGCTCGACGAGGGCGGCAGGATATATATGGACGTTGAAGACGGACGAATATTGAAACTCATATCGCACGGAGGGCATCTTTACATATTCAGAGAATACTCCATATACCGCCTTACTGCGTACGGCGACCAAAGAGACTTCGTGATGAAGAAAGTCGCCAACACCACCGCTAAAGTATGGAAGGATACCGTCGCGCTTTGCGATAACAGGATAATCTTTCTCACAAGAGCGGGCGCGTATCAGTTCGACGGATACAACGTCGGCGAGATAATGAAGGGATACTCTTCGTATCTGACGGGTATCGTCGGTAAACCTTTCGGAAGTTTTTTTAACGGAAAATATTATCTCGCTCTCAAAAATAAATATTCGGACGGGAAAAATAACGTAGAAGGGTCGGATAACGTATCTAACGAGGATATCAACGATACTCTCTTGACGTACGATACGCAAAGCGGCGACGTTTCGCTCTCGGGGAACGTGTATATCAAGAATATGCAACCGCTAAGAAGCCGAGACGGAGAGGAGTGTCTTCTTGCCGTCGGCTACTCGTTATATTATCTCGGATACGTAGATAAAGGCAGCGGATTCTTCGAAAGACCCGTCGAAAAGATATGGGAAAGTCCGAGAATAGATTTTCTTTCCCCGGACGAAGAGAAAGAGATAGACGGCATATCCGTACCGGAGGGCGGAAGCTACGTTTTCGGAATATCTGCCGACGGTTCGATACGGCGAGACTATCAAGTCGACGGACGTAAAAAGTATATCCCGATAGGTATACGGGGAAAAAGTTTCGTCTTTACGATACGCGCAAAGAGCGGTTCGAAAGATATACTATCGCCCTACGTCTACGTAAAGTCATGATAACAAAACATAGAGGTATGTATGGCAAGAATAGATGAACTGGAAGAGAGGATAGAATATCTCGAAACGAAGGAAAAGAGCGAAATAACCGAAGTATTCGATAGAGATTTCAACGCCGAGATTTACTCCTCGGGATACGTGATAGATATAGAGATAGACGTCGCGTCTACGTCTAAGGCGTCTATCGCGCTGAGCGTCGGCGGCGAAACGAGGGAGTTTACGGCAAACTTCGCTTCGGCGTCATTTAGCAGCGGACGCAAGAACGCCGTGACCGTATCGATAACGGAAGGGGGTGACGTATTATCTTCGAGGATAAGGATAAAAGGCATTGGCGTCAAATTGTTGAAATGATAGCGACAAGGAATTTCATTAAAAAGTATAGGAAGTATTTTGAGAGGTGAAAAAATGAGTTTATGGGACGATATAGCCGACGTTTTCAAGCCGAAAAAGAAAAAAGAAGAGGAAGAAAAGCGTAAGGCGGAAATAAGCGCAAAAGAGAGCGAACTTTTGGACAGGCTCGCAGAGATAGATAAAGATTACAGGGAAAAGAATAAGGAGACGCCTCCCGATTGGGACAAGCTCATACCAAGCGACCTAAAGCTCGAGTACAAGGAGTATAAAGGACTCAGCGACGACGAGATAGAGGACAAGGCAAAAAGACAGCTTGCCGACTATTACTCGTCGAATAAGGACGGTATCGACAGAGACTATTACGAAGCCGTCGGGAAGAAGGAGAGCGCCGCCGAAAAACTAAAGGCGGAAACCGCCTACAAAAGCGGCGACATCGAAAGGGAATACGAGAGAAAAAAGAAAAGCGTCAAAAACGACAACTTGAAAAACGGCATAATGTCGTCGAGCATAGCTAAGCTCATGGAAGAAGAGCTTAGCGACTATGAAGACGGCGAAAGACGCAGGCTTTACGAAGAGAGTTTCGCGAAACTCAAAAGTTACGGCGACGAGATCAAGAGGTTGGAATCGGAGAGAGACGACGCTCTCAAAAATCTCGATCTGCAGTACGCGACTAAACTCGAGAAAAACATAGACGCGCTACAAAAGGAAAGAGATAAGGAGATGAACGACGTTAAGTCCTTTAATAACAAAGTAAAGGAAAGCGCCGCGAAGTACACCGCCGACAGACTGAACAAGATAGACAGACTGGAGAGAAAAATAAGCGACAGGAAGGAAAAGGAGCTAAAGAGAGAATCCTATTACGGATACGAGGGCGACAAGAAGAACGAATACGAATCGAGATATAAGCTCGCTCACAGCTTCTACGATACTCTGACTAAAGCCGAGGCTATAGAGTTGGTAAAGAACAACTGGGCGCTCAAACAGTATCTCGGCAGTTATTACAACACGTTGCTTCTCGATATAGGAGCGAGAGAAAAATGATGGACGGCATATTTGAAGCGATAGCGTCGAACGGCGTTTGGGCGGTGCTGTTCTTTTTCCTATTGGTGCTCGAGATCAAGGATTCGAGAGAACGCGAGGCGAAATATCAGGATACGGTCAATTCGCTGACGGAGACGCTCCATACTGTCGATAAGATAGGCGAGGACGTCGACGACATACTCGAGTGCGTCATAGACATGAAGGGCGGACGTTCGGACGGCGCGGCGAACGCCGAAGAAAAACGCCCGTAGAAGCGTTTTGTAAAGAGAGGTGAATATGAAAAAATTCAGTTACGGTTACATACTTTCGCTTATCAGCGCGGTATTGATACTTTTGCAAGTGCTTGGGATCAAGATAGACGTTCCTTACGTGAACGAAGTGGCGACGGCGGTTCTCGGAGTTTTGGTCGCGCTCGGCATCGTGAGCGGAAAGGATAACGGCGAAGGCAAAAAAGATGCCGATTCGATAAGCGATACCCTAGCTCGAAATGAAGAGATATACGGGGACGTCGAGGAAAAAAATAAGAGCGGAGATGACTCTGCAAAGCAATGACGGTAAAGAATATCAAAGATAAGACGTTTGTCGCGTTCTGAAAAGGCGGAGACAGGCGTCTTTTTTCTTTGCGGATCGCGAAAAAGCGTCGAAATGCGAAGATCGTGACTTCATTTGTCGTCATCCGCCATCTTGAAAAAACGTGTGGTAAACTTAAAATCTACAACAAAACGGAGGTGAAATATATGGATAGGAAAATAGATAGGAATATCGCGCGCTGGGTGATAGCGCTGCTCGTTGTCGGGATAATCGTAGGACTAATTTTTCTCTATAACTATATCGATTCCGGAAGCATAGATATAGGAAATATCTTGGGAATAGATAAGGACGGAACTACGGCTGATAAGAACGGCGTGACGGGAGACGGTAACGGCGGCAATAACAACGTAGGCGGCAACAACGGCGGAAACGCGGGAGACGTAGGCGGAGGAAAGGACGATAACGTCGAAGAGCCGCCGAAGAGAACGCTACCGAGAGCCGCAGCAGGCGGCGTTCTCGAAATAGGCGGAGACGGTAACGACGTAGCCGTGGGCGTAGCCGATTTCATGAAAGGACAGGTTATAATAGCTTTATCCGACAGTAAAGAGGAGGATTTCGTCGGCGACGGTTACAGAAATATAGCCCTTGCGTATATCGAAGGAGACAGCGTTCTTATGACGCTCATGCTTGAAGAGAACGAGGATGTCGACTACATAGGCTATAACGTCAACGAATACGGTCTCGCCGTGATAGGTAAAGGACAAAGCGACGTCATAGTATATCAGGTGAACTACTCTTTCAAGTTTGTTGAAAGACGTGTGATAGAGAACGTCGACGGCGGCGACGTAAAGATATTCGAGGACGCGTATAGCTCCGACCTCAATATAACGTATAGGTCGAACGGAAAGACGTTTGTCGGGGTATACGATACCGGACTGAATCTAAAATCCATACTTAGTATAGAGTTTAATTCGATTATCAAAGGCATTTTTCAGAGAAGAGGCGGCGGTATAATGATAGCGACCGAGTCGGGCATCGTTATAGAATCCGATTATAAGGGGATATCTAAAAGAGATATAGGGATGACGGTCGAAGAGATAGCCGTAGTTCCCGTCAAGGAAAGGAGCGGATACGCCGTCATAGGCGTTTGCGGCGGCGTTAAAAAGCTGGCGGTATTCGATATGACTTTCGACAACGCGGAGTACGTAAAGACCGACGCGGATAAGATCATCGTTGCCGACGCGTTATATACGCTCAGAACCTCCGACGGTCTTTTGACGAGACATTGCAGCTGCGCGGAAGCGGTCGAAAGTATCGAAACGGACATAAAGAACGTTGTTTATTCCGACTATCCCAACCGTCGCGTAGTATATACGAGTTTTGACGGAAAGAATAAGATAGCATATTTCGACGAGGGAATAGCAAGCACCGAAGAGACGAGCGAGGCGTACGTTTTCGTCTTGGACGGTATGTCGATATCGAATAACGGGGAGATAAGGGTAGAATTTCATAGAAGCGGCGTATGATCTTGATATGACCGCAAAAGACAGGTGATCATAAAAACGACCGCTTATCTAGGCGGTCGTTTTTTGTAAATTCGATATTGAACTTAGGTCTTGCGTTACGCGGAAAACGCGTTTTTTATCGCTCGGCTTGGCTACGGTTTTCCTTTATCACGTTCACTATTTCGTCGACGATCTTTTTAGGAGTGTCGTTATCGTAGCGGTAGGAGTTTCGAGGCATATCTCTTAACGCGTTGAGCTCGTTTATTACGTTGTCGAGCGTAAGATATTCTTCTTCTAGCGCTCTGGCGAATCCCTGTTCTTCCAGTTTCCTCGCGTTGAGTATCTGGTCTCCTCTCGATGCGTCTTTAGATAGAGGGACGAAGAGAACTTTTTTGTTTAGAGCCATGAGCTCTTCGGCGGCGTTGGCGCCCGCTCTCGAGATAACGTAGTCTGCGGCGGCGTAATAGTTTTCGATATCGGATACGAATTGCGTTGACTTGTATCCCTCTGCGGATACGCTGTCAGCGCTCTTTCCCGTGATATGCAGGACGTTATATTTTTTTGTCAGAGCGTCGAGATTCAAGATGACGAAATCATTGATTTTTTTAGCTCCGCTGCTTCCGCCGACGACGAGAAGTACCGGCTTCGACGCGTCGAATCTTGCGTTTTCGAATACTTTGAGAGCGTTACCCGCAAATATTTTCTTGCGTAAAGGATTATTGTATACGACCGTTTTGCATTTTGCGCTGATATTTGGGTTAGTCGCTATCAGAAGTTTTGCGAACGACGATACGAGCTTGTTTGCCATGCCGAGCGACGCGTCGGATTCGTGAGTTATAACGGGTATTTTGAGAAAATGAGCGGCGTACGCCGTAGGAAGCGATACGAATCCGCCCTTCGAGAACACCGCGTCGGGAGTAAGCGCTTTGAGAATTTTTTTTGCTTCCGTTATGCCTTTGGGGAGAAGATACGGGATCTTTATGTTTTTAAGCGGTTCGGAGCGCGAGAGCTTCACCGTATCCGTATCGTAGTACGGTACGCCGAGTTTCGGAATTATATCCTTTTCCATTCCGTCGCGGCTGCCGATATAAAAGACTTCGTAACCTCTCGAAAGCATCTCTTCTATTATTGCGACGTTGGGGAGAACGTGTCCGCCCGTTCCGCCTCCTGTCAATACTATCTTATACATATATTCTTACCTCTTTTGGCTTTTAGCTATTACTAGGATATGTAAAAATTTGTAAAATTATGTACGCTATTGATAATATGACTTTCGATCCGGTTTGGGGGGATCTTGGCGGCGAGTTTTAGTCCGTAACGTTGCCCGTTTGGCATAAAATTTCAAGTAATGCGATAAAAATAAAACGGTATTACCCGTTTTGAGATTCGAAATGTCATTCATAATCGCTTATATTTGCGGTATATGTAAAATTTATCCGTTAAATAAATGACATAAAATTGACATATTATTGAGAAATACATTATTGACAACGCTCGCGCTATATGATAAAATATTATAAAATAGGCGAAATATATCGTTTATTTGGGAATAACGGCAGTAATACGCGGCGTCGAAGGACGAACGCATCGATACGTATATCACGGCGTTGGCGATAGTTGCATTTTTTGCTTTTTGGTCGCGAGCGTCAAAAGCTGCCGCAATTATCGCGAAGGCTGCGGTTTTTTATCGACCGCTTAAGGGAAAGGAATATGGGGAAAAAGTATATTATCGCGCTTGACGAAGGTACGACTTCAGCAAGAGCATTGGTATACGACGTCGAGTCTGAAAGGATAGTCGGCGTCGTCAATAAACCGTTCAGACAGATATATCCGCGCGCGGGATGGGTGGAACACGATCCCGACGAGATATGGTCGGAGCAGCTTGCCGCTTTGCTCGAAGTCAAGACGCTTCTCGAAATCAATTTCAACGACGTGTACGCTCTCGGCATTACTAACCAGAGAGAGACGGTCGTCGTTTGGAATAAGGAGACGGGAGAACCCGTATACAACGCGATAGTATGGCAGTGCAGACGCACTTCCGAATATTGCTCTTCTCTTATAGACGCCGGATACAGCGGTATGATAAAGGAGAAGACGGGACTCAAGATAGACGCTTACTTTTCGGCGACGAAAATAAAGTGGATACTTGATAACGTCGACGGCGCGAGAAAACTTGCCGACGAAGGCAAACTGTGCGCCGGAACGATAGACACGTTCCTAATATGGAAACTCACTGCGGGGGAGAAGTTCGTGACGGACTATTCCAACGCGTCGAGAACGCTCCTATTTAATATACATACGCTAAAATGGGACGAGGAGCTCCTCAGGCTCTTCGGCATACCCGAAAGTATGCTTCCGAAAGTAGTGGACAGCAGTTCGAATATCGGAAAGACGGCTATTTTCGGCGATGAAATAGTTATAGGCGGTATAGTGGGAGACCAGCAGTCGGCTCTATTCGGGCAGGCTTGTTTTGAAGAAGGAATGGCTAAAAATACCTACGGTACGGGATGCTTTATGTTGCTAAACACCGGCAAAAAGTATATACCAACTAAAGAGTTATTGACGACTATAGCGTGGGGAATCGACGGTAACGTAACTTACGCGCTCGAGGGCAGTATATTCAATGCGGGAAGCGTTGTGCAGTGGATGCGCGACGAGGTGAAGCTCATAGAGAAGGCGTCCGATACCGAAGAGATGTGTTTAAGCGTACCCGATACGGACGGGGTATATTTCGTACCCGCGTTCACGGGACTAGGCGCTCCGTATTGGAATATGGACGCGAGAGGTACGCTCATAGGTATTACAAGAGGGATTAATAAGAATCATATAGTGAGAGCCGGTATGGAGTCAATGGCTTACAATACCAAGGCTATATTCGGCAGGATGCTCGAGGAGAGCGGTATAACGCTCAAAGAGCTTCGTTGCGACGGCGGAGTGTCTAAAGACAATTTTCTAATGCAGTTTCAGGCGGATATGCTCGGTTGCAGTACCAACAGGCAGCAGAGCACAGAATGTACCGCGATGGGCGCGGTGTATCTCGCGGGACTTGCCACGGGCGCGTTTAGTTCGCTCGAGGAGATAAGCAATAAAGTTACGCTTATCAAAAGATTTACTCCGTCTATGCCGAAAGATGAGGTAGAGAGGCGTTATAACGGATGGAAAAAAGCCGTTAAAGTAGCAGAATACGCCTCGAAACTCTGATAAAAAGCGTAAATTATCGAATAATAATAGGGATTATGATAGAAAAAGAATTTTTGGGATATAACGATTATCCTATTAGAGTATATATTTGGGACAACGTCGACTCGCCTAAGGGCGTAGTCCAGATAGTGCACGGCATGGCTGAGCACGCGGGACGTTACGACGACTTTGCCAATTTTTTGAATACAAAAGGTTATATCGTCGTGGCGGACGATCATAGAGGACACGGCAAGACGGCTAACGGAAAGCTCGGCATCGTGCCCGACGGAGACTGTTTCCACGATACGGTGCAGGATCTTATCGCCATTACTTACGAGGCTATTTCGGCGTATAAACTTCCCGTTATGCTGTTTGGACACAGTTACGGGTCGTTCCTCTCGCAGGCGTATATTCAAAAGGCGAGCGACATTATCAACGGCGTAGTTCTTTGCGGTTCGGCAAGACAGCCGTCGTCGCTTGTAAATATCGGATCGCTCGTTTCGAATATTCAAAAGTCTATACTTGGTAAAGATAAGCCCGCGAATATGGTGAAGAATCTTACGTTCGGAAGCTATAATAAGAAATTTAAGAAAGAAGGAAGCCCAAACGCGTGGCTTTCCGTCAATAAAGAAAATTATATTGCTTTCGACGACGATAGGCTGTCGGGACAGACTATGAGTTTGGGATTCTATACGTCTTTCTTCAAGGCGCTCAAGAAACTCTATACTAAGAATAGTCTTTCGGGTATTCGCAAATCTCTTCCGATATATATTACGAGCGGAGACAGCGATCCGGTCGGCGGGTTCAGCAAGTACGTTGATTCGCTTTTCAATACGTATATATCGGCGGGTATCGAGAACGTATCGGTAAAACTTTATCCCGAGCTTCGTCACGAGATACTCAACGAGAAGGAAAAGGATACGGTCTACGAAGATATACTTGCATTTATAGACAAGTGCAACGCTCTTCAGAACGCTAAGAGCGAGACGGTATAAGATAAGTTTTGGCGATTTATCGCTTTAATTTCTAATTTTTAGCTTATTTTAATGATTCGTTCAACCGAAATTTGTTTCGGTTGAAGGTTTCGTGTTGTTTTAAGTCTAGAATATGGCTATTTGTCAGCCGAAGTTTTATTATGGTATAGATTTGCCGAACTTATTCTCATGATGACCTGCTTGACACTATGTATATCACATTGTTACGGTTTCGAAAAATGCAGTCTTTATCTAAATAACTTGAATTTTTAATACGCGTGGGCGGCGTTTGAGACGAATATGAGGTATATCAGAAGTCCCAATCTATAATTATTCATATGAATGTATAATTATTTACAAATGTGTTTTTAGAGCGTTTTTTACGGCGTTTTTCGATATTTTATTCATTTTCTCGAATGAATTGCTTTATTTTTATTTTAACGCGTGATATAATATATACAATCGCAAAAATACGGTTTCGGCGATAATATCGCTTTTGCCGCGTTATAGAAGCGGCTTACGGCTCCGGCGCGACGAAAAAGGTACGCGTTTCGGCATCGGAAACGTTGTTTTTATGCGAAATGCGATAACGGCGGAGCAAAAAACGTAATGAGTAAGATCGATTTCGATTTTGCGTATTGATAATATGCCTAAGACGATAGATATCGAGAGAAGAACGGAGGAAGGTATGAAAGAAGAGTATAGCGCCGAGCGGTTACAGGTTCTTGAAGGACTAGAAGCCGTCAGGGTCAGACCGGGTATGTATATAGGAACTACCGGTTCAAAGGGAATGCACCATATACTTTGGGAGATAGTCGATAACAGTATCGACGAAGTTGCCAACGGTTACGGCGAAAAGATAGATATAACTATCCATAAAGACAATAGCATCACCGTACGCGACGACGGACGAGGCGTTCCGCCGGATATTCACAAGGAGTACGGCATATCGGGTATCGAACTGATATTTACGAAACTTCACGCAGGCGGTAAGTTCGGCAATGATAACTATACGTTTTCTGGCGGACTTCACGGAGTCGGCGCGTCCGTTACTAACGCTCTGTCCAAATGGCTGACAGTCGAAGTATATAAAGGCGGAGTCAAGTATACTCAGAAGTTCAGGAGCTATACGGACGAAAAGGGCAAGATGAAGTGCGGAGAGGCGTACGGCGGACTCTTGAAGGAGCCGTGCGAATCGAAGGAAAGGGGCACGGGCGTAACGTTCCTTCCGGACGAAGAGGTGTTCAAGAAGGAGAAGTTCAGTTTCGATATTATCAACAGAAGGATAAGAGAGCTTGCTTTCCTCAATTCCATGTTGATAGTTACTCTTACCGACGAGCGCGAGGTAGAGCCTGACGGCGAGTTTAAGAGCGTAAGGTATCATTTCGGAGGCGGACTTTGCGACTTCGTGAAATATCTTGACAGCAACAAGACGTGCATATACGCAGACCCGATATATATCGTCAAGGAAAAGCCGAAGTTCAGACTGGAGCTTGCGATACAGCACACCGACGGATATAACGAAAATATATGTTCATACGTCAACAACATCCCGACGCCGGAGGGAGGAACTCACGAGACGGGATTTAAGGTGGCGTATACCAAGGTACTCAACGATTACGGCAGACAAAAAGGCTATATAAAGGACAAGCAGGCTAATTTTGACGGCGAAGATTTCAGAGAGGGCATGACGGCGGTCCTATCGATAAAGATGCAGAACGTGCAGTTCGAAGGACAGACCAAGACCAAGCTCGGCAATCCCGAAATAAGAACGGAAGTCGATAGCATTGTCAGCGAATGTCTCTTCGAATACCTTGTAAAGGCGAAGAAGGAGCTTCTCGACAAACTTTACGACAAAGCGGGACAGGCGGCGAGAGCGAGAGAGTCCGCGGTAAAAGCCAAGCAGCTTTCGAGACAGAAGAATCAAGTTTCCAACAATACGCTCGTAGGCAAGCTGTCCGCTTGTACGGGCAGGGATTATTCTAAGAACGAGATATTCATAGTCGAAGGAGATTCGGCGGGCGGTACGGCAAAGCAGGGACGCGACAGGTCGTTCCAAGCTATTTTGCCGCTTCGCGGAAAGCCGCTCAACGCAGAGAAAAAGAGGATAACCGAGATACTTGCCAACGAAGAGATAATCTCGATAATCAACGCTCTCGGAGCGGGATTCGACGACTCGTTCAAAGAGGAGAATCTGAAATACGATAAAGTCATCATCCTTGCCGACGCCGATCAGGACGGAGCGCATATAAGAGCGATACTCTTGACGTTCTTCTATAGGTATATGAAGGATTTGGTTTCGCAGGGGCACGTCTATATCGGTATGCCGCCGCTTTATAAGATAACTACCAAGACGAAGACCGTATACGCGTACGACGACGATGAACTTAGAGAGGTCCTCAAGGAAGTGGGTTCGAGATACGAACTTCAGCGTTTCAAGGGACTGGGCGAGATGAGCGCCGAACAGCTTTGGGAGACTACGATGTCGCCGGAGTCGAGGACTATGATGCGAGTTACGATAGACGATGTCGCGGAGGCCGACAGAATGATATCGACGCTCATGGGAGACAATATCGAGGCGCGTAAGAGCTATATCAACGAAAATGCCAATTTTAACAAGGTGGACACTTTCGAAGAGATAGGGGGATAAACAATGGCTAAGATAAAGAAAGAGATAGTTGACAATTCGAGAATACTCGAGATGAATATAGAAGACGTAATGCACAATTCGATGATCCCTTATTCGGAGTGCGTTATTCTCGACAGAGCTTTGCCGAGAGTTGAGGACGGGCTGAAACCCGTTCAGCGAAGAATACTTTATTCGATGAGCGAACTGGGAGTTACTCCCGACAAACCTTACCGTAAAGCGGCGCGTATAGTCGGAGACTGTATGGGTAAGTATCATCCTCACGGCGACACGTCCATATACGACGCTATGGTCAGGATGGCTCAGCCGTTCAATATGAATATGCTGCTAGTCGACGGACACGGCAACTACGGCTCGGTCGACGGCGATTCGCCTGCGGCTATGCGTTACACCGAGGCGAAACTCGCGCCTCTTGCAATGGAGCTTCTTAAGGATATAGACAAAGATACCGTCAAATGGTCGCTCAACTTCGACGATACGCTCAAGGAGCCGGATATGCTTCCCGGCAGATTCCCAAATCTCCTTGTCAACGGTTCGAACGGTATCGCCGTAGGCGTTGCGACGAATATTCCTCCGCACAATATCTGCGAGACTATCGACGGCGTCGTTTCGTTCATCGACAATTCGAGGATAACGCTCGACGAGATGATGAAGATAATCAAGGCTCCCGATTTCCCGACAGGCGGCTACATCGTTGCGGGCGAGGGACTACGCAAGGCTTACGAAACGGGCAAGGGAAAGATAACGATAAGGGCGAAGATAGACATCGAACGCGAGCGTTCGGGAAAGTCCACCATCGTCATCACAGAGCTTCCGTATCAGGTCAATAAGGCGGCGCTTCTCTTGAAGATAGCAGAGCTTCGCGAGAAGAAGAAGGATCTTTACGGCGCGATAAGCGACGTCGTGGACGAGTCGGACAGGACGGGAATGCGGGCGGTCATACGCGTTAAAAAGGACGGTAACGTCGATAAGATATTGGCGAATCTTTTGAAGTCGACTTCGCTTCAGACGTCGTTTTCAATCAATATGATAGCCATTGCGAACGGAAAGCCGCAACAGTTAGGCCTGCTCGACATCATCCGTCATTACGTGGAATATCAGAGAAATATAATATATAAAAGAACGCAGTACGATCTTGCCGTCGCAAAGGCGAGAGTGCATATCCTCGAAGGTCTGATTATAGCTATCGAGAACATCGAGGAGATAATCAAGATAATCAAGAATTCTAAGAGCGTCACCGACGCGAAACAACAGCTTCGCGAGAGATACGCTCTGTCGGAAAAGCAGGCGCAGGCCATACTAGATATGAGACTTGCCCGTCTTACGAAACTCGAGGTCGAGTCGCTCAGAAAGGAGATATTGGAGCTAAAGGCGCTCATCGCCGAATACGAAGAGGTGCTTCAGTCCAAGAGGAAACAGCTCGCTATAGTCAGGAAAGAGATACTCGACATCAAGAGAAAGTATAAGACCGAAAGACGCAGTAAGATAGTCGGCGACGACGGCGCTTACGAGGATATTCCCGAGCTCAATTCCGACGCGATAGACGCTAAAGACGGCGTCGTGATGCTCACCGCTTGCGGCAACGTCAAACTCGCTCCGCTCAGAAATTATACGTCGGCGAACAAAGAAGCGAAATTCTGCTCCGAGCACGAGCTCGTGAAGAAAGCGTTCGAGGCGTCTGGCAACGTTGCTATGTACGCGTTCACTAATCTTGGCAATACGCTCAAGTTTTCGCTTAAGGAGCTTCCCGAAGAGAAGTGGAAGTCGAGAGGGCAGAGTTTGCAGAAGCTGTATATAGATTCTCCCAGAAACGAGAAAATAATCGCATTGTTTACTGAGAAGGAGCTTAAGGATAAAGAGCTTATATTCTTCACGCGTCTCGGTATGGTCAGGAGAACGCCGTCGAGCGAAGTCATGATAGAGAAGAAGTATTATCAGTCGATGGCGATAAAGAATCCCGAAGAGCTCGTCGCTGTCGAGATATTCGATCCTGCAAAACGTATGCTTTACGTGACGAAGCAGGGAATGAGTCTCAAGGCGATGACCGACGATATACCGCTCCAGAGCAGGAAGTCGATAGGCGTTAAGGGCATCATGCTTTCGGAAGGCGATTCGGTAGCGCTTGCGGCGCAGACGGACGACGAAGGCGAGGTTATCGTAGTGACGGATACCGCGTATTCGAAGAGAGTCATCATAGGACTTCTCGAGGAGTCTAAGCGTTACAGAAAGGGAGTTAAGATAGAGCCGCTCGGGGGAAGACAGGGCGACGCCGTAGTATTCGCATCGACAGTCAAGATGCCGTACGAGATAGTCGCGTATCTAAAGAACGGAGAGAACGTCAGCGTCAATTCCGAAGACGTCGCTATAGACGAAAGAACCAACAAGGGCGCGCAGATAGTCAAAACGCGTGAAAAGGTAGCTCACGTTTACGCTCATACGTACGAGCTCGTCAAAATAAAATAGTATCGAGTCGGCAGACTCGTAAAGGCGTCGATATTATCGGACGCGGAAGGAGGCATGATGGTCAACGATGATAGGCTGGTGTTGGTATTCGACGCCGGCACGCAGAGTACTCGAGGTTTTCTCTTCAACAGGAAGGGAGACATAGTCGCTAGCGCCAAGACCAAGAATCATATATCGGACGAGTCGGATATTCCCAACCGTCACGAAAAAGACGCCGAGGAATATTGGCGTGAAATATCGCGTGTTTCGCTTGAGCTCAAGGAGATCTCCGGCGATAACTGGGATAAGGTGATAGCGGTATCGGTGACTATGCTGAGAAACTGTTATCTGTGCGTCGACAAAGACGCAAAACCTTTGAGACCCGTTATCACGTGGCTCGATCAAAGACTTGCAAAATTCGATAATCCGTACAGACTGGCAAACAGGATGTTATACGGTATAGCTGGAATGAAGGCGACTTCGATAGCTCAGTACGAGACGTCGTTCGCTAACTGGATAAAGCAAAACGAACCTGAGATATGGAAGAAAACCTATAAATTCGTACCCATATCGGCTTACATAAACTACAAGTTCACGGGACGGCTCGTCGATTCCAAGGGCAACACGCTCGGACGTATTCCTTACGACTACAAAAAGAGGACGTGGATGAGCGAAAAGAATATAAGATTTCCGGTATTCGGCGTAGACAGATACAAGTGCGGCGACATTGTCGAGCCGTGCGAGAGACTGGGCTACGTTACCGCGGAGTGCAGCAGACTCACGGGGATAAAAGAGGGATTGCCCGTCATAGCGACCGGCTCGGACAAAGCCTGCGAGGCTATAGGCTCGGGAGTTGTGGGAGACGAGATAGCGTCGCTTTCCTTTGGAACTGCGGCTTGCGTTCAGATGACGGTAGACAAACATATCAATCCTCAGCCTTTTATGCCTTCGTTCACTGCGGCGGCGCCCAATATGTTCAATCCCGAGATACAGATGTTCAGAGGATTTTGGATGATAACTTGGTTCAAGGAACAGTTCGCGGACGCTGAGCGTAAGATAGCCGACGATATGGGCGTACCTACGGAAGTGCTTCTCGACGAAATGCTCAACAAGGTTTCCGCAGGCTCTAACGGACTCATACTCCAGCCCTATTGGGGACCGGGGCTCATTGTGCCGAGAGCAAAAGGCTCGATAATAGGATTTTCCGACGTTCACACGAAGGCGCATATCTACAGGGCGATAATAGAGGGGCTCGGTTACGCGCTTTACGACGGACTTAAAGAAATAGAGAAGAGAGGACGTTATAACGTTAAAAGGATAGCCGTATCGGGAGGAGGCTCGACGAGCGACGCGATATGTCAGATAGCCGCCGATATATTCGGAAGAGAGGTCGTAAGGACGCACACGTCGGAGACCAGCGGATTGGGCTCGGCGATAGTGACTTTCCTTGCAATGGGCGAGTATAAGGACATATACGAAGCCATTGACAATATGGTAAGAGTGAGAGACGTGTTCAAACCGAATATGGAGAATAACAAGCTCTATATGAATATCTACGGAAAAGTGTATTCAAAACTGTATACGAATCTAAGGCGTCTTTTTGAAAAACTGTATAATATAGTTTAGAGGTATGGGAATTGTCGTATTCGGAAAACTATACCGTCGTTTAACGCAATAAAAATGGTCTATATAATAACTTGAAAAATATGAAACCTAAACGCGTTCGGAGCATTAGGGTCGAACGCCGAGGTTTTGAGGAAGCGGGGATCGTATGCCTAAATATAAAGAATTTGAGCCGAATTGGTGCGGCGAAGCAAAGAATAACAGCTTGAGAGCTATTGTAAAATGGGGAGACGGCAGTAAGTTTTATATTCCTGCCGAGCCTTTCTATAAGTTTCAAAGAGACGCTCTTAACATGACGGACGAAGATTTTAACGAGGCTTGTATAGGCGAGAGCGAAGCGACGTTCAAAAAGGAAAAGTCGGGACTCGATACAAAAGATTTCGATACGTTCAAAAGTATAGTCGGCGACGACAATATTTCGCTCGACGCGTCTGTCAGGCTTGCGGCGAGTTTTACGAAGAACAGCGTCGACGCTTTGAATATCAGGAGGGGGATACTTCCTCCGCTCGTCGACGCGGTAGTCTATCCGAGTACGGAGAGCGAACTTAGCGCGATACAGAAGTACGCGAAGAAGAGGAACATAACGCTCGTTACGGTCTCCGCGCTTATACCGATAGAAGTCGGCAAGAAGACGGTGGCTGTCGACCTTACGAAGAATTACAACAGATTGCGAGCTTTCAGCGAGGTCGATTCGTACGTCACGGTGGAGAGCGGTATGTATTTGACCGCGCTTGAGAATATCATCAACAACGCTTCCGACAGCTTCAGAGATTATCGGGTCGTCGGCAAATACACTGTCGGACATTTTCCGCTCGAGTACGAAGAGTGCAGCGTTCTCGACTGCGTGAACGGCGTTAAATACGGCAGCGAATCGTGTTATTACGGTAGTTTCGACGATATAGTTATCGAGAAGGAATACGTTTGCGTTGACGGCGAGACGCGTCTTGAATACGAGGAAGGAGCGATACTAAGCAGCGTAAAACTCAAAATGAGGAAGTTCTATCCCGAGAACAGATTCGGTTTCAGCTTTATGTTCAGAACGTTCCAAGAGGGACAGAACGCGCTTAGAGAGATATTCGCAAAAGAAGGCGGTATTCCGCATATGATAAGGCTGTCGGGAGCTAACGACACGTCTATGCTTATGAGCTATTATCACCTTACGGGAAGCGTTGTCGACGGATATTTGAAGGCGCGCAAGTATAAGGACAAGGAGAGATGTCTTATGATAGGTTTCAGCGGCGGAGCGTATTCGTATTCGAGGAACGCCTACAATACCGCGAAACGTATCGCTAAGAAGTATAGAGGGATATCGCTCACGACGGTACTTGCTGATGCTTACGATGAGTCGAGATTCAACGAGATGTACGTGTTCGAGGCTCTTGCCGATTTCGGCATAATTGCCGAGAGGGAGATGAGTTTTTTGCGTTGGAGCGAGATGCCGGAAAAGAATTTCGAGCTTGCCGAGGATGAAGGGACGTTCAAGAGATGCCGTATAGTTGCGCCGTCGCGTATGGGCGCGGTCGTCGAAGTCGTCACTGAGAAAAGCATACCGATGGATAAAGGCGTCAAAAAGGATAAAAAATAAAAATAAAAAACCGATAAATAAAAAAGACTTTCGTTACTTTGATAATACGGAAGTCTTTTTTTGTTTCATTTGTTAAATAGCTTGTATTGGTTTTTATTTTGAAAACCTAGCGATTTTTTGTTTTGGGGAATATAAACGTTTTTTACGTCTTGCCGTTAATTTGCGTTGGTCTTGCCGTTGTCGTTTCCCGTGTTGTTTATTATTTTGAAGAGTTCGCCCGTCTTATTCTTTTTGATAACGGAAGAGGTTTTTCCGACAGCAGGTCTTGCGTACGTCTTGATACTCATCGCGATATTAGTCATATGGTCGGCGATTCGCTCGAGATTGTTGACGAGGCTTATGAATATAGCGCCGTTAGCGGGCGAGCATAGATTCTTCGTGAGCCTTTCGATATGGTTGTCGCCGAGAGCCTTTTGACATTCGTCGACGCTGTCCTCGTGCGTTTCTATTATCGGTAGGACGGTAATATCCTTGTTTTCGAACGCCTTTATGACGTTATCGTATACGAGAGACACTTTAGCGTACATATCCTTTATCTCGTCTATTGCGACGTCGGAAAATGTCAGAGAATCTTCGAACATCGAAGACGTGTACTCCATAATATTTTCCGCGTAATCTCCGATACGCTCTATATCCGATATTACGTGATAATAGGATGCTATCTTTAATTCGTCGCGGTAGGATATATCCATGGTGGACATCTTTACGAGGTATTTGGAGATTTCCTTGTTCATGAAATTTATCTGTCTTTCGCGGCTGTTGAATTTTTCGATCTTGTCGATATTCTTAGTTAGTATCGAGGTGACTGCGAGATCGAGATTTTTCTTTGCTATGGAAGCCATGAGAAGGATCTCTTTAGTTAGCTGAGATACCGCTATCGCGGGCGTCTCCAATATACGATCGTCTATATATGTAAGTTTATTTTCAACGAATTGCTCTTCTTCGACGGACTTTGATTTCTTGTCCTTGACGAGAAATTCCGATATTTTGACGAGGTATTTAGTAGCGGGCAATAAGAGCAGCATCGTTACGACGTTAAAGAAGAGATGGAACGTCGATAGCTGGAACGTTCTATTCGGGATGAAGCCGAGGACCTTGGTCCACACTCCCATATTTTCTTCGCCGAAGGCGTTGAATACCGACGTGAAGAATTGGGGAAGGAAGAATACGACGGCGCCGAATACGTTGAACATCAGGTGTATCACCGCGGCTCTTTTCGCGTTCGTCGACGTGCCGAACGTGGCTAAGAGTACCGTTACGCACGCGCCTATATTTACGCCTAATATTATGAATATCGATGAGTTTAGGGTAATGAGATTGGTATTCAACATTCCGAGGATGACCGCCGTCATCGCGGAAGAGCTCTGCATAAGAGCCGTGAATACTATTCCGATCAGTAAAAGAAGGAAAGGATTATTGATACTTGCAAGGAAATTTCTTACGGGCGCGAGCGTCTGGAAGTATCCCATCGCGTCGCTCATTATTTCAAGACCGATGAATAGCATACCGAGATATGCGAGTATTGAACCTATTTTTTTGATATTCGCCTTCGCGGACATCATCATGAACGCGCCTACGCCCGCGAGCATCGCAAGGAAAAGCGTTACTTTTAGACTTTGCAGCGATACGAGGAAGCCCGTGACGGTAGTTCCTATGTTAGCGCCCATAATGATAGGGGTCGCTTGCATCAGAGTCATTATTCCCGCGTTTACGAAACCGAGTACCATGACGGTAGTTGCCGAAGAGCTTTGGATCACCGCGGTAACGGCTGTGCCGATCCCGACGCCGACTAATTTTTTATTCGATATTTTATCGAACATCTTTCGCAGTTTGCTTCCGGCGACAGCTTCGAGATTGAGACCCAAGGCGTTCATCGCTATGAGGAAGACGCCGAGGCCGCCGAAGAAGAGCAACACTCTATTGACAATATCCATAAATACCTCTCGTGTTTGACTCGCATAAACGTACGGTCTATTACATTATATTGATTTTTATATATCAAGTCAAACGCATTGCTTGCATTTAGGGTCAATTTCGGCAAATTTTCGAAAAACGGCTTGTAACAAAGGTAAAATTAAGCTATAATTAATAGCGGAGGACATTATGGAAGAAAGACTTGTTTTACTCGATTCTAACTCGCTTGCGAACAGAGCGTTTTACGCGCTTCCGCCGATGATAACCAAGGACGGGCTCTTCACGAACGCCGTTTACGGTTATCTCAATATGCTGATAAAGATAATATCGGAGATAAAGCCGACGCATATCGTGGCGACTTTCGACGTGCACGCTCCGACGTTCAGAAAGAGTATGTACGACGAATATAAAGCTCAGCGTAAACCGATGCCCGACGAGCTCCGCATGCAAATGCCGTGTATCAAAGAGCTTCTCGCGGCTATGAATATCGCCATTGTGGAGAAAGAGGGTTATGAAGCGGACGACGTTATAGGCACGCTGTCTAAAGACGCTAAAAATACCTATATCATCACGGGTGACAGGGATTCTCTCCAGCTTGTCAGCGACAACACTACCGTATGGCTCACGAAGAAAGGAATAACCGAAGTCGTCGAGTATACTCCCGAAAGGCTCAAGGAAGACGGACTCGTTCCGTCCGGTATAATAGATCTCAAAGCTCTTATGGGAGACAAATCGGATAATATTCCCGGCGTCCCCGGCGTCGGCGAAAAGACGGCTATGGGACTCATTGCGGAATACGGCGATTTGGACGGAGTATATAAGAATCTTGATAAAATAAAGGGCAAACTGCAGGAAAAACTTCGCGATAACGAAGAGCTTGCCAGATTGTCATATAAACTTGCGACTATAGATACCAACGTTCCTCTTGACGTCAATATCGACGAGTGCAGACTGATAGATCCATTCAATCAAAATAGCCGAAAAGTAATGGAAAGACTTAATTTCAAGTCTGTCTTGCAGCGGCTCGAGTTCACCGACGAAGGCGGCGAAAATGTTTCAAGCGACGACTTGGACGGGAAAGACTGCGAGAGCGTAGAGGTCGATAACATTGCAGAACTTAAGAAAACGCTTAGCGTAAACGGCGGAGAGATAGCCGTTTACGTTGGCAATACTATCGAGTTTGCGTTTGACGGGAAGCGTAACTACCGCGTTAAACTTGCCGAAGGATTTTTGGACGACGGAATAAACTACGGCGAGGCTCTTTTAGAGATCGCAAAGGTTCTCGGAAACAGATCCGTTAAAAAATACGTCTACGACGTAAAGGGTCTCATGCAGACTATGAATAGAGAGTCGAGACCCGTCGCCGTCGAGAACGCCGACGATATTCTCATCAAGGCGTATCTCGTAGATTCCAATATCAACTATAGAGATATATACGAGCTGTTATCCGCTTACAGTATATCGGATAAAGAGATCGCGTCGTCCATGTTTAGGTTAGACAAAGAAATTTCCCTGCAAATGTCTGAAAGTCTATATGAGCTATATAAAAATATAGAACTACCGCTCGCATATCTTCTATACGATATGGAGATCAGCGGATTTGCAGTCGATAGGGATATGCTCGAAAGTTTGAGAGAGGACTTCAGACGACGCGTGACGGAGCTTTCGGATGCGATAAAGAGTATAGCAGGTAAAGACTTTAACGTCAATTCTCCGAAACAGCTCGGCGAAGTGTTGTTTGTAGATTTGGGACTTAAAGGCGGTAAAAAGACTAAGAGCGGATATTCGACGAATATAGAGACTCTCAGCGGACTCGTTGACAAGCACCCTATCGTTCCCATTATTCTGAAATACCGAGACGTGCAGAAGATACTCTCGACGTATCTCGACGGTATGGAAGGCGCTATCTCTAAAGACGGCAGGATCAGGACTTCGTTCAGACAGACCGTTACGGCTACGGGACGGCTTTCGTCCACTGAACCTAATCTTCAAAATCTTCCGGTAAGAAAGCCCGAGGGGAGGATAATAAGAAAGATGTTCGTCTCAAGCGACGGCAGGAAACTCGTATGCGCGGACTATTCGCAGATAGAGCTGAGGCTGATGGCTCATTTTTCGGGCGACGAGACGCTCATCAAGGCGTTTAACGACGGAGTCGATATCCATACTCTCACCGCATCGAAGGTGTACGGCGTCGATCCGAGTATCGTATCTAAGGACATGAGACGAAGCGCGAAAGCCGTTAATTTCGGGATAATATACGGAATTTCCGATTTCGGGCTGGCGAGCGATTTGGGTATTTCGACTCGCGAAGCGAAGGCGTTCATTGAAAAATATTTCGAAACCTACCCTAAAGTTAAAGAATATATGGATAATATCGTCGCCGTTGCCAAAGAGCAAGGTTACGTGGAAACGATATGTCATAGAGTGAGAAAGATCCCCGAACTCAAAGCGTCTAATTATAATACCAGATCGTTTGGAGAAAGGGTCGCTATGAATACGCCGCTTCAGGGAAGCGCCAGCGATATTATAAAACTTGCGATGCTGAGCGTGGATAAGGCTCTAAAAGACGGCGGATATAAGGCTAAGCTCATTATGCAGGTGCACGACGAACTCATTATCGACACGCCGACTGAAGAAGTTGCCGCCGTGGAAAAGATGTTAAAAGACGCTATGGAGAATGTCGTCTCTTTGAAAGTCAAACTTGTAGCCGACGTAAGTCACGGCGATAATTGGTTGGAGGCTAAGGAGTGAAGAGGATCGTAGCGATAACGGGCGGGATAGGAAGCGGAAAGAGCGCCGTTCTCGGATTTGTAAAAGATATGGGTTTTCAGACATTGTCCGCCGATGATGCGAACAGACGGCTTCTTTGCGATCCCGAATATCTTTCGCGGCTTGAAGAGCTGTTCCCCGACGCGTTTATAGGCGGAGTTTTTGACAGGGCGAAACTTGCCGACATCGTATTTAACGACGATAATGAAAGATTAAAACTTAATTCGCTTGCTCACGGCTGTATCGGAGATATCATACGCCGCGAGATAGATAGGGTAGACGGCGTTATTTTTGTCGAAGTGCCGTTGCTTATCGAAAGCGGACTTATTGATATTTTCGACGATATAATTGTCGTTACCTCGCCGAAGAGCGTAAGGGTGAAGAGAGTCGAGGCTCGCGACGGGGTTTGCGAGGATAAAGTATTGAAGAGGATGAACGTTCAGACTGACGACGAAACGCTCGCGTCTTTTGCTACTTACGTCATAGAGAACGATTCGACGCTTGACGAATTGCGAGAGAAGGTAACGACGGTCAAAAACAGTATCGTTCAAAAAATGTAAATAGTTATACGTTTAGAATACAATGTTGAAATCAACATAAAATAGCTATATGAAGAAGTCCCTTTATATAGCTGTTTTTTTATTATTGTTTTTATGCGTTGCTGTCGTTGTTGCGGCGACGTCTTTGTTTTGCCTGTATCCAAAAGATCATAGGGAGACGGTATCAAAATACGCGCGCGAACGCGGTATCGACGAGTCGCTTGTTTATGCTGTGATAAAGTGCGAGAGCGGATTCAAGATAGACGCCGTATCCCGAAAGGGCGCCGTGGGTCTGATGCAGATAATGCCCAAAACGGCGGAGTGGATAGCTAAAAGGGAAGGGATAGGGGATATAGCGAACGCTTTGACCGATCCCGACGTTAATATCAAAATAGGGACGCTTTATCTGAAATATCTCCTTGACAAATACGGTAACGACCTTATAGAGGCCCTTTCCGCGTATAATGCGGGAGAAGGGAATATTGATAGGTTAAAACGCGAAATTATCGCAAAAAACGGCAATATAAACGTGAAGCTCACGCTGGAGGACATAAACTATAAAGAAACGTATAATTACGTCAAAAGGGTGTTGAAATCTCAAGATATGTATAGAAAACTGTATAATTTAGAATAATAGTATTATGAATTAAGTTGATATTTATAATAATTTACTGTAAAATATATAATATTTTACTTATTTTGATACAATAATCGTTATTGTTATATTATTGCGATATATAAATATTTTGATTCGTAATCGTTGATTTTCGCAAATTTTTATTAAATATTTAATGCCTCGAAACAATAGGTATCAGTTGGTATCAATGAGAAAATAGCATTTGGAGACGTCGTAGAATTGCTTCTATCATATGGATATACAAATAAGGTTTTTTCGCGCTGACGATTTTGGACGATAAAAAAATTTAAGAAAAAATAAATAAACTTATAAAAATTAATTGACAGCAAAGAAAAAATGTAATATTATAGTCATACAAATCAAGATATGCGGTCATGGCGGAATTGGCAGACGCGTACGTTTGAGGGGCGTATGGGAGACCGTCCGGGTTCAAGTCCCGGTGATCGCACCAAAATATCGGTAAATTCATTAAGAGTGAGTTTACCGATTTTTTTATTTTTTTGTCATGAATCGAACGAATCGGTTTGAACGTATGTTAATCTTTATACGTCGGCGAGTATCGTCCGAATTATGTATTGATATGAATAGAGGCGATCGCGGCTTTTTGTTGCGGTCGTCTCTATTGGTTAGAAGGTGGGTGAGATATGGCGTGATCGATAGCAATTCTAATAAGCGATAATATTAAATGAGGAGGAGATCAGTGAGAGATTTTGAAGACGCGAAGAGAGAGGTAATAGAGTTATTTGCAACGAGTAGGTGGGTGGGATGGATACACGATGGGTTCAGACCTGCGTATACGGATAAAGAAAAGGAGGATAATAGAGTTTTATCAGATGAAATGTGAGAAAGCATTGCAGCATATGTTTGAATATCAACGGCTGTTGTTTTCCTGAGAACAATATGCCGAAGTATTTGCTTCATCCGCATTGCCACTGTTTTATTGTTCCGGTATATGATTTGACCGTAAGGGCTGAATGTTATATAGCCAAGTTTAGTGACTATATTTTCCATCCTACACGGAATAGAGGTAAAAAAGCATTGTACGAGGGATGGGGATATGATATAATAGACTCAAAGTGGTTACAGTCTGAGTTTATATCGCAAGCGACGCAAAAATATGCGGTCGGAGATTTTGAACTAGGACTCATTAACGAATACGGTCAACGGATAAGTATAAGGATAATAATTCCGAGGAAATACAGGATAGGTGCGTTAAGCATTATTACGGGTTGGATGGTTTATCCCGACGGGTTGATAAAATTGGTGACGCCTTACGCGGGGCATGATTTTATCATGTGAAATATCGAGTGATTTTGATCGTATAGTATATAATATCATAAAGGAGGACGTATTTTGAAAGAATACAGCAGAGTAAGATTGATAGTCGAAAAGGAAGAGTATGCTAAGTACGGCGTACATAAGGGAATGGACGGTTGGATATGCGGTCCGATATGCGGCAGAGATATTTACGTATGTTTCGATCAAGACGGTCCGCTGCCTAATATTGCCGATATTCATATCAGAGAGGAAGATCTCGAAGTAGTGATAGAATAAAAATAATGATGTAATTTAATTAAATAGTAAGTTTGGGAGGGATATTGATGAAAGAATATGATAGAGTGAGATTGATAGTCGAAAAGGAAAAATACGTTAAGTACGGCGTACATAAGGGAATGGATGGTTGGATATGCGATCCGAGAAATATTGACGGATGTTGGCTCGTATGTTTCGATCAAGACGGTCCGCTGCCGAATATTGCAGATATTGCAGTGAAAGAAGAAGATCTCGAAGTAATGATGGGAATATGAAAAAATTCGTTTTTGACAACGGAGATATTTCATATTTTGTTAATGAAGCGAACTTGTGAAAATCGGTTCGCATTTTTGTATAAATATAATGGAAATCAACGCTTAATATACAAAAAAATATAATATTTGCGTGAGACTGTCATTCTTTTTGATTTTCGTTATTGACAAAACGCCATCTTTGGTATATAATCATAAATACTGCGCTAGGCGGGGAGCTAGTGGTGCCCTGTACCTGCAATCCACTACAGCAGGGCTGAATTACCGCCCGAGGTCTTTCGTATGGAAGGTCCGGCGACGATAAGGAACGTTGATCCTAAGGTCTTATGCAATTTTACGCCGTGAACCGTGTCAGGGCTTGACGGCAGCAGCACTAAGCGGATGTTAAGATGTGCCATAAGGTAGCTTTAGGGGAGTCACCTGTCGGACGTATCGCTTCGGTACGGACTATCGACGGCGGTTGCGCAGTACCCATTGAACGCTCGGAGAATATTTTCTTCGAGCGTTTTATTTAGAAAAACCGCCTATAAACGGTAGTTTGGAAAGCGGCGCAAGATTCAGTCGAATCGAGCGCGATTAGCGCCGCCGATACCATGCGCTTGAAGCGCTTGATCGAGCCGCCGGCTTAGTCGGTGGCGCTTGACTTTGATCGGTTTTGACCGAAAAATTATATTTTAGCGTTTCGAGGCGGAAAAACAAGAGATGATGGCTTTTTCGATAAGCTGTATTTATTATTTATATATTTATTATTAATATCTTTATATAAGTTAATTCCGTTGACAGTTTACGCCGAATTTTATATAATTAACTAAACGTTTTGAATAATACGGTTTAATAACCTTTTTAGGAGAAGTATATATGTACAAGAAAGTAAGTTCGAATCTTGATTTCTGTTCGAGAGAAAAGGACGTTCTCGACTTTTGGAAGAGCAATTCCATATTCGAGAAAAGCGTAAAGAAGAACGAGGGAAAGGAAACTTTCAGCTTTTACGACGGTCCGCCGACGGCTAACGGCAAACCGCATATCGGGCATATTCTGACCCGCGTTATGAAAGATATTATTCCGAGATACAAGACTATGAAGGGGTATCACGTTCTGCGTAAAGCGGGTTGGGATACTCACGGACTTCCCGTCGAACTCGAAGTTGAGAAACTTCTCGGCATCGACGGCAAGCAGGAGATAGAAAAGTACGGCATTGAGCCGTTCATAAAAAAGTGTAAAGAGAGCGTTTGGAAATACAAGGGCGAGTGGGAGAAAATGAGCGACCGCGTAGGCTATTGGGTCGATATGGAGACCCCTTACATCACTTACGACGATAACTATATCGAATCGGTATGGTGGTCGTTGAAAAAGGTATTCGAGGCGGGACTTTTGTACAAGGGACATAAGATAGTTCCTTACTGTCCGCGTTGCGGAACCGCTCTTTCGTCGCACGAGGTGGCTCAAGGATATAAGAACGTTAAGGAAAAGTCGGTGTTCGTCAAGTTCAGAGTGAAGGGAGAGGAGAATACTTATTTCCTTGCTTGGACTACTACGCCGTGGACTCTTCCGTCCAACGTCGCTCTTTGTATGAACCCCAAAGAGGATTACGTTAAGATATTTGCTAACGGCGAATACTATATTCTCGCCGAGGCTCTCGCAGCGTCTCTTTTTGAAGAGTATGAGACGGTTGACAGAAAGAAGGGCGCAGAGTACGAAAGAAGCGAATATATACCGCTCTTTGATTTCTACAGCGGCGATAAAAAGGCTTTCTACGTCACCTGCGACGGTTACGTAACGCTCACCGACGGCACGGGTATCGTTCATATCGCTCCGGCTTTCGGCGAAGACGACGCTAAGGTCGGCAGAAAGTACGATTTACCTTTTGTTCAGATGGTCGACGAGAGAGGAAAGTTCGTTGAGGAGACGGGCGACTTGGCAGGCGTCTTCTGCAAAGACGGCGATAAGCACGTAATAGATAAATTAAAGCAAAACAATCTGCTCTTTAAGGAGCTTATGTTCGAGCATAGCTATCCGTTCTGTTGGAGATGCGACACTCCGCTTCTCTATTACGCGCGCTTGACTTGGTTCATCAAGATGACCGAGGTCAGGGACAGACTGTTAAAGAACAACGCGACGGTCAACTGGATGCCTCCTACCATAGGAACGGGAAGAATGGGCAACTTCCTCGAAAACGTCATCGACTGGGGCATTTCGAGAGAGAGATACTGGGGAACGCCTCTCCCCGTATGGGTATGCGAGGACTGCGGAGAGATACACGTTATCGGTTCCAAAGACGAGCTTAGGGCGATGAGCGGACTCGAGGGAGACATCGAGCTTCACAAGCCCTATATCGACGAGGTCAAAGTGAAGTGTCCGAAGTGTCACGGCACGATGAAGAGGACTCCCGAGGTCATCGACTGCTGGTACGACAGCGGTTCTATGCCGTTCGCGCAGTGGCATTACCCGTTTGAGAACAAAGATATATTCGAAAAGCAATATCCCGCGGACTTTATCAGCGAGGCAGTCGATCAGACGAGAGGTTGGTTCTATACGCTTCTTGCCATATCGACGCTCATATTCGACAAGGCTCCGTTCAAGAACTGTATCGTATTAGGTCACGTCAACGACAAAGACGGTATCAAGATGAGTAAGCACAAGGGCAACGTCGTCGATCCGTGGAGCGTGCTCGACAAGCAGGGCGCAGACGCGGTCAGGTGGTATTTCTACACGTCTTCCGCTCCGTGGCTGCCGTCGAGATTCAGCGCGGAGAACGTCTCGGAAGCGCAGAGAAAGTTCATGGGTACGTTCTGGAATACTTACGCTTTCTTCGTGCTATACGCGGATATAGACAAATTCGATCCTACGAAGTATTCGCTCAAGGACGCAAAGCTCACGCTCATGGATAAATGGATACTTTCGGGACTCAATACGCTTGTCGACTTTGTTGACAAATGTCTTGACGAGTACAAGATAACGGAGAGCGCAAGAGCTATACAGGACTTTACCGACAATCTTTCGAACTGGTACGTCAGACGTTCTAGAGAAAGATATTGGGGTAGCGATATGACGGACGATAAGATAGCGGCTTATACGACGCTTCACCACGTTCTTGTCACTTTGGCGAAGATATCCGCGCCTTACGTTCCGTTCATGGCGGAGGAGATATATCAGAATCTTGTCAGGAATTTCGACGCCGCCGCCGAGGAATCGGTACATCTCTGTTCGTTCCCCGTAGCGGATAAGGCTTATGAAAACGTCGCGCTCGAAGAGGATATGAAGTTCGTCCTCGACGCTGTAGCGGTGGGAAGAGTCGCTCGTAACAAGTCGAATATAAAGAACAGACAGCCGCTCCAAAAGATATATATCAGTACTGACAGGAAGGTCAACGACGAAGAGATACTGACTCTTGTCAAAGACGAGCTTAATATAAAAGAGATAGAGATCATAAGAGAGGCGGGCGAATTCATAAGCTATGAGATAAAGCCGCAGCTCAAGACTCTCGGACCAAAATACGGAAAACTGCTCGGCGCTATCCGCAGCTATCTTAGCGGTCACGAGCATCCCGAGGAGATAGTAAAGGCTACGGAGAACGGCGTTTTCGAAGCCGTCATCAACGGTGAGATCGTCGCGCTCGGCAAGGAAGATATTCTCGTCAGCGTTGTCAATAAGAGCGGTTTTGCGGCGGAGAGCGACTTCAATATGACCGTCATTCTCGACACTAACATAACGAGAGAACTCATGCTCGAAGGAACTATGAGAGAGCTCGTTTCCAAGATACAGACTATGCGTAAAGACGCAGGTTTTGAGGTCACCGACCATATCGAGATAGGTTACGTAGCCGAGAATAGCAGCAAAGAGGTTCTCGAGAACGGCGATATGCTAAAAGTCGACGTTCTTGCGGACAGCATATCGGAAGGACTCTTCGAAGGATATACGAAAGAGTGGAACATCAACGGCGATAACGTTACGATAAGTATAAGAAAGAAATAAAATTATTCGATCATTTTGAATACGTAACGCTATTTCATACGCTTAGAGAGAAGGAAAACGTTACGGCGTTATATAGAAGCAGACGCGGCGAGAACGCGGAAGATACCCGCATTTTGGGCGGGGTATATAAGAGGCGGCGGCAGTCGTCATGAAAGAGAGGACTATGGTAAAGGTTGCGACAGACTGGGACGACTACGAGATCATTGCTACAGGAGACGGCGAGAAGCTCGAGAGATGGGGAAAGCTCATACTCTTAAGACCCGATCCGCAGGTCATCTGGCATGCTAAGTTTCCTTTGAAGTCTTATAAGGGCATCAACGCCGTATACAGAAGAAGCGAAAAGGGAGGCGGAGCGTGGTCGAATAACGCTAACGCTTCGTTTGAGGTAGAAAGGAAGGGTTTACGTTTTTCGCTGAAGCTAATGGGTTTCAAACATACCGGACTCTTTCCCGAGCAGGCTGTCAACTGGGACAGGATGCAGGAGCTTATAAAGAGAGCGAACAGACCTCTCAAGGTGCTCAATCTTTTCGCATATACGGGAGGAGCGACTGTGGCTTGCGCGAAGGCGGGGGCGGTAGTAACTCACGTCGACGCGGCTAAAGCTATGGTCGAGCGAGCAAAAAAGAACGCCGAACTTTCGGGAGTGGACAGCAGGAATACGCGATATATTGTCGACGACTGTATGAAATTCATTGAGAGAGAGATAAGACGAGGGAACAAGTACGACGCCGTGATAATGGATCCGCCGAGTTACGGACGCGGAGCTAACGGCGAAGTATGGAAGATAGAGGATTCGCTTGCAGATCTCGTGGAATTGACCAAGGGCGTGCTCAGCGACGATCTGCTCTTTTATCTCATCAATTCGTACACTACGGGGCTGCAACCTACCGTACTCAGCAACATACTGACGTTAGCGCTCAAAGGTAGAAAAGGAAAGATAGAGAGCTACGAAGTTGCGCTTCCGACAAAAGAAGGCATACTTTTGCCATGCGGCGCGAGCGGTATGTATTTTGATATATAAACATTCGATTTGGAGAAATAACCGATGGTAACAGCAGACGATTTGAATATAGTATACGAAGATAATCATATCATAGCGGTAGTAAAGCCCGTCAACGTTCCGACGCAGGAAGACGAGAGCAAAGATACCGATATGCTTCGCCTTATTAAGGATTATCTCATAAAAAAGTATGACAAAAAGGGCGACGCTTACGTTGGTCTCGTGCACAGGCTAGACAGACCTACGGGAGGAATAATGATATTCGCCAAGACGTCGAAGGCTGCGTCGAGACTCAGCGAAAGCATAAAAAACGGCGAGTTCGAAAAGAAGTATCTCGCGGTAGTCGTCGGCGAACCGAGAATATCGACGGACAGACTCACGCATTATCTAAAGAAGAACCCGTCGAAGAATATCGTCAGCGTAGTTCCGATGCTCACAGAGGGCGCGAAGTTTGCGGAACTCGACTATAAAACTCTTGAGGTAAAGGGCGGATATTCGCTCGTTTCGGTACGGCTCCATACCGGCAGATCTCATCAGATAAGAGTGCAGATGGCGACCATAGGTCATCCGCTTTACGGTGACCAAAAATACGGCAATGACGAGAGAAGCAAAAACAAACAACTTGCTCTTTGGGCTACCGAAGTGCGTTTCCCGCATCCTGTCGAGGGCAAAATGATGATGTTCAGAGTATACCCCCCGACGGATAAAGCTCCGTGGAAAGCGTTCAATATCAATTCGTATTTGAATATAGATATTAACAACGCCTAAAGAATACTCGGCGAGCCGAGATGCCCGAGCGTAGAGCGTATCATATGCAAAGCGGCGGCAAAGAACGGTTAGTTTTGCGATACGTCGCAGTATTATTTTAATCCGATCAAATTTTTATTACATAAATGAAGGAGGTCCATATGGGTATTATTCCAAGTGATTACAAGTCTGTTTTAGACGTTAAAGAGACAGAAAAAGCCATAAAGATGATAAAAGATCATTTTCAGCTCGCTTTTTCGACTAAACTTAACTTGTCAAGAGTGTCTGCTCCGCTGTTCGTAGAGGTCGATACGGGTCTTAACGATAACCTTTCGGGTTTTGAAAAGGCGGTTTCGTTCAATATCAGCGCTATAGACAACACTCATTGCGAAGTAGTCCATTCGCTTGCAAAGTGGAAGAGAATGGCGTTGCACAAATATAATTACCACGTGGACGAAGGTATTTATACCGATATGAACGCTATAAGATGTCAAGAGGACGTTCTCGACAACGTTCATTCAGTGTACGTAGACCAGTGGGACTGGGAAAGGATAATATCGAGGAGCGAAAGGAACGCCGATTTCTTGAAGAGGATAGTAGAGGATATATATTCGGTGATATACGATACCGCTTCGTACGTTGCGACAAAGTATGCGAAGATATACAATTTTTTGCCTGAGAAGATAACGTTCGTGACTTCTCAACAGCTCGAGGATATGTATCCCGATATGACTCCGCAGGAGAGAGAGGACAAGGCGGCTAAGGAATTCGGAGCTATATTCATCATGAATATAGGCGGAAAACTAAATAGCGGCGCAGTTCACGGCTTAAGAGCGCCCGACTATGACGACTGGTCGCTGAACGGCGATATTATCGTATGGTATCCTATACTTTCACGCTCGGTAGAGCTGTCGAGTATGGGAATAAGAGTCGACAGCGACTCTCTCGTAAACCAACTGAAGACCGCAGGCATAACGGAGTATACTAAGTATCATAAGGATATTATCGACGGAGTTTTCCCGCTCACTATTGGCGGCGGAATAGGTCAGTCGAGACTCTGTCAGGTAATGCTGCATAAGGCGCATATCGGAGAAGTTCACTCTTCGCTTTGGCCGAAAGAGACCGTTCGTGAGTGCTTGGAAAAGGGCGTCGATCTTCTCTAAGTTCACGTTGATATATTGTATATGTGCCTATGATTTACGATATTATCGGTGAGTTTTGACGGTAGGCTTCGTTGTTACAGTTTGACGATCATAATGAAAGCAATGAGAAAGAACAAGATTTTCCCATTGCTTTTTTCATGCGTTTTTGATATAATTTATTAACGGACTTGAACTTCAATTTATGAAGTGCAATCGAATAAAAGGTTTGAGGGTAGCATTATTTGATAACAGACTTGAACCGCAGGTTACTTTTATTCTGTCGTTTAAGCGTTTGAAAGTAGTGTAATTTAGTAAAAGTACGGAGTTATGATATGAAAAAAGTCACGATAACCGTTATGAAAACGGCGTGTTACGAAGATCTAATCGAGAAGTATGAGAATCCCATCGAACACGCTTGCGATATGAAAGTCGGACAGGTATTTATTGCCGACGGCTTCGCAAAGCCAGATGGTTTTTGCGATAGCGCATGGGATAGTATATCGGCGTTCGTGATGACTTTAGCTCACGGCGGAGAGGATATTTATAACGGTTGGATGAAGAATAAAAGATCGGCGATGATTTCCTGCAACGACGGATTTCGCCCTGTGAGCTTTCTTCTCGAAGTAGCGGATGTAGAAACAGAATAAAAGACCATATTCAATTTTTTGATTGATAAGCATAGAAAGAGCCCGCTGCGCTCCGTTTTCGGAGACGGCGGGCTTATGCGTTATTTGAAAATCTATGCTTTTCATCAAGAGCCGTCAGCTCTACGCGTATTCGAACTTGTATGTTGACGCTCTGAAAGTCGTTCGTTAATTGACCGCGGTATTGATGTTTACGCTTTAACGTATCCTACGGTCTGCATGAATTTGTCAAGACCGATAGCGCCCTTGTCGGTATTCTTGAATACGGCGGTACATTCGAGTATCTTTTCGCACGTTTCGTTGACGTGGTCGGTAAGGATCTTATCGGCGGACTCTTTGGTGTTCGAAACGCCGAACTTATTGACTAACATATCTATCATATCGGCGTGCTTTACGAGCGGATTCTCTTCGCTGTGAAGAGACTTAGGCTCATACGGAGCGTTTCCGCTAAGTATCGATGATATATCGCCGAGCTCCTTTTTGAGTCTGCCGGGGAGAATGAACGTTCCCATGACCTCTATTATACCGATGCCTTCCTTCTTGATATTGTGCATATCTTCTGTAGGGTGATATATTCCGTAAGGATGCTGTTCGTCGGTTCTGTTGTTTCTAAGTATCATATCGAGGACGTACGTCTTGCCGCTTTCGAGTCTTGCTATCGGAGTGATTGCGTTATGCGGCTCTCCGTTCGTCGACGCGAGAATATTCGAATCGGGATCGCTGTACTTTTTCCAGCCGCTCAGTATGTTAGACGCGTGCTTTAAGAGCGCGCTCTTGTCTTCGCTTTCGACGCGTACGACGGTATTGTACCAGTCGACTATGCTTACGCGTACGCTCTTGTCGCCGTCTTTTGCAATATAAGAGCTGCGAATAGGAGCGAGGAACATCGGAAGGACTTTATTACCGCCCTGATAGTGGTCGTGCGAGAGAATAGAGCCGCCTACTATAGGAAGCGCCGCGTTGGAACCTATGAAATAGTGGGGAAATATCTCCGTGAAATCGACGAGACGTTTAAGACACGCGTCGTTGACGTCCATAGGTCTATGTACGTTCGAAAATGCTATTACGTGCTGATCGTAGTACTGATACGGAGAGAACTGCAACGACCAAGGCTCGCCGCCGAGCGTAATGGGAACCGTTCTCAGCGTCTGTCTTGCAGGATGATTGAGATTGCCCTTGTATCCTACGTTGTCGATACAGAGCATACACGCGGGATAGCCGCTCTTTTTTTGCATCTTTGCAAGAGCTATCTGTTTGGGGTCTTTTTCGGGTTTTGAAAGATTGATAGTTACCTCTATCTTTCCGAACTTGCCGTTATGAGCCCATTTGATATTCTTGTTGATATCGACGAGTCTAATGTAGTTATTGTCTTTCGAGATGCCGAAGAGCCAATCGGTCGCGTCTTTAGACGAAGCATTTGAATACGTATTAGCGAATTTCGATATAACGGCGGACGGCATAGGAGTGCAGTATCCGAGCAGTTTGGTCTCGAAAAGGATCTTTTCGTTTTCGTTAGTCAAATCGTTTTCAATAGCGTAACTCAAGATCGGGTCGATAATATCGTTTTGAAATTCTCCGTAAGATGAAACTTCCGCCGACGGGGAGTCGAGTCCGAGAAGATCGAGCAAGGAATTTCTGACGTATATAACGTCGTTTTTATCAAGCGAGAGTTTGTCGACGCTGTATTTGAGTAATTGTTCCACACAGTTTTTTACGGTTTCCGCACCAGTCATATCACACCTCAATATTTTATATCCGAAAGTCGAATATTTCTAACATACATTTTACAGTATTTTATATCATATTTCAAGCGAATTTCCAATATAGCTTTATAAGGCAAATAAAATTTTTAATATCGTTAAAGTTTTATCGTATGTATTGCTTTAACGAATATTATATGATATAATTAATAGAATTATATTTAAGGAAGCTTTAGCGGGTAATTATCGAAGAGATATTTTACGCCCGCGGGCGGATAGCATCAGACGAAAAGGCTTACCGAAACAGTCGAGCGAGTGAAAAATGACGTTTGGAGATTTTAATTTACGTTAAGATCCCTTTATTATAATGAAATATATATTTTAAGGATGAAAATTATGTTGAACGCAGAAACGATCGCTAATCTAAAAAATAACGAAAAGTTTGCAAAAGCCGTCGGCGAACTTTACACCGATGCCAACGGACTCGAGTATCAGCTCAAAAGATACGCGGATATTTATTCCGTCCACGCCGCTAAATATTCTAGCGACGTATTGTTCTTCTCTTCTCCGGGAAGGATCGAACTGTGCGGTAACCATACCGACCACAATAACGGAAAAGTGCTTTGCGCGAGCATCAGCGTCGATACGGTGGCTTGCGTTACTCCGACAGTTGACGGGACTATCATCGTCGAGTCGTACGGTTATCCTCCGATAAAGGTCGATTTGAATAGTTTGGAGATAGATAAGAGCCTATACGGAAAGAGCGAAGCGTTGGTAAAAGGCGTCGCGAGATATTTCAAAGATAACGGCATGAAGGTAGGCGGTTTTACGGCTACTACGTCGTCCGACGTATTTAAGGGAGCGGGAGTTTCGTCTTCGGCTTGTTTCGAGGTGCTTATCGCCGAGATACTCAACATATTATATAACGGTTCCAAGCTGGACGCTATTACCAAAGCCAAGGCTTCGCATTATGCCGAGAGCGTATTCTTCGGCAAGCCTTGCGGACTGCTCGATCAGTCGGCGATCGCGCTCGGCGGAGTGAGCTACATAGATTTTAAGAATACTAAAATGCCGAAAGTCGAGTCTATAGACTGGAATTTCGACGATATGGACATAGTTTTGACCAATACGGGCGGAGATCACGCTAATTTGACCGACCATTATGCCGCGATACGTCGCGAAATGGAAGAGGTAGCGGTAATACTGGGACACAAGACTCTTCGCAAGGTCAGCGAGGAAAAATTCTACGCGTCGATACCCGCGCTCAGCGAAAAAGTCAGCGGCAGGGCGATACTCAGAGCTATGCACTTTTTTAACGAGAATAAGAGGGTCGTCAAAGCGGCTCAGGCTATACGCAAAGCAAGCGGCAAGAAGTTTACCGAATGTATCAACGGTTCGGGAGACAGCTCGTATATGATGCTACAGAACTGCTATCCTGCGGAAGACGTCAAGGAGAGAATACCGCTCGGCATCGCTCTTTCCAAAGGCTGTGAAGGAGTGAAGGCAGTCAGAGTACACGGCGGCGGTTTTGCGGGAACTATACTTGCGTTCGTCGCAAAGGATAAGACTAAGGCTTATACCGATATGATGAAGAAGGTTTTCAAGGACGAGAACGTTTTCGTGATAGGCATTAGGAATCACGGCGCTTGTCTCGTGGATATTTGAAGAGACGCCGCTTTTTGATGAGCGGCGGGTTTTATAAGAGCCGATGGTACGTTTAATATTTTCGATAGCGGACGTACTAGGCAATAATTGATGATTTTTGCGTTTTAATTATGATGACGCGGGAAGAAAGAGGCATAGATCTATGAATGACGTTGCATTTATAATATTCGGAATAGAGATAAAGTGGTACGCGATAATCCTTACCGCGAGTATGGTCGTCGCGCTCGTTTTGCTCGTATATCTGATGTCGAGGAGAAAGGACGAATTTTCTGCGGACGACGCGCTCGAGGTATTCCTTTTCACGATACCGCTTGCGGTCATATTCGCAAGACTCGGCTTCGTTGTGCCGAGAATGAATTTTCCTCCGACGTGGGACGACATCGCGGAAATATTCGCGATAAGAGACGGCGGACTTACGATAGTCGTAGGACTTTTCGGCGGCGCGCTGGGGATACTTCTCTATTGTCTTCTCAGGAAAAAATCATTTTTCAGAGTAGTCGATCTGATTATTCCGTGTCTTTTGATAGCGCAGGCGCTCGGACGTTGGGGCAACTTTGTCAATCAGGAGCTTTACGGTCTCGAGATAACCGATCCGAAATTTCAGTTTTTCCCGATAGCCGTATTCATAGACGCCGACGGAGCTTGGCACTGCGCGAACTTCATATACGAAGCCGCGGCGAATTTCATCGCGTTTTTGGTCATAATGTTCGTTATGCGCAAGTACGGTAACAAACTGAAAGTCGGAGCGATTTCCGTAGGGTACCTTATATGGTACGGCATTTTGAGAGGAACGCTCGAATTCGTCAAGATAGATCAGCTCAAATGGGGCAACGTGAGAGCCGTTCAGTTGATATGTTATATATTCGCGATGATAGGCATTGTCATATTCATACTTTTGGAGACGGGAGTCATAAAACTCGAGACGGAAGAGATGAAGAGGAGACATTTTTCACGATATAAAGACCCCGAGGTCATGTCTACGAACGAACGGTTCGACGTGACTCGCGAGAGAGTTATCACGTCCGATATCATAGATAACGCCGATAACGGCGGCGGGGAGGACGTCAATGAGCAATAAAAATTACGCTTTGATACTTCTCGGAGCGTGTCTTACGCTTCTATCGGGACTGATATTCCTTTTCGACGCGGTCGACATAGCGTTCGAGGGAGCGATACATCAGTGGTATCTTGTACTGATGTTATATCTTGCCGCCTTTGCGATAGGCATCGCCATCATAAGAAACGCGCCGCTTTATTTCAGCGTTGCGTCAATATTCATAGGCGTATTTTTGAGCCTTTCGCTAGGAAAATCTTTTGCGATGTTTTGGCCTATGATACCGATAACGATGTCGCTCGGAATGTTCGTTAGCTATATCGCTAGCCGCGGCAGACTGAAATATGTAAAACCTGCAATCGTGGTGATGATACTTTCGCTGATACTTCTCATAGGTTCGCTTACGAGAACGTGGCGCTATATCGTTCCTGTAGAGCTAATCGTTGCGGGCATAATAGTTATAATATTCGTTATGAGCAAAGTGCACAGACTTCCGAGACGCTCAAAGGCGGACGAGGAAGATTATCACGTGCGTCCGACCAAAGAGACGATCGAGAGGGAAAATCAAATAAGTAACGACGGAGAAGAAGAGTAACATATGAGAAATTTAACATTACTTACCGACTTGTATCAACTGACGATGATGTACGGCTACAGCAAGAGCGAACAAAAGGACAAGATTGCCGTTTTCGACGTATTTTATAGAGGAGTGGGAAACAACTATGCGGTAGCTTGCGGACTCGAGCAGGTGATAGATTACATCAACGAGTTGAAATTCAACGAAGAGGATATCGAATATCTGCGTTCGCTAAAGCTATTTGACGAAGAATTTCTCGGTATGCTCGAAGAGTTCCGTTTTACGGGCGATATGTATTCGGTGAAAGAGGGAACCATAGTATTTCCTCAGGAGCCTATTCTCACGGTCAAAGCCCGCCTTTTCGAAGCTCAGCTCATAGAGACAGCTATTCTTTGTATCTTAAATCATCAGACGCTCATAGCGACTAAAACTTCGAAGATTATCAATAACGCGAAGGGCGAGGCGGTCGCGGAATTCGGTTTGAGAAGAGCGCAGGGACCCGACGCGGGAATATACGGCGCGAGAGCCGCAATGATAGCGGGTTGTTCTTCGACGTCGAACGTGCTTTGCGGTCAGATGTTCGACGTACCTGTTTCGGGAACTCATTCTCACAGCTGGGTAATGTCTTTCTGCGACGAGGTGACCGCGTTCAGAGCGTACGCCGATATGTATCCCGATAAGTGCTTGTTGCTTGTAGATACTTACGATACGCTAAAGTCAGGCGTGCCTAACGCGATAAAGGTATTTGGCGAGTTGAGAGCCAAGGGATACGAACCGCTTGGAATAAGACTTGATTCGGGAGATCTGGCATACCTTTCGAAAGAGGCGAGGAGAATGCTTGACGAAGCGGGCTTTGAGAACGCAAAGATATTCGCAAGCGGCGATATAGACGAGCTCATCTTGCGTTCGTTGCACAATCAGGGAGCGAGAATAGACTGTTGGGGAATAGGCACAAAGCTCATTACGAGCGACGGCTGTCCTAGTCTCGGCGGAGTCTATAAACTTGCGGGTATCGAAGAGAACGGCGTTATCGTGCCGAGACTCAAAAAGAGCGACACGCCCGAAAAGATAACCAATCCGGGACTTAAGAAAATAGTGAGATTCTACGACAAAAAGACGAATAAGGCTCTTGCCGATATCATAGCGCTAAAGGACGAAGATTTTTCTTCGCTAACGTCTCTTGAGATATTCCATCCCGTATATACTTGGAAAAAGACTCTCCTTACGAATTTCTATATTGAGGAGCTCATGATCGATATATTCAAAGGCGGAAAGCAGGTTTACGAGTCTCCGAAGGTCATGGATATAGCGAAGTATCATAAGGAAAAGATAGGCGAGATCTGGGGCGAATATAAGAGAGACGTCAATCCGCAGATATATAAAGTCGACCTCTCGGACAGGCTATACGAACTCAAGAAAGAGTTACTGACAAAGAATACGTTCTGACGTTTTGTAAAGGTTTTTAATATTGAATTGATATATACGGTAAAACGTATTTATTCGAACGCTTTTAATAACTGTAAGCTAGTGTGATTAATATAAAATAACGAATCGATTTGAGTCTTTAGGCTTTTATCGGTTCGTTTTTTAACGTCTTCATAAGCGTCGGCAATAGGTAGCTTAGAAATAAAATCTTAAATGTATTATGTAAAAATGACAATACATATACGCATATTTTTAATTTTAGTGATCGTAAATTTTTTGGTATGAATGACGCTTCGATAACTATATGATTTTTGATTTTCTCTCTGTCAAGCGAAAATCGGGCGATAGCCAACGGCTTTTAACGAGCGAAACGGCTCGTCGATAAAATTTACTTTCATAGACTAATAATCTTAAAAATAAAATTTTTATTTACAAATAAAATATTTTATGATACAATTTATAGGAAAAAATCGGTAAACAGCGTTCACAAAACGTTAAAAGAGGAAATTGCGGTGATTCTGAAGAAAGTTAAAATGTACGGATTCAAATCCTTTGCAGACAAAGTTGAAGTCGATTTCAGCGAAGGTATTACCGGTATAGTAGGTCCTAACGGCTGCGGTAAAAGTAACGTAGCGGAGGCTATTCGTTGGGTGCTCGGAGAGCAGAGCGCGAAGAGCCTTAGAGGCAGTAGCATGCAGGACGTCATATTCGCAGGTACAGACACGAGGAAGTCTCTTTCGTACTGTGAAGTCTCTCTTGTATTCGACAATACCAAGAGAATATTCCCGATAGAGTTTGACGAGCTCGTCATTACGAGAAAACTCTACCGTTCGGGCGAGAGCGAATATCTCATTAACAATACGGTATGCAGGCTGAGAGACATTATCGACAAGATAAAGGATACGGGTATCGGTAAGGACGGTTATTCGATAATCGGACAGGGCGAGGTCGTAAAACTCGTCGACAGCAAGCCTATAGAGAGAAGAGCTATATTCGAGGAAGCGACGGGAATATCGAAATATAAGGACAGGAAGACGAAAGCGGAGTCGGATCTCAGAAAGACTCGCGACAACCTCGTGCGTCTTAACGATATAATTCTCGAGATGGAGAAGAGACGTACTCCGTTGATGGAGCAGGCGGCGGTCGCGAAGGAGTATCTTAAATTCAGAGACGAGCTCAAAATGCACGAGATCAACAATTATCTCTTTCATTACGAAAACAACAGCGAAGCTATAGACGCAGTAAATGCGAAACTCAAAGCTATCGCAGAGGAAATATCCTATAAGAACGCCGAGATAGCGGAGTCGGATGACAGCTACGCGCGAAAACTTGACGAATTGAACGATCTTGACGCGTACTCCGTAAGACTCAGAGACGAGCAGACCGCGCTGATGGTCGAAGCTCAGAAGATGATAGGAGCTGGAGAACTGCATACCGAACGCATGAGAGGTATGAGGCAGGAGAAAGAGCGTCTTTTGAAGACCATAGAGGACAACAAAGAGTTGCTCTTAGAAAAGAAGGACGAGCTCGAAGGACTCATCGAGTACAATAACGAGAATATGCACGATCTTAAGAGCGCGGAAGAGGAGAGCGCGGAGCTTGAGAAGAAGTATCTCGAGCTTGTCGACGAGATACTTTCTCGAGAGAAGGAGATAGAGGAGTCCAACAAGGCGATACTTGCAACCATGGAGGAGCTGTCGTCTATAAAGGCGGACACGTCGAAACTCAAGGCGGAACGCGATTCGCTCATAACGAGAAAAGCCGAAGTCGAGGCTGAGATCGGCGCGGATAAGGCGGTCATAGAGGAGCAGGAGAGCGAGAAGCAGGAGATACATGCGGCTATAGTTCTTAACGAAAGCAGTAAAAATAAGCTGTCGGAGAGAAGAGCGAGACTCGCCGAAAAGATAAACGAGCAGAAGTTCGAAATCAATACGCTCATAGAAGAGACAAGAAAGCTCAACGGTTCCCTAAGAGGTATCGAAGAGAAGATGAAGATACTTGAGTCGTACAAATCGAGATACGAAGGTTTTGCTCCCGCGGTCAAGAGAGTTATGCAGGACAAAAAGGACAATCCTGTTCTCGACTCGAAAGTAATGGGCGTAATAGCAGATATAATCAAAGTGCCTTCCCAGTATGAAACGGCTATAGATATCGCGCTCGGAAACGCCGTCCAGAATATCGTTACCAAGAACGAAGAGGACGGTAAATATCTTATAGAATACATAAAAAGGAACGGTTACGGACGCGTTACGGTCCTTCCGATGACGTCGTTCAAGTCGAGAGATCTCGAAGTTGAATACAGGAGCGCTTTGAGAGAAAGAGGATGCGTGGGAATAGCTTCGGAGCTTGTCGATTACGATCCGAGGTTTGCTACGATCGTCAGCGGACTTCTCGGCAGAACCGTTATTGCGGAGGATGTTGATTCCGCAATCGCCATAGCGAGAAAATTCCGATACGCCTTCAGGATAGTTACTCTCGACGGAGAGGTCCTCAATCCTAACGGATCGATGACCGGCGGCTCGAATAAGAAGAACGACGCTGCGAATCTCTTGAGTCAGGAAAGAGCTATTAAGGAAGCCAAAGAGCTCTATACTAAGTACAAGTTCAGCTTTGACAAGAAGTCGACGAGGCTCGAGGTATTGAAGAAGGAGAACGAAGCGCTTTTAGAGGAGCTTAAGGACGTAGAGGACGATCTCAAAGACGCGGAAATAGCATACGCGAGAGAGGTCGAGAAGGAGAATAAGGTACAGCAGAAGATCGACGATACGCTCAAAGAGCTTTCGGGGCTCAGCGAACTGCTCAAAAATATCGAGCTCAAACTCAAGCTTATATGCGACAATCTTCTCATAGTCGACAGGCAGGAGGAGAATATCGCGAATAAGAGGTATTCGAGCGACGACGATATAGAGAAGAACAAACGTCTTTTCACGAACAAAAAAGAGGAACGCGAGCTTATAGAACGCGAACGCGCGGATATAAGGGTCGCCATAGCGTCCATAGAAAAGGAGCTCGAAAGTACCAAAGCGAATATCGGACGTCTCAACAAAGAGATAGGTGAACTTGAGCACTCGAACGTCGAGATGAACTCTGAGGTCATAGCTATCGACGTTAAGATGAAGCGCGCCGAAGAGGACTTCAACAACGCCGTAGTGAACGAAGACGATAAGGCCAAGAACGAGGAAATAAAGGGCAAGATCGCGGCTGTCGACGATAGAAAGAAGGTCATTCAGCAGGAGATGACGGATATTCTTTCCAAGAAGGACGATATGACTCGCGAGCTTACTTCGATCAACGAAAGGCGTATCAAAGAGGAGAATCAACTCGAGAAGATCGACGCCAATATGCTCCAGATGCAGTCGCACATAAAGGAAGAGTATGAACTCGAGTACGACGAGTGTAAGCAGTATAAGCTCGTCGATTACGATATCAACGCGGGCGTCAGCGAGATCAATAGACTTAAAAAAGCGATAGGAAAGCTGGGTCACGTCAATGTCAACGCTATAGAAGAGTTCAAGGAAGTGGACGAAGTATATACGGCGAAATCGGCGACGAGAGAAGATCTCGAGACAGCAGAGAAGGACTTGCTCAAACTTATCGCTGACCTTTCGAGAGACATGATAAAACAGTTCGGAGAGAACTTTGCAGTCATCAACGAGCATTTCAAGATGATATTCTTGGAGCTTTTCGGCGGCGGAAAGGCGGAGCTCGTTCTAGACACTTCGACGAGCTCGGATCCTCTCGAGGCTGGTATTCAGATATTGGCGCAGCCTCCGGGTACGTCTCTGCCGAATATCACGCTTCTTAGCGGTGGACAGAAGACGCTTGTATCCATTTCGATACTGTTCGCTATTCTAAGGTCCAAAAAGACGCCGTTCAGCGTTCTTGACGAGGTGGAGGCGGCTCTCGACGATTCCAATGCGAAACTCGTTGCGAAGTACCTCAAAAAGTTCGCAATGGATACGCAGTTCGTCGTTATCACGCATAAGAAGCCGACAATGGAGATGGCGGACAGGCTGTTCGGCGTAACTATGGAAGAAAAGGGCGTGTCGAAGATGGTATCGGTACAGCTCAAAGAGGCGATAACTCAGGCAAAATCATAAACCTAAATATTTATTTTCCGTTTGCGAAAGTCATAACAAAAAGCGATAAAAATCTTCGTTTGTGACAAGAATATCGATAACGGTACGAATAAACGCGTCAAATATGTCAAAATCGGGTCGGCGTAACGAAAACGTCAAGGAGAGAAATATGGGATTTTTTTCGAAGATAAAAGAGGGAATGAGGAAGACGAAGGAGAGCTTCCAAAAGAAACTTTATTCGGTCTTTTCGGGGCGAAAACTCGACGACGAGTTTTATGAAGATCTCGAGTCGGCTCTTGTTTCGGCGGATCTCGGGGTAGAGGCGACGGAAAAGATAATAGAAGAACTTAAGGACGCCTGCTTTGAGCGTAAGATAAAGACTACCGAGGAGGCGAAGGAGCTTCTTAAGGAGATAATGGTATCGGAGATAGATTATGAAATAGTTCCTTATTCTTATCCGCTCGTGATACTTGTCGCAGGCGTCAACGGCGTAGGAAAGACGACCGCGATAGGCAAATTGGCTAACTATTTCACGCGTCAGGGAAAAAGCGTCGTGCTCGCCGCCGCCGATACTTTCAGAGCCGCGGCGTCCGATCAGCTCACCGTGTGGGCGGAGAGAGCTAAGGTAAGGATAATAAAGCACGAGGAAGGTTCCGATCCCGCGGCGGTCGTATTCGATGCCATCAGTTCCGTGAAGGCGAAGAATACCGACGTGCTTTTGATAGATACCGCAGGCAGGTTGCAGAACAAAAAGAATCTTATGAACGAGCTGGGCAAAATATCGAGAGTCGTCGAGAGAGAGTTCCCCGAGTGCGACTATAGAACGTACATCGTTCTCGACGCGACGACAGGACAGAACGCCGTATCTCAGGTCAATATTTTCAACGAGATACTCGACATCGACGGCATAGTATTAACAAAGCTCGACGGTACGGCGAAGGGCGGAGTCGTGTTCGCGATAAGCGTCGAAGAGGAGATACCTGTATGCTTTGTCGGCGTAGGAGAGCAGATGGACGACTTGCTGAAGTTCGATGCGACTGAATTTATCGACGCGCTGTTTTGATGCGTCTTTATGTTACGGCATATTCTAATCAAAACAAATATTTAATAATGATCGGGAAAAAATAATGATCTACACCGTTACTTTTAATCCTTCGCTAGACTACAAGACCGAGTGCGACGATTTTTCGATAGGAAAGACTAACCGATCGATACGCGAGAGCGTAACGCTTGGCGGCAAAGGCGTCAACGTGTCGAAGGCGCTAACGTCGCTCGGAGCGGATAACGCTTCCGTATTGTTCGTCGGGTCGGGAGAGATCGGATCTATTATAGAAAAAAGGATGAGCGAAGAGCTTGCCTTTCCGATAGCCGTAAAGACTCGCGGAGATAACCGCATCAATACCAAAGTAATTTGTTCGGGAACGGTCACGGAGATCAACGCAAGAGGGAGTCTCGATATATCCGAAGAATCGCTTATAGAGGCGCTCGAGTTGATGAAGATAAAGGGCGGGGATATCGTAGTTGTTTCCGGAAATACGGTAAAGAGCGGAGTTTTGACCGACTTTTGCAAAAAATTGTTGGAAACGTGTCAAGACGTAAAACTCATACTCGACGTCGCGGAATCGGAAATGAAAGAAATAATAGAATTATACGGCGATAATATAATATTGATAAAGCCGAATATGGATGAATTCTGCAAAGTTTTCGGCTCTTTCGACGGTTTAGCCGCTAAACTTAGGAATATAAATACGCAGGCGGTAGCAGTGACCGACGGGAGCGGCGCCGTCTATTATAGAGGAAAGAGCGGAGACGTTTACCGCGTCTATCCTCCGAAAGTTACAGCGGTTGATGCCGTTGGAGCGGGAGACAGCTTTGTAGCCGGTTATCTCTACGCTGTTTGTAACGGGATCGAAGGAGTCGAAGCCGTTAAGGTAGCGGTAGCAGTGTCGTCGTGTAAGGTCTCGCGATACGGGTTTTCTTCGCTTAGGAACTCGCTTGAGAGCTGTTATATAGTCAAAACGGAAAGAGCGGACTAATCGTTAAAATAGATATTTTACATTTTCATTTACGCTTAATAATCTTAAAATATTTGTTTTTTTAACGGAATTTTATAGCATTTAATGCGGCGGTATATAATGGAAATCGACATTAAAAACATAAATACGAAGTAAAATTTCAAAATAAATAAGCAACGTTATGTATATGCGTTGCTTATTTATGATTTATGGATGAGTGAGTATATCGTATTTGTTTCAAATCAAGTATCTAAATAGATTATATACCAACAGGTTGCCGTTGTCAACGAAAAATGTTAAAATTTTATGATTATTTAATAATTCGTTCCGAAAAAGTTATTTACATAACGCTTAAATTATGGTATCATATAAATATATGAAACAATGAACTAATCAAAGTAGGAGTTGTTATGGCAAGAAGAAAAAAAGAAGAAGAAGTATTATTGAGCTTTACTCCAAGGAGAAGGGGCGAAGCAGAACCTGAAAATTGGGATGACTTCGAAGAGGAGGCGCTTCAGGAAGAACAGGTTGAAGACGTAGCTCCGATTGTTGCCGAAGCGGAAGAACCGGTATACGAGGAAGTTGCAGCTCCCGTCGAGGAAGAGACCGTTGAAGAAGAAACTCCTGCCGAAGAAGAGTTCGTTGCAGAGGAGACCTCATTTGAAGAGGAATCTATAGAGGAAGACGTTCCCGAAGAGGAGACGTTCGAGGCAGAAGAGACCGCCTTTGAGGAAGAATCGATAGAAGAGGATATTGCAGAGGAAGAGGAATTCGCCGCCGAAGAGACTTCGTTCGAAGAAGAGGCTGTCGTCGAAGAAGAGACCGAAGAGGAGACGCTTGACGAGGTCGTTCTTGCTCCGCAGGAAGACGTCTACGAGAACGATGAAGACGAAGAAGAGGACGAGGACGACGATTCTTACGATAGAACGCACATCTTCGAACACGCAGAAGTATATTACGACGACGGAACGGTCATTCTTCCGCGTAATTTCGAATCGAGAATACGTCAGTCTTCCGCTGATGTCAAGAAACTTTATTCCGAGATCAAGAACGTGCTTATGGAGTACAGCGGAGTTAAGTGCCGCATGACCAAATACGTCGAAGTATTCAGATGCGGAGGCGCGGTAGCTAAGATAAGAATTAAGGGAAAGAGCCTGTATCTCTATCTGAAACTCAATCCGGAGAGTATAGATCACGATTACTTGAAGGTAGTAGACAGATCGCATAGACGCAATTACGAAGAGACCCCTGCAGAGATAAAGGTCACGGGTAAGAGAAAGTGCAAGAGAAGTATCGAGATGATACGTCTCATGATGGAAGCGCTGCAGGTAGGACACAGACGTCATCCTGAAAACATTGACTATGCCGAGATGTATCCGTACGTTGAGAACGCCGTCATAAAGGGCGAGAATATGATCAAGGTCAATAAGCGTTCGGAGTACGTAGACGTCAACGAAGTCAATTCGTATTTCGTCAATAAGAGGATCAACTGAGCGTAGTTGGGAAAGCAAGTAATTGTATAAAGGTACCGAAAACGGGTAGTCTATATCGCAAAATACATAGAAAGATCGCGAATAGCCGGGCTTTGCCGTAACGCACTATATGATTTCCGTACGCGTTACGCCTTATTATATGATATTAATAAATAGAAAGACAGTTTGCATATTTGCAAGCTGTCTTTAATTATAATTTTATTTATATGAAAATTTTTTCAATAATAGGGTAATTTTATCAACCCTTTTTCAGCAGTTCGTTATGCGCGTTCGCCGTAACGCGTATCGACTTATAGTTTGTATACGTTACGAGTCCGAGAGTTCCGGAAGGATGACGCTTTACGTTCTTTCTCTCGGTATAGTCGCATTCGATGGCGTTAGATGTTTTGACCGCTGAATAGTATATCGCGATCTCTGCAGCTGTTTGCACTACGCTTTCGTCGATAGTATCGCCGTTAGTGACGAGCACGGCGTGCGATGCGTGGAAGTTTTTCGCGTGCAGCCATATATCGTGAGGCTTTGCCGTTTTGAACGTCAATTTTTCGTTCTGAATATTATTTTTGCCTACATATAGGGTATATCCGTTGATTTCGTAGACGAATGGAGTGCTTTCCTTCTTCTCTTTTATCTTATCGACTTTGAATTTTTTGATTGCGCCGAGTTTGTTGAGCTCGATCTCGAGTTCGTATATATCCTGCGAAGTATAGCAGTTTTTAACGGCGAGTTCCGTCATTGAGATCTTGTCGAGAAGAGTTTCTATTTCCGCTATTTGTTTTGTAACTATATCTTTAGTTCTCTTCAGTTTCGCGTAGCGCTTGAAATAGTCTTGAGCGTTCGCTCCTGCAGAAAGCATAACGTTTAGCGGTATAGTTACTTCCTTATCGTCGTAATAGTCGTATGCGGTGAATTCCTTCATCCCTTTCTTTATGAGATAGATATTGTTCGTTATGAGTTCGCCGTATTTTTTCAGCGTCTCCGTCTTTTCGCATTCGATGAGCTTTTCTTTGCTCTTTTGCAACGTACGCATATTTTTTTCCTTGAAGCGTTTGAGAGACTGCGCGAGAGACTTTGTCTTGTCGTGTCTGCGCATTTCTCTGTCCTTTATCCTAAGGCAGCTGTCTATGGCTTCGCTTAGCGAGTCTTTCTTTATAAATGAATCGGAAAAAGAAGCGTAGGGCGTTACGAAGTAGTCGACGCCGACCCCGTTTTCGTCCGTTACGACGGAAGGCGAGAATATATCGCTTTCATATACGTTGTAAAAAAGCGATACGGTATCTATGAGTTTTTCGACGTCGTTTTCGCTAAGCGCCGATACGGAATTTTCTATTCCCGAACGCTTGACTATCTCTTTTGCGGTAACGAGCGCGAATCCGGATATCGTCGACGTAAGATATTTAGCTACGTCGGACGAAGAGTATTCTCTGAGAAGTTTCCGTATCGCTTCGGTATCGGATATCGGCGTTTTCGACTGCGGCGGCGCCGCGTACGGCATAGAGGGAAGGATACATCTTTTCGTCGCCGTGTCGTACGATACGGTCTTCATAGCGTCGAGTATGACTCCGTTTCCGTTCAATAGGAGAACGTTGCTGTATCGACCCATCATTTCCGCTACGATATGGAATTTCACTTCGTCTTTCAGTTCGTTCTTCGCGTTGAATGAGAAGTCGACTATCCTGTCGTTCGATACCAGGGAAACGCTCTCGACTATTGCTCCCGAAAGATGCTTTCTAAGCAGCATCGAAAAGGGAGGCGCGACTAACGGATTTTCCTTTTTTACGCCTGTTATTGCGATTTTCGGAGTCTCGGCATTGCAGGAGATAGCGAGAAGATACTTGCCTTTGTTGTGTATCAGCAGGTTGATCTCGTCCTTTTCGGGTTGATATATTTTTTCGATTCTGCCGCCTTTGAGAACGTCGTTGAGTTCCGAAGCGAGCGCTTTCACAGTGATCAAATCGTTAGGCATACTATCTCCGTCGCTTTTTCCGTCGGATACCGCGGAAAGAGCGTTACATAATGTTATTATTATATATTATATTAAAAAAATTTGCAATACTAAGTTGCATAATCATGAATAATGTGCTAAACTATGTCATAGTACAATTTCGGAGGATCCAGATGAGTTATCAAATCGAAAAGTTAGAAAAGAATCAAGTAAAGTTGACGTTTGACGTTGAATCGCAGGATTGGAAGGACGCGATCGCTCAGGCGTATAACAAGATGAAGAATAAATTTACCGTAGAAGGATTCAGAAAGGGCAAAGTGCCGCAGAAGGTCGTAGAGAGAATGTACGGAGTAGGTATCTTCTTCGACGACGCTCTCGATATAATCATTCCAAAGTATATCGAAGACGCTCTTAGCGGCGGCGCAGACGTTGCTCCCGTGGCAAGACCCGACATAGACATCGTCGCAATATCCGACAGCACGCTTAAGTTCACCGCTACGTTCCAAGAGACTCCCGACGTCGAACTCGGACAGTACAAGGGGCTCGAGTTCAAGAAAAAGGCAGTTAAGGTAACGAACGACGAAGTCGACGAAGCTATCAAAAAGGATCAGGACAAGCTCACTACTTGGGAAAAGGTCGAGGGAAGAGCCGCAGAGGACGGCGATAAGGTCATAATAGATTATTCCGGCAGCGTCGACGGCGTGAAGTTCGAAGGCGGTACCGCTGAGAATCAGGAGCTTACGCTCGGGTCGCATATGTTTATCCCCGGATTTGAGGAACAGGTAGTAGGAATGAACGTAGGAGAGAGCAAGGACATCACCGTTAAATTTCCCGCAGATTACGGCGTAGATACGCTCGCGGACAAAGACGCGGTTTTCGCTATCAAGCTCCACGAGATAGAGAAGAAGGTAGTTCCGGCGCTTGACGACGAGTTCGTAAAGGACGTATCGGAGACCGCTAACACCGTAGCCGAGTATAAAAAGGAGATCAAGGAGAACATCAAGGCCAGAAAGGAAAGCGAAGCCGAGATAGAGCTCGAGAACGAGATGATCGAGACGATAGCTAAGTCGTCTAAGGTCGAGATACCCGACGTTATGATAGACGCGCAGACCGACGATATGGTATACGAGTTCGAGTACAGACTCCAGTATCAGGGTCTCAATATCGACGACTACTATAAGTACACCAATTCCAACAGAGATCAGCTCAAGTCGCAGTACGTAGAGCAGGCAAAGAAGAGCGTTCTTATGAGACTTGTTATGGAGAGCATTATAAAGGCGGAGAAGATAGAGGCGACGGACGAAGAGGTCGACAACAAGCTCCGCGACTTTGCGAAGGGCGCGAACAAGGACTTCGACGAATACAAGAAGAGCGTCGTTCCCGGTCAGCTCAACTATATCAAGAACCAGATAGTAACGGATAAGCTTCTTGCTTTCCTCAAGGCGAATAATAAGTTTAACTAATCGACAGATTTCGCCGAATTAATTTGTATAACGGTGTCGGAGTTTGTGATTACAGGCTCCGACTTTGCATAAATAACAATATATAAGATATAATTAAATAAGTTTATTCGGCGTAGGCGCCGATGCGAAGGAGGTAACGCATATGAGTTTAATACCTATGGTCGTAGAACAGACTGACAGAGGGGAGAGATCTTACGATATCTACTCGAGACTTTTAGAGGACAGAATAATATTCGTGACGGGTCAGATAGAGGACGGTATGGCCAATAACATCGTGGCTCAGCTTCTTTATCTCGAAGCTAAAGATCCCGCTAAAGATATATCAATGTACATCAACAGTCCGGGAGGAAGCGTTACGGCGGGCTTTGCTATTTACGATACGATGAAGTACATACGTTGCGACGTATCGACGATATGTATCGGAATGGCGGCATCTATGGGCGCGTTCCTGTTGAGTTCGGGAACGAAAGGAAAGAGATTTGCACTTTCCAACAGCGAAGTTATGATACATCAGCCCAGCGGCGGAGCTCAGGGACAGGCGACGGAGATAGAGATTGTGGCGAAACACATTTTGCGTACGAGGGAAAAACTCAACTCTATCCTTGCCGAGAATACTTCTCAGAGTATCGAGACGATAAGAAGAGACACCGAGAGGGATAACTATCTTACCGCGCAGGAAGCGAAGGAATACGGACTCGTCGACGCAGTGTACGAACACAGAAATTAAGAGGTAAAAAGTGAGCGATAATAACAACAAGATAGAGACAATCAGATGTTCTTTCTGCGGAAGAACGGAACAGAGCGTCAACGAACTTATAAGCGGACCCAACGGACTTTATATCTGCGACGACTGCGTTAAGTTATGCGTACAGCATCTTTTTGAGCTCGAGGAAGAGAAAGAGGCGGAGCGTAACGCCGCGTTCGTCGACAGCATCACGCTGTACACTCCCGAAGAGATCAAGGCGAAGCTCGACGAATATATAGTCGGTCAGGACGACGCGAAGAAGGTCTTATCCGTCGCTGTTTACAATCACTATAAGCGTATCATAGCGCTTTCAAAGAACGGCGACGAAGACGAGGACGTAGTTCTCGAGAAGAGCAACATTTTGATGCTCGGACCTACGGGAAGCGGCAAGACGCTTTTGGCAAAGACGCTCGCAAAGATATTGAACGTACCGTTCGCAGTTGCCGACGCTACTACTCTTACCGAAGCGGGATACGTAGGCGAGGACGTTGAGAACATACTGCTCAAGATAATTCAGGCAGCTAATTTCGACGTGGAAAGAGCGCAATACGGTATCGTATACATCGACGAGATAGATAAGATAACGAGAAAGGGCGAGAACGTCTCGATCACGCGCGACGTATCGGGCGAGGGCGTACAGCAGGCTCTTCTGAAGATAATAGAGAGCACCGTCGCCAACGTGCCTCCGCAGGGAGGAAGGAAGCATCCCAATCAGGAGTGTATTCCCATCGATACTACTAATATCCTGTTCATTTGCGGCGGAGCTTTCGTCGGCCTTGATAAGCTGATAGGCAAGAGGACGGATTCGTCTTCGCTCGGATTCGGAGCTAAAGTTCGCGATCACAAGGAAACGAAGTCCTTTAAGTGGATGAAAGATGTTCAGCCCGACGATCTCATAAAGTACGGACTTATCCCCGAATTTGTCGGCAGACTTCCTATAATCGTGGGGCTTGACGCGCTCGATAAGAATATGCTGGTCAAGATACTCAAAGAGCCGAAGAATTCTCTTATCAGACAGTACAAGAAGATGTTCGGAATGGACGGAGTGGAGTTTGAGATAGACGAGGAAGCGCTCGATGCGATAGCCGACAGAGCGATAGCTCTCAATACGGGCGCGAGAGGTCTCAAAGCGATCATTGAGAACTCGGTTCTCGATATTATGTTCAAGGTTCCGAGCGACAAGAGCATACGTAAAGTCGTTATAACTAAAGAATGTCTTCTCGAAGGCAAAGAGCCTACTGTTTTGAGAAGCGTCGAGGAAGCGGGCGAGACCGTAGGGTAACGTCAAAATAAAATTTCCATATTGACTGCAATAACGTAAAAAGGTTTGCGATGAGCAAACCTTTTTGTTATACATCAGCGGCGAAACGCCGTGATTTTTCGATCTATAGACCGATAGCATGAAGCGATGTAATATTGGTAAATCAACGTGAGAATATTTCGAGAATAGCGATTTAGGCGAAGACTTACGTTTCGTCGTTATTTCTTTCGTCCGTTTCGCTGTTTTCGGACGGTTCGATTTCGTTATCCGAGCCGTTGTCGGTTTTGCTTTGATACTTTGCGAATATGCCGTATTTGCTCGCGTCTTCTTTGGCGTTTTTGGAAAAGAGCGAAATGACTGCGAATAGGAGAGTTACGGCGGATATAGCGAGATAGTAATTTTTGAGCGGAGTCAGAAAACTGAGCAACAAAAGAAAGACCGACGCGACGAGAAATCTTTTCGCATTGTTTTTTGAAAATAGAATCAAAAGAATATCCTTAAAGCGTATTTTTTCGCTTTTAACGGAGATCGTATCTTTTGGTAGTATATTATTTGCTTTCGCCGCTTTATAGAAAACTTTACTCGGGATAAAGAAAAACTTTTTATCGGAAAGAGTCGTCGAAAATAGCAGAGCTTCTCTGTCGGCTTCGATACCGATAATATATACGTCCGTCGCGTTTTCCGATATCGCCGTTCTATACGCCTTTATGATATCGTCCTTATTGACCTTTGAGAATTTGTATGCCGGCATTATCACGGCGTTTGAAGCGGTCAACATATATCCGTTCTTTTTTTGAGAGCCCGGCAATATTTTTTCAATCGTTTCGGAAACGGTATCGAATCCGTATACTATCATATATGTATTGAATTTTTTGAGTTTTATTGCTTTTACTTTTTGCTTTTTTTCAATGCCTGCGATACATATTGAAATGATGAGAGTCAATACCGTAGATATCGCTACCGCCGTCAGCGCGCTCTTGACGAGAAAGAGGGCGACGATAGTTATTGCAACAAATATTATAAGACGCGCGATTATCGCGTCAACGATTTTTCCCATAGTTTATTATTCTCCTTATCGTGATTATTGACGAATAAAAATAGTATTAAACGTATTGATAGAAGCGTTTTTTTGTGTTACAATAAATATAACGATGCCGTCGGTCTTTCGGAAGATACGTCGATGAGAGCCGTCGCTTACGAGAATAGCCGACCGCATATGATCTGAAGGAAAGACAGCAATGAAAATAGGTTTGTTCGGCGGAGCGTTTAATCCGCCGCATAGAGAACATATCAATATCGTAAAAGAGCTGATAGAAGAGCGGAAGTATGACAGACTGGTTTTGATCTTGTCGAATAATCCGCCGCATAAGTCTAGCGTCAATACTCCTTTTGATACAAGGCTCGAGCTTCTGAAACTTGCGTTTTCGAACATAAGCGGCGTTGAAATATCCGATATAGAGGGACGCGATAACGAAAAACATTTCAGTTACGATATCATCCGATATTTCAAAGGGGTTTACGAAGGCGACGAGCTCGAATTTATAATCGGCGGCGACAGCATGATAGATTTTCATAAATGGCTAAAGCCCGAGGAAATAATAAAACTTGTCAGGATCGTAGTCGTTCCGAGGGGCGGAGATATGGAGGAAGTCCTTTCTGCAAAAGAGTATTACGACGGTTTTGGCGCGGATATAGTAGTTTCAAACTATAGAGCCAATGCTATATCGTCGTCGGTTTTGCGATGCAGGATAGCTCTTGGCGACGATATGAGCGATATTCTTGAAAAGAATTGTTGGGAGTTCGTCAAAAGAGAGCGTTTGTACCGCGATTACGACGCCGTATTGGAAAGACTCGAAAGAGAGCTAAAACCTGAGCGTTTTGAACATACGAAAGGCGTCGCAAGATACGCTATGAAACTTAACGAAAATTTGAGGCTCGATTACGATAGAGTTATGCTTTCGTCGCTTCTTCACGATTGCGCAAAGGGGAACGTCAAGTATTCCTATCCGATACGCGAGGATGCGATAGGCACGAACGTCGAACATAGTTTTATGGGAAGGCAGGTCGCAATGCGAGAATACGGCGTACGCGACAGCGAGGTCTTAGACGCTATAGAGTATCACTGCACTGCGCGGCCGAAGATGTCGCCGCTCGAAAAACTCATTTATTCTGCCGATATGCTCGAAGAGGGGCGGGAGTTTGAAGGAGTCGAGAGACTGAGGGATATGATAGAGAGCGACTTTGAAACGGGATTTTGCGAATGTCTCAAAGCGACTTATAGGCACGTGAAAGATGTGGGATTTTCCATGTATCCGCTTACTGCCGAAGCGTACGGTTACTATATATGCGGCGGAAATAACTAAGGAAAAGATATACTGCGTATTTAGCGGTTCCGCTCAGACGGCATAAATGACAGATTTTGTAACGGATCCGTAATAATATTCGATCAATACTAATAAAAAGGAGATTTTATATGAATACCGAAGAAATGAAGAGAGTGATATGCAAAGCTCTCAGCGATAAAAAGGGCGAGGATATCACTATTCTCGACGTCAGAAAGCTCACGGTACTTGCAGACTATTTCATTATATCGAGCGGAAAGTCCGCTCCGCAGGTCAGAGCGCTTGCCGAGAACGTAGACGAGGTTCTTTCCAAAGAGTACGGAATAGAACCGCTGCACAGAGACGGCGTCAGCGAGGGAAGATGGGTGGTAATGGACTACGGTTCTATAATAGTTCACGCGTTCAGAGACGATACGAGAATGTTATACTGTCTTGAAAAGCTGTGGGGAAACGAGGAAAATATAGAAAAGTACAGCGACTGATCGCATTTTTTATATCAATATTTAATGAGCTTTATATAGCTATCGTTTATCGCCTTCGCGTTTTGAATATTTTATATATAGCGTATTTGCGGTAAAGAAGCTCGCGAAAACCGTAAAAATATTTTTGTTTACAGGAATAATATGGAAATCTATGCGCATATTAAGGATATGAAGACTTTGATATGCGCAATTTTATTACTGCTTAACACGGGAAGCGTATCGTACGATATGAATATCGCCGACAATTTGGGCGAGCAGTTTCCCAATATTGAATACGTCTACGTTATCGAGTACGGTAACGAAATAGCCGTTCCGATGCGGATAGAACCGATTTTCCTTCATTCCGAAAAACTTGCATTCGTGAAAGAAGTGAAGAATTTCATCAGTAAAGAGACGGGTATCGGTAAAGATAATATTTATGTTACTTTTGACAGCGATATCTATTCGAAAGCGAAGAGATGCAAAAGCGACGAGTCGAAAGCCGAGCTTATCAAACTCGTCAAGTCTCGGGCGGCTTAGTAAATAACGATTATTATATCTTTAATATAACAAATACGGTAAATTAGTTAATAACGGCATTTTGTTTGCCGTTATTTATTATATTTTTCTATTAACATGTTATTCTTTTATAAAATTTTACGATTTAAGTTATTATAATTGACAACAATTATACGGTGTGGTATTATATATCCGACCAAAAAGGTAGGAATTAAAATGAAATTATCCGTTAAGGCTCGTTACGGGCTTAAAGTAATGTGTATTTTGGCGCTCGAGTATGGGAAAGGAGCGATAGCGCTCTCGCAGATAGCGAACGATAGCGGTATCAGCGAGGCGTATCTTGAAAAGGTGCTCATGATGCTGAGGAGAAGCGATCTCGTTAATTCGACAAGAGGGGCGAGCGGCGGTTACGAACTGAGCAAGCCGCCTGCCAATACCAGCGTCGGAGAGATAGTTAGAGCTCTTGAGGACGGACTCGAGATAGTGGAGTGCATAGGCGGCAAATGCGCGGATAAATGTAATTGCAGGACTTTTTCGGTTTGGAATAAGATGTACGAAGCGATCAACGACACTCTTGACAATATGAGTCTCGAGAGCTTGATCAGTGAGGATAAAAAATGAGAAGAATATATTTGGATCATTCGGCGACTACGGGCGTGAGGAAGGAGGTTCTTGACGAGATGTTACCGTACTTTTCCGAAGTTTACGGTAACGGAAGTTCACAGCACTCTTTCGGACGCGACGCGATGAAAGCAATAGACGAAGCCCGCAGAAAGGTCGCGAAAGCTATAAACGCTAAGCCTAACGAGATATATTTTACGTCGGGAGGCACGGAAAGCGATAACTGGGCAATCAAGGGCGCCATTTATGCGAATTTAGAAAGAGGAAAGCACATTATAACGAGCGCGATAGAACATCCCGCGGTGATGGACAGCATTAAGTTCCTAGAGAAGGAGCTCGGGATCGAAGTCACGTATCTTAAAGTTGACGGCGAAGGAATTATTTCGCTTGAAGAGCTTGAAAGAGCCATACGTCCCGACACCGTTCTTATCAGCGTTATGGCGGCAAATAACGAGATGGGAGCTATCGAGCCCATTGAGGAGATAGGAAGAATAGCAAGAGCGCGCGGCATATATTTTCATACGGACGCGGTACAGGCGATAGGCGCCGTCGATATTGACGTCGAGAAGATGAATATAGATATGCTTTCGCTGTCAGCGCATAAGTTTTACGGTCCTAAGGGCGTCGGAGTTCTTTATAGACGTAACGGTATCAGAGTCAAGAAGTTTATGAACGGCGGAGAGCAGGAGAGGAATCAGAGAGCGAGCACTCTCAATACTTCGGGGATCGTGGGGCTCGGCAAGGCAATAGAGCTTGCGAGCGAGAATATAGATAAAAATAACGAATATCTTGCGTCGTTAAGAGATTCGTTTGTCGAAAAACTTATTTCGAGAGTTGATAACATCAGATTCAACGGACCTAAGGATATGACGAAGCGCCTTGCTAATAACGCGAATTTCAGCTTTGAGTTCATAGAGGGCGAATCGCTTCTCTTGCGACTCGATCTCGACGGAATAGCCGTCTCCAGCGGCTCGGCATGTTCGTCGGCGGCTCTCGAAGCGTCGTACGTGCTGCTTGCGACGGGAGTTCCGATAGATATAGCTCACGGTTCCATAAGATTCAGTTTCGGTCTCGAAAATACAATGGAAGACGTTGACTATACTGTAGATAAAGTAGAGAAGATAGTAGGCGATTTGAGAGCTATGTCGCCGCTTTTTAAGAGAATAGACGGAGGAGAATTCAATGTATAACGATAAAGTAATGGCGCAGTTTGCGAATCCAAAGAACGTTGGATATATAGAGAACGCATCTGGTTACGGCAAGGTCGGTAACGCTTCTTGCGGAGATATTATGGAGATTTCTCTCGATATCGACGCTAACGGTATCATCAGAGACGCAAAATTCAGAACTTTCGGCTGCGCCGCAGCCATAGCGACGAGTTCTATGGCGACGGAGATGGTCAAGGGAAAGAGCGTTGAGGATGCCCTAAAGCTGAAGAACGCCGACGTTGTGGAAGCGCTTGAAGGACTTCCTCCGCAGAAGATACACTGTTCGGTACTTGCGGAAGAGGCGATAAAGGAAGCGATCAACGACTATCTTTCCAAGAAGTAAAATATTTCCTTGCTAAATATTATCTTGGCGTACATACTACCTATAGGGAGGATAACTATGAAAGGTCTACTTGTAGGTGTGGTCATAGGCGCTGTCGGAATGCATTGTATATCCGACGGAAAGAAATCTATGATAAAGAAAGGTAAGGAAAAATTAAAAGAGAAGATCGACGAAATGCTCAGCGACTAAAGCTGCAGACGTTTTGCCGAAACGTTGCAATATAAGCTAACGTTTAGAGGAAAATTCGCCCCGAACAGGGGCGAATTTTTTATACGGATAATTATCGTTATATTGCATCATACGTCGAGTCAAGACATATCAAACTGTATTACTGATATTTACTTTTGAGAAAATTAACGATGAGTATACGTCAAATTCGGAGATAAATCTATAGTAAATATAGATTTATGCGTATTTTAGGCAAAAAATTAAAAACACAATCAAAACTATATATCTCATATAGAGTTACAATATCTTTTGGCAAGTATCGTCAAATGGAGCTTTATGGCGGAATAAGCAATATTTTAGCGTAAACGTTTGATTAAAAAACGAAGTTCGTATATAATATTAATCTAGAAAGATATATAAATATATATTTTAAGGAGAAGCGTATGCAGGACAGATTGAAGAGAACGAGAAATTTTTGTATAGTCGCCCATATAGATCACGGCAAAAGCACGCTAGCCGACAGAATAATGGATATAACGCATACGGTCGATTCAAGAAACGCTGTAGACCAGCTTCTTGACAGTATGGATATAGAGAGGGAGAGGGGGATCACCATCAAATTGACCCCTGTCACCATGGAGTATGAGTATAAAGGCGAGACGTATAGGTTCAATCTCATAGATACGCCGGGACACGTTGACTTCACTTACGAGGTATCCCGTTCGCTAAAGGCGTGCGAAGGGGCTATACTCATCGTAGACGCTTCGCAGGGAATAGAGGCGCAGACGTTGACTAACGTATATCTTGCGCTCGATAACGACCTTGAAATTATCCCTGTTATCAACAAGATAGATTTGCCGTCCGCTCGACCCGAAGAGGTCAGACGCGAGATCGAGGACGTTATAGGACTTGTCGCAGAAGAGTGTCCGCTCATTTCCGCAAAAGAAGGCGTGGGCATAGACAAAGTTCTCGAACAGGTAATAGAAATGCTTCCGCCGCCTAAAGGCGACGATAAGGCGCCGCTTAAAGCGTTGATATTCGATTCGTTTTACGACAGCTACAAGGGAGCTATTTCTCTTGTTAGAATATTCGACGGCAGCGTTAAGGTGGGAGATAAGATCAAGATGTTTTCCAGCGGAAAGACTTTCGACGTTACGGAAGTTGGTATTTTTACCCCCAATATGCGAAAAACAGATTCTCTCACCGCAGGCGACGTCGGGTATATTTCCGCGAGCATAAAGAACGTCGCGGATACGAGAGTCGGCGATACGGTAACTAACGCGGCGGATCCATGTTCGAGTCCGCTTCCCGGATACAAAAAAGTATCACCTATGGTATTTTCCGGAATTTATCCCGTCGACGGCGCTAAATACGACGACTTAAAGGATGCCCTTGAAAAACTCGCGCTCAACGACGCGTCGCTTCTTTTCGAACCGGAGGTGTCTTCCGCGCTCGGTTTTGGATTCAGATGCGGATTTTTGGGACTGTTGCATATGGAAATAATAGAAGAGCGACTCGAAAGAGAATTCGATCTAGATCTTATCACGACAGCGCCGAGCGTTTCTTACGAGGTAGTCAAGACGAGCGGAGAAAGACTCGTCGTAAGCAATCCTAGCAATCTTCCGCCGCTTGGCGAGATAGACTATATGGAAGAGCCTATTGTCAACGCTTCGATATACACACCCCCGGAATATGTAGGCACAATAATGGAGTTGTGTCAGGATAAAAGGGGTATCAGCAAGAATATGGAATATCTCGATACGTCGAGAGTCAGGATCGATTACGAGATGCCTCTTAACGAGATAATATACGACTTTTTCGATTCGTTAAAGTCTAGGACGCGCGGTTACGCTAGCTTTGATTACGAGATAGCGGGATACAAGAGGAGCGACCTAGTGAAGCTCGATATGATGCTCAACGGCAGTATTTGCGACGCTCTCAGTCTCATAGTTCACAGAGAAAAGGCATACGCAAGAGGTCGTATGATCGCCGAGAAGTTGAAGGAAGTAATTCCGCGCCAGATGTTCGAGGTACCTATCCAAGCGGCTATAGGCGGAAAGGTAATAGCTAGAGAAACGGTTAAAGCCATGAGAAAAGACGTTCTTGCAAAGTGTTACGGCGGAGATATAACGAGAAAGAAGAAACTTCTCGAAAAGCAGAAAGAGGGTAAAAAGAGGATGAGACAGGTCGGTACGGTCGAAGTTCCGAGCGAAGCGTTCATGTCCATACTCAAGTTCGATAAGTAATGAAAGACGTCGGACTCTACATCCATATCCCGTTTTGCCGCGGTAAATGCAGTTATTGCAGCTTTGTATCTGCAGTAAAGGACGAGGGGTATATCGCGCGTTATACGACGGCTTTAAGACGCGAACTTGAGCGCGTTTTGTCTAAGAATATAAATGTCGATACGCTGTATATCGGAGGAGGCACGCCGTCTGCGATAAATAGCGAAGAAATTGAAAGAATTGTCGATACTATCAAAAAACATAGCGTATATGCGCCGAGAGAATTCACGATCGAGTGCAATCCCGAAAGCATCGACGATGAGAAACTCGCGGTATATAAGCGCGTCGGAGCTAGCAGGATCAGCGTAGGGGTACAGTCGCTGAGCGATCGTGTTTTGAAGTCTGTAGGAAGGCTTCACGATAGCAAGACTGCGATCGAAGCTGTGAGTAAAGCGGTGAAATACGGTTTTGACGTGTCTGTTGATATGATATTGGGACTGCCCGGTTCAACGTTCGAAGATATTGATACTTTCGTCGATACGTTTAGCGATATTGGCGTCGATCACATATCCGCGTACGCGCTTAAGGTAGAAGAGGGCACGCGTCTGTTTGAGGAAGTCGAGAGCGGGAAAACCGTTATTTTGGATGACGACGCTATGGCGGATCAATACGATCGCCTTCACGAGAAATCGTTGTCATGTGGCTACAGACGCTATGAAGTGTCGAATTTTTCTAAAGAAAATAAAGAGTCTCTTCACAATATGAAATATTGGGAGATGGATGAATATATAGGCGTTGGAGCGTCTGCGCACAGTTATTTCGGTTCAAAGCGTTATTATAACGTTGAAGACGTCGATAGATATATTGAAAATGTTGAGAACGGAATTTTTATAGAGGAAAAAGAAGAGGACGTCGTCGCCGACACTCATTTTGAAGAGACTTTGATGCTCGGTTTAAGGTTGGAAAAAGGCGTAGCGCTCTCTAAATTGGACGATATTCTCGGCGGCAGTTTTGTCGATAAGTATCGCGGCAGAATAGATAAAGCGAGGGATTTTGTCGATATAAGTAACGGAAGGCTCGCAATAAAACCTGCGTATATGCCGGTTATGAATTCAATAATTATCAAATTGCTTTACGATTGACTTTTATACACTTATTAACGCTCGTTGTTTGTTTCGCGGATAATAAAATACCGCGAGCAGGGCTGTTGCCGGTGTCGCGGATTGATTGGCAGAGAGGAAGGGATTCGCGTACCGAAGGAAAAGAGGTGCTGTCGAGCAAAGCGAGACTAATGTTCGTTCCCCGACCTCGGAGCGAAAGAAATACCGCGAGCAGGGCTGTTGCCGGTGTCGCGGTATTGATTGGCAGAGAGGAAGGGATTCGAACCCTCGAAAGTGTTACCTTTACACGATTTCCAATCGTGCGCCATAAACCAAACTAGGCGACCTCTCTATATTTTAAGTTGTTTGCTATAGTATTGTATTGTTTTTGGTCGTAATTGTCAATAAAATACGCAAAGTTTATTAAAAAATATTAAAATTTCAGTAAGTATCTTCATTTGGAATAGACGGTATATTATTTTACTTTGTTTTATGCTATTGAAGGAAAACAATATTATTTAATGCTCTTTAATAAAGTTAATAGAGCCTGTTTATTTTCTTTTGACAGAGTTTTAACATATATAATCAGCTCTTCGTCAGGGTTATGCTTTTCATTAAAAAATTCCGATAGAGATATTCCGAATGCGTTGCAGATAGCGCGCAATGTTGATATTTTTGGTTCTGTATGTCTGGTATATAGGTTGTTTATAGTAGATTGTGTCAACTCTGATTCCATAGCCTTCGCTTAAGAAAGTAATTATAACGGGTAGTGAAAGTATCGGCTCTGATGCGTTCAAGGATTGCAGTAGCTTGACAAGTGTAACAATAGGTAATAGCGTCACAAGTATCGGCTCTTCTGCGTTCTCTGGTTGCAGTAGCTTAACAAGCGTAACGATAGGTAATAGCGTAACAAGTATCGGTTCTGATGCGTTCTCAGGTTGCAGTCAACTTAACAAAGTATATTATAAAGGTACGTCAGCCGAGTGGAACAAGATTACTATTGATAGTGCGAATAACGGAAATTTAATCAACGCTACACGTTACTACTATAGCGAAGAAAAACCTACCGATACGACTAACAAGTATTGGCGCTACGCAGACGACGGCGTAACGGTAGTAGAGTGGTAATGCAGTAATCGATCGTAGCCATATATGTGGGATGTTAATACATAATGGCGGACATTGAGCTGACGGCTAGCATATATGACGGTCTATACGATAATATGGGAGAGGTAGTAGTAAACGAAATAAAATACATTTATTATAAGATAAAAGGAGCATAAATCATTATGGAAAAATTTGTAATTATTGCAGGCGCGGTGAGTGTAGGAAAGACGGTAGCTTCTAATAAACTCATATCTAAAATGCTGTCTAAAGGTTATGTTGTCGATAAGTATTTTAACGACGGTTCCGAGCCTACGTTTTGGAATATTCTAAATAACGGTAAACCTGTAGGCGGTAGCGTGGTTTTAGGCAAGGAAGATAAAAAAATAGCTATAGTCGGTTACGGCGATTGCATAAAAGATTTAGACACGGTATTTGCTCAAATAGATTTTAACGACTATTACGCCGTAGTATGTTGTTCTAGGACGAGAGCTACAAGAGAAGTGTTTGATTATTTCCACAATAATATACTCCCAAATATCGACGTAACTAAGACGCAAGTCGTGCCTATATATAAAGATTTGATGGCTCATAACAATAGGGACAACGATGAAAATATCAGCATAGCCGATACTATATTAACTATTCTTGAAAATTAATATTGCAAAATCCATAGGGAGATGTATGTCGGACTTGACATTGACGATCGATACGGAATAGCGTACGATAATACCGTATATACATAAAGCTATTCGTTAAGGCTTGCAGAACATTAAGACGGAATGAATAAATCAACGACTATAGCGAACTCGCCGCGCGGTTTGTTTTCGCTGTAGTCGTTGATTTTTGTAAAATGTAGAAAAAGAATTTATTGATTATGTATTTTGACTATGTTATAATAAAAATGATATTATGTTTACGACAATAAAATTGTTCGTTAGATTTTGAATAACGTACGGCTGGATTTATTGCCGGCTCAAAATCGAAGCCGATTTATTATCTATATAGTTTGAGCTAAGAGCGATTATAAGGGGAAATTTATATGGCAAAGCATTTAAGAAAAGATACGACAAAAAAGAACGATCTCAACGCTTCATCTCCGATAAGATCGGAGTTCGAGCATTTTGACGCAGTGTACGTCGATAGCTTTGAACAGTATCAACAAAAATATCATTACAAAATTTTAGCGCAAAATGAAAAGAGCGTTAAGTTATGGGCGTGGAAGAACGATAAGGCAAATGCGGAATTTGCGATAATATGCGCGGACAAAAGCCTCGAAGACGTTTCCGTTACGGTCTCCGATCTAACGTCACGCTCTGCGGTAATAGATTCTAAAAACGTAAAAGTTTCATTTATCAAAGACGTTAAAGCATATACGGGACACGCGGGATGGTACGCTAACAATCCTGCTAATTTTATGCCGAGAGGCGAAAGAGAGTATTATCCCGAGGTTATTTATTCCGATGGACCTGTGTCGATTCTAGAGAACAGCTTCCGATTGGTATGGCTTGAAATAAGGACGCCTAAAGAAATCGCGGCGGGATCGTATAACGGCAGCGTAACTATCTCCGCTAAAAATGCCGATAAGACTGTCACGCTTAGCTATGAACTCGAAATAATCGACGCGGTTATGCCCGATACCGAAAATTATTTATTTGACGTCGAATATTGGAGCCATCCGTATAACGTGGCGTATTATTACGGCGTAAAGCCCTTTTCGGATGAACATATCGGCATTTTGAAGCAGCATATGAGTCTATATAAAAGTCTCGGCGGACACGCGATCACCGCGAGTATCGTAGAGGAAGCATGGGGCGGTCAGACGTATGGCGGCAATAATAAGATACATTATCCATCGATGATAAAGTGGATAAAAAGCCGCGAAGGGCAGTGGATATTCGATTATTCAGATTTTGACAAATGGGTGCAAATGAATAAAGAGATCGGCATTGCGGATAAAATCATTTGCTATAGCATGATGCCGTGGAATAACGTTGTAAGCTATTATGACGAGTCAAAGAAAAAAATGATGAAATTAAAGGCAAATCCTGCAAGCGCAAACAGATATAACGGGATATGGACGCCGTTTCTTCAAGATTTTGTCAAACATATGGATGAAAAAGGCTGGTTTGACAGCGCATACGTAGGCTTTGACGAACGGCACAATATGGGTACTGCGCTCGATCTTATTTCCACGATAAAAAATAAGGAAGGAAAGACTTTGAAGGTCTCGGCGGCTTTTAATGACTTCAAGCATAACTCTTCGATTTTTAATAGGCTGAACTATGCTTCGGTGGGCTTACAGCAAATAAGGGATAATTTGCAGGACTTTAAGAGCGAAGTTAAATCGAGAAGAGACAAAGGACAGGAAACTACGATGTATACCGCTACGGAACACGTTCCTAATAGTTTCACGAGATCCATTCCCGCCGAAAGTTACTGGACAATAATGTTTGCGGGTTCGTTGAACGCTACGGGCTTTTTAAGGTGGGCGTTTGACGCGTGGGTAAAAGATCCGCTTGAAGAGTCTACGCATTGGTCGTTTCCGGCGGGCGATTGTTTTCTTGTCTATCCGTCGAGCAAGGAAGATAAGGCGCGGGAAAGCAAGTTCACGTTACGCCTTGCAAAGCTTGATGAAGGCGTCAGAGACGTCAATAAGTTATATTTGATGCGTCAGGCAGGAGGAAAAATAGAGAAAGAAGTGGACGATCTATTTTCTTTAGTAAAAGGGGATAGAGAGGACGGCTATGAATTCTATACTATGTCGAAAACCAATATTTGGGGACGCAAGGCAAAGTGGCTCATAGAAGACGGAAAACGCGAGATGCTTGCCGATATGAAAAAAATCAAAGAAAAGATATTTGAGATATCTAAAGAGTATAGTAAACGGGAGAAGAAGTAGATCGCCGTCGATATTCGGCGTTTTTATGAGCTGGACGCGGGATAGCGGTAAATTTCAGCTATGCCGAAGTTATTTATGATATAAGAAAATATCAGCAAAGGTTTTAGAAATAAATAATACGGCGGCGATAGCATATTTATTTTAATATGACTATTTGAACCGAGCGGCTTTAAGGGAGAGGTATGTCGGACTTGACGTTGATGATGAACATCGGAAAAGAAATGGAAAGGAAACTCAATAGCGTCGGCATATATTCTTCGGCGGAACTTTCGTCTTTAGGCTCGAAAGAAGCGTATTTCAGATTGAAAATGAAGTATCCGAACGTCTGTGTCGTGCATCTATACGTTCTCGAAGGAGCTATCAGCGATACAAAGTATAACGAGCTTCCGGACAACGTTCAAAGCAAACTCAAAGATTTTGCCGATTCGCTGAAGTAATGATAGAATTGCTTTTATCCGCGTCAGTATAAAAACGCAGAACGGTAGTATCTCTGCGTTTTTTGTTTGGAAATTTTACATCATAAATCGCGAAATATAGCGTATATGTTGCGCTGATTTGATATGTAAAGATATTGATCGATTTAGGTGATACGTTGATTTTACGGGCGAAATTGCAAGGGAGAGTAGGCAGCTTTTTTGTTTTTTTTATGGTATAATCAAGAAAAAACTACGGAGGAACATTGATATGACTTTAGGAAACAATTTGTTCAAAGCGAGGAAAAAGAAGGGACTTTCACAGGAAGAAGTCGCCGAAAAGCTCGGCGTTAGCAGACAGACGGTTTCGAAATGGGAGACGGACGAAACCGTTCCCGACATACTTCAGTCAAAGAAACTTTCGACGCTATACGGACTGTCGCTTGACGAACTGATAGAGTTTGACATAGGAGTAAAGGAGATAGAGGACGCGATCGATAAGACGAGCGAGGAGGTTTCCGACAAAATAGATTGGACTAAGATGTGGAGCCGCAAGTATCCTGTCCTTGCAACGTACGAGAATACCGTCGAGACTAAAAGCTACGCGTTAAGGCTTGCCGAGCTTCTTGACGAGATGAAAAAAGAATACGGTTACAGCGAACTCGACGCGCTATTGGTATTAAAGGATATACTCGCTAAAGTGTGGAAGAGCAGAAAAAAATAAAAATAATAAAAGCGTATAGCGTTATCAAAATGCGCTTATCAAAAGCGAGCGTAAACGTAACGCGTTGAGCGCGAACGTGAGACCCGACGGTGTTTATCCGTCGGGTGATTTTTTATATTCTGAGAGTTTAGAGAGCGGTAAAAAGGGATGTATTCTTTGATTTTCGAGACGAAACTCTTCTTAAAAAGCATATTGATCTGCGTTTAACTAAATTTTGCTTTTTTGCATACAATACCAAGAGGAGAAAGTATGTCGGTTCTTTACGCATTTATCGCAACGACTATAACTTGGGGAGTAACGGCATTGGGAGCGTCGCTGGTGTTTTTCGTGCGCAAGGCGAACGGCAAATTTTTGAGCGCCATGCTGGGTTTTTCCGGCGGCGTTATGACGGCGGCGAGTTTTTTTTCATTGCTGCTTCCTGCGATCGAATACTCGGAAGGAAGAAGTATTCCCGTATGGCTTATAGTACTTATAGGATTTTTATTCGGAATATTATTTATGATAGCTGTCGAGCTTTTGATGAAATCGGAGCGTAAGAGCGCCAATCTTATGCTCATATCCATTACCACGCATAATATTCCCGAAGGTTTTGTGGTCGGCGTCGCATTTGCGCTAGCAAGTATGAACGGCGGATATATGGCGGCTATAACCGTAGGGCTCGGTATAGCGCTTCAGAATTTTCCCGAAGGGCTTGCCGTAGCTTTGCCGCTCAGAAAAGAGGGGATGAGCCGTTTCAAGTGTTTTTTCTTGGGACAGATGTCTGCGATTGTTGAACCTATAGCGGGCGTTCTCGGAGCTGTGCTCGTGTCGTTCGTTACGGGTATCTTGCCCTACGCGCTGGCATTTTCCGCCGCCGCGATGATATGGGTAGTGGCTAAGGAGCTCATTCCCGAGGCGAACGAAATGAATAAACCTTTCGCCATAGGCGGATATATGTTCGGTTTCATAGTGATGATGACGCTCGATATAGCTCTGGGATGAGCTTTATGATATAATGAAATAGGGAAGGAAAAGCAAAAGACGGAACGTTAAGACGCTCCGCCTTTTGCTTTTGTAAGAGTATATTCGAAAACTATTACGACTGCGCGTAATAGCGTCGCGCGTTTGAGCTCACTTGAAATTGAGATCGAGAAAATCGCATTCCGTAAGAACGTTGACAACGTGCTTAGTGTAAAGCGATAGTATTCTGTTGCAAAGATTGCAGTCCTCGTCGGTCTCGATCATGTTGAACAGCTTAATGTATTCGGGTTCGTTTTTCTCGAGAAAATCGCTCTTATCGAGTATTAACGTAAGGAGTCCTTTTTTTGTTAATTCGCATCCTGAGCCGAACGGGAGAGCAATTTTTTTATCCATAGCGATTCCTTTTGTTGAAATTCGAGTATAGAATTTCAAAACGTGACAAGAATTAAATTTTCTTTTAAGAGATAAAACAGAAACAAACTATCTGCTGACTTTTATTATAGTAAGCTATCAGCTTATTGTCAAGCAAAAAATAAGCTGTTGGCTATAAAATCTTTTTCGGAGGCGGAACTATGAGCGATATTGAAGAGATAAGACGTAGGCTAAGAGAGTCTATCAAGCATTGCGGGATCAATCAAAAAGAGATAGCGAAAGCGGTAGGCATCTCGCAGGCTACCGTATCGGACTACATGAATAAAGAGAAACTTCCGAGTATAGACACGCTGGCGGATATATGTAAGGTAATAGACGTATCGCCGGCATATATACTTTGCTTTTCCGACGATATTTGACGCTGGATTTTTTCTTTAATATAAACGGAGGAGAGCTGTTTTTATCGTATCAAAATTTAAGAGAAGTCTTTTCTTGACGCAAAATTTATAGAGAACGATCATATTACGGTCGGAGTTTACCGCCTAAGGAAAGCTGTAACGTTATTTGTTTTTTCAACTCGCGCGGCTTCGTTGACAATATGGATATATATATATTATAATTAACGCGGTAACGGACGTAAAAATTCAGCCGCGTCCTATTTTGATTCGAAGGATAACAACTTATGATATTCAAAGAGATAACCGTAGATACTACGAGAGAGGGATCGGAACTCGTCGCCGATATCCTTTACGATTTGGGAAGCGAAGGCGTGAGCATATTTGACAGCGAGGATCTAAAGGACGTGCTGAGGAGCAATATACAGTGGGATTACGTCGAGGAACATCTGCTCGTAAAAAGCGAAGTCGTTATGGTAAAGGGTTATTTCGGCGAGGACGCCGAGATGTCTGGAATTTTGAGCGAAAGACTCGAAGATATCAGGAAAAATTCCGATCTGAAACTCGGTTCGCTCGAGACGGGCGTATCTGTCATCGACGACGCGGATTGGGTCAACGAGTGGCGTAAATATTATAAGCCGATAAAGGTAGGCGGCGTAGTAATAGTTCCTTCATGGATAAAGTACGAAAAAGAAAGCGATGAACGCATCGTCAAAATAGAGCCGGGAATGGCGTTCGGAACGGGGACGCACGAGAGCACGCATATGTGTATAGAACTTCTTACGTCTCTCGATCCTACGGGAAAGACCGTTCTCGATATCGGTACGGGTAGCGGCATACTCGGAATAACCGCGGCGGTCATGGGCGCAAAAGAAGTATATATGTACGATATCGACGATATCGCGGTAAAGGCGGCTAAGGAAAACGCGAAACTTAACGGGGTTGAAGATAAAACCTTTGTCGAGAACGCGAATTTGCTTGAAAAGAACGGCGGTAAGGGCGATATAGTTCTTGCCAATATAACGGCAGACGTACTCATTTCTCTGTCGAAGTCGCTCACTGACAATATAAGAGCCGATGCCGCGATAATTCTTTCGGGTATCATTAAGTCAAGGCGCGAAGACGTCGTGACCGCGTACGAAGAGAGGGGCTACCGCGTCGTAAAGCTCGTCGAGGACGGCGAATGGAACGCTCTTTTGATGGAGAAGGATAATGGAAATTAAGCGTTTCTTTTTGGATAAAAGCTCTTTTGACGGCGAAAAGTTCGATATCGTCGGCGACGAATTCATCCACATGACCAAGGTCTTAAGACATAAGGTAGGATATAAGATAGTCGTATGTCTTGGCGACGGCAAGGATTATAATGCGACTGTTACCGATATAGGTAGAGACGGCGCCGTTGCGCGTCTTGATTCTATTGTCGAAAATAACAGCGCGACAGAGTGCGGATTCACTCTATTTCAGGCGTTGCCAAAGGGAGATAAGTTTGACTTTATAGCTCAAAAGGCGGTAGAACTCGGCGTCAAGAATATCGTTCCCTTCTTGAGCGAACACACCAATGAAAAAAACGTTAACCGTAATAGATGTATGCGTATAATGCAAGAAGCGTCAAAACAGTGCAAGCGAGCGGAGCTTGCCCGTCTCGATGAAGTCACGGATATAGACGGTCTTATAGAAGCGTCGGCTAGTTACGACGTTATGCTGATGGCTTACGAGAACGAAAAGGAGAAAGTCATCGGCGACTATAAAAAAGAGATAGAATCGGCTGAGCGCATAGCCGTCATCGTCGGGAGCGAAGGCGGATTTTCCGAGAGCGAATATTTAAGACTCAAGGATGCTGGCGTCAAGACCTTTTCGCTTGGCAAGAGAATTTTGAGATGCGAGACGGCTTCGGTGGTTGCGGTTTCGCTCGCTATGTACCTTAGGGGGGAGATGAGGATATGAAGATATCGGTATACAATCTCGGGTGCAAAGTAAACCAATACGAAAGCGACTCGCTGATACGCGAATTGAGCCTTCGCGGCTTTGAGGTGACTGACGAACTCGAGTACGCCGACTATTACGTGCTCAACACCTGCGCGGTCACTAACGAAGCGGAGAGAAAATCGCGTCAGGCGGTGGGACGATGTTTGAATTTCAACCCTAACGCGAGGATAATCGTATGCGGCTGCGCGTCCGAGAACGATAAAAATCAATTTTTGAGCAAAAATAACGTGACGTACGTCAGCGGCGTCGCGGGAAAATATCTTATCCCCGATATTCTCGACGTAGACGGAGAGAGCGAGGTCAGAGAACTTCCTAAGGAATACGAGGATATGTATTCTCCTCTCAGTATGCGTACGAGGAGCTACGTCAAAGTACAGGACGGATGCAATAATTTCTGTTCGTACTGTTTGATACCTTATTTGAGAGGAAGGAGCCGCAGCAGAAGTATCGAGAGCGTCGTCGCGGAATGCAAGAGAGTGGCGTCGTCCGGCGAAATAGTGCTTACCGGCATCAATCTTTCGGCTTACGGGCTCGACGTCGCCTCGTCGCTCACAGAGCTCATTCGTTCGCTCGGAAATATCGACGCGAGGATAAGGCTCGGTTCGCTCGAGGTCAACGTTGTAGATGAAGAGTTTCTTTCGGCGCTCAAAGGGTTGAAACATTTTTGTCCGCAGTTTCATCTATCGCTCCAAAGCGGCTCAGACAGCGTGCTCAAGAAGATGAACAGGCATTATACTACCGACGAGTTCTACGAAAAGGTACGTCTTATAAGAGAGACGTTCGAAGACGCCGCGATCACGACCGACGTTATATGCGGATTCCCGACTGAAAGCGAAGAGGAATTTCGCGAAAGTCTCGCCTTTGCCGAAAAGGTAGGATTCGCGGATATGCACGTCTTCGCCTATTCGAGCAGGAAGGGAACGAAAGCGAGCAGGCTCGAACAGCTCACGAACGAGGAAAAGCATCTCAGAGTCGAACGCATGGAAAGAGTCAAGAAGAAGAATAAGGGCAAGTACTTAGTATCGAAGATAGGGTCTTTCGTCAGCGTTCTTGTAGAGGAGAGCGACGGAGATTTTTCCGAAGGCTATTCCGAGGAATACGCAAGGGTACGTATACAGGGGAATATAAAGCAGGGCGAGATAGTAAAGGTATACGTGACGGGCGCGCTCGATAATGAAAAGCTCATAGGTGAGATAAGAGCGTAAGCGATATTTGCCCGGTATCGCGTTTGACGTTACGCATACGCGGCGAAAATTTTATAGCGTCGCTTGATACGAAACTTTACGATCATCGCTTATAACTTATAAAGCGATTGTAGTTATAAATATTATAAAGTAAGGAGAATATATTATGGAGAACTGTATTTTTTGTAAGATAATAAGGGGCGAGATACCTTCTGTCAAAGTCTACGAGGACGACGATATGGTGATAATCAACGACATAGCGCCGCAGGCTAAGAAGCACTATCTGCTTTTGCCTAAGAAGCATTACGCCAATATAATCGAGATGAGCGAAGAAGATGCCGTAACGTTGGGCAGATGTCTTAAAAAGCTGTCGACGCTCGTCGATAAACTGGGACTTGAGAATGGATTTAGGCTTGTATCGAATAAGGGAGAGGATGCGTTCCAGACGGTACAGCATTTGCACGTGCACATATTAGGCGGGGAAAAACTCGGAGAAAAAATGTGTTCTTTTGATGCGAATATTCTTGACAATTGATAAAATATCAGTATAATAATATATATTAATAGAAAATAAGTCCGTTTGTTCCCGGGAAGGAGGGGATTATAGATGTCAACAGTCAGAGTTGGTGAGAATGAGTCGCTCGACAGCGCGATCCGCAGATTCAAGAGAAAGTGCCAAAGAGACGGTATCATCGGCGATTTGCGTCGTAAAGAGCATTACGAGAAGCCAAGCGTTAAGAGAAAGAAGAAGGCAGAGGCTGCTAAGAAGAGAATGTACAAGGGTTGATCCCGAAACGAAAGACCGCAACGAACAAAGTTGCGGTCTTATTTTTTATTTATTAACGTTTTTCAGTAAGTATTAAACTTATTTGAAGGGTTTCTTTTTCATAAAAGCAGTTATTTATTATACGTTCAAGGACGCGTTTGCGTATAGGCGTATCTATTTTTTCAATCGGATATTTTCGATCTTCGGCATATCTATGCTTTTCGTTACGTTCTTTGCGAGTAGACGCGACGTCAGTCTTTCGCCGTATTGCTCCATCATCGCCTCGGCTGTAAGGTTAGTGGTTATTATCATAGTTTTTTTGTTAGCGATCCTAAAGTCGACTATCGCCTGCATATATTTTAGATTGACGTTGTTTCTTATGGGTTCCGTGCCCAGATCGTCTATTATGAGCGCGTCGGCGTCTTTAAGCAATGACATATAGTCGATAGGCGCGCCGAGATGTATTTTTATAAGGATTTCCGACAGTTCGAACGCGGTGATATACAGTACCGATATGTTTCTCTCGAGCAGTCTTGACGCGATAGCAGATACGAGACAGGTCTTTCCTGTTCCCGACGTTCCGCTGATCATTACGTTTTGCGTCTTGACGTTCGGATATTTGTTCGCAAAGTCTTCGAAAAAAGCGTACAGTTTTGAAAGTTTCGTCTTGCTTTGTTCGTCGATAGGGAGCGAAGCTATATCGCTCTCTTCGAATCTGAACGTTGCGTTGGAACTTAGATTCGACAGCTTTTTGAGTTCGCTCGAATAGCGGTTGAGAAAGCAGCTACAGTATTTGCCGCCGACTTTGCCGGTGTCCTTGCACTTTTTACACTCGTAGTTGACGGTAGGAAGGTATCCTTTTACGAGACTTCTGAAACGTTCTTCGAGCGTAGCGTATTCCTTATCGGTTTCTTTCGTAGCCGCGCCCGTGAGGCTCATCGCTTTTATTTCGTTGATACGTTTTCTTATTGTTTCTATTTCTTCGTTTTCGCCGGCTTTCGCGAGGGATTTGCGGAGAGTTTTGCGGTAACTTGCGTTTCTCTCGTCGTAGAATTTTTGAACTCTCGAAATTATATCTTTTCTGAGCATAGTATCATACCTCCGTAATGTCGAGATCGTCTATATCCGTGAAGAGACCGCTCAGTTCCTCTTTTGTGAAACTGCGTTCCTGAATATCTATCGATTTCTTTTTTGCGTTCGGGCTGTCGCACGCGATATCCGCTTTCATGACGTCGCCGATGGAGAAGCAGTTCTTTTCTTTGAGTCTTCCGAGCGTATTGTTGAGATAAGCGAACGATTGAGAGTGTTTTGAGACTGTTCCCGCGACGTATCTTATCGCTTCGACGGAGAATCCCCATACGTTAGTCCATGTATTGAAATAGTCTCTGTCTGCGTTATTTACGAGTCTTGAAGAGCCCAATATCTCGATGAGCGATTTGATCGTTTTGTCTGTTTCTATCAGCGTCGCGACGTAGTCGTCTACGGCTTTTTTAGTGAGTCTGCCGTTCTTGAAGAACGAAAGTACGCGGTTGTTCATGCCCTCGTAGCTTCGTATGTTGGACTTCATGGATATGTCAGCTATTTCGAGCAGGGCGCTTTCGTCGAATCCCATGTTGAGCCACTTCGAAACGTACGTCTCTATGATGTAGTCGAGACTTTCGTAATAGAGACCGAGTCTTGAGGTGACGTCCTTTGCAAGCTCGTAGAGTTTGTCTCTGTTTTTCTTGTATTCTTTCATCTCGCCCGAAGTGAACAGAGAGAGGCGATAGAAGTTGTCAAGCGTCTTGTCGAGCTTTGGGAAACCGCCTTTATTCTTTGAAAACGTAGCGGCATATAGTATACTTTCGATGTCGAATCCCCAGCTCTTCGTCCACTTGATATACAGCTCTTTGTCTTCGGGTTCGACCTCCGACTTTTTGCCTATAGCCTTTGCGATAAGACGCGTGTCCTCGCTGTTCGTTTCGTATTCTTTTATTCTGTTTTCCACGTCGTCAACGGTCTTTATGCCGCTTGCTGCCCAGTCTTTGGCTACTGTCAGGACGTAGGGATATCTTACGTTAGTACCCTTTAGATTGATACAGTATTTGACTATCATCAAGATCGCGTCGAGCTGCATTTTGGTGTCGTCGGCAAATTCGTAATATTTGAGATATTCGCCCGACGGTACTTCTCTTTCGGGATACAGCGACTGAAGCGAAGTATTGAAGTCTGCGAATTTTTCCTTTTTATACAGCTTGATAGGTTCGTCTTTTATCGGAAGATAAGCTATTTCGAAGGGAGAAGTCGACGCGATGGCAACGAGCCCCTGTTCCTGCCAGTACTCGAACGCTTCCTTTACGGTGTCGATGGGAAGATCGGTCTCTTCGGAAAAGTTTTCGAGCGAGGACGAGACGTTGTTCGAGCATAGAAAAAGACCGTAAATGTACGCTTTTACGTATTCGTCTTTGGCGAACGGCATATATTTTGTAATGAACGAATTGTCCAAAGACGTGAATCCGTATGAAAGATAGCCGTTTGAAAATCTGCAAAATGCCATAATATCCGTCCTCTTTTTCAAATTTCTCTTGAAATTTCCAAATTATAGTTGTATACTATCATTAGCGGAAATATATTCGCGTAATTTATATGATAGCATATTTCGGCGGTATCGTAAATAGTTTTTACGGCGAAAATTGATTTTTGCATATTAAAAGCCGCCGCGGCGGCGTTATCGGTATAAAGGAGGTATTTTGTGGAGAGCGTACTCAAAGTAGAGAATGTCAAGAAATATTTTACTCAAAAGAGCAAAAAACTTCGCTCGTCGGGCAAAACCGTGATAAGAGCGGTCGACGGAGTAAGTTTTGAAGTAAAGGCGGGCGAAATATACGGTTTGCTCGGACCTAACGGAGCGGGTAAATCTACGATAATAAAGATAATAGCGGGACTCATCGGAAAAGACGGAGGAAAGGTATACGTCGACGGATACGATATAGATACGAAGCGAAAAGAAGCCTCGGGCAATATCGGAGCGATCATCGAGATGCCTACGCTGTTCAATAGGCTGTCAGCGATAGATAACCTTCGCTATTTCGCGACGCTAGAGGGCGGTATCGACGAGAAGAGGATCGACGACGTTCTCGAACTTGTGGGACTAAAAGGCAGAGAGAAGGATAAGTTTTCCAGCTATTCGCTCGGCATGAAGCAGAGGCTCGGTATTGCGCAGGCGGTAATGGGAAGACCGAAACTTTTGATACTCGACGAGCCTACTAACGGTCTTGATCCCGAATGGATAATCAAGATGAGGGAACTGCTGAAGCGTCTTGCGAGCGAATACAATATCGCGATACTGGTATCCTCGCATATACTTTCGGAAATGCAGGCTCTTTGCGATAGGGTAGGAATATTGATAAACGGCTGTCTCATCAACGAGGTGAACGTTGACGATATAGGCAAGATGAACGGCGAGGATAAGACCGTCGCTTGTTTCGTGTCGAACGATCCCGCCGCAGTCGGAGCGATTATGCAGGAACGCGGCTTGCGTTACGAGACGAAGGACAATAAGGTGTTCGTCGAACTGAAAGAAGAGGATATGCCCGACGTAACTAAGGCGATAGTTATGCAAGGCGTCAATATTTACGGCGTAGAGACGAAGAAGAGAACTCTCGAGGATCTCTTCAGGTCGATAATCTCTAAAGGAAATGAAAAGACCGCAGATCCGGCGGTCGAAGAAAAGGAGGCTCGAAATGCTGACGAGATGTTATAAAGCGGAGCTTTCAAAGCTCGTAAGGAGCAAGTCTATACTCATCGCGATCGCGGTCATGATAGTACTGCTGATATTCATGTCGATACTTTCGGCAGTGCTCAACGATATTCAGATAGACATAGACGAAGCCAACGGTATGGGACTCGGTATGCTCGACCCGAGCCAGTACGACGCGGCTATCGAGATCCTCGAAGAGCAGCTTGCATCGCTCGAGGACGAGACGAGATTCATAGATCAGAGAGGACAGATAGAGGCGAATATCGCGATAATCAAATATTTACGCGATAACGATCTAAAACCGAGCGACGTCAGTATACCGTCCGTTGGCGGCTTGGATTTTGCTATCTCCGCTAGCGGTTATCTCAATATGTCGATCAACGTTATAATGCAGATAGTTATGTTTTACGCCGTCATAATGATGAGCGGTATATTTGCGGGAGAATACAGAGACGGAACGCTGAAAATGCAGATATTGCGTCCAAATTCACGTTCTCAGATATTTACGGCGAAGTGGCTTGCGGTCATGACCGTCAGCGTCGCGCTGATGCTTATCGGCGTTTTGATAGCTTCGATATATTCGGCGATAGCGTTCAAATTCGGGGCGAGAGAAGTGCTTTTGATAGTCGCCAATTCTTCGGTATTCACGGTTCACGAATCGGTATTCGTATTGATGTCGCTCGTGTTCGCTATAGTCGGAGTGTTCGCAATGACGATGTTCTCGTCGTTTATGAGCGTAATATCCAATTTTAACAGAGCGGGTTCGATGACTCTGCCGATAGTAGTACTTCTTTTCGGAGATCTTGCGATGTATCTTCTTCAGGTTGCGTATCTCGGAATACTCGACTTTTCGAGCAACGTATATCTGATGAATTTCTTTATGCTCAATTCCATTTCGCTTCCGCATATGTCGTTATATTCCGCGATACCCGTATTGCTTTTATATATAGCGGCGTTTATGACGACGAGCTATTTGATCTTTAACAAAAAAGAGTGCTGAGATATCGGCGGTCAGGCGTCAGGCGGCGTTTGAAAGTCGGTCTTGAATTAAAATTTTGAGAACGCGGTTAAATTCGCCGCTTAGCGATATAATAAAACGAGAGGTAATTCCAATGAAAAGAAGATCTACGCTGATAATTACTGCGATATTGACGGTTATTTTGCTGATGACGTTGTTTACGGCGTGTTCGGAGAGCAGATTCGTATCGATTACGGGGATCAAAGATTTTTCCCGTCTCGAAAAGATAGAGATAGTGAGAAATAAGCTGTCGGACGGCGCTGTCAGCGGAGCCGAGATAAAGGGTTTTAGCGAAGAGAGCGATATTCTCAAGATATTTTCCATATTCTCAAGCGCCGAATTCGACGAGGATAAGCGTCTTGGAGAGACGAATACCGTAAGACCTATACTTTCCGTCAGGTTTTACGTGAAAGGCGAGGACGGCTATCTCGAATACAGGTGGAACAACGGTTTTTATCAGTGCGATGGCTATTCGAAAAAGACCAAAGGTCAGTACTTCAGAATAGTGAACGCCGATATGATATACGACCGGATAATGGCGATATATTTCGGATAACGCATACGCGTATTGCAATTCGCGTTTGAAATTAGATACCGATTTAGAGTATATTCGTTTAGCGAAAAGTTATTAATAGGAAAGCGGCGGCGACGCCGCTTTTAACGTTGCTTTTTTATCAAAATCAAAAAATTTTCTTGCGGCAGAACGCATATCTATGTTACAATTATTACGATAATGATTTGATTCGGAGGTACGTTATGGATAAATGGGACGAGAGATTCATGGATATGGCGTTCAAGGTCTCTACTTGGTCTAGTTGTTTTAAGGAAGACAGGCAGGTCGGCGCCGTCATAACCAAGGATAAGAGGATACTGACTACGGGGTATAACGGAGCGGGCAGCGGTATAAAGAGCTGTAAGGAAAAGGGAGAGTGTCTCAGAGTAAAGCTCAGTATAGCTTCTGGCACCCGTCACGAGCTTTGTTATGCCGTTCACGCGGAGCAGAACGCTATAATACAGGCGGCGAAGCTCGGCGTTTCGGTCGAAGGGGCGACTCTCTACTGCACGCATCAGCCGTGCGTTATCTGCGCGAAAATGATAATCAACAGCGGAATAAAGAGAGTGGTGTATAAGCACGGCTATCCCGACGATTTTTCTGTGGAGATGTTCAAAGAAGCGGGCGTCGAAGTATTGAGATACGACGCTCTTTGATATCGAATATTTTGAATAACGAAGGCGTATTTTGAATAGAGTACATATTATAAATGTTATATTTAAGACGATTAAACTATACTTCAAATATATGGACATAAACAGAACGTTACTTGTACGCAGTTTTATTTTATGCTTTTAGGTTTATTCATTTTGAAATTTGAATTTATATAAATAACGGACTTGGCGTTACGCTAAGTCCGTTTATGAATTTATATTTGTATTTTACGCCGCTTCTTCGGAGCAGGTGACTTCTTTTTCGGTCGGTTCGTTAAAGAACTGCTTTTTGTTCGTTTCGAATTCTTTTTTGAGGAATGCCAACATGAGCGGTTTCTTTATCTTACGGTGAACGACGTACTGCGCTGCGAATATTACCGATCCTCCGAGATGGAGCGACATATCGCTCACGGTATCCCATACGGTCACGCTGTACATGAGCTCGTAGAGGTTACGCTTGATGCCTGTGATGCCTTGAGCGTCCATTTCTTTGATGAATTCTTCAGTCGGGAATCCGAGTGAGTTCTGTCCCAAGAATATGTCGACGAACGTCTCCATACATTCCCATATCGACGCTACTCCCATACTCAGCACTACTATGAAGATAGTGAGCAAATAGGGATTTTGCTTTTCGTAATCTTTCCAACGCAGGAAGATGTAGAAGAAGAAAATACACGATACGTATCCGAATATGAAGTGCATTATTTCGTCGTAAGCGTTGTCGCCGTTATGAAAATTAAACGCGCAACCGAGAAATACGGCGCCTATCATATATAGCGTGAAGAAGATATGTTCCATGAACGAAAACCGCGTTCTGAATATGAGTTCTATGAGTAAAGGCACGAGGAATATCAATATCGAACCTATGCATGACCACGTTCTGTTGTTCGGGTCTTCGTTTACAAGGTAGACGATGAGGACGATAAGACTTGCAAGAGAAAGAGCTAATTCTATAGCTATCGCGACGGAATGTTTGATTTTTGCGTTCTTATCTATTTCGCTCCACTTTTTCAAATTATTTTTCACTGTTTTACACCTCTTTTCTATTATGAATATAATATGATAAAAATGCTCGGATATGTGGTTTTTTCGCTACATTTTTCAACACGTTTCGATTTTTTAATTGTTAGTTATATTTAATATACTATATTTTGCCATATTTTTCAAATATTTTAAGGGATCTAATTGTAATATTTGCGTAATAAATTTTTTCAAGCGATTACGTTGACTTTATAGTTTGCGGCTATATCAAAGTATATTTTTAGCGTCGAGTTAATACAATTAATATATGAAAGACAAGGAGCTTATATGGCGAAATTAGTCACGTTATACTTTTCGGGAACGGGAAACACGAAATACGCTGCGAAGAAGATGAGCGAAAAGCTCGAGCATTCAACTCGCGAGATATATTCTATAGAGGAAAAAATTGATTTTGCGGATATTATAAGAGAAGCTGACGACGTAATGATCGCTTATCCTATATACGGCGGAGATATGCCTATGATAATGAGAAGATTTCTTCTCCGTTACAAGCATTACTTCAACGGTAAAAATATAATAGCGTTAGCGACGCAAGCGGGATTTTCCGGCGACGGAGGAGCGCAGGCTATCCGTTATCTAAAGGATGCGGGAGCGTTCAATAAGGCGAGCGTACACGTGAATATGCCGACGAACGTGGACTTTATGGGATTCAAGGTCAGTAACGGCGAAGCTCTTCAAAAGAAAGTGAAAAGAGCCGACAGACGCATTGCAAACGCGGCGAAGCGTATCAACGGCGGATGCAGACAACGAACCGGTCAGGGATTTTTTCCTTTCGTGTCGGGATATTTTTTACAGAGAATATTTTTTGAAAAAATCGAAGGGAAACTGCGTAAGAAAGTTAAGATAGACGCCGAAAAATGCGTTCATTGCGGAAAATGCGTCGATATATGCCCGATGTCGAATTTTACGCGCGGCTTTGACGGTATGACTGCCGAAGGTGATTGCACTTTGTGTTTTCGATGCGTTCATTCCTGTCCGAGACAGGCGATAACGATATTCGGAAAGATCTCCGAGCAATATAAAGGCATACCGACGGATAGCGTCGGCGGAGAATATTGATACTATACTATAGATATAGAGTTATTTGCATTGTAATAGTATTGCGGTAAAATGCGTCGTATAACACTATACTTGATATATATTTATACCGTTGAGTGGATATAGAGGTAAAATGAAGAATAACCGTATTGATTACAGCTCGTATTATTGGAAAAATTACAGAGAGGACGACTTCGACGACTATGATAGAGAAGATAGAGGCGAGGGCTATCGCAGGTACTATTCTGACGAAGATAACGCCGCTACGGGAGAAAGAGACGTTTCCGACTGGACTCCCGAATACGCGCCGAAGGGGAAAAAACCTCTTCGGATGAAAAAAGGTGGCAGGATTAAAAAAAAAGTTCCTTTCAAGCGGACGTTTATCGTAATATGCGCCATATTGCTGTGTTTTTTTGTGACGATACTTGTAGCGGACAGCCTTACGGGCGGTTATGTGTTGGACGAATTGCAGACGATACTTACGAATGAGAGCCGCGTGAATAACGTATATTACGCCGTCGAATGTCGAACGTTCCAAGATATCGACAGCGCGCGGGTATACGCGAACACCCTGAGGGCAAGGGGCGGAGCGGGGTACGTGGTCAACGATAACGGATACAGAGTGCTTGCCGAAATGTATTCGTCGAAGAGCGATGCCGAGAGCATCGCGAGATCTCTCAAGCTAGACGGCGAAGACGCAAGAGTATACTCGGTAGAGATAAAGGACGTCGATTATTCGAAATTTCCATCTAGCACAAGGAACGTCGTTAAGAATACGTTAAAGTATATCGACGACGTATATATGGAGCTTTATACTATAGGGCTCGATCTTGCGAATAAACGCATAGACGAGAGCATGGCGAAATCGCGTATCATCGGACTTTATAAAAAGATGAACAATATATCGGTGGAGTTTAACGCGAATTGCGATAACGAGACTAACGATATCAATATTATAAAAGTGAAAGTTCAACTAAAGTCCGTAGAAGGAGTTCTTGAGAATTTGGGCGGGGATATCGTGGAGAGACCTAGCCTTATCGCCGACATACGGTACACTTCGTGTCTTATAGTAGTATCTCACGCTATGCTCACTCAAGACCTTTCGCTGAAATGAGTCCGCTTGACGGCTTTCGTTTTGGTATTACCGATAAGGAAGAGTTATATCGATAATAAGAAATGCTTCCTGCGGATTTTGCTAAATCGCTTGTCTGTTTATGACGATTGTGGCATAATTAATTACGAAAAGAGGACGCTTAAACGATTTACGTCAATCTGTATCTTTTCAAGAGGTATATAATGAGTAAGATAAGAGTTGGTATATTAGGTTACGGCAATCTCGGCAGAGGCGTCGAGCTTGCTCTCGGAAATATGAGCGATATGGAGCTCGTTGGAATATTCACGAGACGTAAGGGAGTTATCACGAAGAGCGGCGAAGCGCTAAACGTAGATAAACTTGCCGATTATATCGGAAAGATAGACGTTATGATACTTTGCGGCGGTTCGGCGACAGACCTTCCGAAGCAGGGCGTCGAAATACTGAAGAATTTCAATACCGTCGATTCGTTCGATACGCATGCGAGAATACCCGAGCATTTTTCAAATATGGATAAGGTAGGTAAGGAGAGCGGACGTCTCGGCGCCATTTCAATAGGTTGGGATCCGGGGCTTTTCTCTATCGCGAGAGTGCTCTTCAACTCCGTTTTGCCTAACGGCAAAGATTATACGTTCTGGGGAAAGGGCGTATCGCAGGGGCATTCCGACGCGATAAGACGCATCGACGGAGTAGTCGACGCGAGACAGTATACGATCCCTGTGGAGAGCGCTGTCGAAAAGGTAAGGAGCGGTCTTAACCCCGAGCTTACGACGAGAGAGAAGCACACGAGAGAGTGCTTCGTAGTCGCAAAAGAGGGCGCGGATCTCAAGAGAATAGAGAGCGAGATAGTCAATATGCCCAACTATTTTGCCGATTACGATACGACGGTGCATTTCATTTCCAAGGAAGAGCTCGATAGAGACCACAGCGGTATCCCTCACGGCGGTATGGTAATAAGGAGCGGCAATACTTATAGCGATATGGATCACGTTCTCGAACTGAAGCTCACCCTTGACAGCAATCCCGAGTTTACATCGAGCGTTCTCGTCGCTTACGCGAGAGCGGTATACAGACTCAATAAAGAAGGAAAGAGCGGTTGTGTGACTGTACTCGACGTTCCGCTTGCAAAACTATCTCCGCTTTCCGAAGACGAACTGAGAGCGAAGATGGTATGACGAAAAGCGTCGCAGACGCAAGATATCTCTCGTAACGCCGAGACGTTAATATTATTTGAAATCATCGATATACGCCGAGATTATCAGGCGTATATCTTTATTTTATTTTATTTTATTTGCATTTATACTTATCTAAAGATTTTCATGATTTTTGTGGTATCCGTTATTGAATGGGAACGCGGAATATAGTCGATAGGTCGTATATCGAGCGGGCTTAGCGTTAGACGGTCATACGTTCATATAGTACGGCTGACGTTAATATAATATTTAATGGAGACTACGCAGAGAATAAAATTTACGTTTCGGTTGATTTGATTCGGCGACGTTCCGCGTGAGTTATAAGGTTTATTTATATTATAAAAATATATTATATGCCTATTGATTTTGAGTCGTATATTCGTTTTAATAAATAAACGCGAGGAATCGAAAAAACGTCGATAAAAAAATTTTCAAAAAAAAATGTTAGCAAATGCTAACAAATGCTTGACAACGTTTTTTCACAGTGTTAGAATGTAGCTGAAAATGAGGAAAAACCATAATTTTTGTTTTGAACGTTCAGCTATTGAAAATTGTGGAATATGAAGATATTCGGAGGTAGTATGATCACTGTTGCTAAGTTGAAAGTAGGCGAAAGCGGTATCATAAAGAAGGTAAATATAGACGGCGACGCTCTTATTCGAATCAATGAAATGGGACTTACGGAAGGAGCAAGGGTCACTGTCAAGAAAAGAGCGCCGCTCGGCGATCCGCTCGAGATAACGACGAGAGGATACAGTCTCTGTATAAGAACGGGAGACGCTGATAAGATATTCGTCGAAAAGGAGTGATAGGTAATGGCAAGATGTTGTAAGGAAAAGAAAGTGAAGAAAAAAATATTCGAAACGGAGAAAAGATATACGCTCGCGCTTGTCGGGAACCCTAACTCGGGAAAGACGACGCTTTTTAACGAGCTGACAAAATCAAATCAGCACATCGGCAACTGGCCGGGCGTTACTATAGAGCATAAGAGCGGAAGGTATCATAAGGATAAGAGCGTAGAGATAATAGATCTTCCCGGTATCTATTCGCTGACTCCGCTCAGCGTTGAGGAAGTTATTTCGAGAAACTACATAATCGACGAAAAGCCCGATATGATAATAAACGTAGTCGATTCGACAAATCTTGAGAGAAATCTGTATCTTACGACTCAGCTCATGGCTCTCGACGTCAATATCGTTATAGCGCTCAATATGAAGGACGAGGCGGAGAAAAAGGGTATCGACGTAGATACGCTGTTATTATCGAACGAGTTTAACGTGCCTGTAGTCGAGATATCGGCGCTCAAGAAGAAGGGGCTCGACGAACTGATGCAAGCCTGCGAAAATATGCGGGGAAAGGTTCCGATGAACAGGAAATATACGTTTTCCGACGACGTTGAAGCTGCTATCGGTTCGATAGAGGAGAGACACGGCGTTCATTTCGACGACAATCACAGAAGATGGCATATGATAAAGCTATTCGAAAAGGACAAAGTGGAGTATGAAAAGCACGCTTTTTCCAAGGAAGAGCAACTCGCTATCGAGAGCTTAGTCAAACCGCTTGAGGAAAAGTACGCGATGCGTTCCGATTCGATAATAGCGACTATGAGATATAACGACATAAGCGATATAGTGGACAGCGTTGTGAAGACTGTTTCGGTGGAGAAGCCGAATATATCCGATAAGATAGATAAGATAGTTACGAACAAGTGGCTTGCGTTTCCGATATTCGCGCTCGTTATGTTCCTTGTGTTTTTCATATCTATACAGACTATAGGAGACCTTACCGTTCAGGGAATGAACTGGATAATAACGTCGATCCAAGACGGCGTATCCGATCTTATGAAGAACGCGCCCGCGTGGTCGTCTTCGCTCGTTGTCGACGGAATAATAGGCGGAGTAGGCTCGGTAGTGCAGTACGTTCCGCAGATAATGATACTTTTCGGTATGATATCTATACTCGAGGCGTGCGGATATATGTCGAGAGTAGCGTTCATTATGGACAGAATATTCAGAGGACTGGGGCTTTCGGGAAAGTCGTTCATTCCGCTCATAATAGGTTGCGGCTGTACCGTTCCCGCGATAATGGGAGCGAGGGTCATAAAGAACGAAAAGGAGCGTAATGCAACGATAATGATAGCTCCGTTCGTTCCGTGTTCGGCAAAACTGGCAATGTTCTCGTTCTTTACCGCGACGATTTTCGGAGGCAACGCGCTTGCGGCTACGTCTATGTATTTTGTGGGCATACTTGTCGCCATAGGGGTAGCGTATATAGCGAAACTCGTATCGCGTTCTAAAGTAACGGCAGACGATACGTTCGTGATAGAATTGCCGCCTTACAGAGTCCCGAAACCCCGTAACGTCTTATTCGATATGTGGGAGAGAGGAAAAGCGTTCCTGATAAAGGCGGGAACTATAATATTCATAGCGTCTATAATATTATGGTTCCTTCAGACCTTCTCGTTTAGCTTCAAGATGGTAGATGCCGGAGAAAGCATACTCGCAAGCATCGGCAAAGTCATAGCTCCGATATTTATCCCGCTGGGATTCGGACGGTGGGAACTTGCGGTCAGCAGTATAACCGGAGTTACGGCAAAAGAGGTCGTAATTACCACAATGGAGATACTCGGCATAACTTCGGCGAACGCTTCCGAGTACTTTACCGCGGCGTCGGGATATTCTTTTATGGTGTTCAATCTTCTTTTCAGTACGTGTCTTGCGGGTATTTCCGCGACGTTCAGAGAGCTTGGCAGCGTTAAGAAAGGTTTTATAGCGCTCGGAGTACAGATCGTTACAAGTTATATCGTAGCGTTGGTATTCTATCAGATGGGAAGACTTGCGACGGTAAACGCGGCGGCGTTTTGGAGTATTCTCACGGTATTGATAGTTCTCGTAGGCGTACTCATAGCGGTTAAGATAATTCTTTCGGAAAAGAAGAAAAAGAAGTGCGCGACAGGCTGTATAGGATGTCCACATAGCGCGGCATGCGGAAAAGTCGAAGTTATGAATATAGGCGAGTTTTCGAACGTCGGCGCAAAAAAAGCGGCGGATGCTTCCATCGCAGACGTTGAAAAGTCTGAGACTTTAACGGACGGCGTCTTGCCTAAAGAGAAGGAAGAAAAGTAAGAAAGCCGACAAGTCGGTATAGCAAACAATTATTTATAAGAGATGAAGACAGCAGATAAGACGTCGGCTGTCTTTATCGTACTTATTGATTTTGTATCGTATTTATAAATTTTATATTTTTCCGAAAAAATGTTTTTCATAGATGAGATTTGCATTTCAGTATCATAAAATATTGATTTTCGCTTTTATAAAAGCAAGAAAACCGTTTATATGCGCTATCGTCGCTGATTTTAAGTTTATCATAAAAATTTTTATATTTTATCTATTAAATTTACGTTTTACGGTTGACAAAACGGGTAGAATGATATAGAATAGCTGTAAAGGTCATAGCCTTTACAGCAAGGTTTATACCTTTACAACATTGATGCGCGGAGGTAAGACGTGGGAGCAGACGAGAGATATAACGTGAGTTTGCTTAACGACTATTACGGCAATCTTCTTACCGAACATCAACGCGATATGATAAGACTCTATTACGATTGCGACGTGTCGCTCAACGAGATAGCCGAGGAATACGGCATTTCGAGACAGGCTGTACGCGACGCGATAGTAAGGGGAGAAAAGACGCTTAACGAACTCGAGAGCAAACTTTCGCTTGCGAAAAGGGGTTCGAGACTGGTAAAAGAGCTAAAGGAAATAGCGTCGCTTGTTTCCGACGAGAGCGTAAGGAGCCGTATAGATACGCTCATACGGGAAGAGGAGGGAGAATAATATGGGAGCATTCAGCGGACTGAGCGACAGACTGTCGCACATCTTCTCGAAACTCAAGAATAAGGGAAAACTTACGGAGCTTGAAGTAAAGCAAGCTATGCGCGAGGTGAGGATAGCGCTTCTCGAAGCGGACGTTAATCTCGCGGTCGTCAAGTCGTTCATACAAAAAGTCAGCGAAAAAGCTGTCGGAGAGGATATTCTTAATAGTTTGACGCCGGCTCAGCAGGTAATAAAAGTAGTCAACGACGAACTCATCGAACTTATGGGTTCAACGCATACGAAGCTCAAAGTTTCGGATAAGCCGCCTACGGTCATAATGATGTGCGGACTTCAGGGCGCGGGTAAGACGACGATGTGCGGAAAGCTGTCGTATATGCTGAAGCGTCAGGGAAAGAGACCTATGCTCGTAGCGTGCGACATATATAGACCTGCGGCGATAAAGCAGCTCGAAGTCGTGGGAAAGAACGCGGACGTTCCCGTATTCCAAATGGGACAGATCTCTCCCGTAAAGATAGTTAAAGAAGCGCTTAAGGAAGCCGAGAGACTCAATCTCGATACTGTCATAGTCGATACCGCGGGACGTTTGCATATCGACGAGAAGCTGATGAACGAGCTTAAGGAGTTAAAGGCGTTTCTCGAGCCTACCGAGATACTTCTCGTAGTCGACGCTATGACGGGACAGGACGCGGTCAACGTCGCCGATACGTTTAATAAACTTCTCGACATCACAGGCGTTATTCTTACGAAACTCGACGGCGATACTCGAGGCGGCGCGGCTCTTTCGATTCGCGCGGTAACCGGAAAACCGATAAAGTTCAGCGGTACGGGCGAGAAGATAGGAGATGTAGAACCGTTCCACCCCGAGAGAATGGCTTCGAGGATACTGGGAATGGGCGACGTGCTTACGCTCATCGAAAAGGCGCAGAACGCGTTCTCGGAAGAAGAGGCGAGAAATCTTCAGAAGAAGTTCAAAGAGGCGTCGTTCACTCTCGACGATTATCTTATGCAGTTTGAGAAGATGAAGAGCATGGGCAATATGAAGGATATGCTCTCCATGATTCCGGGACTTTCTAATAAGATGAAGGGACAGGATATAGACGTAGACGAGAACAAGATACTTCATATGAAGGCGATAATACAGTCTATGACCAAGAAGGAGAGACGTAATCCCGAGATCATCAAGTCTACGCACAAAAAGCGTATAGCGGCGGGAAGCGGCACTTCGATACAAGAGATCAATCAGCTTCTAAAACAGTACGAACAGACTAAGGACATGATGAAGAAATTCTCGTCGGGAAAGAAATTCGGCGGAAGATTGCCGTTCTAAGACCAAGTTCGCGGCATAGCGTTTAGATGAAAATAACGCATATGTATAGCGAATTTCGATATTTCGGTCATGACCGCAGACAAAAAAGAAAAAATGCCTTACGGCAAATAAATAAAAAATAAATTATTAATATATTTTCGGAGGAAATACAAATGGCAGTTAAGTTGAGACTTACAAGAATGGGAGCAAAGAAGAATCCGTTTTACCGCATAGTAGCTATGGACGCAAGAAAGGCAAGAGACGGACAGTATATCGAGAGCATCGGTTACTATAATCCCAAGACTGAGCCGGCGGACATCAAGATTGACAGCGAGAAGGCGCTCAAGTGGCTTCAGAACGGCGCTCAGCCTACGGATACGGTTCGCGATCTTCTTAAGAAGTCGGGTATCATTGAGAAGTAATAAGGTGAAAAATGCAAGAGTTAGTTAAATATATCGTTGAAAACCTCGTAGACGATCCGACAAAGGTCGAAGTTACGACCGAGAAGGATAATGACACCGTCGTTATCAACATAAACGCAGAGAAAGAAGAGATCGGCAAGATCATCGGCAAACAGGGCAGAATAGCTAAGGCGATAAGAACCGTGGTCAAGGCCGGCGGTATAAAGGAAAACGTCAAATATTCCGTCGAGATCAACGAGAAATAAATTAAGATATTCTCAAGCGGACTCTTTGTCCGTTTGAGAATTTTTTTAACAGCGAGGGATCTTTATGATAGTTATCGGAGAGATAGTCAAGGCGCAGGGCGTTAAAGGCGAACTGAAAATAATGCCTATGACTGACAACGAAGAACGTTTTTTGAAATTGAAGAGCGTCGTTATAGACGGCGAAACGCGTGACGTGACGTCGGCAAGGGTCAGTCCCAACGGAGTTTTTATAACGATAAAGGGAGTCGACGACAGGAACGCCGCCGAGCTTTTACGCGGAAAGAAAATATCGGTCACGCGAGAGAACGCCGTAAAGCCGCCGAAAGGACGTTACTTTATAGTCGATCTTATGGGTATCGACGTAGTGATTGAGGGCGATACCGTCGGAAAACTCGTAGATATCGCGCAGAGCGGTTCGGCAGACGTGTATACAGTTAAAGGAAAAGACGGCAAAAGCGTAGTTTTCCCCGCGCTCAAGGACGCGATAATTTCGGTAGATATAGAAAATAGAAAGATGACGCTTGATAAAAAGAGATTCGAGGAGATAGCATTGTATGAAGATTGAGGTACTCACGCTATTTCCGGAGATGTTCGAGGCGTTAAAGAGCGGCGTTGTAGGGAAAGCTCTCGAAAAGGAGATATTTACCGTAAATGTTACCAATATCCGCAATTATTCTAAGGACAAGCATAAAAAATGCGACGATTCGCCGTTTGGAGGCGGCGCAGGGATGGTCATGACTCCCGATCCTATTCACAGCGCGATAAACGCCGTAGACGGCGAGCATAAGTGCAGGAGGATATATATGTCTCCGAAGGGAAAGACGCTTTCGCAGGAACTTGTCGAGAATTACGCTAAAGAGGAGAATATATTGTTTTTGTGCGGAAGTTACGAGGGAATAGACGAGAGGATCATCGAACTTGATATAGACGAGGAGCTCTCGATAGGCGATTACGTATTGACGGGCGGCGAATTGCCGTGTATGGTCGCGATCAACGCCGTATCGAGATATATAAAGGGCGTTCTCGGCAGCGACGAGTCGACGAGCGAGGAGAGTTTCGCTTCGGGGCTTTTGGAATATCCGCAATATACGAGACCTCAGGAGTATATGGGACTAAGCGTTCCCGACGTGCTACTTTCGGGCAATCATGCAGAAATTGCGAAATGGCGTTATAACGAGCAAGTGAGGATTACTAAAGAGAGACGCCCCGATCTCATAAAGGAGGACGAATAGTAATGTATATCCAGTGGTTCCCCGGACATATGACGAAGGCGCTTAGAATGATGGAGGAGAACGTCAAGCTGGTGGATAGCGTTATTTATGTGCTTGACGCGAGATGTATATCCGCCTCGTTCAATCCGTCCTTTACGAAACTCATCAATAATAAAACAGTTCTCTATATCGTCAACAAGTGCGATCTTGTGGAAAAGAGCGACGCCGACAGATGGGCGAAGTATTTCAGAGACAAGAAGTACTCATTCATCATGACGAGCAGTTTGAGCGGAAAGGACAGGAGCAGGATAGTAGAAGCGCTGAAAAATATCAACAGAGATATGATAGAGCGTTACAGGGCAAAGGGCGTCAAGAAGAGCGTAAGAGCTATGGTGATTGGCGTTCCGAACTCCGGTAAATCCACTCTTATCAACTCGCTCTGCGGCGTAAAAAGAACCGTAACGGGAGATCGTCCGGGCGTTACGAGAGGCAAGCAGTGGGTCACTCTCGGAAGCGGCGTCGAGCTCTTGGATACGCCGGGAACGGTGTGGCCTAAGTTCGAAGTCAACGAATACGCCAAGCATCTGGCATTTGTCGGGAGCATTAAGGACGACGTTTTGAATGTAGAGGAGCTTGCGGGCGAAATAATAGAATTTTATAGAGAAAATCACGCAGATTATTTTGAAAATCGCTATAATTTGGAACTATCGGAGTCTAAAATTGAGGACATTTTGAGTGAGATCGGCAAGAAACGCGGTTATATGCTTTCTGGCGGAGTGATCGACGTAGAGCGCAGCGCGAGAGCTGTAGCGGATGATTTCAGGAAGCAGAAGCTCGGAAAAGTGATGTTGGAGTTTCCTCCTGCCGATTGATAAGTTATTCATATAGATAAATATATTAGAACGGAGACGATACCGATGAGAAAAGAATCAAGAGAGAATTTCGATTGGGAAATAAACTATATGAACTCGAATAACGTTACCGCTCTCGCAGGCGTTGACGAAGTGGGAAGAGGTCCGCTTGCAGGTCCGGTTGTCGTCGCGTCGGTCGTTATGCCGCATACGGATTTTATCGGCGGTATCAAAGACAGTAAGAAGATCTCGGAAAAAAGACGCGAGGAACTCTTCGAGATAATAAAGAGCGAAGCTGTCGAATATAAGATCGAATCGGTAGAGCGCGATATTATTGACGAATGTAATATTTTGAACGCTACTAAACTCGGTATGGTAAGAGCGATAGAGGAGATCGAGACGAAGTGCGATCTGTTCTTGGTCGATGGTAACAATATACGTTTAGCGACGGAAAGACGCGTCGAATATCTCGTCAAAGGAGACGCTCTCAGCTACTCTATAGGCGCGGCTTCGATATTGGCTAAGGTCACAAGAGACAGACTGATGCGAGAGTACGACGAGATATATCCTATGTATGAATTTGCGAAAAACAAAGGTTACGGTACGGCGGCTCATATAGATGCGATAAAGAAATACGGACCGTGTCCCATACATAGAAGGACGTTTATCAAGAATTTCGTGTAATTTGTCGGAGACGTGAAGAATAATGAATAACAGAAGAGAAGGGCTTCTAGGCGAACATACGGCTGTCGAGTATCTTAGGAGCAAGGGATATGATATACTCGAAAGAAATTACTCGACGAAGTTCGGCGAAATAGACGTTATAGCAGAGAAAGGCGAAACCGTTGTGTTCGTAGAGATCAAGGCAAGAAAAAATACTCGCTTCGGAATGCCCGTTGAAGCGGTTACGAGAGAGAAACAAAGAAAGATAATATCGGCGGCAAATTACTATATCGTAAAGAAAAAGCTGACGCGGCGCGCCATCAGATTCGACGTTATCGCCGTTTTACGCGACGATATCGAGCATATCGAGAACGCTTTCGACGCGGTAACGGCGCGTTTTTCTTCAAAGTTCGGATATTGATTTTTATTACGGAAAAATACGCTTATAACGCTAGAAAAGATAAGCGAAATTAACGATAAGATATTTGAATTTTAATAACGCAAAAAAAGAAACGCCGATAACGTATTGCATATTTTGGGATAATTCGCCTAAAAACGTCGGTTTTTCGAGCATAAAAAACGAAAACGCAAAATATTTTCGTAAAATCGCATTTTTTATTATAAATCTCAAGATTTTCGCTTGCAAAGTATCAAAGATTATGATAGACTTAGCCTATGACTTCGGGTGTTCCTCTCGATTGAAAGACCATTGCACGAACACTTAGTATTATTAGGAGGATAAGTCAAAGATGAGCAACATTTTGGATATTGTAGAAAAAGAAGGTATGCGTAGCGACCTTCCCGCGATCAAGATAGGAGATACCGTTAAGGTTTTCTATAAGATCATCGAGGGTAACAGAGAGAGAGTGCAGGCGTTCGAGGGACTCGTTATAGCGAAGAAGAACGGAAGCATCAGAGAGACCTTTACCGTAAGAAGAATTTCGTTCGGTATCGGCGTTGAGAGAACTTTCCCGCTTCACTCGCCGAAGATCGACCGTATCGAGGTCATCCGTCACGGTAAAGTCAGAAGGGCTAAACTCTACTACATCAGAGGCAGAGTCGGTAAGGCAGCAAGACTTAAAGAAGTTAAGTAAAATAAGCGCATAAAAGACGCAACGATCGTTGCGTCTTTTTTTATGCCGTTTCAGGCTTGTTTTTTTCTCATTTTCGGTTTTGATTATTCAGCATAATATTGATAATAAATATAAATGTATAAATAAAATAAAAAAAATGAAATAAAGACTTGTCAAACAGGCAAAAATTATATACAATAGAAAATACATAATTATAATTCAAATCGCGGGGTTCTTTATGAAGAAAAGATTTCTGGCAGTTTTAGTATTGGCATTAGCGCTTATCTTTGTGTTCGCTGGATGCAGCGGCGCGAATTCGAATATCGTCAACGGCGATTTTTCATCGTACGATTCGGACAAGAGCGCTTTTTCGGATTGGCAAGTTTTCGGTACTGCGACCAATTTCGCAAGAGTACCGGCGAATTCGTCGGATCAGGACAAGGATAAGGGCGATTATCTCAAACTTACGGTCTCGTCGACCGGCGTCAATTATCTTTATCAGAATATCAAGCTGAAGCAGGGCAAGACCTATAAGCTCAGCGTCGATATCAAGACGACGTCGAAGATAAGCGGCGAGTCGGGAAAGAAGATGAGAGGCGCGTTCGTCGGTTTTATCGAAGATAAGGACTTTGCGGTAGAGCAGGTCAACAGCACCAACGGACAGTGGGCTCATCTCGAGGGGTATTTCACTCTCGCGACGGGCAGAACGCTCACTCTTGCCGTAGGTATCGGACACGAGGACGTAGGAAAAGCTAAGGGTACGGCTTATTTTGACAACGTTAAGGTCGAAGAGGTCGACGAAGTTCCGAGCGGAGTTTCGGTAGCCACGGTCAAGTACGGATCGTCGGGTTCGGATAAATATTCGCTTGCAACGGCAGGAAGCACCGCCGCGGTAGTTATCGGCGCGATACTTTCATTGGCGATAGTAGCGTTAGCGATATATCTGTACAGAAAGAGTCTTAACAAGACGAGCCTTACCGATAAGAAGATATTCTCTCCGACGGCGCTCTTTGTCTACGTTATGGTAGTAGCGTTCATAATAAGATTTCTTATCGCGCTCTTTTCCGACGGAATGGCGGAAGGCATCAACGCTCTCGTTCAGAATATCATCGCGTTCGGCGAATCGGGCGCAAGCGGATTCATAGCAAGCACCGAGACTACGATGCCGACAGGTATGATGTATATGCTTTGGGCGCTCTTCGGTATTTCGAAACTGCTCAATATAGGCGGCGACGGTATGACGATACTCATAAGACTTCCGTTCATACTTGCCGATATCATCGCCGTATATCTCATATACATGGCTGTCGCAAAGTCGAGAAGCGAGCACGCCGCCGCGATTATGGCGGGTATATACGCCGTAATGCCTTCGGTCATCATGGCGTCGACAGGTTGGGGTATGGAAATATCCGTGGTAGCATGTTTCGTTATAGCGATGTACATCAGCATGCTCAATAAGAACTATATCGGGGTGGGAGTACTTTATACTTTCGCGCTGATGTTCGGGAATATTGCGATACTGCTTCTTCCGCTCGTTCTCGCGTTCTATATCAACGCGTTGATTAAGAATAAGGACAGCCGTATCAAGATAGGCGTAACGTCGCTCGTATGCTTCATTGCGTTCTATTGTCTCAGCATTACGTTTATGCTCAATATGATGTCGGGCGGTCATCCGTTCGCGGTATTCGAGCAGATGTTCAAAGATCTTACGGCGAACAATACGTACACGTCGAACGCGTTCAATCTTTACGGAATATTCGCGCTCAATAACGTCGAGGCTCATCTTGCGCTCAACGTTCTCACGTATATCTTCGTCGTTGCGGTATTTGCGTTCACCGCGCTATGCTATTTCAAGAACAGAAACAGGCTCAATATACTTCTGATGTCGGCGTTCACGCTGATCGCCGTGTCTACGCTCGGCATAAGAGGCAGCGTTGAGACTATGATACTCGGCATCGCGATACTGTTCGTATACGCAGTTATGTCTAACTCCAAGAGAGCGTTCGTACTCTTTGGCGGTTTCTCGGCAATATCGTATATCAATACGTCGCTTATTATGAGCAATTCAGGTTTTATCACCAATCAGCTCAACTCCTACGTAGTAGACTTTGCAAAGACGGACGGAGCGTTCATATTTATGAGCATAGTCGCCGTTCTGTTCACAGGCTACTTCGCATACGTCGTATTTGACGTATGTTTCAGAGGAAGGAGCTATGATATGTATCCGCTTGAGGGAAAACTTATAGACGAGTACAAGACGAGATTTGCAGAACTGAAGAAGAGAAAAGCCGACGCTTCTTCCGAAGCGTGAGTTAAAAACGACGCGATACAAACGATAAATAAAATTCAGCGGCGCGACTCATGTTATATATCGAAAAGGGTCGCGTTCCGATCGAACTTAAAGGCGCTATGCTAACGTCTATCCGCCGATAAGTTTGAAGATTTACAAAAGATTCCGCATACGCATGCGGAAGACAGGGGCAAAAGATAAGGAGAAGATATGCTATCGAAGGTAAAGAGTTTTGCGCTTGACGGTATCAACGGCTATCCCGTGGATATCGAGATTGATATCAATTTGGGCGTACCGTCGTACGAGACGGTCGGACTTCCCGATACGGCTATCAAGGAGTCGAGAGAAAGGATACGTTCCGCTATAAAGAACAGCCGTCTCGAATATCCGATAAAACGCATAACGATCAATCTTGCTCCCGCCGATACGAAAAAGGAAGGCGCTAACTACGATCTTCCTATAGCGGTGGGGATCATTGCCGCGAACGACGGGTTCGAGACTTGCGTCTACAAAGATTATATTATTCTCGGAGAGCTTTCGCTCGACGGCGGCGTAAGGAAGATCAACGGCATTATGCCTCTTCTCATAGCGGGAATGCAATCGGGTCATAAGAAGTTCATCATACCCGACGGCAACCGTAACGAAGCGGCGTATATAGACGGAATAGAGGCGTATGCGGTAAAGACTCTCGCGGAAACCGTGGAGTTTCTTAAGGATACCGATACTCTCGAGCCGATACGTCGCGTAGGTTTTTCAAGCGACGCGGCATATAACCGCTACAATCTTGACTTTTCGGAGGTCAAGGGGCAGAGAATAGCGAAACGGGCTTTGGAAATAGCCGTCGCAGGCGGACACAATGTCATTATGATAGGACCACCGGGCGCAGGAAAGACGATGCTTGCAAAGTGCGTGCCTTCGATAATGCCGCCTATGACTTACGAAGAAGCCGTAGAGGTAACTAAGATACACTCGATAGCGGGAATACTCGACCCTAGCGTCGGGATAGTGAAGACGAGACCGTTCAGAACGCCGCATCATACGGCGACGGTGCCTTCGCTCACGGGCGGCGGAGCCAACTGCAAACCGGGAGAGATAAGTCTTGCTCATAACGGCGTTTTGTTCTTGGACGAGATGCCAGAGTATAACCGAAAGACGTTAGAGACGTTGCGTCAGCCGCTCGAAGACGGCATAGTGACGATATCGAGGGCGAAGATGACGCTGGAATATCCTTCGCATTTTATGCTGATAGCGAGTATGAATCCCTGTCCGTGCGGAAACTTCGGTTCGAAAAATCAAGACACTCCGTGCAGATGTACTCCGAATGAGATCCATAGATACATTTCGAAGTTATCGGGGCCGCTTCTCGACAGAATAGACCTTCAGGTCGAAGTCGACAGCGTCGAGTATAAAGAGCTGCGTTCAAAAGAAGAGGAAGAGTCTTCCGAAAAGATCAGAGAGCGTATCGTAAGAGCGAGAGATATTCAGTTATCTAGATACAAAGGAAGCGGCATATACACCAATTCTCAGATGTGCAACTCTATGATGAAGAAGTATTGCAGACTTGACGCCGTAGGCGAGAGCGTTCTCGAGAACGCGTTCAAAAAACTTGCGCTTTCGGCTAGAGCCGGTACGAGGATATTAAAGGTAGCGAGAACTATTGCCGATCTTTCGGGAGAAGAAAATATATGCGTAGAGCATATCGCGGAAGCGGTACAATACCGCTCGCTTGACAGGAAGTACTGGGAATGAGCGATATGAACGTTAAAGACAGAGCGTATCTTTGGCTTCAGCTTGCGGACAACGCGAGCGTGGGGAAGAAGCGAAGGCTTATAGAGTACGTCGGCGGGATCGAATCGCTGTATAACGGATTTCCCGATCATGCGAAAGAGGTCATAGACACGTTGGGCGAGAGCGGTTTTGCAAAGCTCAGTATCACTCGCGATGATAATTATATTGATAAAAAGATAGAGGAACTAAGGAAGGCAGGCGTCGCGATCGTCAGCGAAGAGTCGGAGAATTATCCGCCGCTTTTAAGAGATATAAGCGACGCTCCGATCGCAATATTCGCAAAAGGAAACCTGAACGCGCTGAAAAGTACCGATACGCTGGGAGTCGTAGGAAGCAGAACTCCGTCGCGTTACGGTAAGAGCGTAACGGAAAATTTCGTACGAGAGATAGTTCACGCCGATATAACTATCGTCAGCGGACTTGCGCGCGGCATAGATACCGTCGCTCACAGGAGCGCGATCGGCGAAGACAAGGTCACTGTCGCGGTAGTTGCTAACGGGCTCGACAGATGTTATCCGCCCGAGAATCATTCGCTCATGGACAGCATATGTTCAAACGGCGCCGTCATTAGCGAATATCCGCTCGGCGCGATACCGTATCCTCACAGATTTCCCGAAAGGAACAGGATTATAAGCGGTATGTCTCGGGGAATACTGATAACTGAAGCGGGCAGAAAGAGCGGTTCGCTTATCACTTTGAGATACGCTGTCGAAGAGAACAGGAACGTATATATTGTTCCGGGAAACGTAGATTCGCCTAAGAGCGCGGGAAGCAACGAAGCGCTCAGAGAACTGCAAGGCGCTATGGTCACCGAACCCAATCATATACTGGCGGATTACGGCGTTAAGGAAAGAGACGCAAGACCTCCGCAGATGAAACTTGACGTTCTCGAAGAAAGGATAATGGAGTTCGTTAAGAGCGAAGACAGGCATTTTGATGAAATCATAGAGTTTTCCGGTATAGGAGTCAGCAGCCTCGTGGCGCTTCTTTCAAAGCTCGAGCTGCTCGGACTGATAAAAAAATTATCGGGAAATTATTACGGAAAGTAAGTAAAAGGAATAGATATAAGGAGTAAAGAATGGATCTAGTAATTGTTGAGTCTCCAAAAAAAGCAAAGACCATTGCGAAGTATCTCGGTTCGGGATATGAAGTAATAGCTTCAGGCGGACACGTCAGCGATTTGCCCGAGAGAAGCCTCGGCATCGACGTCGAGCATAATTTCGAGCCGGAGTACGTTGTCAACGCCGACAAGGAGAGAGTCATCAAACAGATGAAGAGCAAGGTAGAGAAGGCTAAGAAAGTCTATCTCGCGACCGACCCCGATAGAGAGGGTGAAGCTATATCTTGGCACCTTAAGAACGTGCTGGGACTTAAAGAAGACAATATTCGCATAGAGTTCAATGAAATATCCAAAAAGGCGGTGACGAAAGCTATCAATTCGCCGCGTTCTTTGAACCTCAACCTTGTCAACGCTCAGCAGGCAAGAAGAGTCCTCGACAGGCTCGTCGGTTATAAGGTCTCTCCTATTCTTTCCAATAAGATAAAGAAAGGACTTTCGGGCGGACGCGTGCAGTCCGTCGCGCTCAAGATGATAGTGGACCGAGAACGCGAAATTCGTTCGTTCGTTCCGAAAGAGAGTTGGAATATTTCCGCTATATTGCTCAAAAAAGAGGGAGATAAGAAGAATTATAAGGCTGCGTTTGCCGACATCGACGGCAAGAAGACGACGGTAAAGGACGAAAAGAGTTGTAAAGAGCTCGTTGAAAAGATAAAACAGGGCAACTTTAGCGTCGATAACGTAAAGAGAGACACGTCTAAGTCGAGACCCAATCCGCCGTTTACTACGTCGACGATGCAACAGGACGCGTCGAATAAGCTCAATTTTTCAGCGCCCGACACAATGAAGTACGCTCAGCAGCTCTACGAGGGTATCGATATAAAGGGCGAAGGACATATAGCGCTCGTAACGTATATCAGAACGGACAGCGTCAGAATATCCGACGACGCGCAAAAGGAAGCTATCGAATATATCAAAGAGACTTACGGCGGAGAATACGCTCCCAATAAGCCGAACAATTACGCGACGGCAAAGTCTGCGCAGGACGCGCACGAAGCGATAAGACCTATCGATATAAGACGCACTCCCGAATCGCTTAAGGACAAACTCGACAGGAACCAGTACAGACTCTACAAGCTCGTATACGAGAGATTCCTCGCAAGCCAGATGACGGAGGCTCTCTACGATACTCTTGCCGTGCATATCGTATCGAAGAGCGACAGAGACTACGGTTTTCAGTTAAAGGGAAGGACTTTGAAATTCGCGGGCTTTACGAAAGTATACGGTAAGGAAAGCGAAGAGGACAAGAAAGACGACGTCAATACGCTTCCTAACTTCGAGGAGAGCGAAAAACTTTTCCTTGAAGACATAAAGACGGAGCAGAAGTTCACGACTCCGCCGCAGAGATATTCAGACGCGACGTTAGTCAAGGGCATGACGGATAACGGAATAGGAAGACCTAGTACGTATTCTTCGATCATACAGGTTATATCGAAGAGACAGTACACCGAAAAAGACGGTAAATATATCAAACCGACCGAACTCGGAGAAATAGTCACCGATCAGCTCGTTAAATATTTCCCCGACATCATGGACGCGAAGTTCACAGCGGAGATGGAGTCCGATCTCGATAAGATCGAGGACGGCGACAGAGAATGGCGTAGCATAATAAGCGACTTTTATCCGCCGTTTATAGATAAGGTCCTTAAAGCGATGAACGACGGCAAGAGAGTGAAGCTCAAAGAAGAGGAGAGCAACGTTATTTGCGATAAGTGCGGCGCTAACATGGTCATAAGAGAAGGACGTTACGGAAAATTCTTAGCGTGTCCCAACTTCCCGAACTGCAGGAATACCAAGCATTTTACAGAGGACAGCGAAGGGAATATTACCGTTGTGGAAGACAAGTCCAAGACGGGCGAAGCCGTTGTAAGCGACGTCGTATGCGAAAAGTGCGGCGCTAAGATGGTGATAAAGGAGAGCTACAGAGGAAAATTCCTCGCGTGCCCCAATTATCCTAAGTGCAAGAATATAAAGCCGCTCGAAGAGGAAGAGAGTTCGATATGTCCCAAATGCGGCGGTAAAGTCGTCAAGAGGATAAACAAAAGAGGGAAACCGTTCTACGGTTGCACCAACTATCCGAACTGCGACTTTATATCCAATCAGTTGCCGGCGGATCATTTCTGTCCTAAGTGCAACAGCATAATGAAGATAGAGGTTCAGGACGGCGTAAAGAAGAATATATGTATTAATCGCGCGTGCGGTCATGAAGAAGAGGCAAAATGAGAGTTAAGGTCATAGGCGGAGGACTTGCGGGCTCGGAAGCGTGTTATCAACTGCTCAAGAGAGGCTTTGAAGTGGATCTATACGAGATGAGACCCGTCAAAATGACGCCGTGTCACCGTAGCGGAGATCTTGCGGAGCTCGTATGCAGCAATTCGCTAAAAAGCGTTAGCGAAGATTCCGCTTCGGGAATGTTAAAATCCGAACTTAAGGCGATGGATTCGCTTCTTATCCGTATGGCGGAAGAGTCCGCCGTGCCTGCAGGCAGTGCGCTTGCAGTCGATAGAGAGAAGTTTTCGAATAAGGTGACGGCGGCGCTCTGCGATTTCGGCGGTTTTCGCATTATCGGCGAAGAGGTCGTGAAGATCGAAGACGGAGAGCCTGCCGTGATAGCTACGGGACCGCTTACGTCGGACGGACTTATAGACGAGATCGACCGTATTACGGGAGATAAGGATAACTTGCATTTTTACGACGCGGTAGCGCCGATAGTATCGGCGGATTCTATCGACGGCGACAAGGTGTTTCCCGCATCGCGTTATAACAAAGGCGAGGCGAGCGATTATCTCAACGCAGGTATGACGAAAGATGAGTACGACGCCTTTTACGAAGAATTGATACGCGGAGAGAAAGTAATTCTCAAAGAGTTTGAAAAGGGCGAACTCTTCGAGAGCTGTATGCCCATAGAGGAGATGGCGAGACGGGGAAAAGATACTCTTCGCTTCGGGATGCTCAAACCCGTCGGCATAACCAATCCGAATAACGGCGAGAGATATTACGCCGTAGCGCAACTTAGAAAGGAGAACGTCGAAGCCACGATGTATAATTTGGTAGGCTTTCAGACGAATTTAACGTTCAAGGAGCAGAAAAGAATATTTTCGATGATACCGGGGCTCAACAACGCGGAATTTCTGCGTTACGGAGTGATGCATAGAAATACGTTCATGAATTCTCCGAAGGTTCTCTGCGGATACGGCTGTCTTAAAGATAACGAAAATATATTTTTCGCGGGGCAGATAACAGGCGTTGAAGGATACGTCGAAAGCATGATGAGCGGTCTTATAGCGGGCGTCAATCTATCGAGAAAGCTAAGAGGTCTCGAAATGCTTACCTTGCCCGATACGACGGTTTCGGGAGGACTTATGAAGCACGTGTCCGCATCCGTAAGCGAAGATTTCGAGCCTATGAACGCTAACTTCGGGATTTTACCTGAGATAAAAGGAATAAGAGATAAGAAGCAAAGGAAAAGAGCGTATTTCGAAAGAGGCATTAACGATATCAAGGCATTTATCGAAAAAAGCGGCTTCTTATCGTGAAAGATCGGATACTTCATTTTGACAGGCAAGTATGCGGTCGCAAGGTCAATAAGCGTATAAATCGAATTTTTTGAAGAATATAATAACGAAAACGTGAGAGTACGTAAGGCTCTTAACAAGGAGAGAAAAATGGAATTTAGAGGAACAACGATTTGCGCCGTCAAGAGAGGCGATTCTATCGCGATCGCAGGAGACGGACAGGTTACGTTCGGAGATAACGTAATATTCAAGGCTAACGCGGTCAAGGTGAAGCGTATATACGACGATAAAGTGGTCATAGGCTTTGCCGGTTCCGTTGCCGACGCTTTTTCGCTCAGCGAGAAATTTGAAAAGATGCTCCAAAAGTTTTCCGGTAATCTTATGCGTAGCGCTGTAGAGCTTGCGGAACTTTGGAGAGGAGACAGAGTGGGCAGAAAGCTCGAAGCTATGATGATCGTAGCAGACAAGGAGACTATGCTCATCGTATCGGGCGGCGGCGAGATAATCGAGCCCGACGGCGGCGTATGCGCCATAGGTTCGGGAGGCAATTACGCGTTAGCGGCGGCGCGCGCGCTTCTTAAGGAGACGGAGCTTACCGCAGACGTTATAGCGAGAAAGGCGCTCGAGATAGCCGGCGAGCTTTGCGTCTTTACCAACGATCACATTACGGTGGAGGTAGTTTGACATGGAATATACGCCTAAAGAGATAGTTCAGGAATTGAATAGATTTATTATAGGACAGGAAAGCGCAAAGAAGGCGGTCGCCGTCGCTCTTCGCAACAGATATAGAAGAAGTAAGTTATCGGAAGAGCTTCGCGAAGAAGTAACTCCGAAAAATATAATAATGCAGGGACCTACAGGCGTCGGAAAGACGGAGATCGCGAGGAGACTTGCCAAGATAGTTAAGGCTCCGTTCGTTAAGGTCGAAGCGACGAAGTTCACGGAAGTGGGTTACGTAGGACGCGACGTCGAGTCCATGATAAGGGATCTTATCGAGGTATCGGTTCGCCTCGTAAAAGAGGAAAAGATAAAGGAAGTAAATATAAAAGCTACGGACGTTGCTGAAAGGAAGGTGCTCGAGAAGATAATGCCGCTCAAAAAGTCGGCGAGTCCCGATACTCCCGACGCGGAGCTCAGAGAGCAGGCTCTCAGCGAACTTCGTAACGGTTATCTCGACAAGATACAGATAGAGATAGACCTCGTTGAGAATCAGAGACCGCAAGAGCTCATACAGGGATCGGGCGTAGAGATCAATATCGGCAACATTTTCGGCGGCGCGTTCGGCGGAAATAAGAAGAAAAAGAGAAAAGTCACGGTCAAAGAGGCAATGACGGCTTTGATAGATGAGGAAGCCAACAAACTCATAGATAACGACAGCGTCAACGAGGAAGCCGTCAAGAGAGCCGAGAACGAAGGAATAATATTCATAGACGAGATAGATAAGATAGCGGGAAAGGGAAACAATCACGGACCCGACGTATCGAGAGAAGGCGTCCAGAGAGATATACTTCCGATAGTCGAAGGTTCTACCGTTAATACGAAATACGGTCAGATAAAGACGGATCACATACTATTCATTGCGGCGGGCGCGTTCCACGTGTCTAGCGTATCCGACCTTATCCCCGAGCTTCAGGGAAGATTCCCGATAACCGTCAAGCTCGATTCGCTGACAGAGAAGGACTTCATAGATATTCTTAAAGCTACCGATAACGCTATTTTAACGCAGTATATCGAGCTTTTGAAGGTCGAGAACGTCAACATTAAGTTTACAAACGAAGCGATAGGACTTATCGCAAAGTTTGCCGTTGACGAGAATGAGAATAAGGAGAATATCGGCGCGAGAAGGCTCCATACCATTATGGAGAAATTGCTCGGCGAAGTTATGTTCAACGCGGGCAGCGAAGATTATACGGACGAGGTGATCGTCGACAGCAAATTCGTAGAGGAAAATCTCGGAGCTTCCGGCGAGACTAATCTCAAAAAATATATTCTTTGACGGCAAGTATCGTAAGGTAGGGAAGAAATAACTGTTGAAAGAGGTAGAATATTATGATCAATATTCCTAAAGGAACAAAGGACGTATTGCCCAAGGATTCTTATAAATGGCAGTATATCGAAGAGAATCTGCGTAAGATAGCGAGACTTTTCTGCATCGACGAGATACGCACTCCTACTTTCGAGCATACGGAACTATTTTTGAGAGGTGTGGGCGAGACTACCGATATAGTCAATAAGGAGATGTATACCTTTATAGACAAGGGCGACAGGAGCATCACGTTAAAGCCGGAGGGAACTGCGGGAGTAGCGAGAAGTTTTATCGAGAATTCTCTATACGCAGATACTCAGCCTACGAAGATGTTTTATATAACTCCTGTTTTCAGATACGAAAAGCCGCAGAACGGACGACTCAGAGAACATCACCAGTTCGGAATAGAGTATTACGGTTCCGATTCGCCTTACGCAGACGCAGAAGTCATATCGGTGGCGAAAAAGGTATTCGACTCTTTCGGCGTGAAAGAGCTGGTTCTCCATATCAATAATATAGGCTGTCCCGAGTGCAGGAAAAGATATAACGAAGCGCTCAAGGATTATCTCAGATGTCATCTTGACGAGATGTGCGCAACGTGTCGCGAGAGATTCGAAAAGAATCCGCTGAGGATACTCGACTGCAAAGAGGAGAAATGTAAACTCATAACCGCAAACGCTCCGATAACGCTAGACTATCTTTGCGACGGGTGCAGAGAGCATCATGATACGCTTATAAAAATATTGGATTCGCTCGGTATTGATTACGTCGTCGATCCCAAGATAGTAAGAGGTCTCGACTATTATACCGGCATGGTATTCGAATTCGTGAGCAATAATATAGGCGCGCAGGGTACGGTATGCGGCGGCGGAAGATATAACGATCTCGTATCTGAGGTCGGAGGCAAAGCAATGCCTGCGGTAGGCTTCGGAATGGGAATAGAGAGACTTATGCTTACGCTCGAGAACCTAGGGCTTCCGATAGGAGAAAAGAATAAACCTAGCGTATATGTAGCCCCGATTTCTGATAATGCCAGAGACGTATATATGCCTATCGTCGCGAAACTGAGGGATATGGGAATATCCGTCGAGAGCGATATTATGGCGCGAAGCGTCAAGGCGCAGATGAAATTCGCAAACAAGATAGAAGCGCGGTACGTGGTAATAATAGGAGACGACGAACTAACGTCTGGCGTCGTCAACGTAAAGGATATGTCCTCAGGCATTAGCGAAGAGGTGGCTCTTAGCAAGCTGACGGAGTATTTTGGAGGTAAAATATAAATATGGCAGAGCTATTGAACGGACTTAAAAGAACAAAAATGTGCGGAGAGTTCAGAAGCTGCGACATAGGAAAGGAAGTCGTAGTAATGGGCTTTATCGGAAAATACAGAAATCTCGGCAACTTACTTTTTATCGACGTAAGAGACAGAAGCGGTATAGTGCAGGTATCGTTCGACGAAACGACGCCTAAGGATATTTTCGAAAAGGCGGAGAGACTTCGTAACGAGTTCGTCGTCGCCTGCGTCGGTGTCGTAAGAAGCAGGGGAGGAAACGTCAATAAGAATATTCCTACCGGTGAAATAGAGATAATCGCGTCCGATCTTAGGATTTTGTCGGAAGCGGAAGTCGCGCCTTTTATCGTGAACGACGATGCGAACGTCGGCGAACAGCTTCGTCTTAAGTACAGATATATTGATCTGAGACGCCCGTCTCTTCAGAAGATCATGGCTGTAAGGAGCAAGATCTCGCATATCGCGAGAAACTATCTCGACGAACACGGATTTCTTGAGGTGGAGACTCCGTATCTCGGAAAGAGTTCTCCCGAGGGCGCGAGAGACTATCTCGTTCCGTCGCGAATACATAAAGGAGAGTTTTACGCGTTGCCGCAGTCGCCGCAACTTTTCAAACAGCTTCTTATGATAAGCGGTACGGATAGATATTATCAGATAGCGAAATGCTTCAGAGACGAAGACCTGAGAGCTAACAGACAGCCCGAATTTTCGCAGATAGACTTCGAGATGTCGTACGTAGAAGATCCCGAGGACGTTATGGAGATAGCGGAAGGACTTATCAAGGAAATATTCGGAGAATGTCTCGGTATGACGTTTGACGGCAAGTTCAGAAGGATGCCGTACGCGACGGCTATGTCGAGATACGGAAGCGATAAACCCGATACGAGATTCGGACTCGAAATAGAGGATATATGCGATATAGCGAAGGATAGCGGTTTCCCCGTATTCAAAGACGCGGTATCGAACGGACTGGTCGTTAAGGCGATAAATGCGAAAGGACTTGCCGAGTCGCTTTCGAGAAAAGATATCGACAAATTGGTAGCGTTCGTCAAGGATTACGGAGTGAAGGGACTTCCGTATATAGCGATAAAAGAGAGCGGGGTAGCTTCTTCGTTTATGAAATTCATGAGCGAAGACGAGCTCAACGCCATCATAGAAAGAATGGGCGCGGAGAAAGGAGACATACTGTTTTTTGCTGCGGACAGTTACTACACGGCGTGTACGAGTCTCGGCGCGTTGAGACTGCACCTTGCCAATACTTTCGATCTTTACGACAGGTCGAAGTACGATTTCCTTTGGGTCGTGGATTTCCCGCTTCTCGAATACAGCGAGGAAGAGAAGAGATACGTTGCGGTGCATCATCCGTTCACGAGCGCAAAGAGCGAAGATATACCTCTTCTTGACAGCGATCCGCTCAAGGTAAGGGCTAACGCTTACGACCTCGTTATCAACGGAGAAGAGTCGGGAGGCGGAAGTATCCGTATCCACGACGTTAAAATGCAGAAGAAGATGTTCAATCTTCTCGGCATGAGCGAGGAGGATATAAAGCTGAGATTCGGATTTTTCGTAGACGCGTTCAGATACGGCGCGCCTCCGCACGGAGGACTGGCGTTCGGTCTTGACAGACTCGTTATGCTTGTTACCGGAACGGATAATATAAAGGATGTTATAGCGTTCCCGAAAGTGCAGAACGCTTCGTGCCTTATGACCGACGCTCCGAGCGTAGTTGAGGACAAGCAGCTCGACGAGCTTAGTCTTATTATCGATAAATGCATAGACGAACAATAGCGCTTATCGGCGAAGAGAGATATAAAAAGATCGCCGCGAGCAAAGTAGCTGTTATCGGCGTCGGCGGAGTAGGCGGTTACGTCGCGGAAATGATCGCAAGATGCGGCGTCGGCGACATAACGCTCGTCGACGGCGACGCAGTCGATATCAGCAATTTGAACCGACAGATCATAGCGCTAGTATCTAGCGTAGGACGCTCAAAGGTCGACGTCGCGAAGGAAAGGATAGCCGATATCAATCCTAATATTAAAGTCACGGCGGTAGCGGAAAGAATATCAGAAGAGAATATCGAATATATTCTTAGCGGAAAATACGACTATATCATTGACGCTATCGACAGCGTGAAGGACAAAGTCGCTCTTATAAAATTCGCGAAGTCGAAGAACTTTAACATCATATCGTCAATGGGCGCAGGCAACAGATATAAAGATTGCGTATACGCCGTCGCGGATATATATAAGACCAAATACGATCCTTTGGCGAAGAAGATGCGCGGACTAATGAGAAAGGAAGGCATAGAAGAGCTTGAAGTATGCTATAGCGAAACGCCTGCGGAACCGATAGTCGGCGGCTTTATAGGAAGTATATCTTATACGCCCGCTATGTGCGGAATAACTATCGCCGCGCACGTTATAAGACGTATCATGGGGGAGTGAATCATGGTCGAAGTGGGACAGGTCATAGAGATAAAAAAGGATAAAGCGGTAGTTCGTTTTTCAAGGAAGACGTCGTGCGACAAGTGCGGAATGTGCGCCTTTAAGAAGGACGATATGTTCGTCAAGTGCACCCTTCTCAATTCGCTCAACGCCCGCGTCGGCGACAGCGTCAAAGTTCATATGGGAAAAGGTTACGTTCTGACAGCCGCGGTGATAGTTTATCTTATCCCGCTTTTGCTTGCGGGAATAGCGCTGTTAGCGACGTTTGCGTTTAAGGAATATATACAGTTTATAGCTGTGGCGGTAGCGCTTGTCGCAGGGTTTACGGCGGCGGCTATAATAGACAAGCGGGTCATCGCAAAGAAAAAAGGATTCAGACCTACAATGGTTGAAATAATCAATATCAATGACGGAGGTAATAAGGATAATGAGTGAAAAGGTGATAATGATAGACAAAGATAATTTCGGCGAAGTTATGAACGGAGATAAGTTGGTGCTTCTCGACTTTTTTGCAAGCTGGTGCGGACCGTGCAAAATGCTTGCGCCGGTCATAGACAAGATAGCGGAGGAGTATGAGGGCAAAGCGGCAATATGCAAATGCGATGTTGACGAAAATAACGAGATTGCTTCCGAATTTGCCGTTTCGTCGGTGCCGACGCTCTTCTTTATAAAGGATAAAAAGATCGTAGACAAGATAGTCGGACTCGCAAATCCTAAAGTGATAAAGACTATTCTCGATAATAATATCTAAAACAAAGAGACGGGAAACATAGATTGACAAGCGGGGAGCCTGCGATTTGATAGAACGCGATGATTTTATGCGTTACGTTACGTTTTTTGCTTACCGTTTTGCAAAAATTGAAACAACTAACAAGAAAATATATTTAACCGATTTACATTAAGGAGATTAAAAATGATTGATTTGAGTTTGATCAAGAGAGTGGACGAAGAGCTTTACGAGTCAATGGAGCTTGAACTTAAGAGACAGAGGAACAATATCGAGCTTATTGCGAGCGAGAATATCGTCAGTCCTGCGGTCATGGCTGCTATGGGCACGCACTTTACCAATAAGTACGCCGAAGGCTATCCCGGTAAAAGATATTACGGCGGCTGTCAGTTCGTTGACGTTGCGGAAGAATTGGCAAGAGAGAGAGCAAAAAAGGTTTTCGGAGCAGAGCACGCCAACGTTCAACCGCACAGCGGAGCGCAGGCTAACTTTGCGGTATATTTTGCTCTTTTGAAACCCGGCGATACCATTATGGGTATGAACCTTGCGCACGGCGGTCACTTGACTCACGGAAGTCCCGTCAACGTATCGGGAAGCTATTTTAACATAGTTCCTTACGGCGTCGAAGAGGATACTCTCGTCATTGATTACGATAACGTTGAGAAGATAGCTAAAGAGTGCAATCCCAAGATAATAGTTGCAGGCGCGAGCGCTTATCCGAGAGCAATAGATTTCAAGAGACTTCGCGAGATAGCCGACAGCGTCGGAGCTATACTCATGGTCGATATGGCTCATATCGCAGGACTCGTTGCGGCAGGACTCCACGAGAACCCCGTTAAGTACGCGCAGATAGTAACTACTACTACTCATAAGACGTTGAGAGGTCCGAGAGGCGGTATGATCCTCTGCACCGAAGAATACGCTAAAGCTATAGACAAGGCTGTATTCCCCGGAACGCAGGGCGGTCCGCTAATGCACGTAATCGCGGCTAAAGCAGTAGCATTGAAAGAAGCGATGACCGACGAATTCAAGCAGTATCAGACGCAGATAGTCAAGAACGCAAAGAAACTTGCCGAGACCCTTATGAACGAAGGCATCGATCTTGTCAGCGGAGGAACGGACAATCATCTTATGCTTATCGACCTCACGAAGAAGGGACTTACAGGTAAAGAGATAGAGAAACTCCTCGACGAAGCTCATATCACGGCGAATAAGAACGCTATACCGTTCGATCCCGAGAAGCCGTTCGTTACCTCGGGAATAAGAATAGGTACTCCTGCAGTTACCTCGAGAGGAATGAAAGAGGACGAGATGGTCGTTATAGGTAAGTGCATAGCCGATATTATCAATAATAAGGAAGCGGCTGTCGAGAGAGTAGGTAAGACTATCGGCAATCTCTGCGAGAAGTTCCCGCTTTATGAAAACGACGTAATGTAATTTTAACGATCGCGCAAATTTTAATAAAATAACGAATAACCGCAGTCTCGTAACGTGATTGCGGTTATTTCCTTGTTGTAAATTAATAGATAAGTTCGATATGCGGGTAGGCGTGCGTTTTTTTGTTACGTTTTACGATACGCATTGCGTAAACAACGACCGCAATAGTTATCGGATTGATGAACGCGTCTTAAAAAGACGCGTTTAAGTTTTGATTTTATCAATAATACGTTTATTAACGAATGAAATTATTTTTCGAGAATTACGGTCAGGAATTTACTCGTTCCGTTCATCGACACTTGCGCGTGCGGTTTGTCGGCGTTAAAATAAATGCTGTCGCCCTTTCTCAGATAGTATTCTCTGTCGTTGACGATGACCCTTATCGAACCTTCGAGCACGTAGTTGAACTCCTGACCGCTGTGTATGACGAGTTCCGGTTCTACGCCTTCGTCGAGAGTTACTATCATCGGCTCCATCGCTCTTCCGTAAAAGTTATGCGCAAGCGACGTAAAGGAGTATCCTTCGTATCTGTCGACTTTCATGCCTTTGCCTTCGTATACTACGCATGGCGCGCTGGAAAGATTGTCTTCGCCGGTAAGTATGACGGTAGGGTCGATAGAGAGCGCCGAAGCTATGCTGTAGAGATGCCCGATAGGTATGTCCTTTGTTCCCGCTTCGTATTCCATATAGTCTTCGAGAGGTATATGAGCGCTGATCGCGAGTTCTTTTTGAGAGAAGTCGGAAAATTCTCTTAGATCCTTTATTCTTTCGGCAATTTTAAGTATCTGACTGTTCATTTCGAGTCTCCTTTTGAATAACGAAAATATATTTACTGATAAACGTTTTATACTATTAGTATTATACATTATTTGTTAGCTATTGACAATAGATAAGCGTTAAAAGGGCGAATTTTTTTTAGCGCAGAGAGGTGTTTTTAAGAAACTTTGACGAAAAATATGCAGTTTCAAAGCGTTTCGATACGATAGGGTCGACCGAATACTTGTATTGAGCGCGGGCGGCAAGATACGCCTGTTGATACGCGGACGATATGGAGAGCGTCGCTCCGCAAGTAATTTCATATTTGACGATAGTAATACATAATATTATATTAAAAGCGAGGTTTTATATAATGAGTTTTATAGGCGAGATTCTTGATAAATTTTCAATAGATATGAAAGAGAACGTGAACGGATATAAAATTACCGTTATCAACGGAGTAGGCGCGCTGGTAGAGGGACATAGGGGCGTGATAGCACTCGAAAGCCACGAAGTAAAACTGCGAATTAACAAAAGTTACATATTAATAAAAGGCGAATCGCTAAAACTCAAAGAGATAGGAGACTCGGACGCTTATATTGTCGGCAAGATAGTCGGAACGGAGATAGTACGCAATGAAAAATGACGTCAGAATATTTGTTAAAGGCAATCCTACGAGGATAATAAACAAGCTCAATTATTTGCTTATAAACGTTTACGACGTGAAGAGCGTAGACGGAGGACTCGTAATAAGCGTTCGCTATGCCGACAGGGAAAAGACCGTCGCCGCGATGAAGGCAATGGATTACGAGTGTATAATTCTGAAAAACGGAATTTTAGAACGCATATATATTGGTTTTACGTCGCATCTCGGAGTTTTCGCGGGTATTGCCGTCGTACTTGCGATAATATTTATCTTCAGTATGCTCACATTCGAGATAAAAGTTACGGGACTTGATAACGTGCCTAGAAGCGAGATCGAGACTGTTCTTTCGGAGTGCGGGATCAAAAAGTTCGGATGGAAAGTAAAAGACGTCGGGTCTCTTGCCGAAAAGATACTTGAAGACGTGGACGGACTCTCTTACGTCAACTGCGAATACAACGGATTCGAGCTTAGGATAGACGTAAAGGAAGAGCTTCGCGGAGCCGATATGTCAAAGGACAACGAGGGCAATATAATCGCAAATTCAGACGGCATCATAACGCGTATCGCAGTTAAAGAGGGAACGGCTTTAGTCAAAGCGAACGATAGGGTCAGAAAGGGAGATATTTTAATAGCCGCATATATCACGGTGGGAGAGGGAGATTCAGAAAAGAGGATAGAGTGTAATGCGAGCGGCAAAGTATACGCCCGTACGTTTGAGAGCGAAAGCGTCGTCGTCGCGGAGACCAACGTCGTGAACGTGAGGAGCGGCAACGTCAAGAAAAAGACTGCGGTGTCTATCGCTTCTCTCAAGAGCAAAGTTCCCGAAAGTCCCTTTCAAAATTACGACGTCGAAGTCGAAACTCATACGGTATACGGCATCGTTCCGCTGACCGTCAAGACTTACTATTTTTACGAGCTTTGCGAAAAAGTTTATTCGATAGAAGACGGCGAATACAAAGACGCTCTTATCAATAACGCCAAGGCTCGACTCAATATGACGCTGACAGACGATAAAAAATTCATAAAAAGCTGGATAATCGAAAAAAAGCTGGACAATTTATATATAATAGATGTATACTATGAACTGGAAGAATTAATAGGCGGAGGAAATATTTGAACAGATTCGAATACGAGATCGACTCGTTTGACGAACTTAAGGCGCTTCTTGGAGACTACGACAAGAATTTGGACGCCATCTCCAAGTGCAGCGATACCCGCATAAGAGTAGGCAGCGACGCGCTCCTCATAGAAGGAGAAGAGGACGCCGTCACCCATGCGAAAAAACTTTTGGACAAGCTCGTCGAATATATGAGAGAAGGCAACGACATCAACGAGACCAATATACGTATTCTCGACGGACTCATCGCGGAAGGCAGAGAATACGAGATATACGATCTAAATAACGCTATAGCCGTTACTTCGCGAGGAAAAGAGATAAGGTGTAAGTCTTCGGGACAGATAAAGTACGTCAAGAGTATTCTCAAGAACAGCATCGTGTTCGGCGTAGGTCCCGCGGGAACGGGAAAGACTTATCTTGCCGTAGCGCTTGCCGTAAGAGCTTATAAGTCGAGACAGGTAGATAAGATAATACTTACGCGTCCTGCCGTCGAGGCGGGAGAAAAGCTCGGCTTTCTTCCCGGAGATCTCGGAGCGAAAGTCGATCCCTATCTGAGACCGCTATACGACGCTTTGCAGGAGATGTTCGGCGTCGAAACGTATTCGAGACTTATCGAAAAAGGAATTATCGAGATAGCTCCGCTCGCATATATGAGAGGAAGAACTCTGTCTAATTCGTTCATAATTCTCGACGAAGCCCAGAATACTACGAGAGAGCAGATGAAGATGTTCTTGACAAGAATGGGCGAGGGTAGTAAAATTGTAGTGACCGGAGACGTTACGCAGATAGATCTGCCGTCGGACAGACAGTCGGGACTTATTCACGCCGCTAAAATACTCGAGGGCGTAGAAGATATAGGGATCGTCAGACTTTCGGCAAAGGACGTAGTGCGGCACGAACTGGTAGCCAGGATAGTCAAGGCTTACGAAGAGGCCGAGAAACACATAGAGGAGAAAAAGTCAGGAAGCGTTCTTGATAAAAAAGATGATAAAAAATAAGCTAATTGACAGTTCCAAAAAGAATTATTCGTTCAATAGAGGCGATCTAGCGGTAGTTGCGATAATGTTCGCGACCGCCGTTTTGATTACTTTTGTTTCGGTATTCTTGCTTGTCAAGGACGTAAAGGCCGCGATTTCTCATTATCCTACGTTGATATTGACGGTGCTGTCTATATTTGCGCTGCTCATTACGGCGTATTTTTGCGTAAAGAGATATTCCAAACGCTCTCTCAATCTCGGCAGGAACGTAGCGATATCTACGACCACGATCGTGATCTCCGTTATCGTATCCGTCATTCTCAGCGTGTACGTTAATAAGATGTCGCTCGTTTTGTTGCTTGCGGTAATGCTTGTCGCGATCACGGTCGATATACACGTCAGCATATATATTAACGTCGTAACTTCGCTTATATATTTGGTTCTTCTCGTTTCGGAGGCAAAGATAACGGGCGGAAATATCGCTTATTCGTCGCTTGTCGCCGTTTTGATGTCGATATTGACGGGCATATTCATGACCAATCTTCTTAGAAAGAATTATACGAGATATAAGATGATAGCGGGTTCGGTATTCTACGTTATCATAGCTTCGGTAACGGTGATACCGTTTTCCGTTATATATTCGACCGATTATAAAGAAATACTTATGAACGGCGCGTGGTTTTTGGTGGGTTCGCTTATAGCGATAGCGCTATATACGGTCCTTCTTCCGATATACGAGAACGTATTCAAGGTATGGACGGATTTCAAACTTGCGGAAGTCGCAAGTTTTTCGCATCCGCTTCTGTTGAGATTGCGAGAAGAGGCTCCGGGTACGTTCAACCACAGTCTAGTCGTAGGTAATCTTGCGGAAAGTTGCGCTATGGCAATAGGCGAAGACCCGTATCTTGCGAGAGTCGCGGCGTATTATCACGACGTAGGAAAGCTCAAGAATCCCAAGATGTTCGTTGAAAATCAGGACGCGAGCTACAATCCGCACGACGAATTGATTCCCGAAGTCAGCGCCCGAATGATAACGAGACACGCAAAAGAGGGGTATAATCTTCTCAAGAAGAACAATATGCCCGAGGAAATAGCGAGAATAGCCGTCGAGCATCACGGCACGTCAGCAGTTAAGTTCTTCTATATGAAGGCGCAGAGGATAACGGAGGGAAATCTCAGTATGAGCAAGTACCGTTACGACGGTCCTAAGCCGTCTTCGAAGATATCGGCTATCATCATGATATGCGATACTATAGAGGCGGCGGTACGTTCGAGACAGCCTGCGGGAGAAGAGGAACTGAGAGCTTTCGTCAAGGCTATGATAAAGGATAAGATAGATATGGATCAGTTCGACGAGTCCAATATCACATTCGAGGATCTCGGCATTATCGAAGAGGAAATAGTCAAGACTATCCCGTCGATATATCACCATAGAATCGATTACAGTAAGGAGAAAAAATGATATCGCTTTTCGACATTGAACCCGATTACGGTGAACTCATTGAAAGAGTATATTTGTCGGCGCTTCGCCGTCTTGGTTTGGACGACGTATTCGACGTCGACGTTTCGTTCGTTGACGAAGAAAGAATAAAAGAGATCAACAGAGAGACGAGAGATACCGACAGAGTAACAGACGTTCTCAGCTTTCCGAATATCGACGTCAAGTACCCGTTTCATATCGAGGACTATCCTTACGACGTTGACAGAGAGACGGGCAGAATAATGCTCGGAGATATTATCATATGCAAAAAGAGGATGCTCGAGCAAGCCGAAGAATACGGTCACAGCGACGCGAGGGAGTGCGCGTTTTTGACTCTTCACGGACTATTGCATCTTTTTGGGTACGACCATATAGACGAAGAAGACAGGAAGAAGATGCGCGCTGTAGAGGAAGACATTCTTCTCAGCATGAATATTACGAGAGATTAGGAGAGAGCAGGCGGCGGATATATGTTTAAGTCGGGTATAGTAACTATTTTAGGAAGACCGAACGCGGGAAAGTCGACGCTTATCAACGAGCTCGTCGGAGAAAAGGTAGCCATAGTGTCGTGGAGACCGCAGACGACGAGAGATAAGATAATAGGAATAATGAACGGAGACGGTTATCAAGCGGTCTTTATCGACACTCCCGGTATCCATAACGTTAAGAACAATCTTTCCGAATACATGATGAAGAGCGTCGATTCCGCTATCGACGGCGTGGATATCGTCATGTACGTTATCGCCTGCGATAAAAAGATAGATAAAAAAGACGAAGATTATATCGCAAGGTTCGCAAGGTCGAGTACGCCCTTTATTTTGGTCGTCAATAAGTGCGACGCCGTTCAAAGGGAAGAGATCGCGAAGAAGATAGACAGTTTCAAGGATATAGACGGTATCGACGATATAGTTCCGATATCTGCGCTGACGGGCAAGAGCGTCGATATTCTCAAGGATATAATCGTAAAACGTCTCAAAGAGGGCGAACAGCTCTATCCAGAGGATATGTTTACGGACAAGACGTTACGCTTTATGTGCGGCGAAATAATAAGGGAAAAGGCGATGAGACTTCTTCAAGACGAAGTGCCTTACGGAATAGGCGTCGTCGTCGAAAGATTTTTCGAAAGAGAAGACGGGATCGTCGAGATAAGCGCGGACCTCATATGCGAGAAAAAACCGCACAAATCTATCGTTATAGGTAAGGGCGGAGAGATGATAAAGAAGATATCTACTCTGGCGCGTCTCGATATGGAAAAACTTCTCGATAGCAAAGTCTATCTCGAGCTTTTTGTCAAGGTAAAGGAAGAGTGGCGCGATTCGGAGCGGCTTTTAAGGGAGATAGGCTACGACAAAAAAGAGCTGTAGGGCAAAGTCTGCCGAATGTTTTTGTGATACGCGATAACAAATTTTGAACAAAGAGATAGACGGAGAATGAAAAACTCCGAATAAACGCCGTCGTTTTTACGCATACTGATAGCGGAGGATAGCTATATGTATGACGAAATAGACAAAACGCTTTGGAAACTTTTTGAAAAGACCGGTAATCCCAATTATTACGTTATGTACAAGGCGTACAGAGAAGAGGAAGAGAGTGAAGAATGACTGACGAGAGGTATCACGGTATCTGTCTTAAAGCAATAGAATATAGGGATAACGACAAGCTCGTTACGCTGTATCTCGAGGGGAAGGGTAAGATCACCGCTACGCTTCGCGGCTGCAAGTCGCCGAAGTCGAAACTGCGGTTTGCCGCTTCTCCTTTGTGTTTTGCGGAATATGAACTTGCTTTGAGCAGGGGCAGATATACGGTCGTGGGATGCGAGAGAGCGGAACTCTTCGATTCTCTTTGGAAAGATATAGATAAGTTTTACGCGGCAATGTCGATGCTTGAAGTTTTTTCTAAATTTACATATGAAAACGAGAAGAACGATATTCTTTTTTTGACTCTTTTGAAATCTCTTAAACAATTAAAGGACGGCGGCGACGCGGAAAAAACGCTCGCCTATTATCTTACCGACGCGGTATCGAAGATAGGTTACGGGATCGGCGCCGAGCGCTGTATAAAGTGCGGCAACGCCTCTTCGGGATCCAAGAAGTTTTCGCTTCGCGAAGGCGGTATAGTATGCTCCGATTGCGGTAACGGCATAGCTTTGAGCAGTGACGTCGCCGAGGTCTTGAGAGAGTGTTCTCGAGTTAGTCTTTCGGAGTTTTGCGATATCGAGCGCGACAAAAACGTGTTTTTCAATATTATCTATATCCTCAAACGTTATATAGAACATATTTTACAGGAAAAAATCGAAAGTTTATCCCAGTATTTGGATATTGTTTCGAAAAACAGTTGAAAATTATATGCGGTTAGTGTAAAATATATGTAATAAATTATATAGAAATAAAAATTTTATTATTCTTATAGATATGATTTGAATGATTTTAGGAGGACACACAATGGCAACTAAGTACGTTTACTTATTTAAGGACGCAGACGGCTCCAACAAGGCTCTTTTCGGCGGCAAAGGCGCTAACCTTGCCGAGATGACCAAGCTCGGAATGCCTGTTCCGCAGGGATTTACCATCACCACCGAGGCTTGTACGAAGTATTGGGCTGACGGCGAGGTCATCGACAAGGAGATAGAAGACCAGATCTTTAACGCTCTTCACGAGGTCGAGGCTATGGCTGGAAAGAAGTTCGGAGATATAGAGAATCCGTTCCTCGTATCGGTTCGTTCGGGAGCGAGAGCTTCGATGCCCGGAATGATGGACACGATATTGAACCTCGGTCTTAACGACGTTTCCGTAGAGGGACTTAGCAATCTTACTAAGAATCCGCGTTTTGCGTACGACTGTTACAGAAGATTCATACAGATGTATTCCGACGTCGTTATGGGCGTAGGTAAGTCTGAATTCGAGAAGATAATCGACGACGTTAAGAACGAGAAGGGAGTCAAAATGGACACCGAGCTCGACGCCGACGATATGAAAGAGCTCATCAAGAGATTCAAGGCGATGTACAAGGAGAATCAGGGCAGCGACTTCCCGCAGGATCCGGCGGTCCAGCTTATCGGCGCGGTCAAGGCTGTATTCAGATCTTGGAACAATCCGAGAGCTATCACTTATAGAAGAATGAACGATATCCCGTCGAGCTGGGGAACGGCTGTCAACGTTCAGTCGATGGTATTCGGTAATATGGGAGATACGTCGGGCACAGGCGTCGCGTTCACGCGTAACCCCGCTACCGGCGAGAAGAAACTCTTCGGCGAGTACCTTATGAACGCTCAGGGCGAGGACGTCGTCGCGGGTATCAGAACTCCCGAGCCCATAGATCATCTCAAATCTACCAATCCCGAAGTTTACAAGCAGTTCGTAGATATAGCTACCAAACTCGAGAATCACTATAGAGATATGCAGGATATGGAGTTCACCATCGAAAGAGGAAGACTTTATATGCTCCAGACGCGTAACGGAAAGAGAACGGCGAGCGCGGCTCTCAAGATAGCGGTCGATCTCGTCAACGAGGGAATGATCTCCATCGACGAGGCTCTTCTCAAGATAGAGCCGAAGCAGCTCGACAGCTTGCTCCACCCGACGTTCAACGCGGCAGAGGTAAAGAAGGCTAAGCCCGTAGCTAAAGGACTTCCGGCTTCTCCCGGCGCCGCTTGCGGTAAGATAGCGTTTTCTGCCGAAGAGGCTGTCGCAAGAGCTAAGTACGGCGAGAAGGTAGTTCTCGTAAGACTCGAGACTTCTCCTGAAGATATCGAAGGAATGGCTGTCGCTCAGGGTATTTTGACGGCTCGCGGCGGTATGACTTCTCACGCGGCGGTAGTTGCAAGAGGTATGGGCGCTTGTTGCGTAGCAGGTTGCGGCGCGCTCAAGTTCGACGAAGAGAACGGCGTTCTCTATATCGACGGAAATAAGTATACGAGAGAAGATTATCTTTCTTTCGACGGTTCTACCGGTAATATATACGCAGGTCAGCTCAAGACCGAAGAGCCTAACGTAGAAGGCGATTTCAAAACCATTATGGATTGGGCGGACAAGTACAGAGTTCTTAAGATAAGAACCAACGCTGATACTCCTAAGGACGCTAAGCAGGCGGTTCAGTTCGGCGCCGAGGGTATCGGTCTTTGCAGAACCGAGCATATGTTCTTTGCAGAGGATAGGATCCCGGCAATTCGCGAGATGATAATAGCAAGCAACGAAGAGGCAAGGATCAAAGCCCTTTTGAAACTTTTGCCGATGCAGAAGCAGGACTTTATGGGTCTTTACGAGGCTATGGGCGACAGACCGGTTACCATAAGATTCCTCGATCCCCCGCTCCACGAGTTCTTGCCGCAGAAGAAGGAAGACATCGAGTCTCTCGCTATTGATATGAATATCACTTACAGCGATCTTAAGAACAAGGTAGACAGCTTGCACGAAGTGAACCCGATGCTCGGACACAGAGGTTGCCGTCTTTCCGTCACTTATCCGGAGATCGCCGTAATGCAGACCACCGCGGTTATCGAGGCTGCTATCGAGCTCAATAAGAAAGGTTATAACATAAAGCCCGAAATAATGATTCCGCTCATCTGCGAGATCGAAGAGCTCAAGTACGTTAAGAAGATAATCGTTGATACCGCAGAGTCTGTTATGGCTAAGAACAACGTAAGAGTTGACTACAAAGTCGGTACTATGATAGAGATCCCGAGAGCGGCTCTTACCGCAGAAGATATTGCAAAAGAGGCTGAATTCTTCTCGTTCGGTACTAACGATCTTTCTCAGATGACGTTCGGTTTCTCGAGAGACGACGCGGCTAAGTTCCTTGACAGCTACTATGTCAAGAAGGTATTCGAGTCCGATCCGTTTACGAAACTCGACACCGTAGGCGTAGGTAAACTTATGAAGATCGCTATCGAAGGCGGTAAGGCTACAAGACCCGATATCAAGCTCGGTATCTGCGGAGAGCAGGGCGGAGATCCTTCGACTATCGAGTTCTGTCACGACATCGGTCTTAACTACGTTTCTTGTTCGCCGTTCAGAGTTCCCGCGGCAAGACTTGCGGCAGCTCAAGCCAACATCAAGAATCCGAGAAAGTAAAATATATTATCGGTAAAGGTAAATATCAATAATAGAAACGAACCGCATCCGACGCTCGTCGGACGCGGTTTTTCATTGTTTGGCGAAACGGTATATAGCGTTATCGCTCTTGCCGATAAAATATCGAAGAGGTAAATAATAATATACCGTAAAAACAGCAGATAGCTCTCTATGGCGGTTTCAAAGACTAGATAAATCTTTCGATATGGAAAATACGTTGCTTCGCGGCTCGTTAAGTGGTATAATTTCACTAGGGGAATATAAATAAAAAATAAACGCGTTATCGGACGCGTAAAATACGTTTTAGGAATAAGGGTAGCAATTTTATGATCAACGTTTTACTTGCTTACGGAGAGGAAACCAACAGTATTGTTGAAGAATTCAAGAGTATCATCAACGGTGATAACGAGGAAGCGAATTATATAAATTTTCAAAAAGCCGATATTAATACGCGCGTTTCGGATTATGATAAGACGCTTGTTTTTATCGACGACGATAAAGGCGTTCTCGAGAGTTATTATAGGCTCTACAATGAAGCGAAAGATTGCGGAAACGTCGGCAAGATAGTCGTTTATTATAAAGAAAGAAGCGAGTATGAAACCAAAGAAGTTTATTACGCGAAGAAAGACGCGAATAAAAACAGGCTGATAAGATTTTTCGATTTTTGCGGAGTCGCTGATATTGTTTTTGATTTTATTGCGGCGCTTTATTGCGACGGGGCGATATTTGCAGACGTAAGACGCGGAAAACTCAGAATTTCCGGAAGAAGTATTGCGAACCCTCTCTCGAATGTAAAGCTGATCGGAGAAAACGCCGAAATAAATGAGTACGCTCTGCGTATCGAAAGAGCAGAACGCACGCTTGACGACGTAAAAAAAGACGACCTTTTCGATAAAAGATACATTGACGAACTTACGGAGATGGCGAAAAATATCGACGGCATATATAGAGATTACGATAGACTTTTGACGATAGCGTTCGAACTGTATGCCGAGAGCGTAAAGGCTTTTTTGAATAGGGACATAGATGTAATAGATTATATATTTCTCAAAGAATACGTTATGACGGGTCAGTTCGGCTCCGCGCAGGGAGTATTCGTAACAAGGCGGTTCATGTCGCTCTTTGACTCGGTCAATGAAAATAATGCCGATAATATACTAGCCTGTCTTAAGATGAGAGCGTTGTCGTTCGTATTTAAGGAGGATAACAGCTTTAATACCCGCGCGCTGCGCGCCGTCTTTGAACTCGGTAAGAAGATAGAGAAAGAGTTTTCAAAGGATAGATTTTTTCATTACGCTTATGCTGATTTTGCCGCAAAATTGAGAGATGAAAGGGATAGAGCGGACGTAGTTAAGAGTGAGTATCTCGAATTTGTAATGGATGAAAACGTTATTGCCGACGAGAAACATTTGGTTGCGGCGTCGAGATTCGTCGCAAGCGAACTGGAAAAGAACCAACGCTTTGACGAAGCCTCAGATACGTTGAATTTTGCATTAGATCGCGTTCGATGCGAGATGAACGCCGCGTATATGGCAACTCTTCTCGGCGTTCTAAATTATGAGAGGGAGAATTACGAACTTGCAAAGGAATATTACGCTAAGGTTGCGGGTATCATGAGGAGCGTAAACGTTCGGGAACGTATAGCTTATATAAAATTCATAACGAAAATCACCGACGCATTTTTGCCTTTCGACGGCGCTGAGGAATGGCTCGGTAAACTGGTAGAGGAGACTGAAAAAGCAGATATCGAAGATTTCGATAAAGCAAAGATATATTTGCGTTACGCTATGATAATGATGAAAGAATACTCTCATACAGACGGGATAGAAAAATATTTTGAATCGGCGGGAAAACTTTTCGAGAATAGTATACGTCTGAGACCTACCGAATGTCTTATCGGGATACACGACGCTCTTATACACTCCGCAATGCTTTTTGAGAGCAAAGAAGATATGCCTAGGGCAGTCGAATTGTATTCTTTGGATAAGAAGATATTGGAATGTATCGGAAGTCTTTACGAAAACGTTGACGAAATGCTAGCGTATAATGAATATTTATCCGGAATAATGAGTCGAGGCGGTTCTCCGTCAAAGTCTTTCAGGTTTTTGATAAACGCCGAAAGGATTTCGACAAAGTATATAGAAAGGACTAAAAATTACGTTAAGTATTATGCAAAGTTGCTTTTTGCGATCGTTGAGAGATATTATGCCGACGGCAAGAAGATACAGGGAACTATCATCGCGAGGGCAAAACTCGCAAAGCTGATAGACGCCGCGAATATCAACTGCGAATATTTGCGGGATCTTGCTTACTTTACGAGAAATTTAGCGCGTATATACGATGCTTTAGGATACGACGAACTCTACGAAGAGTTTGCGTATATGTCCGAGAGCTACTTTTCCATTGCGACTAGGGCGAACGTTAAAGTTGACGAGAGCTTATTCGACGATATGCGAAACAGGATAGAAACGTTAAAGTAAAACATAAGAGCGATTTATCCTCTTAAACCGTTCTGGTTCGCATTAATATAATATTATAATAAAATATAATGTAAAATTTCTGAAAAATTTTCAAATTAGGTCTTTAATTCGTTTGACTTTTGTGTTACAATATTAACGAAGAGAGTTGCATACAGTTATACTCTCGATAAGGAGGCATATATGAAGTTTGAGTTCATTTCAAAAATTGACAGACAGGCAGATGACAAGTCGATCGACAAGTTCAAGGATATTGTCGACAAGAAACTCGACAAGATGTCGAGATATTTTGACGACAACGCAAAGATAAAAGTAATGCTTAAATCGTTGCGCGACGACTATTTCGTACTGGAAGTGACCATATTTGTTGACGGCAGTAACATAATGAGAGGCGAGGACAAGTCCAAGGATATGTTCAGTACGATAGATTTGGTCATCCCGAAGCTCGAAAGACAGATACGCAAATATAAGACCAAACTCGGTAAAAAGATCAAAGACGATATTCCGAGCGATATGTTTGTCGCCGAAGATAGCGTAAAAGAGAGCGAAGTTAAGTTTGCGGAGCTTGCAAGAGTAAAGAAGGTTGATTTGAGAAAGATAAGCGTCAAGGACGCTATAGAGGAAATGGAACTTTTCGATCATGATTTCTACGTGTTCATAAACGCCGATAACGGCTTTGTAAATGTCATATACAAGCGTCATGACGGCAACGTAGGACTTTTGGACCTCATCTATTGACGCGAAAAACGATAGCTAAAGAGGAGAGGGATTGCCCTAGGGCAATCCTTCTTGATATATAGGGAATAAAACGCGAAGTATGATTCGGATAACGATATATTGTTTGCGGATCGTACGGGCGCGTTTAGAAGAGGTGCGAATATGCGTAAGATAACCGATATTGTACAGGGAAAACGCGATCCGAATAGCGTTAATCTATATATCGACGGAGAGTACTACTCTAATATTCCGATGGATTTTGTCGTGGAATATTCGCTTTTCAAGGGCAAGGAACTGAGCGAAGACGATATAAAACTTCTCGATCACGGAAGGATACGTTCAAAAGCCTATAGATTTATGCTTGAATCGCTGAGCCGAAAACTTTCATCTATTAAAGATATGCGAGATAAGCTCGCCGAAAAAGGTTATCCGTATTCGGTGATAGACGAAGTCGTGGCGAAGGGCGAAGAATACGGTTATCTCGACGATGAAGAATACGCTAAGGCGTACGTCGAGTTCAACTCCAAGAAAAAAGGGGTCATGAGGATAAAACAGGAGCTTTCCGCGCGCGGTATATCGGGTGATATTATAGAAGATCTCGAATTTGACGACGACAGCGAAAGAGAGAACGCGCTTAAAGAAGCCAGGAAGTTTTCCAAAGGACTCGACCTTAACGAACCTAAAGATAAGAATAAACTAATAAGACATATGCTCTATAAAGGGTATAAATGGGATATTATCAACTATTCGATAGACAACATTGAGAATATCGAAGAGTAAAGGAGTAAATTGTATGTTGGACAAATTTGAGATAGGTCACTCGCAGGACAGCGATAAAGGTACCGGAGTTACCGTAATACTTGCAAAAGAAGGCGCGACGGGCGGCGTCAGCGTGAGAGGTTCGGCGCCTGCGACCCGAGAGACGGATCTTTTGCGATGCGGAAATCTCGTTGAGAAGGCGAACGCCGTGGTATTGAGCGGCGGCAGCGCGTTCGGATTGGAAGCTGCTTGCGGGGTCATGGAATATTTGAGGGAAAAGGGCTGCGGACACGCTACGGGAACGCAGATAGTGCCTATAGTGTCAGGAGCGTCTCTTTACGATCTCGACTATAAAGAGTTTGCCTATCCCGACAAAACTATGGGTTACAGAGCGGCGGAGATAGCTGCGAAGAATAATTTTGCGAGCGGTTCTATCGGCGCGGGAACGGGAGCGACTATAGGAAAGGTCGCGGGAAGTCTGAGCGCGGTCAAGAGCGGACTCGGTATAGCTACTGCGAAGCTCGGCGACGTTGAAATGGCGGCTATAGTCGCAGTTAACGCCGTCGGCGACGTGTACGATCACTTAAGCGGCGAAAATATAAAAGGGGCTACCATAGGCGGAAATAGAATATCGTCGATAGATATGATACTCGAAGGAACAGAATATTCGCCGACGTATACGAATACGACTATTGGCGCCGTTATAACTAACGCGAAACTCACTAAAGAGCAGGCGAATAAACTTGCGGACATTGCTCACGACGGTTACGCTATGGCGATACGCCCCGTTCATACTATGGCGGACGGGGATACGGTATTTGCGCTTGCGAGCGGCGAAGCCGACGCTAATTTTATGATAATCAGTTGTCTTGCTCCGAAACTTATGGCGGAAGCCATCAAGAAGGCGGTAAACAATGCTTGACGTCATAAGTCGCGAGACAATGCGTCTTTCGGATAGGTATACTATAGATTCGCTGAAAGTTAGCGGCGGAGAATTAATGATGCGCGCGGCGCTCGGAATAAAGGAAGAGATAGACGTGTGCGAAAGCGTTGCGATAATATGCGGCGGCGGAAATAACGGCGGCGACGGACTGTGTCTTGCATATCTTTTGATATCGGAAGGCAAATTTCCCGACGTATATATTTTCGGTCAACGTTTTGATAACGAAGCGAAATTGTATTACGATAAAATATCTGAGTATTCCAACATATTTATTATCGACGGCGGAGAGGACTATTCGAAATACGACGTTGTCGTCGACGCGATTTTCGGCACGGGACTTGCAAGGAACGTTGCGGGTATATATTTCGATACCGTAACGGCGCTCAACGCTACGGCGAAGAACGTTATCAGCGTGGATATTCCGAGCGGGCTTGACGGTAATTGCGGAAAAGTTATGGGCGCTGCGGTCAAAGCTGACAAGACGGTTTCGATCAATACCATCAAAAGCGGACTTCTTCTCGGGAGCGGAAAAGATCATAGCGGCAGAGTAGTTAATAAAGACATAGGTATAGAGATAGTAGGGGAAAAGTATAGGCTTATTGGAGATGACGACGTTGCGTTTCCTAGAAGGTTAAATAATTCGCATAAGAATACGTACGGGAACGTCTCCATAATAGCGGGCTCCGCAAAGTATATGGGCGCGGCGAAACTTGCGTATACGGGTTCCGTTTCGTTAATGGCGGGAGCGGGTCTCGTAAGACTTGTGGTTCCGTCGGAGTACAGCGCTCTTCTTGTTCCGCACGTTGTCGAAGAGACGTTGTACCCTCTTCCGTCAAAGGACGGGATGATAGCGTTTGATAAAGAAGCGTTGACGCCGCTCCTCGCCTCGTCCGCGATTGCTTTCGGCATGGGCGTAGGAGACGGGGAGGAAATATTCGATATTCTTGAATTTATAGTTGAAAGTTACGGCGGCAGACTACTTATAGATGCCGACGGACTCAACGCTCTATCGAAGGATACGGACGTCCTGCTACGCAAAAAGTGCGATATAGTTCTCACTCCGCACGTAAAGGAAATGTCGAGACTTATTGGAAAGGAAGTAGGCGACGTCATGTCTGATCCGATAGGCGTAGCGAAAGAATTTGCGGCGAAGTATTCCGTTACCGTATTGCTAAAAGGAGCGTCGAGCGTGATAACCGACGGGCGTGAAGTCTATATCACCGCGACGGGAGCGCCGTCTATGGCGAAAGGAGGCAGCGGAGACGTCCTTAGCGGAGTTATTGCGGGAATACTTGCGGGAAAACTTTTCGACGTTACGAAGTCTGCGTATCTAGGCGCTTATATAGCGGGAAAGGCGGGAGAAGAGGCTATGCGAACTTTCGGAGAATACGGCGCTCTTGCGCGCGATACTGCAAGGAGCGTTTCTTTCGTTATGAAGCGGTACGTGAGATAAATTATAAAGAAATATATTGACGCGATTTCGGCGTCGGACATTAAATATCAAAATCAAGTATACATATAGATATGTTTTAACATTTTGTTAAAAACGGTTTTTAAGCGGTATAAATAAGAGGCTCTTGGCAATAATAACCGATACAGGCGCAAAGCGAACTTAAGACTACATAACGGCATACATTGAAGTAATAGGGACGCAAAGTGCAAAACTTAATACGGAGTATCTTATTTATGATAAAGAGAGGAGAATTGTATTATGCGGATCTCAGTCCTGTCGTCGGAAGCGAACAGGGCGGCGTACGTCCCGTGCTGGTTGTGCAGAACGATATAGGCAACAAGTACAGCCCGACCGTCATTGCAGCGGCTGTTACGAGTCAAATCAATAAGGCTAAACTGCCTACGCACATTGAACTTCGGGCAAGCGATTACGGACTTCCCAAGGATTCCGTCGTGTTGCTGGAACAGATAAGAACGCTCGACAAACGTCGGCTGAAGGAAAGAATAGGAGAGATACCGCTCGATCTTATGACAAAAGTTAACGAGGCTCTGCTCATTAGCCTCGGATGTATGATCAATTAAAACCGTTTTTACAAAAACGCGACTAAAGCTGCGGAAATAAATATCCGCGGCTTTTTTTGTTGCAAAATTAAACGCATATTTGGAAAAAACGGGAAATTTTGGAGATATGTTATTGACTTTAAGCAAATAAAAGTTGTATTATAATTATAATGATATTTATGCATAATGGAGGAGTTATGACAGAACAACTTGATTTGAACAAAAAGTACTTGAAAAAGTCGGAGTACTGGTCGTTCGGTATGGCAGGTTTCGGACAGAATATGATATATATGACTATGTCTACGTATCTAATGGTGTTCTATACCGAAGTCGCTTTGGTTCCTGCCGGAATCGTTACGGCAATGTTCCTGATTGCGCGTATATGGGACGCGATCAACGATCCGATAATGGGCGCGCTCGTTGATAGAGTGAATCCCGATAAGAATAGGTTTAAGAGTAAGTTTAAGCCGTTCTTGCTCATCACGCCGTTCTTTATGGCGCTATTCACTATTCTTTGTTTCGTAGTGCCGGTCAAAGACTATCAGCATGCCGAAGCATGGCAAAAGGTCATGATGGTAGTGTATATGTACGTAACGTACATCGGATGGGGAATGGTATACACCATCGCAGACGTTCCTTTCTGGGGTAGCGCGAGCGTAACTACGCCGAACGAAAAGGAGAGGGCTAACTTTATATCTATCGCGCGTATCTTCTGTACAATCGGTTCGCTCGTTCCTATGGTAGCGCTTCCGCTCGTTGAAGCGATCATAAAGGATACTTCGGAAGGCGGTAACGTTACGATAAAGCGTACGCAGTTCCTTGTAATGGCTATAATGATGGCTGTTGTAGGCGCAGGTCTGTTCCTTGCCGTGGGTATCGGTTCTAAGGAAAGAGTTAAGGTCGAGCCGACTCCCACTAAGTTTATAGATAACTTTAAGATGCTTAAGGACAACAAACCGCTCTTGCTTATAATTCTTGCCGGTATTATCGGCGCGGGAAGATTGATGGCGCAGGTCGGCGTTACGTACGTAGCTACATATACGTTCTACGGCGATGTTACGCTGTTCGGGTTCTTGAAGATCGCCGGCGCGGATACGGGTACCAAGACGACTCTGCTTAACGTAGGTCTCGGCGCAGGACTCGGTATCGGTACGTTCATAGCTCCTATCTTGCAAAATAAAATGGACTTTAAGAAACTGTATATAGGTTCTAGCCTTATCGGAGGTATCCTCTCGGCGATCTCATTCGTTATCTTCCTTATCGTAGGTAACGGCGGCGATCCTTCTAGAGTCAACGCTAACGCTTCTATTGCCGTAATAACGACGCTTCTTTCTTCGGTTTCCCTCGGTATCTATAACGTATTGACTTACAACATGATAGCCGATACCGTCGATTATCTCGAGTTCCAGACAGGCGAGAGAAAAGAAGGTATGTGTTTCTCGTTCCAGACGTTTATGACGAAGTTTGCCGCGGGAGTAGCGAGCCTTATAGGCGGTCTGCTCATTATTCCGGAACTTACCGGCTTCAAGGTCGTAGAAAACAATCTTTTCCAAGACCAGACTTGGACTGTAAAAGTTATATTGTTTGCAGAGATATCATTGATACCTGCGATAGGAAGCCTTATAGCTATCATACCTATGAAGTTTTATGATTATATCGGCGAGAAGAAGAACAATATACTTGCCGAGCTTGAGAAGAGACGCGAGGAAAAGGGCGAGATACTTGAAAACGCTCCCAGCATTGTTGAGATGATGGAAAAGCCGTCGTCCGAAGCGTAAGAGAGCGATCAAAGCGATACTTTGATTTGCGTTTATAAAATAAAATATGCCGTCTGCAGGTTTTTGCTTGCAGGCGGTTTTATTTTATATTTTGTATGGAAATTTTTCACGGCGTCAAAGAGCCCGTCATAATATATTATTAACGAGGTGATTACATATGGATTTTTCCAGCTACAAAAAGCATTACGGCGAAAGAGAACGTAAAAGTTGCTCATATGCGGATATGGGAGATACCGACAGGATCAAAAAGTATGCCGACAATACAGGATACGGGAAAGACGATAAAAAATGCAAAGAAGACGACGTAAAAAAGGCTTATGAGAGATATGAAGGAATGAATCAGGATCAGCTTATGCGAGCTCTTTTCGACGAAGTGAACGCTTCGAAAAAGAACGGTTCATTCGATATAGAACAGATAAAAAGATTTTACCGCGAAGTTTCTCCGATGTTATCGAACGAGCAGCGTGAAAAGATGCGTTCGATAATAAGCTATATGCAGTAAATCGAGTTTGGCAATACGTTTTTTGATATACATATACGATACCTTAGATGATTTATAAGTCATTTTTTATTGTTTTAAGTGATATTGACGAGGTAATAATTGCGTAGATTAACGTATAATAACGGCGAATATATTATAACGCTGAAAGACGGAGAGAAATTCACGCCCGAAGAAACGCGGCTCATGGCTGTAAAGAGACGCTTCCCGTTCATCAATGCCTTTTCTTGCGCTCTAAGCGCGCTCAACGCTCCGTATGCGGAAAAATGCAAGAAGGTAGATTCTATGACCGTAGATTACGACATATACGGAATAGACGCGGAGAGCGAAACGCGCGAAGCCAAAACGAAGATAGTCAAATACAATAGGTGTCATTCGTATAAGATATATTCGCCGTCAAGAAACAGCAAGTCGGTATGTTTCATAGATACCGGCGTCAATCCGCATCTGGATCTGACCGTTCCGAAGAATCGTATCGTGAAGTTCGTCGATCTCATCAACGGACTGGAGCTTCCCTACGACGATAACGGGCACGGCACTTTTGTGACGGGCGTGTCTATGGGAAACGGGATAATGAGCGGCAAGAAGATATCGGGTATAAATACGGTATCCGATATAGTGTCGATAAAGGCGATAGATAAAAGAGGGCACTCTACGGCGGCAAGGATACTCGAAGCTATGCAGTGGGTCGCCGATAACTATAGAATATATAATATCGGCGTCGTTTGTATGAGTTTCGGCAGCGAACGAATAGGTGACGATCCGCTTGAAAAGGGCGTCGATACGTTGACGTCTATGGGGATAACCGTCGTATGCGCTTCGGGAAACGGCGGAAAGAACGTTATGCGTTCTCCTGCAACGAGCAGGTGCGCTATCGCCGTCGGAGCGGTTGATAGCAAGCTCAATATTGCGGACTTTACGTCTCGAGGTATCGTTCGCGGCATGATGAAGCCGGAGTATTACGCGATAGGAGTCAACGTTATAGGGCTTGCGAGCATCAGCTACACAAAGATGAGCGGCACGTCGATCTCGGCGCCGTACGTCGCGGGGATATGTTCCCTCATCAAAGAAAAGTATCCTCATATCAACGAGGAAGAATTAAGGGAATACCTTGACAGACTCTCGTTGAGATATAACGGCATCAGCATAATATGATTTGATTTACGGTGATGTGTCTTCGCCGCTCTTTTCAACGCTTATTGGGAGAGCGTAAATAGGTATTATCCGATTAGATCAAACGAAGAGATAGGGAACGTCCTATCTCTTCGTTTTTCTACTAATTGGGCGGCGTTATCGAATAGTTACATTTCGCTGATTATATCCTTTATCGTATCGACGAGATATTGGGCTTCTTCGACGGTGTTTGAATATCCTACGCTTATTCTTACCGCTCCGCTCTCAAAAGTGCCTAACATTTTATGAGCGAGAGGAGCGCAGTGCAGTCCCGCTCTTACCGCAATATCTTTATCGTTGAGATAATTCGCTACTTCTACCGAGTCGAGACCTAAAATATTGAACGATATTACGGGTGAAGGGTAAGGAGTATAGAGTTCAATACTCTCTAGTTCATATAGAGTATTGTAGATATAGGTTGAAATTTTGTATATTTTATTATTTATTGCGTCAAAGTTGTCTTTTACCCACGATACGCTTTTACCGAGTCCTACTATACCTGCGGTGTTGACGGTTCCCGACTCGTATCTTTCGGGTACTCCGTCGGGCTGGAAGAGAGATTGGCTGTCCGTTCCCGTGCCTCCGTACGTTATAGGCAACGGTTTCACCGATTCTCTATTAAATAATAGAAAACCCGTGCCTTGCACTCCGTAAAGTCCTTTATGTCCCGCCGAAGCCAGCATTGTTATAGGCGATTCTTTCAAGTCTATAGCTACGTGCCCGATAGACTGCGCGCCGTCGATGAGTAAGGGTATCCGTCTTTTGACTAGGTGATTGGATATGGCTTTTACGTCTATACGGTTTCCTATAACGTTAGACATATGGCACAATGCTACGAGAACTGTATTGCGTCTCACGAGTTTTTCTATAGCAGGTATAGATATATCGTAGTTATGCGTATATTCTACGAAGCTGATCGAGACTTTGCCTCGACGCTCCAGCTCAAACAGTACTCTAAGTATAGAGTTGTGCTCGAGTTGCGAAGTTATCACGTGTACTTTTCCGGAGAACGAGGACAGATATCCAATAAGCGCGAGATTGAGCGCTTCGGTGCAGTTTTTAGTAAATACTACTTCGTATCTGTCGTCGGCGTTGAAGAATTCCTTTATCTTTTTTCTGACCTCGAATACTTTTTCACCGCTTTTTATCGAGTCGTTATGACCTCCTCTTCCGGGATTTGAAGATGATGCTAGCTCTTCCATAACGGCGTCGAGGGTGACGCTCGGCTTGAATCGGCTGGTTGCGGCATTGTCGAAATATATCATAGATTACCTCAATTCACAATTAGTGGTGCGTTTTAGTATATTGTATTAAGGCATCGCGGCATTTTATAACGTTGAGGAGAAAAATATGGCAGATATTATTTATGTTTTCCGTTCGAGGAACGAGACGATGGCTTTTGCGGACGTGCTCAAACGCTCGGGAATAAGAAATACGGTCGTCAATACGCCGAGAGAATGCATGTCCGGCTGCGGAATATCGGTAAAGATCACTATGCAGGATATGGGCAGAGTAAACGGAATATTCGGAGCGTTTCCCTATAAATCCACGTTTCAGGGAAGATTTTCTTTTGAAAAGATAGGGATCAAAACAAAAGTCGTAAAAATAGGGAATTAACGTTTTGCGAAATCGTATTCAAGAGTTGCGATCCTCTTAAAAAAGTTTTTTCGCTCGGAATTTTATTTACTGCGGCATATAGAGCGATGTGCCGTCAAAATGCGTTTTCTAACGCATTTTGTTATTTTATAGCGTAAAATTATGTTATCAAGACGAATTTCTCATTATTGCAGTATTAAAGATATTTAACGGCGCCGATGGCGTATATTTGCCCGTATTTCCGGGCGTTCTATATAATATATATTATTAATTTCTTAAACGCTTGAAATTTCTTGTCAAAATAGGTCGGTTATGCTATAATTACTTATATTATGGATAATTCGGTCGTTGAAATCATTATAAATAAGTTGGACGGATATCACAAAGAAGCGGTTTGCGAACTTGATTTCGGCAGCGTATACGAGCTTTTGGTAGCTGTGATATTATCCGCGCAGTGCACGGATAAACGCGTAAATATCGTAACGAAAGACCTTTTCGCCGTTGCAAACACTCCGGTCGAAATGCTGAAACTCGGTAGCGAAAGGTTGGAAAAGATAATACTTCCGTGCGGTTTTTATCGAAACAAGGCTAAGAACATACTCGGCGCGTCCGAAAAAATACTTTCGGACTACGGCGGCGAAGTTCCGGGTACTCTCGAAGAACTTATCAAACTGCCGGGAGTGGGGCGAAAGACTGCGAACGTCGTTTATGCCGTAGGCTTTGGCGGAGACGCGATAGCGGTAGATACGCACGTCTTCAGAGTATCGAGACGAATAGGTTTCAGTAACGGCGCCACGCCGCTCGATGTCGAAGAGGATCTCATGCGTATTATTCCAAAGGACAAATGGTCGAAGACGCATCATTTGCTCATACATCAAGGACGTTACGTTTGTTCTTCGCGTATGCCGAAATGCGACATTTGTCCGATAGCGGACGAGTGTTCGAGCCGCAACGCAAAATAACAACAAAGAAATCTGCCGTCGAATAAGACGGTTTATATATCGAGAGGTAAGATTTATGAATAAATTATTGAAGATAAGACAGCTTGCTCCGAATGTCAAGGAGTACATCATTGACGCGCCCGACATAGCGAGGCATGCAAAGCCTGGGCAGTTTATAATACTTAGAGTCGACAAAGACGGCGAAAGAGTGCCTTTCACGATATGCGATTCCGACAAAGAGAAGGGTACGGTAACGCTGCTCGTGCAGACCATAGGTTATTCTACGGAGCTTATGGCGTCGCTTCCCGAAGGCGGATATATCGAGGATATGGTGGGGCCGCTTGGCAACGCGACGGATCTTAGCGAGTTCAAGAAGATACTTCTTATCGGCGGCGGAATAGGCAGCGCCGTCATTTATCCGCAGGCGAAGTACAGAAAGAGCGTGGGAATGCCGTGCGACGTAATAATAGGCGCTAAGAACAAAGAGCTGATAATGTATGAGGACGAGTTCAGGGCTAATTCAGAGAATCTCTATATCGTGACCGACGACGGAAGCTACGGAGACAAAGGGTTCGTTACGACTAAGCTCGAGGAGCTGATAGCCGCAGGAAAAGAATACGACTGCGTATTTGCGGTAGGACCTATGATAATGATGAAGGTCGTATGCGACGTTACTAAAAAATACGGTCTTCATACCGTAGTCAGTATGAACAGCATAATGGTAGATGGCACGGGAATGTGCGGCGGTTGCCGTTTGACGTACGACGGCAAGGTAAAGTACGCGTGCGTTGACGGACCGGAATTTGACGGGCATCTCATTGACTTTGACGAAGCGATGAAGAGAAGCAGATTTTACTATGAAAAAGAGCAGGAATGCCGTTTGAGAGGTAAAAAAATATGAACAGAGAACCAAGAAACGCAGCAAAGGTGCAGGAACCTAAGGAAAGAATAAAGAATTTTGACGAGGTATCGCTCGGTTTTGACGAAGAGACCATGCTTCTTGAAGCTGATAGATGTCTTAATTGCAAGAACGCGCCATGTATGAAAGGCTGTCCGGTAGGGGTAAGGATACCCGAGTTCATATCCTGCCTTAAGAATAAGGACTATGATAAAGCCGTGGAGACCATAAAGGCTACCAACAGTCTTCCTGCGATATGCGGAAGAGTATGTCCGCAGGAAAAGCAGTGTGAAAGCCTTTGCGTGAGGAAAGCGAAACTCGGCGGTTCCGTCGCTATAGGAACGCTCGAGAGATACGTCGGCGACTATTCGCTTGCAAAAGGAGCTAAAAAGAGCGACGTAGCTAAGAACGGATATAAGGTAGCGGTCGTAGGCAGCGGTCCTGCAGGCTTGAGCTGCGCCGGAGCGCTCGCAAAGGAAGGATTCGACGTGACGGTTTTCGAGGCTTTCCACAGAGCTGGAGGAGTTTTGGTATACGGTATCCCCGAATTCAGATTGCCTAAAGACTTGGTAGTTGAAAAAGAGATAGAGGAGCTTAGGGCTTTGGGCGTCGAGATAAGACTCAATACCGTCATAGGCAAAACGATAACGATAGACGAGTTAAAAGAGGAGTACGACGCTATTTTCCTCGGAACGGGAGCGGGACTTCCGATATTCATGGGCATAAAAGGCGAAGGACTTAACGGCGTATACGCGGCGAACGAATTTTTGACGAGAGTCAATCTTATGAAAGCGTATAAGCAAGATTCCGTTACGCCCGTATACTGCGGAAAGAGAGTAGCGGTCATCGGCGCGGGCAACGTTGCTATGGACGCGTGCAGGACTGCTATGAGACTGGGCGCGGAACACGTTTACATAATCTACAGAAGAGGCAGAGAAGAGATGCCTGCGAGAGCGGAGGAGATAGAGCACGCTATAGAAGAAGGCGTCGAACTCAAACTTCTTACCAATCCCGTCGAGATACTCGGAAAGGATAAAGTTGAAGGCATAAGATGTATAAAGATGGAGCTCGGCGAACCCGATCAAAGCGGCAGAAGACGTCCGCAAGAGGTCAAGGGAAGCGAGTTCGATATCGAGGTAGACGAAGTTATCGTATCTCTCGGAACGTCGCCTAATCCGCTGCTTAAGAAGTCTTGCGAGGAGTTGGAAACTTCGCTGAAGGGCACGATAGTAGTAAATGAAGAGACGATGGAGACTTCGCTTGACAGCGTATACGCTGGCGGAGACGCCGTAACGGGCGCCGCAACGGTCATTCTTGCGATGGGAGCAGGTAAAAAGGCGGCGAAGGCTATAAGCGACAGATTGCTTTGTAACTGATTTTTAGATCATCACCGCCGAATATGCCTTAGGAGCAGGTTCGGTCAAAGTATACGGTTAATATCGAGAAAACGCGGAATAATAACCGTAACGACTTAAGATACTCCGTTTTCATCGGGAGCGTATCGATGAAAGGCGGACTGGAAGGAAGAAATGTTTTTAGACAGAGCGACAATTTTTATAAAGGCGGGCGACGGCGGTAACGGCGTAGTATCGTTCCATACCGAAAAGTACGTTGCGAACGGCGGTCCCGACGGCGGCGACGGCGGCGACGGCGGCAGTATAGTATTCGAAGTCGACGGCGGTATGTCGACGCTCAACGCTTTTCAATATACTAAGCATTATAGAGCGGAAGCAGGAACCAACGGATCTTCGAAGAAGTGTCACGGAAAGAACGGTAAAGATCTCATTATAAAGGTTCCTAAGGGAACTGTTATAAGAGATAAGGCGACGAACAGCATTATTACCGATATGTATTACGACGACAGCAGATTCGTCGCGCTCAAGGGCGGCAAAGGCGGTAAAGGCAACGCCCGTTTCGCTTCGGCGCAGAGAAAAGCGCCGCGCTTTGCGCAACAGGGCGAAAGATGCGTCGAGCATGAGATAATACTTGAACTTATGACTATAGCTGACGTAGGACTCGTCGGATTCCCCAACGTCGGCAAATCGACTATGCTTTCCGTCATCAGCGGAGCGAGACCCAAGATAGCTAATTACCATTTTACGACGCTCTCTCCCAATCTCGGAGTCGTAGAGCGTTACGGCGACAGTTTTGTCGTTGCGGATATACCGGGGCTTATCGAGGGCGCAAGTCAGGGCGCGGGACTTGGATTTTATTTCCTTCGTCATATAGAGAGGGTCAGGATCATCGTGCACGTCGTCGACATTTCGGGACATGAAGGACGCGACCCGTACGAGGATTACGTGAAGATACGCGAGGAACTTCGTTCGTATAGCGACAAGCTGAGCGATCTGCCTGAATTGATATGCGTCAATAAGACGGATCTTTTAGGCGAGGACGCCGACGCCGTTATCAGCGAATTCGAGAAGAAAACGGGAAAGAAAGTTTATAGGATATCGGCTCTTTTGCATAAGGGATTAAAGGAGCTTATAGACAGTCTGTCGGATATGTTGAAAGAACTTCCAAAGCCCGAACCTCTCGAGTACGACGAGTTCAGCTACGATATCGAGGACAATTCCGAATTTTATATTTCGAGAGCCGACGACGGCGCGTTTATCGTCGAAGGTGGACTAATAGAGATGCTGAGCAGAAACGTTATACTTAGCGAATACGAGTCGTTTAGATATTTCCAGAAGGTGCTCAACGACAAAGGCGTTATCGACGCGTTGAGACGCAAAGGCGCAAAAGAAGGCGACACGGTAGTGATAAAAGATTTCGAATTTGAATTTATCGAATAGGAGAAGAACATGACGAGTAAGGAAAGAGCGTTTTTAAGAGGACTTGCAATGAATATAGATCCTCTTGTACATATAGGAAAGAACGGTATAAGCGACAACTTGATAAAACAGATAGACGATATACTTGAGGCTAAAGAAATCGTCAAGATAGCTGTGCTTCAGAATTCAGAGTATACGGCGAAAGAACTCATAGATACGATTGCGAAAGCTGTGAATGCCGAAGCGGTACAGGCTGTCGGAAGCAAGATCACGCTTTACAGAGTATCCAAAAAGAAGGATGTGAAGCATATTATGCCAAATACGTTTGTATAAAATTGGCACGCCTAACGTATTGAAAAGAACGATTATTTGAAGTATACTGAAGAATGAGGTGAACTATGGGTGAGAGAAGATTAAAATGTATACCGCTGAGGAACGTCGCTATAGTGGGCGGGATCATTACAAATATAGATATTAAGAGGAGTTTTTCGATAAAGGCGGCAGAGCTTGCTTTTGAGGAAGACAACGGATACGTTTTCGTGGTATGTCAAGTAGACGGCGCAGTCGTAAGACCGGAGTTTAGCGATATGTACCGCGTCGGTACGCTCGTTAAGATAATAGAGCGTTTCAGCATGCCGGGCGGAGTTACGAAACTCATGGTAAAGAGCGAGAAGAATTGTCCGATGATAGACTTTGACTACGAGGACGGAATGTATCACGCGGTGATAACCGACGAGGAGTTGTATACTTCTTCGGAAGAAAAACTCGAGATTTTAAAAAATATGTGCGGCGAAGTAACCGAAGAGCTTTTCAGGGAATCGCCTAGATATCCAATGGAGATATCGAAAGAACTTTCGAGAGAGACCGACGAAGACGTCCGTCTCAACAAACTTGCGCAATACGTCTTCAGTGTTGACAATCAGCAGTACATAGAATATTTCGATAGGATAGAAAGATACGAATACGTTGTGGCGAAGATACGCGACGAGCTCAACGTTATAAGCGTTGAAAAGAGCGTCGAAGACGCCATCAGCAATAAAATGCAGAACGTCAATAGAGACTATATATTAAGAGAGCAGAAAAAAGCTATTGAAGAAGAGCTCGGAGATTCGCTCGAAGACGACGAACTCGGCGTTTTCAGAAAGAAAATAGATACGCTCAACGTGAGCGACGATTTGAAGAAGAAATTTTTGAAAGAGGTTGACAAACTGGGCAAAATACATCCTTCTTCGGCGGATTATTTTATCGTATATAACTATATTGAGTACGTTTTGGAATTGCCGTGGAATACGTATAAGGACGACAGAGACGATATAAAGGAAGTTCAGAGAATACTGGATGAGGATCATTACGGACTCGAAAAGGTAAAGGAGAGGATAATAGAATATCTCGCGGTCAGGAAACTTACGAACGGCAACAATAAAGGCACGATATTATGTCTCGTAGGACCTCCTGGAGTAGGTAAGACCTCGATAGCGAAGTCCATAGCCAGGGCTTTAGATAAAGAATATATCCAAATGAGTCTCGGAGGTATCCACGACGAGGCAGAGATAAGGGGGCACAGGAGAACTTACGTCGGAGCGATGCCCGGACGTATCATATCGAGTATGCACAACGCGAAGACTTCGAATCCGCTGTTTCTCCTCGATGAGATAGATAAGGTTTATAACGATATGAAGGGCGATCCGTCTAGCGCTCTGCTCGAGGTGCTCGACCCCGTTCAGAACGTTAAATTCAGAGACAACTATCTCGAAGTTCCTTACGATCTGTCGAAAGTCATGTTTATCGCTACCGCGAATAATCTTTCGACGATAAAACAACCGCTCCTCGACAGAATGGAAATAATAGAAATGGGCGGTTATACCGAATATGAAAAGCTCAATATAGCTAAGAAATATCTTATTAGAAAACAGATGCTCGACAGCGGCGTTGATAATATAACGTTTTCCGACGGCGCGCTGCTTGAGATAATAAGGAATTATACGAGAGAAGCGGGCGTTAGAAATCTTGAGAGAGAGATAGGCAACGTCTGCCGTAAAGCCGCGAGGAAGATAGTAGAGGGCGGCGTAACGTCTTTCAAGATAACGCAGAGCAACGTAGCGAAGTATCTCGGTATCCCCAAATTTACAGACAGCGAGATAGAGAACGGCGTAGGCGTGTGTACAGGTCTTGCGTGGACAGGCGCGGGCGGCGATACGCTTAGTATCGAAGTTAGCGCGATAGACGGCAAGGGAGAACTGGTTCTCACGGGACATCTCGGCGACGTTATGAAGGAGTCCGCAAGGACGGCTTTATCGGTCGTGAGATCGAGAGCGTCGGAATTCGGAATAGATAAGACTTTCTTTGAAAAGCACGATATACATATCCACGTTCCCGAAGGAGCGACGCCGAAAGACGGACCGTCCGCGGGTATCACAATGACGACGGCGATAATGTCGGCTGTTACGGGTAGAGCGATCGTTAAAGGATTGGCTATGACGGGAGAGATAACTCTTAGAGGAAACGTTCTCGGCATAGGCGGACTGAAAGAGAAATCGCTTGCGGCGCATCGTCTCGGCGTTAAAAAGATCGTAGTGCCTAAAGATAATATAAAAGATATTGACGAGATACCGAATATCGTTAAGAACAGTATAGAGTTCATACCTGTCGGAACGATAGATCAGGTATTCAACGTAAGTTACGGAGTATAAATGGAAATCAAACAGGCTAGATTCGTGATTTCTGTCGCGGACAAGGAAAAAATACTGACGGAAGAGATTCCCGAGATAGCCGTAGCCGGCAAATCAAACGTCGGCAAGTCTTCTTTTATCAATTTTATGACGAATAACGGAAAACTTGCGAAGACTTCGTCTACGCCCGGAAAAACGAGGCTTATTAATTACTTTGAGATAAATAAGGGCGAATTTATGCTTGTCGATCTGCCTGGGTACGGTTTTGCTAAGGTCACTGACGCGGAAAAGGCGAAATGGGCGAAACTCATGGAAGGATATATCCTCGAAAGCCGCAATCTTGCGAACGTCTTCATTTTGGTAGACGTCAGGCACGAACCTACGGCGCTCGATAAGCAAATGGTGAATTTTCTTCAGTATTATACTATTCCGTTTACCGTCATTGCTACGAAGTGCGACAAGCTGAGCCGCGCTCAAATATCCAGAAGAAAGAGGGAGATAGCCGCCGCGTTCGCTATGGGAGAAGGCAATATAATAACGGTGTCTTCTTTAACGAAAGTCGGTAAAGAAGCCGTTTTGGATAGAATAGAGCAGGTTATAACGCACTTTTTACCAAGAAGCGGAGAGGAAGATACAGACGCTTAGTTTGTTGTCTATAATATCTAAATTATATGTGATATACGGTACTGAGTATTCTTTTGAGATACATACGCTTTTCGTCTAGGAAAGCGTATTTTTTATATTTGCTTATTCTGGCATTTTTAACGCAATTATGAAAATGTAACATATACAAATACCTTATCATATATTATTTATGAAAGGAGGTGAGAAAATGTCATTTTCTAATAATTGTACTAAATCGGATAAAATACCGGGACCGATGCGCTCCAATCCCATGAACGGCATATGCGAAAAGGCGTGTATTCAGGTCAATAAGGTGTTTGACGCATGTATAAAGCAGGAGACTTTGCAAAACGTTCAGTTGACTTTGACCAACGTTACGCCCGAGACCGGACTCGTACTGCCTTATAAGTTTATCAGCGCAAAGTCCGTCGCTACAAGAGCGGAGATCGGCAATCTTATGGTAACGCCTACCGTCGAGGATCCTTGTTTTGCAAGAGTGAGCGGCGAGGTAACTATACCGATTCAGATCGTATTTGTCGACGCTAACGGCACGGAAGGCATGGGAACTGCGAACGTGGTCATACCTAAGGACGTTATGTTACATATTTCGGCGCCGTCTATTATGCCTTATTCGATCGAGGCTGTAGGCAATATCATATGCCCCGAAGGTACGTTCATTAATGCGGATACGCTTGTCGTATCGGCTTGTACTACGGTTATAATGAGGGTTATCATGCAGGTCGATCTGCTCGTTCCGACGTACGGCTACTGCTTTATCCCGCCGTGTCAAGAATATACCGAAGAAGTATGCGACGGCGTATTCGATTTGCCGTTGTTCCCTCAGGAATGCGGCGTAGAACCGAGATGCAAGACTTGCTGAACGCGGCAAAACTTAGGATCGATCTCTTTGCGGAGCTCGCGTAATAAGTTTGGCTATAAGCTATATGCTTTCGGGAACGGCGTCTTAATATGTTAAAATATACTTTTCGTTACCGATGATGAGAGACTAACGTCTTGGTATATTTACGCTTTGATTTTGAAATACCGTCGATAATAAAGAGTGCGAGTGGGAAACCGCTCGCATATTTTTAAGCGTATTGATGGAATGATCCGTAAAAACGCCGTTACGTTACCGCGCGGCGTTTTTTTGCATTTGGCGTATAAGGCTTTTCTTTTGCGTTATTTCGGCGGTAAACGGTATGATGCGTATAAGTTGATTGAAAAAAGTTTTTTAATGTGATAGAATAATGTCAACAAGTTTTCGAGGTATGTTATAAGTGAAAGTGTTTGCAATAAGCGATCTACATCTTTCTTTTTCGACGGACAAGCCGATGGATATATTCGGCGAGAGTTGGGATAATTATTTTGACAAGATAAGCTGCGATTGGATGGAGAAGGTAGGCGAGAACGATATCGTGCTCATTGCCGGAGATATATCTTGGGCGATGGGACTGAACGATGCCGCGATAGACATCGGGCACGTTAACGCTCTATCGGGGAAAAAGGTCATCATAAAAGGAAATCACGACTATTGGTGGTCGTCGTATTCGAAAGTGAAGTCGATATTGCCGCCCGAGATGTACGCCGTTCAAAATAACTGCGTTAAGATCGGCAACGTGATAATAGCGGGAACGAGAGGCTGGAATAAGACGTCCAAGGAGGATGATTTGAAGATATACAATCGGGAACTCGGCAGAATGAAGCTGTCGCTCGATTCGGTCGAAAAAATCAGAGAAGAAGGGGATAAGGTCATAGTTATGACGCATTACCCTCCGTTCAACGTCGATCTTTCTAATAACGAAATGACCGACGTCATATCGTCTTACGACGTAGACGCCGTTGTTTACGGACATCTTCACGGCAAGGATTGCAGGGCGGAAAGGAAGGTTTTCAAAGGTAAAACTTGTTATTATCTTACTTCATGCGATTTGGTCGGCAATCAGCTTGTTGACATCTTGGAGGATTGAATCTGTCGTCTTTCGACTTGATAATTATGATTTCAAGGTTAATGTATAGCAATTTAATTATAAATTAATTGCAATTTTATAATAATTTAACAATAATAGAATTCTATAGTCTCAATATTGATTTATATATTGCCGGACTAAAAATATGTATGTTTTGCTATTTCTTTAATACTTATTTTATTATTTATTAATATCCTATTTAGTTAAAAACATATAATGATTATATGTAGCGAATGAACGTCGTAAGATCATCGCTACTATATTAGGTAATTATTTAATTGTATGATGATATAGTTACCCGACGTTTTCTAGTGATCGTTATAGATCATATATAATATTTATTTAGACGTTGTAAAATTTGAAGAAGACGTTTGTACTTATCATGATTTTGCTAAACTCCTATCGTATAGTTAAAGGTTTAATACTATATATTTTATTATTAAATAAATTTTTATTTGTAAATCATAAAATTTATATCTATAAAGTTAAATATAAATATATCAATAATGATAACGGATGCAGGAGTCAACGCCGAACTAAATCGGCGTTTAGGTAACGGAATCGTATATAATGTATATTTATACAAATTTTTTATTATCTGCGCCTCGCAATCGCCAATGTCTTAACGTAAGTAGAGTAGAAGGGCGGCGTAAATTTTAACGCCGATCTATAGTGTTTGGGCGTAATTTATTTTGAGTTCGATGTCGTCCATATATCTTCAAGCGAACTAAAATAATATGATAAAAATTTTTTCGCATAAAATACTGATTTCTTTGTTATCGTCGCAAATTTTGATGTTGTCGGCATAGGTGTTTTTATTGATAAATCGTACATATTTTGTCTTAAATGATGTAGCTTTTTGTTGAAAATTTTCCTTTTTCAAGCATTGTTCTTGGTAAAGATTTTCGATGCAAAAACAAGCGTTTTATGTCTTTGATTTTGTTTGATTTTACGTTCGATTTTGATTTAATTTGAATTTTCTGAAAATTATAGGGAATAGTAACCACTGACATCTATGCGTTTGTTAAAAAATTAACCCGTTATACTTGTATTCGAACATATATTCGAAACTATATATTGTATACAAACATATGTTTGCTTAAAAAAATATACAATATTTATGAAAAAGTGGTTAAAAGTGGTTGAAATTGGATAAAAAGGATGATACAATTAGAACGTAAATAAAAGAAGGAGTTGCGACGAATGTTTTTAGGTAGTTTCGAACATCAGGTTGACCAAAAAGGCCGTATGAGATTGCCGGCGTCTTTCAGAAGCGAAATGAAGGGCGATGACATCGTTGCGGTCCAGGGCGCAAATAGAGCGATCTACATATACTCGACTGCCGATCTTAACGAAGAACTTTCGGAATATGAGAAGGTCGGTTTCGCAGATAGCGATAAGACGCACGGCATGGTGATGAGACTCATATCAGCATCGGCGCACAAGATTAGCGAAGACAATCAGGGAAGATTCACGCTTACGCAGAGACTTAGAGCCTTTGCGAATATCCGCAAGGACATAGTGTTCATAGGAAGCGGCAAAAGGATCGAGCTTTGGGACAAAGAGAATTGGGAGAATTACTCGAATTGCAACGACGAGGATTTCGATAGCTTGCTCTTGAAACTCACACCGAAAAAGAAAGGGGATTCCGACGGCGATGGCAGTATTCAATCATAAGTCGGTAATGCTCGGCGAATGTATCGAGAACCTCGATATAAAGCCCGACGGAATATACGTGGACGGAACGCTAGGCGGAGGCGGACATTCTCTCGAGATAGTGAAGAGACTCACGGGTAACGGCAGACTTATCGCAATAGACAAGGACGAGGAAGCGTTAATGTACGCTTCGGGAGTTCTTAAAGAGTATAAGAGCAAGATAACTTTCGTGCATGACGATTATAAGAATATGCCTGAGATACTCGATTCGCTTGGGATAGAAAGTATCGACGGAATACTGCTCGACTTGGGCGTATCGTCTTATCAGCTCGACAACAGAGAGAGAGGATTTTCGTACAACGGCGATGCCGATCTCGATATGAGGATGGACAGAACTCAGTACTTAACGGCATTCAACGTAGTCAACGAATATAACGAGAGCGAACTCGCAAGAGTTATATGGGAGTACGGGGAAGAAAGATATTCGAGACAGATCGCCAGAAATATCTGCAGGATAAGAGAGACGGAAAGCATTGCGACGACGATGCAACTCGCAAAAATAGTGGAGGCGAGTATTCCTGCGGCGAATAGATGGAAGGGCGGCAATCCCAGCAAGAGGACGTTTCAGGCGATACGCATAGAAGTCAACGGGGAATTGAAGGGACTGGGCGACGCGCTCGAGAAAATGACGTTGAGACTGAAGAAAGGCGGAAGGATATGCGTTATAACGTTCCATTCGTTAGAGGACAGGATAGCTAAGACGGTATTCAAAGAGCTTGAAAGATCGTGCGTTTGTCCTCCCGGTCAGCCGATATGCACGTGCAATAAAAGACAAGAAGTAAAACTGATAAATAAAAAGCCGTTAGTGGCGCAAGAGGAAGAATTGGAGAATAACTCGAGAGCGCAAAGCGCAAAGCTCAGAGTTGCGGAGAGAATTTAAGCGCAAAAGTAATAACAAAGAGGGAAGAAGAATATGTTAAAGACGAAGAGACCGACAATTTCATCGAGAAGCAGATATACGAATAATTACAATATCAAAGACAGTTATAGGGATTATGACAGAAATCGCTCCGCATACCGTTACGAGAAGGAGGATAAGTACGATACTTACGTAGATATCGACCTTGCGTACGACGACGATTACATAGCTAACAAAAGAAGGTATGTTCGTCCAGAGGGCGACCCGAGATACAGCAATTTCAGAAATAAATACGAGAAAGACAATAGCGCAAGGTATTCTGCGCCTGCGAAAAAGAAAGCACACAAGATGTCGAATAAAGTGAAAGTATTGATAGGCGTGTATTTTCTTATAGTAGCCGTAGTGGTATCGCTCCTTATTATCAACGCTCTTCCCGTAATGAACGAGGTCGGAAACGCGAGCGCTAACGGTCTAAGCGAAATAGAAAGAGTGGAGATAAGCCCCGAAGGACTCGGAAGAGTCGTAATGAGCGACGGAAGCATAGTTGCTTTGAACGTAACGCAAAGCTCTTTCGAATACGAATACAACATCAACACTAACTGGTTCGACAACATATGCGATTGGATGGAGAATATCGGAGCGTAAGTTTGTCGGAGGACTGACAGTGAAAGACATTTCGAATATAAGGATCAAAAAGAAGTTATTGGCGGTATTTTTGCTGATAACTTTTCTTTTTTGCGCTTTGCTTGGGCGGCTCATGTTCGTTGAAGTATTTATGAACCGCGAATTGCAGATGAAGGCGTTCGATCAGTGGACGCGAGAGCTTCCGCTGGGCGCAAAACGCGGAGTCATTACGGATAGAAACGGCGTGGTTCTCGCCGATTCCAAAACCGTGTATACGATGTATATCCGCCCTAATTCCATTAAAGCCCACGAAGAAATAGCGCGCGTGACTAGCGACGTTCTTTCGCTGAGTTACGATAGCGTATACGCAAAAGTCACGAAAAAAGGGTCGTCGGAAATAAAAATAGCTACGGATATAGAAAGAAGCGATATGTTGAAAATAAAGAGCTACGATTTCGACGGAGTATTTTTCGCGACTAAAAGCAAGCGATATTATCCTTACGGCAATTTTTTGACGCAGCTTCTCGGATTCACTAACGTTGACGGTAACGGACAAAGCGGTTTCGAGCAGTACTACGACAACTATCTTTCTGGCGTCGACGGCAAACTTTACAATGAAACCGACCTTATAGGTAAAAAACTGACGGGGTCTGCGGATAGGTATCTTCCTGCGATAGACGGACTCAATACGACGCTCACTATAGATTTCGAGATACAGGGATACGCCGAAGGAGCCGTACGCGACGCGATGCAACGCTACGATGCCAAGAGCGCGTCTTGCATAATAATGAACCCGAAGACGGGCGAGCTTCTCGCTTACGCGCAAGCTCCGTCATTCGATCTCAACGATATTCCGAGAGACGATCTCGATTCGCTTTTTGCAAACTCGAAGCCGAATATGGTGAGTACTGTTTACGAACCGGGGTCGACATTTAAGATACTGACTTCCGCTATAGGTCTCGAAGAAAACGCCTTTTCGAGCAATCACTCTTTTTACTGTCCCGGTTACAGGATGATAGACAATCAACGCATAAAGTGCTGGAGAAGTATCGGACACGGTTCTCAAAGTTTCCCCGAAGGTATCGCTAACAGCTGTAACTGCGTGTTTATGGATATCGCGGGGAAGGTCGGAACGGCGACGATGTACGATTATTTCGATAAATTCGGACTTAACAAAAAAACGGGAATAGATATAAAAGGCGAAACCAGCGGACTGTTTATCAAAGAGAGCAGCGTAAAGAACGTCGATATCGCGAGAATAGGATTCGGTCAGGCGGTAGCGGTCACGCCTATCGGACTCATCAGCGCGGTATCTAGCGTCATAAACGGAGGATACAAGATAACTCCGCGCGTATTAAAGAGCGTTGAGGACGCGAACGGTAAAAGCATATCTACGGCTTCAGGCTCTTCGGGCGATAGAATAATATCCGAAAAGACCAGCGCGACGATGAGAGAATACCTTGAAGGAGTAGTAAGTCACGGCGGAGGCTCGCACGCTTACGTTCCGGGGTACAGAATAGGCGGAAAGACGGGAACGGCTCAAAAATACGAGGACGGAAAAATCGCAAGCGGAAAATATATATCTTCGTTTTTGGGATTTGCGCCCGTTGAAGATCCCGAATACGCAGTACTTATGATAGTAGACGAACCTAAGGGATACGTTTATTACGGTTCGCTCGTCGCGGCGCCGTACGCGGGGAAGATCTTCAGTAATATTTTCGCATACAAGAATATGAAGCCGAACTATACCGATAAAGAGCTCGAGGAGCAGGGCAAGACCATAACAATGCCCGATCTTAGGGGTATGGGAATAGTCGAAGCCGTCAATGAGCTTAGACGTTTAGGACTCAATTACGAATACAGCGGCGAGAGCGGAAAGGTAATATATCAGTTTCCGGCGCCAATGGCGGAGATCAATTCCAAAACGGTGACATTCTTCGAACTTGGATGAGCAGCGGAAAGATTTTTGCAAACGGAATTTTTGAGAAAAGACGGCGCGTTTGAAAATAGCCGCATCGTGAAATCAAAATACTACGTCAGCCTAACGGCGTCGCCGATTCGGTTTCGTATGCAAACTACCGCAAAATGCGACAATATATTTTGTCGTATATTGCGATAATTTAGCGAATAATGCGAATATCATCTAAAAGCATAATAATATAACTAAAATATTATTGTGTTTGCAAAATTATGACAGAGCAGACCGCTCTGTCTTTTTTTATGAGGTGATGTATGAGACTTGGCAATCTTATGAACGGGATAATTCCCAAGAGCGAAATATTTTTTATGAACGAAAATATCAAAAAAATCGAAACGGATAGCAGAAAATGCGATAGCGAAAGCGTCTTTTTTGCAATGAAAGGAAGGAATGATAACGGTATGAATTACATAGACGACGCTATCGAGAGGGGCGCAAAAGTTGTGGTAAGCGAAGAGACTATCGAAAGAAAAGACGTCAAGAGCATCGTCGTCGACGACGCCAGAAAAGCGTACAGCATCATGGCGGCGAATCTATTCGAGTGCCCCGCGAAGAGTATGAAGATAATTGCCGTCGTGGGTACGAACGGCAAGTCGACGACCGCGCACTTCATATACGAAATTTTGAAAAGCTGCGGACTTTGCGCGGGTATAATAGGTACTCACACCGTAAAATTTAACGGAGTTAAGCTATCGCACGGTATGACGACACCCGATCCCGTCGATCTCAACAGGTATCTCAGGAGTATGGAAGAGAGCGGCGTGGAATACGTAGTTATGGAGGTATCGGCTCACGCTATATATCTTGAAAAACTTTACGGGATAAAATTCGATATGGCGGTGTTTACGAATTTTTCTCAAGATCATCTCGATTACTTTAAGGATATGGAGGAATACGGCAGGATAAAGGCGGGATTTTTCAAGAGCAGTAACGTAAGGCTCGCTATCGTGAATACCGACGACGTTCTTGGGAGAAATATCGCAAAAGGCGCGGATATTCCGGTGTTTACGTACGGGCTCGATAATCCTTCGGACGTGTTCGCTATAGATATAGAGAGCGGCGAGCGAACGAAATTCATCGTCAACATACTTGACGAGGTGGCTACGTTCGATACCGCGCTTCTCGGGAGATTCAACGTCTACAATATATTGGGAGCGTCGCTCGTGGCAAGACTCATAGGGATATCGCTTGAAGAAATACAAGAGAGCGTAAAAAATATATCGCCGTGCGAAGGGCGTTTTAACGTTATTATATCGAAAGGCGTGAAATTCGTCATAGATTACGCGCATACTCCCGACGGACTCGAGAACATTCTTAAAGAGCTTAGGAATATGACGGAAAACAAACTGAGAGTGGTATTCGGTTGCGGCGGAGACCGAGATAGATCGAAGCGCGCGGTAATGGGAAAAATAGCGGGAGAATATGCCGACGAAGTAGTTTTGACTAGCGATAATCCGAGGAGCGAAGACAGACTCGCCATAATCGAAGATATACGCGCGGGAGTTGAAGATGCTCCTGTTATCGTCCTTCCGAATAGGGAAGACGCGATAAGATACGCGTACGCGATGTCGAATAGCGGAGACGTCGTTCTGATCGCAGGAAAGGGCTCGGAAGATTACATAGAAGAGAAGGGCGTCAAGACGTATTTCAGCGACAAAGAAACTCTTCTCAGGATCAGGGAGGAGGAAAATGACATTTGAATTGCGTTTATTGCTTGCTGTCGTAACGAGCTTTATACTGTCTATGGTTCTTGCGCCGCCCGTTATCAAAATGACGAAAAAATTCAAAGCGTCGCAGAGCATACTCGAGTACGTTGATAATCATAAAGGAAAAGAGGGCACGCCGACTATGGGGGGTATGATTTTCCTCGTATCGATGAGCGTCACGTCCTTTATTTTCTGCGGATTCAAGAGCAAGTTTCTTCTTGTCGGGATAGGAATAACTCTAGGGTACGGACTGCTCGGCTTTCTCGACGATTTTCTCAAAATAAAGTTTCGGCATAACGAAGGACTTAAAGCGTATCAGAAGATAATAGGACAGCTCGGCATAGCCGTTATAGTCACCGTTTTCGCCTACAAGTATTCGTATATCGGAAGCGTCGTCAATATTCCGTTTACCGATATAGAGTTCGATATGGGCTGGTGGTATATCCCGTTCACTCTTCTCATATTTATCGCGACGACGAACGCCGTCAATTTGACTGACGGTATAGACGGACTGGCGGGATCCGTAACGGGGATATATACGGGTATCTTTACTCTTATTGCAGTAGTCCTTTGCATTAGACTCGAAGGCGACGTTATACTAAGAGACGAGACCGCTTCTTTAGGCGTTATGAGCGCGAGTCTTTTCGGCGCGCTTCTCGGTTTTCTCTGGTTTAACTCCAATCCCGCAAAAATATTTATGGGAGACACGGGCTCGCTAGCTCTCGGCGGAGCGGTAAGCGTCCTTGCCGTTTTTACGAAAAATCCTTTTTTGATACCTATGATAGGCATAATGTATATGCTCTCCTGCATATCAGTAATTATACAAGTGCTTTATTTTAAGCTGACGAACGGAAAGAGAGTGTTCAAAATGGCGCCTTATCACCATCATTTGCAGTATAAAGGATATACGGAAAATAAGATCGTCACTTTCTACTCTATCGTTACGTTGCTCTTCGGCTTGACCGCGCTTGTAAGTACGGTGATAGGAAGGTAGGAAATTGAAGGCTTTGGTTTATGGCAGAGGGATCAGTGGCAAAGGAAGTGAAAAACTTTTGATCGAAAAAGGTTATTCCGTCGAATATGTTTCGGACGATACGGGAAACGAGGTTCTTGACGATGCGGATCTTCTCGTGTTGAGCCCGTCGGTTCCTCTGGAACGTCCTCTCGTAAGACGCGCGGAGCTCAGCGGGATCGAAGTCGTCGGAGAAATGGAGCTGGCGTCAAGATACGTTGATAACGATATTATCGCCGTAACGGGAACGAACGGAAAGACCACTACTACCATGATGATATCGTCGCTGCTTACGGAAAGCGGATTGAAACACAAAACACTCGGCAATATCGGCAAGAGTTTTGCGGGGAGCGTCGGCGACGTGGAGAAGGACGATATGATACTTCTCGAAGTGTCGTCTTTTCAATTAGAGACGATAACGTCGTTCAGACCGAAGGTCGCAATACTTTTGAACATAGCGCCCGATCATCTGGAGCGGCATAAAACTTACGACGAATACGTAAGGGTCAAGACTTCGATATTCGAGAATATGACGAAGAACGATTTCGCTATCGCAAACTACGACGACGAAGCGGTCAGGAACGCGGCGAGCGGGATTATGCCGAGTACATATTATTTCAGCGTTAAAGAGAGAGTAAGGGGAGCTTACGTTCAAAACGGACACGTGTTTTTCATGGGCGAAAAGATGTTTCCGCTCGAAAATCTCAAGTTTAATGCGGAACATAATATCGCCAACGCGCTTGCGGTAATAACGCTTGCCAAGATATTCAATATACCCAATTCGATAATTCTAAGAAGTTTTAACAAGTTTACTCTTCCTCCGCACAGAATAGAGTTTGTCGGCAGATACAACGGAAAAAACTATTTTAACGACAGCAAAGCCACTAATATAGACGCGACCATAAAGGCGGTCAAATCTATGAGAGGGAGCACGGCGCTCATTGTTGGGGGCTATGATAAAGGCATCAGTTATTATAGACTTTTCGCATCTCTTGACAAAAAGGTAAAATGCGTCGTGATTTTCGGTCAGAACCGCCATAGAGTAGAGGAATGTATCAAAGATTTCGACATACGTTACTATGTTTGCGACACGTTGTCGCTCGCAATAACCTCCGCGAAAAAAGAGAGGGTCGAAAACGTGCTTTTTTCTCCTGCGACGTCGAGTTACGATATGTTCAGAAACTATGAAGAAAGAGGAGAGGTCTTTACTCAATTGGTAGGTGACATAAATGAAAAATGACGGGATCTCAAGAGGAAAAGCCGGTTTTCGAAAACGTTTCGGCAAGATGGAGAACGCTCTTTCTTTGAAAAACGATCTCTCCGTCGCCGTCGTCAATAAGAGGAAGATAGTTTCTTTTAAGGGAAAAGAACTTTCTATAGTTTTTATCACGCTCGCGCTCGTTGTCTTCGGAATAATCATGCAGTACTCCGCGAGCTGTTATTCTGCGGAGCGCGAGACTGGCGACAGCTTCTTTTACGTCAAAAAGCAGGCGGTATCGGCTATCGTGGGACTTGTCGCAATATTGCTCGTGCCAAAACTGAAATTGAAATACCTTTTTAAGGCTCGATATATTATCCTCGCGGTAGCGTACGTTCTTCTCGCGCTTGTATTCGTTCCCGGATTAGGCGTTGAAAAGTACGGCGCAAGGCGGTGGATCAATCTTGGTTTTACAACGCTTCAGCCTTCGGAAGTAGCTAAGTTCGCATTGGTAATATTCATCGCGGGAGAGCTGTCTAAAAAGAGCGCGGTAACGTTCAAAAATATGCTTCCGATACTCATAGCTACGGCGATCATGTGCGTTCTTATAATGCTCGAGCCCAATATGTCTATAACTATGTGCGTCGGCGCGGTAATGCTCATAATGCTCTTTATAGGGGGTATGAAGTTCAAACATTTCGCCGCGTTCGCTGTGCCGATAGCGGTGCTCATACCTCTCATGATACTGCTCGAACCATACAGACTCAAAAGGCTAATGGCGTTTCTCGACCCTTGGGCTTCGCCGCAGGGCGAAGGATATCAGCTCATCCAGTCCTTTTACGCGCTCGGTTCGGGAGGCTTTTTCGGGGTAGGTCTCTTTAATTCGAGACAAAAATATCTTTTTCTTCCTTTTGCGGAATCGGATTTCATTTTTTCGATAATAGGCGAAGAATTGGGATTCGTCGGCTCGTTCTTCGTTATCGCGGTCTTTGTGCTCATAATATTCTACGGTATCAGGACGGCGCTGAGAGCCGAAGACAGGTTTTCGATGTTCTTGGTTGCGGGCATTACAGCGATAATAGCTGTTCAGTCGGTCATCAATATTGCCGTAGTCAGCGGTTCGATACCGCCTACGGGATTGCCACTTCCATTCGTCAGCAGCGGCGGAAGTTCTCTTGTTATGTTCATGTCGGGCGTCGGCATCATGAGGAGCGTAGCGCTAAGTCACACATAATTCGAGATAGCATACAATGTAAGTAGACATACTTAGGAGATGGCAAATGGAAAAATTGATAATAAACGGCGGAAAGAGATTGAACGGTTCTCTTGACGTTATGTCTGCCAAAAACTCTATATTGCCGCTTCTATCCGCGAGTATACTTACGGACGAAGAGGTGGTTATACATAAATGTCCCGAAATAAGCGACGTCGAGAGCATGATAAAAATACTCATGAAGCTCGGCGTAGACGTTAAGAGGGAAGGAAGCGATATAATAATCAATGCGAGTACGATAAACTCTTGTCTTATTCCGACGGAATTGGCGGGGGAACTTCGTTCTTCGATATTTTTGCTCGGCTCTATCATAGCTAAACTAAGGTGCGGACAGGTGGCGTATCCGGGAGGGTGCGACATAGGCATACGCCCTATAGATATACATATAAAAGGACTCAAAGAGCTGAATATAGATATCAGAGAAGAGTTCGGACATATAGTATGCGACGGCGAAAATATGAAAGCCGCCGATATTATTCTCGATATACCGAGTGTCGGAGCTACCGAAAATCTGATGATGGCTTCGGTGTTTACCGAAGGAGTCACCGTCATAAGGAACGTCGCGAAAGAGCCAGAGATAGTCGATCTCCAGAACTTTCTCAATCTAATGGGCGCGGATATCAGAGGCGCGGGAAGCAGCGTTATATTTATAAGAGGCGTAAAAAAACTTCACGGTGTGGAATACACGCCTATTCCCGACAGGATAGTTGCGGGAACGTATCTTATCGCGGGCGCCATGTGCGGCGGGAAAATAGAACTGAGCGGCGTCGTTTCGGAACATATTCATTCGCTTATTGCAAAACTGACTAAAACCACTTGCAATATCGAAGTGAAAAATGATAAAATAAAACTGTATTCGAACGGTGATCTGAGAGCGATCGAAAAAATAGAGACGATGTATTATCCGGGATTTCCGACTGACCTTCAAACGCAGATGATGGCGATGCTTACGACAGCGTCGGGCACGAGCGTGATAGTTGAGAATATTTTCGAAACGAGGATGAGGGAGGTTCCCGAGTTTATCAAGATGGGAGCCGACATTATCGTAAAAGGTCGGACGGCGATAATACACGGAGTCAAGCGGTTGCACGGAGCGGACGTCGTAGCGACGGATCTAAGGGGCGGCGCGTCTATGGTGCTCGCCGGACTCAGAGCCGAAGGAGTAACTACTGTACGGGAACTTAGGCATATCGACAGAGGATACGAGTCGATAGAAAAATGTTTTGAGAGTCTCGGCGCGGATATAAGAAGGATGAATTGATGAACAAGAGACTGATAATAGCGTTCATATGTCTTGTAGTGATAGCGATACCCATAATAGTTATTTCGGCGGTATTCACTGTCGGAAGCATAGACGTTATCGCGATAGGAGACGGCTTCGAGTACGATGAAGAGGCTATTATCGAAAATACAGGCATAAAGCTCGGCTCCAGTATTTTCACCGTGAGCGAGAAAAAGGCGATCGACAACGTCGAATCGAAAGATCCGACTATCAAAGTAGTGAATATCGAGAGGATATTCCCAAACAAAGTCGTTTTGAATATAGTAAAACGTATTCCCATCGTCGCCATAAAGACGAAGGACGCTTACGCTCTTATCGACAGAGAGATGCGGGTCGTTGAAATAACGGATACTTTGGCGGGACGCGATCTCGTTATATACGAGGGATATACCCTTGATAAAGAGGGGCTTGATCTCAGCGGAATAATAGAGCTCCCGAAGAGCAATCTCGGCGTATATATACTCGACGGCATAGTAAAGGGCTTTGAAGCAAAAGAATACGTTAATTCGCGTCTTCCTGCGATAGTGAGAAGCGTATCGGTAAACTATGATTTATCGATCGCGAGCGTTAATATAGAAACGGGTACGTCGTTCGAGATATTCGTCAATTCCAACGTTTCGATAAAGGATCAGCTCGTTAGCGTCATAGGGATTTACGAAAAAGACAGGGAAGACGAAAGTTCCCGAATAAAAAGCGGAGCGTACTACTTCGACACGGATAATAACGCTTGGAATTGGAGAGCATGATTTTGAATAATGCCTACGCAAGACGCGTAGGTTTTTTATTTTGCGTTTTAACGCGGTCGATTTCTGTGGACGAACATAGCCGCCTGTATGTAATATACAAAGTTAAAGCTGACTTTATATAATATTTATAATATTAAAGCGTTGACACGCGGATATTTTCGTTATATAATAAAAAGTAACGGAGGATTCTTATGCTAAAGACGAAGAACGTTGCTTTACTTGACATAGGCTCTAAAACGGTAGATTTGTTTTACGGTAACGCTTACGGCAATAACTGTAATGTCGTCGCTATGGGTTCGGAGAGTTATTCGGGCTTTACTAACGGCGAATTTTTCGAGCCGGACAAGCTTAAGGACGTTATAGACAGCGTCGTCAGACAGGTTGAGAATCGTACCGGCAAAGCGGTCAGAAGACTTTACGTTGCCGTTCCCGGGGAGTTTACGAAGGTAGTGATAAGACGCGTTTCGGAGAACTTCCAAAAGCCGCAGCAGATAAAGGATTCCGATATCGTGAGGCTGCTAAAGAGAGCGGAGGAGCTAAGCGATAACAGCGAATACGTGAATATCAATACAGCGCTCATAGGTTACGAAACGGACTCGTTCAGGCAGCTCGGAACTTCTTCTGAAGAGCTATTGACGCGTTCTATCGACGCGATAGTTTCGTCGGTATTATGCGAGAGGAATTTCATTGACGTTATGAACGGAATATTCGAGTATTCGGGAATAAAAGAGGTCAAATATATATCCTCGTCTTTTGCGGAAGCTCAGTATTTGACGGATGAAAAAGAAAGAGATAAGGGCGTCCTTTTGTGCGACGTAGGATATCTTACGACGACGGTCATGCTCGCTAAGGGAGACGGACTTATGGATATGCGTTCGTTTTCGTTGGGCGGAGCTCATATCGCGGCAGATTATACGATGGCGTACGATTTGGATTTTCAGTCGGCGTCGAGACTTTTTGACAAAGTCAATCTAAAACTTGCTCCCAAAGGATTTGAGGATTATCGGGTCGAGACCAAGGACGGAATACTAAAATTCAATATGAGCGAGGTCAACAATATTACTTTCGACAGACTCGATATGATAGTCGATATGATAAAGAGATGCATAGCTTCGTTCAAAGGAAATTGCAGAGAATTTACTCCGATATTTTTTACGGGCGGCGGCGTTTGCGGTTGCAAAGGCGCGTTTGAGTACATCGCTTTCAATTTGCAGAGAAAGTACGACGTAAGAGTTCCGAACGTGGTAAAGTACAACGTTCCGTGGTATTCTTCGTCGGTCTCGTCGTTAAGTCTCGCTTGTAAGATCGAAGAGAGCAATTCTTTTGTACGGGGATTCGTTAATAAGTTATTTGGAGGAAGAAAAAATGGGTGAATACAGCGAAGTCGGTTCGAACGTCAACATAATGGTCATGGGCGTCGGCGGCGGCGGAAATAACGCCGTCAACAGAATGATAGCCGATAACGTTAAAAACGTTGAATTCGTTGCCGTCAATACGGACAAGCAGGCGCTTAACGCATCGAGAGCTACGCGTAAGATAACTATAGGGGAAAAACTTACAAGGGGTTTCGGCGCAGGCGCCGATCCTAATAAAGGCGAACAGGCTGCGGAAGAGAGTAAGGAAACGATAAAGTCCACTCTCAAAGGCGTCGATTTGCTGTTCTTGACGGCGGGCATGGGCGGCGGCACAGGTACGGGAGCAGTTCCTCTTATTGCCAGCATCGCCAAAGAAATGGGAATACTTACCATTGCCGTAGTTACTAAGCCTTTTAACTTCGAAGGTCAAAGACGTATGGCTAACGCTTGTAAAGGTATAGACAGATTGCGTAAACACGTAGATACGCTTCTTGTTATCCCGAACGAGAGACTCAATAAGATAATGACGAACGGCACTTCCTTTGCAGAGGCGTTCAGATATGCCGACGACGTATTGAAGAAAGGTATCGCAGGCATATCAGATCTCATAACCAAGCAAATGGAGATAAATCTCGATTTTGCCGATATCAATACCATAATGCGAGATAAAGGTATCGCGCATATGGGCGTGGGAGAGGCAGACGGCGACGGCAAAATGCTCAAGGCTGTGCGTCAGGCTGTATCCAGTCCGCTACTTGAGACCAATATAGACGGCGCTACGGGCGTTATCTTGTGCTTTAGCGGAGATAAGAATATGCCGCTTGAGGAAATCGGAAAGGCGACGGATCTCGTGAGAAACGCCGTAGACGCGGAAGCTAACATTATTTTCGGTCTCGACATAGATAAGGAAGTCGACGAGGATAAGGTAAGAGTTATTCTCATAGCTACAGGTTTTAAGGAACCGGTCAGCGAAGAGGAGAAGATCAAGAGCGAAAGAGTCTCCGCGGTAAAGGCAAACGAGTCCAATCAGGCTTCGCAGAGACCGCAACAGAGCGAAGTTTCTCAGCCGCGTTCGAGATATAGATTCACTGACGCCGACGATATGAGGAATCGCTATGAAGACGACGGTCTCGACATCTATTTCCCGACGGATCAGGAGAGGAACGCGCCTAAGGACACGGGAAGACTTATACCGAACGATAGCGATTTGCCTCCGTTTATAAGACATCTTCAAGAAAAGAAGAAAAAATAATTTATAAAATATTCGATAATTAAAAATGCGTCTTAAGGTTGAGATCAACTGCTGCGGACGCATTTTTTATTAAAGTATGACGATGCGGGCAATACGTACGGTATTTTCTCAAACGGAGCGATTTAATGGATATATTTGATTTGATTGATCTATACAACGGCGCGGAAAGCGAAAAGGATACGGCGAAGTGTATGTCTTTGGCGGACGGTAACTATAAGTCTTTTCTTGCGAATATCGATAAAGTGATATCAGAGAGAAAAATAATATACGCTATTTTCATCCTTTCGCGAAAGAAAAAAGCGGCAGAATATATAGCAAAGGACGAAAGTCTTTTTTCTCGGATTAAAGATTATACGAACTCTGACGACGGAAAAGTCAGAAAGAACGCTTATTCGGCAATGTATAATATAGGCGCTGAGAAAGAAGAGTTTTTTGACGGACTCAAAAGAGAAGAGACCAATTACGTGATAGCGCATATCGTTAAATTGCTATTGAAAAAGGATAGAAATAACGTTTTCGAGCTGAAAAGTCTTTCAAAAAAGTGGGATTTGACCGATAAACATATAAAAGAAGCTATAGGTGAAATAAATAAAGTTCTAGAGATAAAAAAAGGCAATAATGGCAAAAGGCTGTATATGAAGCGCATTTGCGTGGGCGATAAATTATTGCTTACGTGTCCGAAAATCGGGGTTGACGCATTAAGGAACGACGCTTTGCATATCTTTGATAACGTCGTCAAAACGAAAAACGGCGTTATCGTAGAGGATTTGAAAGATATAAATGATTTGAATAGCATACGTACCTTTAACGATGCGTTCATCATTGTAGAGGGATTGATCGGCGTAAGGACGTCGTTTGACGAGTTTTGCGGTATGCTAGCTGATTCGCTTCATAAAGAAGAGATACTCTTCAGATTCGGAATAGAAGATCGCGTGATAGATTACCGTATCGAATACGACGCTAAATCTTCGTTTGAGGACAGAATATCAAAGACGCAAGCTATAGCGAGGGAATTAGATAAAAAAGAAGGATTTCGAAACAGCGCGGATAACTATTTCTTATTGATAAAAGTTGATGAAAAAGACGGCGTCTTGAGCGCGTATATTGCGTGCAGTTTTTACGACGTCAGGTTTTCTTATCGCAAAAACAAGTTGCCTGCATCCGTCAATCCTGTAACTGCTAATATTGTTTCAGCGCTTGCGGAACGTTATATCATCGGAAAAGAACGCGTTCTCGACTGTTTTTTGGGAACGGGAACTATGCTTATCGAGTTCATTAAAAGGTATTCTCCGAAATTGGCGGTCGGCGCCGATATCGAAAGAAAAGCGATAGCAATGGCAAAGGAAAATTTCGCGTTAGCCGATATCGCCGCAAAAACGCGGTTTTACGTATGCGACGCGGCAAAATTCGATTGCGGAGAAACTTTCGACGTTATTGTCTCCAATCTTCCTTTCGGAACGCGAGTACTAAGACACGACGCGGTAAAATTACTTTATAAAAATTTTGCGAGAAATCTAAGAAGTCTTCTTTCGGACGACGGCATAGCGATTTTGCTGACGACTGACGGCAAGGATCTAAGAAATGAGCTCGTTGCCAACTCTATGGATATATCCGCCGAATTTAGGATAGAGAGCGGCGGACTTATTCCGTTCGTATTTATAGTTTCAAAATAAAAGAAAAACGATTTGATTGACAGGGTTCGCCGATAGGCGGGCTCTTTTTTAATTCTAATACATTTATTTACTATTTTGTCGATTTGGCATATTGAAAACGCGTGAGAATATCTTGTAATAAGGTGAGAGAATGTTAATTGATTTATTGCCTCGAGACATCATGTGTATTCTCGATAAAAACGATAGAGTAGACAAAATTACCGAGCTCCGTTTGAGAGTCGGTAAGCCTATCGTGTATTCAGACGGAGTAACGTGGCATACGCTTTACGACGGTAACGAAAGCGTTATCTGTAATAAGGATTTTGTCGGTCATATATTGGAAGTCGCTACAGGACGCTCTATGTACGCCTATAGCGAACAGATCGCCCGAGGCTATCTCACCGCTAACGGCGGGATAAGAATAGGACTTACGGGGCAAGGCGTCGAAGAAAACGGAAGACTTGTCACGTACAAAAACATCAATTATCTTGCAGTAAGAATACCGCACGAAATAAAGGGGTGCGCTAACGAAACTATTGAAAAGATAGGCGGTTTCGATAGAAACGTACTTGTGATATCAGAACCCGGCGCGGGCAAAACGACGATGCTTCGCGACTACGTGAGACAAGCCTCTAATTTCGGAAATAACGTGCTGCTTCTTGACGAACGCAACGAAGTATCTGCAACGTATATGGGGAAGCCGACGCTCGACGTAGGGAGGAATACGGACGTCGTATCGAATACTTCCAAGACGGAATGTTATAAGAGCGCCGTGCGTTCGATGTCGCCCGATATAATAGCTACCGACGAGATATTCGGAAGGAGTGAAATAGAAGCGATCTTCGACGCTGTAAGGTGCGGGGTAAAGGTCATAGCGACGGTCCATTCTAACGGCATAGAGTCGCTCATGAGAAGCGAGTACGGAAGGCTCGGCGAGATATTCGACAACGCCGTTATACTATCAAAAAAGCCAAAGGTAGGGACTGTTAAAGAAGTTACGGCATTGAGGTGTAAAAATGCTTAAAATGATATGCGGCGCGATACTGTGCGTATGTCTCGGCTATATAGGTCTCGAGATAAAGAAAGTATACGCTGTGAGAGTAAGATATCTCGAGGATTATACGGCGTTCATAAACGAACTCATAGAGGAAATATCTTTTTTCAAGAGCCCGATAGGCAAATTTGTGGAAGGAATCAAAGAGTTTAAGAAAAAGGAGTTCAGAAAGACTCTCGACGAGTTCGAAAAAGCGGTAAGCGAAAGCAGAGAATTCGTTCTCAAAAACGTATATCTGAATAAGCGAGATGTGGAAATAATACAAAATTGCTTTAATTCTATCGGAAAGACAGATGCCGCAACGCAGCTTACGAATCTCAAAAACAGTAAAATATACGCGGAAGGTATGTTGAAACGCGCGGAAAAGGAATATAAGACGAAAGGACAACTTTACGGAAAACTCGGAATATTACTCGGACTCGCCGTAATGATAATTGTTGTATGAGGTGACTATGGGGATCGATATAATATTTAAGATAGCGGGCGTGGGGCTCATTACGGCGATAGTTAACAGTATACTCAAAAAGTGCGATAAAGACGAAATAGCTACGTTTGTAACGCTTGCAGGGCTCGTTATCGTGCTCGTTATGGTAATAGATATGGTGCTCGGACTGTTTGATAATATCAAGGAAATATTGAGGCTTTACTGATCATGGAGATATTCAAAGTTGTGGGAATAGGGCTTATCGGCGCGATAATGACTCTCTTTCTTAAAAACTCCAAATCCGATTTTACTATGCTTACCGTGCTTGCGACAGGCATAGTCCTCCTCATAATAATAATCAATTCTTTAAGAGACGTCATAGAGGCGTTCAATGAAATAGTATCAAAGAGCGGAGTCAACGACAAACTCTTCAGCGGTATATTGAAAATCGTCGGAATAGGTTACGTTACGGAATACTCGGCAAATATATGCAACGATTTCGAATGCAGCGCGATCGCAAAGAAAATACAGCTTGCAGGAAAGATATCCATTTTTCTCATGGCGATGCCCATAGTTTTGGCGCTCATTGAGGCTGTTTCGAAATTGGTAGGTGTATCATGAAAAAAACTCTTATTTTGCTTGCAATAATTCTAATTTGTTTGAGTTTTTATAATAATACCGTTTATGCAGACGAAAAAAGCGATATAAAAGAGGAACTTGAAGGAAACGTCGGAGACAATCTCGACAAGATAGATTTCGGGCAGTTCGACGAGTTTTTGTCTAGGGTTTTCGAAGACGGACAAGGTCTCGGCGAGGATATACGCAGTTTTGTAGAAAGCGTTATAAAGGGCGAGCAGAAACTGGGATTCTCGGATTTTCTTTCGATCGCCGCGAGGTACGTGTCGAAAGAGTTTACGGGATTTATTCCGCTCATCGTGACGATAGTTGCGATAGCTATTCTTTTTTCAATGATAGACGGGCTGTCTTCGTCTTTTATGAATAAGGGAACGACGGAGATAATTTATTTCGTATGTTACTCCGCAATTATCGTCATCATTACTGGAAGCGTCGGGGTATTGCTTGCGGACGTAGTGAAGACGTGTAATACGATGTTCGATCTTATGGCGATGACTTTTCCGATACTATTGACGCTTATGACGGCGCTTGGGGGAGTTGTCAGCGTCTCCGCCTATAAACCGTTAATGGCGGTTTTGACGGGCACTATAGGCGGTATTATAACAAAATTCGTTATTCCGTGTTTTATAGTTTCGATAGTGTTTGCTATTGCCGGAAGTTTGAGTAAAAATATAAAACTCGATAAAATGACAAAATCGGTAAAAAGCGTCGGTGAGTTCGTTCTAGGACTGATATTCAGTCTCTTTACAACGTTCGTAACGCTAGAGGGCATTACAGGTTCCGTAATTGACGGCATATCTGTAAAATCTGCAAAATTTGCTATCGGCAGTTACGTTCCTGTATTGGGTGGGTATCTTTCGGAAGGATTCGATTTGGTATTGGCGAGCTGTGTGCTCATAAAAAATGCTTTGGGATTTACCGGTATCATAGTTATGCTACTCATCATAATCGCTCCGATAATAAAGATAGCGGTATTTTCGATAGTGCTGAAACTCGTAGCCGGAATAGTAGAGCCGCTTTGCGATAGCAGAATATCATCGTTGATATATTCTATTTCCAAGAGTATGACTCTGCTTATAGCTATTCTGCTCGGTACCGCGTTCATGTTTCTCATTATGAGTATGCTCGTAATATATACGCTTAATATAGGAATTTAGGAGAATAACATATGGCGGCGTGGGTATTAAGTATAGTCGGTATAGTCTCTATGGGAGTATTACTTGACATTATTATCCCCGAAGGGGAGATCAATAAGTACATAAAGGGTATCTTTTCCATAGTTACGATATGCGTTATCATAGCGCCGCTTCCAAAGATCATCGACAAGAATTTCGATATTACGGACTATTTCGGAACCGAGAGCAGTATAGCGGTAGACGAAAGATTCGTCGAAGAGGTCAACGGGGAAAGAGTGGCGGAGCTTGAAAAGAGCGTGGAGACAATGCTTAAAAGCAACGGTATCGACAGCGTTAAGGTCGAGATAATAGTAAGATCTTACGATACGCTCGATATCGAGAGCGTAAAGGTGAGCGTGGACAAAGACGGCGCGGATAAAGAGTTCATAACCGATCTTGTCGCAAACAAACTCGGCATAAAGAAAACGGAGGTGAGATTAATTGTCAGCGAGTGAAAAAGAAAAGGTTTTAGACAAAAGAGAAAAGAGCGGTAGTAACGGCGAAGGAAAAGGACGAAAAATTTTCGAAAAAATTCGTTCAGTCAAGCATATTGAAGTGATCGTCGCAATAATATGTTGTGTAGTGCTCGTTTTGGTTTATTTCGGAGGAAGCGAACTTTCTTCGAATAAGAAGAATAACGTTATTACAACGACGAGCGAGTCGGACAAACTGCTCGGCGACATGGAGAAGATACTCGGTAGCATCAAAGGAGTCGGGAAGGTAAACATTCTCATTAATTATAGCGGCGGAAAACGTATCGAGATAGCAAGCAAAGTCGAAACCGTTACCAAAGTTGATTCCGACGGAACCGTGTATACGATCACTGAGAACAGGTCGCCTATAATAGTGAGCGGTAACGGCGAGTCGAAACCGATAATTCTAAAGGAAGAGAGCGCGGCGATCGAGGGCGTTATAATCGTTGCGGAAGGCGCGGACAACGTAGGGGTGAAGCTACAGCTCATCAGCGCGGTAAAAACGCTTCTCGACATAAATCCCGATAAAATTAAGGTATTTTCTATGAAATAACCGAATAGAGTATAGACGTAAAGACAAACGATGAGCGGATAAGTAAGATGTACGCTTTAACGCTGGATGTATTTAGCGGAGCTTGGTTCATTTACCGAAGAGGAATGAAATATGAAAAATTCGATTTAGGTATTTGTAACATGAATACAAATTATATGGAGGTATGTTGATATGTCAGCAAACAAAAAGAAAATAATAGTATTGTGCACAATGGTATTATTGCTGGTCGTTACAGGCGTTCTTAACTTCTTTATCGGACAGAAGTTGCCGTCCGGAGACCCGAACGACGGTAATACCGTAACAACGTTCTTTGCAAGTCACAGAACGAACAGAGAGAGCGCGAGAGCGGAGGAGATTGCTTATCTTGACGCAATCATTTCGTCGGAAGCGTCTTCCGAAGCGGCGAAGACCGAAGCCGAGGCTCAAAAGCAGCTTCTTTGCAAAAATATCGAGACCGAGCTCGTTCTTGAAGGACTTATAAAGGCGCACGGATTCGAAGACGTCATAGTGACCATGAGTACGTCGAACTGTAACGTTATAATAAAGAGCGACGAGCTCACGAAGGAACAGGTAGGTCAAGTAAAGGGCATTATTACCGAAGAGACCGATTATCTTCCGACTCAGCTCGTAATAGTTTCCTATAATAAGTGATCGAACATCCGCTTTTTACAAGTAGACGCGTTTTAACCGAAAGCGTCGGCAAGGCAGGCGGAAGAAAGTATTATAATAATTAATGCAAAATAAGGAAATAATCTTGTCAAGAGAAGATTAGTGTGATATAATCGTAAATAAAGAATTATTAAGGGGAACTTGCCGTACGGCAGGTTCCTTAAGGTATTTATAAGGAGAGGAACGTAATGAGCAAAAAAAAGAGCACTTCCATGGTCGATACTTACGTCAATATAATTACGTCGATAGTCGGCGTTGCCGCGAGTCAGACCGACGGAGTCGCGTCGGTAACGAACGAGGCAGGATCTCCGCTAAGTAATATCGGCGCTCTTAGAAGAGGGAGCAGAAGCATCAAAGTGGATATCATCAACGACAGCGTGACCGTTGAGATATCTATCAACGCTTACAGTACTTCTAATGTTCCCGAATTGGTTTGCAGACTTCAAGAGAACGTAAAGAGAGAGATAGAGAAATCAACGAGCTATAGAGTCAAAGCTATCAACGTGCATATCGTCGGCGTCGTTTTCACGGCGTGATAGATAATATTTTATCGTTTTCTCTAGCTTGGCAATGAACGCCGCGACGGGAATCGGACATTTTCAAAAGGAAAAATTTAAGGAAAGAGCAGTATGAGTAGAAAAGTTGCGCGGGAATGCGCGTATAAGTTGGTATTCGAGTATTTATTTAACGGTTCGAATACCGACGAGACGAGAACGGAACTTCTAAAGGACAAGCCGCTTACCGAAGCGGATACGACTTATATCGACGCTGTGCTTCGCGGTATGGAGGAACACTACGGCGAGATATACGCGTTCGTATCGGAATTTACCGGTAATTTCAATATCGAGCGTATGTTCAAGCCCGATCTGGCGGTACTGATACTCGCAGTATACGAGATGAAGTATATGGATGATATTCCGCTTTCGGTCTCTATCAACGAAGCGGTCGAGTTGATAAAAAACTATTCGACGGAAGCAAGCTCCAAGTACGTGAACGGCGTCTTGGGCGCGATATATAAAAATTTGACAGGAGATAAAAGCAATGGCTGAGATCATTAGCGGTAAGATAGTATCCGCTCAAACGAGAGAAAAAATAAAAGCGATGGTATCCGAGTTCGAGACGGAGAACAAGCGTAAGCCCTGTCTTGCGGTAGTGCTTGTAGGCAACGATCCCGCTTCCGAGGTATACGTTAGGAACAAGATAAAAGGCACGGAAGAAGTGGGAATGAAATCGCTGAGTTTCAATATGCCCGAAAATTCCACGAACGCAGAGGTGGAAGAGGTCGTAAAATGTCTTGCGGACGACGATAACGTAGACGGTATTCTCGTTCAGTTACCGCTTCCTAAGCACCTTGACGAGAGAAAGATATTATCGCTTATTCCCGATACGAAGGACGTCGACGGGTTCAGTCCTAATAATCTCGGACTGCTTTCAATAGGTACGCCGAGAACCGTTTCATGCACTCCGCTCGGAGTTATGGAGCTCATTAAGAGCACCGGTATCGATCTGAAGGGCAAGAATGCGGTTGTTATCGGCAGGAGCAATACCGTCGGAAAGCCAATGGCAATGCTGCTCCTCAATGAGAACTGTACCGTTACCGTATGCCATAGTAAGACCGATAATATCGCTTTTTATACCAAGAATGCCGATATAGTAGTCGTTGCAGTCGGAAGACCCGAATTTCTTAAGAAAGATATGGTGAAAGAGGGCGCCGTAGTCATAGACGTCGGTATCAACCGAGTCGACGGAAAACTTATCGGCGACGTTGATTTCGATGCCGTCAGCGAAGTAGCTGGATATATCACGCCCGTACCGGGAGGCGTCGGACCTATGACTATATCAATGTTGTTATACAATACGCTTATGGCGGCGAAAAAAGTAAATGGGTGAGTATCTTTCTGTCACCGAGCTCAATACGTATATAAAGCAGATATTCGACGCGGAAGATCTATTGCATCGAATATGCGTAGTTGGTGAAGTGTCTGGTTTTTCGATACGCGGTTTTCACGCTTACTTTACGCTAAAGGACGAAAATTCGCAGCTCAGATGCTGTTTATTCAATTACGCAAAGACTTACGTTCCCAAAGACGGCGAACTGATCCTCGTGGGAGGCAGTATCGATTACTATCTAAAAGGCGGATATATTTCCTTTAACGCGAGCGTTATCGAACCGTACGGAAAGGGGCTTATGGCGGCGAAGCTCGAGGAGTTGAAAAAGCGGCTTGAAAAAGAAGGCTACTTTTCCGAAGAACACAAGAAGGAGCTCCCTCGTTTCGTCAAGAGAGCCGCGGTCATAACGTCGCGAGACGGCGCGGTCATAAAAGATATCATAAAGACGGTAAGAAAATGCAATTATTTTACCGACATAGATTATTTTGACGTTAAAGTTCAGGGTATAGGTTCGGCGGACACGATCGTAAAGACGCTGAAAAAAGTCGATCTTTTAGGTTACGATATAATAATCATAGCTAGAGGTGGCGGTTCGATGGAAGATCTTATGGGATTTAACGAAGAACGGCTCGTATACGCGATATACGCCGCGAATACTCCGATAGTATCGGCAGTAGGGCATGAGACGGATTATACTTTATGCGATTTTGTCGCCGACGTCAGAGTTCCTACGCCTACTGCGGCAGGAGAACTCATTGCTTACGATATCGACGAGATAAAGGAACGTATCGGTTATAAAATTTCAAGAGCGCTTGGCGATATAAAAGGAAAATATCAGATTTGTAAAAATGCGTTTTCCGTCGATGCGAAACGCATGATATCCGGTATGCAAATGAGGCAGTCTGAAGCTATGAGGGATATAAAGTCGCTATTAAAGGACTTACGCGTTGCGCTGCAGCATAAGAACGAAGGATACGTAAAGAGAGTCGGGGAGTTGATAAGAGTGCTAGACGCGGTCAATCCGACAAAGATCTTAGAAAAAGGATTCGTGAAAATAAGTAATTCTTCGGGAAAATTTGTCGACGGGATCTCTTCGCTATCTCAAGGCGATAACGTTTATATCGAAGCAAAGGACGGAAGGGCAAAAGCCGAGATACTCGAAGTGATAAAGGAGAACGACTATGGAAAAGAAATTCGATAAAAAACTGGACGAGCTCGAAAGTATCGTCGAAAAAATAGAGAATAAGGATACGGGACTCGAGGAAAGTATGAAGCTCTTTGAAAAGGGGATCGTTATCGCGCGCGAGTGTCTTGATTTCCTTGAGGAGAGCAAGGGACGTATCGAGGATATGACAGAAAAACTTGATTCGATCATATCTGCCGAAAGAGAGGATAAAGATGAGTAATATTGCGGAAAAATTGGACGCATATAAGTCATATTTCGAAGGTACGCTTAACGGGTTCTTTGACGGTATGTCTCAAAACGGAGCTCCCGAAGAGCCCGTTTTTTCTGCGGTTCGATACAGTGTGGAGAACGGCGGCAAGAGAATACGTCCGATACTCGTATATCTCGGAGCCGAGATAGCGGGAGGTAGAAAAGAGGACGTAAAGGAGCTTGCGATAGCGATAGAACTCATTCACGGTTACTCGCTTGTGCATGACGATCTTCCTAGTATGGACAACGATACGTTGAGAAGGAATAAGCCTACCACTCACGTTAAGTTCGGCGAAGGAATGGCTGTCTTGACGGGCGACGCTATGCTCAATCTGGCATACGAAAGCGTGTTGTCAAAGGAAAATATAACGGAAAAAGACGTCAAAGCTCTGGCATATATGGCAAAGCGCGCCGGGATATACGGAATGATAGGCGGACAGTGCATAGATATTCGAGATAACGAAAAAAAGAATATGAGATTCGAATCGCTCACCGAGCTTTACGAGCTCAAGACTTCGATGCTTATCGGCGCGGCGCTCGTTTCGGGCGCAATAGCCGTCGGAGCAGAGAGCGGACTCGTCTCCGCGCTCGAGTTGTATGCAAAGAACGTCGGTATCGTATTCCAAATAGTCGACGATATTTTGGATATAACTTCTACGGAAGAGATACTCGGTAAGAATATCAACAGCGATAAAAAACTCGGTAAACTAACTATTCTCGATTTTGTAACGCTTGATGAGGCAAAAGAATATATTGAAGAGTTGGGGAAAGAGGTAAGAGACGCTCTAAAGCCGTTCGGCGATAGCGCGGACGAATTGATCGAACTCGAAAAATATCTTTCGTCGCGAAAAAAATAACGCGGCTGTTAAAAAATATACACAAGATGTATAATTCTTGTAAAAATTATCATTAATTTGCATTAATTATTGATATTTATTAATAAATATGATAATATATTTATTGGTGGTGCAGTATTCTAGTCAGTTTGATTGGTAACGAAGACGGGGTTAAAATTCCGTTAAAGGGCACATCGATGAAGTTTCTTGTGCTGGCTTTTATTGCCCAAATAAGGGTTGGTGCTGGGAGTTAAGAATTGTGGGCGACGCACAACGGCATGTGAAGGAGTGACCCACTTTTCGTGGAGACCTAATCGGGTGGCGTATATAACGCTACTCCTTGGGATTAAACCTGCATTGCGGTCAATAGCTGTGTGCAGTGTAGCCTGCCTTGAGTGGTGTTGGTGGATTGAATAGCCTGCGGCATTTCCGTTGGCCGATGGGGATGTCGCAGACATGAAACCAGCATTGCAAAAGAGGATAGGTACTTCTCTGACTGATAAGGAAATCTTCTAGACTGTTCGAAAGAAACAAAGTAGGGATTATAGTGTGTTCTAAGTGGCGATTCAGTGTTGTTCACGGCGACGGACAAAGATGCTTTTAATTGGAAACAACTCTATCGGCGACGAGGAGTAAGCATTAGGGAAATCCTACTGAACCTATGACGCAAGGTTTACTTATTTTGTTGCCACCAAATCAGATATTTATTTAAGGCAAAATAATATTGGCTCGATGCTCAAGAGATTTTGCCTTAATTTATATATGGTCGCAATTATAGCGGCTAATATCATATTCCTGAGTAGAGGAAGGCTTCCGAGAGGAGAAAAATGAATACTGACTTAAACGACGCAGATATTGACAACAAGATGGAACCGAAGAGCGGAGATAACGCTGAAAACATTTCGGTAAACGTTGAGAATAACGATAAAGAGATCGTTTGCGAGAGTAAGTGTCCGAGCGAAAAGATTGGAAAAGAGAGGAGAAGCAGGAAATCGAAAAAGCCCAATCTTTGGCCTCTCAAGATAACTATCATAACGTTTTTGCTTTCGCTGTTTTTCAGTTTTATTTCCGAGATCACAACGAAAAGGAGCAACGTTGTTATAGCGGGCTTGTTGCTCGTTTTGCTCATACTTATCAGTATAATTTTCGACGGTATAGGCGTTTCCGTCACGTCGTGCGATCTGGCTCCGCTGAACGCTATGGCAGCGAAAAAAGTTCCGCACGCGAAAGTCGCTATAAAACTCGTCAAAAACGCCGAAAAGGTCAATAATATTTGCGCCGACGTTATCGGTGATATTTGCGGTATCGTCAGCGGAGCTTGCGGTTCTGCGCTCGTCGTTAAGATAATCGAGATGACGAGGAGCGACTCGCATCAGTTCATAATAGCGATACTCGTCAGCGCGTTCATTGCTGCGATGACTGTCGGAGGTAAGGCGTTCGAAAAGGCAATAGCTATTAAAAACTCGCAGGAATTCGTTATGTTTACGGCGAGGATAATAGGTATTTTCTATCATCCCGACAAAAAGAGGAAGAATAAGAATGTTAGAAAGAGTAAATAGTCCGAACGATATCAAAAGCATGTCGGTTGCCGAGCTGAAGACGCTTGCTAAAGACGTAAGGCAACTGATTCTTGATACCGTTCTCGAAAACGGAGGACATCTTGCGTCCAATCTCGGCATCGTCGAGTGCGTTGTTGCAATGCACTATGTTTTCGATACGCCGAAGGACAAGTTCGTATTCGACGTCGGACATCAGTGCTACGCGCATAAGATACTGACGGGACGCAAAGACAGTTTTTCAACGCTTAGAAAGTGCGGCGGCATATCGGGTTTTCCGAAAAGAGAGGAGAGCGTATACGACGTAGCCGATACGGGACACTCCAGCACTTCGATCTCGCTTGCGTGCGGTCTTGCAAGGGCGGCGTATCATAACGGATCCGACGAAGAGATAGTTACTCTCATCGGCGACGGCGCGCTTACCGGCGGACTCAGTTTCGAAGCTCTTAACGACGTCAATAATACTAAGCATCGCCAGATAATCATTCTTAACGACAATTCCATGTCGATAAGCAAGAACGTGGGTTCTATGTCGAAGTATCTTATGAAACTTCACGAGAACAGCATTTACAGGTCGCTAAAAAGCAATACCGTAGAAATAATAGATAATCTCCAGCTTTCCGACAGAGAGAAGGCGTATTCCGTTCTATATAAATTCAGAGACGCAGTAAAGTACTTTTTGCAGGGCGGACTGCCTTTTTCGCAGTACGATATCAGGTATCTCGGACCTATCGACGGCAATAACCTTGAAGAGGTCATCCACGCGCTCAATCTGGCGAAAGCGGTAAAAGGGAACGTGATTTTGCACGTTGTGACGATGAAAGGCAGAGGATTTATCGAAGCTGAAGAGAATCCCGGGAAGTATCACGGATTTTCGAGCTCATCGTCGGTAGGCGAGTCGTTTTCCGAAGCGTTCGGGAAGAAACTTCTCGAGATGGCGAAGGAAGATCCGACGATATACGGCATAACCGCCGCGATGAGTTCGGGAACGGGGCTCAACTATATGCAGAAAGATCTGCCGTCGCAGTTTATCGACGTCGGTATTGCGGAGGCGCACGCGGTGTGTATGAGCGCGGGGCTTGCTCTCGGCGGATTGAAGCCGTACGTGGCGATCTATTCGACGTTTTTACAGCGCGCGTACGATCAGATCGTACACGACGTATGTTTGATGGATCTCGACGTTACGCTGTGTCTTGATAGAGCGGGTATAGTTCCCGACGACGGAGCTACGCATCAAGGTATATACGACGTGGGATTTTTGAGTGTGATACCCAATATCACTATAGCCGCGCCGAAGGATATCCATGAACTCTCCGATATCATGGAGTGGTCAAAGACGTTTACGCATCCGCTTGTAATACGTTACCCCAAAGGTTGTTACGATCTGGGTCATCAGTATATCAATAACGATAAGATAGAGTTAGGAAAATGGCAGTATCTTAAAAAAGAAGAAAAGGCTGAGATAACCGTTATTTGTTCGGGAGCGTTGATGTGTAAAGAATCGCTTTCGGCTCATAGGTTGCTAAAAGAAAAGGGGATAGATATCGACGTCGTCAACGCGCGCTTCGTAAAGCCCATCGATAAAGAACTCATTGCCTCTCTTAACGGTAAAAAGATAATAACCGTTGAAGACAATCTTCTCGACAACGGACTCGGCAGTTTGGTTTCGGCGTACATAATAGATACGGGACTTGATATAAAACTCAAGAGAATGGGAATAACGGACGAAATAAAAGAACACGGAAAAGTGGGAGATATTCTGAAAAAATACGCTCTTTCCGCCGAAGATATTGCTCGTTGCGTAGAGAGATCATATGAGACTTGACAGCTATTTGTACGTGAACGGTTCCGTTGATTCGAGAAACAAGGCTCAGCAACTCATAAAACTCGGTCGCATCTCGGTGAACGGCAAAGTCGAGACGAAACCTTCGAGAGAAGTAAACGACGGCGACAGCGTGAACATATTGAAGCAACTTGATTTTGCGTCTATGGGCGGTTACAAACTCGATAAGGCGCTAAACGATTTTTCTCTTGATATTTGCGGAGACGTAGCTATTGATATAGGCGCTTCAAACGGCGGATTTACGAGTTGTATGCTGGGACGCGGCGTCAAAAAAGTGTACGCCGTGGACGTAGGAGAATGCGTTTTTTCGAAAGAACTTTTATCCGACACGCGAGTAATGGTACGAGATAGGTTGAACGCGCGCGACGTAAAGGTCGAAGATATAGGAGAGCGCGCGGACTTTATTTCGATAGACGTTAGTTTCATTTCATTGACGCTTATATTGAAGAATACGCTTGATTTATTAAAAGACGACGGACGTTGCGTAGCTTTGATAAAGCCGCAATTTGAAGTGGGACGCAAAGCGCTTTCTAAAAAAGGAATGGTTCTTGACAAAAAAGAACGCTTAAAGGCGGTTTTCGCAATATTGGATTTCATCGCCGACATAGGATATAAAGTTACTGATTTTACAGTTGCGCCTATAAGAGAGAATCGAAATACCGAATACCTTATATTAATAGAAAGGACAGGCTTTAACGTCATGAAGAATAAGATAGAAGCCGTGATAATGGGAGAAAAATCGTTATGAAGATCGGACTGTACGTTAATTTGAAACGGGATATAGACGGACGGTATTCGAAGTATTTTATACAGCTTATGAAAAAGAGAGGTATAGAATACCGAATAATTGAGGCGAACGACGAAGTTTTTCTTGATGAAAAGTTTTACACAAGAGACGAGGTTTTGGATTTTGCCGATTTTATGGCTGTGTTCGGCGGAGACGGTACCGTGCTCGGTATAGCTGTCGACGCGGCTAGGAAAAATATGCCGATATTCGGTATCAACGTCGGAAATCTCGGATTCTTATCGGAAATAATTCCCGATAGAATGGAAGAAGCTCTCGATAAAATATTGGCGCAGGAGTACTTCATCGAAAACCGCGAATTGATAAAACTGACTTATTCAGATAAAGAGTTTTTTGCGCTCAACGAGATAATTCTCAACCGTACAAGTTTCGGAAGGATAATCAAGATAGAAGTTCTCATTGACGGAATATTGGCGGATACTATGCGAGCGGACGGTTTGCTCGTTTCGACGCCTACGGGGTCTACCGCATATTCGCTTGCGAGCGGCGGTCCAATACTCAGTCCTAACGTCAAGGCGTTCATAGTCAATTCGATATGTCCGCACAGTTTGAATACGCGTCCCATGGTGATATCTTCAAGGAGCAAAGTTACTCTTCGTTCTAAGCTCACCGATTCGGACGGAGGCATAATAATAGTCGACGGCAAAGTAGTAGACGAACTTCATTCTTATGAAGAGTTCAATATAGAAAGAGCAAATGCGAACGTTAGATTTTTGAGGATAGAGGAGACTAACTTTTACAACAGACTTCTTGACAAGATGAATACGTGGACAAATTGAGTTTCGGAGGAAGCATATGGCAAGATTACAAAGGCAGCTTAAAATATTGGAGATAATCAAGCAGCTTGAAATAGATACGCAGGAAGAACTGGTCGAACAGCTTGCAAATAACGGTTATAACGTTACGCAAGCGACGGTTTCGAGAGATATAAAGGAACTGGGACTCATAAAGGTTGCGTCTTCTAATGAAAAGAAATACAAATACGCTTACGTCGAGACTAAAGAACATCAGGTCTCTTCAAAGTACGTCAATCTATTTAAGGAAGCCGTCGTCGATATGAAGTCGGCGGGAAATATGATAGTTATAAAGACGATCACGGGCAGCGCGAATTCTGCGTGCGCGTTTATTGACAAATTGGGACTTTCGTCTATACTCGGAAGTATAGCGGGAGACGATACTATAATTATGGTTATAGACAATCCTAAAGATGCGGACGGAGTGATCGACGTCCTCAAGTCTTACGTAGACTAAGCAAGAGGTAAGCTATGCTGGAAACGTTGTCAATTGAGAATATTGCTTTGATAGACTCATGCGTCATCGAGTTCGGACGCGGTCTTAATATATTAAGCGGCGAGACCGGCGCCGGAAAGTCTATAATTCTCGATGCTCTCGGATTCGTACTCGGAGCGAGAGCCGACAGATCGCTCATACGTCACGGCGAGTCTTCGGCAACGGTAAAAGGAATGTTCGACATATCGGCTTCGGTTAAAACAAAGGCTGTTCTTGATGAATACGGTATAGAATGCGACGGAGAGCTTCTTATAGTCAGAGAAATGAACTCCGATAATAAGAATACGGTTAGAGTCAACGGAGAAAAGATAACTCTTTCGATGCTAAAAAACATTACCGACGGTCTCGTCGATATATACGGTCAACATGATAATAATAGATTGCTTTCGGAAAATAATCACTTGCCGATACTCGACGGATATATCGGGAAAGCGATTGAGACGCCTCTTCACGAATTGAAAGAACGCTATAGCGAACTAAGTTCAATAAGAGCCGATATAAAACGCATAGGCGATAACAGCGATATATATAAGAGGCTCGATATACTCGAGTATCAGATAAAAGAGATAGAGACTGCCGATCTAAAAGATGGCGAAGAGGAAGAACTTATCAAACTTAACGATAAATACTCTAACGTTGAGACAATTCTCAGCAGTCTTAACGGCGTGTATTCGATATTTGCAGGCGAATATAATGAGACGAACGTTGCCGATGCAATAGGAAAGGCGTTGTCTGAGCTTGGGAAGGTTTCGGAATACGACGCAGATATAGAATCTATCGAATCGAGAGTTTCGGAGATAAAGGACGAAATCAGGGATATCACGAGGGAACTGTCGGTATTGGTAGAAAACGTCGAGTACGATCCCGTTGACGCTCGGAGAGTGGAAGATAGACTTGACGTTATACGCTTGTTAAAGCGTAAATACGGTTCGAGCGTTAAAGACGTGTTAAAATGTCTCGACGATATGAAATGCGAATACGACGAATATTCGAACGCCGAAGAAAGGCTTGACGAGCTAAAGAAAAAATATATTTTGATCGCGAATAAGCTACTTCAAGCCGCCGATAAAGTCAGCGCAATACGAAAAGAGTACGCCGTAAAGTTTGAAGAAGCTATAATCAAGGAACTTGAAGCGCTCGGTATGAAGGGCAGCGTTTTCAAAGTCGACCTCAAAGGAGAGGCGGATATCGACAGCATAGAAAATATCTCGCCTAGCGGATACGATAACGCGATATTCCTGATATCCGCGAACGTGGGGCAAGACGCTCGTTCGTTGAGTAAAATAATATCAGGCGGAGAGCTTTCGCGGTTTATGCTCGCTATAAAGAATATTGCCGCAAAGAGCGATAATATAGATACTATGGTTTTTGATGAGATAGACACGGGGATCAGCGGACGCATCGCGGAAGTAGTAGCGGAAAAGTTATATTCCATATCAAAGGACAGGCAGGTATTAGCCGTAACTCATCTCCCGCAACTCGGAGCAATGGCTGACTGTCATTTCGGAATATCCAAATCGGTCGTCGGGAATAAGACGGTCACTAACGTGAGACTGCTTGATAGCAACGAGCGTACGGTTGAACTCGCGCGTCTTATAGGCGGAAGCGAAGGAAGTAAATTTGCGGCGTTGCACGCTGAAGAAATGCTTGAAAAAGCCGATATTTTCAAAAAGAACGCGATTTGAAATATTGATAAAAATATTTTCGATAATAATGACTTCTTATGGGATAAAATCCTCTTTTATTAAAAGACTAACTTAGTAAAGGAGGATTTTTCAGTGTTTAAAAGAATTACGAGCGTATTTCTGATGTTGCTCATATGTATGACTGTTTTTACAGGTATAGCTATAGAGCGTTCGATGGTATACGATATTACGGCGCTTACGGATATAGACGATATCGAAAGTCCCGTGTATCCCGTAACTAGAACGGTCGAAGAGGACGAAGACGGACAGACGCTTATATATAAATTACTTAATTTGATCCCGCTCAAAAAAGTCAGCACTCAATCGAGGAGCGTATATCTCGGCGGTGTTCCGCTGGGAATAAACGTTAAAGCGGAAGGTCTCATCATTACTGCAAAACAGGATGTCATTACGAGTCACGGCATAGAAACGCCTTTTGATGCCGCGGATATAAAGAGCGGAGATATTCTCGTCAGTATCGACGGAGTTGCCGTTCACACGCAAAAGGAGATAGAGGATGCGGTCGGAGACAAGAATAACGTCACGGTCGTTATTGCAAGAGGCGGAAAGAAGTATTCATACGCCGTTAAGACAGCCGAAGACGTATTGACAGGCAGAAAGAAGATAGGTCTATGGCTTAGAGACGGAATATCGGGTATCGGTACGCTTACCTACGTCGATCCGTCGAATATGCGTTACGGCGCGCTCGGTCATCCTATCGACGAGAGTACGGAATATATAGGCGGTGCTATATACGGAGCGAACATTTACGGATATATCAAAGGCGAAAAGGGCAAAGCCGGCGAATTGTCAGGTTCATACGACCCGAGCGACGTTATAGGTTCTATAGATAAAAATAATAAATTCGGAATTTTCGGTAAGTACAGAGGCGATATCGCCTCTAAGGAAATGATACCGCTTGGTTCTAAGAGTACTGTCAAGCCGGGTAAAGCGTATATATATACGACTATAGACGGGTGCTGTTCAAAGCGTTACGAGATAGAAATAATAAAATGTAACGTTCAAAATAAAGCGGATAGTAAAGGAATGGTAATAAGGATAACCGATAAAGAGCTACTTGAAAGAACGAACGGAATACTGCAGGGTATGAGCGGAAGTCCTATTATTCAAAACGGTAAACTTATAGGCGCGGTAACTCACGTGTTCATAAACGATCCTACCAAGGGTTTTGGAATGTATATAGACTTTATGTTGCCTAATTAATATAATAATAAAAGATTAAAATATATAGATCATGAGGTGAGCAGATCGGCAATCGTCAGTATGAACTGTTTGTTTGTCGGTTTGCCTTTATCTATATCGATAGTACTTTGAAAGATAGCGTATAGAATATCAATATTGCCGTATATCCATGCGGACGATATTGCGTTCTGGATATCTTTTTCAATACTTACGACGGATTTACCGTATTTTAACGAAATACATTTGTAGCCGTTTTGTTTTAGCGGCAATATATTTTCTCCGTTTAAGCATTTATATAAAAGATCTCTTATATATTTGTAACCTAAATGATTGCTCTTAAAGCCCATTTCCTGTAGTTTCATAAAGATAACGTTATGCATTTCTACCTCTCACGGAGAAAAGTATATCATGCAAAACGTCGCTTATTTTCACTCATAATGTCTTATTAGCGTTATTTTTGCATACTTGAGATACTATGAACTATTGCTTTTGATATTTTCGTATTTGAAATAGGAGTTATATTTTTTACTGAAAAGATCTATCGGTGTCATATTGCGACAAATTACGACATATAACATTAATATGAGAGCGAAAGTAATGTGGTATAAAGTAAAATATTGTGTCAGAAATTATATTTATGATAATAAATGCGTGCTGTATCTCCCGATAATTTTTCTGGTAGGTATGATAATAGGTTTTGTCATAGCGGGCAAGAATCAGCTTTCAATGACAAATTTTATCAACTGTATGTTGGAAGAAGGCTCATACTCTTACGGCTCGGCTTTTGTAAAAGACTATTTCTTATACATCGGAATACTGCTTGCGGTAATGACGGTACTATTAACTGAATATTGTCATATCGTAGGATTCATAGCGTTATTGCTTTTCGGATATAGATTCGGCGTCACGATAGTTGCGGTCATAATAGGGGGCGGAGTGAACGGAGTTATATGCATACTCGTGTCGACGATACCGCTCGCTATCGTATCCGCCGTTATAATAGCTATCGCGTACAGTATGGTGATCGGCGCTAATCTTGCCCGCAGTTGCATCGTAAAGAGCGCTCGTTTTAAGCTGCTCGTTATAAAACTTATTATTATCTCTCTCGTATATATGCTTGCGGTCATTATATTCAATATACTCTCTCCGATGTTGTATTGCGCGATATTCATTTAAGAAACAGGCGTATTATTACAATAAATTGAATAATTTATAATAATTTAATTCTAAAATGGCTCGTTTTTCATAAATTACGGGCTATTTTTTTGATTTTAATACATACTAGAGACGGAGGAATTGATATGAGAAGAAAAGGATTTTTAATATTTGCAATACTCATACTTACCTTTATCTTATCGTTTTCGCTAATTTCGGTATCAGCGGAGGAAGTGACTTACGGTTCGTCGTTTTCCGCGTACATGGTAGAGAACGCTACCGGAAAGGTTCTCTACAAAAAGAATGAGAACGAAAGACATGAGATAGCCAGTATGGTGAAGATAATGTCGTCTCTTTTAGTGTTCGAATCTATTGAAAAGGGTGAGATCAAGGTTGATGAAAAAATTACAATATCGCATAACGCCGCTTCAATGACAGGTAGCGAACTGTTCATCGACGAAGGCGCCGAATATAGCGTACACGATCTCTTAAAGGGCGTTATTGTTGTTTCGGCTAACGACGCTTGCGTTGCTCTTGCTGAAAGGATCGCAGGAAATGAAGATAGTTTTGTCGCTATGATGAACGGAAGAGCGAAGTCGCTCGGTATGAACGATACTTTATTTGTGAACGCGACGGGACTTCCCGCCGAAGGTCAGTACAGTACGGCGAAGGACGTCAACACAATGACGAGAGAATTGATAAAGCATGAGTCTTATTATGATTATTCCAAGATATGGCTTGAAGATTATGCGCATCCGAGCGGCAGGATAACGCAGCTTGCCAATACGAATAAACTCATAAGACATTACGAAGGTTGCGACAGCGGAAAGACCGGTTTCACGAATAACGCTTTGTTCTGCCTTTCGGCATCGGCAAGCAGGAACGGAATGAGACTTGTGACTACCGTTATCGGCGCGAAGAGCAGTAAGGAAAGATTCAAAGAGGTTTCGGATCTTTTTAATCACGGCTTTAACAGTTATTCCTATACGGCGGTAAAGAAGAAAGGCGAGATCGTGGAAAATACCGTTAAGGTCGAAAGAGGTAAGAAGAAGACGATAGAATTGGCGTTCGCCGAAGATATAGCGTCGCTTACGAAAAAGGGAGAAAAGGCTCAAGTGGAATTGAGATATGAACTGCCCGATAAGATCAGAGCCGGCGTGATTAAAGGAGATAAAGTAGGCGAATGTCACGTCTATGAAAACGGAGAATTGGTCAAAAAGTGCGATATAATAGCGAATGAAACCATTGAAAAAGCGTCTTGGTTTGACAACTTCAAGGATTTTTCGAATAATTTCAAATAAGATACGGAAAGTTTTCAAACAATAAAATAAAGTTACCGAATATTTCGTCGATATGATGCGTATTCGGTAATTTTTGTTTGTTCGGCTGACGTTACGCCTTTTATATCGGTATAGCAACGGCGTATTGTTCGGTTGCTATAAGAGTTTTCGCAAGGTTTATTACTCTTGGCGCGTAATGAAAATTTATCGGCGATACTGTCGATTTATTGAGTAGGATGTTCAATTTCTATGCAATTAAAATTTAATTTCAATGTTATTTCGACCGATTGACTTTTATATAGAGATAATATATAATACTCTAAATGAATAATACTGCGTTTTATTCGCGTATTTAGGAGCTCGTTATGAATTTTAGAGATACTATGAAAATAAATGACGTCGGACATCTTGAGATAGGCGGAAGAGATACCGTCGAACTTGCAAAAGAGTACGGCACACCGCTCTACGTAATGGACGAGAGTTATATAAGAAGAGTTATAAGAGCATACAAAAGCGCCATAGAAAGCGCGTACGGTCACGGCAATCTTGCGTACGCGTCGAAAGCGTTTTCTTCAATGGCGATATATTCCGTGATGAAGAGCGAAGGCGTAAATATCGACGTCGTGTCCGGCGGCGAAATATATACCGCGCTCAAAGCGGGATTTGATATCAAAAACGCGTATTTTCACGGTAATAACAAATTGATATCCGAAATCGAACTCGCGATGGATAACGGTATCGGCGTGATAGTAGTGGATAATATCGAGGATATTTCTATGATCGACGCTATTGCAAACGAAAAAAATATCGTTCAGGACGTTATAATTCGTACGAATCCGGGAGTCGAGGCTCATACTCATTCTTATATACAGACGGCGAAGGTCGATTCGAAGTTCGGGTTTTCCATTTCTAACGACGATGCCATGACCGCGGTAAAAGCCGCTATCGCCGCTAAGAACGTGAGACTTAGAGGACTGCATTGCCATATAGGTTCGCAGATATTCGACAAGCATGCGTTCGTCGTCGCCGTTGACGTTATGACGGACTTTATCGTCGAGATAAAGAAGGAGTTGAACTACGATATAGACGAGCTCAATATGGGCGGAGGCTTCGGCGTGCATTATACCGACGAAGACCCGAGATACACTATAGAAGAGTACTGCAATTACGTGAAAATAATCGTGAACGCGCTTAACGACGCTATCGAAACGAAGCGTATCAAAAAGCCGTATCTCATGATAGAACCGGGCAGGTCCGTCGTTGCGGAAGCGGGGATCACTCTATATACGGTAGGCACCATCAAGGACATTAGAGGAATAAGAAAATATATCAATATCGACGGCGGTATGGGAGATAATATACGTCCGGCGCTCTATGAGGCGAAATACGAGGCGATCAACTCAACGAGAGCTAACGAAAACCCCGTTGAAAAGGTAAGTATCGCGGGAAAATGTTGCGAGTCGGGCGACGTGATCATAAAAGACGTATTGATGCCTAAAACGGTGAGAGGCGATATCATAGCGGTGTTTACGACAGGCGCGTACGGATACTCGATGGCGAGTAACTATAACAGGAATCCGATCCCCGCGGTCGTTTTGGTAAACGATGGGAAGAGCGATATCATAGTAAAGAGAGAAAGTTATGACGATATAATAAGAAATGACGTTATTCCGTCCCGTCTTAAATAGTTAAAGCGTGAAAATCAAATGAAATATAGGTAAGTTATGCGCACGAACGGCATTTTGCTAAGTAATAGGATACAGCTTTATACCGTTTTAGCGTCTAGCGTGTTTACATGATAAATAGTGAGAAATAAAATAGCGTAGGGAGAAAACAAATAATGCTTATAAACATATTAAGAGGCGAAGGTGAGATAAGCGAAAAGTTGATAATGCTCTTTGCATATCTCGGAGCGATACTGCTTGCTATAATAATGCACGAGACCGCTCACGGCTATATCGCTATGAAAAACGGCGATTATACTGCGAAATTTTGCGGCAGACTGTCGCTCAATCCCGTGAAACATTTCGATCCGATAGGATTCTTGATGTTGGCGTTCGTGGGTTTCGGTTGGGCAAAACCCGTTCCGATAGATCCCAATAATTTTAGAAGTTACAAGAAGGGAATGATAACGGTCTCTATTGCCGGAGTTGTGACCAATCTCATTTTGGCGACGGTTTCGGCGATTTTACTCGCTCTCTTTTTGCTTCTTGTAAAGGCTATAGCCGCGACTGTAGCAACGAGTCTCTTCTTGCGTTATTTTGTCATACTTGTCGAGTATTTTTTCCTTTACTCGATAATCATCAATTTGACGCTCATGGCGTTCAATATTCTTCCTATATATCCGCTCGACGGATTCAGAATAGTTGAAACGCTCACAAAGCCCAATAACAAATACGTTACATTTATGAGAAGATACGGCGTTATGGTTCTTTTCGGACTGTTGATACTCGGCAATTTGCTGTCTTATATCAGTCCGTACTTCGATATATTAGGTCTGTATATCAACGCGGTAACTAGCGGTTTTATAAAACTGTTTTCGGTAATATTCGGTTTACCGCTTTAACGGTTTAGGGAGGATCAAATGGCAGATAACTCGACGCTTTTCAATACGCATGCAAGTTCCGAGTATATCTTCAAGCTCGACGAGTTCGAAGGTCCGCTCGACCTTTTGCTTAAACTTATAAACGATGCAGAACTCGATATCGCGACTATCAGGATATCGGAAATAACGGATCAGTATATGAAATATATGGCGGGCATCGACACTGTCGATCTTGATAAAGCGAGCGATTTTATCGTTATGGCGGCTATGCTTTTGCAGATAAAGTCGTATAGCGTTCTGCCTCACGTGCTTGACGACGAATGGGAAGACGGTTACGTCGACGAGTACAATCCCGAAGAAGAGCTCAGGATGAGACTTATAAAATTCAAGATATTTCAAGATACAGCTGCGGTTTTGAGAACGTTCGAGACGGCTAATCGCTTCAAGAGGGAAGCGGTGTACGACGACGATGACGTCATAGTAACGATAAAGAATTTCAGTTTGGAGAAATTAATAGACGCATATGCGTACGTTTTGGCAAAAGAACCGCTCAGAACTCAGCAGATCGAACCGAAGAATATCGAAAAAGAAAAGATAACGGTAGCGGACAAGATAACGTATCTTGCAGATACGCTCGTCAATAGCAATTCCGTGAGATTCTTTTCGCTGTTTAAGTCCGATTATACAAAAGACGAGTTGCTCTCTACGTTCCTTGCGTTACTGCAGTTGATACGGTGTCAGTTCGCAACTTGTATACAGGAAGGTCTCGACGGGGATATCGTCATAGAGCTTAAAGACGGTTATGATTATAATGTTATAAAGGATATAAGCAACATGAAGGAGGAAGAGCTGATTGGATAATCTTGAGCAGGTTGTCGAGGCTATCATCTTCTCGGCAGGAAACGTAATAACAAAAAAGGACATATTGAGCAAGTTGCCCGAAGACGTCAAGAGAAAAGATCTGAATAAGGCGATAAGACGCCTTTCAAAAAAATACAGCGGCAAGGCGGGTATTCATCTTACCGTTATGGAAAACGACGTCCAGTTTACGTCAAATCCCGATTACGGCGATATTGTGGCGGACGTGCTTCGCGTAACCAAAGAAAAGGAGCTTTCGAAAGTTCTTTTGGAGGTTTTGAGCATAATCGCCTATATGGGTCCGATAACAAAGACGCAAATAGAAGATATACGTAATACGAACAGCGAGTATGCGGTGAGCGCGCTTTGCAGATTCGATCTGATCTATCCCTGCGGCAGAGCGGATACGTTGGGAAGGCCGACGTTGTATAAAACCACGCACAAATTTCTTCAGAAATTCGGACTGAAGTCTCTCAAGGATTTGCCGGACAAAGAGGAAGTTCTCAAACGGCTCAAAGACTTGAATCCTGTTGAAAAGTCCGATTCGCTCTTCAGAGAGATAGATACGGACAATCTTGACGATATTTTGCAGGAAGACGACGATATAGACGATAGGATCGAAGCGGCGAAGCGTGACTTTGTCGACGTATACATGAATACCGACGAGATACCTGATTTCCTTGACGGAGAGGAAGTTGACGTTATCGGCGACGAAGAGGCGGCTATTGCCGACTATTCGGAAGATGAGGAAGACGAAGATTTGGATGCCGCCGATGATTTTGAAGACGACGATTACGAAGACGAAGAGGAAGACGAGCAATACGGGGATGAAACTGACGACGAGGACGACTACGTGGAGACAAGTTCCGTGTTTGACGACGAGGATGAAGAATACGGCGACGATGACGAAAGCGATAACGGAGAATACGACGACAGCTTCGGCGGAGGACTTTACGACTGACTAAACGAAAATCGGCGTTTGTTATAAGATAAATCGAAGTGTAAAAACGAAAGTATTTTAATATTTTTATTAGATTATCTGTTTAACGATCAATAAATACAAAACTGCGGGCTTGGATCGAAAAGGTTCAAGCCCCTTTTTATGTTCTCAATGATTCCAAAACTTATGACTTTATCATATACGGTTCTATCAAAGAATAGCAAAAAGAATACGATAATTTTTGAGAAAACCGTTGACAATAATATCGGCGTATGCAATAATAACTATTATAGAACATATGTTATAGAACGTCAGTTCTAAAATGGAGTGAAGATGCCGCCTAAAGCAAAGTTTACAAAAGAACAGATAATTTCGAAAGGACTTGACATCGTTAGAGAAGAAGGGATGGACAATTTGACCGCAAGAGCGCTCGGAAACAGGCTCGGAAGTTCGGCGTGTCCGATTTTTACCGTATTTGAAAATATGGAAGAGGTGCAGACTGCTGTAAAGAAAGCGATAAAGGATATATACGCGCAATACGTTAATATCGGTTTGGGAAAAAGTCCCGCATTTAAGGGCGTCGGTATGCAATATATCTTATTTGCCATGAAAGAGCCCAGATTTTTTCAGTTGCTCTTTATGTCCGAAGAGAAAGATAAACCCGACATTTTGAACGTTCTTAGCGTCATAGAGGATAGCTTTGACAAGATTTTATTATCCGTGAAAACGAGCTACGCGCTTGACGACGCGGACGCTTTAAGACTCTATAGGCATCTTTGGATATATACGCACGGAATAGCTTCGCTTTGCGCAAATAAAACGTGTAATTTCGAGATCGAAGAAATCGAAAGTATGTTGAGCGAAGTCTTTATTCCGCTGTTAAAGGATATAAAAGGGGGCAAAGCATGATAAAGATATCTAACGTGACTAAATCTTACGGGAGCGGAGAGAGCAAATGCGACGCTCTAAAAGGTGTAGACGCAGTAATAGAAGACGGGGAGTTCGTTGTTATATTGGGAGCGTCGGGTTCGGGAAAATCTACATTTTTAAGCGTCGTATCGGGACTGGAGCATCCCGATAGCGGCAGTATTGAATACGATTCGGTGGATATTACGAAATTGAATGATAGGGAATTGACGAAATTCAGAAGGGACGTCGTAGGATTCATATTTCAGCAATATTATCTGCTTGCCGATATGACGGTTGATAAAAACGTGAGAATGGGCGCCGATCTTGCGGGAAATAGAGATCATAGAGAGATAATAAATGCAGTCGGACTCGGAAATAAGATCGATAAGTATCCGAGAGAGCTTTCGGGCGGCGAACAACAGCGAGTAGCGATAGCGAGAGCCCTTGCAAAGAAGCCGAAAGTATTATTTTTAGACGAACCTACCGGAGCGCTTGACGAAGAGACGGGCAGGCAGGTTCTCGACTACGTTACGAAATTGCATAGCGAGAGGAAGTTCACTATAGTGATGATAACCCATAATCAAAATATTGCGGAAATGGCTGATAGAGTCATAAAAATAAACAGCGGAACGATTGCCGAAACTTACGAAAACAAAACGCGAAAGACCGCATATGAAATAAGGTGGTGATTTGCTGTGATAATAGGTATAAAGGACGCTCTGAAATTAGTCGGGATATCCATTGTGACCTGTTGCGCCGTCTTCGTATGCGTAATGTTTTTGAACTATAACATGGATCTTGCCGCGATAAAGGGAGAAATAGTTACCGAAGCGGGCATAGCAATGTATAACGCCCAAGTCTCTATGGGCAAAGTCACTTCTTTAGTGACGGGCGGATGTCTTGTCATAACTTCCGTTATCATATTGCTTTTTTACGTCAAAAACTATATTGATACGAGAGGTAAAGATTTAGGAATATTAAAGGCGCTGGGGTATTCGAACTTCGCTATAGCGAAACATTTCTGGATATTCGGACTTAGCGTTTTGCTGGGAGCTTTGATAGGATTTATCGCCGCGTATTTATATCTGCCGACTTTTTACAAAGTTCAAAATGCGGAGGGGCTATTCCCAGATATTTCCGTAAAGTTTCACGCGGTTCTGCCGATAACTTTGGTGTTGCTGCCGAGCGTATTGTTTTCAGTTATAGCGATACTTTACGCGTGTCTCAAGCTTCGCGAGCCTGTCAACGGTCTTTTGAAGGGGAAACGTACCGTTAAGATCAAAAAAGTAAAACCGGACGCAAAAGAATCGACTTTTTTGAAAGGACTTGCCGTCAATACGTTAAAGACCAAAAAGGCGTTGACTTTTTTGATAGCGTTCTCGGCGTTTTGCTTTTCCGCAATGGTTCAGATGTCGATATCTATGAAAGATATAGCGAGCGAAACATTCGCGGTCATGATCATTTCTATAGGATTGACGTTAGCGTTTACAACGCTTTTGATGTCGCTTTCGAGCGTTGTCAAAGGAAACGTTAAAACGATAGCTATGATGAATGCGTTCGGTTACGAATATTCAACGTGCGTTCGGTCGATATTCGGATCTTACAGGATAGTATCATATATAGGATTTGCGGTAGGGACAGTTTATCAATACGCATTGCTCAAGCTCGTTATGACGTTCGTTTTCGAAAGCATAGATAATATGCCGGAATACAAATTCGATTTTAAGGCGTTATTGATAACTTTCGTTACGTTCATCGCCGCGTACGAGCTGATAATGTATATTTACGCCCTCAAAATAAAAAAAATACCCGTAAAATGTATAATGTCGGAATAAGCGAAAAAACTTAAACATTTTATATCACTCGAAAAATTCGGGTTATAAGATCATCTAAAAGCGATAATAGCGGTCAATATGCTTATACTAAGGATATGATCACTATTTTTTTAATTATTATGTTGTGTATCGGAGTGAGAGTGAAACTGAGCTACGGTATGGAAGAGAGCTATTTTTCGCTAAACGTTATAATATTCGGAGGTATTTACGTCTTGCGTTTGAGGTTGAAGATAGTAGACGGTTTTTTGCATTTTTCCATCAATAACGGACGGATGAAACGAGTTACGTTGCCTCCGCCGTCGAAGGAAAAATTCGATATTATTATGCCGTCTTTTCCTAAGATCACGCTCCATAACGCGAGAATTTACGTAAGATTCGGCGTGGAGAACGCAATCACGTCGAGCGTTGTCAGCAATACGATAACGCTCATCCTTTTATATCTTCGTCACAGCGATAAGATAGTATTGAAAGATTCGAGTCTTAACGTAGTGACGGATTTCGGAGACGACGTGCTCAAATTGAATATCGATTTCACGCTTAAGTTTGCTCTCGTTAAAATAATTTTCTTCGTATTACGCATAATAATCGGGAAAAGAAAGAAAAGGGGGAATTATGGAACTCAATCCGATAGAAGAACTGATGTCGAGTACACTCGATAAACTGAGCGCTATAATCGATATTAACAGCGTAATAGGTAAACCGATAATACAGGATAACGTTATGATAATACCTATATCGAAAGTAGGTTTCGGCTTTTTGACCGGCGGAGGCGAGTACAGCGAAACTCAGCCGAAAATAAAATACGACGCGTTACCGCACGCAGGCGGAAGCGGCGGCGGAGTCAGTATAAAGCCGCTTGGCTTTCTTGTAGTCGAAAACGGAAAGCAGAGATATATAAACATTGAAGAAGAGGGTAAGGACAAATGGACAGAACTGATAAACGCAGGCATAAACGTCATGAAGTCGCAAAAAAAGTAATAGTTGTGGCTCTTGCTACGCTCTTTACCGTGGGCATTTCGCTCTTTATCGCAGTGGGAATAAGGTATAACGATATGCCGATGAAATACAGAGAAAATAACGGAGCTTACTATAACGGACAGGGCGAAGTCAAACCGAGTTTTTCGCCTATAACTAAAGGCGGCAGTTCGTCGTGCATAATGGACGTTAAAAGCGGCAGGGTGCTGGGCGGAAGCAATATCAATACCCCGCTTCCTATGGCGAGCACTACTAAGATAGTAACGGCGATAGTGGCGATAGAAAAATGCGCCGATCTGGATAAAGTATGCGATATTCCGCGAAAGGCTATAGGCGTCGAAGGCTCATCGATATACTTAAAGGAAGGCGACAGATACAGCGTAAGAGAACTTCTTTACGGACTGATGCTTCGTTCAGGTAACGATTCCGCCGCCGCAATAGCGCATATAGTCGGAGGCAGCGAAGAGGGATTCGTCGAACTTATGAACTCAAAGGCAAAAGAGCTTTCGCTTTCGAATACTCATTTTGTCAATCCACACGGACTTCACGACGACGATCATTACACGAGCGCGTACGATCTTGCGAAAATTTCCGCATACGCTATGCGAAACGAGATGTTCAAGGAAGTAGTAGGTACTAAGTCCAAGGTAGTCGGTAACGCCGAAGACGGCACGAAGAAGTATTTTGTGAATAAGAATAAGATACTGAGCATGTACGAAGGTTCTACGGGTATCAAAACAGGTTTTACAAAAGTTGCGGGCAGATGTCTTGTAAGCGCGGCGGAAAGAAAGGGTATGGAAGTGGTGTCCGTAGTTCTCAATCACGGCGATATGTGGAATGATTCGATGAACAATCTTGATTACGCTTTCGCTAACTATTTTCCTATTGAGATCGTTACGAAGGACAGGATGATCGAAACCGTTTCCGTAAACGGAAAAAATATAAACGTATGCGTAAAAGAGGATTTTACCTATCCGATCAAAAAAGGAGAAGAGAATTCGCTTGAGTACAATATAGATATCACCGACGTGAAAAACGCTCAAAAGGACGCTCATATAGGCAAATTCCAAGTTTATTGCAGTAAACGCTTGATTTTTGAAACGAAACTCTATAGTATGTAATACATCAAAGCTATAGGAGCGACAGATGATAAGAATCAATAAGTACCTCGCGGACTCGGGCGTGTGTTCGAGACGTAACGCCGATAAACTGGTCGAAGAAGGCAGAGTTAAGATAAATAACGTGACTGTGACCGAACTCGGCAAGACGGTCAACGAAAATAACGACACGGTAACCGTCGACGGCATTGCCGTGAAACCGGTAAAAAATTATATGTACGTTCTTTTTTATAAACCGAAGGGATGTATCACGACGGCAAGCGACGAGAAGGGAAGGAAGACCATATTCGATTATATAGACCTTAAGGAAAGACTTTTTCCTATAGGCAGACTCGATTACGATTCCGAGGGGTTGCTTATTCTCACTAACGACGGCGCTCTTTCGCAAAAGATATCTCATCCGTCCAACGAAATTCCGAAGACTTATATCGTAAAGGTCGAAGGAGATATGCCCGAGCATAAACTCGCTCAATTAAGAAAAGGAGTTTTAGTAGACGGAGAAAAGACGAAGAGGAGCAAAGTAAAGCTGCTCGAATACAGCGAAGATACCAAGATCTCGCGTCTTGAGGTGACTATCACGGAGGGTAGGAACAGACAGGTCAGAAAGATGTTCGAAGCGGTAGAGAGGAACGTCATATTCTTAAAGCGCGTAGCGGTAGGAGAGCTGAGGCTCGGAGGACTAAAGCGCGGCGGATACAGACTGTTAAAGGATCATGAGATAGAATATCTTAAAAAGATGTGATATTTCACATAGATAAGAGTATATCAAAACGATATTTTTTCAAATCAAAAATCAAAGTCGGGACGCGTTGTCCCGACTTTTTTCGTATTTTCTCATCATCGTATAGGAAGTATATATTTTATTGATATATCTATAATATTTATTATATAAAATGGCAATATTTAGTTGCTAAAACTTTCACAATTCAGTATAATAAACAATGGATAAAATCAAAGAAATTTTATGAATAATTTTTGGAGGTATATAATGGACAGCAATATGAATCTTAAAGAGAATATTAAGTCTATTGAGAACGCTTCTTCGAAGATAAGAAAGTTTTTAGACGGTATTATCGACGAGGGCAGTTTTGTCGAGACGGACGTTTTCGCTTGCGGTAAATCGTTCATAGACGAGACGGAGGCGCGCGGAGAAGGCGTTATTACCGGATACGCTACGGTCAAAGGCAATCCCGTTCATATCTTTGCGCAGAATTCCGAGGTGCTCAAAGGCAGTCTCGGAGCAGCTCATGCGGAGAAGATAGTAAGGTGTATGAAGAAAGCCGCCGCTAACGGAACGGCGCTCATTTCAGTATTGGATTCGGCGGGCGCGAGAGTCGGAGAGGGCGTTGAAATGCTCGAGGCTTACGCTAAACTCGTCAAGACGGCATACGACGCTTCCGCAAGTATCCCGCACATCGCTATAGTTAAGGGCAACTGCGTAGGAATGATGAGTTCGTTCATTAATATGGCTGACTTCGTATTTATGTCTAAAGAGGCGGTTATGTCGCTTTCCGCGCCGATGGTCGTTGCGTCCGATATTAAAGGATATCCTAAATTTAACGACGTTCTCGGTTATTCGGCTCATTCGGAAAAGAGCGATATAGCTCACTTCGCTTACGATAGCGTAGAGGACCTTTCCGATAAACTTTCCGAGCTTATGGAGTTCATTTCCGCAGACGAGATAGAAGATAACGACGACGATCCCAACAGAGAGGCTGTTCTTAACGCGGACGCTTCCGTTGAAGATATACTCGCGGCTCTTTGCGATAATTCGAAGAGTATCGAATACGCTAAAGATTACGCTAAAGACGTAAGATGTTTTCTTGCAAAAGTGAATTCGATACCCGTAGGTATCGTCGCTACCGATAAGAGTGTCAAGGACGGCTTTACGTCGTCTTGCGGCTTCAAAAAGGCGGCTAAGTTCATCGACAAGCTTGACGCTTTCAATCTTCCGCTCATTACGCTCGTAGACAGCAAAGGGATCAAGACCTGTATGGAGTGCGAGCTTAAGGGCGCGTCGGCAAACGCGGCAATGCTTATGGAAGCTATCGCGGGCGCAGGTATTCCCAAGATAGCGGTCATAACGGGCAACGCTATCGGAGCGACGTATTCCGCGCTTGCAAGCAAGGCTATAGGTTTTGATTATTCGTTAGCGTTCGATAACGCCGTGATCGCTCCGGTAAACAGCGTTGCGGCTGTAGATATGTTCTACGTCGATGAGATCAAGAACTCGGCGGATCCCGTAAAGGCGAGAGCCGCTCTCGAAAAGAAATATTCCGACATGGAGGCTAATCCCATCAACGTCGCAAGACAGGGATTTGTGGACAATATTATTAGCGCCGGAGCAATAAGACCTTACGTCGCAAGCGCGATCCTTATGCTTCTCGGACTTTGATTAAGAGGTGAAATATGGACTTTATGTTATTGGCTGACGGAGCGAAAATGACCGTCGGCGAAAAGTTTTCACTCGGCGGAAGTACTTTTCTTTTAGGTGTCGCAATGGTTTTTGTCGTACTCGGCATCCTTATCGGATTCATTACGATAATCAAGCTGATAATGGCGGCGTCGGCTAAGAGAAAGATAAAGAAGCTCGAGACGAAAGACAAAAAGGCTATTGAAGCTCCGCTTGCCGCCGTAAGTTCGGCTAAGTCGAACGACGACGAGATAGCGGCGGCAATATCCGCGGCGATCGCTATGATATACGCCGAGGAGAATAGAGCGACAAGTAAGAGCGTTAAGTTCAAAGTTCGTTCGATAAAAGAGATTCGTTAATTATCAATAAAAATCAAGGAGATAAATATTATGCGTAAATTCAATATCACTGTTAACGGTACTAATTATGAGGTAGACGTAGAGGAAATAGTCGACGGAGTAGCTCAGCCGAGCGTCGCTCCCGTAGCTCAGGCGGCTCCGAAAGCCGCTCCCAAGAAGGCTGCCGCTCCGGCAGTAGGCGCAGGCGAGCCCGTAAAAGCTCCGATGCCCGGTCTTGTTAAAGAGCTCAAGGTCGCTAACGGCGCAACCGTTAAGAAGGGCGATGCAGTCGTAGTTCTCGAAGCTATGAAGATGGATAACGATATTGCGGCTACTTGCGACGGCGTAGTTACTTACAGCGTATCGGCAGGTTCTAACGTGAATTCCGGCGACGTTCTTTGCACTATAGCTTAATCGCTAAGGAGGTAAAGGATGTTTAACGTATTTACGATAGTCTCCTCGGAGTCAGGTACTATTCTCGATTCTCTCAAGAATCTTTGGGAAAGCACCGGTCTCGTCGGAATAACGACGGGGGACTTTTGGCTCAAGATAGTTATGCTTGCGATCGCGGGATTACTTTTGTATCTTGCTATCGTAAAGCAATTCGAGCCAAACCTTTTGCTTGCAATGGCGTTCGGTATGTTTATCATCAATATTCCGGGCGCGTACGAGATATTATATCCCGTTAAGTTCCTAGAAGGTCAGATTGCCGCTATCGAAGCGCAAATCGCGCAAAACAGCGGAAATATAGCGGAGCTCACCGCGCAGCTTGCGAACCTTAATAATACGCTTGCGACAACTTCGCCGGGTCTTTTCGACTTCATATATTACGGAGTCGACTGGGTTATCTTCCCGCCGCTCATTTTCTTGGGTATCGGCGCGATGACCGACTTCGGTCCGCTAATTGCGAATCCGAAGAGTTTGCTCCTCGGCGCTGCGGCTCAGCTCGGTATATTCATAACGTTCTTCGGCGCGCTTTTCTTGGGCTTTACAGGTCCTGAAGCAGCTTCGATAGCTATTATCGGTGGCGCGGACGGTCCTACGGCTATATATGTTACGAGTAAACTTGCCAATCATATCCTTCCTGCGATCGCTATAGCGGCATACTCGTATATGGCTCTCGTTCCCGTAATTCAGCCGCCGATCATGAAGCTGCTTACGACAAAGAAGGAGCGTATGGTTGTTATGGAACAGCTCAGAACCGTTACCAAGACGGAAAAAGTTCTTTTCCCGATCATAGTTACCGGCGTCGTAGGTATCATCCTTCCGTCGGCAATACCGCTCCTCGGTATGCTAATGCTCGGTAACCTCATGAAGGAATCGGAAGTCGTTCCGAGACTCACGAGTACGGCTAAGAACGAACTCATCAATATTATCACGATACTGCTCGGCGTTATCGTCGGTTCTAAGGCGTACGGTCCCGTATTCCTCGAATGGAGCTTCTTGAAGATATTGATACTCGGTATATTGGCGTTCGGTTGCGGTACCGCAGGCGGCGTTCTTCTCGGAAAACTTATGTACGTGCTTACCAAGGGCAAGATCAATCCGCTTATCGGCGCGGCAGGCGTGTCTGCAGTTCCTATGGCGGCAAGAGTTGCGCAGGACGTAGGTCGTAAGGAGAATCCAAACAACTATCTGCTCATGCACGCTATGGGACCGAACGTAGCGGGAGTTATCGGTTCGGCAGTCGCCGCTGGCGTATTGCTTGCTATATTCGGTTAATAACAAAATAATAAGGAGAATAATAATATGTCAAAGAAAGTTTTGGTTACGGAAACAATCTTGCGTGACGCGCATCAGTCGCAAGCGGCAACTCGTATGAGACTTGACGAAATGCTTCCCGTATGCGAAAAATTAGATAAAATCGGTTATTACTCTATAGAATGTTGGGGCGGAGCTACGTTTGACTCGTGTCTCAGATTCTTGAACGAAGATCCGTGGGAGAGGCTCAGAGTTTTGAGAAAGGCTATGCCGAATACAAAACTTCAGATGCTTTTAAGAGGTCAGAATATACTTGGATACAAGCATTATGCCGACGACGTTGTAGACGAGTTTGTGAAGAAGTCTATCGAGAACGGTATCGACATAATAAGAATATTCGACGCTCTTAATGATACGAGAAATATGAAGCAGGCTATGGAATCCTGTAAGAAATACGGCGGTACGTGCGAGGCGACTATTTCATACACGACGAGCGAAGTTCATACTACCGAGTACTTTGTAAAACTTGCAAAAGAACTTGTAAAAATGGGCGCCGACAATATCTGTATTAAGGATATGGCGAACCTGTTGCTTCCGTACAAGGCTTATGAGCTCGTAAAGGCTATCAAGGCGGCTATACCGAAGAACGTTCTTATTCACGTTCATACGCATAATACTTCGGGTACCGGAAATATGGTCTATCTTAAGGCTATCGAGGCAGGAGCAGACATCGTTGACCTTGCTCTTACGCCGCTCGGTAACGGTACTTCTCAGCCTGCAACGGAGCCGTTCGTGGCAACTTTGGAAGGCACCGAATACGATACGGGACTTGAACTTAACGCGATCAACGATATAAGCGAACACTTTAAGGGCGTGGCCGAGAGACTTAAGAAAGACGGTTTCCTTTCGCCGAAAGCTAAAGATACGGACGTTCGCGCGCTCATATATCAGGTTCCGGGGGGTATGCTTTCCAACCTTTACGGTCAGCTTAAGGAGATGAACGCTATCGACAAGTACGACGAGGTGCTCAAGGAAGTGCCGAACGTAAGAGCCGATTTCGGTTATCCTCCGCTAGTTACTCCTACTTCTCAGATAGTAGGTACGCAGGCGGTTCTCAACGTTATCAACGCAGAAAGATATAAGATGGCGACAAAGGAGAGCAAAGGACTTCTTAGCGGCGAATACGGAAAACTTCCGATGGAGCCGAATAGCGACGTTGTAAAGAAAGTTCTCGGAGACAAACCCGAAATCATTACTTGCCGTCCCGCTGATTTGCTAAAGCCCGAGCTTGAAGGTTATAAGGAAGATATAAAGGAGTATATCGAACAGGAAGAGGACGTACTTTCTTACGCATTGTTCCCGCAGGTCGCTCTCAAATTCTTCAAATACAGACAGGCTAACAAGGCGAGAATAGATTCCGAGGTAGGCGACGTTAAATTAGCTATTCAACCCGTCTGATCGCGAACCGATTGAAAATTGTCAATAAGGAATTATACGGAGGTCAAGGATAAATATCCTTGACCTCTTGTCATATGTTTGATAAAATGTTATACGGTATATGATGTTAAGTAACGTCTATTGCAGTAATATATAGAGTCGGCAGTCTTTAGGACTTCGACGATCCAATATATTGTGATTTGACGTTATGAGCTATATAACGTTTAAGCGAGGTAATATGAAAGTCGTAGTGATCGGCGGGGGAGCTAGCGGACTCATTGCCGGAGGATATTCCGCATTGAACGGTAACGAAACCGTAATTATTGAAAAGAACGAAAAGCTGGGAAAGAAAATATACATCACAGGTAAAGGACGTTGTAATGTTACGAACGCCGTAGGTTCTGAAGAATTTTTGACGAACGTTGTAAGCAATCCCAAATTTTTGATGTCGGCTATTCATTCTTTTTCGCCATCAGACCTTATGGAACTCATCGAGTCATATGGGTACCGCTCAAAACAGAACGCGGGATGAGAGTATTTCCTGTAAGCGATAAAGCTAGCGATATCATAAAAGCTCTCGCAAATTTTGCATATTCTAGTGGCGTAAAGACAAGGCTTGAAAGCGAATGTAGCAAACTTATTATAAAAGACGACCGTATCAATGGAGTAGAACTCAAAACCGGTGAAAAGATCAAAGCAGACAAGGTGATCGTAGCTACGGGAGGCTATTCGTATCGCGCGACGGGCTCTACCGGCGACGGTTATGGATTTGCAAAGTCGGCAGGACACAGTATTGTTGAATTGAAACCGTCGCTTGTCGGTATTAATCTAAAACGCAAGGACATATCGGCATTGTCGGGGCTTGCTCTTAAAAACGTCGAGCTAAAAGTATACGATACGAACGGAAAGCCGGCTTCTTCGGGATTCGGTGAAATGCTGTTCACTCATACAGGAATCAGCGGACCCTTAGTACTTACGGCGAGCGCTAGGATAAATAGAAAGAATATTGACGGAGCAAGCATATCTATAGACCTAAAGCCGAGTCTCGACGCCAAGACGTTAGACAACAGGATAATTAGCGATTTCAAAAAGTACAATAACAAAATTGTATTAAATTCGTTTGACGATCTCTTGCCCAAAGCGCTTATACCGTACGTCATCGGTAACGCGAATATCGACGCGTATAAAAGGGTCAATTCCGTTACTAAAGAAGAACGTTCGAGACTCGTTGGCGCGCTTAAAGATTTTCGTTTTGAAATCGAATCTCTCGGTGATATCAATACCGCTATCATAACAAGCGGCGGAGTATCTACCAAGGAGATCGATCCCAAGACAATGGAGAGTAAAATCGTCAAAGGGCTATATTTCGTCGGCGAAGTGTTGGACGTGGACGCTCTTACTGGCGGATTTAATCTCCAAATCGCATTTTCGACAGGATATTTGGCAGGCAACGCGCAATAACCGCTATTTACATATTATTTACTTGCAAAATCAAAAAAATTTTATTATAATCAAATGTAACAAAGACTGTTAAATAATATTAACTAAATCGCATGATTCATAGGAGATACTCATGATCAACATAGCTATCGACGGACCTTCGGGAGCCGGTAAAAGTACTGTTGCGAAGGCGCTGGCAAAGAGTATGGATATATTATATCTCGATACGGGCGCAATGTACAGAGCCGTGGCTCTTAAGGCTTTGCGTCTCGGAATAGATCCGTGTCAGAGAGAAAAAGTTCTTCCCATCCTTAACGATACGGATGTTGAAGTTAAATACGGACAGGGAGTTCAGCATATATTTGTTGACGGAGAGGACGTATCTCAGGCTATAAGAGAGCACCGAGTATCCAAGGCGGCGTCTGATATCTCCAAAATACAGGAAGTGAGAGATCATCTTGTCGATATGCAAAGAGCGATAGCGAAAAATAACGACGTCGTACTTGACGGAAGGGATATAACGTCTTACGTGCTCAAGGATACGCCTTATAAGTTTTATTTGAGCGCAAGCGTAGACGTGCGAGCAAAGAGACGCTTTGACGAACTTACCGCAAAGGGTCAGGCTGTCGAATACGATAAGATAAAAAGCGATATCATAGACAGAGACGATAACGATATGAAAAGGACTTATTGTCCGCTGATGAGAACAGCCGATTCGATTTTCATTGACAGTAGCGATATGACCGTCGACGAAGTAGTCAAGGTCTTTTTGAAACATATCGAAGAAATCGGTAAAAGCGTTGGGAAAGGAGTATAATACGATATGAATTACAAATTGTTACGCGCAGTTATATCTCCGGCATTGAAGATGCTTTGGCCGACTACGTTTTACGGAACGGAGAACTTGATATTAGATAAGAACGTCGTGTACGTTTGCAATCATTATTCTGCGCTTGATACGAATGCAATGGTTGCGAAGATCTTTAAGAATAAATTCAACGTAGTAATAAAAGGAGAGGCGTTCAAGAGTAAATTCGGAGCTAGATTTTTAACGGGAATGGGCGGTATCCCTATAGAACGGGGAGAGGCTGACGTTGAGGCTGTAAAGAAAATATTGGGAGTGCTTAAAAGCGGAGAACCCCTCTTGCTTTTCCCGGAAGGTACGCGTAACAAATCGGGGAGCAAAGAGATGTTCAAGTTTAAGGACGGCGCGGTAGTTTTCGCGCTGAAAACAGGATCTCCCATTATACCGATGGTGCAGTACCGTCCGCCGAAGATTTTCAGACGCAACTACGTTTTGATAGGAAAACCGATGTATCTTGAAAAGTATTCCGGAATGCGTACGTCGTCTGTCAAATGCGAAGCGACGCAAGATCTTTACGACGAGATGATTAGACTCAGACATCAGCTCGATAATATCGTCGAGAATTGCAGGGGCGATCTTAAAAAATACGAGTTGAGCACCAAGATGCGGCTTGAAAAGAAATAATTTAACAAAATAAATCAATTAGGAGTTTTCCGCAAATGCCGAATGACGGTTTCGATGAATATCGACTTGATTTCGTTTTGTTGCGGAATTCTTTGTTTAAGGGACAGAATGGAAATAATAATCGCAAAAAACGCAGGTTTTTGCTTTGGCGTCGAGAACGCTGTCGATATCGCTGTTAAAAATGCGGGCAACGCTGTCACTCTCGGAGAGATAATACATAATAAACGCGTTGTAAATATGCTTGAATCTATCGGCGTTCCCGTCATAAACAGTATCGACGAGTACGATTCTGGCAATTTGATAATCCGCTCTCACGGCGTAAGTAAAGAGGTTATCGATACGCTTAATGCAAGGCATATACCGTATATTGACGCAACGTGTCCGTTTGTGAAGAAGATACGTAATCTTGTCAGAGAAAAATATCTTGAGAATAAAAAAATCATAATAATAGGAGAAAAAACGCATCCCGAAGTCGTCGGTATCAACGGTTGGTGCGATAATACTGCCGCCGTAATAAAGAGCGTCGACGAGATAGTATTCGCCGACTATTATAGCGATTTGACAGAAAATGATGATTTTGAACTAAAGGATAAAGTCGTTCTCTATAGAAACGCCGAATACGTCGCGGTATCGCAAACCACGTTTTCTATAGAAAAGTATGCGGAAATTACTAAATTTATAGAAAATCGATTAAAAACAGTTGAGTTTTTTAATACAATTTGCTATACTACCAAAGAAAGACAGAGCGAAGCCGAAAAGTTGGCGTCAGAGTGCGACGTCATGTTGGTGATTGGCGGGAAACATAGCTCGAACACACGGAAATTATACGACTTGTGTAAAGCCAAGTGTGAGAAAACTTATCTTATCGAAAATATTGCCGACTTAAACGCGGTAGTAGCAAATAAACATTTTAAGCTGGGTATAACGGCAGGTGCATCAACTCCGAAAGAGTTGATTGAGGAGGTAGTAGTAGTAATGAGCGAGTCTCAAGAAAAGAGCATTGATATGCTTAACGAAGAAGTTGCGAAGAAGGATGTCGCAAACGATGAATGTAAGAAGTCTATGACAATGGAAGAATTGCTTGATACGGCAGAAGGCAAGTTGGTTAGATACCGTAACGGTCAGACGATGAACGTTAAGGTCATTTCCGCTAATGCCGACGGTATCTACGTAAGTTTCGGCGGTAAGAAGGAAGGCTTTATACCGAAGGACGAAGTAGTTCTCGAAGGTGAATACAATTCCGACGATTACAAGGCGGGCGATTCGTTCAAGGCTATCGTTAAGGATGCAGGCAAGAAGGACAACGTTGAGTTTTCCAAGAAAGCCATAGACGTTAAGATAAAAGAACAGAAGGAATGCGAAGAGGTTCTCAAGGGATCTGAATTTGCAGGCGTTGTAGAAAAGGCTGTAAAGGGCGGCGTTATATGCAAGCTCGGCAGCTATACAGTTTTCGTACCCGGCTCGCAGATAAAGATTGGCTATGTTAAAGATCTTGAGAAGTACGTCGGCAAGACTTTGAGACTCAGAATGATCCCCGCTAAGAAGGTTGAAGGAGAGGCTCAGGAAGAGCAGGATCTTACGATAAAAGGCAGAAGAATAGTAGCTTCGCAGAGAATCATACTCGAAGAGGAGAGAGCCGCAAAGGAAGAGAAGTTCTGGAGCGAAGTTGTCCCCGGAGCTATCGTTAAAGGTAAGGTCAAGAGATTCACGGCGTTCGGAGCATTCGTCAGCGTTAACGGTAAAGATTGTTTGGCTCATATTTCCGACCTTTCTTGGTACAAGATCAACGATCCGTCCGAGATACTCGAGATCAATAAGACTTATGACTTTATGGTTCTTAAGACCGTAAGAGAAAGCGATCAGGTTTCTCTCGGATATAAACAGCTTCAGAAGAAGCCTTACGAGCAGGCATTCGAGGAATTGCCGATCGGTACGACGATACACGGCGTTGTCGAGAGAGTATTCCCTTACGGCGCGTTCGTATCTATAAAGAAGGGTGTAGACGGTCTTGTTCCCGTGTCTGAGATCTCTCACGAGTGGGTCAAGAATGCTACCGAGAAGTTCAATCCCGGCGACGAAGTTGACGCTGTTATCATCAATTTTGACGGCAATAAGATCACGTTATCGATAAAGGCGCTTCTCCCCGCTCCCGAAGAGCAGCCGGAAGAGAGCGTTGAGATCAGTGATGAAGATATTCAGGAACACAACGAGAAGAAAGCAAGAGCCAACGCTAAGAAGTTTGAGAATAAGCCGCAACAGCGCAGAACTAAGACGAAGAGAGTTGAGGAGAACGACGAGCCTAAGTCTTGGTCGACGGATTCTTCTACGGCTACTATCGGCGACTTGTTCAAGGGCATCAGCTTTGATTTCGACGACGATAAAGAATAATAACGTTATTAACTACCGAAATTCGAGACTCCTGCATAGATTGTGGGAGTCTCGATTTTATTTCGGATAACAGAAGCAAATAGATGAACGAAAATACTTTTCGATATAGCGTAGCGAGACTTGGTCGTCCACTGTAAAAATATTCATATGCATTGATAGAGGTCTTAGAGTATTGAATGATTAAAAAGATTGATACGAGCGGTTTTTTGTTCAACAATAAGTCGCTGATAAAATTGATTATTCCGCTTTTGATCGAACAGTTCCTTACTCTCGCGGTAGGTCTTGCGGATTCGATAATGGTTTCGTCTGTCGGCGAAGCAGCTGTTTCCGCAGTATCGCTAGTTGATACCGTTATGATACTCATAATCAATGTCTTTGCGGCGATCGCCGCAGGCGGGGCTATAGTCGCAGGTCAGGCTCTCGGTCAGAAAAATCAAGAAAAGGGTTCGGAAGTAACGGAACAGGTATTACTCATATCCGTAGTATTTTCGATCGTAGTTATGGCGCTCATGTACGCTATGAAGTCGTTCATATTGAATATAGTATTCGGCAAGATAGAAGCCGACGTCATGAGTAATGCGAACAAATACATCCTGATAACTACAGCTTCAGTGCCGTTCATAGCTATATACAACGTAGGAGCGGCTATATATAGAGGAATGGGCGACTCCAAAACGCCTATGGTCACCTCGTTTGTATCGAATCTTATCAACATTGCGGGCAATGCGACGCTCATATACGGATTCAAATGGGGAATAGAGGGCGCCGCAACGCCGACGCTTATCGCCAGAATAATATCGGGAATAACGATGCTGATCCTTATCGGTAAAAAGAGCAATATACTTCACGTGAGGAAATATATCATACGCCCGAATTGGACGAGGATAAAGCAGATACTTCATATAGGCATACCTTACGGTCTTGAGAACAGTATGTTCCAACTGGGTAAGATCATTGTAATAAGTCTGGTATCGACGTTCGGTACGCCGTCTATCACGGCAAACGCCGTTTCCAACAACATATGCGCGTTCGCTATACTCGGAGGAATGGCTTCGAATTATGCGCTTTCAGCGGTCGCGGCTCAGTGTGTCGGAGCAGGCGATTATAGACAGGTGAGATATTATACTAAGAAAATAATATCGGTCGCTTATATAAGCACTGTCTTGATGAATATAGTCATAGTAGTAGCTCTTCCGCTCATAATGCGGGTGTATAATCTATCAAGCGATACGGCTGAGTATGCAAGAAATATTATCATTTTCCATGCGATATGCGCAAGTATCGTATGGCCTGCGGCATTTACGCTCCCGAGCGGTTTACGCGCGGCGAACGACGTTACTTTCAGTATGATAGTATCGGTAATATCAATGTGGGCGTTTAGAGTGGGGTGCAGTTACCTTTTAGCGTACGTCTTTAAGCTCGGCGTATACAGCGTATGGATAGCTATGATAATAGATTGGATAGTCAGAGCAATATTCTTTGTTGCGAGGTATAGGACCGACAAGTGGCAAAGATTCAAAGTCAACGTCAAATCAAATTGTGACGGTCAAGACTTCGTAAATACGAGCGACGATGTTTTTGAAAACGATAACGAAAATTCAGCTGAGTAGTACATAGCGTCGAATTAAGCGCTTTTATATAAGAAAATACCGTATATGTTAAGGTATTTTTGCATTTAGTCGATAGTTTGAAATCTTTATAATGAATAAAATCGGTTTATTTTTCGTTATACATCGGATAACGGTATTTTTCTTCTTGCGTGATTTTCCTTACGACTTTGCAGGGAATGCCTACTGCGACGACGTTATCTGGTATTGACTTAGTTACGACGCTACCGGCTCCGATTACCGTATTATCGCCTATGTTTACTCCAGCTAGTATCGTCGAGCCTGCGCCTATCCAAACGTTGTTGCCTATCGTTATCGGTTTAGCGATCTCAAGTCCCGACTTTCGCTGTTCGGGATCAATAGGGTGTTCGGCAGTCGTAAAACAGCAATTCGGCGCAATGAATACGTTATCGCCGAAAGTTACTTCAGCGCCGTCTGTAATTATTAGATTGTGATTAGAGTAGAAATAATCGCCTACAGAGATATTATAGCCGTAGTCGCACCAAAATGGCGGAGTGAATATTACTTCTTTGCCCATCTTCCCCAACATTGAACGAAGCATTTTTTCTTGAGTTTCTCTGTCGTTTGGATTTAGCTGATTGTAGGCAAAACACTTATCTTTGCATTTTTTGATTTCTTCTTCGTATTCGGGATTGTAACAGCCTTGAAATAAACAATTAACAGGTATTTTTGCTTTCATAATTTTTCCGATAGTATTATTTCCTTTGATTATATCAACAATTTCAATAAAAGTCAATACGTGAGTTATTTTTAGACTTGACAACGAAAATAGTTTTGTGTACTATTAATTATAGATGAAGGATGCAAAATATTCAATATTGGAACTCAATCGTTATATTTTATGAAAGATTTCGTAATTATAGCATATATTGCAGTTCCGATTGCACAATTTAGGGGAAATTATGGATAATACGAAAAAGTTTAATAACAAAGCTGATAAATATTCATCGGGTAGACCGTCGTATCCCAAAGAGCTTATCAAAACGCTTTATGATATGTATGGATTTAATAAAAGCTCGGTGATTGCAGATATCGGCTCGGGAACGGGTATATTGACGAGGCAACTACTTGAAATGGGAAGCGAAGTATACGCGGTGGAACCGAACGAAAATATGCGTAAAAAAGCTAAGGCAGAACTTGCACGTATTGAGAAATTTCATTCCGTTAACGCTACCGCGGAGAATACTGCGTTGATTGACCGATCCGTCGACCATATTACCGTAGCTCAAGCGTTCCATTGGTTCGACACCGCGTTATTTAAGAAAGAATGTAATAGAATACTAAGAGAACGCGGAAACGTCGTTCTTATATGGAATACGCGGGATATAGATGCCGAAATAAATAAAGTGCAGAGTAGGGTGTTCGAGAAGTATTGCCGCGATTTTAACGGGTTTAGCGGCGGTATGAAGAGAGGCGACGATAGAATAAAGGTATTCTTTGACGTTTGCGGATACGACGTTCTCGAGTTTAAGAATCCTATATTATATGATAGAGATCGCTATATTTCAAGGTGTCTTTCAAGTTCGTATTCTCTAATGGAAGGAGATGAGAATTTTGATAGATACATGATAGAATTGAATATGTTATTTGATAGATTTTCCGAAAGCGGGATTCTAACTATTCCCAATAATACTATCGCGTACATTGGGAAAATTAATTGACGCTTAAGTATAATAAAATGGCGATTAGAGTAGAGCATATATTAAATCTTTACATAAAATATTCAAATCAAATTCATATAATTAACATCTGCTGACATTTATATAAAAAATAAGAGCGATTAAGAATTAATCTTAATCGCTCTCTGTTTTTATTTTAGAAACTGATTAATCGTAAAAATTAAGATTTATCGTTTCACTATGATTTAGATAGGGGTTACACCTTCCACTTCTTCTTGCGAGCAATGAATACTGAAAGTACTATGATTCCTGCAAGAACAGCGGCTGTCGCAACAACTATACCTATGATAAGACCAACGTTAGTCGTCTTAGGAGCTTCCGGATCCGGAATAATCGGTTCCTCAGGAATTACAAGATCCTTAATTCCGCCCGTGCCTTCGATAGAATTCGAAACGCCCGTCTCAGTATCAACGATGACTTTAACTGCTTCAACGATCTCATTGCCTACGAAACGTTTAGCCGCCTCGATGGCAATATACTTGATTTCAAGCTCGTTATTGTCGCTGAGTTCATCATAAGTAAGGGTAAGTTTACCGTCTTGAGCAACTCTATCTTTTATCTCTTTGTGATTGAGCGTTACCGAATATATCATATATCCTTCGTTCGGAACGATAGTATAGGTGTAGCTATCGCCGGGTTTCAACACCTGAATCTTACCGTCCTCACTATTCAGCTTACCGCCTTTACCTTCGATAGTAGCATAGATGGTCTTATCTGAAGAAACTTTACCGGCGTCAACTGCTGCGACCATATACGGTGAGAAACTGGTAACTGTAGCGACTATACCGAACTGCGTTACTACGCAAGGAATTTCTTCGATAATGTACTCGTCGTCCTTGATATGCTTACGATGGAAGAGCTTGAACTTGACACCTGCGTTATTCGGACCGTAACCTTCAGGGAAGCCTAACATTATCTTTACGTAACTTCCATCGGGGATAGTGGGGTACTTACCGCAAATTTGCAGGTTGATATCGTAAGTAGAGCTTTTGATAATATCGTCTTTACCAATACCGATTCCGTCGTGGTTATCGATTTCATCAAGCATAGTATCGACAGTATCGGTAGAAGCCTTTTCTGCAACGAGCATCATCTGGCTTCTTTCACCCTCTGTGAACGAGCTGGTACCGTCTTCTTTGAGGAAGTTGTTTGCAGAAAGGTCTGAGTTATCGGCAAGTATCGGCTGAGCGCAACTCTCGATCCAAAGTCTGCCGTCGTAATTGAAACGAGCAGGGCAGGCGCCGGTAAGTCTTCCGCAATTGAAATAAAGAGAGTTAGGCGCTTTGTCGGAAGTTTCGAAAATCGTTTCGCCGTTTACTATTCTTGTAACAACTTTTGCCGAACCGACGTTCTCGAAGAAGAAATGATAACCTTCACGATTGTGTTCGTACATAAGACTTACGCCAAACTTAAATCTAAGCGTGTTCTTAACGAGCGTAGGATCTGCTGAATTTTTAGGTCTTTCGACAAGCTCTATGTAAACAGGGTCACCATTCGCGTCTTTGTTTACAGGGAAGAATCTGCAGTATTCCTGCGCATTGGGGTGCGGTGACGTGAAATATACGGAAATAGGTTTCGATTCATCGAGAATATGCAACGGTTCGTTGTACGTAATTTCGAAAAGAATCGCGCTGTTCTCAGACATTAAGACCTTATCTTTGATTTTTGAATCGCGCATACCGTCGTTAATGGTGTATTCTTCCTGATGATTAGGCGTAGAACTCTGAATATACGGTGGGGGAGTATACGTGCCGTACGTTTCGTTTACCTTAGCTTCAGTGATCTCAACCGGGTTACTTTTATTCAAGAGTTCGTCAGTGAATTGATAGTGGAATATCATTCCGTTATATTCGGGGAATACGTCGGAATGAATCGGCACCGTAGGTACGTCCGGATTTGCATCAAAGACAGCGAATTGCATATAGTAAACGGAAGTGTTTTCGTAGAATATAGTTTCTGCGCCGTTATCTTCCAAATAACCGTCGATACTAGCGACTATACTCATATATTCCATCATAGGAGATAACGCATTCCAAGAATACCAAACCAACTTTTTATTTCTGTCATAGGCTGCATAGCGGTAAGAAAGATAAAGCCCGTCTTCTTCAAGTAGTCTGTTCGCGCTTTTGCCGTTATAGCTTACTGTTACGTAAGTATTCATTAAGGTATTGCCGTAATCATCATTGCCTTCGTCGGATTCGGTATAAACGAAAGAAGCCTGAAGACCTTCGGTGTTACCGCTTGTACCGTAATTGTGAGAAGAAAGTTCGGGATATTGCAATTCGTACTTAGAGGATGAAATAACGCCGTCGTTTACGTGAATCTCGCTATCGCTCGTCTTCTGCAAGAGCGTATACCTATTTTTGTTATACGAAGCGTGGTTCCAAGTAACGTCTACAGAGTACCAGTCGCCCTTCGCAGTCTCACCGGCGAGCGCTACTGATTGAGCGTCTGTAGGAACACCGAGATATACGTAGTTCCACATATGATAAACGCTGGAAGGAGAATAATTACCGTATTCGTCTTTTGAGTTACTGCTACCGTTAACGCAGATAGTCGGGATCTCAAGTTTATCCATAACTACTTTGTATGCTTTCGAGAAGCCGCCGCAAACAGCTTTGCCTTCTATGATACCGCCGTAAGCCGTATTTATGTTGGCAGCGGCAACGTAGTTAGGATCGTCTTTGTTCTCGTATGCAGCGTAATCGTATTTTATGTTTTCAGCAAGATATTTGTTGACTGCTCTTGCGAGGAAAGCGTCTTTCGCGGAATACTTATCCTCAGCTTGCTTTGCGTTGACCTCTGCAACTATCGCGTCGATCTTATTTTCAAACTTTCTTATTGCCTCGGTAACTTCTGTTTCGCTAGTGAAGCCGTTATCATAATAAAGATTAGCTTCGCGTCCGCTATCGATATATGCGGTATAGACTCCGTTAACGCGACCGACACTGATAGTCATTTTATAAAAGTCGATATAAAAGAGCTCAGGGTGATCGGTAAGATACGCATCACGCGCGGCGCTAAACGCTTTGGGTATATCAAGATTACCGTTAAGTACGTAGTTTTGAGCTTCTTCGGAAGTTACAATACCGTGCTCGTTAAGTGAGTACTGAACAACTCCGTCCTTAAAGTCGCCCGAACGATTGATATCGTCAATGGCTTTGTAAAATTTCTTGGCAAGCGCATATTCCTGCTGGTTGCCCTCTTCATCTGCAATGGTAAGATGATCGTAGAAGTATGTAGACGAAGGAATAGTCGTTTTCGTGTCTGCAGTTGCCTGTGCGGTAGGGATAAGCATACATACGAAAATCGAAAGCACAACGTATACTGCAACTAAACTTACCGTCGCGATGCGTTTGGTTAATGATTTCATAAACCTCCAAAACCTCCAAATTGTCAATTTTGTATAACTATAATTATACAACAACAATATATTGTATGAAATCCGGTTTTGTCAAGTCTTTTTATGTAAATTTTTCTTTAATATGAATACATTTTTCTGAAATCAAAGAAAATTGTTAAAAAATAGACAATAAGAGCATTTTTGTTTTATAAAACGCTGTTTTTGCCAATAAGAGCGGTATTCGGAACAATTTTTTAATTAAATATTTGAAAAATATTTTTGAATTTAGCGATTCGAAATCGTAAATACTATCGATATCGGAAAACAGATGAAGTAAATTTCAATTAAGTTGTAAAGCCTGCGATATTATATATTTCTACATGATGAATTTACGCAATATGTTGATAAATAATATACAGAAAACGCTTATAGAACTACAAATTACGAGTTCTGTTGGGTTGACGATTACAACGGCGAAAAGGTTTTGTTTTTGGACGAGTTTCGCAGTTCGTTCAAAATCTCGGAAATATTGGACTACT
>CAJUMY010000003.1:0-134934 GCA_910587685.1 uncultured Christensenellaceae bacterium
TTAATCTTTCTGATTCTTTTTCAATATATTAATATGCAGTTGTCAAGGTACATTTTTTATTATAGCTCGTAACTCTACGAACTCTGGTGGGCTCAAGTGGACTCGAACCACCGACCTCACGCTTATCAGGCGTGTGCTCTAACCAGCTGAGCTATGAGCCCATAATAATGGTGGAGGTTAGGAGAGTCGAACTCCTGACCCTCTGCTTGCAAGGCAGATGCTCTACCAACTGAGCTAAACCCCCACGGCGAAGTCTATTAAATTGTCGTCACTTTTCGTGACAGCTTTCACATAATATCATATACGAAATTCTTTGTCAAACATTTTTCAACACTTTTTTCGGAAATTTTATATTTCTTGAAAAACTCGAATTTTATATGAAACCGCTAGACGCTGTCTAAGGTAATATAGCACATAGAGAAACCTAAAGCAAGCGTTTTATCTATGTTTTCGATGACAATTTTAGGAATACGGTATTTATTTTATCAATATATATTTATATGATCTTAAATATTATCGGCTATCAAGAGTTCAAGTTCTCGGCAACAATGTATCGGTGAGAACTTAAACTTTATAAATATTAATGATCGGAGTCTTTTATCAATATATAATACTGTAATTTGATAGCGCCGTCAAATCTCCCTCTCCGAATAAATTCCTTTGATGCGTCCATACAACCTATTAAAACGAATTGCCGTTCCGTTACTATATTCCAACAAATCTATGCTGCTGTAATCCTTTACAAATTGCTCGCTTGCAACGTTCGTAATAGCATAACCGAATAAAAAATATCTTTTGCTATTATACTATTCAATATCCAAGTTATCTAATAACCTCCGCCTACGCGCATAAATACGATATTGATAAGACTCGGCGTAATAACACCGACGGCAAACGTCGACTAAACGGCTATAACGACAATGATATTACTTACGGCATTATCTATGCGCGCCATTTCCTGCTTGTCAATAGCTTTTTCAAAAAATTTTCAACAATTTTTGAAAAATACCCATCTATTGCAAAATCGTAACAAATCAAAAAAATCCTTTGCCTTTAATACGCGATAAAATGAAATATATTATATAATAAAAAAGTTCCCTTTTTCAAGAGAACCGTAAAAAAGTATCGTATATGCGGTATGATTTTCAGAATTTCTTCGATTTGAACATAATAACGCCGGCGATAAGCGACACGATCAGCGATACTGCGACGACTATCCAGAACGCAAATATGCTGCCTTGTCCGGGAACGCCCGTATTCATGCCGAATATGCTCGCAATGAGCGACGGTATCGAAATCATCAGCGTTATAACGGTGAGGGTCTTCATTACCTTATTTTGGTTATTGGAAATAACGGAAGCGTACGCGTCCATCGTTCCGCTCAAAATGTCTCGATAAATATTACACATCTCGATAGCCTGTTGATTCTCGACCTGAACGTCTTCGAGAAGGTCGTTATCCTCGTCGTACTTTTTGACGACGTTGGTCTTTATGAGTTTATTGAGCACCATATCGTTCGCCTTTAGCGACGTAGAAAAATATACGAGCGAGTTCTCGAGATCGAGAAGCTGTATCAGCTCTTTATTACGCGTCGACTTGTGCAGTTCGTTCTGAATACGTCCGCTCGCCTTATCTATCTGCTTAAGATACGCGAGGAACTTGGTCGAGATATTGTAAAGTATCTGGAATAAAAATTTCGTCTTGTGGAAAGTCCTGAATCCCTTGATACGTCCCACTACGAAATCGCGAAGGATGACGGTATCTTTAAGACATACCGTTATGATATAATCCTTCTTATGTATTATGCCCATAGGCAAAGTCGTATAAGAATAGTATCCTTCTTCCTCTTCGAGCACCGGAATATCCACCAAAACGAGCGCTGTGGAACTGTCCTCGGACTCTATTCTCGCTCTCTCCTCTTCGTCGAGAGGAGCCTTGATGAGATCCTCGGGCGTAGACGTAAGTCTCGCTATGGACTCAATCTCTTTGTCGGTCGGATTGACCATATTTATCCAAACGTTATGAAAATCAAAGTTTTCGCTTTCCCATACGCCCTCTTCGATCCTCTTGAGAGAACACGAAGCCGTATCGGTATAAAAAAGTTCAAGCATAATATCACCTCACATAAAAATAGCCGCGAAAAGCGCGGCATGCGAGATAACGGATATCCTATTACGCTCCGCGCAGTTCTTCATCGTAACAGTTGCAACTTAAAGGATCTGCGTCCACAAAAAGATACCTCCAAAATGATTATTCTATATTAATAATAGCACTCAAATTCTTCTTTGGCAAGTAAAATTCGAGTGCTAAGATCTTAATTTTCCCAATAAATATTGTATGCTTGCGTCGCCTAATGCGTGAAACCGCAAAACAACGCGTCAGCCTTCGCCGCCTACCTTTGCGAGGAACTCTTCATACTTTATTCTGTCCTCGTCGCGAAGATAGTCCTTAACGTCTCCGATACATTCCGAGATCATCTCTTTGGTCTTGGAAGTTACGCCGCTCTTTTCGATAGTTTCGATAACGTCCTGAGCCTTTACGCCGCTCTTATCCTCTTTTTCCAAAGTTACGTTTATAGGGCGGCGCTCGTATTTAACGAAACTCAGGGCTTCGTTATTGTAGCTCACGTCCTTCACCGCTTTCTTTAGTCTTTTGAGGCTCTTGACATATTTTTTATTTACGCTATTTACAGCGATCGCAAGAACTCCTCTCAATGCGAACATTATAATAACGGGAACCGCGATATATACCGCAGCCTCAATGCCGTAGATCTCGCTGATAAAACACTTCGCTGCAAGAAGCGCCGTAGCGATTACGGCAAACAGCGTAAACACGCCGGTCACCGCATTGAGTCCGCCTCTTCCCTTCTCGGTCTGCAAAGCGTAAAACGCAGTCTTATCGAGCGGCATATCTCCGCTCATAAAACCTTTCCACTCGTCTCTCGCCTTTCTCGTCATAGCATGACGTCTTGCACGGTAAAACTTCTCCGCGTCGTAATACGTTCCCACGTACTTTCTCTCAAAATATTTAGCTATCTTATTAGCTCTTTTCGAATATCTTCTCTTAGCCGAAGTCAATATTCTCATCGAAAGCATCAAGAAAGCCGCCGCAACTATAGCTCCCGCTGCTATCAGCGTTACGCTAAGCGACAAATGCTTTTCAAACGCTATCTCAACGTAATTTGCCGCGATCTCCAAAAATCTGCCGATATCCATAATATCAATATCTCCTTATATCTTTTATGTACGAATAATGCCGATATTTCGTTCGACTGGTAATTATTGACGGTAACTCCGAAATTATACGGTTTCTAAAAGATAATTTTTTCCGCCCTGTTTCGTATTACCTACAACGCGTTTTTCTCCGATCCCAGCTTGGCGGATAAATATTATTTTAATAAAAGCGTCGTGATATTACGACTTTTCAAAAATTTCCAAGCGATATTTTACGTTTATTTTAATATTCTACCGTTGACATTTTCCGCGGGTGACTTTATACTGAAACAGTACCTATATATGATAAAACATTTTTTGAAGGAACACGATGAAAGAAAAATCTTTACAGCAAAAAATATCGAAAGTTTTTAACGATAAACAATTAACGGAAAAGTTATTCCTTACAAAAGAACTCATGGCGCGTTACAAATGCGCTATACTCGAAGTAGAAACCAAATTTCGCGTACTCGACGAAATATTTTCCATACAAAACGAACGCAATCCCATAGAAAGCATAAAGACGCGGCTCAAGTCGCCTGAGAGCATTATAAAAAAGCTAATGAAGAAAAATCTACCGATGTCGCCCGATGCGGTCGAACGGGAGCTTAGCGACGTTGCGGGCGTGAGAGTCATATGTTCATTTCTCGACGACATCTATATGCTGTCGGACTGTCTCATAAATCAAGACGACGTGACCCTCATAGAAATCAAAGATTATATCAAAAATCCGAAAGAGAACGGATACAGAAGTCTGCATCTCATAATAGAGATACCTATATTTTTGCACAATGAAACGCGTAATATGAAGGTCGAAGTACAGCTTAGAACGATAACGATGGAGTCGTGGGCAGACCTTGAACACAAACTGCGTTATAAGAAAGATCTGAGCGAAGAACTCGACTCCAAGATCTCAAAGGAGCTCAGCGAATGCGCAGACCTATGCAACATACTCGATAAGAAGATGCTTTCCGTCAAGAATATCGTATTCAAATCGTCCACCGACAAAAAGCCGTCCTGAGCGTGGGAGAAAAGAATATTTCCGCGCGCGGGAGCATAAAGCGTCCGCAAATAAAAACGCGGTCTCGTATAAAACATACAGCCGACCTTAATTCGAAGGTCGGCTTTGCCTTTCGTTAAAGTCGAAAATAATTAAAAGCGGACGGCGCAAAGCCTTTCCGCCCGTTATATCAATTAAACAGCTAACGCTATCCCGCCTATTCCCTATAGCGTATATCCCAAATATTTGTCATGCGACGCTGTCAGACACCTTTCTATATCCTTCCAATAACTTTCGTAAAGTCTCTTCTCTGCCTTGCCGTAGCTGTCCTTCGTATCGAACTCACAATAGAGCGTATACTTGACGCATTTTACGATACGTGTTATTGCAAGAGACAGACGTCACTCTATCTCTATCGTCTCGTTCCTGCCCAAGACGTAAAGGAGCGTTTTATCGACCTTTATATTCATACTCTTCTCGATAGCAAAACGGTATAGTTCGAGCTGCTTTCTGTACGCCGCTATGAGGTCGGATTTTTTTCTCGACGACTTTTTGAAATCGACGAGTATATTGCCGTTATCGCTATAGATAATAAGGTCTAAAATACCTTGCACTATCACCTTCTCGTCGGGAGCGTTCTCCTTGACCTCGGATAACGGCAGGTACATCATGAATTTCTTTTCTCTTTCGTGTCTCGACCGCTTCGCCGTATTGATGACGTCGCTATTCAGACACGACAAAATATCGCTTCTATCAATTAGATCGATCTCTTCCTCTGTCATTATCTTCGCATCGAGAAGTCTATTGAATTCTTTATCCAGTAGCTCTTCGGTATCGGCGTCGTAATTGATATTTTCCATCAGCTTGTGATAAGCGGTACCTATATAAGCGCTGTCCTCTTTATACAGTTCTTCTACGTACTCTTCTTCGTCGCTCTCTTCGCTGTTTATCGCCGTGACCGTATATTTCGTGCTTAGACGGGTAGCTTCGTCATATGGATATTCATAATTGAATACGTCGTCGAATTGTTTTTTTTCGCTCTCGGTATACGGCATATAGTCGAACGCCCTTACGCCTTCAAAGTCGCAAATATCATCATCGGCGTCCGCTTCCTTCTCGTCTGTTTGAGACGGAGAATTGAGCTCCTCGACGTATCGTCTAAAATCGCCGTCTCTATTCGCAACGTACAAAAGAGCGTCCGTAAATCTTTTGAAATCTTCTATACCGTTCTCTTCCTTAGTTCGGCTGCCGACTATGTATAGACGGTTCTTCGCCCGCGTCATAGCGACGTAGAGAAGTCTAAGCCTCTCTTCCCTCTCGTCCTTCATCGCCTTCATCGCCAAAGACTTGAACATAATATTCGAATATACCGTCTTGTTCATAACGTCAAAACCTTTGAGAGCGATGCCGTACTCTTTGTCGAGCAAATACGGATCTCTGTAAACTTCGCTCGGCGTAAAATCACGTCCCGCGTCTATAATGAAGACTATAGGGTATTCTAAGCCCTTACTTTGATGAATGGTAGACGTATGTATGGCGTTATTCGAACTTTCGCCCTTCGTCTCCGTATCGCCTCGAAGCTCGAGACTATCGCACGCATATAGAAAAGACGCTATGTTTTCGCTATGCTTTTTGTCCTTTAACGACGCCAAGAACGCGTTGATATTCTCAAGCGAAGCCTTACCTCCCTTAGTCTCTAAGAGCCGAGTGACGTACCCCGTCTCCTCGATAGCCGCGCTTAGAAAGTCGTATACGTTCATAAATTGCGACATGAGCCTCAGTCTCAAGAACTTCTCGATAAAGCCTTCCAGCTTGCTCTTTAACGCGGCGTCTTTTACTTCTCCGTCGAAAACAGCCTCCGAAAAAAACTTTTTATCCCTATTGTCCGCTCTTACGGCAAGTAGCTCTTCGTCGCTGAAAGTAAAGAAAACTTTCATAACGGTATAAAGCGGCAAGTCTATACGAGAATTGTCCACGACGCGTAGAAGACTCGTAAGGATACCTACCTCCCTCGTCTCCTCTTTTCTCCTGAGCGGAGAACTGTCTATAGGGAAAAGATACTCCTTTTCGAGAATATCGAGTATATCCTTTACGCTTTCGCTTCTTGACGACGCCAATATCGCCATATCGTCGAACGTAACCGTGCGAAAATCGCCGAGTTTTGCGTCGTAAATTCTGCCGCCTATGAGTTTCTTTATCCTTTTTGCGACGTAATCCGCTTCTATTCTCGCGTTGCTTTTCTCCTCTTCTATACCATGATCGCCCGACAATCTGTATACGCCTACGCCGCTAAGCGGCTTCTCTCTCTTTGATTTGCGGTAATAGAGCCCCGCTTGAAAATCGTCGGAGTCTCCGTCGTCTTGGAACTTAAGTCCGCCGACGAGACTCGAATACGACTTTACGTTGAGACCTGCGAGCTCCGTTCGCATCAATACGTCGAACACGCTGTTGATACGCGCTATGACGGATGGACTGCTCCTATAGTTTTCGTTGAGTTTTACGGCAAAATTCCCCTCCTCTTTTTCATAGCGGAGAAGTTTGCCGACGAATATCCGCGGCTCTGTGAAACGGAATTTGTAGATACTTTGCTTTGGATCGCCCACCATAAAAAGATTAGAACCGCTCGATATCGCTTCGACTATCTTCTCCTGCACTTCGTTGGTGTCCTGATACTCGTCGACGCAAATATAGTCGTACTTTTCCCTGACGCTGTTTGCGATACTCTCGTTTGAAAGTATCTTCACAGCGTAATGCTCGAGGTCGCTGAAATCGAGTTTGTTTATTTCCTTCTTCTCTCTGTTGTAATAGACTTTGAACCGTTTGACGAGCTCCACAAGTTTTATAACGGATGACGCGTCTCTTTCGTGTTCCTTCTCCATAACGGCAAACGGAGTTGGGAATACTTCTTGAGCCGCGTTTACGAGAGACTTATATCTGTCTCTTGCTCTTACGTAATAGCTTTTCTCCACGTCGTCGCTCTTACTTGAAAGTCTTTGGTATTCGACGTTCATATCCTTTATTTTTTCAAAATCGGAGATATCCAAAGACGGCTTGACCTTTGAAATATTGTTATACATCGCTTCTACGCATGAATAATATCTGCTGTCAGACGAATTATACCGAAAATACGAATACGCCTCTTCTACTGCGTCGAAAGCATCCATCAGTTCTCTATGCAAACCGTCTCTGACGATCCTCACGGCTTTTGCCTTTTTTAACGGACGCAAATAATTCTCGTCGAGCGCTCTATCGAGAAAACCGTCGCCGTCAAGTAGCGCGTTCTGAAAAACGAATATATTCTTGATTATCTTTTTGAGCGCTTCGTCGCCTAGAGGCGATAGCTTGTCCTTAAGCAATAAAAATTCGCTGTCTTTTTCTCTGTAACAGTCGTCGAAGAGTTCCCTGAGCGCCTTGCCAATTATCAGCTCCCCTTCCTTGTCGTCTATTACCGAATACGTCGGATCTACGCCTACGGCGTCGAAATACTCCTTGATGAGACCGTTAGAGAATCCGTGGACGGTAGTTATATCCGCGCTCGACACGGAGTCTATCTGTTCGTATAAAAAGTCTCTTTCGTCATCGCCCGCTTCCCTTACCGCTTCGATGAGCGCCTTCGTGAGTTTTTCCTTTATCTCTTCGGCTATAGCGGCGTTAAACGAGAGCATGACTATCCTCGAGACGGGAGTCTTTTTATCTATTACGAGTCTCTTTACCCTCTCTATCATGACCGACGTCTTTCCGCTGCCTGCAGAAGCCGAAACGATCATATTGCCTTCGGTATTCTCTATAGCTTTCCTTTGATCCTCGTTCCACTTCTCACTCATCCATATGCTCCTTTAACGCTCCGTTTATCGTGTCGATATCGGCAGAGAGCGGTTTTCTCATATTTATCTTAGACGAATATATGTCGCAAACGCACGAGTATTTGCAATATTCGCACTTCCCCTCGACAGGGCTTTTCCCGATATATCCGTCGTCTATATCCTTTATCGCGTTATCAATGAGTCTGTCGGTATATTCTATAATTTTTCTGAATTCGTCTTTTGCCACGGCTTCGCCGTTCGCGTTTCCCTTTACTCCCGACTTTGTTTCTTTGAATGGGAATATCCTATTCGTCTGACCTTTTTTGACCATATCTTCGGCGTCGTTTGACGATATGATTCCCCTAAAAGAATATGGATTATCGTCGTCCGCCCTCTTCCTGTAACCGCTCGGCATGGGCAGATAGAATATACCTACGCTCTCTCCGTCCATATCTTTCATCAATTCGCTGAGATATATGACGAGCTGTATACGCTCTCCGTAATATATTTGTCCGAGCTTGAACTTCACGTCCGACGCGCTCTTGTAGTCGACGATATAGAATTTATCCCCGCAGGCGTCTACTCTGTCTATTGAGCCTCTCAGTCTAAATCTCTTTCCCGCGTATACTCGTATCCTGCCGTCGAAACGGTATTCCGTCTTTATCGGAACAAAATCGGTATTGTCAAGCATACCGTGTATTTTGGATACGACGAACACCGCTCTCTTTCTGAGATCGTCGACGACCCTCGAAAGCTCCGCGTCCGCGTAAATATACGGATAGTTTTCCTTCATAACGGTATCGAAAAGTTCTTCCGTTCTCGCCTTCAGTTCGGCGCGCGACAGATCGACGCTTTTACTCTCGGCGTATAGTTTTTCCAAAATAGCGTGTATGACCGTTCCCGAGTCCGCGACATTCATCTCCGCGACCTCTCTGTCCTTCACTCCGACGGCATATTGCATATACGCCATATACGGGCACTTGAAATAATTTTCCAGTCTGCTGGCGCTCAGATTGCCCATCCCTTTTTCCTTGTCGTAGCCGAGCATTACGCCGCAAAGTCCTCTTACGTACCTCTCGTCGTTATAATCGAACGGAACGAACTTCCCGCTGTCTTTAAGATAGCTCGCAAGTTTCTTCATTCCGTCGCTCAAAAACGCCTCTTTGTCGGAAAATTCGCCGTAATTTTTCGCCGTGACGTAAAGAGCGTTGCCGAGCGTCGAAACGCTGTCGGGGACGCTCATTTCAAATAGCTTCGCGACGCTTTCCGTTTTGAGCGAATATATCTTTTCAAGTTCTTTGATAACTATCGATTTGGATTTTTTACCGCCGTTTTCGAGAGAATATCCTACGACTATCCTATCTTTCGCCTTGAGCAGAAGTTCGAGAAGATAAAACCTTCCAAGCAGATTCTTATCCTTCGGCGACGGAGTTATCGAGATGTCGAGCGATGAATATACTTCGTTTTCCTGCGAGCCGATTATTCCGTGTCCCGAAGCGTCCTTTGGAACTTTATCCTGACTCATACCTGCAAAGTACATCTCTTTTACTTCGTCGTATCTGCTCTCCGAGACGTCTCCTATATATACCGAATCGCCGAACTTCGGTATTAGAGATATGCTAACGCGTACGAGTCCCGCTAACATGACGTCTCTGAATTCTTTTAGATCCATGACTTCGTCTCCGCCTACCATCTTCATCTCTTCGAAAAATCTGAAGAGTTTCTTCGGCGCCTGCTTCGTGATCTCGCTCTCTATAACGAAGCCTTCGTCATACTCTTTCCTTGCGAAAGCGTTGATGCGTCCTATGTAATCTATTTCGTCAAGATAATGCAAAACATTATCTATATGCTCGCTCATTTTTCGCTTTTCAACGCTTTTCTCCAGTATATCGAAGCCTTTGAATATCTTCCTTCTCGTCTCGTTGAGGGCGTCGAGTGTCTCCCCTTCTCCGAGCGTAAAGTCTTCTAAAAACCGAGACCTATCTATATTGAACTTCGCCAAATAGTTCGTAAATACGTCCCTTTCTTTATACGTTATATCGCGCATCAGTCCGTTCGAGATGAAGTCCGTAACGTCGCTCCTTCGATAGCCCGATAGAGCGGTATTCAATGCGGCGACGACGAATTTGACGCTGACAGCCTTTAGTATCGGTATCTTATCGTCGATATAATACGGGATACGGAGCCGTCCGAATACCCTATTTATCTCGTCCTTGTACGTCTCGACGTCGCTCACAGCAAGAGCTATATCTTTATATCTTATTCCTTTCTCTCTTACGCTCTTATTTATTAAAGCGCCTATGAAGGTCAGCTCTTGCTCGACATTGTCGGCTTCGTAGAGCAAGACGTCCTTTCTAACGGGATATTCCTTGTCGTTTTGATAACCGAACAGGTTATCGAGTATCATTCTGTTTCCGTCGTCCGCCGCTTTATTCCTCTCGACGCTGACGCTTTGCTCTAAGCTCTCCGCAATGGAAATGAGTTTCGCGCTCGTCTTCGGAAAAATTCTCCTGTTGCTGCCGTCATCCTTTTCAACGAGCGAAATATTGACTTCTTTGGAAAGACTCATTATCCTCTCGAGAAGTTTCAGTTCGGGATTTGTGAACGTATAATAATCCGACACGTATACGTAGCTGTTACGCACTGCGTCTATCTCGCCTATAATGTTAAGAAGAGCGTCGAACTTGCTCGTCGCGTCGAGATATTTCTCGGTAAGTTCTTGCATATAACTTCTGTAAAGAAGCTCTATATCATGCGTTTTGTTTTTTATGGGAATATTGTTTATAAATTTCAGCTTTTCCGCGAGCATCTCAGGCGTTATTCCGCTGTTACGCATATCGGAAACGACTGCGAACATTTCGTCGGCAAACCCGACTTTATTCGCGCTCGAAGCGTAACGAAGCAGTTCCTTTTTATGCGCGTTTATCGCCTTTCTCATCAGCATTACCGAAGCCTGAGGCGTCAAATATCTCTTTGACTTATCAATATTGAGATCGGCAAGACGCGAGAACGAGCTCACCTCTATATTAGTAACGCTCGTAAGACCCAGCTCCTCTATAACGGCTCTCTGATAGCTTAAAGAATGTCTGTCGGGAACGAGTACCAAGTGGCTCGTCCTCTCTTCGTTGTTACTGTCGATACGGCGAAGAGTTTCCCTCTTAGCTTCCTCGAAAGTCGTAGATATTATGATATTTACGGGCATACTCTCACCGCCTTTTATGATTTTTTACCGCGCGGGCGGAAGTAGCGTAAGTTTTTTTATTCGTCCGTGACGCTTCCATATTTCAAAACGCAGAACGAAAATACCGTCAAAGTTTAACGAATTATTCCCTTTCGCATTTTTAATTGTACCATATTACCGCGATTTTTCAACACTCTTTGAGCATTTTCCGCAATTTTCATATGATTTTTCGACCTGCATATCCTTTTTAATTGATTAATTTTCGATAAAACTATATAATGATTTTATTAAGACGATAAAACCTGATAGGAACGCCGCCCATATTTACGTCAAAGTTCGCCACGAACCGAAACGTACCCGGCAAAGAGCTAATAGAATATAAGAGGTAATACATGAAAAAGAAAATAATAACCGTTACGCTTGCAATCGTTTTGACGCTCGTCATGGCAATAACGCTCACGGCGTGCAACAATATGCCGACTCATAAGACTCTCGCTTCCCACTGGAAAGAGTATACGGAAACGTCCGTATACGACGCCGTATATTCTAAAGACGGCGTTACGAGGAAAGGAGAACTCGAAATATCTATCGAACCGTACAACGGCAGAGACCTGAGTGTATCGAGCGATAATATTCCCTCTTCCTACACCAATAATAATTTCTACGGTTTCAAAGTGACGAGCTCGCTCTCGTTTGAAGAAAATCAGTACAAGAGCAGCGTAGTCGTCGTTGACAAGCAGTTCAAAACGCTCTATTCGTACTCTGTTTCGCATTTCCTAGTCGATCAAGACAAGACGGATAAATACGAGGACATAACGAGCGAGATCACGTATTCCGACAAGTCGTGCGAAGTAAAGGGTTCTATAGACGGCAAAGAAAACAACGGAAAGATAAGCTACAAGCAGTACGCTTCCTCGCCGTATTTCGATAACGCTTATTTCCCTGTAATAGTGAGAACAATGGCTCTCGGAACAAGTTCGCAGATGTCGTTCGTCACTCCGACGCCGAGAAATATGAAGACTCTCGCGCGTACGGCAACGCTGTCTTCTTCGACCTCGGACATCGAGCCTTTAATAGATATAAAAGGATTCGAACTCGAAGAGGGCGCTACCGCGGTCAAATGCTATACTTCTTCGATAGCGTCCGCAGAATCGGTACCCGGTACGGGAACTCCTATCTACTACAACATATCGTCGAAAAATTATAAGACGGAGAGCGGAGCGGTCATTGAAAATCCCCTCATGAAGTTCGAAGAGCACGACGTAAAGTACACTCTGAAAAATATCTCCGCAGTGAAAGTAGCGTGAAATAGCTCCTTTTGCAAACTAAAATAACGCGGTCGCTCAAGAATAAAATAAATTCCGACCGATACGATTTTTTTGATAAAAAACGCTTCTTAATACTACGAAAAGTTTAAGAAGCGTTTTGTTTTACGACTGTTCGATATTCAATTATTTACTCGCTCTCGATATCTCCGCTCTCGAGCCTGCTCTTGAGAAGCATATTTTCACGGAAAAGTCTTTCGTTATCCTTACGCATATCGCTGAGAAGATTCCTATATTTATTTATTTCGCTCTCCTTTTTCTGTTCGTCAAGCAAACTCTCTATTTCGCTAACTAACTGCCTTGCTTCTATCACGAGTCTTGCGCCCTCTTCTATAAGCGCCGTTGTCTCTTCCATTTACATCCCCCTTTCCTCGAAATTCAATATCTTCATATCGCCGTCAAACTCTATAGCGATCTTTTTCGTCTTAATCTCATTATTCTCCTTATACGCCGTAATTATACCGTCGCTAAGGAGCGGCGCGAACGACAGCTTTACGAGACTGCCGCAGTGGATTTCCGCAAAATATTCTTTAAGCGCGCTTTCGTCGGTTTCTTCATACATCTTATCGGCGATATAACGGTAATCTCCCGCATATAACGCGTCTCTTATTAGTTCGCACATCATATCGCTCGGATACTCGTTCCTGTATCGGTATACGAATTCGACGCTTTCTGCGTACCTTCCGCTATTATCTTTCGTATATACGCTCCTTTTCTCCCTGCCGAGCGTATCCTTGAGCTTTTCCGCCACGCTCACGGTGTCGCCGCTAAAATCTACGCTGTCGCCGATAACGTCGACGAGCGTTTCGAAATCGGGATCTTTTTTATATAAAGTCAAAGCCTTTTTCCCATTCGAAGTATATCTAAGCGTATATATTCCGCCGTCTGCGCTGATCTCGACGTCCTTCATATCCGCCGCATATTTTTTCACTATATATTCGCTGTCTTCTAATACTACGTGATAGTTTCCGTCGTAATAATACGTGAAAAGAGTTTCAGTGTCTACCATTCTCTGCTCGAGCGGCCTAAAGTTCGACGAGACTTTCTTATCGTCGCTCTTTATAACGAGTTCGCCGTATTCTCCGCCGTAATCAACGAGCGCAACGTCACGGCTCAAAAGTTTAGCTCCCGCCTTTATAAAATATCCCGAATAAATTATTCCCGCGGCATAATCCTTTATCTCTATATCGCTATCTTCAACGAGATACGTTCGCCTGCCCTTTATCTCCTTTCCGTTGACAAACAGCTTTTTTTCGTTATTCTCAAAATACACTCTGTACATACGACACCTCACACTATTCTATGTAGAAACCGTAAAAATAATATTTTGAGACGCTTATTTTATCCCGATTTGAAGTAAATTTCATTTCAAAATATCCGATATTACAAATAATTTACCTTACGTTTACCTATAATATCGCGATAATGTGATAAAATAAAATATAGAATAAAAAACAACAAACTTGTCAGATGTGAGTTTTGACGGCAAAGACGGATACGGAGGGCTAACGGTATGCTTACATTCAATAATGCCGTTGCGGCGATAGCGACGGAAGATATGATACTTGTAATAGTGGGATTATGTTTTTTACCCGCTCTTATTTGGATGCTCGTCAGCAGCGTCAAAGTCAATTCGGTATTCAGACGCTACAGCAAAGTAAAATCGCGCTCTAACATGACGGGCGCGGAAGTCGCAAGAAAGATACTCGCCGAAGCGGGACTCTATAACGTAAGAATAGAGCCGTGTAAAGGAAATCTTACCGATCATTACGATCCGCGTTCCGACACGGTTTTCCTGTCCGAGTCTACGTTCTCCTCTACTTCTGTCGCGGCTCACGGCGTAGCGGCTCACGAAGTCGGACACGCAATGCAATACGCCTCGTCTTACGCTCCCGTAAAGATGCGAACTGCGCTCGTTCCGATACTGAGCTTTTCATCGAAATTCACTTTCCCGCTTCTAATGTTTTCGATAATATTGGAGATCTTTATGGGATTCAATATGGTCTCCAACGCGTTGCTTGCAGTATCTATCGCGATCTACGGACTCTATACGCTGTTCTCGCTGATCACTCTGCCCGTAGAATACAACGCGTCGAGCCGAGCGAAAAAGATGCTCCTAAAGTGCGGGATCCTCGACTCGGAGGAAGTGGGCTATACGTCCAAAGTACTCGGAGCGGCGGCTCAAACTTATCTTGCGAGTTTCGTATTCTCTTTCCTTCAGTTCTTAAGACTGCTCTCGCTGCTTCTCATAAGAAGACGCGACTAGATATTCAAAACGCATCAAATCAAAATGGAAACAGATAAGTCCGACGATAATCGTCGGACTTGTTGTTTTATTAAAATAGTTATGAAATTCAACAAATAAAGTTTAACCTAAACTTATATCTTAAAGAGCAGTTACGTCGATATTTATTTTGCACGAGATATTGGCGTAAAGTTTTATTTCTATCTCGTAAACGCCGAGATTTTTGATAGCATCCTTGATCATTATCTTCTTTTTATCAATGTCGTAACCTGCGCTTAAAAGAGCGTCCGATACGTCTTTATTCGTGACCGAGCCGAATATCTTGCCGTTCTCGCCCGAACGTATCTTTACGTTCACGGTCTTTCCGTTAAGCTCCTTGCTCATAGCGAGCATATCCTGTCTTTCCTTTTCCTTTCTGGCTTCGTCAGCCTTCTTTCTCTGCAAATTATCGTTTATCTTAGACGGCGTACCGAGCTCTGCAAGACCCTTTTTTATTAGGAAATTCTTACCGTAACCGTCATTGACTTCCACAATATCTCCCTTCTTTCCGAGAGATTTAACGTCGGCTAATAATATGATTTTCATGTCAGTCTCCTTTTTCTTTTTATGAAAAGTTACCTCAAACGATTTCTTCAACAAAACGCTTTCAAAACCGTTGAAGAATACGCGCTTTGAAGGACTCGTTTTCACAAGCGAAGTTACGCTTAAATACAACGCCTAAGCGTTATCAAATGCGTTTCTTATAGTTCTAATTCTACCACATATAGAGCGATAATACAAGTAGTGATGAGAACTTTTAACAAATTTTACCTCTCCGGTAATAAAAAAAACAATTACGCTAATACTCATAACGGAGGCAAAAATATGAAAGGATTAAAATGTACTACGACTAACTGCGAACTAAATTACGCTTGTCACTGTCAGGCAGGCGTTATCAATATCAGCCAAAACGCAGTGTGCAACACCAAAATAAAAAAAGGATTCCTCCCCATTAAAGAGGAATATTCAAACTTCGAAGCCGCAAACGAATTCGACTACGATGAAAACGACGACGTACTTATCCAGTGCGACTCGGTAAAGTGTATATACAACAACGACCATATATGCTCTGCGGATCTCGTCAACGTCAAAGACGGCATAATCAAGACCAAGTGCGTCACGAAAAAAATATTGAATTAACGGCTGACAAAATATCTTACTTCTTTTGAAATCATCAATTTTCAAAAGAAGATACATAAAAAAGCTATATATATGTAGTGTAGTTTTTATAGATCAAATATCTTACTTCGTATTTTCAAACGTTATTATTCAGAAATTTCGAAACATTATATTTTATAAAACGATTTTCACTGTCAATAGAATGATCGATTTTGCATATAAATTTCATACATCAATAAGCCGATAGCTTATATTTGTACGGCTATTATTTGATGCGCCGTCCTTTCGCCGCATAATAACAAAAAAGACGCTGACTAAGGGTATCTGTGGCAAAGAAATAACGCGCTATCTTCGCTTGCGAAGTATAGTGCGCTATACTTATAAAAGAATATAAAGATAAATTTAAGTTTACTTAATAAAATCGAATGCGTCAAATTTTCCACGGACGGCTTTTACCAAGCCAACCATTATTACACCAATACTCATTGTCAAGTCCTGCAACACCGTTTTTACGCACTTTCTTTTGTATCATACGACAAAACTTAAACTTAATTTTAGTTATAAGTGTTGTGTGCGCCGGTTTGGCATAATTGATTTTAGAGAATCGAACAGCAAGTTTGTTTATCTTTTTAGTTAACTTCTTGCGCTTCTTTTCGGAAAGTTTACCCCAAATAATATCACTCATAAGCGAACCGCTAAACATACCGATTTTCGATATTCCCCACCAAGACAAACTGTGTTTTATATCTTTTGCTGTTAACTTTGCGCCTGCTCCAAGACATTGCGTAATAATTACCGCGCGCTTACCGAACATTTCGGGCGCAGGTCTATGCGGCATCCAACGATAACCTAAATGGTCTAATAATGATTTCATTGCGCCCGTTGCGTGCATTACATATGCAGGCGACGTCATAACGATCAAATCAGATTCAATAAGCGATTTTTCAATTTTATGTGTGTAATCAAAGTCTTTACAGTTATTTTCGCCTTTCATAAAGCAACTCGTACAACCTATACAAAAAGACGGACAATCTTTCGGCAGATAAAACTCAACTACGTCTGCGCCTTGAAAGTTTTGCAGAAAAATCTCTTTTATGCGATATGTAACGCCGTGTTTCTCCGTGCCGTTTATTACTGTTATTTTCATATAATCACCGCTAAATTACTGTTTATAGTAGTTTTATAATAGCATAACCGTACTAAAAAAGCAAGGACTGATCATCGTCCTTGCTTTATCCATATGAAATACACCGCTATGGCTTCTTTTTTGAATTGTTTAGTTCTAATAATAAAATACGACGGTATCATGACCGTCGTATTTTTCATTTTTAGATATTCGAAGCGAAAAGCCGAATTACTTAACTTCAACCTCTGCGCCTGCTGCCTTGAGCTTCTCAGCGATCTCGTCTGCAGCTTCCTTAGCGATAGCTTCCTTGAGGGGCTTCGGAGCGTTATCAACGATTTCCTTAGCTTCCTTAAGTCCGAGACCGGTGATCTCCTTAACGACCTTGATAACGGCGATCTTGTTAGCGCCTGCCGACTTGAGGATAACGTCGAACTCAGTCTTCTCCTCTTCTGCGGGAGCTGCTGCGCCGCCTGCTGCTGCAACGGGAGCTGCCATAGCTGCTGCGCTAACGCCGAACTCCTCTTCGATAGCCTTGATGAGCTCGTTGAGCTCCATAACCTTCATATTCTTAATCTCGTCGATTATCTTTGCGAAATCTGCCATTTTCTTATTCCTCCAAATAAAATATAGATAATATACGCGCATATGTCAGCGTATGCGCACGCTACTAAATTCGAATGATTTGATCGAAATTTACGCCTCTTGCTTCTCTGCGATAGCTGCAAGAACTCTTGCGAATCCAGACATAGGACTCTGCAACAATCCGAGGAACTGCGCAATGAGAACTTCCTTCGGCGGAATGGTTGCGAGCTTCTCTATAGTCGCCTTATCAGCGAACGCGCCTTCTACAAGACCGCACTTGATGTTAAGGCACTTGATCTCCTTAGCATTGTCCGCGATGACCTTAGCGGGCGTAACACAGTCGTCGTAACCGAAAGCGAAAGCCGTCGTCTCTTCGAGAGCCTTATCGAATCCTTCGATACCGAGCTGTTCGAGAGCCTTTTTAACCAATCTGTTCTTCAAAACTTTGTATTCTACGTTGTTCGCTCTGCACTGAGCTCTGAGCTTAGTGTCCTGAGCAACGGTAATACCCTTGTATTCGACAAGAACTACAGACTGAGCCTTCTCAAGTTTTTCCTTGATGACTGCAACCTGCTCAATTTTCATCTGCTTAGCTTCTGAAATATGATCTGCCACTAGTTTTACCTCCTATAAAAATATCCTTCCACAACCTGAGTCATAGAAGGATAATAATAACCTTTTCAGACCACTTCCTCGGCAAGAGATTAAGCGTTACCGCGCTTGCTGTCTCAGGTTGCAGTAAATTATTAAATTGTTACGGTTTGACCGATATTCGCATTATACCCGATACGGGTATACGTTGTCAAGCGTTTTACGCTCTGTTTATGATCTTGATACCGGGACCCATCGTGCTCGACACGCTTACGCTCTTAACGTACTGTCCCTTAGCGGCAGCCGGCTTAGCCTTGATGATAGCGTTCATAAGAACGTCATAGTTCTCGGCAAGCTTTTCAGCTCCGAACGACTTCTTTCCGAATGCAACGTGAATGATAGCGTTCTTATCGAGTCTGTACTCGACCTTACCTGCTTTGATATCGTTGATAGCCTTGGTAACGTCCATAGTAACGGTACCCGACTTCGGGTTCGGCATAAGACCCTTAGGTCCGAGAAGTTTACCGATCCTACCTACGAGACCCATCATATCGGGAGTCGTAACGCACACGTCGAAGTCGAACCAGTTCTCGTTCTTTATCTTATTGATCATATCCTCGGCTCCTACGTAGTCAGCGCCTGCCGCCTGAGCTTCGTCAGCCTTAGCGCCCTTAGCGATGACAAGGACCTTAGCGGTTTTACCGGTTCCGTGAGGAAGTACTACAACGCCGCGAACCTGCTGATCTGCGTGTCTCGGGTCAACGCCGAGTCTCACGTGAAGCTCGATGGATTCGTCGAACTTTGCCGTTGCGGTATTGATAGCGAGAGCTATAGCGTCGCCGCTCTCATACATCTTTGCGCTGTCAACCATCTTAGAGGCTTCAATAAATCTCTTACTCATGTCAATTACCTCCTTACTCTTCTACCGTAATGCCCATACTGCGAGCGGTGCCTGCTATCATGCTCATAGCGGATTCGATGCTGCCTGCGTTAAGATCTTTCATCTTAGTCTCGGCGATCTCCTTTACCTGAGCCTTGGTAAGCTTAGCCACCTTCTTGGTGTTGGGACGGTCTGACGCGCTCTCTATCTTACAAGCCTTCTTGATAAGAACGGGAGCGGGCGGAGTCTTGAGCTCGAACGTAAAACTACGATCGGCGTAGATGGTGATAACGACAGGGATGATGAGTCCTTCCTGTCCTCTCGTCTTTTCATTGAATTCCTTGGTGAATCCCGGTATATTGATACCGTGAGGTCCAAGAGTAGAACCTACCGGCGGTCCGGGAGTAGCCTTTCCGGCTGCAAGCTGTAATTTTACAACTGCGTTGATTTTCTTTGCCATAGTCTAATTACCTCCGACTACACATAACGCGGTTTAACGAGACGCATTAATGGATTTACGTCTCTCCCGTTTATAAAAAAGCCGCTACTGCAACTTCTCTACTTCTACGAATTCGAGTTCGGTCGGCGTCTCCCTTCCGAACATCGATACCATGACCTTGACCTTCTGCTTATCGATATTGATCTCCTCGACCGTACCGATAAAGCCTTCGAGAGGTCCGCCGAGAACCTTTACCTGGTCTCCGACTTTCATCTTGATATCGTCCATTTCCATTGCCTCGAGCTTATTCCTCTTGACCTCTTCATCGGTAAGCGGAAGCGGTCTGCCCTGCGGTCCTACGAAGCTCGTGACTCCTCTCGTCTGCGTGACCATATACCAAACTCTCTTGGTATATATCATCTTTATGAACACGTAGCTCGGGAACTTCTTGCGAAGAATGACCTTCTTCTTTCCGTTCTTTTCTACGATATCCTCTTCCGTAGGCACTGCAATATCAAAAATAAGATCCTGCAAATCTATATTGTTCTCGACCATATTCGTCAGAGACTGCTTGACGGCGTTCTCGTGTCCCGAAAAGGTCTGAACGACATACCACTGTGGCGTAACCGTATTCTCCATAAAGCCTCCTTATCCTTTGTTGACCAAGAGATTAAAGAGCGCGAGCAAAGCGCTGTCTATTCCCATAAGTCCCACGAAGAAGATGAATACTACTACGAGAACTATGAACGTAGAGGTTACGACGGTCTTTCCGTCCGGCCACTTGACGTTCTTTAGCTCCTTAAAAGTATTCTTGAGCTTCTTGAAGAATCCGACTCGCTCTTTATTAGGAGCGTTTTTGCCGTTCTTCTTTGGGGTGTTCTTCTTATTCTTATCATTCGCCTTAGGCTTTGAATCAAGATCCGCTCCCGCAAGAGCGTTGTTCACAGCCATCGGAGTGTTAAGCTCAGAATTTCCCTTATTTTTTTTATCCTTACCCATTGAAGTCCTCCGAATTACTTAGTCTCTTTGTGAAGAGTATGCTTCTTGCAGAACTTACAATATTTCTTTAATTCCAATCTGTCGGGAGTGTTCTTTTTATTCTTATAATTGTCGTAGTTTCTTTGCTTACATTCGGTACAAGCTAATGTGATTCTCGTTTGCACAGTAAACACCTCCAAAAAAATTACACCCATACGAGAGTGCTAGTATATTATAGCCGATATTGCATCTCCGAGTCAACAGAAATAACGGCTTTTTTAAGAAAAATCAGCATATCGGAGTGAAAAATTTGCATTTTTCACTCCGTCTAGCTAGTTTTTAACATTTTTTAGTTAAAATCGCTGTTTATTCGCGCTAATAGATAGCTCAAACTCCCATATCGTTCTTGAAAACGTCGTTATTCGGAACGTTCTTTTTACCGTTATAGGTGAACTGTTTCCTCGACTTTTTCATAGCTTTGATCTCAGCCTTTCTGTCGATCTGCTCCTTAAAGATAGGATTGAACGACGGAACGAGTTTCTTCGAAGCTACTTTCATAAGGCTTGCCGTTATCTTCATAGTCGTTCTCGGACATACTCTTACGCCGAAATCCATGAGTTTCGCTATAGCGTCGATAGCTACTCTCGGCTTTCTCTTACGAACGGCTTTGACGATTCTCTTAGCTGCCTTTTCGCTCGTCAATCCCACCTTTTCAATGAGATTGTCGTTGACCTTCTTCTCTTCTCCCTCGCGAGCCTTATAGATATCCGTCTTAACGGGACCCGGCATGATATTCGTTACGAATATTCCCAGTCCTCTGAGCTCTTGGAAAAGCGTCTCTGAAAGTCCCCTTACGGCGCACTTCGTCGCCGAATATATTCCCTCTCCTCCGACGGGAAGGAGCGCGGACGCGCTCGATACTATTACTATGCCGCCGAATTTGCTCTCTTTGAGCACAGGTATCATAGCTTTCGAGCTCCATACTATGCTCTCGAAGTTGGTCTTGATGACCTTGTTTATCTTATCGTCGTCGAGATCGGCGAACTGCGTGAACGGCTGGATCATACCCGCGTTGTTGATGAGAATATCCGGTTTGAAACCTATCGACTTAAAGTCTTCTATAAATCCTTCCCAACCTTCCTTCGACGTTATATCGAATCTTCTATATGTAAAGTGATCGCCAAGCTCCGCCTTGAGCTCGTCGAGCTTCGGCTTCTGTCTTGCGATACCGAGAACGTAACAGCCGTATTTATTGACAAGTAATCTCGTTATGTCGCGTCCCATACCGGTCGAGCAACCCGTAACGATAACGTTCCTGCCGTATAACCAATTCTTACCCATAATGCGCACCTCTTGCAATTCTTAAAAGTCATTCTTATCGCTTGTTAATTCACAAACACATATATTTTAGCATAACTAAAAAAAAATGTCATTATTTTTTACCGCGTAAATATAAAAAATCCACTATGATAAAATCAAGCGTAAAACTTAAAGTATTAAAACGCATCTTTTCGTTATATCGCTTATATTATAGGTCAAGCACCGTTTATTATCTTCCTGCAATTGGTTTCACTGCACTCCACCCTTGTTTTACTTTTTTGGCTATTGTCAATCGCTCTTATCGTATCACATAAGTTTTATCATCTATAGCTAATGCTCTTTCCCACTCGCTCATCGAGTAGTTTTTCTAAACAATAAACTATGCGTATCACTGCAACTACTACGCCTTGATACGCATATTTTGATAAACGCACTACTAATTCAAGTTTTCACTATAATTATCTATTCTTTTTCACCTTTTTTCGCGAATTCGCTATATATGTGAGTGCTATCAGTATAGCCAGCGTTACGCCGCCCATTGTAAAGAAAACCCAATTAACTGTCTTGAGCGTAGAAAAAGCTCTAAAGACTTCGTTCGATACATAGTGCACGTCTCTTAACTGTTTCTGCGTCTCATATCTAATCTGCTTCTCCAACAGTTTCTCCATCCTATAGGCATCATAAAGGCTGTGTACATTATAATACTGTCGTGTAACCTCGTTGCCGCTTTCCCATACTTTGCGTATCGAAGTTGCTTCATTACTATATATATCCATACCAATAAAGAATACCTTTCCGCTATTTACGATATTTGCGCTCTGCTCTTTTATACTGCCTTCGCCCTTATATGTAATGAGTCTTGTTGTCTCTCTCGTCTTATTTGAATAATTATTCCTTATCTCATAATTATTATCTACGCTGCCTATCGGAAGCCATATATCGTATGACTCCGGAAAAAGTGACGCATAAAAATCACTATACTCTTGAGACACTACGCCCTTAACGACATAGTCATTTAATATGGTAATTTCACCGATGCCCATCGCACTATTTTCTTTATCATATTGATTGTTTGGATCGTTATCGTTATCAATGGTCATATTAAACATTTTAAGTCTGTCGGCGTTAATATAAAAAGATAATTTTTTACCAACTATACCAACTCCGCCAAGTACGCTTGCAAGTCTTTCACTCACCACTATCTCGCCGTCATTTAGAGTGTCGGCATAACCGCTAACAAAAACATTATGCTTATCGGGGAACGCTCTTACATAACCTTTCACCATTTTTGCATACTCGACCGCGCCGTCTATCAGCTTGATTTTACCATTGAAAAAAGGTTCTTTCAGCACCTTTCTCTCGCCGTCTATAGCATAAGAAAACGTACCGCTTTGTTGACTCAAAAATTCAGCCGACCTACTTAAATATGAATATGCCTCTTCTCCTAAAAATTCTTTAGTAAAAGTCATCGGAAACAAGTAACCGCCGTAGGCTTCATGATCTTGAATCCCATATGTCTCCTCTATTGCAACGATTGAATTCGCCTCGTTTCCCCACACCGTAGACGAAACTATCAAGAATATAATCAGCGGAATAATCAACATAACGATTATTATCGGTATTAGTATTGCCTTTGCTTTAGTCATATCGTCACCACCACCGGATTTTTAGGGAAATATGCTTTCCCCGCCCCCAAACTGGAAAAGCTAATCATTCCGTCCAATGAAATACTAGCTTTAATATTATCTGTTAACAGTTGCCTATGCGCATAACCTATGTAAATATTAAAAGATCTATTTGACCATAAAACATGTCTGCCTTCAATTTCAAAATCATCATATCTAATGGAGATTTCATTACTAGCTACATTTGACGGCAACTTAAACTGATAACATAATCCCGACGAGCTTTCCGTAACATTTGATCCGATATACCGTTCTACATCTTTAGAATATTTGTAATAACTTGATCCTGTTTGTGCGCTGTTAATACTTCCGCTATATTTGATATTTGCCCCTGCTTCTGCATGACGCCATATTTCCCCATTTTCATCATAATAAGCAGCAGTTGAAACTGTTGAAGAATTCACAGCTCTCATTACCCAATTATTCCAAGATATTGCAAAAAAATCCTTACTTCTTGTTAGTGGAGTCTTTTCCCACTTCATATTGGTATAAACATAAAATCCATAAGAATCTCTAGTGCCATTCGAACGATACTTATCTAATAATGAATCTTGATACACAACTACACTTGCAGACATACATTTATTACCAAGTAAATCATCCTATGAAGAATCGTCTTGGCTTGTGCCAGCAATTACTTTGGTTCTTTTTATTTCATATAAAACCATTTTTCTTACTGTACTCAAATCATAATCCAAATCTAAAACAGAATTATCAGATATTCCAGCAGTTTTATAAATATCAGCATTATAATCGGAATTAGCTCTTCGCAATTTTCTTTTTATTTTTATATATTTATCAATATTACTAATTTCCACAAATGAAAAATCTTCTGTCTCGGTTTTTGAAATTATCAATTCTTCGTTATCTTCGGCATATGATACCATACCGGTACATGAAAACAGAAATATAACGCATAACAATATTAAAATATTTTTTTATTAAGCATAAATTTTCCCTTCTATAATCATAATAACATTATCTTCTAAAATTGTCAATACTGAATTTGACAAAATTCTGTTAATTCAAGTTATACCATAAACGCAAATCTTACGAAATAAAAAAGTACGCCCGAGCAAAAGCTCGGGCGTATGTTCCGAAATACAAATCAATTATTTACGTTAATTACTCGATGATAGATGCGATAACGCCCGAACCAACGGTTCTGCCGCCTTCACGAATAGCGAAACGAAGTCCCTGCTCCATAGCGACCGGAGTGATAAGAGTAATCTCCATATCAACGTTATCGCCAGGCATAACCATTTCTACGCCATCGGGGAGCTTGATAGAACCGGTAACGTCGGTAGTTCTGAAGTAGAACTGCGGTCTGTAACCGTTAAGGAACGGAGTGTGACGTCCGCCCTCTTCCTTCGTAAGAACGTAAACCTGCGAAGTGAAGTGAGTGTGCGGAGTGATAGAAGCCGGCTTACAGATAACCTGTCCTCTCTCGATATCGGTTCTCTGAACGCCACGGAGAAGAACGCCGATGTTATCGCCTGCGTACGCCTCGTCAAGAAGCTTACGGAACATTTCGATACCGGTAATGGTCGTCTCTCTGGTCTCTTTGATACCTACGATCTGAACCTTATCCTGCATCTTAACAACACCTCTCTCAACTCTACCGGTAGCAACGGTACCACGACCGGAAATCGTGAATACGTCCTCGACAGGCATAAGGAACGGCTTGTCGGTATCTCTCTCGGGAGCGGGGATATAGCTGTCAACAGCGTCAAGAAGCTCCTGAATGCAAGCGCAAGCGGGATCCTCAACGTTACCGTCTGCAGCAGCGCTCATAGCCTTGAAAGCCGAACCCTTGATGATCGGAGTATCGTCTCCGGGGAAGCCGTACTCGTTAAGAAGATCTCTGATATCCATCTCTACGAGATCGATAAGCTCTTCGTCGTCAACAAGATCGGTCTTGTTCATGAATACAACGATGTAAGGAACGCCGACCTGACGAGCGAGAAGGATGTGCTCTCTTGTCTGGGGCATCGGACCGTCGGTAGATGCAACTACGAGGATAGCGCCGTCCATCTGAGCTGCGCCGGTAATCATGTTCTTAACGTAGTCTGCGTGTCCCGGGCAGTCAACGTGAGCGTAGTGACGGTTAGCCGTCTCGTACTCAACGTGAGCGGTATTGATAGTAATACCTCTTTCTCTCTCTTCCGGAGCCTTATCTATTTCGTCGTACTTCATCTTTTCTGCAAAGCCCTTAGCTGCGCTGTACATACAGATAGCGGAAGTCAAAGTGGTCTTACCATGGTCAACGTGACCGATGGTTCCGATATTAACGTGTGGTTTGTTTCTTTCGAATTTAGCCTTAGCCATTGTAAATTCCTCCTAAATTATTTAAGTTAATTATGATTATTTATAATAATTTTAATTATTACCTTGTTACTTTAGCAATACCGAACGATATTGCTTTTCTAAACGTCTTATAATATCTTGGATATTACTTCTGACGCTTAGCGATGATATCCTCTGCGACGTTCTTCGGAACTTCCGCATAGTGCGAGAACTGCATCGAGAATCCCGCGCGTCCCTGAGTAGAACCTCTGAGAACCGTAGCGTAACCGAACATTTCGCTGAGTGGAACGTCTGCGCTGACCGCCTGATCCCCGCCTCTCATCTCCATCGACTTGATGCTTCCGCGGCGGCTGTTGAGCGTACCTATAACGTCTCCGAGATACTCGTCGGGCGTAACTACGTCTACTGCCATTATCGGCTCGAGAAGAACCGAACCCGCTTTCTTAGCGCCGTCTTTAAGAGCCATAGAACCGGCTATCTTGAACGCCATCTCCGAAGAGTCGACTTCGTGATAAGAACCGTCGTCTATACTTGCGTAGAAGTCAACCATCTCGTATCCTGCGAGAATACCGCTGAGAGCAGACTCTCTGATACCTTTCTCGACTGCAGGCAAGAATTCCTTCGGTATAGAACCGCCGACCGTCTTGTCTTCGATAACGATACCGCTTCCTCTTTCGCCGGGACGCATCGTGATACGGCAGTGACCGTACTGACCGCTACCGCCGGACTGACGTACGAACTTACCTTCCGCCTTAGTCTCCTTAGTAATGGTCTCTTTATATGCAACCTGCGGCTTACCTACGTTAGCCTCGACCTTATACTCTCTCAAAAGTCTGTCGACGATAATCTCAAGATGCAACTCGCCCATACCTGCGATAATGGTCTGACCGGTTTCCTGATCGGTATAAGTCTTGAAAGTCGGGTCTTCCTCTGCGAGCTTGACGAGAGCCATACCCATCTTTTCCTGGCTCGCCTTGGTCTTAGGCTCTATAGCGACCTTAATGACCGGTTCTGGGAAATCCATACTCTCGAGTACGATAGGATGATCGGGATCGCAAAGCGTATCGCCCGTAGTAGTATCCTTAAGACCTACTATAGCGACTATATCGCCTGCGAATACTTCGTCAACATCCGTACGGGCGTTAGAGTGCATACGAACTATACGTCCGATACGCTCCTTTTTCTGCTTGGTAGCATTATAGACGTACGAACCGCTCGAAAGTTTACCGCTGTAAAGACGGAAGAACGCAAGTTTTCCGTACGGGTCTGCGACTATCTTAAACGCAAGACCTGCCATCGGCTGCTCGTCGGCGGAAATTCTTTCCTCTTCTTCGCCGTTATTCGGATTAGTACCCTTGATGTGAGCGACGTCGATAGGCGAAGGAAGGAAATCAACTATAGCGTCCATAAGAGCCTGAACGCCCTTGTTACGGTACGCGCTTCCGCAAAGAACGGGGTTGATCGCCATATCTATGGTAGCCTTACGAACGGCTGCCATGATCTCCTCCGGCGTGATCTCTTCGCCGTCAAGGAACTTCATCATTATCTCTTCGTCATAATCTGCGACAGCCTCGATGAGTTTCTCTCTGTACTCGGCAGCCTGCGCTACGTATTCGTCCGGTATCGGAACTATTTCGAATTCCTTACCTTCTTTATCCGTATATATGATAGCGTGATTCTGAATAAGGTCTATCTGACCTCTGAAATCGTCCTCTTTACCTATAGGGAGCTGGATCGGCACCGCGTTAGCTTTAAGACGGTCCTTCATCATCTGAACGACGTTGAAGAAATCCGCGCCCTGTCTGTCCATCTTGTTGACGAATCCTATACGGGGAACGTTATACTTCGTAGCCTGTCTCCATACCGTCTCCGACTGAGGCTCAACGCCGCTCTTTGCGCAGAAAAGCGCGACCGCGCCGTCAAGTACTCTCAAACTTCTCTCTACCTCTACGGTAAAGTCAACGTGTCCCGGAGTATCTATAAGATTGATACGGGTATCTCTCCACGTAGTGGAAGTAGCCGCCGAAGTAATGGTTATACCTCTCTCCTTCTCCTGCTCCATCCAGTCCATGGTAGCTCCGCCGTCGTGAGTCTCTCCTATCTTGTGAACTCGTCCCGTATAGAAAAGTATACGCTCCGACGTTGTAGTCTTACCGGCATCTATGTGCGCCATAATACCGATATTTCTTATATTTTCCAACGAAAATTCTCTTGGCATATTATTGCCCTCCTAATTGTAACTGTAAACAGTATGAGATTACCAGCGATAGTGAGCGAAAGCCTTGTTCGCTTCAGCCATTCTGTGCATATCTTCCTTTCTCTTGATAGAGTTACCGGAATTGTTATATGCGTCCATAATCTCGCCCGCAACCTTCTCGACCATCGTCTTCTCTCCTCTGTTACGAGAGAACATTACCATCCAACGGATAGCGAGGGTCTGACGTCTGTCGGCTCTTATTTCGAGCGGAACCTGATAAGTAGAACCGCCTACTCTTCTCGCCTTGACTTCAAGAACGGGTTTTACGTTTTCCAAAGCCTGAGTAAATACTTCCATAGGATCTTTACCCATCTTGTTTTCGATTATTTCAAATGCTCCGTATACGATATTCTGAGCGATACCCTTCTTTCCGTCCATCATTATCTGATTGATAAACTTGGAAAGAACCTTAGAATTATACATAGGATCGGGCAGAACGTCTCTCTTTGGAACACCACTTCTTCTTGGCATTGTAATTACCTCCTTTAATAAAGTTGTTGTCTTAATACATCCGAATCAAGCGCCGTATGCACTTATTTAGGTCTCTTTGCACCATACTTAGATCTTGCCTGCTTGCGGTTAGCTACGCCTGCCGTATCGAGCGTACCACGAATAATGTGATATCTGACACCCGGAAGATCTCTGACCCTACCGCCTCTGATAAGAATAACGCTGTGTTCCTGCAGGTTGTGACCTATACCGGGAATATACACCGTACCTTCCATACCGTTGACGAGTCTGACTCTCGCGATCTTACGCAAAGCAGAATTAGGTTTCTTAGGCGAAGTCGTGGTAACGGAAAGACAAACACCTCTCTTTTGCGGATTCTTGTCCATGATAGGAGCCTTAGATTTATAGACTCTCTTTTCTCTACCCTGCCTAATTAACTGATTGATAGTTGGCATTATCGTACCTCCTTGTAAGAATAAAAAATCGGATGAGTAATCCAGCAACCCCGAAGGATAACTCATATATTAAGCACTATTGCTACTTTTTGATACCGACAACGGCAGTTCCAACGTCTATGCCGCATATTGTCCCGAGTTCCTTCATAGTCGACTGAACGTATACGGGAATCTTGCAGTCACGGTTGTTTTCTTCAACTCTCCGTCCGACAAATTCGTCGCAATCTCTTGCAATAACCACACACCGTAGTGATTTATTTATCATTCCCTTCAAAACCTGTCTTAAACCGACAACTTTATCCAAGTGCTTAACCATTTCGATTATGTCCTTTTCCATCGCTTTTCTCCTTGAGCTCTACTCTTTTTCATCAAAAAACTTTGACATAGACACAAATATGCATGGTTGACCCCATACATATTACACATTGTATCAAATAATCGGAATTTAAGTCAAACGATTTATCTAAAAAAATCAAAGTTTTAACGGCAAATAATCACTTTTTAGGGCGTTTTAACGCTTGATCTTGCTATTTGCGAATAACTTTCGCCGTATTCCTTTCTTTTTATACGATCAACGCTAATTTTCGCGTCGATACAAAGATAGATCGGCTCTCTCAAACCCGTATAACATCGCGCCGTTTATGACGCCGCTTCGACGGCAGAATATTCGATAAACGACAAAATCGTCAAAGCGTCCATTATATATATTATTATTTATCAATAAATATTGACCGATGATATGAATCGTAAAACCGCTCTTCTTCAATCCGTCGGCTGAATATTTGCGTCGGCGTCGAGGTCTATATCGGAACTCTCCGTACCGCTTCGTATCATATTGTACGCCATGCTCGCTATCATTACGGCGTTATCCGTACAAAGTCCGACGGGCGGATAAACGGCTCTGATATCAGCCTTATCGCACTCTCTTTGCATATATTCTCTGAGCGTAGCGTTAGCCCCGACTCCGCCTGCGATAACTATGGTATCGAGACGGTACTTTTTCGCCGCTCTTACGGCGTTATTTACCATTAACTCAACGGCTCTTTGCTGGAACGAGCAAGCGACGTCGGCTTTATTATACGGCTCGCCCTTCTGTTCTTTGTTATGTATATAATTGATAACTGCCGTCTTGATACCGCTGTATGAAAAATTGAAGGTGTCTTGATTCTTGAACGGAATAGGCATCTCTATTATCGGCTGTCCGTCTTTTGCAAGTTTTTCTATCTCGGGTCCGCCGGGATACGACATTCCCAGCGCTCTTGCGACCTTATCGAACGCCTCTCCGCACGCGTCGTCCTGCGTCTCTCCTATTATCTCCATATCGGTATAGCTCTTAACGCGCGCTATCGCCGTATGTCCTCCGCTCGCTATAAGGCATATATAAGGCGGTTTCAGATCGCTGCACGCAACGTAATTGACCGCTATATGTCCCTTGATATGATTGACTGCGATGAGGGGAAGAGAGAGCGAATACGCTAGAGCCTTCGCGTAAGAAACTCCGACAAGCAGCGCTCCCAAAAGTCCCGCGCCCTGCGTCACGGCGATAGCGTCTATATCTTCAAAACTTTTACCGCTCCTCAAAAGCGCTTCCTTAACAACGTTCGATATGGCGAGCGAATGATTCCTCGACGCTATCTCGGGAACTACTCCTCCATACCTTTTATGTATATCTATCTGAGAAGCAATAACGTTCGATAGTATCTCCCTGTTATCGAGGACCGCCGCCGCCGTCTCGTCGCAAGACGACTCTATGGCGAGTATCGATATATGTTCTTTGTCTTTGAGTTCGCCGACCTTCTTATCGGCAATAGCTTTGTAGTTCACTTTTACGCCTTCTTGAGATAATCGTTTATGAATTCGTCGAGTTCTCCGTCCATGACCGCGGTTATGTTACCCGTTTCGCAACCCGTCCTATGGTCTTTTACCATTGTATAAGGACAGAATACGTAGGAGCGTATCTGCGAACCCCACTCGATCTTTTTAAGAGAACCCTTGAGCTCCTGATTGCTCTCCATTTGCTCCCTTTCTTGCTTTTCGATGAGCTTACTCATGAGCATTTTCATTGCCTGCTCTCTGTTCTGTATCTGGCTTCGCTCGTTCTGGCACTGAACGATGATCCCCGTCGGGATATGCGTTATCCTTACCGCAGACTCCGTCTTATTGACGTGCTGACCGCCTGCGCCGCCGCTTCGGTAAGTATCGACCTTCAGATCCTCTTGGCGTATCTCTATTTCGGTATTATTGATGATCTCGGGCATTACTTCGACGGATGCGAACGACGTATGTCTCCTTGCCTGAGAATCGAAAGGCGATATCCTTACGAGTCTGTGAACGCCTTTTTCCGACTTGAGATAGCCGTAGGCGTTATCGCCTTCAACCGTGAACGTGACGCTCTTGATCCCCGCCTCTTCGCCGTCGAGAAAGTCAAGCTCCTTGACAGAAAATCCGTGACGCTCCGAATATCTCGTATACATACGGTAAAGCATACCGCACCAGTCCTGCGCCTCGGTACCGCCGGCGCCTGCGTGGAGCGTGATAATGGCGTTATTCTCGTCGTACTTTCCGCGAAGAAGCGTCTCGAGCCTCAAAGCCTCAATATCGGCTTCGAGATTCTTTATCTCTTCGATGATGGCTTCCTCTTCGCTGTCGTCGCCGCTCTCTTCCGTAAGATCTATGAGCACTTCAACGTCCTCGACTCTTCCTTTGAGCGCGTTGTATCTATTGAGTTTATTTTCAATGACCTTAAGATGCTTGTTGACTTCCTGCGCCTTCGAAAGGTCGCTCCAAAAGTTCTCTTCCGCCTGCAAAGTCTTGAGTTCTTCTTCCTTTGCGCGAAGTCCGTCAAGGTCGAGAGCGTCTCCGACGTTCTCTAGCACGCCCTTAAGTTTCGATATATCCTGTTTCGCTTCGTCTAACATTAGCTACACTTCCTTTTCCCGATTTTCCCATTCAAATATATACAATCATTATATCCGAAAAATGACCTAAATAAAATTTCCCGATAAAACATTGAAAATATCGTCATGTTATAAAAATTCGTTTATGATCGTTATTGACTCAATAATTATATAAAAACACTCGTTGCAAGTCAAGCGTTTTACGCTTTAGCAAGACAAGCGTTTCGAGCATAAACGTCAAAGCCGCCTTTTATAATTCAATTATCAAGTTAACGCCGAATATGATCAAAATCGAACGAACCGACCTTTTACTTTAACGAACGATATATTATCGATCATTATATTAAAAAAGACAGCCTGCGCTGTCTTTTGAAACGTCTATACCGTCAACCTATATGATGCTTGACTCTGTCCTTTTCCTCCGCCGTCTTGCCGTTGTTCCAATGTCTCATGTCTCCGACAAGATAACCCGTTATACGTCTTATCCTCTCGAACGGCTGAGTATGGTACTTATAGTCGAGATCTACATATTCGCCGTCGACCGTAATATTGAGACTCATAAGTTTGCGTCCGTTTTTCTCGAGATAATCTATATAGTTCTGTATCTCCTTGTTCTCAAGCGTTCCGTTAACGCTGACGTCCTGTACTAACATAATTAGCTACCTCCGTATCAAAATCAATTTACAATAATGATTTTATCACAATATATGGTAGCTGTCAATAATTTTATTACTAAAAATTAGTAATTTTTATTATTTTATCCAAAAATAGAACTTAGGATATCGCCTATCGCTTCAAAGCCGTTCGGCATAATGAAAACGGTAGCGACAAGAAGGAGAACGAACCATACTATCTGGTGCAGAGCGTATACGACGAGAGCGTGTCTTCCGAAAAAATTCACGGGTCTATACCAGTGAAGCGCGGTATCGAGAGACGGGAAAAGCGTTCTCTTCTTCGGATATAGAAAAGGCGCGAGCGCGGCTCCTATCAAAACGAAACCGGTATTTGGGAATATCGGAAAATAATCGAACGAATTGAACCCGCTATCCACAAACGCCTCCGAAATAAACGCAAGATAGTTATCAGCCTTAACGTCGATGATTTTGAATACGTAACCGCCTATAATGATAGCGACTCCGAGAACGAGCGATATTATCGCCGTCACGTAAGGTCTCTTCCTCGATATAAGCCTTATAAAAGCCATTAAAAGTATAGATACGGCGAGCATATGCAACACACCGAACAGTATCGGCATATCCATAAGCACAGTGACGCCGGTAATTGCAAACGCCAATAAAAGCGCGATAATTCCGCGCTTGAAATTATTTCTTGAAAACGACGAAGATAGACCGCAAATAACAAAAAAGCACATGAGAACTATCGGATGAACTACCGTTCTAAGCGTACTGACCCAATATTCTGCGGCAAACGATTGAAGGTCTAAAAACGCCTCGTTACCCGTAGCGGCAAACCACTCGGGAGCGAATATATCCATTATATCGTACATAAAGTGATCGAACAGCATAAGGATGACGCATACGCCTCTGATAAAATCTATCTCCCATATGCGGCTCGCCGTTCTTTCGAGTTTATTATCGCGTCGTAGTCTTTTTTTTTCTGCTTGAAAATTTCCTGCGATCGGTTCGACTATCGCGTTGTTGTCAATATGCTCAGTTATTTGCATTATCGGCTCCTATCAACTCCTATTTCCATTTCGTATCTATGCGTCTTAACCTGTTATCCACCTCGACGTATACGTCGAAACGATCCCTGTATTCATATATTATGAGATTGCGATCTCTGCTGGAACGGTAAACGCGCGGTCTCTCTCCGACTGCGGGATAATCTCTTCTCTCGGAAAGTCTTACCCTGTCTCTGTACTCCTCTTCTCGCTCGTACGAACGATCTAGGTAGCGAGGGGAGTAGCGTTCTCTTTCCCTTCTGCGTCTTTTAGCTCTCTTTTTACTTAGATATTCTTCTTTTTCCTCCGCCTTCTTATCAAGATATTTCCCGAACGGCAAAAGTATAAGATTGCGAACCGTAGTCATTACCGAACATGCGAAAGCCATAACGAGTCCCACGTAAAAGAGCGTGAGCTCGATCGACGGCTTGAACGTAAAGTCCGCAAGCATCATAAGGAAGAGTACCGCCACCATATAAAATATCGGATAAAAGAGTCCGCAATACACGATAACGGCTACCAAAACGTCGATAGCTTTACTTACGAATTTTATTATCATACCGACTATTCCAAGTCCGCAACATCCCGCCTTCAATGCCGTCCTCCGTAGATCCAGTAATTTTTTCCATATCTAACTATTGACAAAAATCAATGCTATTATATTCTCAGCTATTTCTTTTCGACGTTATTTCTATACTTTATCCATTTGCCTATGAATACGATAACGAGCATGACCAAAATTCCGACAAGGAATAATATCCACGTAACGTCCCACCGTCCCGAGATAAAAGACGCCGCGAAATAAGTTGCGAGAGTGAGCAAAAACGTTACCGTAAGTCCGTCGAAAATCCTTAACACGCTGACCTTATGTCTAATACGAAAGAATATATCCGTTATATACCATACGAAAGCGCCGATAAGATAGATTATCCAAGTGAACGCCCATTTTTCCGTTGAAAACGATATGCCTAAATATATGAGCGTCGTGACGAGCCCGAACAGTATGAGGATAACGCTCCTTATGACGAAATAACTGCTCTTTCTCTTTGCTATAACGTATACTCCGACGAATATCCCGATAAGATATACGACGAGCGCAAGTATGAACGTTATCCACGTGACGCCCCACTTTCCGCTCGCAAACGAAGCCGTGAAATATACAATGAGCGTTGCGAAAAGATAGGCTAGCGACGCGGTAAATATCAGAGAAAACTGCGAACGCGTCATCTCCGCCGGCTTATCCTTCTCGAGGACCCTTATCGTCTCCGAATAGTCGTCGATACTCTTTATACACTCCCCGTACGCGTCTTCATCGCTCATGCCGGATGCTGTAAGTTCGGAGAATCTATCCATCAAGACGCCCAGAAGTTCTTCCTTAAAGTCGAGAACTTTTTGCGTCTTCGGACAGAACAAAAATACTTTATCAAGATGTTTCTTAAACTTAGCAAGCATATTATTTCCCACTCCTTAAAAGCGAATCCAATATTCTACGGGCTGCTTCCCATTCTTCGAGTTTGCTCATATAAAACTTTCTGCCCTTTTCCGTTATCGAATAGTACCTTCTCTTCGCGCCGCCTACTCCGTCTCCCCAGTACGTCGATATCAAGCCGTCGCTTTCCATACGTCTGAAAGCGGTGTAGATAGTGGCGTCTCTAATATCGCAATGTCCTTCGGACTTTTCCTTGATGTTCTTCGTTATTTCGTAGCCGTAACTGTCGCCGTCCGACAAAATGGCAAGAATCATCGTCTCGGTATGTCCTCTGAATATATCGCTCGATAATATCATACTGCCTCCGTCTATTTATTTCGCGATGAAGAACTTCGCGTTAGCGTGCCGTCAGCTCTTCTTTTTGCGGCTTTACGTTTTATTATAATAATATATTATATCACATAAAATCGCCCGTGTCTATTTTTAGAACGTATTCAATTCTTCAACCTGTATTTTATTGCGATGATTTCAAAAAATCGTATCAAGAGCGAATAATTATATTCGAATAGGCAATAATCACGCTGACAAATATCAAGGAGCTTTTATTTATGATAGAGAATATTGACAAAAAGCAGTTCAAAGAATTGCTAAACAACAGCGATACTTCGCCGATATTCGTAGACTTTTACGCAGAATGGTGTTCTCCGTGCAAAAGTTTCGAGCGTATCTTACTCGAAGCCGAGAAAAAAATTTCCGACGTCGCTAAAATATACAGAGTCGATATAGACAAGGAACCGGAGCTTGCAGAACGCTTTGCCGTGATGAGCGTCCCTACGCTTATCCTTTTTAAGGACAAGGCTCAGCACCGTACGCTCATAGGAGTCCGTTCTCTTGACGAAGTTATAGATATGCTAGGTTAAATTCGCAATTTACATTAAAAATCATCCTTTACTTTCAAAGAGGGTCGCATCGCTTTTTGCCGCGACCCTCTTTGCCGTCCAAACGAAAAATAACGCTACAATATCCAATATTATTTTCGCTTATTTCCACCGTAACGCAAGACGGCGTTATAAATATATCTATAAAATAAATATTATCGCCTTGATTTTGCAAAATACTTATAGTATAATAAAAAACACAATATAAGGAGCGTAAAACATATGACAGAGACAAAACAGTCTATCATAAGACTACTCGAAAGCAACGCGCATTATACGACCGAAGAGCTGGCGAGGCTCGCGGGAACAGACGCCGAAACGGCAAAGAACATCGTTAAAGAGCTCGAAGAGACGGGCGCGGTAATAAAGTATGCAACTATCTTCGACAACGACGTTATTGAACGCGAAGTAGTAGAGGCGCTCATAGAAGTACGCGTAACGCCCCAAAAGAACAGAGGATTCGACGCAATAGCCGAGGACATATACGGCTTTGACGAAGTAAAGAGTCTGTATCTCATGAGCGGAGGATACGACCTTGCGGTATTCGTCGAATGTAAAACGCTAAGGGCTGTATCCGCGTTCGTATCGGATAAACTATCAACGCTAGACACCGTGCTTTCTACGGCTACTCACTTCATACTCAAGAAATACAAAGTTGAAGGAGCCGTGGCTCACGAAAATCATAACGAAAATAAAAGGCTTGCTATCAAACTATGAACTACGACGAAATACTTTCTTCGAGAGTCAAAGAGATAGGCTTTTCGGGAATAAGAAAATTCTTTGACCTTGCCAGCAACATGAAAGACATAGTTTCGCTCGGTGTCGGCGAACCGGACTTTCCTACGCCATGGGCGGTCAGAGACCACGCTATCAGTCAGATCAGAAAAGGCGTGACGCAGTACACGTCGAACGCAGGCGATATAACTTTGAGAAAAAACATATCGAGGTATCTCAAAGAACGCTTTTCGCTCGATTACTCGACAGACGAACTGCTAGTCACGATAGGAGCTTCGGAGCCTATCGACCTAGCTATGAGGATACTTGTAAATCCCGGCGACGAAGTTCTAGTACCCGCTCCCTCGTATGTCTCGTACAGTCCGTGCGTGCGTCTTTCGGGAGGCGTCGCCGTAGAGGTACCGTGCTTTGAAGAAGACAACTTCAAACTAACTAGAGAGAACCTATTGAAAGCGATAACGCCGAAGACCAAAGCGATAATTTTCCCATACCCGAACAATCCGACCGGCGCAGTCATGCGAAAAGACGACATAGATAAAATCATCGACGTCATAATAGGCAACGATCTCATAGTCATAAGCGACGAGATCTACGCCGAACTTACATACAATTCCAAACATATCTCGATAGCCTCCTTCGACAATATGAAAGAGCGTACGATATATATCAACGGTTTTTCAAAGAGTTTTTCGATGACCGGCTGGAGAGTGGGATACGTTGCGGCGCCGCGAGAACTTCTGCGCCAGATGCTCAAGATACATCAATACACCGCTATATGCGCACCTATAATGAGCCAATTCGCAGGCTCGTACGCTCTCGAGCAAGGGTTCAACGACAACTTCTCTTGCGTTGAAGATATGCGTAACGAGTATAACGTAAGGCGTAGATTCGTAATAGGTCGCTTCAACGACTTAGGACTTAGCTGTTTCGAAGCCGAAGGCGCGTTCTACGTATTCCCTTCCGTCAAATCCCTCGGAATGACGGGAACGGAATTTGCCGAACGGCTGCTTGCGGAAGGTAAAGTCGCGGTTGTTCCCGGCTCCGCGTTTTCGGACGTATGCGACGACTTCATAAGAGTAAGCTACGCGTATTCGATGAAAATGCTCACAAAAGCAATGGATAAAATAGAGATATTCGTAAACAGCTTAAAGAAGGAAAAAGAAACTAAATAAAGATAAGTTTCCCGCTTTGATATCCAACGTCCTATAATATCGACGCGTAGATATAGCGAATAACATCTTAAGACCATTATTAATCTAGACGGTTAAAATAGAAAACGGCGAATCCGATAAAGGATCCGCCGTCTTTCATTTGTTAGGTTAATCAGTCTATCCAAAGGACCTTATTACCGACTATGATAGTGATAAGATCGAGAATCCAAAGGAACGACCAGCCGATGACTATAAGAAGTATTGCGATCACGATGCCGAGAACACTCTTCTTATCGATACTTCTTGCAAGTCTGTATATATTCCATACTATATCAAGAAATGGAAGCGCAAAAATGATCTTAAGCAACTTCGGAGCTTCTTTCATCCATTTGATAAAACTCTTCATATTAACCTCCTAATATTTGATACTACTATTATAATACTAAGTTTAGTATTTTTCAAGAACTATTTACGCATTTTTACCGTTTTTTAATACTTGCTTTTCTGCGGGAATACTAAATACGGTTTTTTACGTCGCAATGTCACATAACACTTGCTATGTTCGGTTTCGGAATAGCTTTCTCCACCCGTATCTCTTTGCTTCTTGTATATATTCCTCCCTCGAGGGTCGAACCTATATCTGCTCTTAACTGATAGTATCCCGTCTTAAGGAACTTCACCCTGATAGTTATCGTAGCGTCCTTTTTTATCGAAGCAGGGAGATCAATGAGCAGCTTCCCTTGTTCGTCCTTATATGTCAGTCCGTTTATAGTAACGCTCTCTATCTCGATATACCCCTCGTTCTCGACCTTGACGAAAGACAGTCCGCCGTAATTATCGGTATATCCGAAATACGCGCTCAGCTTGAATTCCTGCATATAAAGACCTACCGAACCGTGATAGGAGTTGAGTACTTTGAAAGTGAAGCTGTAACTGTGGTTATCAAAATACGCAGACCTGTAACTAGTCGAATCCTCGAGTTTATATCTCGATTTATCTATCGGCGATGATTTTTCCGAAATATCGAACACAAAAAACTCCTCTTCGCAAAGTCCGTACGCGTCGCTGCGCGCCTCGTATCTGCCTGCTCGCAAAAATACCGTCTTATTACCGCCGTCCGCTCTCCAAACGCCCATATAGTCGGAATCGTAATAGTGTCTCGCGTTATCTTCCGACACGAAATACATCTCGCTCTTAGGTATATTTCTCATCGTTACGCTGCCGTCCGGATGAGTGATCTTAAGACGCATATAGTTAAATGTCGAAGAGTCGTACAGAGTCGCCGAGACTTCTCCCGAATAATGCCATATCCCGTTCTCATCAAGAGTGACGCGGCTTCCCGATGAAAATCTGAAGTCTATATCGTAGCTCCTATTCTCGCTCTTTTCTCCGACGGTCACCCATTTCACTATTTTCTCCCCCATCACGTCGTATACGATCCCGTGATCGCCGGAGGTCATCATATCGTTCAACGTCGGACACACGCCTTTTACTTTTACGCTCTTATTTCCTCTGACGTAGTTCACGATAGCTACCGCGTCGTAAAAATCGCCGGAGACGTTCTCGCCGTAATAGTAGTTGCTCTTTGCAGACCTTTGAATATCTATCGACAACACCGTGTCGAGTTCTATCTTGAGTTCTACGATCTCGTACAAATAGTCGCTTACAAATTCCGTATATCCCAAAGCCGATATGAGAGAACCCATCCACTGCGAAGGATACTTGACCTTCACCATTACCGTGGAATATTCGCCGTTTCCTCTTATATCCATATCTATAATTTCTATTATCTCAGCATAATATCCGCTCTTTTCTCCGAAATTGATATCGGTATAAGAATAACCGAGTTTTGCGCCGACAAGTCCGCTGAGTTCATTCGCTGAAATGGGCGTCCCGTATCCGTACATCTTATTGCCGTCTTTATTGTATACGTTATAGACCTTGACGCCGCCGTCGTTTACGTAGTCGTCAAAAACCCAATCCAGAGCGGGATCGGCGCTATCGAAAACTTCCTTGTAATTTTTGATCTCCGAAACGTTTTTATCTATTATATGTATGGCTTGATTGTATATATCATACTCGGAACGCTCTGCATCCGATATGGAAAAAGATATCTTCGTCGCATAGTTGCTCCCGTCGGAAAATACCGCCTTTATAACGCTGAGAGCATCGGCGTTAAGACCTGCCTTTTCAAGAATATTCATATATTCGACGGATACTATGGAAACCTGATCCTCCGTATAATAATCGAAAGACGACGCAACGAGCGCGATCAAATCGAACATGTCGGAAAGAGAAAACGATCCTATCTCCTCAAGAAATCCGCTGAAGTTGGACGTCTCTAAAGTCAATAGTTTATAATCGGCGATGAATTTAACGGCATTTAGCAATGAGTTCGAACCCGCTATCTTCGACATGGCATCTTCGTTCAAGAACGCCTTTAGGTTAAAAGACATATACAGCTTTTTACTTCCGTTAAAGTCTTTCGGAGAAAACGCTATATCGAGGATCGAACCTTTCGGAGACATATATTTCTTATCGCAGTACGCTCCGCAGTTATCGCCGCAGCTATGGCTGACTCTCAGATGAAAGTAGTTATCGTCTGAAAGAACGTTGAAGTTGAACCCGCTCGCTACTAGTTTCATCAGGTCAACGTTGGAATCAATAAAATAACTGTACTCCGCAACGACGGAATCATCCGTTTCCAAAGTAATATTGCCTTCTTTCGAGAACTGTCCGAACCTATGCGAAATATATCCGACGTCGCTCTTAGGTCTCTCGTTTTCGACGCTGTCAAGCTTTCCGTTCTCTATCGACATATTTCCCATGTCAAAACTGATCTTTCCCTTATCCTTATGCGATGAAAAATCCGCGCCGTCTATATTTATATCGGTCACCTTTCCGTCTTTGACGGTATACTTTATCTCGCCTATCATATTTGGCATATCACTTAAAAAATCTTCGAAATTGTCAACTTCAACGTAACTGTATATATAGTTTATCAATTCGGTAGGCAAACTGTTGAAAATCACCTTAAATCCTTCAGCCTCGAACACGCCCTTCAAATCGAATTTGAATACGTACTTCGTCCGCTCTTTATTTGCGTAGCCGTCGTAGAACGCGAGCCGAGCGGTAGAATTGATGACGCTGCCGAGATACAGCTCGTCCGCAAGAGTCAGTCCGTCGCCGAGGTATCTTATCACGGCGCTGTTGATATTAAAGTTTTCATAAACTAGCTTTTTATCCCCAAACTCTACGTAACAGCGTTCGTTATCGAAGAATATATGCAATAGGTTCTTACCGAGCTTTTCGTCTACTATTTTTATAACGCCGTCGCCAACTCCCGATTCTCCTATATTTCCGAATATCCTTAACGTGTAGTTCCAATCGTATTCTTCTTTGCTCTCGTCGTCAAAAGTAAAATCTACGTTAAAGGAATAATCGTAACAGTATTCCTTTCTGAAATCGACGTCCGTCACCGTCTTTGTAAGATACGCCGACATCTCGTCTATATACTCCGTCCATTCTTTAGGCGTTATCGGGTCGGCAATATTGCCGCCGCCGTTATCGCACGCCGCGAATACGAACGCCGTACATATTAAGATGAGAATAGAGATAGTTATATATATCTTTCTTTTCATACTCTCTCCTTTTATCATTAGCGGCTCGGATACTTCTGCTCTTTTCACTCTATCGTTAAGAGCCGTATCAAATAGCGAATATAGTCGTCGCGGTACGAAAACACTTATTGTATTCCCGTCCGTTACAAAGCCCGTATACGCTCCTTACTTTTTATTGGGTATATAAGCCGTCACGATAAGTCCTCTCGGAGCGTTGCGCGCCGCGTCTATCTTTCCCTCGTGACTTGCTACTATGCTCTTTGCTATTGACAGTCCGAGTCCCGTTCCTTGCGTCTTTTTAGCGTTCGACGCTCTGTAGAACCTTTCGAATATCTGCTCTTCTTCTCCTTCTGCAATACCTATGCCCGTATCGGAAACTATCAGATAGAATCCGTTGTCCGCTCTTTTTAGCTGAACCTTTATCTTATCGCCTTCCTCGGTATACTTTACGGCGTTATCGATGAGGATTATCAAAAGCTGTTTTATCTTATCGAGGTCGCATATTGCGTCAACGGTGTCTATATTCGCAACGAGCGTCTTGTTCGAACCCGACACTATATCGCTGTAGACTTCTATAACGTTCGTAACCGTGTCGCTGAGGGAATACGTGATCTTCTTCCTGACCATATTCCTATTGTCGCTAACGATATTGAGAAGGTTTTGCGAAAGCGAGGCGATATGCTCTATCTCCCTTATCGAATTTTCGATGAGCTCCGACATATCGAGCACTGTGGAATTGGGACTCGTCAGTATATTCTCGAGATTTCCCTTGACTACCGTAAGCGGCGTCCTTATCTCATGCGACATATCGTTGATGAACTCCTTCTGCTTCGCCATATTGTCGATTATCGGTTTCCCTTGGAAATAGCTCGTAAAAGCGCAAGTAACGCCCGCGACTAAAATAACGACCAAAAGGCATATCCCGTAGTCGACGTAATAGTCGTCTATCTTCGCAAGAGGCGAGAGAAGTTTCGCATAGTAGTCTTCGTCGACGTGCATCTCATATGAAACGTAGTCTATCCCTCCTATCCTCTCGATGAACGGATCGTTGAGTCTGCCCGAGAAATTAACTCTATTAGTATCAAGGAACGAATCTCTCGTCCTATACGACCCCGTACCGTCCTCTCTCCGCTCAAAAAGTATCACGCTTATCCGCGGATCCACGAACTGGTGGTAAAGTATCTTATCCTTGTCGTCCTGAGTGATATTAGTCAGCACGCTGTATTTTTCTTTCGGGTCTTTATAAAATTCAAGTTTATCAACGTAAGAGCCTATCATCTCTTCCGTCGATTTTATATTCCTCTCTTTTACGGTAGTGAAATAAATTCCCGCTATCAAGGCGTAAAGAAGTACGACTATTATCGCGCTCACAAACGCGGTAACTACGAATTTCCTCGATGTGTTTATCTTCATTTTCATTTTTTCATCTCCGAACGTAGAATACTATTCGTATATATGTAAAAGCCTACGCGTCTTTTTCCGTCCACATATAGCCTATCGTCTTTATAGTCCTAAGCGAGTTCTGGTATCCGTATTTTGTAAGCAGCTTCCTCAGCCGATACGCATATACTTCGATAACGGACTGTATCGTATCGGAATAGAATCCGCACACGTTGTCGAACAGCTGTTGCTTAGTCACTATTATCTCCTTGTTCTTGACGAGTAGCTCCAGCATATCGTACATCTTGCCGGTAACGGGAAGTCTCTCCTCGCCTATCGTCACCATCTTGGAGACGTAATCGACTACGAGATCTTTGTATCTGTATCTCAGATCAAGAAAATTCTTGTTATAACGACGAAGCGTCGCGTTGACTCTCGCTATGAGCTCGTCTCTCGAAAAAGGTTTCACGACGTAATCGTCGGCGCCGATATTTAGCAGATCTATCTTCTTTTCGAGTTGCGCTATAGCCGAAAGTATGATGACGGGCGTCATCTTAACTTTGCGGATACGTCTCAGAACTTCGTCGCCCTGCATAGACGGAAGCATAAGGTCGAGTATAATAATGTCGAAATCTTGCGAAATAGCAAGGGTCTCTCCCTTCTCTCCGCTTATCGCGTGCGTGACCTCCCCCATCGAGGACAGCGTGGAAACCAGCATATTTCCGAGCGCAACGTCGTCTTCTACAACAAGTATTTTCATATCAACCGCCTATCTCCTTTAATGTATTTTATCTTACGCTTTCTGTTCGTATTACGAACGCCTTTCTATTCATAGCGGATCGCAATACGACGGTTTATTTAATAATCCCCGTCGAACCTATAAAAAGACTACTCCCCGAGACCGTCGAGATAGCCCTGCAACTTGAGCTTTGCGCCCGTCGAGAGCATCCTGTACTTTGAAAGTATTACTACTTCGTCACGCTTTAACGACATCTCGCCGAGCGACGTGTCTCTTCCTAAAATATAGTCGATACTGCAACCGTAAAAGTCTGCGAACTTCACAAGTGTGTCGTAACTCATCTCTCTTACGCCGTTTTCCCATTGCGATATACTTCCCTTCGGAATACCGAGGATATTGGAAAGCGCCGTCTGCGACAGATTGCTTTTATTTCTCAATTCTTTGAGCCGTATCATTTTTCGCCTCCGTATAAGTTGCCGTAAATAGCGGCTTTGCCGTTCCATTAAAACGCCCGTCCGCCCTCGCCGCCGCAAATAATATCCGCATACTTGCCAGCGCCGCTCCTTATTATATATATAATTAATACTATTAAGTATATATAATTATATGATAGTTCTTCGACGTCATAGGTTTCAATATTATACTCATTTTGTATATATTTATACATTAAAAATACTCATTTTGAGAATAGATGTTTGCCATATAAACTTTCCCGATATGCAAAACGGCATACTTTGCCAAAACATTATATAATTATCTATTTATATTGAAAAATTTTTACACTTTGTACAAAGCTATAGACAAATATACACGCCTCATTTTCCATTGTTTGCGATACGCTAAAATGTAATTACTCATTTTGTATATTAATATGCCGTAAAGAGTATTATTAAACGATACCCGCATCTTTTATTTTCATACGATCGACTGAAAAACGTCCGGTTACGTATTCGTTCGATAAAGCGTATTGACAAGTACGTATTTTTGATTTTCTTTGAAGATACCCTTCTTGACACTGCGCTCAAAAAAATGTATACTTAAAACGTTATGGATATCAAATCGTTACCAGTTGAATTTCTTAATAATATGCGGGAAATGCTCGGAGAAAATTACGGCGAATACATATCTTATATGGAAACGGCGAAGCCGAGACGCGGTCTCCGAGTGAATACGCTCAAAACCGACATTGACGAGTTCGAAAAAATATTTCCTTTCGAACTTTCAAAAAGTCCCTTTTCCGACGACGGATACTATCTTCCCGCCGAAGGCGCGTACGGCTCTCACCCCTACCACCACGCGGGTCTTTACTATATGCAGGAACCGTCGGCGATGTCCGTCGTCTCGCTGATAAAGCCGTATATAGGGAAGCGAGTACTCGATATGTGCGCGGCTCCGGGAGGCAAGTCAAGCTATCTTGCGGGACTTATGCAAAACGACGGGATACTGTTCCTCAACGAATACGTATTTTCAAGAGCGAAGATATTAGTCGGCAATATGGAAAGAATGGGCGTGAGGAACGCCTTTATCACCAACAATTCTCCGAAAGATATAGCGAGACTCTATCCTTCGTTCTTCGATACCGTGATAGTCGACGCTCCCTGCTCGGGCGAAGGTATGTTCGTCAAGGAGGAGAGCGCGATAACTTCTTGGAACGCTAAGAACGTAGCGACGTCTGCGGAGAGACAGTTCGCTATACTTAATAGCGCCTACGAAGTTCTCTCTCCGTACGGATACATGGTATATTCGACGTGCACGCTCAACAAGATCGAAAACGAGGGCGTTATAAAAAGATTCCTAAAAGCCTACCCCGATATGAAAATCGTAGAGCCGCATAGCGAACTCAAGAATAACGTTTTATCGGGGTTCGACGGCTTAGAGAACGCTATCAGGATATTTCCGCATAAACATATAGGCGAAGGTCACTTCGCGTGTCTTATGCAAAAGACGGGCGGAAGAGATATGAACATCAAATTCAGCGATACATATACGCATATTAAAGCGGACAACAAGTGCAGAGAACTCTATTCGTCGCTGACGGGCGAACTGCCTCCCGATAGGTTTTTCGAGCACAATTCAAGACTCTACGACATTGGTTTCGAAGTTCCCTACGTCAAAGGGATCAATCTCGTAAAGTGCGGCGTTACTTTTGCGGAAAGAGCGAATAAGCGAATAGTTCCGCATCATAATATCGCGACTATAGCAAAACGGAATACTCCGCGTAACAGTATATCTTTCCCCGCCGAGAGTATAGAGATAAAAAAATACCTCGTCGGAGAAACGCTCAACGTCTCGGCGGACTTCAAAGGCTACGGCGTTATCGAAGCCGACGGCTATCCGCTCGGCATCATAAAGTCGTCTGACGGCGCTATCAAAAACCATTACCCCAAAGGCCTGAGAAACGTAAACGGCAAATAACGCAATAAAGCGCGGCTTTAGCATATACGTTTCGTCATATACCCCATCTCGCTTCTATAACTTTCCTAAAATTTATACCAAATCGCGCCTAATGCGATAGAAAGCGTAAATCTCAACATCACGTTGACGCTATAAGAACTATCATGAAAATGTCAAAGATAAGATCAATATCAATAATGCTGCTTGTAGCGATACTTTTGACGGTATTGGTCGGTTGCAGTTTGAGCAAAGAGGACTGTTACGTATTCGACGAAAGCGAATTCATACCGCTGAGAGGCGAAGACAATTCGCTCATAGACGCGAACGCCGTAAGAATAATGTCGGCAAACGTACTCGTTCATATAGAGGACTGGGGCGGCGAACCTGTCAAACCGAGAGCCCACCGCTTTGCGGAGGCTATAAAGCATTACGCTCCCGACGTCATCGGTATGCAGGAGATGTGCAGCGACTGGTACAAATATCTCCTTCCGCAGATCGAGGATAGTTACTCCGCCGTCGAGACGAAAAACTCGCTCTTTATGGAAAACCGCTCTCCTCTCATCTATAACAAGAAAAAACTCAATTTGATAAAGAGCGACCTCATAAAGTATTCAAAGGGCGATAAGAACGGTTGCAGAGTCGTAACGTACGGCATATTCGAACGTATATCGGATAAGAAAAAGTTCATCGTAACGTCTACGCATCTGGACCTTATAAGAATGAAAGATTACGGCAAAGAAAAGGGAATAATGCTAAGTCAAGTATCCGAATTCTTCAGCGTGATAGAATCGTTAAAGGAGCAATATCCCGAATGTTCTATCTTTATGACGGGCGACTATAATTCAATGGAAAGAGAGACGAGCCGTTATATAGGCGCAGAGAACGGAGAAGCGTATAAAAGCGAAAACGACCTCACTTACTATAAATGCTACGGCTTGCCGTGCGGCAGCTTCGCGTACGAAAAGATATCGGAAAAATACAAAGACGTAAAATTCATAGAAGGCATTGAGCGAAAATTCGACAATACGAGGGGTTACCTTTACGACGACCCGACGTGGGATCACATATTCTTAGCTAACGAAAGCCGCGCCGAAGTCCTTACGTTCCGGGTCATGACTTCCGACTACTTCCATAATAATAGCGATAGAACGAGCCGAATATCCGATCACCTGCCGATAGCAGTAGACGCTATAATAAAATAAAGTATAAAAACGCATCAAAAAAGTCAAGCTCTTATGGCTTGACTTTTTATTTTTCTCATATTATCGCGTTATAGAGAACTAACGGTATTTAAAGATACGCTATCCGACTATTAGTATTATTAATACAAATGAAGCGTAGGCGAAAATCAAAAATCTTCTTCCTCGTCGGCAAAGTCTTCGTCGTCATCTTCGTCTATTTCAACGTCGTCGATGTCTATCTCTTCAAAATCGTCGTCTATAGGCTCGCTGGTCTCGTCTTCTTCGAACTCTTCGTCTTCATCGTTACTGATAAAGTCGTTATCGTCGTCAAAGCTATCCATGTCGTCATCCCAGTCTTCAATAGCGTCGAGCGAAATATCATCGGTCGGATCTGGTTCGATATCCTCCTTTTCGTCGTCTATATCCTCTTCGAAAACGTTGGTCAACTTATTCTTCTTCGCCAAACATTCGGCGCAATATTTTTCGTTCTCTTCAACAAAGTTAGTATGACAAAGCGGACAAAGCATACCTTCTTCTTCGTTATAATCGAGTTCGTCGTCTTCGAGAAGTCTGACTCCCCCGATATGAAGTTCGGCTTTGCAGACGTCGCAAAGCTCCTCGCCCTCCAAAATGTAATTTAGTTCGCATCTCGGACACTTAACGTATTTAGGCATATTTCCTCCTCCAAAACAGCAAATGATTCATACACGACGGCAATCCCTGCTCACATTACGGCAAAACCGAAAATAGTATTCTCAGATAAACGTTTAATATACCTCTGCCGACGCATATAAATATTTATTCATATTATATTAGCTAACAGCATAATTGTAAACCCTTTTTTATAAATTTTTTATTAATTTTTATCAAAAAAATCATTAAAATAGCGCTTGACCTAAAACGCGGGAGTTTATACGAAAGATTTTACCGTTAATAGTTATTTTCAAGTAGAACTTTACGCGCGTATAACTTGATTTTTTAATAGCGTTACCGTTTTTTCTAAACCTTAGACATAAATCGTTAAATTGCCCGACGGCAAATCGAAACGCAGACGCGACCTTCAAAACGCTGAAGACAAAAGTAAAAAACGGACGAATATATCGTCCGTTTTTATACGTTATCTCTTAAATGCGTCTCTACGCGTAGATCCGCATAGTTAATACTTGCTGCTCTTTACAATCACTTCTCGAAATGATGCTTGTAAAGACCTCTGAATCCGCAGCAGTGACGAGCCTCGTCCTTTGCCATTTCGTGAACGGTATCATGTATAGCGTCGAGACCGAGAGCTTTAGCGCGAGACGCGATCTTCTTCTTTCCGTCGCAAGCGCCGTATTCCGCGTCTATTCTCATCTTAAGATTAGTAGCGGTAGAATCCGTAAGAACTTCGCCGAGAAGCTCTGCAAATTTAGCGGCATGCTCCGCCTCTTCGAACGCATATCTCTTGTATGCCTCTGCTATATCGGGATAGCCCTCTCTGTCAGCCTGTCTGCTCATAGCAAGATACATACCTACTTCCATGCACTCGCCTTCGAAATTCATCTTGAGTCCCTCGACTATCTCAGCGTCAACGCCCTGCGCTACGCCGATCTTATGCTCGTCTGCAAGAACAAAATTCTCGTCCTTTATTTCCTCGAACTTATTCGAAGGAGCCTTACACTGAGGACACTTTTCGGGAGCGGCATCTCCCTCGTGAACGTAACCGCAAATAGTACATCTGAATTTTTTCATTGTTAAAAATCTCCTTTACTTTGGATTTTACTTAATTATTCTCAACGGATAATCAATCCGCCGGCGTTATCAACGTGTTTGTATCATATCAAAACGATAATACATATGTTATAGTTTATTACTCTGCGACTTCTTCGAAATCTTCGCTTCCGACTCCGCATACGGGGCAGACTTCGGGAACGCTGTCGCTTTCTTCTTCATAACCGCATACTACGCAAACCCACTTTGACATAGACACTTCCTCCTTTTCATATTTTATCAAAATTCCGTTATTCATTTACCGGATATTAAACTTACGATGAACAACTCACTTATCCGAACAGTTTTTGCACACTCCGCAAAACGTAACGTCGTAATCTTCGATACCGAAATCATTGCCTTTAATGAACGTTCTGAGCTCTTCGTCCACTCCGTCGCTGACAGGGACATCTATAACGGCGCCGCATCTGTCGCATATCATATGAGCGTGTCTTTTAACGCAACCGTCGAATCTATCCTTCTCAAACGCTCCCTTTATCCTGATAGCCTCTCCCATCTCGACAAGCATATTGAGATTGCGATAAACGGTGCCCAGACTGATATTCGGAATTATTTTTCTGCATTCCGCGTATACCCAGTCGACCGTAGGATGCGTATCGGTGCTCCTCAGCACGGATAGGACGGTGTTTCTTTGTCTCGAATAATTGATCATCAGTTTCTCCGCTACATCTAAAATCAGTAATGATTCTCGATTTCTCTTATATTATAGACCCTATTTGTTTATTTGTCAACATTTATTTTGATAAAATTAACAAAAATTTCCTGCAAATATATCGTTTCAAAATATAAGACGCGTATATCGACGTTATTATTTTTTGCTAGGATAAAAAAAGTATTCTTGTTAACAATAAAAGTATTTCGCTAAAATTTTGCGTTATGTCTCTTAAAAGTTAAATTTCGTATAGGGTCGTAAAATTTTTTGTTGCAATATAAATGTTTATGTTATATAATATATTTATATAATAATGTGTATAAACATTATGTTGGAGGGAATTATGCTGAAAAATTATTCAATTACGTTAAAATACCGTCTCGGCGACGAAAAGAAACCCATCGTAAGCTCGGAAATCGAAAACGACGATTATACGATAATCCGCGACGTCGAAGAGGACAACCGTCTCGTACTCAGTCTCGAAGCGAAAGACGGCAAAGCATTAACTATCGAAGAATTTTCCGTGGTTTACCGCTATGACTTTATGCCGAGATTCAAACAGTTCAGAAAGATATTTATCAACGGCTACCAGTCCTGGACAGACACGAAAGAATATACTCCCAACGAGCATACTCCCGTATTTGAAAACTCTCTCAAAACATTCATGAAGATTTTCGGCGCTATCGAATCCAACGGACTCGAAAACTCCGGCGACTATAAATTCGCGAAGTATTCGAAAAAGCCCGGCAATTTCCATTCATTCTCATATATGTATCTAAGAGACAACGCGGACATAGAGCTGTTCGGCTCGATGAACGAGGCGTCTGGCTACACGATATTTTACGTAGACGTTGCGGCGAAAGCGCTGACTGTCACGAAGGAACTAGAGGGCATCACCGTAAGCGAAAAACGCGAGGTCATAAACATCGCCCGCTACAACGGCGAATATAACGCGACTTTCGACAAGTGGTTTAGCGATATGAATATCCCTCAGCCGAGAATGAAACACGTTACAGGATATACTTCATGGTACAATTATTACACGCGTATCAGCGAAGATATTATCGTACGCGATTTGGATTCACTCGCATCTTCAGGCGAAAAAATAGACATATTCCAAATCGACGACGGCTATCAGACCACCGTCGGCGATTGGCTCTCTCTAAAGCCCGTCTTTCCGAGCGGGATGAAATACATTACCGAGAAAATACACTCTAACGGAATGAAAGCGGGACTGTGGCTCGCTCCCTTCGGAGCAACTCCTAAATCCGAAGTATTCAAGACGCACAAGGACGACTGGTTCGTGAAAGACGGCAAAGGCAAGCTCGTAAAAGCAGGCGCCAACTGGGGCGGTTTCTACACGCTCGATATATATAACGAAGAGGTTCGCGAACATCTTCGCAACGTCTTCGATACTGTGCTTAACGATTGGGATTTCGATATGGTGAAGCTCGACTTCCTATATCAAGTCGCAGTAATCCCCTATAACGGCAAGACAAGAGGAGAGATAATGACGGACGCTATGGATCTTCTCCGCGAAATTTGCGGCGACAAGCTGATTTTGGGATGCGGAGTACCGCTGTATCCCGCGTTCGGAAAAGTCGATTTCTGCCGCGTCGGCGCAGACGTCGACCTCTCGTGGAACGAATCTTATACCAATAAACGCATGCACAGAGAACGCGTATCGACGAAAAATACGCTCAACAACACTATATTCCGCCGTCATCTTGACGGAAGAGCGTTCGTAAACGATCCCGACGTATTCCTCCTTAGAGATAAGAATATAAGGATGAAACCAAGCGAAAGGAAGCTAGTTGCGACTATCAACAGACTTTTCGGAAATCTGCTCTTTACTTCCGACAACGTTGCGGACTATTCCGATTGGCAGAAGGAGTTATTGCATGAAATATTCTCCGACTACACTTCCGAGATAGTCAGCGCGGAATACGTGACGACGGATATACTCCATATCAAGTATAAGCTCAATTCCATACCTCACACTCTTACTATAGATATGAATAAGGGAACGCTTATCGAAAGAAATACGGACGAAGAAGATATCGCGACCAAGACGCTCGACGATAAGCTCGAGACAAAGTCGGACGAAGGTTTCGTAGCTTTCATTAACCCCGAAGACGATAACGACGAAGACTTCGAATTCGACAATACCGATACGACGACGGAAAACGCCGAAAGCGATGCGGAGACCGCAGGCGATAGCGAAGAGGAAACAAAGTAACGCTAACGCTTCATATCATATTAAAGATATATAGAAGCTACGTTATCGTTTCATAACTTGAGCACAGCTAAAACGCAAGATCGCGGCAATGCTTCTTACCCGATTTCAGCCGCTTAGACTCAATAAGAAATCAATGAGATATTGATATTATAGAACGTAAAAAAAGCAGCCTGCTATATCATGCAAGGCTGCTTTTATCATGCTGTTTTTTTACTTCATACTTCGCGAAGTATCTCGAACCCTCTTGCGTTTATCTCGAACACGCTGCCCGTGACGCCGCTGACCAAACTCTCGAAGTTCCTATTAAACGAGATCTCTTTCCTCCCTTCAAACGGATTGACCGCAATGCGTATGCGTCCCGTATCGCTCACTCTGTCAAATACCAAAATATCGTACCCTTTTACGAACTCGATATTGCCCTTAAATATCTTCGAATACTTCTTTCGGATGTTGCCGAGAAGTATAAAATGCGCGAGCATATCTTCGTCGATATCATTCCACGGGAACGGCTTCCTGTTGATCGGGTCTTCGAACCCGTCAAGTCCAGCCTCGTCGCCGTAATAGATAGACGGCACGCCGGGAAGAGCGTACTGGAGCACGCCGGCAAGTTTCATCCTTTGACTTCCTAAAGCCCTTTCGAAAGAGCTGAGCTTCATCGTACTCCTTGTGACTTTATCTGTATCATAGGCATTTATTCCCGAAAAGATGTTAAGAGCTCTCACCGTATCGTGAGTGTCTATGAACGTCATCGAATCGTCAAGACTTGATTTGGGATAATTCTCGACGATATTCATGATCTCGTCCTCGAATATCTCGTTCGAACCGTTCATAATATAACCCATTATCGCGTTCTTGAACGGGTAATTCATTACGCCGTCAAGCTGACGACCCAAGAAATACGGACGTCTTTGAGAATAACTGATTTTATTAGAAGCGTCCTCCCAAACTTCGCCTATTATCACGGCGTCCTTATCAACGCTTTTGGTCTTTTCCCTTATTCCGTCGACAAAACTTATATCAAGTTCGTCAACGACGTCGAGCCTAAGTCCTTTGACGCCCATAGAAAGCCATTTTTCTATAACGCCTTGATCTCCGAAAATGAATTTTCTGTATTCTTCGTTTGTTTTATTAACGGTCGGAACTACCGTCACGCCCCACCAACAAGCGTATTCGTCGGGATGGTTCGTGAAATAGTACCAGTCGTAGTACGGCGACTCTTTGCTTTGATAAGCTCCTGTGCTCTCATAGCTCGAGAATTTGTTAAAATACTTACTGTCTGCTCCGGTATGATTAAATACGCCGTCAAGCATTATTCCGATACCGTTTTTCTTCGCCTTTACGATGAGCTCTCTGAACTTCTCCTCGTTGCCGAGAAGAGGGTCTATCTCCATATAGTCGCCGGTATCGTAACGGTGATTTGATGCCGACTTAAAGATCGGCGAAAGATATATGAGCGACACGTTGAGCGCCTTCAAGTACGGAAGCTTGTCTATTATCCCCTGCAAGTTACCGCCGTAGAAGTCGTTGGCTCTGAATACTCCGTCGCTGTCAACGACGGTCACAGGCTCGCTCCAATCTTTGAGAACGCCCTTCTTGTCGAATACGGCTCCGCTGTCCTTGCCTCTATTGAATCTGTCCGCAAAGATATGATATATTACTCCGCCCTTTAGAAAATCGGGCGTCTTGTATTCCTTATCGTAAACGGTTATCTGATACGAGTTCGCGCTCTCGTCGGTAGCGACGGCATTCCTTCCCTTATAGAGTTCGAATCTGCCGAGCTCCGTATCGACCGAAAAGTGATAAAAATAGAGTCCCGTATCGAATCTTCTCGAAACGGAAAAGCGACTCATACCGTCCTTATTTTCCTTGAATTTCAATCGGACGTACTCTTCTTCCTGTCCGTCGAGGTTGATCACGAGATACACTTCGTTTACGTATACGCCGAATTTTGCATAAAAATTGAATTCTATACGTTTACCTGATACTATCGCCCCGAAAGGCTTTCTGCAAGATATATCTCTTGACGAATAATAAAAATTGTCGGAAATCAATTCACTCATACTCTCGATTTAAGGCGACGCCCCGAAACTTTCCGTTTCAATATGTAAACGGTCTACCGCAGGCTCTAGCCTGCATATATGGTTTGAGGAAGAACTATCTTCCTCAATACCTATTGCTTTTATAACGAAAACTGCCTGGATTCACGGCAAAACTCGAATCATATTATATCTTTTGACCCGACGAGTCCTAGATGCCTATTACTAACTTACACAAAATCGGAAACATACGGCAGCCGACGCATCTCGCCGGCTACCATAGCGAACATCGCGTTAGTTGATATTTATCTTATCGAGATCCCATATTCTGTCGACGTATTCATGAATACTTCTATCTGAAGAGAAGAATCCTGCGTTAGCCGTATTCATGAGCGACATTCTCGCCCATCTCTGCTTGTCGCTGTAAGCCTTGTCGAGCCTATCCTGCGCGTCGGAATACGAAGCGAAGTCGGCAAGTACCATATACGGGTCTGCGCCGCCGAATCTTCCGCCTACGGTAAGAGCGTCTGCTATCTCCTTAAAGCACTCGCCGCCTATGCCGTTCCTGAGAGCGTCGATAACGCGTCTCAAACGCGGATTGTTATTATAATAATGAGTAGGCTCGTAACCTTCTCTGTACATCTTCTCTATTTCGTCCGCAAGGAGTCCGAATATGAATATGTTCTCATCGCCGACGTTCTCGTGTATCTCGATATTAGCGCCGTCCATAGTTCCTATAGTTACCGCGCCGTTTATCATGAACTTCATGTTTCCGGTACCCGAAGCCTCTTTGCCAGCTACCGATATCTGTTCCGAAACGTCTGCCGCAGGCATAACTATCTCCGCAAGAGAAACTCTGTAGTTCTCAAGGAACACGACCTTGATCTTATCCTTTATATCTTTGTCGTTATTCACAAGATTGCCTATACTGCAGATGAGTCGTATTATCTGCTTCGCCATATAGTAAGAAGGCGCGGCTTTAGCTCCGAATATAAACGTTCTCTTATTGATATCGAGATCGGGATTATCCTTGATCCTGAAGTACATATCGAGTATATTGAGCGCATTGAGAAGCTGTCTCTTGTACTCGTGGAGTCTCTTTACCTGTACGTCGAATATCGAATCGGGATCTACGTCGATACCGTTATTATCCTTGATATACTTAGCGAGTCTTACCTTATTCTCTCTCTTTATCTCGAGCCATTTCTTAAGGGTTTCGTTGTCTCCCATGAACTGCTCGAGTTTCTTCAGCTCGTCTGCGTTCTTAAGGAATCCGTCGCCTATAAGTTTCGAAATATAACTGCTGAGAAGCGGATTAGCCTGAGACAACCAACGACGGTACGTTATACCGTTAGTTACGTTCGTAAAACGCATAGGAGCGATTCTGTAATAGTCGTTGAATACGTCGTTCTTCAAAATTTCAGAGTGAAGCGCCGATACTCCGTTGATAGTATGCGAAGCGGAAAGGCACATATTAGCCATCTTTATCTGACCGTGCGAAATAATGGCGTTCTCGGCTATCTTATTCCAATCGTCGGGATACGCTTCCCAAAGATCATGACAGAATCTCCTATTTATTTCCGTAACTATCTGATAGATCCTCGGCAAGAGATCTCTAAAGAGATGCTCTGGCCACTTCTCGAGTGCCTCAGCCATGACCGTATGGTTGGTATAGCTCATGCTCTTCGTAACTATCTTCCAAGCGTCGTCCCAACCCATTCCGTAATCGTCGAGAAGTATTCTCATAAGTTCCGGAATACACAGCGTCGGATGCGTATCGTTAATGTGGATAGCCACCTTGTCAGCAAAGTTGTCTAGCTTTCCGTAGTCTCTTATATGGTGCTTTACTATCGACTGAATAGACGCCGACACGAAGAAATACTGCTGCTTCAAGCGTAGCGACTTGCCTTCGATGTGATCGTCTGCAGGATAGAGAACTTTAGATATACTTTCCGCAAGGGCTTTATTCTCTATAGCCTTGAGATACTCTCCTCTCGAGAAAAGCTGCATATCGAAATCGACGGGAGCCTTCGCGGTCCAAAGTCTCAGCTTGTTGACGGACTTCGTATCGTAACCCGAAATATTCATGTCGTATGGCTCTGCGAGCACAGTGTAACAGTTCTTCTGTTCAACGTACATTCTGTCGTTCTCCCAATACTGAGCGACCTCACCGCCGAACTTGACCTCATATGTCTCCTCTACTCTCGGATTGAGCCAAACTGAGCCGTTGTCGAGCCATTCGTCGGGAAGCTCGAGCTGCCAGCCGTTAGCTATCTGCTGTTTGAATATACCGAAATCGTATTTAATCGAAAAGCCCGTAGCCGCGTAATCGAGGTTAGTCAGCGATTCCATATAAGCCGCCGCCAATCTTCCAAGACCTCCGTTTCCGAGTCCCGCGTCTTTCTCAATCGCAAAAATATTGTCCATATCACGCTTAAGAGACTTTACTATCCCGACGACGCTGTCCATTATGCCGAGATTGAAAAGATGATTGCGAAGCGATCTGCCGAGCAAAAATTCCATCGACATATAATATACCTGCTTTGCCTTGCCTTCCTTTCTCTTCGCCTTGAATTCGACTCTGTTCTTGGTCAATATGTCGTTGACTACAAGGCTTATTATCTTATAAAGCTGATTGTCGGTAGCGTCTTCGATCTTGATACCGAAGTACTTAGCGGCTTTGTCGTCGAGCAGCGCTTTTAATTGTGTTTTCGTAATTTTTTCCATGAAGATACTCCTTTCTCTTATGATTCCCCTCATCGTCTGCGCATCTTAAAGCGTCGTTGCATAATTTTCATCGTTACTGTCGCAAGACGTCTCCATTCGGTTTCGCAATGACTTCCCGAATAGAAACCTTTATAAATATATTCCGGTACGCCGTAAAAACGTGCATACCAGAATTATTAACTCTTTTAGATATTATTATAAAGCTCGAGATAACGTTTTGCGGAAGCCGTCCAACTGAAATCCGACGTCATACCGTTCTTTATCAAGGCGTTCCACTCAGTCTTGTTATAGAACGTGCCTATAGCTCTCGAAACAGCGTCGAGCATATCGTAAGAATTGTACGAATAGAACGTAAATCCCGTACCGCTCAGATTCGTAGGATCGAACGGGATAACGGTATCCTTAAGACCGCCCGTCTCTCTGACGATAGGTACCGTGCCGTAACGCATAGCTATCATCTGACTCAATCCGCACGGCTCGAATCTCGACGGCATCAAGAACATATCGCTTCCTGCGTATATCTTGCTGGCAAGATCCTGCGAGAAGTTGATGATAACTCTCATATTATTGGGATACTTCGACTCGTAACTCTTAAGAACGTTCTCGTATTTCCAATCTCCTTTTCCGAGTATAACGATATACGCTCCCTTTTGTATCATCTGATCTATAACGTTCGTTACAAGATCGAGTCCTTTCTGCTCCGTAAGACGCGTCACCATACCGATAAGCGGTCTGTCGTCGCTGTAGCTGATATTGAGAAGTTTGCAAAGTCCTTCCTTGTTAGCCTTCTTTTTATCAATAGTCTCAAGAGAGTAGTTGGCAAAAAGAGCCTTGTCTTTCATAGGATCGTATACGTTCTCGTCTATACCGTTGACTATACCGCTCAATTTGAAACTTCTGTTTCTCAGTATTTCTTCAAGTCCGTACGCGTAATACGTATCCATTATTTCGTGAGAATACGTAGACGATACCGTCGTTACCGCAGACGCGCTCTCGATAGCTCCTTTCATGAAGTTCACCGTGTCGCCGTACTCGACAAGACGTTCGCTGCCTTCGGGCATTCCGAGGATATCCTGAATAAGACGCTTGCCGTATTTTCCCTGAAACTCGATATTATGTATCGTGAATACCGTCTTAATGAACTTATATCCTTCTCTTCCTCTATAGAAAGTATCGAGGAATACGGGGACGAGCGCCGTATGCCAATCGTTAGCGTGAATAACGTCGGGATAGAATCCGATGAGCGGAAGAACTTCGATACACGCCTTCGAGAAGAACGCAAATCTCTCCGCATCGTCGTAATGACCGTAAATACCGTTCCTCTTGAAATAATATTCGTTATCTATGAAATAGTAAGTCACGCCGTCGCGCTTCGACATGAATACGCCAGCATACTGGTATCTCCAGGCAAGCGTAACGTATACCGAACCGATATACTGCATCGTATTCCTGAAATCTGCGGGTATATCATAATATAGCGGAAGGATAACTCTCGTATCCGCCCCGAGCGAATTAAGAGCTTTAGGCAAAGCTCCCGCAACGTCTCCGAGTCCGCCGCTCCTTATGAACGGAGCCGCCTCCGACGTCGCGAACAAAATCTTCTTGCCCGATACTTCGCCGACTGATCCCGTTACCTTGGCGACCTCTTCGCAAACTATGCTTTCCATAGCCTTATCAACAGGCTTCTTTGCTTTCACTTCGCTTTCGACTTTCTTTGCCGGAGCTTTTTTGACGGTTTTATTTTCGCTATCCGCGCTCTTACCGTTGGTCTTCTTAGCTGCCATACGCTATTCTCCTTAAAATCTTATCATATTATATCACCTTCCGAACCGTTTGTCTATATAAGATAATAAATCGGAAAGCATTTTTTCGTTATTTTTGCAACTATTTGCAAAAATATCACCTATAGTTAATTATTTTTTATCGTTTCAAATGTTTTTGACCGTTATTTCTACGAGAAGCGACCTAAACTTCGCCGTTTCTCTCTTTATACCTCTTTATTCTTAACGATAACGACGGGGTACGTTGCGTAGCCCGATATCTGTCTGTCCTCTTTGACCGTTACGTTCTTATCGCTTATTACGTAGCTGAGACATGCGTTTTTGAGCACCTTACCGTTCTCCATGACGATACTGTCCTTTATCGACGCGCCCTCTTCAACGATAACTCCTCTGAATAATATCGAATTTTCGACCTTGCCGTTGATGTCGCAGCCGTCGGCTATGAGCGAATTCTTAACTTCGGCTTTATCGCGGTAGACCGTAGGAACGGAGTCCTTGACTTTCGTGAATATCTTGCCGTTCTTAAAGAAAAGGTCGTCTCGCTCCTTTGTATCGAGCAGTTTCATACTTTCGTTATAATACGACTTTATATCGTCGATTATAGCGACGTACCCAGTAAGGGGATAAGCGTATATCTTAAGAGTCGAAGCGTTAGCTTGAATTATATTCTGCTCAAAGTCTATCGAACCTCTCGTATAGGCGTCCTCGACGAGTTTTCTCAAGAGGTCTTTCTTGAAAAGATATATGTTAGCGCCTATTTCGCACTCTTTATCCGACGGGGTATCCGATATAAGGAGCTCGTCGACTCTTCCTCTCGTCTTTGACGAAACCACGACCTTTCTCGTCGTATTGGTCTTCGCCGTATACGTTAACATAGTTATATCGGCGCCGTTTTTGATATGCATATCGTATACGTCGTCGTAATCTATGTTCGCCGCTATATTGCTGTTCGTAATGATTATGTACTCCTCTTTAGCGTTATCCAGATAGTCGATGATGCCGTAGAGTCCCTCTATCTTACCTTTGTATATAGAACGCGCCGTATTCGATACGTAGGGCGGAAATACCGCGATACCGTTATTCTTTCTATTGAGATCCCAATCTCTGCCCATTCGTATGTGATCCATGAGCGACGAATAGTTGTTTTTGGTGAGAATACCGACCGTCGTTATCCCGCTGTTGACAAGGTTCGAAAGAGTAAAGTCTATGAATCTGTATCTTCCGCAGAACGGAAGCGAAGCTGTCGTTCTGTGTATCGTGAGTTCGTTGAGTTTCGTCTCGTTATCGCTTGCGAAGATAACGCTCATAATATTATTATTCATCTTTCTTTCCTCCCTCTATCATGGCGTTTATTTCAACTTTGCCGTTATCTTCGACAACGGCGTCGGGTCCTACGACAGTTATCTCCCATTCTCCCTTCTTCGGAGAATCAAGATCTCCGCCCACGACGGCGCCTGAACCTATCTTCGCATTCTGACCGATAATAGAGTACTTAACTACCGCGTTATCGCCTATTACTGCGCCCGGCATTACGGTCGAGTTCTCGACTACCGCTCCTTTTCCTATCTTTACCGACGAAGAGATAACGGAATGAGCGACCTTACCGTCGATATTACAGCCCTCTGTCACGAGAGAGTGACGGACAAGCGCGTTCTTGCCTATGTTATGCGGCGGGATAGCTGAATTTCTGGCGTATATTTTCCAACTCGGGTCTCTCAAATTGATACCGCTGTCCTCGTCGAGAATATCCATATTAGCTTCCCAAAGACTCGATATGGTACCTACGTCCTTCCAGTATCCGCTGAACCTGTACGCGAAGAGTTTCTGTCCGTCTCCTAACATATTCGGAATAATGTTTTTACCGAAATCGTTCTGCGAATTCTTATCGTGTTCGTCCTCGATAAGATATTTCCTGAGTTTCGCCCACGTGAATATGTAAATACCCATTGATGCGTTGGTGCTCTTGGGCGTTTTGGGCTTTTCCTCGAACTCGTATACCGAATCGTCCTTATTCGTGTTCATTATACCGAATCTCGACGCCTCCTCGTACGGAACGTCGATAACGGCTATAGTGCAGTCGGCATTCTTTTCCTTGTGGTACTTCAGCATATCGGCGTAGTCCATCTTATAGATGTGGTCTCCAGAAAGAACCAATACGTATTCGGGCGAGAATCTGTCGATGAACGCTATGTTTTGATATATCGCGTTAGCCGTACCTTTATACCATTCGCCCGACTTTGCCCTCATATACGGCGGAAGAACGAACACGCCGCCGCTAAGTCTGTCGAGATCCCACGGCTGTCCGTTGCCTATGTACTGATTCAAGTCGAACGGTTGATACTGCGTGAGTACTCCTATAGTGTCGATTCCCGAATTAATGCAGTTAGAGAGCGGAAAGTCTATAATTCTGTATTTGCCGCCGAAAGGCACCGCCGGCTTTGCCATATCTCTCGTGAGACAGCCAAGTCTCGTACCCTGTCCTCCCGCAAGTAACATTGCGACACATTCTTTTCTATTGGAATACATTACATTTCCTCCTTATTCCATACTCCTCGAGTTTTAGTTTTTGAATTAAATTAACTTATTATATATTACTTAATATTTGTTTCGTTATAACGGCTATTCCTGTCGAAACGCCCCGAATGAAGTCGAGCGTCTGCCGCCAAAACGCCGTTAGTTTCTGTATTTCTTGAGATATATGACGGAATTACCGGGGATATCCATTTCGATATTGAATTCCTCTCCGTGCATAGCGCCCTTTACCGCCTTGTACTTGATAAGTCCCGTATCGTTGCCTCCGAACTCTTCGCCGTTGGAGTTGAGCACTACTTTATACATCTTCTTTTCAGGTACGCCCATCTTATACTTTTTCCTCTCGACGGGGGAGAAATTGCATACGACTATCGTATATTCTCCGTCCTTGTCGTATCTCTTGAACGAAACGATATTCTGCGAATTGTCGTCGACGACTATCCACTTGAATCCGTCGTAACTGGTATCTAGCTGATACATTTCCCGATGAGATAGATAATACCTGTTGAGTTCCTTTACGAACCTCTGCATCTGCGCGTGAGCGTCGTAATCGAGAAGCAGCCAATCGAGCCCCTGACTGAAATTCCACTCTATGAACTGCCCGAACTCTCCGCCCATAAACAGCAGTTTTTTACCGGGGTGAGCCATCATAAAACCGAAGAAAGTCTTGAGTCCGTTGAACTTGTCCTCGTATTTACCGGGACACTTATCGACGAGCGACTTTTTGCCGTGAACTACTTCGTCGTGAGATAACGGCAAAATATAATTTTCGGAATATGCGTAACTGATAGCGAACGTCAGATGATTGTGCATATCCTTTCTGAAAAAGGGATCTGCCGAAACGTATTCGAGCATATCGTTCATCCAACCCATATTCCACTTGAAATTGAATCCCAATCCGCCGATATCCCTCGGCTTCGTAACGTTGGGGAAAGCCGTAGACTCCTCGGCTATCATCATTATCCCTTTATGCTTCGTAAGGATCGTGGCGTTTAGATCTTGCAAGAACTCGATAGCTTCGAGATTGTAATTGCCGCCGTATTTGTTCGGCGTCCATTCTCCGCTCTTTCTCGCGTAATCGAGATAGAGCATCGACGCCACCGCGTCGACCCTTATGCCGTCGATATGATATTTATCTATCCAAAAATTCGCCGATGAGATCAAAAACGACTCGACTTCCTTTCTTCCGTAATCGAATACGACCGTGCCCCAGTCCTTATGCTCGGCTTTGAGAGGGTCGGTATATTCGTAAAGAGGTTCGCCGTCAAAACGGTAAAGCCCGTGCGCGTCTTTCGGAAAATGAGCTATTACCCAATCGAGAATAACGCCGATGCCCGCTTCGTGACATCTGTCGACGAAATACATGAAATCGTGCGGCGTGCCGTATCTCGACGTCGGCGCGAAGAGTCCTGTTACCTGATAGCCCCACGAACCGTCGAAGGGATATTCAGCTATAGGCAGCACTTCTATATGCGTATAGCCCATACCCTTCACGTAAGGGATGAGCTCATCCGCCATCTTCCTGTAACTCAATACCGTACCGTCGGCATTTCGCTTCCACGAACCGAGATGAACTTCGTAGATATTGATAGGAGACTCGTAAGGATTCGCCGAATCTCTCTTTGCTATCCATTTTTTGTCATGCCAAGAGTAACCGTCGATATCGTACAGCTTAGACGCCGTCTGCGGAGCGGTCTCCGCATGATAAGCGTACGGATCGGCCTTGAGCGTTATCTTTCCGCTCGCGGATTCGATACTGTATTTATATATATCGTACTGTTTGAGATTCGGGATCGACGCCTGCCATATCTCGTCGGAAATCTTCGTCATGGGATTTCTTCCCCTGTCCCAGGCGTTAAAATCGCCCACGACCGACACGCTCAAGGCTCTCGGCGCCCAAACGGTAAACGTCCATTCTCCGCTTTCCTTATCGGGTTTCGGCGAAAAAAGATTATACGCTTCGCAATTCGTTCCTTCGTGAAAAATGTAAATAGGGAACTTTGTATCGGAATTATTCATAATTGCCCCTTTGTGAATATTGTAATAGAAAATCATATAAATTTCCGCTCGAATATAACGTTCAAGCGACAAATAAATCGACTTTCCAATAATTACTATTTAATTGTACCATATCCTATATGCGATTTCAATAGCTAATCAAAATTTTATATAAATCTTTATATTTTATAGCGTATAATATCATAAAAAGTCCAACGTTATACCGCCGAAGACGCGACGATATTCGTCGACTAAACCCGAATTTTATAAAAAATATCCGACGCTACAGAAAAAGCGACGGACACTTTCAATAATATCGCGATCTCAGTCAAAGTACTGAACGCCGTTTACATTATCGGTACCGTTCGAAAATCTTACCGTAAAACTGTCTTTTTCATCCGTTGCAAGTTTCACTCCCACTACTTTGACGCCGTCGGGTATCCTCACGCTGTAACGGATAGCCGTATTCGACTGCAATCTTTCCTTATCGTAAGCGGAGATCTTATGCTCTTTGAGCTCGCCGTCACGAACACCATGATGAAAACGATAGATAAAACGAGAGAAACTCTTTTTTTCATAAAAACTCCTTATCCAAAAAACATTATTTACGTAATATTGCAGTCATCGTTGCAAATGGCTGTGATTTCCGTTCTCCGTATCGACCGCCATAAGATAATCATAACTAGCAAATATCGCAATACAAGCGTACATATATGTAGTTTTTACTGTCGATTGCTATTCCGGCGACCGTACGTTAAAGTTCGTTAATTTTCAAGACCGAATTCATTGCCATACGTTCTGCAGCTTCGCTTGAAACAGCTAAAGTTCTTTAGTCAACCAACTTAACTCCGACCAGAGCCGCGATAACGGGAGACTGCTCGTATGATATCTTCGCTCCTGCAAGTTCGCCGCCCTGTACCGATATACTTTCGAGCCTGTTACCGCTCAAATCGACGCCTTTGAACGAAGTTCTCGAAAGCTCTATTCCGCTGATATCGGATCTTACTATCTTCAGCGCCTTAAGTTTATTTTCGCCAAAAGAAGATTCCCTTAGATTGCACTCGGAAAACTTCACGTTATTCATCTTACACTTGCAAAACGACGTCATTCTCATATCGCACGAAGAAAAGTCCGCCGTTATATAGCAATCGTCGAACACCGCGCCTACAAGTTTTGTATCCGTAAATTTCCCCGATATACTACAGCCTCGCCACTCGGTATTCGAAAGGTCTGCGCCCTCGATATCCGTTCCCGTCAAATACACTTTTTCAAAACGCGAACGCAATAGCTTGTTTTTCGAAAATTTCGAATCGTTGACGCTGACGGCGTAAAAGTAACCGTCCTCCATATCCCCTTCTATCAAGCTATCGTAGTATTCGCCTTCTTCGACAGTGCGCGCCGCAATGCGGTTTTCGTAAATTTTATCCGCCATTGTCTTCATCTCCCGCAATCAATAAAGTATTAGTCCGATAAGTTTTTTATCAATGAACTTTGTCTTTCGCCGTCGTTTCCCCTATCGCGAATAGCTCCAAACGAAAAACTTCTCTTTTATAAAACGGCAAAAGTCCCGCCGACGGTATCGGCAAAGGACTTCCACACATTTACATAGTCGTATAGTTACAAATTCTTTCTGCGAATCTACTCATCTCACGTACTCATACGTTCGATAAAGAACCGCGCGATACCGATATTTTATTTCGATTTGAAATACTCGACTACCGCGTCAAGATCCTTGAGATTGACAGTTTTGCTGAGAATGTACGTCTTTTCGGAATTGACGTATCTGTTAGCCTTGCTGTCCCACTCGCCGAATCTGCCGTAAGAGCTGGTAACGATGGTTCCGTCTGCGAATACGACGTTACCGCAGTAACCGGTGTCTGCGTTCGCGCTGCGTACAGGAGCATTCTCATCGCCAAGATAAGTATGCGCGAGTTTTACTCTGTAATCGCCTTCCGTTCCCTCCTTGAGATCGTTCCAGTCGCCTACCCAAGCTACCCAACCTTCGCTCATCCAACCTGTGGATTTTAGCTCGGGAGCATATTTAGCTATCTTATCAAGGCTTCTCTCGATAGATCTGAACGTGATGAAAAGTCTCCAGTTATCGCCGTCCTTGACCCATTCCGCCTTGTGTCTTTCGCCGCTGAGAGCCGCGGGCGTTTCTTTAGGTTCGCTCCACGTCTTGCCTTCGTCCGATGAGAAAGATATGAGCGAATTTATCTTCTTGGAGTTCGATCTTGTGATAAGACACAGCTCGTTGCCCTCTCCGCCTTCGGAACGGATGACCTCTACCTCGCACATATTCGATCTCATTTGAATATCTCTATACTTGTTGTCTTCGTTATTAAAATACTTCTCGGGATAAGACCACTGCATCTTGCCTTCGCTGTCGAATGTAAGTATCGTTTTATAACAGTTCCAGCTCCTGTCGTGGAAGAGTCCCATCCACTCGTTCTTCCACTCGTGAGTCTCAGCGTCCTTGAGTCTTGTAACCGAACTCATAGCGACGATAGCGTCGAATACTTTATACGATTCCCACCATCCGAAATAGTCTCTTCCGTAGAACGTTTCGAACTCCGTCCACGTCTTGCCTTCGTCCGAAGAAACGCTTGCGTTAAAACCGTTCTTCTTATAACTTGCGTCGCCCGGCCAACTCGGATTTCCCGATACCATGAGGAGTTTATCGTCGTTAGACGGAATATTATCCTTGTTGAATATGAGTCTGTATACGGTCGGAGTCTCCTGCGACTTCGCCCAAGAAGCCGGCACCTTCACGTCGCTCGGCAAATTGTACGTCGCTCCTTTGTCCTTACTGACTCTGACTTTTACGTTACCCTTGCCGTGGCCTTCCGGGAACATAGTCATTATCGTATTGAGCTCGCCGTTCGCGTCCTTTATGAGGATGGAATCGGGATGAGCCAAATAATCGGTCTTGTTATCGGGATCGACTATCGTTCTATTATCAAAGAGATAGTCGTATTTCGGATCGAGACCTTCGGGCTTATTCTCCAGATCGATAAGCGGAATGGTGTAATCCTTACCTTCGCTGATATTGCCGCATCCTGCGAATACCATAAGCGATACCAGCATGATCGCAATCACTATTACAACTTTTTTACGCATAATTTTCTCCTTATTCATATTGCTTAACGCATAAAACGCGAACTTCGATAAAGTATCCGTACTTCCTTTTTGTTCGCAGCCACAATGTCCATCATATATATTTTACACTAAAAACATATGAATTTCAACTCTCTTTAATAAATATTTATTATTCTTCGAACTTTTTTAATTCTTTTTCCTCTTCAGAAGTGATTTTCACATCGTCGGCAAGCGAACCTTTGCTAAGCACGTTGATATCCTCGAGTTTATATTCTCTTATCTCGTGCGTACCGTCTTTGAGTTCGACGTTCGCCTTTATCGTACGCTTTATAACGTCGCCGGACTCAACGTACCCGTATCCGTCCTTTGTCTTTATCTTCGCGTTGATCTTGGGCATAAGTTTGTTAGTCTCTACGTAATAGTCGTTCTCGTATTTCAAACAGCACATGAGCTTTCCGCAAACTCCGCTTATTTTTGCGGGATTGAGCGACAAACCTTGATTTTTTGCCATACGTATAGATACCTTTTCAAAATCGGGCAAGTGATTCGCGCAACAGCACGGTCTGCCGCATACCGCGAGCGCTCCCCTCATTTTGATGTCGTCTCTTTCGTATATCTGACGCATCTCTATCCTTACGCGAAGCACGCCCGCAAGATCCTTTACTAAATCGCGGAAGTCTATTCTTCCCTCCGCGGTGAAGTAGAATATCGCTTTGCTTTTGTCGAAAGTATACTCTGTACCGACGAGTTTCATGGGAAGATCGCGTTTTTCGATCTTTTCCGAACATAGCTTATGAGCGAATTCTTCTTTTTTTATATTTTCTCTCAGCTGCTCCTCGTCTTTTTTTGTAGCTCGTCTCAATACCTCTTTGAGCGGAGCTACTATCTCCTTATCGTCTACGGACATATTCTGTATCGTTATCTTTCCGTATTCGACGCCTCTCTGCGTTTCAACGATAACTCCGTCGTCAAGACCGAATTCTATCCCTTTCGGATCGAAATAATACGACTTGCCGGCATTCCTGAACTTTACACCAACTACTATCGGCATCTGAATTTTACCTCCAAAATCCCGAGAAGCAAGTAATCCATTACGCCTTGAGGTCGGCAGTTGAAGTGAAGCTTCTCTCTCGATTTATTAATGATATTTTCAATGTTGACTATACTCATCCTGCTAATGCCGCCCGCCTCGCCGCCCGAAAGCGGGTCTTTGAGCGCGGCTGCGAAAACTATTTCGAGTATATCTATGAATTTATTTACGTATTCTTTATCAATTTTGCCCATCTCTGCGACTATAGACGGAACGTCTTTTGAAGATTTGAGTCTTTTAAGTACGTCTCTTACCCCGTCGTATTCCGCGATAAGATCTCTGTTTGCGGTGAGCAAAGTTTCGATTTTCGAAGCTATGCCGCCCGTTATCTCATACGCTCTCTTTACCTCGTCCTCGCCGTATTGCGGAAGTTCGCAAGCGACCTCTTCTATCGGGAATCTGCCGACGGTCAGCTTCTTGCATCTCGACTTTACGGTATCGAGCATACTGTACGAATTGGTCGTTCCTATAAGTATGAGCGTATTGCCGACGGGCTCTTCCAACGTCTTTAACAGCTTGTTCTGAGCCTGAGGACTCATCTTTTCCCCGCGTTCGATAGCGTATATCATATAGTTATCTTCAAGAGGCTTTACGTACGTGCTCTCTATCATGAGGGCGACGTCCTCGACCTTCAAGTTACCGCTCTTATCCTGTCCCTTGAGCCTAAATATATTCGTATTGTTATTTTCCGCTATCTTTCTGCACTCTATACATTCGCCGCAAGCGTTGCCGCTCTCGCAATACAACGTCATCGCTACAAGAGTTATGAACGAATCTACGACCTCGCTGTCTCCCGACTCTATCATATACGCGTGCGACAGCCGTCCGCTGTCGATGTCCTTTTTAATAACGGAAAAAGCCGTCGACGCCGTTATCAGTCTCTGCCATTTTACCATTATTCGATCAGTCCTTTATTTCTAAGCGCGCTTATTATCTCTTCGTGAGTTGCGAATTTATTGCCGAGCGGCTTTATTACAACGAACCTGTCGGAATATATCTCGCTCGCCCGTTTGTACCCCTCGTACACTCTGTTATGGAACGAAAGCGCTTCGCTCTCGAGCCTATCGCCTTTATCCGCTCCGCCTTTGCGTCTGAACGCGTCCTTGGGATTGAGATCGAGATAAACGGTAGCGTCGGGAAAACAATCCTTCGCAACGAACTCGTTGAGCGTCTTCACGTATTCGAATCCCAGTCCTCTCGCGTATCCCTGGTACGCCAAAGTGGAATCTATGAATCTGTCGCATACGACGAGCTTTCCCTCGTCAAGAGCGGGTTTTACGACCTCGCTTATGAGCTGCGCTCTCGAAGCGTTGTACAGTAACAGTTCGCACTCGCCGAACATCTCTTTATTTTCTATCGACAGTATTATATCCCTTATCTTTTCGCTTATCCGAGTTCCTCCCGGCTCTCTTATAAACACCGCTTCCTGACGTGTTTTTACAAGATACTCTTTGAGCAATCTTACCTGCGTCGACTTTCCGACGCCTTCGCACCCTTCGAAAGTTATCAGTTTTCCTCGCATAATTCCCTCACTGCAATATTTTCGCCGACCAGACCGACTATCCTCTCTCTATTGGTAAGAACGGCGCTTGCCGCTTCTTTAGATATTATATCGCCGCTTCTTATCATAGGCGTCCCCGGCGGATATACCGCTACGTCGGATGCCGACACCTTCCCGACCGAATCCTCGATTTTAACGAACTTCACCCTGCCGACGGCTCGCTTTGCAGAAGACAGCGAAAAGTTCAAACCATCGCCCTCCTCGTCCTCCGCGACCTCTTCATCAGCCGCGTATTTTTCTCTATACCCGAGAAGTTCGTCCGCGACCGCGTCAAGAAACTCCGCATTATAAGGCGTCACGATGAGCGTCATCTCTTTATCCGTCGAAAGCTCGATAAACGTTCCTTTGTCTTCAAGATACTTCGCAACGCGTTTCGCGTTAGGAGTCTCTATCACTACTCTCGAAAAGTCGGCGTTATCGAGAAACGAATATTTCGTCGCTAATTTTTCCTTGAATCCTTTAACTTTGACAAACGTCTCCGCATAAAGACGTTCTCCGTCCTTTGACATAACGCTAACAGCGTGATCTATGCTTTCCATCGTGAGATACGACGGACTCGTCGTATGTATTTTTGCCCTGAAATACTCGGCTAGCGACGAAAGATACTCTCCGTTCACGTTAAGGCACGCTCCTCCCGTCATCACGGGAAGCGTCTTATGCAGACTGTCTATCGTGATATCCGCCCTCGAAGCGTTCGAGACGGGAAAAAGTCTCGAGAAGGCAAAGTGCGAACCGTGAGCCTCGTCGACTATCACGGCGGCGCCGTTCCTTCTTTTCTCTAGAATACGATCTATATCGACTACGCGTCCGAAATAGTCTGGAGTGGTCACGAATATATACTCGCCTCTTTCCGCCGCGGATACCGCTTCTTCTGCGCTCGATATCTTATATATCCCGAGCCCTATCAGCGACGCGAACGCGTAACACGACTTATGCGCCTTGCCGAAAACGTAAAGCTCGCCTTTCATCTCTTTCGCTATAAGGAGCGCTATCTGTATAGCGACGCTGGCTCCGCTCGTTACGATGAGCGACCTATGCGACGAATACGCGCTCTTAAGACGCTCTTCTACGTCTTTTATAATTCCCGAAGGCGACTGAAGATTGTCCGAAAAACTAAGCTCGGTGATATCGTATTTTGCAGATGCGTATATCATGCCGTCTATATCTCTTCCGCTGTGTCCGGGCGTATGAAAACGCTTGTAAGTAGATGAAAAATCAATGATTTCCTTATACATATACGTGACTTACATATGTTCGGGACACTCGATACCGAGAAGTTCCAGTTCGTTCTTTATGACCTGCTTCGTCGCTTTGACCAAAAGGAGTCTCGCGTTCTTCACTCCCTCTTCGGCTCCTATTATCCTGCTCTCGAAATAGAATTTATTGAACGCTTTCGAAAGGTCGATAACGTGACGCACCATAACGCTCGGCTCGTATCTCCTTACCGCCTCTCTATAGCTGTCTTTCAGTCTCGATATAAGTTTCACTATCTCGTGCGCGGACGGATCGTCGAGCGCCGAATAATCTACGTTATCGCCTATGGACGCCTTTTCTATAAGCGAACAGCATCTTGCGTAAGTGTACTGAACGTACGGCGCGGTCTCGCCCTCGAATGCTAGCACCTTATCGTAATCGAATACTATATCCTTGATCCTGCCCGACGCGAGCATTGCGAATACTACGGCTCCTACGCCGACTTTCTCCGCTATATCTTCCTTTCCTTCTAGGTTCGGATTCTTCTCCTCTATTACTTTAAGAGCTTTCTTTACGGCGGTATCGAGAACGTCTTTTACGAATACGACTTTGCCGTGACGCGAAGACATTGCGCCCTCTTCGAGCGACACCATGCCGTGCGCGACGTGAACCATATCCTTAGCCCAGTCGTAACCCATCATTTCGACGACCTTGAATACCTGTCTGAAATGCAGATTCTGCTGATAAGCCACGACGTAGAGCGATTTGTAAAAGTCGTAATTTCTTTTTCTATAAAAAGCCGCTGCCATATCCCGCGTAGCGTATAAAGTCGCGCCGTCCTGTCTCACGAGCAGACAAGGCGGCATTTCGTCGCCGTCGAACTTGACGACCTTCGCGCCTTCGCTCAAAACGAGCAGACCCTTTTCCTCGAGTTCATCGAGCACGGGCGCCATCTTATCGTTATAGAACGCCTCTCCGTTATAGGAATCAAACGATACGTGAAGTCTGTCATATACCTTCATGACTTCCTTCATCGTTATTTCCTTGAACCACCTAAAGAGTTCGAGAGCTTCTTCGTCGCCATCCTCTATGTTCTTAAAATAGCGACGGGCTTCGTCGTTCAAGCTCTCGTCTTTTTCCGCCTCTTCGTGGAATTTTACATATATCTCAAGCAGTCCGTCAACGCCTCTTTTCTCTATATCTTCTTTATCGCCCCACCTTTTATAAGCGGATATGAGCTTTCCGAACTGCGTTCCCCAGTCTCCGAGGTGATTGATACCTACGGTTTTATAGCCGAGTTTATTGAAAGTACGATAGAGGCTCGCGCCTATCGAAGTATTGAGAAGATGTCCGATGTGGAAAGGCTTTGCTATGTTTACCGACGAATAGTCGATACATACCGTCTTTCCGTTTCCCTCGTCGGACGCGCCGTAACTATCGCCCTCTCTTAAGACCTCGTCCAGCGTCCGCTTGGCAAAAGCCACCTTGTCGATAGTAAAATTGAGATACCCGTTGACTGCCTCGACGATCTTTATATTGTCGTCTTGTCTGACGCTGTTTTTCAGCTCTTGAGCAATCAAAGCCGGCGACTTACGCATTGTCTTTGCGAACTTGAAGCACGGGAGCGCATAGTCTCCGTTATTCGCGTCCTTTGAAAGAGTGATAAGTTCGTAAAGTTCGTCTTTGCTTACGCCGTTTATATCTATAAGTTCGGCTATCAGTTTTTTATAGTCCATGTCTTTATTCCCGATTGTGATTTTTTATTTCCGCTCAAAGCGATATATTTCATTGTCTTTCGGCTGATATTCGAGCTGCGACCAGTCGTCGCGGCAACGCCGATCGTTCATATCATTCGCAACCGACGGTCAAAACGCCGCCGCTATCATCTTAATGCAGTTATACGTTGAATCTAAAGAGAACGACGTCGCCGTCCTTTATAACGTAATCTTTGCCTTCGCTCCTTACCTTTCCCTTTTCTTTAGCCGCCGTATACGAACCGAGTTCGAGCAGAACTTGCCAGTCGACTATCTCCGCTCTTATGAATCCCTTCTCGAAATCGGAGTGTATTTTGCCTGCCGCCTGCGGAGCCTTCGTTCCCTTAACTATAGTCCACGCTCTCGTTTCCTTCTCTCCCGCAGTGAGATAGCTGATGAGTCCGAGAAGAGAGTAACATTCCTTAACGAGCTTATCGAGACCGCTCTCGTCTATGCCGTATTCCTCTCTGAACATATCTCTGTCCTCGTCGTCCATACTCGCAAGATCCTCTTCTATCTTCGCCGATAGAACGACTACGCCTGCGCCCTCGTTCGCCGCGTATTCCTTAACTGCTTTAACGTACGGATTATCATCCTGCCCAATATCGCTCTCCGCGATATTGGCGGCGTATATTACGGGCTTGTCCGTCAGCAAAAACAGCGAGTGAACGTATTCTCTCTCTTCGTCGGTAAAATCCATAGCTCTTACCGATACTCCCTTTTCGAGTTCGGCAGATATCCTGTCGAGAAGTTTCGCCTCCTCGTTGAATTTTTTATCTCCGCTCTTTGCGGAAGTCTTAGCCTTGGCGCTACGCTTCGAAACGCTCTCCATGTCGGCGAATATGAGTTCGAAATTGATGGTCTCGATGTCTCTTAACGGATTCACCGAGCCATCGACGTGCGTAATATTGTCGTCGTTAAAACATCTGACGACATGTACTATAGCGTCGACTTCGCGAATATGCGATAAGAACTTATTGCCGAGCCCTTCTCCTCTGCTCGCGCCTTTGACGAGTCCCGCTATATCCACGAACTCGAGCGTCGTAGGCGTTATCTTTTTGCTGTTATAGAGCGCCGCCAACTTGTCTAGTCTCTCGTCGGGGACTGCGACTATGCCGACGTTCGGCTCTATAGTACAGAACGGATAATTCGCGCTCTCCGCTCCTGCTTTAGTAATTGCGTTGAAAAGCGTACTTTTGCCGACGTTCGGCAAACCGACTACACCAAGTTTCATTATCTATAACTCCTTAAAAGCGAAAACGTCTGGATCGACGCCGCCGTTTTGTTATTATAATTAATTTATTATAAACTATAGAGCGTACTTTTGTCAATAAAGTGGTAACGATATAGTAAAATAACGAAAAAAGAAGCGACCCGCGCGTTATTTCGCGAAGCCGCTTAGATTTAATATATTGTTATTTACGTTTTGAAACGCTCTTTCTAACGTTTCGTCGAGCAAACGGATACGCTCGAAAGTATCGTCAAAGTCCGTTTTTTCATCCATTTAGACTTACGGTGAACTTATGATATTTTCTATACATATGCTATGGTTTTATTGCTGAATATCGTTTCCTTCCGACTGTGAAACGCCGCTATTCTCTTCTGCCGAAGACGACGGCTCGGCTTTTTCGGCGTCGCTATTAGCGCTCTCGCCCGCATTAGCCTGTTCGCCGGTCTTTTCGTCGACGATATGAGCGCTTATATCGTTCTTTTTATACATATCCTTTTTACCGTTACGCTTGTCGATAAACTCGATGATGCTTTCGGTAGAAGCGCCGTCGAAGAGCATCTCGACTTCGTCGGTATATATGGTGTCCTTTTCGAAAAGTATCTTGACCATGTTGTCGAGTACGCTTCTCTTCTCTTCAAGTATTTTAAGAGCTTTTGCATAACACTCGTCGAGAATACGTTTTACCTCGCTGTCGATAAGATTAGACATCTCTTCGGAATTGTCCCTTTGCGTCGCGTAGTCCTTTCCGACGAATACTTCGTGTCCGCCGCCGAGGAACATATTGCCTATCTTCTCCGACATTCCCCACTCCGTGACCATCTTCCTCGCTATACCCGACGCTCTCTCTATGTCGTTCGAAGCGCCTGTCGAAACGTCGTGAATTATTATCTGCTCAGCGGCTCTTCCTCCGAGCATCATTGTGATCGTATCAAGAAGTTTGTTCTTAGTGATATGAGAGTCGTCCGTCTCGGGACGCGTGAGCGTATATCCCGCCGCCATACCTCTCGGAATAATGCTTACTTCCTGCACTTCGTCGCAGTTAGGCAATACCTTCGCGACTATGGCGTGTCCGCCCTCGTGGTACGCCGTTATTCTCTTATCGGTCTCGGTAACGATACGGCTCTTCTTCTGCGGACCCGCGATCACCTTGTTGATACCTTCGAGAATATCTTCCATAACTATTACTTTACGGTTGCTCCTTACGGCGAGTATCGACGCTTCGTTGAGAAGATTCTCTATATCCGCTCCTGTAAAGCCGCTGGTCATTCTCGCGAGTATCTTGAACGATACGTCGGGAGCAAGCGGTTTATTCCTTGCGTGGACTTTGAATATCGCCTCTCTTCCCTTGACGTCGGGAGCGCTGACGTATATCTGTCTGTCGAATCTGCCGGGACGCATGAGCGCAGGATCGAGAATATCGGCTCTGTTCGTAGCCGCCATTATGATAATGCCGTCGTTCTGCTCGAAACCGTCCATCTGAACAAGGAGCTGATTGAGCGTCTGCTCTCTCTCGTCGTTGCCTCCGCCGAGCCCCGCTCCCCTCTGTCTGCCGACGGCGTCTATCTCGTCTATGAATATTATGCACGGCATATTCTTCTTAGCCTGATCGAAAAGATCTCTTACTCTCGCCGCGCCGGTACCTACGAACATCTCGACGAAATCCGAACCGCTTATCGAAAAGAACGATACGTTGGCTTCGCCCGCTACCGCTTTTGCAAAGAGAGTCTTACCGGTTCCCGGAGGACCTACTAAAAGGACGCCCTTTGGCACTCTTGCGCCGAGATCCGAAAACTTCTTCGGGTTCTTCAAAAATTCGACTATTTCCTGAAGCTCTTCTTTCTCTTCTTCTGCGCCCGCTACGTCGCTGAATCTTACCTTAACGTTGGTATTTAGCCTAGCCTTAGTCTTGCCGAAGCTGAGCGCTTTGCCGTTGGCGCTCGCGCTCTGACGGTACATTACGAAGAAAAGAACGAGTAAAAGAATGAGCCCTACCGCGGGAATTATCAAAGAAGTCCACGCGGAATTTGACGACGGATTGGCAAGAGTGAGCGTAGGAACGGCAACGCCGTCGGGAAGATCTATCTCTCCCGTCTGTATTTCCTTAAAGTACTCTAGGAATCTTGCGTCGACAACGGCTCTGTAGTCCGCTCTCTTCGGAAAATGTTTTTTGTTGATATCGCTGCCCTTTTTAAGAACGTACGCGTAATTACCTTCGATATATATCGAATCTACTTCTCCGTTTTCGATCTTTTGCATTATGCCGTCTGCGCCGAAATAACTGATATCCTTAGGCTTATTCTGATTTGACAGCAGCGTTGCCATAACTACGACGAGCAACACCGTCAGGATAACGACAGCCACCCAAGTGAATATAGAACTCTTTTTTTTCACACCGGACCTCCGAATTATTGCTGGAATTAGTAGCTTCATCTTAAAGCTACGGAGCGAAAAACTCTTTTTCGGCTCTTCGCTCCCTAATATATTATATTAAATCGGGTGGATAGTCAATACATTTTTCAAAAATGCGACCTTTTTACACGAATATTACCTTTATCGACTGACTCTGACGGCTCCGTAAGAAAGTCTCGCTCCTCGATCTCCCCAAAAAGATCGCCTTCGTCATGCTCCGAGCGTCGATACTATGAGCGAACTTATTCTGCGGGCTATCTTCCTTACCAAAAGAGCGTCGACTCCCATAAGAGCGTTGACGAGATTGTTACTGCGCTTTGCGACGACTCCCAATATTCCTATGTCGCCCACTCTCGGAAGATCCTTATTGACCGCTCCGCCCGGCTTGACGCCGTTCCTGTTGATCCTTATTTCGCCTATATCTCCCTCTTCGCCGACGGTAGCGTCGACTACCATAACGAGCGAACCCGTATGGTGTTCCTTTATCATTCCTATATAGTCTTCGAGATTCTTAGCGTTGACGGGTCTCGACATGGTTCCGTAAACGTACGCTCTCACTCCCTTTTCCTTGAGGAGATCGCCGACCATAGGTCCAACGCTGTCTCCCGTTATCTGACTGCTTCCTATACACAAAATTACAATTTCTTTTTTCATAGATCAAGATTCTCCTTATTTGACACGGATAATTATCTCCGCATGAGAAATAATTTATACATTCGAAAAATATGAATAAAATGGAAATTTTCGATACAAAATCATTGTATTTGAAAATAATTTGCGCATATGCGAAAATTGTAGATAAATAAATTTGATTTTTTTGCTGATATATAGTATATTTTATGTAGCATAATCATTTGTTTGAAACGTAAGGGGTCGTGAAAAATCGCTCTCTTAGAAAGAAAAATGAGGTAAGTTATTATGAGTATTAATTATGTAGACATTGCAATACTTGCTATAATGGTACTTGCATTTATAATCGGTCTGGTCAAAGGTTTTTGGAAGACTTTTTCCAAAGCCCTTACTTTGATTGTCGCGCTCGTTGTCGGATTTGTCTTTGCGGAACGTTTTTCCGCGATAGTGTTCAAAGGCTCGGCTCTTAGTACTATAAACGATTTTATATTCAAGATGGTCGCGAAGAATCCGCTCGCCGGCGGAACTATAGTCGGAAACGGAGCGGAAGCTATAGTCGTGACGGAGAATATCGCCGATTCGATGATAATCACCGACGCGCTAAAAGCTATGCTCGTGCCGTCCTTCCTGCATCAAGCCGTTTTCTCTACGGTCGCAAGCGGGCTCACTCTCGGCGCCGTAGTATCTAGCGCGTATACTCACCTTACGGTACTATTCCTTTCGGGAACTATCCTCTTCTTAGGTTCGCTGCTCGTTATGAGGATCATCGCCGCTATCATACTCAAAGCAGTAGCTCAAGGCTACGTTAGATTCTACGACAGGTTCTTCGGAGGACTCCTTCGTCTCGTGACGGGAGCGCTGTTCATATTGATAGTGTTCCACCTGATACACTTGATGTCCGGCTTCTCCTTCATGTCAAAAGTTATCACGTATATCCAAGAAGGCAAGATCAGCGGATTCATCTACGAACTCGACATCTTCAACAAGATATTCTACGGCAACAACCTCAGCAGGATCCTTGATTTCTTCAAGAACCTCATACCTGCTCCCGGTCAGACAGATACTGCGGCAATGTCCGTGATTTCTTCGTTCTTTATAAGATAAACGGATAGCAAAGAGCGACCGCTTAGAAATAAAAAGCAAGGCAATCGAAGTTTAAGATCGATAAAACGACAAAAGCGTGATTTTTACATCACGCTTTATTTTTTATCCGATATAGATTTTTATATTGATACTCAACTTTCCAAAGTAGCAGATAGAGAGCCTATTCAGGCTAAAGCTATCGTATAAAGCATATCAGCGTATCGCTATCTCCGCTTCGCAATCGTACTTGCTGTCGTCGGTATAGATTATCTCGCCTATGGAATCTGCGACTATCTTTCCGCTTCTCGGATTCTTTACCGATACAATATCTCCGCGAACCGTCGCGTCGACGTCGGAGTACTCGAACGAAAAATCGGTGTTTTCCATTTCGCAATCTATGAGTTTGAGATTCTTGCAGTAACAAAGCGGTTGCGTTCCGATTATTTTGCAGTTGATGAGCGTAAGGTTCTCGGAATACCACGCAAGGTATTCTCCCTTTACCACCGAATTCTTTACCGTAACGTTACAAGAGTGCCAGAACGCGTCCTTCGTGTCGAGCGCGCTATTCTCTATAAGCGCGTTCTTAACGTACTGAAAGGAATACTTTCCCTTAAAGTCGACGTTATCCATATATATATCCGTCGCCATCAAAAATACGTATTCGCTCGAGATACCGCTCTCTTCTACCTTTATATCGGAGCTCTTCCAACCGAACTCGGGCGAAACTATCCTGCTATTTGATATTTTAACGTCTTTACATTCGCGAAGAGCCTTGATGCCGAGAAGATGCGAATTCTTGATCTCGACCCCTTCGGTATACCAAAGCGCGGCGCGGCACTTGTCCGTCATAGTCACGTTATCGAGCATAACGCCGTTATCGTGCCAAAGCGGATAACGCAGATTCATATAGCACGACTCGAGCTTTACGTCTCTCGCTTCCTTTAGCGCCGATTCTCCGTCCTCTTCGCCGTCAAACGAACAGTTCTTGATAAGGACGTTCTCGACGCCGTATAGATCTCTTTCTTTCGGAAAATTCTTGTTTTCAATTACCTTCATCATATGTCCTCTATTAAAATTCAACTAAAGATTTATTTCGATACTCAGACGAATTATCTGATAACGTAAAATTCAATACGTTCTCGAAAGCGTAAATCTTGCCATATCGGCGGCGTCTTCACCGTACTTTCCCATTTCTTTCGCTATCTTCTCTATCGCCGGGAGTTTCATACCGAAATCGCTTAGATTGTATCTGAATCCGCTCTTGTCTTCAAGAAAATCTATGATATTCCTGATCGCTTTATATGAATCCGATACTCTCCGGCTCACGGGAACGAACGCGTATCTCTCTTCGCCTATTAGCGAAAGCAATACGGATGAATATCTCTCTTCGTTATTGATATCATTATTTATCAAATATTCGTAATAGTGCGGGAATAGCATGGAATACGTCTTAGAATACGGTATACGAAGCTCTCTGCTCACGGTAACGCTAAGTTTTGAAAGGATATCGTTCTTGACCGCGTTATACGCGATACCGGCAAGTACCGACGCGTTGGCGATATTCTTTAACAGCTTTCTCGCCCTCGTCCCTTCCTTGAGCCTATCAATAGCGCCGACGACGAACCCGATAGCGGCTCTCGCCGTAGCCTCGCTCACAAAACTCGAGTCTTTCCCTATCGTCGCTATAACGGAAAGAGCCAACGCGTACATGACGCTGCTTGCCGCTCTTCTCCTGTGCGGATTTAACGCTAACTTGTCGTCGATAACGATAAACTCAGGCGTCAAATTAGGAGAAACAAACTTTATCTTCTCATTTTCTCCATACATATACGCGGTATTGCTTCCTTCCGTAGCCGTTCCGACGAATACGCTCGCAACGGCAAGCGGCATATCGCCGTCGGTCTCGCATATGCTCTTTATGTCTTTTACCGACTTGACTTTCGCGCGAAGCAGCTCCCGCGCTATCTTGGCGGTATCTATGACGCTCTCGCGTCCTATCGCGACTATGGCGTCGGCGTTGACCTCTTTGCACTTTTCAACAATAGTCTCAACGGTATCTGCGTTCGCCGTTTCTCCCTTTATGAGAGCGATATACGGAACCTTTAGTTTATCGTTATCGAACGCCTCGCGCGCCTTTCTTATAAAAGACGGATATTCGTCGACTTTTTCGCTTATGAGTATAGGACGCATAACGTTCTTCATCTTGAGCTCGTGCACAAGATTAGACAGCGCGTCCTCGCCCGAGAGTATCTTGCTCTTTGCGTAAAATTCCATTTTCGTATCTCCTGTTTTCTACATTACCGCTTTAAGCACGGCTATAACGTCGTCTCTTCTAACTCGTTTTTTATTAGCGAGCACTGCCCCGTCGCGCATTGCTCCGTCCGCGATTTTTTCTATATCGCTCGAGGTGATGCCGTGATCTTTGAGTTTAAGCGCAATGCCGTAATTTGCGGAATATTCAGCGATAATGTCGGCAATGAACTTTATCGCCATAGCTCCTCTTCTTTCGGGAGGCGTCTCAGCATACATATCGCTGCCCGCTATATGGTATAGAGCCGTAGCGTATTCTTTATCGAGCGCGTCGAGATTGAAACGCATTACTTCGGGAAGAAGTATCATCATCGCGACGTCGTGGCTGATACCGTAAGCTCCGCCGAGCGAATGTCCTATCGCGTGCGCGAGTCCTACCATCGAGTTAGAGAACGCGATACCCGCAAGAAGCGACGCTTCCGCCATGCCCTGCCTCGCCTTCTTATTGCCCGTATCCGAGACAGCTATAAAGAAGTTTTCCTTAAATAACTCCATTGCCTTCAACGCGAACGCGTCGCTGATCGGATTCTTTTGCGCCGACGTGAACGCTTCTATCGCGTGAGTGAGCATGTCGAACGCGGTCGATACCGTCGCCCTTACGGGAAGCGTAAGCGTCAAACGCGGATCTATCGCGGTAACGTCGGGAAGAAGTCTTTCCGATATGAATTCGTGTTTTACGTGATTTTGCGTATCCGAAATTACGGCGACTTTCGTCGCTTCGCTGCCTGTTCCGGAAGTCGTTGGAAGTATCGCGAAAGGAATACCTTTTCCCGCTTTAAGATTGTCTATGCCCTGCATATCGAAAAGACTGCTCTTTTCGGATTCGAGAAGCAGTTTAACGCCCTTTGCCGTATCTATTACCGAACCGCCGCCCAAGGCTATCAGAGAATCGCAGTTGTTATTAACGTATATATCGACGAGCTCCTCGACGACTTCGACCGAAGAATCTTTCGGCACGTCGATATATATAGCCTTTATCTTCACTCCGCTTTTTGAAAGGTCTTTCGTAACGATATCGACGAGACCGACCTTGTTTATGACAGGTCCAGATATCAAAAGAGGACGCTCCGATCCGATACGGCTGAAATATTCGCCGACCTTCTCTACCGAGCCTTCGCCGAAATACATTCTCACGTTGTCTATAAATTCAAAATACATATTTTACACCCCAAATATAGCTCCGAGATACATACGAAGCGAAGAAACCTGCTTTTTATAGCCGCCGTCAAGGATCTTAGACGTGATCAAATTAGGAAAAAGATAGTTCTCTACGATATTGAAACACTCGACGAGAGCCACGGTATCGCCTACGCTTCCGCGAGTAACTATAGACGAACGGCAGTAAGCGTCTCTTATGCTCCGCTTCCCGATAAGATACGGTATCGCGACGTCGATATTCTTGAACGCTATCTCCAGATCGGGAGTATCTTCCCTTTTGGCTCCGACGAACTTTCCGTTCGACTTTTTTATCGACATACACGGCTTATACGGCAAAATGCGAAGCGTTATCACATATCCTTCGGGAAAGGTATCAATAAGCTCCTTAACGTTCGAATCGAGTCTCGAAGCCGCTTTCATACCGCCCTTTAAGAAAGCGAATATTATGCCGGCAAGCATTGCTTTTCCTACCTTGTATTTAGGTTCGTGTCTCATATCTACCTCTTATGATATAAATCGTTATACTGATATTCCGCGTATTTCAATTAGCGACGGCGAAGGTAACTTTACCTACCGAATTTTCAACGTCGCTCGTAGAATATACGGTCGCGTCGCTATTGATAACGTTTCCGAGCGTTACATTGACGGTATTTCCGAGAACTTCAACCGGAATAACCAATTCGAATATCTCTCTCTTTATATCGTCTCTTATCTTGTTCATCTCTTCCGAATTTACGAAACTCGTCATTACGCTCATTTCGTCGGCGTTCATATCCGCCATGAAGAACTGTATCTCGCCCGACACAGTCATGACGAGCGTAACGTAAACGTTATTCGGAACTATCGCATTTACCTCTTCGCCATCTCCGCTCTTTATCCTATCCGAGCTCACCGAAACGGTCGCAACGATATAATTCGTCTCGCTCTCGCCGAGAGTGACAGGGTAATTCTCCTTTAAGAAACCGAGTTTCTCGCCCGTAACTATCGCAAACTGCGTAAGAACGCCGGTATTAGCTATCTTCTCTTTGAGTATCTGAGCTAAGTACATATCCGTCATCGTCACGCCGAGTCCGCCCTCGGTAGTGAACGCGAAGTGATCGGACGCATCGGTATCTTTATTATAAGCATCGATATCGATAGCGTTGCCGTTCATATCGGTCATCTTATCGACGCTCTCTCCGCCCGCAAGTTTATAGAACGCGCTTCTAACGGTCTCTCCCGTATGCGTTTTGTCCTCTTTCGAAATAGCCGAGGCTACTATGTCGAATATCGTACCCATACCGAGACTTCCCGCGTTATCCTCGCTCTTAGGCTCGTATTCTAGCCTAAATCCGCCGCTTTCTATCTTTGTTACCGTATCTTGCATCGTTGACGCAGACTTATCCGCGATATCGTCGATATTAACGCCTGCGCCGAATTTATTCAGTATAGCCGTTACTTTCGGCATATCGGAGTACTCGAGAGCGTTGAACGATATCTCCGCCTTGAATCTCTTTTCTCCTTCTGCGGCGTTTGCAACGTCGGTAATGACGGCTCTTATGTATATCTCGTTCGGCATGAACTCGCTAAATCCGTTAGCGTTATCATCGTCATCGGGAGATGCCTTAGCTTTCACCGCTTTGAGATACGCTATAACGCGTCCTTCGCCATCCGTTTTCTCTATTTCAGCCCTTACTATCTTCGGCTCTTCGAAACCGCTGAGCGAAACGGTTATTTCGCTACTCATGAGATACGCCAACTCTTCAGCGTAGAGTTTGATATCAAGCTCTCTCATATCTTTCGCTTGCTCTTCTTCGCTAACGAGTCTTGCAAAATCTACGTTGCTCTTATAACTCGACGAGATGGTAGAAAGCCACTCGGTCAGTTTCATATCCTCAGCTCTGTTCTCCGTCTTGAGATAAGCTCCGTTTCTAAGCGTCTCTTCGAACCTTCCTGTATTTGCCGCCGCATTTTCAAAACCGCTTCCGCCGAGCGACGAAGCATCGTACATCTTTGAAAGAAGCGCGTATATCTCGCGTCCGCCGGATATATCGTCCTCTTCGGTAAAGCCCGACTTATCATAGAGAATATCGTATATATTCTTTTCGATATTTATCCTGTCTTCCGAAACTGAGAATTTTCCTACGGTCGCGGTTATTCCGCCGTTCGAGCCTTCTTCGCCGTCAAGCGTCTTTTTGAGCTCGGTCTTTATCTTTTCTTCCATCTCGGCGAACATACCGCTCTTTTCGGTCAATCCGCCGAGTATTCTCTCGACAGTCGTCTTATTGTTCTCTTTGATATCGTTGATTAGTACCTTCGTCACGTATTCTCCGTTAAAGTCTACGATAGCTCTGACGTATACGTCATTAGGCAACAGATTGCTATACGGAATACCCATAGGACCCGTCGCTTCGCCTGATACGTGTCCGCCGATTATGAGTTCGAGCTTGCCTTGCTCCGCAGAACCTGCGTATACCGCTCTCATATCCGAATACGGAAGAGAAGCCGCTATCTCTGCAAAGTTGACTTTGGAATTGATGAGCGCCGCCAACTCCTTACCCTCGAGATACATCCTAAGAGTATCGTACTTGTCGCCGCCTTGCGTATCCGAGATGAGTTTGTTCACGTTGACGATATTCGTTATATTTCCGCCGCTTATAAGCGTTCCCATATCGGAAATCGCTTCGATGAGATTGTCTCCTCTGTACGGCTTCTTGTTATCGTTATCAGGATCGGCTTCGTTCTTAACATAGAGCTTGTTCTCTAGCTCCCTTACTACGAATCCGCTGTCGAGTATATCCGTAGTTATATTCCAGTCGGTACCGCTCGGTACGCTCTCCACGGTATAAAGATGTTTGAACGTATCCTCTATATCGGCTATCTCTATGACTCCGCTTTCGCTTTTTGAGTAATGCTGTATTATCTCGTATACAGTCGGAAGACTGATGCCGCCCTCTACTATTTCGATATTCGGCAGAGTAGTTTTGCCGCTATCTTCAGCGAACGCCGCGGGAGCCGTTCCGTTATCTTCTTCCTTTCCCTTTAGTATATCGAGGAATTTATTGACGTACTCTTCCACCGTCTTTACTATATTATCGATGTCGAGCTTCGCCGCTATATCGGGACTGAATACTCCCATTATGCTAGAGAGAGTCTTGAACGCTTCTTTCGTCGCTACCGCTCCGTTGTCTCCCTCTATAAAGTTCAATATAACGTTCGACGAAGACCCTTCTTTCGCGCCCTCCGCAACGTCTATCTCTATATATAGATGCTTTGGAATGATCGACGTAACGAGATTGTATATTATGCTCTCTTTCGATATCATACCGCCTATAAGTCCTGCCGTATCGATACCTGCAACTATCTTCATTCTGTTTTCGCTTCCGTTCTTATACATATCGAAAGCCTCGACGTTAATATCGACGGGAAGATTGACCCCTACGCTCTCGTCTCCGCTCTTGATAATGCCGTTTAGCACGTACGCGAGCGCGTTGTCTGTAATAAAGCTCTTGACCTTGAGCTCAGCTTGCGTCCTTTCGTAAAGTCTGCTGTCTACGATATTTATGCTCGAAGGTATCTCGCTGTAACGCTTATAAAAATCTACTGCCGTCCATTCCGATATGCCGCTTATTCCGTACGCATCCGAAAGATCGGTCTTAAGCGCTATGAAGTCGCCTTCTGTCGGTCTGTTCTCGGAGCCTACGTTGTTATTGATGTATTCGTCGACGTTAGCGGAATCTAGTATCGCGTTATCCGCTCCGTGTATATACTTTACCATATAGAGGAAATCTTCGCTCGTTATCCTGTTTTCGGCGGGAGTATCTGCGGTATTTATCTTAAGAGCTTTCATTATGAGCTCTATGGGATCGATACTAACTCCGCTCTCGACGAAGTTGAGCTCACCTACGTATCCTTCGATAGTACCGATCGTCTTTGAAATAGTTTCCGATACCTTAAGCAGCGTCGCGTCTATATCGAAACCGCCGCCCGTAAGGGACGAAACGTTCTTTATGAGAGTCAACAGATCCTCGTAGACTTCTCCCGAAATATTGTTAAAGAAAAAGCTGGGCTGTCTCTCCGCATCGTAAGGATATACGGTAGCGCCGACAAATATCTTCTTCGGTATGACGGGTTTTGCGAGCGTCGCGGCGATACTCGGAACGTCAGGCGATACTTTCGCAAGTATATCCGCTACGTTGTCTCTAAGTACTACCTCTATGACAAGCGACATCTCGACGTCTTTCTTCTCCTCGGTAGATTTGTTAATGTCAATCTGCCTTACCCTGATGAGCTCCTTAAGCGGAACGCCTATCGTATTCTCTATCTCTTTGAGCTGAGGTATCTCGGCTTCTGTCATGACTTCGTTGATGACCGCCGCGAATTGCTTATCAGTAATATTAAGTTTGCTTCCGCCGCCGTTATAGCCCTTGAGCGTGGAAAAATCGAACTTCAATTCTTTGAGTATACTGTCTATGTAACCGTTGCCCGTCGTGAAGTCGTTCAATCCGCCGCCTTCGTTTTCGCCTTCGAAACTTACGTCCTTATCCGACCCGTCTCCGCTATCGGATCCGTTCTCCTGTCCCGAAAAGTCAAAATAGCCGCTGATCAGCTTAGCTATCGTAAAATCGTCGGGAAGCGTCAGATAGGTCGCGTTCTCGAATCCCTCGTAAAACGCAGTTCTATCCTCCGCCGAATAGGGATTGGTGACTATCTTCTTTTCGTCGCTGTTATATAATCCCGAAAGTATCTTCATAACGTCGAACAATCCGACGCCGAGCTTCGGCTCGACAAACTTTCCGTATGCAAAATATCCGCCTACAAGCGACGCCGCCAAAAGCGCGACTATAAGTATAACTACGGTAATACAACATTTTAGACAGCAGTGATTACTTCTTTCTACCCTGTCAATTCTGTTTGCTCTCATCGACAAATCTCCGTTTCTATGTTTTCTTTTACGATTTTATGTAATATAGGATAATATTTTTAATTTTACTATCTCTTACAGTATACAGTAACCGCCGCGAAAATACAACCTAATTATATATATTAGCGCGTAGAAATTATTACCTAAAAATACGCGCGCGTCGGAGACGATCAAAAAATTACATATTTTTCTATCTATAAAATTCCATCCTTGCGTACACACTATAGACGTAGAGGTGAATATTATGGAAAACAAAAAAAATTATTCGTCGCCGTTCGACCCTAACGGCTCGTATACGGGCGTTCCTTCGGAAGACGAATACGAAATACCCGTACAGGACGCGGACGATCTTTGATGCGTTGCGCTTGACTCGGCTGACGTATTCTGTTATAATTGTATCGAAAAATAATCGTATATCAAGGAGAAAGTATGTCTGATATCCGTATCAAGCGAGTGTTCATCATTATTATGATTTTGTTCTTTGCGTTCGCCGCGCTATTTATAGCGACGCTTTCGACGAACAACACGTTTAAGATATTTTTTACGAGCGAGATAGATAAGAACATCAAAGAAGATATTTATAATGTCGAAAACAAATACGTTTCCGGCGATTCAACGGTTTTTTTCGGAGATTCGATAACGGAAATGTACGATCTTGACAAATTCTATAAAGGTCATAACGTAGTCAATCGCGGTATAAGTTCCGAGACGAGCTACGAACTGCTCGACCGCTTGACCATGAACGTTATGTCTTTAGCTCCGAGACGCGTTATAATACTCGTCGGGACCAACGACATCGCGCATCATTACACTAACAGCGAAATAGTGAACAATATCATGGAAATAGTCACGCATATACGATACTTTTCCGATACTACGGAGATAATCGTCGAGAGTATTCTCCCTGTAAACAATAGCGCTAATCTTCTTTCGAAATACGTTGTTAAGAACAGAACGAACGAGAACATCGACGCGATCAACCGAGAACTCGAACGCAACGCCCGTTATTACGATTATACTTATATCGACACGGCGTCGACGCTGAAAGACGAGAACGGCAATTTGAAAAAAGACTTTACCGTCGACGGTCTTCACCTTTCGAAAGCGGGTTATTCCGCGCTTACCGATACGATAAAAGAACACGTACAGTTCGAATAAACTACAGCTTATAAAACAAAAGTTAAGAATACGGCAGAGCGTCTTACACATCGCTCTGCCGTCTTTTAATAATAACACAATTTCACAGTTTATCGCCCGAAAATAAATCGCTAATAAATTACGCTGCTCTCAAACAACCGGTTACATTTTGTAACCACTTCACTTGTTCCAGTATATTACTAAATTACACTACTCTCAAACAGCTGTCCGCATATTTCAGACGCTACCCATGTTCAAGTTTGTTATTAAATTACACTACTCTCAAACCCAACACGAATACGCCCCTTCAAAAGCCTAGTTCAAGTTTGTTTCTAAATTACACTACTCTCAAACCATATCGTAATATATATAAAAGTCTACTGAGTTCAAGTTTGTTTCTAAATTACACTACTCTCAAACCTCAAATAAATAAATTCAAGAGTATCACGTTTACTAGACGCGGTAATTTATGTTTTATCATAGTTATTATGAGCTTTTATGATCGATCGCTTTTATATGTCACTGCTGACCGCAACACTTCTTATACTTTTTACCGCTGCCGCATGGACATGGGTCGTTAGGACCTATTTTAGGTTGACTTCTGACATAGGTCTCGACCTTCTCCGCTTTCTCCGGCTGACGCTTTACGTTCACGCGTCTCTTGCCTTTACTTTCGCCCTCCGCAGCGCTTCTTTCATTAGTAGACGTCTCTTCCGCTCTCTGCGTGAAGGTCACTTCTTCGGAAATATTGCACTTCGCCAAGATAGTCGCCACACTGCTCCGTATATGCGAAACCATATCGTTATACATATCGGTTCCCTCTCTCTGGAACTCGATAAGAGGATCTTTGTTAGCAAACGCGCGAAGTCCTATGCCCTTTTCAAGCGCGTCCATACTATCCATATGATCTATCCATAGATTATCCATAGTATCGAGAAGTACTCCTCTCTCCACTCTGTCAAAGTCGATGCCGACAGCCTTTAATCTCTCTACCTTCTCTTCGTACTGTCTTATTACCTCGTCTCTTACCGCATCGTGTATCTTACGCTTCGTTGCAAGCTCGTAGGTGACGATACCTGTATTTTCGCTAAGAAGTTTAGACGCTATCGTCTCGTTGAAAACGTCGTAATCCCATTTTGAGCAGTCGACGGTATAGTCTACAAGATCGTTCACCAACTTATCGGCAAGCTCTTTCATCATATTGACGACCTTGTCGTGAACGTTGACCCCGTCTATTATCCTATTCCTTTCCGCGTATATTTCTCTTCTCTGCGCGTTGACGATCCCGTCATACTTGAGCACCGTCTTTCTGCTGAGGAAGTTACGTCCCTCGACCTTTTTCTGAGTAGCCTCTATCACTTTCGATACCATCTGGCTCTTGACAAGATAGCCGGTGTCTTCTTCCGCGAAGATGCGGAATTTATCGATCATTCCCTTCTCGCCGAAATTCTTAAACATCTCGTCCTCAAGAGCGATATAGAATACCGAAGAACCGGGATCTCCCTGTCTTCCGCTACGTCCTCTAAGCTGATTGTCTATACGTCTCGCTTCGTGGCGTTCCGTACCGATAATACGGAGACCGCCGAGCTTTATGACCTCTTCTTTATTTGCGTCTGTATCTTTCTTGTATTCGGCGTAAAGTTCGTTGTATTCGCCGCGTATCTTGAGAATATTCTCGTCGTCCGTCTGAACGTGAGAATTTGCGACGGCTATATCCTCTTTTGCGTAGCCTTTTTCTAGCAGTCTTTGATTGGCAAGATGTTCCGGATTCCCGCCGAGCATGATGTCGGTGCCTCGTCCTGCCATATTGGTAGCTATGGTGACGCTTCCTTTACGTCCCGCCTGAGCTATTATATCAGCCTCGCGCTCGTGATTTTTAGCGTTGAGAACCTCGTGCTTTATCCCTCTTACGTTTATTCTCTTATCCTCTTTGAGGATCATTCTCGTAACTGCCGCAAGTCTTTCTTCGTAGCCGTCTCTAACGCCCCAATCCTTTTCGTCGGTCTCTAAAAAGTACTGTATGAACTTATTCCTTTTAAGAGCATCCTTGACGTCGATACGCTCCAAAAGGCTCGAATACATTTCGCTCGAATCTACGTTGACCGTACCTATCAAAACAGGCTGTTCAAGCGCGTAACATACCGCTATGTCCTCCAGGATCGCATTTACCTTGTTCTCTTCGCTGAGATAGATCTCATCGGCTTCGTCGAATCTTTCGATAGGTTTGTGCGTAGGTATCGTAAGTACCTCGATACCGTATATGTCCTTGAACTCGTCTTCTTCCGACTTTGCCGTACCTGTCATACCTGCGAGTTTATTGTACAATCTGAAGAAATTCTGATACGTTATCGTGGCGAGAGTCTTGTTCTCGACCTGTATCTCGACGCCCTCTTTAGCTTCGAGCGCTTGATGAAGACCGTTAGAATATCTTCTGCCCTCCAGCGTTCTTCCCGTGAACTCGTCGACTATGATGACCTGTCCGTTATTGACGATGTAATCTTTATCGCGGCGCATCGCAAAACGCGCTTTGAGCGCATTGTTGATTTGGAAAAACGTATCTTGATTTTCGATATCTCCGAGATTTTCGATTTTGAAGAATTCCTCGGCTTTTCTTGCGCCGCTCTCTTCAAGACGCACTGTTTTGTCCTTATTCTCCATCGCGTAATCGCTCTCGTCGAGCGTCTTTACGAAATCTTTCGCGGCAATATATATCTTCCTCTCGTCATCGTCGTTGGAATTATTTTTGCGTCCCGATATTATGAGCGGAGTACGTGCTTCGTCGATAAGAATACTGTCCACCTCGTCGATAAGAGCGAACTCCAAAGGACGCTGTATCCTCTGTTCTTTCGATATTACCATATTGTCTCTTAGGTAATCGAACCCGAGCTCGGAATTCGTCGCGTAAGTAATGTCGGCAAGATAAGCCTTCTGCTTTTCGGCATGGCTCATACCGTTTACGGATATTCCGACGGTAAGACCCAAAAATTTATATATCTTCCCCATCCACTCGGCGTCTCTTGCGGCAAGATAACTGTTGACCGTAACGACGTGAACGCCTTTACCCGTAAGAGCGTTGAGATACACGGGAAGCGTAGCGACGAGCGTCTTTCCTTCTCCCGTCATCATCTCTGCGATCCTTCCCTGATGAAGAGCGACGCCGCCTATGACCTGCTCGTAATAATGCATCATTCCGAGCGTTCTCCTCGACGCTTCGCGAACCGCGCTGAAAGCCTCGGGAAGCAGCGAATCGAGACTCTCTCCCTCGTTGCATCTTGCCTTGAACTCCTCCGTCTTAGCCTTTAACGCGTTATCGTCCAAAGCCGCGTATTCTTCTTCGTACGCCATGACTTTATCGGCGATCTTCTTCAATTTATCTATCTGTTTAGTATTCTGACTCGCAAAAATTTTGCTTAATATTCCCATAACTACCTCCGCTCGCAAGAACGTTTTTACGTAAAATTTTCTATGATATTATAATTCTTATATTCAAACAAAGACTTTTTAACGGACGAACGCGATCTCCGTCCGTCAGATAGTACGTCTTGGCTTTATTTTTTAATTTTATAATACTTACCAAATAATGTCAAGCTATATCAAATTAAGAGCGGAGTTATACCTAAATTTTACCTGCAAAATCAAAAATATTCGACACAATAGCGAACAAACCGCATACCGAAATGATTTTTCGTTCGTACTCGTGATTTTACTTATTAGTAAAAAAATTGATCGCGTAAAACGTTTTATCAATAAAAAAACGGCGATATTCCTAAAACCGCCGTATACAAATCTAAATCTAAAGATATTTCGTATCTTCATTTCAAAGTTCATAACTAAAGTTTCAAATCTACCGCGATACGTCTTTCGTTACGCTTTCGATCTTATTTATCGGAGAAGCGAATACGAGCGCGCTCACTTCTTTAGCGACTTTTTTAAGCTCAAGACTCGCCGCGCTTGCGGTAGCTCCCGTTGTCAAAATGTCGTCTATCAAGAGAACTCTTTTACCCTTGATTAAGTCTTTATTTTTTCCGAGACTGAACGCGCCCTTGACGTTTTCTATTCTTTCTTTACCGCCGAACGCCTCTTGCGGCAAAAGTTCTTTCGTCTTCTCGAGAGCGCTCGCAACGTGATCTATGCCAAGCCTTTCGGCAACGACCTTCGCTATCTCTTCCGCCTGATTGAACGCTCTTTCCTTTCTTCGCTTTTTAGATATCGGCGCAGCGACCACAACGTCGGCTGACATTTCATAATAAAAGTAAGCGTCTACGTAAAACTCCGCAAGATATTTAGCAACGTACTTTTTGCCGCCGAATTTCAAACCGTGAACGAGCTTCTTCGCTATGCCGTCGTATACGAACGACGACCGAGCAATATCGAACGCCTGATCGTAGTTTTGACACGTCAAACAGTATTTAGCCTCGTTATTCATCTTCTTTCCGCACTTTTGGCATATTCTATCGCCGCTCGGCTCGAGTTTTTCCCGACAGCTTTTGCAAATCCCGTATTTTGTTATGTCTCTCAGTTCTTCGTCGCACGCTATGCAGTTGAACTTATCCACAAAAACGGCGTCGAGAATACCTCCTACGAGCTTTTTTATCCCCTCTAACATCTTCTCGAATTTTCCTCTATAATAAAATCTTTCAGCATACTGTACCGCTTCTGCGTATAATTGTTACGCACCATTTTCGCTACGTTATCCTTGTCTCCTATAAGGACGACCATTTCCTTTGCTCTCGTGACCGCCGTATACAGAAGGTTTCTCGTGAGTATCATATAGTTGCCTGCCGTGACAGCTATTATCGCTATCGGGAACTCAGAGCCCTGCGACTTATGCACGCTTATCGCGTACGCCAACAACAGATCGTACGCGGCTTCGGAGTCGTACTTCGCGATACGCAGATCGTCAAACTCGACGGTAAGCGTAGTCTTGCCGTTATTCTTTTCGATACTTTTGATATATCCGATATCGCCGTTAAAGACTCCCACTCCAGATTCCGCCGTATCGCCCATATCATCGAGCTTTATCCACTCAAGATTGTAATTATTGACCGTATGAATTACTTTATCGCCTTCTCTCAATAAAAAGTTGCCTATATGTACCTCATTTTTTGATATATCGTGTGGATTTAACGTCTCTTGCAACATAACGTTGAGATGTTCGACGCCCGCTATTCCCTTCTTCATCGGACACAGGACTTGAATATCTTTTGGATGTACCCCTTTGTATTTGGGAATACGTTCGGTGACCATACTTATCACTGCGTCGGCTATATCCTTCGGAGAGCTCTTCATATCGAAAAAGAAATCTTTGCTCGAATTGTCTATCTTAGGCATCTCGCCTTTATTTATGCGGTGCGCGTTTTCGACGATGAGACTCTTGTCGTTCTCCTGTCTATATATTTGCGTCAGATAGCTGACGGGAACGATGCCGCCCGCGCCTATTATGTCCGCAAGAACGTTGCCCGCCCCGACCGACGGCAACTGATCCTTATCTCCTACCATAATGAGCCTACCGCCGTTCTTGATCGACTTTATGAGCGCGTTAAACATATATTCGTCGCACATACTGACTTCGTCGACGATTATAACGTCGGAGGAAAGACGGAAGTTTTCGTTATACGTAAAATACCCCTTTCCGTCCTTAAAATCGAGATCGAGCATACGGTGAACGGTCTTGGCTTGCTCTCCGGTAGCTTCGCTAAGTCTCTTCGCGGCCCTTCCAGTAGGCGCGGCAAGCGATACGGTATATCCCTGCGACTTTAATATGCCGATTATACACCTTATTATAGTGGTCTTTCCCGTTCCGGGTCCGCCGGTTATTACGTTGACGCCCGCTCTTAAACAGTTCTTTATCGCAAGTTTTTGATTTTCGTGAAGAACTATATCGTTGATCCTCTCGTATTCCTTTATATCGCCGTCGATATCGAGCATTAACGGCGGCGTATGATTCATCATATAGACCAGCTTTGTCGCTATCGATTTTTCCGCTATATAATGCTTTGAAAGTATCACCGCCGTATATCCGTCTCTATCGATGAGCGTGACGCGTCCTATTATCTCGAGCTCGTCGATCGCGCTGACGATAAGCTCTTCATACTCGTCTCTTTGAAGCTCCAAAATATCGAGACACTCGGCGATCAATATGTCTTTAGGCAGATGCGTATGTCCGTTCTTTACAACGACTTCGCTGAGAACGTAGCATATACCTGCCTTTATTCTGAACGCGCTGTCCTTTTCTATACCGAGACTCATCGCTATCTTATCGGCTTTCTTGAATCCTATCCCTTCTATGTCGTTGATGAGAATATAGGGATTTTCTTCGACCTTCTTGACAGCGTTCGCTCCGTACGCCTTATATATTTTAAGAGCTACAGCAACGGATATTTCGTATGCGGAAAAGGCGACTATAACTTCCTGCATAGCTTTGTTGCCGGTAAAAGCGTCGCTTATCTGCATAGCTTTCTTTATATTGATGCCCTTTAGCCTAGCGAGTAAAAGAGGTTCTTTTTCAATGACGTCGAAGGTTTTGTCGCCGAACGCTTCAACGATACTTGTCGCCAACACGTACCCTACGCCTGAAAACAATTCGCTCGATAAAAATCTTATCATCCCCTCTTTGTTATTCGGCATTAGTTTCTTTACGGATCTTACAGCTATCTGTTCGCCGTACTTTGGATTCTCCTTTATTTCGCCGTCTATCTCAACGTTCTCGCCTTCGCTCATAGGCGGCATATTCCCGACTGCCGTATACAAAAAACCGTCAACGCTCACGTCTATGACGCTGTAACCGTTCTCTATATTCTGAAATATTACGCTCTCGACAGTACCGGAAAATTTCATCTACGACTCCTTATCTAATAACTGAAAATAATCTTGCAAAAACTCAGTTGCGACTTATTTTATAGTAACCGCTCTCAACTCATAACAAAAGTCTTATGACTGTTTCGTTATACTGAGATTCAACGCCGCATCGTTTTGATACAACACTTATTTAATATTGATTATACCACAAAAATACACCTTACTCAATGCAATATTGTCACAATGTTGAAATAAAAAACGAAGGAAACTTTGCTCCTTCGTCTTTTGGTACAAGTAATAGTTGATTGCCCTTACTTAATTAGCGCCTTTATTGCATCGACCTTATCGGTCTTCTCCCAACTGAAGCCTTCTCTTCCGAAATGTCCGTAGTTGGTTGTCTTTCTGAATATCGGCTTCCTTAGATCGAGCGCGTCTATTATAGCGCTGGGTCTCAAATCGAACACCTTGCCTATTATCTCTTTTATCTTGTCGTTGCCGAGCTTGCTCGTTCCAAAGGTATTTACCTCGACCGATACGGGTTTTGCAACGCCTATAGCGTACGCGATATCGACCTGACACTTATTCGCAATACCGCTCGCAACTATATTCTTAGCGACGTATCTAGCCATGTAGCACGCGCTTCTGTCTACCTTCGTCGGGTCCTTTCCGCTGAACGCTCCCCCGCCGTGCGGACAGTAACCGCCGTACGAGTCAACGATTATCTTACGTCCCGTAAGTCCGCTGTCCCCGTGCGGTCCGCCTATGACGAAACGTCCCGTCGGATTGATATATATTTTGGTATTTTCATCGATAAGATCCTTGTCAATGACCTCTCTTATTACGAACTTCTCTATGTCGTGTCTTAACATATCGGTATGCGCGCTGTCGGAATGTTGAGACGAAACGACTATCGCCTCTATCCTCGAAGGTTTGTCGTTCTCGTCATATTCGACAGTTACCTGCGCCTTACCGTCGGGACGAAGATAGGGAAGAGTTCCGTTCTTGCGGACTTCCGTAAGTCTCTTCGTCAGTTTATGCGCAAGATATATCGGCATAGGCATGAGCGAATCGGTCTCGTTTGTAGCATATCCGAATACCATACCTTGATCGCCTGCGCCTATTTCGTCATATTTATCCTTGCCGTCGCTATTCTCTTTGTTCTCGAGAGCGCTGTCAACGCCCATTGCAATGTCCGAAGACTGCCTATCAAGACTCACCACAATAGCGCAAGTATTGCCGTCGAATCCCATGCTTGCGTCGTTATAACCTATATCGAGTATGACATCTCTCGCGATCGACGGTATATCGAGAGTCGCCTTCGTCGTTATCTCGCCCATAATGAGAGCGAATCCTGTGCTGCAACACGTCTCGCATGCGACGCGGCTCATAGGATCTTCCTTTAGGCACGCGTCCAAAACTGCGTCCGAAATCTGATCGGATACTTTATCGGGATGTCCTTCCGTTACGCTTTCGCTTGTAAATAATCTCTTCATATGTCCTCCGAAAAATATAGCTATCTTTTCTCGAAAGATAGCTATATGTAGCGATGTTTTCTATCTTCCAAGACAAATATCTTGCAGAATTTAGCACCTTGGATCAGGTTGCTGTGCCTTCCTCGGGTCTGTTCCCTCCGACACTCTAAATAGAATGGATATTCAGTTGTAGACCGCGAAGCGTAACGCTTCGCGACGCATTTTAATATCGACTTTTAGTCCTCGATATCTTCCTCGAGTTTGAGCTGCTCTTCGTGCGATCTATTCTCGACGATAACGCTTTCGCTCTGTTCTGCGGACTGAACGCCTATGGACTTATATATCTTCATACCCGTACCTGCAGGGATGAGCTTACCGAGAATAACGTTCTCTTTGAGTCCTCTGAGATTATCTATCTTATTCTTGATAGCGGCTTCCGTAAGTACTCTTGCGGTCTCTTGGAACGAAGCCGCAGACAGGAACGAATCAGTAGCAAGCGACGCCTTTGTGATACCGAGAAGAGTTCTCTTAGCTCTTGCAGGTCTGCCGCCTTCGGTAAGAACCTTGTCGTTCTCCTCTTCGAAAGTGAAGAGATCCACGAGTTCGCCGGGGAGCATATTCGTATCGCCCGAATCCTCTATTCTGACCTTTCTCATCATCTGTCTTATGATGATCTCGGCGTGCTTGTCGTTAGTTTCGACACCGGAAGTACGGTACGCTATCTGAACCTGATTCATAAGGTATTCCTGAACGCCTCTAACGCCTCTCGCTCTCAGCATATCCTGCGGATTGATAGAACCTTGCGTCAGTTCCTGACCTGCTTCGATTATATCTCCGTCTTTTACTACGAGTTTCTGAGTAAAGGCTATCTTGTACTCCTTAGCGTCGCCCTGAACGGGAGTGACCGTAACTGTTCTCGTATCGGGATTTACGGATACTCTGCCTGCTATCTCGGAGATAACGGCTTCGCCCTTAGGCTTCCTTGCCTCGAACAATTCTTCGACACGCGGGAGACCCTGAGTTATATCGTCCGCAGTTGCGACACCGCCCGAGTGGAACGTTCTCATCGTGAGCTGCGTACCCGGCTCGCCTATGGACTGAGCCGCTATAACGCCGACGGCTTCGCCGAGTTTAACGGGATTACCGGACGCCATATTCTTGCCGTAACACTTAGCGCAGATACCGTGCTTAGTCTTACAGGAAAGGGCGCTCCTTATCTTTATACCTCTGTCTTCGTTAGTTACTTTTTCGCCTCTCGACTCCTTGTCGTTCACGCGCGCCATGACCATATCTTCGATCTGCTTAGCCACGCTAGGCGAGATCATAGTGTCTTTAGGAGCGATAATTTCGCCCGTCGCGTAATCAACTACGTCTTCGACCGTATATCTTCCGTCTATTCTCGACGCAAGATTTTCGATTATCGTACCGCCGTTCATGATAGGCGTGATGAGAGTACCCTTGGTATCTCCGCAATCCTCTTCGTTAACGATAACGTCCTGAGCTACGTCGACGAGTCTTCTCGTCAAATAACCGGAGTCAGCCGTCTTAAGCGCTGTATCCGCAAGTCCCTTTCTACCGCCGTGCGACGATATGAAGTACTCGAGAACGCTTAGTCCCTCTCTGTACGACGACTTGATAGGAAGCTCGACTATCTTACCTGACGGGTCTCTGACGAGACCTCTCATTCCGCAAAGCTGCGATATCTGTCCCATGTTACCGCGGGCTCCGGAGTGAGCCATCATCCATATCGGGTTGAACTCGCCGAGCGCGTCCTTGAGGAGTTTATCTACGTTCTCCTTCGCGTTCTGCCATACTTTGATGGTCTGATTATATCTCTCTTCGTCGGTAAGTCTGCCTCTTTGATACTGTTGCTCTATCTTGAGCGACTGAGCTTCAGCCTCTTTGACTATCGCGCCCTTGTCTTCAGGGAGATTCATATCGAATACGCTCGTCGTTATTGCGCCGAGAGTAGAGTACTTGTATCCTTGAGCCTTTATCTTATCAAGTACTTGGCTCGTTGCGGTAGCGCCCTTGAGCTGGAAACACTTGTCGACTATTTTCGAAAGCTCTTTCTTTCCTACTCTGTCCTCTATCTCGAGATCGAACATGTGCTCTGGATCGCTTCTGTCGACGAATCCGAGATCCTGCGGTATAGCTTGGTTGAATATTATTCTACCGACCGTGGTCTCGATGATCTTGCTCTTCATAACGCCGTCGATCTCTTTTTCCATCCTGACGTGTATCTTTGCCTGTAGCTCTATCTCCTTGAGCTGATAAGCCATAAGAGCCTCGTTCGCAGACGAGAACCATCTTCCTGTGCCTTCGGCTTTCGGATTGACTATAGTAAGATAATAAGAACCGATGACCATATCCTGCGACGGAGAAACGATAGGTCTGCCGTCTGCAAGTTTGAGTATATTGTTAGTCGAAAGCATGAGAACTCTCGCCTCTGCCTGCGCCTCCAATGAAAGCGGAACGTGCACTGCCATCTGGTCTCCGTCGAAGTCGGCGTTGAACGCGCCGCACGCGAGCGGATGAAGTTTTATAGCTCTGCCTTCTACGAGCACGGGCTCGAAAGCCTGAATACCGAGTCTGTGGAGCGTAGGAGCTCTGTTAAGAAGTACGGGGTGATCCTGTATAACTTCTTCGAGTATATCCCAAACCTTGGGATCCTGTCTGTCTATTAGCTTTTTAGCGCTCTTTATGTTCTGAGTCTTTCCGTAATCGACGAGCTTCTTCATAACGAACGGCTTGAAAAGTTCGAGCGCCATTTCCTTAGGAAGACCGCACTGGTGCATTTTGAGCTCCGGACCGACGACTATGACCGAACGTCCCGAGTAGTCTACACGCTTACCGAGAAGGTTCTGTCTGAAACGACCCTGCTTACCTTTGAGCATAGCGGAGAGCGATTTGAGTTCTCTGTTGTTCGGACCGGTCACCGCCTTACCTCTTCTGCCGTTATCTATAAGAGCGTCGACAGCTTCCTGCAACATTCTTTTCTCGTTACGGACTATAATATCGGGCGCGCCCGACTCAATTAGTTTCTTAAGACGGTTATTTCTGTTGATGACTCTTCTGTAAAGGTCGTTAAGATCGCTAGTTGCGAATCTTCCGCCGTCAAGCGGGACCATAGGACGTATTTCCGGCGGAAGGACGGGAAGCACGTCGAGTATCATCCATTCGGGACGGTTGCCCGATATTCTGAACGCCTCGATGACCTCGAGTCTCTTCACCGTCTTTACTCTCTTCGGACCGGTGCTGGTGGCAACGATCTGCTTGAGTTCTTCCGATTCCTTATCAAGGTCTATCTCGGAAAGCAGTTCCTTTACGGCTTCTGCGCCCATTCCGACGCGGAAAGCGTCGGCTCCGAATTCGGCTCTCGCGCTCCTCATTTCGTTATCGTCTATGACCTGTTTTTTAGTAAACTTCGTAACGCCGGGATCGAGAACGACGAACTTATTGAGATAGATAACGCTGTCTACGTCTTTCGGCGACATATCGAGCGCTATGCTTATTCTCGAAGGCACGCCTCTGAAGTACCATATATGCGATACTGGAGCGGCAAGTTCGATGTGACCCATTCTTTCGCGGCGAACTTTGCTCTTCGTTACTTCAACTCCGCACTTGTCGCAGATGATACCCTTATACTTTATCCTCTTATACTTACCGCAGTGACACTCCCAATCCTTAGTAGGTCCGAATATGACCTCGCAGAAGAGACCGTCTTTCTCCGGTTTTTGCGTTCTGTAATTGATAGTCTCTGGCTTTTTGACTTCGCCGTGCGACCAAGATCTGATTTTGTCAGGAGAAGCAACTCCTATCTGTATCGAATCGAAATTGTTGAGTTCAAACATATTCGCTACCTCCTATTACTCATTGTCATCGTCGTCGAAAAGGCTGAATGAATCGCTTTCGTCATCGTCCAAGCCCACGTCGTCGAATCCGTCTTCCTCGTCGCCGCCGAAGAGATCGAGACTGAAGTCATCGTCGTCTTCATCGTCGTCGTTCATCGAAAGGCTGACGTCAACTTCCTTATAATCCTGCTCTCTATCGTGAGACGTATCGTAATCGTCGTCGGTCAGTTCTCTGAAACCGATCTCTTCCTTGTCCTCGGTAAGAACCTTAACGTCGAGCGCCAAAGACTGGAACTCTTTGATAAGAACTTTGAACGACTCGGGGATACCCGGCTCCGATATGCTGTTGCCTTTGACTATAGAATCGTAAGTCTTTACACGCCCTACGATATCGTCCGACTTGACAGTCAATATCTCCTGAAGTATATGCGACGCGCCGTAAGCCTCGAGCGCCCAAACCTCCATTTCTCCGAAACGCTGTCCGCCGAACTGCGCCTTACCGCCGAGCGGCTGCTGAGTTACGAGCGAGTACGGTCCCGTACTTCTTGCATGGATTTTGTCGTCGACAAGGTGGATAAGTTTAAGCATATACATGTAACCGACGGTTACTCTGTTCTCAAACGCTTCGCCCGTTCTTCCGTCGTAGAGTTTGATCTTACCGTTATTGGGAAGATTATTATCCACGAGAAGCTCCTGAATATCGTTCTCCGAAGCTCCGTCGAATACCGGAGTCGATACCTTGATGCCGAGCATATTCGCAACGAGTCCGAGGTGCACCTCGAGGACCTGTCCTATATTCATACGCGAAGGAACGCCGAGAGGATTGAGGACTATCTGAAGTCTCTGACCGTTATCGAGGAACGGCATATCTTCTCTCGGAAGCACTCTCGATACGACGCCCTTATTACCGTGACGTCCCGCCATCTTGTCTCCGACGGAAATCTTTCTCTTCTGAGCGACGTAGATACGCACGAGCTTCTTAACGCCCGGCGCGAGCTCGTCCTTGTTCTCTCTCGTAAACACCTTAACATCCACGACGATACCGCTCTCTCCGTGAGGAAGTCTCAAAGAAGTATCTCTTACTTCTCTCGACTTCTCGCCGAATATAGCTTTGAGAAGTCTCTCTTCGGGAGTAGGATCGGCTTCGCCCTTAGGCGTAACCTTACCTACGAGAATATCGCCGGAGTGAACTTCGGCGCCCACGCAGATGATACCGTCCTCGTCAAGATATTTGAGCACGTCGTCGCCGAGATTGGGAATATCTCTCGTTATCTGCTCCTCTCCGAGCTTCGTATCTCTGGCTTCGGTCTCGTACTCTTCTATATGGATAGACGTAAATACGTCGTCCTTTACCAAATCTTCGTTAATGAGGATAGCGTCCTCGTAGTTATAACCTTCCCACGACATGAAGCCTATGAGAATATTACGTCCGAGCGAAAGCTCTCCGTTATCGGTAGACGGACCGTCGGCAAGTATCATGCCCTTGACGACCTTATCTCCCTTCTTTACTATAGGACGCTGATTGATGCAAGTGCCCTGGTTGGATCTCTTGAACTTGAGCAATTCGTATGTATCGCTCTGACCGCTAGGCATATCGACTCTAATCCTGTCGCCGCTGACGTATCCTACGATACCGTCGTTCTTCGCCACTACCATAACGCCCGAATCGTACGCTATCTTGTTCTCCATACCCGTGCCGACTATAGGAGCCTGAGGTTTGATGAGCGGAACTGCCTGACGTTGCATGTTAGAACCCATGAGCGCTCTCGACGTATCGTCGTGCTCAAGGAACGGAATGAGCGACGCAGCGACGGAAATGAGCTGCTTCGGAGAAACGTCCATGTAATCGACGTCTTTTGCGTCGTATTCCTTTATATCCTCTCTGTAACGGCAGTTAACACGCGGTCTTTCGAATCTGCTGTCCGCGGTAAGCGGCTCGTTAGCCTGAGCTACGACGTACTTGTCCTCTTCGTCAGCCTGAAGGTAATGCACTTCTTTGGTGACTATACCCGTCTCTTTATCGACCTTTCTGTAAGGAGCTTCGATGAAGCCGTATTCGTTGACTCTCGCATAAGTTGCAAGCGACGAAATAAGACCTATGTTCTGACCTTCCGGCGTCTCTATAGGACATATTCTTCCGTAGTGAGTATAGTTGACGTCACGTACTTCGAAACTTGCTCTCTCTCTGTTAAGACCGCCGGGTCCGAGAGCCGAGAGTTTACGCTTATGAGTAAGCTCCGCTATAGGATTGTAATGATCCATGAACTGCGACAACTGCGAAGAACAGAAAAATTCCTTTACTACGCTCGTTACCGGCTTTATATTGATAAGAGACTGCGGAGTAGCCTTCTGCTCGTCGTCCGACGAATTGCTCATTCTCTCTCTTATTACTCTCTCGAGTCTCGTGATACCCAGTCTGAACTGGTTGGTCATGAGTTCGCCGACCGAACGCACTCTTCTGTTAGCGAGGTGGTCGATATTGTCGACGCTGCCGAAACCGTGGCAAAGACCTATATTGTAGTTGACCGTAGCTATTATATCTTCGAGCGTGATGTGCTTTTTGACAAGCTCCTCTACATTCTCCTTAACTAGGCTCTTGAGCGCTTCAGCATCGCCGTTTGAGGCTTCGAGGAGCTTCTTGAGCGTCGGATAATATACGTGCTCCAAAATACCGAGTTCTCTCGGATCGACGTCTACGTACGCGGAAAGATCGACGGTAGCGTTACCTATCGTCTTGAATCTCTTCTTCTCTTCGCCGCTCTTAGTATCGTTTCTCTCGAGATATACTACGTTAACGCCTGCGTTCTGTATCTCCCAAGCCTTGCTCTCGCTGACCTTTTCGCCCTTTGTAGCAAGAACTTCGCCGTCCTCGGTGATAACGTCCTCGGCAAGCGTGAAGCCCGTTATACGTCTTGCGAGCGACAGTTTCTTATTGAACTTATACCTTCCTACTCTTGCAAGATCGTATCTTCTCGCGTCGAAGAAAGTATTATTGATGAGAGCCTTTACGCCGTCCATAGTAGGCACTTCGCCCGGACGGAGTCTCTTATAAAGCTCTATCATAGCGTCTTCCGAGTTGCGCGCGGAATCCTTAGCGATAGTGAGCTCTATCGTCTCGTCGTTTCCGAATAACTCCTTGAGCTCTTCGTCCGTACCGAAACCGAGCGCTCTCATAAGAGTAGTTCCCGATATCTTCCTATTCTTATCGACATTGACCCAAAGAATACCGTTGCTGTCCTGTTTGAATTCAAGCCATGCGCCTCTGTTCGGAATTACCGTAGCGTCGTAACGCATTACGCCCGACTTGTCGAGAGTAGAACCGCAATAAACGCTTGGGCTTCTGACAAGCTGGCTGACGATAACTCTCTCCGCGCCGTTGATTATGAACGAACCGTTCTCCGTCATGAGAGGAATATCTCCCATAAATACTTCCGATTCGGTAACGACACCCGTATCCGTTCTTTCGAGTCTCGCCTTCACTTTAAGCGGCAACGCATAAGTTGCATCTCTGTTCTTGCATTCCTGAACGTCGTACTTGCTCTCGCCCTCGAGAGTATAGCCGTCGAAATAGAGCTTGAATCTTCCCGAAAAGTCAACGATCGGACTGAAATCGGCAAGAACCTCGCCTATGCCCTGTTCGAGGAACAACTTGTAAGAGTCTTTCTGCAACTCAATTAGATACGGTATGTCGAGAGTATCTTCGATTTTCGAAAATGTAAATCTCTCGGTATTTCCGTACTTAACTTTCTTAAGCATTTGATCCTGAGACATATGTCACGCTCCTTAAAAAATCTATTTTCAAATTTTGCCAATAAAATGTGTAAAACGCGATATTCCCCTTACCCATTACGCTCATGATATCCAAATGGGCAGTATACCACTTATACAATAATTATGCACTGTAAATAGTATCATAGTGTTTTCAAGCAAGTCAAGCGAATTTTTATTGATATCTAAAGAATTTTAATTAAATTCTTATATTTTTCGGCATCATCCCATAAAATACGACGCATTTTTCAAATAACTCTCGACTTATAGCGTAATTCTTCAGGGCTGTATATGTTGACAGTCACCTCTCGCTATGCTACAATATATATTGTTTATTATATTTATATATAGTCGCCTTTTATATACAGTAACTGCCGATAACGAGCCGAGCGGCGTAGATCCGCCTATGCGCGTAAGGCGAAAAACGGATAATTCCGCAAACTCCGTCTTCGCGACTTGAAAGCGGCGAGAATGGTAACGGTATTATGGGAATACGGTAACCGCAGGAGATAACTATGGCTATCAACATATATTTCGATTTTGATATGACGCTCGCCTACCGCATCATGATGTGGACGGATACCGTAAGAGAGCTCCTTCTCGAAGAATGCGTAGTCGTAAAACGCGAAGATATACGCCCTTTTTATACGTTTAACGGTTACCCTTGGAACAGACCCGATCTCAGCCATGAAGAATTCTTCAAAGGCAAAGAATGGTGGCAGAATTCAAAGGACTTCCTTATCGAAGGTCTTATCGAAAAGGGTCTTACCGACGAAGCCACCGCAAGACGCGTCGCTGACAAGTTCCCATCAAGGTTCGCCGATATTCGATACTGGCGGCTGTTTAGCGATACTCTGCCCGCCGTTAAAAAATTAAAAGAGCTGGGCTATAGCGTAAATATTCTTTCAAATCACGTGCCCGAAGCCCGTGAAATAATAACTAAGCTCGGCATTATAGACGAATTCGACAGAGTGATACTCTCTTCGGAGGTCGGATATGAAAAGCCAAACGAAGCCATATTCAAAATAGCCGTTTACGGTCGCGAAAACGATATAAACGTCATGGTAGGCGACAACTTCAACGCCGACGTAAAGGGCGCCATAAACGCCGGAATGAAGGCTATTCTGGTAAGAGAGAACAACTCCGGAAACTACAAATACTATCTCAAGGACCTAAACGGACTCGACGCGATGATAGAAGAGGTAATAAATAATGAGACTTGATAAATATCTTAAGGTATCGAGAATAATAAAACGCCGCGCCGTTGCGAACGAAGCGTGCGACAACGGACGCGTCACGATAAACGGACGCGTGGCGAAAGCGGGAACGGTTGTCAACGTAAACGACGAAGTTACGATAGCTTTCGGTGACAAGCTCTTCGCTTTCCGCATACTGTCGATAAACGAAAACGCAAAGAAAGAAGATACTGCGTCCATGTACGAAATAATGACGGACAAGATAAAAAGCTGACGCTATAAAACGCGGCAACCGTAAATAACGACTGATATCCGAGGACTTCCCTCCGCCCCGCTTTATATTTCGCAGCGACGGCGGCGGCAATATCGAACTTCGATATTTTGCGCTATATACCGACAAAAATTATTATATTATTTATCCGACGCTATCGGATAATAGAACCGAAGGAGAATGAGTTTGATAAACGCGATCATTCCGTGCGGAGGAGTGGGAAAACGCTCGGGACTAAGCTATAACAAAATATTTTATCCGATAGACGGCGCTCCGCTCATAGTAAAGACGGTGCGAGCTTTTCTCTCCGTCGAGGAAATAACGAAGATAATCGTCGTATATAACGAAGCCGACAGGCTCCGTATGGAAGAACTCTTCGGCGATAACGAAAAGATAGTCTTAACAGTCGGCGGCGAAAGCAGGAGCGAATCGGTGAAAGCGGGACTTGACGCCGTTGACGGCGACGCCGAATACGTCGTTATCCACGACGGGGCGCGGCCGTTCGTTACGGACAAGCTCATAAAGAGCGTGATAGACGCCGCTAAAGAAGAAACGGGCGGCGCGACGCTCTATATTCCCGTTACCGATACTATAAAACGCGTCCTGAACGGCGAAATAGACTCGACTCCGAACAGAGACGAATATGCGCTCATACAAACTCCGCAGGCGTTCAATACCGAAAAACTCAAATACGCATACTCGCGTCTTAACGAACCGCTGAGCGACGACACGCAGGTATTCGAAAGATTCTTCGGCGGCGTAAAACTCGTATCGGGAGATAAAAATAACGTCAAGATAACTTCGAAAGAGGATCTGCCCGTCTCCTACCGCTCGGGAATCGGTTACGACACTCATCGCCTTGTCAAGGGACGCAAGCTGATACTCGGCGGCATCGACATACCTCACGAGAAAGGACTTTTAGGTCATTCAGACGCCGACGTATTGACTCACGCGATAACGGACAGCATGCTGAGCGCTTCGGGAGAGCGAGATATCGGCGTGCTTTTCCCCGATAACGACGCAAAATATAAGGACATATACAGCATATCTCTACTTAAAGAAGTATATAGGATAATAACCGCGAAAGGCTATAGCGTAGTTAATATCTCCGCGGTCGTCATGGCAGAAAAGCCAAAACTTCGCGACTATATCCCGCTAATGGCGAAAAAACTCGCCGATACTCTCGGCATAGACGAAACAAGCGTCAACATATCCGCGACCACTACCGAAGGTATCGGACTCGTCGGCAGAGAGGAAGGCATATCTTCTAAGGCCGTATGTTTACTCAAATCGGAGGTTTTATAATGCTTGAAAAATTTCTCGACGAACTGAATAAAGAAGCGACAAGAAAGGGCGTCACGGAAAACGACGTAAGCGGACTCGACGAACACTATACCGCGCTCTTTAATAAATACATAAAGCTCGGACAGAGCGAATTCGATATAATAAGACATTTCGGCGACCCCGAAAAGATAATATCCGATTATCTTTTAAGCGGAGAAATACCTCCGTCCGATATGGACGAATCTCTCCCTGCCGCGTTCATTCCCGAGTTCCTCATAAGAGAGGACGAGATAGCGGCTATGGATACCGATGAAATATCAAAAAAGAAAGAAAAGACGGAATATAAGCATGAAGTAATGAGCCGCAAGGCTCTCATTATCAACGACATCTTCTTGATAACTCCGGGACTTCTTATCGCCGCGTTCGGCGTGATAGCTCTCGCCGTCGTCTCCGTGTTTATGACCGCGGGAAGCGTCGTTCAAATGTTCGCGTGTTGGAATCTTGCGACTACAGCTGAGAAATGGGGCGGATTCGCTCTATCCGTAGTCGTCCTCGTTATGTCCGCGCTCTTCTACGTCCTAATAGTATGGATAGTAAAACTCATCGTCGGATATATGAGATCTTACGTAAAGAATCACAAGGAATGTTGGGAGAAAAACGTATAACAAAAAGCGATACTATCGCTTTGAAAATTAAATTTTGAGACGGCTTCTATCGGAAATATCTCAAAATCGGTACGCGATAATTACTAAATAATAATGATAAGAGATATAGAAGAAAAAGACAGAGAAATATTTATCGCTATGTGCGAAGAATTCTATTCATCCACCGCCGTGTCTCACAGCGTTCCTAAAAGTCACTTTGAAAGAACCTTCGAGGTCGTGACCCATAACTCTCCCTATTATAAAGGATATATGCTCGAGTACGAGGGAAAGACAGTCGGATACGGACTCGTACAGCTCTCCTATTCTAACGAAGCGGGCGGTATGCAGATGTTCCTCGAAGAACTGTATATTCGCGAAGGATACAGAAACAAGGGACTTGGCAAAGAGTTTTTCGAACGCGTCTACGCATCGAGAGACGACGTCGTACGTTATAGGCTCGAAGTCACCGCCGTAAACGAAAGAGCGATATCCCTTTACAAAAGGCTGGGATATGAAAACCTCGACTACGTACAGATGATAAAAGACGTTGATAAAGATCCCCAATAATATAAATGCTATAAAGTATTAAAACTTAAAATTCAAGGCGAACCGAATTAACCGATTCGCCTTTTTTGATTTTTCCGTACGTCGAAATCTCATCGTTCGTATCTTAAATGTTAGATGAACCAAACGCTTTCGGCAAGCTCTTCATAACAATCTTTTTCTCTATCCGATGAAAAATTTATTTCTTCGAACTCGTCGCCGTACTCTTCTCTCATAAAGAATCGTAGTTCGCGAACATCTTCAAAATCGTATTCTCTGCATATCCTGTCAATAGCTCTCTTCTGTTCTTTAGTAAATATCGACTTTCTCATAACATCTCCTCAACGGTACTTTGACATCAGACTATCAAAAAACGTGACTATGAATACTATTATCGCTACCATTCTTTTCCTCTCCTTTGTTCTTACGCAATACATTTTATATTTTAATTATGCAATATAAAATATGACATTTCGGTCATATTGAAAAAATTTATAAAAAATTTTTCTGCAACGGTTTTTATCGATCGTAAAAACAAATAGAAATATATGCAAACAAAAAACGCAACCTTGATAAAAGATCGCGTTTTAACGATTTTAACGTTTGATCACCAGTACTTGAATTCCGCGTCTTCTATATCGAAAACGTCTGTAACGAGCCCTTCGGCGAATTCCTGCTCATGGCTCACGAGAATTATCGCTCCCTGATATGACTTCAGCGATTCTTTAAGCGAATCCTTCGCCTTGACGTCGAGATGATTGGTAGGCTCGTCCAGTATCAATATATTGCTGTCGCGTTGCATCATGACGCACAGCTTGATCCTGACCTGCTCTCCTCCGCTGAGGAGCGAAACGGGCTTCGTCGACATCTCCTTCTTTATTCCCACTCTGGCGAGCTGATTGCGGCACTCTTTCTGTCCCATCTTCGGGAATATCTCGTTAAGATAGGTTATTCCCGTATAGTCGGTATCCTTAAAGTTAAGATCCTGTTCGAGATATCCGATTTTGGAATTGACGTGAAAATGCGTTTCTCCTCCGAGCTTCGGCACTATACCTAGGAGCGTCTTGATGAGCGTTGACTTGCCTATTCCGTTAGTTCCCCTTATCCATAGTTTCGTATCGCTCTTCATATGTATGTTAATGGGCGGTAATAGCTGTCTTTCGTAACCTATCTTGAGATCCTTGACGACCAGCATATCGTTGGTGTGCAGCATAGCGTACGGAAAAGAAAATTCGGCGTCCTCGAAAGTTACGGGTTTATTCATAACGTCTATCCTATCGAGCATCTTTTTACGGCTGTTAGCCATGCCCGCCGTCGCGGCGCGCGCCTTGTTCTTCGCTATATATTCCTCCATCTTCTTTATCTCACGCTGTTGGCGTTCGTACGCTTCCGCGTATTGCTTACTGTTCATCTCGTGCTGTTCGACAAAAGAATTATAGTTGCCCGAATATCTCCTTATTTCTCCGTTTTCGACGTTGATAATGAGTTTGCACGTATCGTTAAGAAATTTCGTATCGTGCGATACTAATAGGAAGGTCCCTTCGAACTCATTCAAATATTTCGTCAGCCAGTCGATATGCTCTATATCGAGGAAGTTCGTCGGCTCGTCGAGAAGCATAACGTCGAGTTTCTCGAGCAGCAGTTTTGCGAGCATAAGTTTTGCCCTCTGTCCGCCGCTAAGCGTTCCTACCAGAGTATCGTACCCGAATATATGTATGCCTAAACCGTTGGCTACCTTCTTGATAGTCGCCTCAATATCGTAAAATCCCGAACGCTCGAGTTCTTCGTTCATCTTCGCGCTGCGATTGATGAGAGTGTCGAGCCTATCCATATCGTCGCCGACCTCCGACATCTCCTCGTAAAGTTTTTCAAGTCTCTCGTTGAGAGCGAAAAGATAGTCGAACGCGCCCTTCAAGTATTCCATTACGCTGAGCGATTTATCAACCGTAGCATGCTGATCGAGATAGCCCCACCGTATACCGCTGAGCCACTTCACTTCGCCTGCATCCTGCATCACGCGTCCGGCTATAATATTCATGAACGTCGACTTGCCGGCGCCGTTGAGTCCGACTATGCCAGCGTGTTCGCCGTTATTTATCTTGAGCTCGGCGTCTTCGAAAAGAACCTTGCTGTCATACATATGAGTAAGTCCGTTAATACTGAGTACGCTCATTGTAACACCTCTTTGAAATATGTATCATTCTATCATACGGCGGCATATCTTGGCAAGCGTTTATACTTGGCTCGCCGTAACGCTGCCGACGCGCTCGCCGTCTTCAAATACGATAGCTTCGTTCGCCAAAACGTATACGGTATCCTCGCCGTTAAAGACTTTTTCCGCGGCTTCTTTCCTCTTTATCTCGTCGGCATGACAAACTATATTTTTATCAACGAGCGATATTCCATTCACCCTGCAATATTCGTCGCTCTCTCCTCTCTCTAGCATATAGTCGCTCAAAGATTCGGCAAAGAGATACATCGCTCCCGCGCTGTTGCCTGCGATAACGGCGCCCCTCTCGTACGCCGCCTTAACGAGCTCCCCTATTCCCATACTCGAAAATTCGTCTATCATATATTTATAATCGCCGCCGCCGATATATATAATATCGGCTTTAGATAATTTTTCCGCTATTCTGTCTCGGTTCATTTCGCCGTTTTTATACAGTACAACGTCGGCTTTGCACTTGAGTTTAGAAAACGCCTTAAAAAAACTGTTCGTATAAGGTTTCGACTCATGGCTCGCTTGCGGAAGAAAGACGGCGTACGGCTTGTTCTTTCCCTCTGCAAAAGCGTTACGCTCGACAAGCGAAACTATACGCTCGTTGATCTCTCCTTGTCCTCTCAGTTCTCCGCCGCCTACCGCTACTATTCTCTTCATAAAGTCCTCCTTTTAATGATCTTATGCCAAAACAAGATCGCGATCGATATCCAAAAAATACGCGTGATTTTTGTCCGACGCATAAGTTCAAATCAAACAGCGCTTTTTATTAAAGCAAGCGTGTTTAGCGTATCCGAATACTTTACTATATTAAGATAGTATCCCCATAAGAGATACTATCGTTATGCGTTCATATTTCGTTAGAATCAGGTTTTCACCTTTATACTTTTATCTTGCCTGAGATCTCCGCGTACTCTTTCGAATCGGGAGAATATATTCTCCACTTTTCAGTATGCGTCGCGCTATCGCCTGCGCTCAACGTATACATCGGAGAGAGCGACTCTATCTCGGTCATTCTAAAGGACGTATATATCTCGAGATTGCACATATTGTCGGGATATTTGACGCCGCTTGCGAACGGCGCGAAACTCTTTTCGAACATACCGAACGAATATACCTCGTACGCCTTTCCTATCGGCGAAAGAGTGCCGATCTTGAGATTATTATCGCTGTCTACGGAAGCGTCCTGCTTTATTACGAACGCGTCGTTCCTCAAGTCAAACCTTTCGTCGCGAACGTTATCGTAACTCCAAAGCACGAGATTTCTGTTCGAAAGCCAGCCTGTATCTTCGGCGCTGAGCGGTACGTAAGCTATACCGTTCGGAGCGGTAACGGTGAGCGCCCACAGCGAACACTCCATTTTCTCGCCGCCGACCTTATCGAATCTATGCTCGAGCGTTATCTCGCCGTCGTCCGACATTGTTATCTTGACGCTCTTTTTGAGCCCTGTCATCTTCTCCGCGGCAGAGGTAAATACTGCGCCGTTGTCGATATACTCAACGTCTACGGGATAGTTATCGGGAGCATAAGTCGCAAATTCCTCTTCCGACTTCCAAAGTCTGTGTCCGCCGTATATATGCCAGCTTTCGCCGCTCTTAAAGTTCTTATCAAAGTATTCGCCGCCAAGATTGATAGCGTCGTTGATATCCTCGTACATAAAGTTACTGCCGCCCTTAAAGCCCAGATATATAACTCTCGGACCTATATCCGTCGTGACCTTTAGCTCGGTTTTGCCGTTAGTGATATTCACCACGTTGCCGAATATAGAATACGTCTCTTTACTTACCGTGACCATTTCATATCTCCTTTGAAGACGCCTTATAACGTCTTCCGTTAACGCGTCATAATATAGTTATATCTATTATACCATCTCTTCTTTTTATTGTAAATAGCGAAAACAAAAAAGAGACCGCAAAATTGCGATCTCTTGATTTGTTTCGTATCAAATTATTCAGTCGTTCTCAGTAAACGTACGAAGAATTAATGCTGACGTTGATATTAGTAGAAAGTCCGTCTGCAAGAACAGCATTTATGATGCCGTCAAGACCGTCGGGCAACGAGAAGTTCGGAATAAGCGCCGGAAGCATATCGTTAAGCACCTTACCGAGCATAGTTGCGCTGATAGTTACTCTCATGGTATCGCTGATCTGCATCTTGTTGATCTTCCAAGCGTCTGCATCCTTGTCGAACTTGAGATCCATATTCATCTTCACCGTACCGAAGTCGATAAGAGTACTAAGACCCTCTTTTACGTCGGTAGTTCCGAGAAGCGGCATCAAAATAGTCTCGGTCAAGTGTATCTGCTCTTCCTGATCAATATACTTATCCGCATAAGCGTCTACTGCGGTCTGAGCTATACCGAATACTCTGTCGAGATTAGCGGGAGCTTCGGAAGTGATCTTGTTACCGCTCTTGTTGACCGTAACGGTGCCGAAATCAAAGAGCGAAAGCGACAAATAGTTATCGTCGATGAACTTCTTTATCTTCTTGTCGAGCTGAGCGTCGTCGCTGTACTCTGCGAGCGGAGCAAGAAGATCTGCAACGTTCTCATCGAGCTTGATCTCGGTGGGTTTGTATATAGCGCCGAGCGGATTGCCGTCGCCGTCCTTAAGGAAACTAAGCTGATTACCGCTCTTATCCTTAACTTCGTTAAGTCCGTAAATCGTAAGATTCGTGAGTTTAGCGCGAGTCTTGTTATAAGAAAGACCTACTTCGAATCTAACTTTCGAAAGATTAGCGATAGCGGTCGGGTCGATATTCGGAGCGCCTTGGATACCTGCCAAAACACCGCTGAGGATGTTAGCGATCGAACCGTAAAGCTCTGCCTGAATATTGCTGACCTTAGCGCTGACGTTAAGCTCGTTGTTCTTAACTTCTCTGATGATATTGATGTCGACATTGTTGAGCCTGATACCGCCCATAGTGCTTATTTTAATATCAATGCCGCCTATCTTGATGTCGTCGGTAATAGTCTTGGTCTCTGCGTCGGACTCGATGAATCCTTCCTGCAACGTGCTGATAGCCTCCTCGCCCTTAAGCGGAGTTCCGCCGGAACAAGCAACCATACACAGCATAGCTACTGCAAGAACCAACGCTACCGCGAGCATCAAAACTTTGCTCATTTTTTTACTCATAACGAATAATTCCTCCTAAAAGAATTTGATTTTTATTATTTATATTTTATATCCAAATGATTTTAATGTCAATACAAATCGAACGAATTAACGTATCTTAAATATTTCTTAATCTTTATTTTACATATGCTGATACGTTTGCCGTTATATTAAGAAATATATTTTCCTTAATTCGCCGATTTCAAATTTATTTAATATTATTTTTTACTTACAGCAGGATGATAGCCTTCCTTTTCGAGGAATTTTATCTCCATGTTTATATTATTTACGAATTCTTGGTTATTACGCGTCTTGACAAGCATTTGTATGAGATTTTCTGCGGCGTCCTGATTTTCGCCGTCCGCAAGGAGCCTTCTCATGCCCATAACGCCGTAGTATTCGTTCTCGCTAAGGAGCAGTTCTTCTCTTCTCGTGCCGCTCTTGTTGAGATCGACAGCGGGGAATATTCTCTTTTCGGAGAGCTTTCTGTCAAGGTGTATCTCCATATTGCCCGTACCCTTGAACTCCTCGTATATGACGTCGTCCATCCTGCTGCCGGTATCGACTAGCGCGGTAGCTATTATTGTTAGACTTCCGCCGTTCTCGATATTACGCGCCGCTCCGAAAAATCTCTTTGGCGAATGCAGCGCGCCGGGGTCTATACCTCCAGAAAGAGTCCTTCCCGTCGGCGGTATCGTAAGGTTATACGCTCTTGCGAGTCTCGTTAAGGAATCCATTATGACGACGACGTCCTTCCCCATCTCGACGCTTCGCTTCGCCCTCTCGATGAGTAGTTCCGCGCTCTTAGCATGGTGGTCGGGAGTCTCGTCGAACGTCGAATATATGACTGTGCCGTTTATCGACCTCTTCATATCGGTGACCTCTTCGGGACGCTCGTCTACGAGAAGAACGTACATCTCGACTTCGGGATAATTGGCGGTTATCGCGTTGGCGATGAGCTTGAGAAGGGTGGTCTTGCCGGCTTTCGGCGGCGAAACTATCATAGCCCTCTGTCCTTTTCCGATAGGAGCGATAAGATCGATACACCTTATTGCGAAATCGTTCTTTCTTCCTGCGTTCTCGAGTTTGAATCTCTCGTTCGGATATATCGGTATAAGATTATCGAAATTGGGGCGGCTCTTGAGATTGAACGGAGGCAAACCGTTGACTTCCGTTACCTTGAACACTGCCGGCTGGCGGTTGTCCTGAAGCATTCTCGTCTGTCCTTTTACGTGATCGCCCTTTCTAAGTCCCAACATTTTGATGAGTTTTTGCGGTACATATGCGTCGTTTTTACTGTTTTCGCAATTCTCCGCCCTCAAAAATCCATAGCCGTCCTGAAGTATCTCGAGCCAACCTTCTCTCTCCATAGAGCTCTCTTCTGCCTCTTCTGCGCTATCCGATTTTAACTCCTCTTTCCCCTGTCCGTAATAGGCGTTGTTTCTGCCGCGCGGCGGCTCTGAGACGTTGTCCGCTACGGAAACGAGCGTCGATACGGGTTCCGCGGTTATCGGCTCGTCGGCCTTGTCTATATCTATAAGACGCGTGCCGCCGTCCGCCGACGTTACTATCTTGATAGTCTTGGGAGGACGTCCTCGCTTTGTCTTATTCTCCTCGGGTTTTATCTTTCCCGACTGGATGTCCAAAATAGTCTGAATAAGATCGGCTTTATTCGCCGTAGTCGGCGACTTCGCTCCCATTTCTCTGCCCAAGGTACGAAGTTCGAAAATACCGAGATTCTCAAGTTCTTCCTTAGTATAAGTAATATTGGTTGCCATACTGTAACTCCTTTGCGTCAAACGACGCTTCCTACTCGTAAGAATAGCATATTAAAAATCAATGAAATAAACAAACAAAACATCAGATCGAATTTTAACAAAATGTCTCATTGTGTCGAAATTCATCGTAATTACTATAAAATATCGTTATATCCGTAAATCTTCCCTAAACCGAACAATAAAAATATATACAAAATATTTGATTTAATGCAGCGGTAAGGAAATTATTTTCCTTACCTTATTCGCATTATTTTTCAAGAACTATAACTTTGGTCGAATCGCTGTCGAATCTTCTGTCGAACTCTATCGTGTTGCTGCCGGCATATACTATCGCCTCGTCGTCGAAAAGCCGCAGAAAATCATCAAGCCTGTCTATATCCATATCGCTATCGCGCGTCTTGTAGTGCATCGGAATAACTATATCCGGCATGATGAGGTCGACGTAATTCTTCGCCTCCTCAGCATCTATCGTATAGTTCCCTCCGACGGGGATAAGCAATACGTTGACAGAACCGAGCGCCTCTACGAAAGATATCTGACATTCCTCTCCTATATCACCGAGATGACATATATCGACGCCGTCCATACCTATCGTAAATACGCGGTTTTCTCCGCGTTTTGCTCCTTGCTTGCGGTCATGGTAGCTCCTTAACGAAGCTATATGTACGCCGTCTATCTCGAACGCGCCTATACTGTCAAGCACTATAGGCTCGCCCTCGATCCTATCCAAAGCGTCGTGATCATTGTGCGAATGACTGACGGTGACTATATCCGCCTTTACTTTCGGCATTTCGTAACCGACTATTTTCGCATCGTAAGGATCGGTCACAACGACCGCGCCGGTTGACTCTTCGAGCCTGAACGAGGAGTGTCCCAGCCATGTAATCTTCATCATTACCTCCCGTTAACATATATTATGTAACAACTATAGAGAAGATACCGACGGGAGCCTAATAACCGACTCCGCGTCCTTCTTCATCCTCTATTTTACTTCTTATCGTGGAATTTGTCAATAAGTTCGTTGATTTTATCGTGCGGATCGAGCAGTCCCGAAAGAGACTTGTTCTGATTGCTTGCCGCGATGATGTAGGCTATGAACTTAGACATATCTGCCTCGACGAACCATTCTTTTTCGCGTAGCGCCGGCGAAACGTATGTAAGATTGGTGCTGAGAACAGCGGTAAAAAGACCCTTTTTATACGCTTCGTCGAACTTCTCAACGCCCTCCGTGAAGAGACCGTACGTAGCGGTAAGGAATATCTTATTACATCCTTTCTCCTTGAGTTCCGTACAGAGTTTGAGTACGGAATCGCCGGTCGCGATGATATCGTCGGCTACGAATATATCCTTTCCCTTAACGTCGTTACCGATGTAGTCGTGCGCCACTATCGGATTGCGTCCGTTGACTATCGTCGAATAATCTCTTCTCTTATAGAACATTCCGAGATTGACGCCGAGCACCGAAGCGTAATAGATATTACGCGACATCGCGCCTTCGTCGGGACTCACTATCATAAACGTATCCTTATCGAGACACATATCGGGGAATCTTCTGAGAAGAGCCTTTAGTATCTGATAGGTCGGCATAAAGTTATCGAAGCCGACGAGCGGGATAGCGTTCTGAACTCTCGGGTCGTGCGCGTCGAACGTGATGATGTCGGATACGCCCATGATCTCGAGTTCTCTGAGCATCTGAGCGCAGTCGAGCGACTCGCGCGCGTTACGTCTATGCTGTCTGCCGCCGTAAAGTATAGGCATAACGACGGTTATCTTCTTCGCTTTGCCCCCGATAGCCGCTATGATCCTCTTGAGATCGGTATAATGATCGTCGGGAGACATACGGTTCTCGGCGCCGAACATATTGTAAGTCAACGAATAGTTGCCTACGTCGCAAAGGATATATACGTCCTTTCCTCTCACTGTTTCGTTGATAAGAGCCTTACCGTCGCCCGTCGTGAATCTAGGGCATTTATTATTGATAAGGAACGTCTTTCTCTCAAAAGACTTGTTACATTTTTTAGCCTCTTGATTGAACCAGTTGACAAGGTAGTAATCTACCTGTTTCCCCATATTCTCCGCGCTCTGCATCGCAATGATAGCGAGCTCGGACTTGTCTTCGTCAAAATTAAATATTGACTCGAAAAACGGTGCCATTTTAACCTCCGATACTTCTTATATGTATATCTGAATTTTATTTTTCAAAAGTTTGCCGACGATACTTATACGATATTGCATATCCTTAACGTATCGCTTTTTCCGACGGGAAATCTACTTACTCGATGAAGCAATCGTATTCTATTCGCTGAAGAGATTGTTCGACTCGAACTCCGCCTCCGTGCTGATGTAAACGTTGAGCTTTTTGAGCACGCTTTCGTCGTCTTTAGAGAGCATGACGGTCGAGTGAGCCTCGCATCTATCCAAAAGTTTCAGCTTGGAAATCGCAAGTTTCGCAACGGGACTCGTCGCGGCGCATATACTGAGAGCGATAAGGACCTCTCTCAACGAAAGCACTCTCTTATGCTCGTGCAGACTGTCCTTTTTGAGCTGAAGTATAGGCTCCAATACTATCGGAGAAATGAGATCTATCTCGTCGTCTATCTTTGCGAGAGTCTTGACCGCGTTGAGAACTACGCTCGCCGCCGCCGAAAGTATCTCCGTCTGTTTGCCGGTCACTATCTTTCCGTTATGAAGCTCTACGGCGATAACGGGAACGCCTCCTACTGCGTACGATTTGTCAAGCGACGCTTGCACAACCTTTCTGTCGGCAATAGTTATACCGAGATCGCTCATCAAAAGCTCAATCTTTTCCTTTGCTCCTATGTCGCCAAGTCCCTGCTTGTAATCGCAGCAAGCCTTGTAATAACGTCTCAAAACTTCCTGTTTCGCGGCGTCTTGAACAGCGTTGTCATCGACTATCGCGTAGCCTGCCATATTGACGCCCATATCGGTCGGCGATTTATACGGCTCTTTATTCATTATCTTACTCAGTATAGCTTTGACCACGGGGAATACTTCGATATCTCTGTTATAATTGACGGACATCGAACCGTAAGCCTCGAGATGAAAGTGATCTATCATATTGACGTCCTTAAGATCTGCCGTTGCCGCTTCGTACGCGACGTTGACAGGATGCTTCAGCGGTATATTCCATATCGGGAACGTCTCGAACTTTGCATATCCGACCTTGTTGCCGAGCTTGTACTCGTGATAGAGCTGACAAAGACACGTCGCAAGTTTTCCGCTGCCGGGACCCGGCGCGGTCACTACGACGAGCGGTCTCGTCGTGGGAATATACGGATTCTTGCCGTATCCTTCGTCGCTGATTATAGTGTCTATATCGGTAGGATAGCCCTTTGTCTTGGTATGTATATATACCTTTTCGCCTCTTCTTTCGAGTTTCTTTTTGTATATATCCGCTTGAGCCTGTCCTTCGTACTGAGTAATGACCACACTGTTGATATATATATCGAGAGCCCTCAAATTGTCGATAAGTCTCAATACGTCGGAACCGTAGTTGATGCCGTAGTCCGCTCTTATCTTGTTCTTTTCAAGATCTCTCGCGTTTATAGCGATGATTATCTCCGCCTTATCCTTGAGTTTTTGAAGTATCTTGACTTTTGCGTTTACGTCAAAGCCGGGAAGAACTCTCGAAGCGTGACAGTCGTCGAAAAGTTTTCCGCCGAATTCGAGATAGAGTCTCGAGCCCGTCTCTTCTATACGTCGAAGTATCTCTTCGGTCTGTCTTTTAGTGTATAATTCGTTATCAAAACCAAATTTCATAAAACGTACCTCTTTAGCGATAAGAGCCTCTCGCTCTTAAAAAAATCTCACGATCAATCCCTTGTATATATTATCATTAATAGAAATTTATTTCAATAGAATTCGCTCACTTTCTATTAAAAAATTAAGTATAAAATACGGCGGCGAAAAGTATTCTTTTCACCACCTCTAAGCTCTGCTTATAATTGTTTGAAAGTAGTATTTATTCGCCTTTGGCGTCTTGAAGCATTTCGCGCGGATAACGTTTTGTCTGCGAGAGCGAAATAACGAACGAAACGATAACGCCGACAATTATCGGAATAATTGCAATCGTAGGCGCAAGCATTTCGATGCCCTTTATCGCAACTCTTCCGATAAGTACCGTCAAGGTATTAGCAAATATCGGAACCGCCGCGTAAGACAATGCAAAACCTATAAGGAACGCTATTAAGTTCATTATAAGTACGAGCGTAGTATATACGAGTCCGACGCCGCTTCTTCCTACGCCGAGCGATCTCAAGACGCCGTTTCGCCGTCTGTCCGCCTTCGACAACTGAATAACGTAAAGCAAATTCATAATAACGGCAGTCGTCATAAAGAGGATCGCCGCGATACCGAACATGGGACCGACTATCTCATAATTCCTCATATAATTCATCGTATCTTCCATCGCCCTGCCGATTATCTCGGTAGAAAATTCGTTATTCAAGTCGTTATCCATAAGGAACGATATAGCGCTGACGTCATCGCCTTTGTTTTGCCCTATAGCCACCGCGAATCCCATATACTTCTCGCCGTGGACCAACTGCCCGACGTCGCCGATATAGGCGGTATTATCCAAACTTTCCCCGCCTTCATCGTCTATATATCCTACTACTTTGAACTGGTTGAACTCTTCCCCGTAACCTACGTTAAAATAAATACTATCCTTTTCGCTATCGGTAAGACCGTCTACTCCCGTTCCCTTGTCGGCGCCGAGTTTCGTATCGAGTACCGCCTTGCCGATCACCATCTCTCCGTCGCCTAGCTCTTCTATTTCTTCGCCCGTTAGCGATACTATCCTGCTCTTTTCCTCTTCGCTTATGAATCTGAACGACGACATATCGAGACCGATCTTCATCCCCAAATATATAGTCAGCTTAAAGCTGTCCGAATAATTATCGAGAAACTGCTCCGATACTATAGGCGAGCGGTGTCTCAAATATACCGCGCTAAAGGATCTGTCGTCTCTCTCCAGCAAAGCGCTTCCGTTTTTTACGCTCCTATATAGCTCTTCTTCATAAGTATCGACAACGCCTACTACGGTATAACCGCTCTCTTCGAGCGTTACACCGATGATGTCTTTATATTCCGTCAGTCTGAATTTCCCCGTATCGACAAGACCGTCGAACTGATATTTCGTTATGGCTATCTCTTTTCGTCCCGCAGGCATTTTCCCCGCAAGAAGAGTATATCCGGAATCTTTAAGAAAAGCGTCGTTCTCCGCAACGTATACCGTATCGACGGCAAAATCGTAATATTCCGTGTTAACGGGTTTTTCGCGAGTAATATAGAATCTCTCTTCTATGATTCGCATAAAAGCCTTTTTGCCTTTTATCTCGTTCTCTATAGCTAAACGCTCTTCACTGCTTATCGTTCCGTCTCCTTCTATAAGGGAGATATCTATCTTAGGCTCGTATACTACGAACATATACTTATCTCCGGCTTCGACAGCCGTATTACGGTAAATGCTCACAACGCCCGTAAAGTAGAAAGACAGAAACAGTATCGCCGCCAAAAAGCACAGCGTTATTACCGAAAACGCAGATATGCTCTTTCTTATGCTCGACTTAAAACTCGCTGCGCCGAGCAAGAGATGTTCTCTTATATCAAGCGCGCCGAATCTCTTCTTTTTTTCGTCTTTATTTTCAAAAACATCATTATATGTATCTTTATTTTCCGCTTTTCCTATAAAAGTATCGCTTATTATTTCTCCGTCTTTCATCTCGACGATCCTATCTGCGTACGCTCTCGCGCTCTCGATATCGTGAGTAACTACTATAACGGCTCTATCCCGAGAGGTCTCTTTCAACAGTTCGAAGACTTCTCTTGAATTTTCACTATCGAGATTTCCCGTAGGTTCGTCGGCAAGAAGTACTCCCGACCCTTTCACAATCGCCCTAGCTATCGCAACGCGTTGCTGTTCTCCGCCCGAAAGCTCGTAAGGATACTTCTTTTTAACGTCTATGAGACTCACCCTTTCAAGAGCTTCGTCTATCAAAGCAACATCCTTTTTGCCCGCAAGCGACATCTCGAGTCTCAGATTCTCCTCTACCGTAATACCGCCTATTAGATTGAATTCCTGAAAAACGTAATTGATCTCGTTACGCCTTATATCATCCTTATCCCTTTCCTTAAGCGTAGCGTAATCGTAATTGCCGAGCGATACGTCTCCGCTATCGAAAGGTATGATGAGTCCTATGGCGTTAAGCAACGTCGATTTTCCGGAACCGCTTTCCCCAACTATCGCAGTCATGCCGACGTTCCCTATCTCGAGATTGACGTTATCGAGCGCGAGAACGTCATCGCCGCCCTTTATCTTATAGATTTTAGTGAGTCCCCTTATCTTGATAATACTGCTCATACGCTCACCCCTTATATCGCGTCATATCGGCAGGATTTGCCTTCTTCATTCTGTACAGCGGATAGATAGAAACAACTATCGACACAGCTACGGCTACCAAAAGCATTATCGGGAAATGCCATGCCGCGACCCTAAACGGCGAAACCAAATATACCGCGCCGCTGTAAAAATACTTGGAGAATGACGCTAACACGACCGAAAGAACGTAACCTAAGATCAGCGATAATATTATAACAAATACCGCCTCGATAGCGTATATGAGCCCGACCTCGTTACCCTTCGCTCCCATGCTTCTGAGTATTCCCGCTTCGCGTTCGCTATCGCGTATCGTCATATCGACAAAGCCTATCATAAGGATCAGTCCTATTACTCCGAATATCAGCATAACGGCATAACACAACATATTCGTAAGAGCTATAATATTACCGCCGACATATACGTCGTGAGATCCTAAAAATAAGAGGTTAAATCCCGAATTCTTCGCGACTTCATATTCAAGCAACTTTCGCACCGTCTTTATATCTTCCGCTCTGTTATTACCGTCAATAAGGAGCGTTGCGCAGCTCGGGTTTTCAATGCCTGCAGTTTTAAGCGGCATAACGTCGTCGTTTATGTAGCTATATGATGAAGAATCATACCCCGCGCGATAATATCCCACTACTTTTACCTCGGCATTATAGTCGCCGTAGAATTTCATATTAAAATAACCGTCATTCTTTATTTTATCGGGGATCTTTAGAACGTGATTATCCCAATCTTCATAATAGACGCTTGTAAGAAAATTGTCTTCAATATAATCCATACATTCCCGCCAATCGAGGATCGCTTCACCGGCTTCTAAATGACGCTTATTACCGTCAAAAAATTCAACTAATTCTTCATTATATAGAACGTCGTTACTGCTTTTTATCCTTTCTTCCTTTTCAACAATGCTATAATTGAACCCCATAGCAACTATGTCTTCTAGCGTATATCCTTTGTCCATTAAAAGACTTTCGATAAAAAAATTCAACTCAGCGCTTTTGTAGTTGATATCGGTATAGGTTATGCTGACAGATATATTATCAAGAATTTCTTTATTAGCAACAATGATAGAGTTATGTACCGAATACTCATTATCTATCATCATCGAATTTAGACGACCATGAATCAAATCCCAATTTTCATTTCCCAAAATAGCCTTATATCTTTCATTTAAGTGCGTGTCTACTATGCCAACTATTGTAAAATTTTCATTTTCACCATATTTAGAAATTTTTACAAAAGAGCCAATTATGTTTTTTATATTTATTTTTGTAAAATATTCAAGACATTCTGCCACATATTTGGTAACAGCTATTTCTCTGTCTGTATTCGGCAATCTTCCTTCTATACAATCGAATTTATTTTCCACGTCGCCTTTAAGAAGACAGTTAAAATTGCTATGATAATATCTGCTATCATCATCCGTCCAAGACTCCATTTCTTTACCGTTAACCGTGGAAATGCTTACTCGACTATTAGGCCCGCAATATATAGGAATAACTTTATCGTTTCCTATTTGATTTTTAAGTTTTTTTATCAAATCACTGTTTAATTCACGTACACTCCCAATAGGCCTTATTTCGTCCCTATTTGTCTCATATTCTATCATAACCTCGCTTTCCTGTATCTCATACAATCTATCTACAATAAGAGACGCTTTGTCATATCCTATACCTTCAAGCGTTACGCCTATCGCCGCGAATACCAATACGAAGAGGAGCATAGTAACTACAAGCCGTCCAAATCGCTTCTTAACGTTCTTCATAGCTATCATAAAGCTTACTTTCGGCGATATTACTCGGCTCTTTACGTTATGGTCTCTTTGCGTTTTCTTATTTTCGTCACTATTTCCGTAAACTTTTTCGTCGTTTACGACTTTCCCATCCTGTATTCTTATTATGCTATCGGCGTACTCGCGCGCCAGCTCTTCGCTATGCGTTACCGTAAGGACAAGACTTTCTTTCGAAAGCTCTCTTATGAGTTCGAAAATATTCTTCGAATTTTCGCTGTCAAGGTTTCCGGTCGGCTCGTCAAGTAGAATGATATTGGGGCCCTTAACTATAGCTCTCGCTATCGCTACCCTCTGCTTCTGTCCGCCGGAAAGTTCTTCTACCTTCCGTTTCTCCATATCGTAAAGTCCGACTTTGTTAAGAGCTTCTTTTACCAGCGAACTGCTCTCCGCCTTCTCGCTCATACTGAGCCCCATCGCGACGTTCTCGCCCACGGTAAAGCCGTCAAGGAGATTATAGCTTTGAAATACTATCCCGATATTATGTAATCTGAATACGTCTCTTTCTTCGCTCTTTTTAGAAAATATATCAAAACCGTCTATTACGACCCGACCTTCGCTCGGCGTATCTAGACCCGCTATTATATTGAGAAGCGTAGACTTACCAGAACCAGACTTCCCCACTATCGCGACAAGTCCCCTATCGCCTATATCGAGATCAACGTCTCTAAGAGCGTCTACTCTGACGCTCTTTTTCGAAACGTAACTCTTCTTTAGTCCTGATATCTTTATCATGACATTTAACTCCTTTTCTGTCAAATATGTCTATTCTATCTTATCTTTACTCAAACTCATAGTTGCCGTTAAATAAATCTTCAAATCTTATGGCATTAGTTATGTATTCCATAGTTGTTTTTCCTTTTGCTCCATCAGCCCCATCTTTTCCCTTTTCTCCTGCTTTATCAAACAATCCTTTAGCACCTCCAGAGCCACCGGCACCGCCATTGCCACCGTCGCCACCTGTTCCCCATCCTCCATTTTTTCCATCTAAAATTGTCAGCAAACTTTTATCTCCGAATTGACTATGGTCGTAGTTAGTTATAGTGGCTACACCGCCTCGTGACGCTTTACCTCCGTCACCGCCGTCTCCGCCATTTCCACCATTACCGCCATTTCCAGCATTTTTTGTTTTAATATTGTCATCAGCGCCATTGCCACCGTTGCCGCCATTGCCGCCGTTTCCTCCGTTTCCGCCTTTTCCTCCGTTACCACCGGTAACAGAAATTGTTCCTTGTAAATACCAATTTATCTTAACCGCAAAAATTCCTATTCCTCCGTTTGTCATCGCATTTCCACCGTTTTTTCCTTTTCCTCCAGCGCCGCCTATACCTCCGTGCTTTGCATAATCATCAGTATTAACACCGTCGCGTCCTACCTCTCCTACTGCACCTTCCGCCCCGTCAACGCCGTTCATACCATCTATTCCAACAATCTTTGTATACGACCCCTTCGCAGTTCTTATTCTAAGCGTATTACGAACATATATTACACAGTAATCGGCAGGTTTGAATTCGTCGAAACCAGCTAGAGCGTAATTTTTAATCTCGTTCTTTCCCTTAAACGTAATGTCATACTCGCAATCTACCGCCTTAAAAACGTTAGGATTACCGCTACATTTGAGACCGTCAACAGTAAAATACAGCGGTCGCTGATTTCGTTCCTCATTTGTAAACATTATACTGCTAAGATGAGCGTAAACTTCTTTTGAAGTATCATATCCGTAAATAATAACGTGGTTTACGTTTGCCGGAATTGTAAAAGTCATTACCATTGCTAAACTGCTCTTCTGATTTCGCAAATCAATTATTATACCGTCTGTTTTACAATTCTCCACATCTTTCTTACTGAAATAATCAACTATTTCATAAGTCGCATATTCTGAAATAGCAGGAATATCCGCCTCTAGCGACTCCGCTTCGACGGAACTCATTCCTATACTGCCGATTGCGACGATAGCAGTCGCTAAAAAGCAAAGAATGACAACAATAGAAGTCAAATTCTTCTTTTTCGTTAAACGCATAATCATTTCCTCCCGAATATTGTTAAAGTTTTAGACACCAAGCGTATTGACCCTCTTTATGACTACATTTTACCACTTATATTATTCCAATGCAACAGTGAAAACATAATTTTATAAAATCTTAATATTATTAATTTCGCATAAATAGTCTTTTTCTTAAGTAATATTTTACTTGAAATTACAAAATTGATAGTAAAAAACCAATAATTAGTCAATATCATCATTTGCAAAAATTCAAAATCATCAAAATATATGTATCATTATAAAAAAATTTTAATATTTTTTACAATAATGCTTTAATTAATGAAATATAATTCCAAATAACGTATAAATAATGCCAACTATCTCTCGATAAGTTTTTTCATATCTTCGGGCATATTGCTAAAAAGCTCTATCCTCGCATTTGTCACCGGATGCGTAAAAGAGATATAACAGGAGTGGAGAGCGTGACGCGTTATCTCGTCTATCCTGCCTCCGTACATATCGTCGCCCATAAGAGGACAGCCGAGATATGCCGAGTGAACTCTTATCTGATGAGTTCTGCCCGTGTCGAGCTCGAAAGATACTAAAGTCCTATCGTCAAAACGCTCGACGACTTGAAAATTCGTTCTCGCATACTGACCGTCCGCGCTAACTTTCCTTAGCACGCTGTTTTCGCTGACTCTGCCTATCGGCTCATCTATAACGCCGCTATCCGTCGTCAAAATGCCGTGGACCACGGCGAGATACTTTCTCGTGATAACGCTCTTTTTCGAAGAGAAAACGCTGTGCGCATAGGCGTTCTTCGCGACAGCCATAAGACCCGACGTCTGCCTGTCAAGACGGTTTATCGGTCGATATACGAAATCTCCCCATACCTTTTGAAGCGCGTTCGCAAGGCTCTTTCCGTAATGAAGTCTCGTCTCTATGACCGCAATATCCGCGCTCTTATCTATAACGGCGATATCTTCGTCATCGTAGACTATATTCACCTCTTTGTCGAATATATCTCTCGGCTTAGGATAATCCTCTAAACATACGTATATGCTATCGCCTTTTTTAATATTGGCGACAAGGATCGCATCATGCCCGTTGACCTTTACGAGCCCGAGTCTCGACTTCAGTCTCTTGATGAGCTCGGAAGAATACCCGTAATATCTGAGATTATCCTCGACAGTTCCGTCGAATACGGCAAAATACAGTAGCTCTCTCTTATTCATATTTTCCGTCCCAAAGATATTTCGAAAGATCCACGGTGTAATCGATAACCTCAACTCCCTCGCTTTCAAGCAGCGCCTTATGTTCGTCTATCCCGCCGAAAGCAAAAGCGTGAGTCAATCCGCCGTTTCTATTGACCACTCTGTGACACGGTATGACGTACGGCTCGGGATTAGCGTGAAGCGCGTATCCTACGACGCGCGCGGCTCGAGGGTTGCCCGCAAGACACGCAACCATTCCGTAAGTTATGACTTTCCCTTTCGGCACCTTCCTCACCACGTCGTATATCCTATCGTAAAAGCTCATAAAAGTCTCCTCTATCCATTAAATTTTACCGCCTGCCTTCGGCATTTCGTCAACTTATCTTTCAATACAATTTTAGCATATCTATAAAAAAGCGTAAAGTAAAACGGCGTTATAAAAAACGCCGCGATATTCTTCATAGATAATATTATATATAATAATTTATTCAGTATAATAACGTTTATTTGATTTACCGCAAAATCTTCGCCAAAGCAAAAGAAAATCTTTTATCGCTGCCTGAAATACGCTATCTCTTCAACGTTCTTCCATCGCCCGTCTCTGTTATAACGCATCAAAAGACCGAGACCATCGCCCTTTTTTATTACATTGACGCCCTCGTTACACGTGAGCGTACACTTCACGCCGAGCTTAGCGAGTATTTTGTCGCTTGACTTTGAATACGACCCGTAAGGATAGGCGTACGTTACGCACTTTACGCCGACCTTTTCGAGAGCATCTATCAGTCTCTCGCTGTCGGCGGTAAGCGTCTTGGCGTATTCTTCCTCGCTCTCTCCTTTGGCTCTTGCCGCTCCTTTACGCGTTTTGTCGATGTTGTGAAAATCATACGAGTGGAGCGCTATTTCCACGCCTTTTACTCTTGAAAGTTCGCCGATATCGTCAAAGTCGAGATACGTATACTTTTTAGATATGTTTGGATTGTTTTTATTAAGGCGCGTATAATCGCCCACCACGCTGACAACCGCTTTCATCCCGAACTCGTCGAGCAGCTTAGGAATATATCGCATATACGAATAATATCCGTCGTCAAAGGTGAGCATAACGCACTTAGCGGGAAGAGTCTTTTTTCCCTGCGTATAAGCTATGAGGTCTCTGCTGTCTATTGAGCGATATCCTTTCTCCTGAAGATATTTCATATCCTCTCTTAGCGTAGAGAAGTTGATTTCGTATTTCGACGGTTTAGCGCCGTCCGCTATGATATTATGATACATGAGTATCATAACGTCTATACCGTTCTCGTCATACGTTTCGGCGGCGGTATCATCGATATAAACGCATAATAAGACCGCCGACACGATAGCGATAGCCGTAACGAGCGCAGTTATCGTTCCGAATATCCCGCCGCGTTTTGAATAAGAAGATTCATTTGCTTTCATCCTGCGCTCCTCCGCCTTTTCCTTCTTTAACAGTTCTCTTTTTATCGATCATTATTTCATCAAATTCAATATAATACATTACTTCTCTTACCTCTAAACGATATTGTCCGTCAAAATTTAACTATTATACAAAGCGGACTATATATTTATAAACGCTCCGAATAGCAAGGCGTATATCTTTGATTTCGATAAAATTTTTAATACGCGCTGTCAATATTTACCAATCCGCTCTTGACAAAACCCGAGCAAAATAATATCATTAAGTCATGAATAAATTATTGATCAAAAACGTTCGTCCTTTTATTGGCGGACGCATCGAAAACTTGAGTAGCATATTAATAGAAAACGGCGAAATAACGGCGATACTAAACGCCGGAGAAAGCGTCGAGAACGCCGAGATATTTGACGGTAGAGGCAATATCGCCGCAAGCGGTTACATCGACATCCACACCCACGGCGGTTACGGTCACGACGTTATGGAAGCGACGGAAGAGGCTCTCTATAGCATCAGCAGATTCCACCTCGATAACGGCGTCACTACGTACGTTCCGACTACGCTTACCGCGTCGATCCCGGACACGAGAAAGACTCTCGACTTCCTTCTTCACTATAACGATCCAAACGTCGCAAGAAGGTACGGTTCGCATCTCGAAGGTCCTTACCTTTCGCCCAAAGCGGCTGGCGCCCATCCGCCTCATCTTCTCCTCGATCCCGACGAGAATAATTCATCATTCATATGGGACTATAACTGCGTCGTATCGCGTATAACCGTCGCCCCCAATCTCTCCGGCGCAGGCTGGCTGACAAAGGAATGCGTTGAAAACGGTATTCAGGTATCGGCAGGACACGACAACGCCATAGACGACGAAATAGACGTGATGTTCGATAGCGGCGCCACGTCAGTCACTCATATGTATAACTGCACTTCGCGTCCTTCAAGAAGAGAGACCCCGAAAAAACATCTCGGACTCACGGAAATGGGACTTATAGACGATAGAATAACTTGCGAAATAATAGCGGACGACAGGCACGTTCCAAACCGTCTGTTCAAAATGATATTCAAGCTCAAAGGCGCCGATAAAATAGCGCTTGTCTCCGATTCGCTGAGCGTTGCGGGCATGGAAGCCGGCGACTATTTTCTCGGTAGCGGAGATTCGAAACAGGTGATACGAGTCGAAGACGGCGTTGCGACGCTCCCGAGCGAAAACACGTACGCCGGTTCCGTTACCCCGATATCGTTAATGGCAAAGAACCTCGTTAAGAACGTCGGAATATCTATCGAGGACGCGCTAACTATGGCGATACTGACACCGGCAAAGCTCATGAACATGACTGACAGAGGCGATATTCGTGTCGGCTATCTCGCAGATATCAATATTCTCGATAACGATCTCAATATCGTAAATACCGTATTTAACGGCAAAATCGTAAAGTAAACCGACGGATTTAGAACAAATCTTAAAAACAAATTAAAATCGAAATATAATATACAACAATAAACAAGGCTTTTCTGCAAAAGAAGAGCCTTATTTTATAAATTCAGCGAAAATGGCGGCGCAATATTCCTAAAAATATAAAATCATACCGTATCATTTCTAAATCTCACAGTATCAATGTCTTTGCGATAACCGCCTTTTTTCTAAAAAAAGTTGTCGCGCTTTGGAAGGCGGATTTTAATATTACCGCCCACAGCTTGTAACGTAAAACAAAACGACCCGAGATAATGACGGGTCGTTTTGTCGTGTTTAGGAAGTCGAAAACTGATTTAATAAAAAATCTTTCTATTGAGTTATTTCGTTATGTCGTATCTTTGTGATTTACAAATTCATTTTATTAGGCGTAACTGAATTAAATATGAATTTTCAACAATTTTTTCATTTTTTCTGAAAAATTTTTATCTTACTCCGAAACATATACGTTTGATTTTCACAAACGCAACTTCAGCGTCAAAGACGTTGCCAGTCCGACGTTTGCGCTTCGCTCAGCGTCTTTTCTATCCTGTTTTTAACGTAGCTTATTTCGTTATCGTAATGCGTCCAGAACGTCAATAACGGTATATTTGCTTCTCCACATATTTCTTTGACTCTAAAATCTCTGTACTGCCTATTCTTTTCAAAGTGCGATTTATCGTTAAGTTCGATAAGGAGCTTTATCTCCATAGTGACTTTATCCACCAAAGCGAAATCCACTATTCTGTACAACTCGCTTTGAAATCTCGCGTCGCTCTTCTTTCTAATAACGCTCGATAGCGGCACCTGCGCCGCGACTATATATTTTTCAGCAAACACGCTTGCGAGTTTATTATAAAACGAGTATTCGCTCCTCGTCATATAGCTTTTTCTTTCGTATACTATAGGACTCTTTACGTTAATATCGTTATATTCTTTTTGAACCGAAGAGGTCGCTATGGTTTCGTTTATTTTATTCTCTTTCTTATCTCTCTTTCCAAACAGCCATCTTATCAAATTGCACATATTGCCTCGACTTTATCTACAAAATTTGTAAATTAAGAATTTTTTCTTGTTCATATATCAAAACATATACTCAAGCGTATTGCTTGAGCATACATTTCCATCGTAGAATTTGATACGTCGGCTTCTTTGACTTTATGACTACCCGAACGTATCTATTTTATCGACGCCGCGTCAACGCCGTCTATTCAATCGCTGAGCCCCGTATACAACTCGAATCCGTAGTCCTTGAACTCCGCGACTATTCCGTTATGATCTCCCGCGCCGTAGATAGGACATTTGACGTCTCGAAGAGCCTCCCGTACCATAAAGTAAACTTTCTTTTCATACTGCGTGACTATGGATAGCTCGGGTCTTATCTTCTTAACAAAGCTGAAATTAGTCGAGCCGATATGCCCGTGATGTCCGACTTTAAGAAGATCTATCTTTCCGACTTCTTTAGCGACCTCAGTCTCGTCGCCGTAAAAGTTATTGAGATCGCCTGTCAAAAGAGCCTTGACGCCGTTCCTTTCAACTAAAGTCACGAGCGAATTGGCATTCTCACCCATATGAACTACGTCCGTCTTGTAATCTCCGTTGAGGAGAGTGATATTGAGAGAGCCGAGCTTAAAGCTCTCTGTCGGAATATCATGCACGACCTCTACGCCTCTCTTATTGCAAGCGGCTATCATCTCGTCGAACACTTCCTGGTTATCCCAAGTATTTCGTTCAATTAGATTGATTATATCGGGATTGTATTTCTTAACGTACGCCTTTTTCACCGTAACGTCCTCGTCGAGTATCACCGTATCGAATCCGCCGAGATGATCGGAGTGAGCGTGAGTTCCGACAACGAAGTCGAGAGTGACCTTTCCGTTCTCATCGCCGGCAATACGTTTTAGCTCGCTAAGAACGTACTCCTCGTATCCTTTCAACTCGAGCGAAGCAAACCCGCGGGGGTTTTGACTGTCTTCTGCCGCGTCGACCATGGCAAAATGCCCGTCGCTCTCTATTATCATAGCGTCCGCTCCCGGAGTATTGAGAAAATATATCCTGTCTCCTCGAGAATCCGCCTCGTATTTCTCAAAACCGTATTTAGCGTACAGCTTCTTATCTACGGAATTCCATACTCCCGCGGTAATGCCTATAGATATAGATACTATCAGTATCGCGGCGACTAAGCCGATAAGAATACCGTATAGTACCTTCGCTCTCCTCTCTCTCTTTTCATTTTCCATAAAATTCACCTCAGCCTTCTCATATACGCGGTAAACTACCGCTGACTTTCAAGTCTAAATCATATGAAAATATTATATCATAAAGTCAAAATATTTTCAATACCCAATTTCGTTATATACCTCGTCAAGCTACTTTTATTTTTCTTATTAGTAGAACGTAGCAACGCCGTTTTTTGATATAAAAGCGAGAGTTCGCACGGATATGACGCTAGCTAACTAAACTGATTAGTTATTGACAAACGTATTAAGTATATATATAATAGGTAAAGAATATGTAAAATAAATATTCGTAAAAGGATGAGTGAAATGACGAAAAAACTACGGATAATACCTGTAATATTAGTTATATGTATGTCTCTTTTCATAGTAATGACGGGTTGCGTCGATAAGAGAGAAATAGAAAAACCGACCTTCGACTTCGACGGTCTCGGCTCGGCGCCGCCGGAAAGCATACTTGAAGGAATAACTCCTCTTGACGAAAGCAAAATAACTCTTTCGGAAAAGGAAAGCTCCGATATGGAAATATTGGATTCGGCTTCGTACATATTCCGCATAGCCAATAACAATATGCAGATAGTTCCCTATTACGCAAGTTACGCGGCGGGCAGCGGCGTCGCCGACATAAAATTCGGCATCTCGGTACGCGGCTCTATGGAACTCAAACAGATACTTATAGCCGACGGCAAAGAATGGTACTATCTCGACGCAGGAGAGATAGTCAACGTCGAATCGGTAAGCGGCAGCGGCAAGCAAACAGATATCAACTATATGCTCAGCGTCGTACGCCCCGCGCTCGACTACGCTACGCGTTACTACACGCCTGACGGCAAGACCTTCTATTATCAATCGGGAAGCAGTAACTGTTTCAAAAACAAACCGAGAAGCATGACGAATTTCTTCGACCCATACACGTTCAACTGGAATAAAGTAACCGACAAGTGGACGAAAAAGTTTAACTTCGAAGAATATATGGACTATTCGAATATGCGTTATAGCAATCGCGACCTTACCGCAATGGATATAAGAGGCGAATTCCTCGAATCGGCGTCTGTCAAAGATAACGGCGAGTATTACACGGCGAGCATGACGGTAAAAATAGATTCAGAAGCTATGGATCTCAATAAGAAAAATCTTAACGCATCCGGCAACAGAGAGCTTAGCTATAAATATCAGACTCTCACCATAGAGGTTTGGAAATCGGGACTCATCCGCAGATACTATACTACGAACGGCTGGGAAGGTATCGTCGTGACGTCTCTCAACATCAAAGGCTCGTCCGACAACAACTACGACCAATACTTTTCCTACGACAAGACTCTCATCAACAAACTGAAGATGCCGCCTAAAGACGTTCTCGACGACTTCTTCAAAGCGTGCGACGAAGTAGCGGCAAAATAAAATAATATCATAAAAATATCGTCCTACGATACGGCGGAAATTTCCGATGACATAAATTCAAGATTTTCATCTCAATATAAAAAAGAAAAACGGAACGAGATCGGCATACCGAATTAACGCTCCGTTTTTCTTTTGCTTTTACCTATATCGTCATACCTCTTCCGCTAAACGAACGATATTATAAGCCGCCCGATTTAACCGGATTTTCTAAGCGTTATCATGGGAATATGCGGCTTGTTATTGAGCCGAAACGGAATAATACTGTTGCCGAGACCTCTTGACACTATCATATCGGTATGCTCAGTCAGATGATAAAGACCGCTGGCGTATTCGGGGAAAAATCCTTGGTTAGGAGCTATAAGACCCTTTCCGAAAAATCGGAACTGACCTCCGTGCGCGTGACCCGACAATACCAGATCGGGAATTTTATCAATATACTCTTCAATCGGACAGGCGATATAGGTTCTCGACTTTTCCCATTCTGGACGGTGAGCAAGGAGCACCTTAAAGTTCTTTCTGTCCTCTTCTTCGATATTCGTATAATTATAATCGGCATTGTCCGAAAGTCCAATGAGCGACACAGTCGAGTTTCCTTTTTTGAACTTTACTATGCTGTCATCAAGAACGTTTACGCCGTTGTTTTTTAGAATATCATACAATATTTCCTTATCATCGTTCGCATTTTCGTGATTACCGCCGACATAGTATATCGGAGCGACGCTTGAAAGTTTCTTGATAAAATCCTCGACTCCCGATTTTTCCACCTTTGAAGAGGCGTCGATAAGATCGCCCGTTATGGCGATAAGATCCGCTTTTGATTCTTTAAGCGTTGCGATAAGTTTTGAAATGTCGACTTTTATCTTCGGGAAATGCATATCGGAAAGATGAGCTATTTTCATCTCCCCTTCGAAAGTTTCTTCTTTTACGTCTATTGAAATCTCCTCGTATTCAATATTCTTATCGTCGTTCATAATAATGAACGGAATAATAGCCGAGAATAAAATAACCGCTAAAACGATCAAACATATAGCTAACTTTTTAATATTTATTGCAATCGTTCTCAATTATTTCGTATATCTCCCAACAATGTTTTTTAATTTTTTACGCCCTATCTATACAGAATGTCCGTCCTAACGAACAGTATCGTAAAGTCCGCTCTCTTTTATTTTACTAAGCGTCAATACCCGATCATCGCTATAGATCTCGATAAGCTCTTCTTCGCTATTACACATAGCGCTGTAGCGGGGTTTCGTATAATAATTACCGTTCTCATCCGGTACGTATTCGCATACGAACTCTCTGCACCAAGTCGCGAAAAACAACCATTTCACGTTTTCATCAAATGCCGTATCTATTTTCGGGATGAAGTCGTTCTCCGTCATGGCTATCATTTTATTCTTTGCAAAAGCGTAGTTCTTCTTGAATCGGCTCTTATTCGACCTATCCTTTTCATAAGCCTTGCGTTCGTTAAAGTCATAATACGGGTCGTCGCCGACCATATCGCATTTATCGTCGCCGACGTACCAGTCGGGGTGTTGCGGATTAGTTACCCAAATGAGATTGTTAAGTCCGTGATATACCGCCATCCTCTCATAAACAATATCCCAAAGCTCTTTGTACGCGTCTTCTCCGCCGGCGCCCCACCAGAACCAACCGCCCGACGCTTCGTGAAGCGGTCTCCAAAGTACGGGAACGTTATTATCCCTTAGTCTTTTCATATATTCCGATACCTTATCTATATCGGCAATAATGCCTTTGTACTGCGCGCTATTCTTATCGGAAAGAACTTTTTTCAAATCAAATGCCGTCCTTTCGGTATAGAACGCTCTCTCCTTTCCGTCGAAATTATCGACGAGCCAATGCCAACAGAACGTAACTATACCGCCCGCATTATGCCACTCTATCGCCTGCTCCACGGAATAGTTCGCTTGATCGAGCAGTACAACGGACACGTCAAAGCCTGCGACGACGGGATAATCGCCCGTAACTTTATGCACGGCTTGCATCTCGTTCGCCTTGAATACCGTCGTAGGACTTTGAGGATCGGAAGGATCGACACGAAACTCCGGCGCCGAAAAGTCTTCGTATTCGTTGACGTACTGACCGCTTATTATTCTCCTGCCGTACTGACTTTTGAGAAAAGCCATCAGCTTGACCGCTTCCGAAGACGCGTTTTCGTTTATGAGAGAACCGTCGGCTTCCATATAATGTTTATCGCTGACGATCAAAAGATCGCTACATCCGCCCATAAGCGCCAAAGCCGCGAATACAACCGTTAATAATATTGTAACAATGAGTTTTTTACGTGTACTAAAGCTGTTCATAAAATCAATCGGGCTCCTCTCTTACTAGGCTATTTAACTCTCTATGCTCACGCGTCAATATTAAATATTATCTTAACTATAATAGCATAGGGTCTGTTGAAAGTCAATATACGCATATACGGACGGCTCCATCAAAACTGTCGCAAATAGGCATATGGCTTTCTTTTGCGACTATCAGAAATACTCTGCCGTCTTTATACCGTAAACGATATAAAGATAGCGTTGAAACAATATTCAACGCTATTATGATAAATTACCGATATAGTATAGTACACACTGAAATAATTTCGCGTAAATCTATCGGATACGTTCATTATCGCCGCTTTTACCTATAACCTATAGCATAAAGCTATAATATCAATGTATGATCTATTATTCGCTCTCCGCTATAGCTGCCTCTTCTATAACGTCTGCAGATCGAGTACTATTAGGCGTATCGCTATTTATCTCTACGTTAGCCTCTTGACCTACGATGTCGTCGCTCTCTTCGACTGTTTCGGCGTTCGCAGCCTCTTCTGTCACTGCCGCAGCTTTTATTTCAGCTTCATGCCTTTCAAATCTTGCGTTCACGACGTCGGCGAGCATATCGTACATATCTTCGGTTCCTTTTTCGTCGTCTTCGTCAACGGTTACCTTATACCATTGTTCGTTCGCTTTTGGGAACCTTGAAGGAACGCAATGGAACGTAGTCTCCGAATACTTCTCAATCAGTTCGTCGGTAACCTTTACTATTAGCGACTTGCTATCTTCTTTTTCGTAAACGTATGCAAAACATTCCTTTCTACCGTCGCTATTGACAACGTAATGAGTATCGGCGAGCGGAAGTCCCGTCTTCGTGTAGTTCTGACGGCGGTTGACGCATACTTTATCTTTAAGCTCTTCCTCAAGATAATCTGCGATCTCCTTCTTGTTTACGCCGCGTCTCCAACCAAACGGTAGCGTAAAGCCAAAGTCTCTATCCTTATCCGAGTCGTCAAACGCCTCTTCGTCCGTAGCCTCTGCGCTTTCTTCGTCAAACTCTTGGGGCTCAGGCATAACTTCGTACGCTTCTTCCGCGGCTACCTCTTCAAGGCTCTCTTCTTCAACGGTCTCCTCTTCTTCGGGTGCTTCTTCGTACGCCTCTTCCGCGGCTACCTCTTCAAGGCTCTCTTCTTCAACGGTCTCCTCTTCCTCGGGAGCTTCTTCGTACGCCTCTTCCGCGGCTACTTCTTCAAGACTTTCTTCTTCAACGGTCTCCTCTTCCTCGGGTGCTTCTTCGTACGCCTCTTCCGCGGCTACTTCTTCAAGACTTTCTTCTTCAACGGTCTCCTCTTCCTCGGGTGCTT
>CAJUMY010000003.1:135034-144321 GCA_910587685.1 uncultured Christensenellaceae bacterium
GCGGCTACTTCTTCAAGACTTTCTTCTTCAACGGTCTCCTCTTCCTCGGGTGCTTCTTCGTACGCCTCTTCTGCGGCTACTTCTTCAAGACTTTCTTCTTCAATGATCTCCTCTTCCTCGGGCGTTTCTTCATAGCCTTCCTCTTCTTCCGCCAAAGCAACTTCTTCTTCGTAAGGAACTTCCTCTTTTCTTTCTTCGTCTTCCGCAGGCTCCTCGACATTTTCATCTTCAGGAATCTCTTCTTCTCCCTCGTCCTCCTCGTCGGATCCTTCCTCATCCTCTTCTTCGGCTTCTTCTATCTCTTCTTCTACTTCTTCCTCGATCTCTTCCTCTACTTCCTCTTCCTCGTTATTCTTCTTCATTGCGAAGAGGAACATAAGAGTTGCAATACACATGACAACCGTTATCGCAGTGAGTACGGCGACCATAGCTATCTGCATCTCCATTGTGGGAACGGCAAGAAAAGGCATCGCGACGAATGCCAATAACTTATCTTTGGGATTTTCAGGCTCCTTTTTCGGAGAACGATTCTTTTCGATGCGTATCATACCCACCTCTTGAAAATTATATTGCCGACGCGAGAATCATTCGGCGACAAGTTATTCCGATAATATATTAAACAAAAGAGATCTCAACGGTTACGCGTCGGCTTCATCACATAAAACATATCTTTTCAAACTAATGATCTTTCACAATTTGTCGATACTTTGCGTTCAATGCCGACACTTTATATATATTATAATTATAGCTCGTTGTCTGTTGTAAAAGTCAAGTATTTTTACAGATTATTGTAAAATACAATAATTTTAACAACGCTTTTTACGTTTCTGCCCGTTTTCACGCCTATAACAACGTCCTTTGCAGGAAATTATTTCTATAAAATACCGCGCGTCTTATAGTTCGCTTTTTTCAATATAATTCTATCGAACGCATTATTTCTTAGCCGCAACGTCAAACGCCGTTATTTTAGAATCAAAAGAACCGACTTTTTCAAATAACTCGCATTAGAACTTTTATATGCGTCGACCTTTTTCTTTAAGCCTTAGATCATATCACTTTTACAAACGACGTTGTTTACAGAAACGAAATACGTTCGTTCTCCGTTGAAGAAAGAACAAAGGACGGAGAATTGATCAAAAACACCGAATGCGTCTCCTTAGAAGATATCGCGTCTCTGACGGAAGATATTTACTATCTCGATAAGAGGACTGCTTTTATTGTTATTAACGAAAAATATATAAAAGACGGACAAGAAGCCGTCAACGAGCTTATTATCACCAAGACTGAGTGCGAATCGGTATATTCCTACCCTATTCTCAACACTTACGACAAAGGCTACGCGACGCTTGCGGCGCACTTTGCATGCAGTCGTTAAAAAGTATACGTTTTTATCAAGTACACGACGCTTATATCGATACGTTGACGAAATCTGTTTTTACTTTATCCCGCTATCAACTGCAATCGCATTATATCGCTTTTGCGATAGACCAAAGAAACGTTCCATAAGGACGTTTCTTTTTTAGTGTCAATCACTCGATATTGCAACCTCTTTTTTAGAAAACTATTACTTCATCATCGCTAAATGTATATTCGTATTGCTTTTTGCCGTTTCCGTCGAAAATTTCACGAATATAAAACACGCCCTTTTTATCATCAATATCATACTTTACTTTTATCGCGGATCTATCGCCCTTTACCTCGCGTTCCACGACGTATTTACCCTTCGACGCGCCGCTTCTGAATTCGAGTTCATACTTGGTTTCGACTTTTTTGTTTTTGTTTTTCGTTTCAAACTCGATCGCGGTTTCTTCTAACAGTTTGCCGTTTGCATAAATCGAATAAACATATTCGGTTTCCGCTTCATCGTTTTCTAAAGAATGTTCCTGTTCCATTTGTATATAAGACGTCTTATCCGATATATCCGCGTAAGCGCGAATTTTCAATTCTGTTTCGGACTCGCCTTTTTCAGTCTCTTCCGTACGTTCTCCTTCGAGATGATAGTTCACGCCGTCGATCACCATTACGCCGACAAGATGATATTCGCTCTCCGTTTCTTCTTTTTCGTCGTCAAAATCTGTTTTCACGAGTGTTTCGGTATAATACATTACATAGGAAATTGTTTTCCCTGCCAAATCATTTCCCTTTATTGTCATTTTAACTTTGTAAGGATACCTGCCGTCAGTATTTTTTTCGGTAGAAGTAGAAAGTATATCTTCTCCCAAAAAACTATCGAACGCCGTAAAATATTCGTTAAACCTTGCGGATTGTTCTTTTACTTCTTGTTCCGAATTGTCGGCAGACGATGCCGACATAACGCCGGAAGCGCGCGCTTGCGTAGCCGCGCTAACTGCAGAAAAAGTTCTTACTGCGTTTGCCGACATAGTGCTTCCCAATAATCTTACGCTCGACACGGCGCCCATTCCGTAAACGTCTTCTACCGAAAAATTCATACGCGTAGGGTCTAACGGTCTATTTGTGCCGGAATTTAACGCAAACGACAATATTAAAACCAAACAAACGACAACCGCCGCAAACGCGGCAAACAACCTAATTGTTTTGCGTTTACTTCTTCCGATTACAGCCGTATTACCTTGACTATACACTTCCGAATTTCCTTCTGAATCGTAAGGCAACAAATTTTCTGACCGCGCAGTTATTTTGATACTATCAAGCGGATCCGGCGTAAATTGCGCGGCTTCATTTCTTAATCTATTTTCTATATCTTTTCTTTTCATTTAACAACCCTCTTTTTCCAAAGCATTACGCATTTTCAAAAGCGCGTTTTTATATTTCCAAGTAACTGTAGATATAGGCATATCGAGCATTTTTCCGATTTCTTTCCGTTTATAGCCGCAAGCAGTTACAAGCATTAAAATAGAAAACTCATCGTCGGCTAAAAGCCTCTTTGCCAAATCTATCAACTCGCCGTATGTATCAGGTTCGCTTATGCCGAAAACAGTATGATTTTCGTATTCGTCAACGTATTGCTCCCTCATACGAACTTTTCTTACGTTTATTGCTTCATTCTTTGCTATTTTGATTATCCATGCGGAAGCGTTAGTCCCAAGAGTATATCCTTGTATATTTTTCAATACGCGCATATACGTTGTTTGCATTACGTCTTCCGCAAGAACTTTATCTCGTAATATAGAAAGCGCCACATAGTAAACGGACTTCCGTGTCCGATTGTAGATCTCATCAAACGCGGAAGCATCGCCGTTTATAAATTTTTTTATAAATTTATCAAGTACCACTTCTTATCTCCGAATATTCAGTATCATAACTATACTAAATTTTCGATTATTTAGTCAAACGAAAACTTACTCAAATAAATGTTTACTTCCGTCGCTGTAAGAATACTCGTATCGTTTGTTACCGTCTTCGTCCTTTATTTCACGAATATGGAACACGCCCTTTTTATCATCAATATCATACTTTACTTTTATCGCGGATCTATCGCCCTTTACCTCGCGTTCCACGACGTATTTACCCTTCGACGCGCCGCTTCTGAATTCGAGTTCATACTTGGTTTCGACTTTTTTGTTTTTGTTTTTCGTTTCAAACTCGATCGCGGTTTCTTCTAACAGTTTGCCGTTTGCATAAATCGAATAAACATATTCGGTTTCCGCTTCATCGTTTTCTAAAGAATGTTCCTGTTCCATTTGTATATAAGACGTCTTATCCGATATATCCGCGTAAGCGCGAATTTTCAATTCTGTTTCGGACTCGCCTTTTTCAGTCTCTTCCGTACGTTCTCCTTCGAGATGATAGTTCACGCCGTCGATCACCATTACGCCGACAAGATGATATTCGCTCTCCGTTTCTTCTTTTTCGTCGTCAAAATCTGTTTTCACGAGTGTTTCGGTATAATACATTACATAGGAAATTGTTTTCCCTGCCAAATCATTTCCCTTTATTGTCATTTTAACTTTGTAAGGATACCTGCCGTCAGTATTTTTTTCGGTAGAAGTAGAAAGTATATCTTCTCCCAAAAAACTATCGAACGCCGTAAAATATTCGTTAAACCTTGCGGATTGTTCTTTTACTTCTTGTTCCGAATTGTCGGCAGACGATGCCGACATAACGCCGGAAGCGCGCGCTTGCGTAGCCGCGCTAACTGCAGAAAAAGTTCTTACTGCGTTTGCCGACATAGTGCTTCCCAATAATCTTACGCTCGACACGGCGCCCATTGCGTAAACGTCGTTTGGCGACGACAAAGCGTTTGTTTCAATTCCGTAATTTCCGCACGCTACCAACATCATAGACATTGCTATTATTAAACTTAAACCAACCACCAATAAAAATTTCTTTTTCACCGTTTTACCTCCTCGGTATGTATTTAAGGACTTTTGCCTTTCACTATATACAACAAAGTATGCATACGATTTGTTGGTAAAAAATAAAAATTTTTTCTTTTAACGAAAAAACACGAGCAGGACGCAGCCTGTGTCGTGTTTTAGAATGGTACACCAAAAAACGGCTTGGCGCAAATCGCAATTCCCATAGGGAATTAAAAAACTAAATTATTAAGAGTTATACTTTCAAGCAAGGACAAAAGCTCTCGAACGATATGTTCGAGAGCTTTTTACTACAAACCTTTTAGAAAGATAAATTGAAATTTATCGTCCTGTCGTGTCTGAATTTTATTTAACTCCGATTACTTCAAATAATTTATCAAAACAGTTTTTGCTTTCACAAGGATAGTCCGGCATAACGTATTCGTCGGTGTTGGTACTGTCTATTCTATACCATTTTTTTGTAGATATTTGTACATACAAGCCCGTATTCGGCAAATAGAAATATGTTACTTCGCCATAGCCGTTTACAGCGTTCGCCGACGGTTCACCTACTACTTTGCCCAAACGATTATCCTGTATCAGCATAGCAAAATCCTTAGCCGCCGAAAAAGAATCATAATCGGTAAGTATATACACATTTCCGTTAAACAGTAAATTTTTATACTGTTTATTGGAGATTTTAACGTTGCTATGAAATTCCAAAAAGCCCCAACGCCAATCATAAGGACCGTCATAGTAGCTGTCAACGGGAAGATACTTTATAAACTCGTTGCCCACCATAGAACTGCCGCCGCCGTTTCCGCGTAGGTCAACCGCTACGTTTTGTATGTTCTTTTGTTTTACTTCCGTGAACATTGTCTTTACAAAATCGATATAAGTTTGGTTGTAATTGCATTGAGTAAGAGTAAGCACGGCAAGGCTTTTTTGCTCGTCAATATCGTAATACACAAAGTCTTTCGGTTCACTCGGTGCGTAGTATTGGTTGCGGATTTCCACAAATTCGTCCCAACTCACAAAATCATTTGCGGTGTAAGTTTCTTCGATTGTATTCTCACCGTTCGACCATTCGTATATAAACGGCTCGGAATAGTCCAAGAAATCAAGAGTTGCAAGACTGCCCAAATCTATATTGATTCCCGCTTCTGTTTCGTAACAGTAATACGGTTCGGCATCCTTAAAAATTTGCTCTACCGATTTACCGTTGATTTTGGCTATATCGTAATCTTGACTGTACTTTTGCGGAATTGCTTTTAGGTAAGTATCGCCGATACCGCTGTTGTAAGTTGACGTGTGAGCGTCGCCCATAAGGTGCAAAACGGATTGTATTTCACGCCGCAAATCGTTTACGGTAATATTATCTTTGTCTTGCAACCTTTTCAAAGAAGCATTGTAAGCGGTTTTGACTTCTTCGGTTAAACCATTCTTAAACATAGGGTGCTTTCTTTCAAGATGATTTTTAAGTGCATTAAAATCTTCTTTGGCGGCTTTATACGAAATAACCGCATCATAGTTCAGCATTATGCCGTTGTAACTTTTGAAAACATACGAATTCCAATATGGAATCATATACGGCAAAAATGAACAAATTATAGCAACAAATCCAAATACTATCGGCATAATTATTTTTGTAACAAGTTTCGTTTTAAAAATTATAAGATAAGCAACCAAACCGCCGCAAAAAAATACGCTCAACAGAACAGTTACCCATTCGGGAAAATTAGTGCAAAATATATTTATAGGAATAAGGGCAAAAGTTAAAACAACCAATAAGCCAAGAACAGACATACCGATTATCTTTATTGCTTTTCGGTGATTTTCAATCCATGTTTTGAAGTTCACTTTTTCTTTCTCCGTTAAATTACTGTTTATCGTATAATCATTATAGCATATTTATTGCGACAAAGCAAGAGAAAGATCGGCTTGCTATACTTGCAAGCCGCTCTTTTTACTTATTGCCATTCGGATTGTAGTTATTTGAGATATAAGACAAATCCGAACCCACCGCCTATCGGCACTGTAAGGTTCGGATTATTATCAAATGGTACTCCCGGCGGGAATCGCATACTGCACTGCAGTGTCGTCGCTATGGCGACTACGGGTTGTTACCGTTTCTCGTCGGGGAAAAATAAAAAAACACGAGCAGGACGCAGTCGGTGTCGTGTTTTGGAATGGTACTCCCGGCGGGAATCGAACCCACAACGGTCCCTTAGGAGGGGACTGTTATATCCATTTAACTACGGAAGCGTAAATATATTAAACTGTCAACGCCGATACAGCGCAAAAACTGTAGGCATCGCCGAAATTTATTCGTTAGCGAAACTTTATTGTTGACCAATCAATCGTTCATTATTCTAAGCCGACAAATATACTCGCTATGCGATTTACCTCGTCAAAACTTAGGACTATATTACGATTTAATACCGGCGGAATACTACCTCGCCTTTTGTTTAGATAAATTATACATTAAAATATTTTCATTGTAAAGGATATTTCCCTACTTTCCGCAATATAGGCTCGACTCTCCGCGTAAATATTATAAATAAAGAATCTATAAATATCTACCCTGTTTCAACTACCTGACCGCACTGAAAATCATAAAATGCCGCTACCATTGCGCGACAGCGATAGCGAGCTAATAATGGTCTCCCATAAAAATCTTAAAAAATTCACTGAAAAGCATTGACAGGTCATACTATGCAATGTATAATATTGTGTGATAGGAGGTAACAATGAATATACAATTAAAAAAGGGGCTTGTTGAAATGTGTGTTCTCGCCATTATCTCCAAAGAACCGTCGTACGGCTACAAGATAGTCAGCGATATGAAGGAGATAATGATACTATCGGAATCGACTTTGTATCCAATACTAAGGAGACTCGAGAGCGCGAAACAGCTCACGACTTTCACAAGAGACTATAACGGAAGATTACGCAAATATTATCAGATCACGAGCGAAGGTCTGAGACGGTTAAGCGCTTTCAAAGACGAATGGGAAGAGATGAAAAGCGTATACGACTTCATTAACGAAAGGAGTGTAATAAGAAAATGAAAAAGAAAGGTTTCATTGACAGTCTATCCGAAAGGATATCTTATCTAAACGCCGATGAAAAGAATGAAATACTCAGCTACTACAGCGAGCTTATCGACGACAGAATGGATATGGGCGAAAACGAAGAGGACATAGTTTCTTCACTCGGTTCGCTTGACGTCATCGCTGAGAACATATCCGGAAGCTACTATCATAGACCGCAAAGTTACGGCGAGAGTACAGCGGCTAAACCGATCGCGCCTACAAGCGCATCGACAGGCGCGACGACAAACAGCGAAGCCCCCGTCAAAGCGGATAAAAGCGACACGTTCAAAACTATCTTTTCGATAGTCGAAATAATTGTCCTTATCGCGCTCGCCGCAGTATGTATAGGCGTCGTTATCACCACGGTGATAGCGCTCATAGTCGGAGTATTCGTAATGATCGGCTCGTTCGTATTCATGACGCACGACTTTTTCGCGGGTCTAATACAGCTAGGCGTTGCGATAATCATTATCGCCGTGAACAGTATAATATCAAAACTAGCGAATATGCTATCGCGTTTCTCAATAAGAAGGCTAAAAATTCTTATTTCGAAAACACCGGCTTAAAGGAGGCTTAACATGACACGTAAAAATAAAATGAACGTCTTATCGATAGTCTTCGATATAATAATGGTACTTATCGGAATAACCGTTATAATAGTTGGATTCGTCAAAATCGACTTTGATATGGATCGGCTTACGGGAGAGAGCAACGACGCTGTTTTGGAAGAGCGAACCGAAAATTTTTCCGCATCCGAAATAAAGGACATCATCATTGACTGCGACGTAGCGGAGTTCAAGATCAACGCTTCGGGCGAAAGTAACGATATAACGGTTAAAATCTCGGACAACAGCGTAATGCGATATACCGCAGAAGTTAGAGGCAAAACTCTCAACATCAAAAGCAAATCAAAACTTTGGCATTTCGGACTATTCTCCGGAGGTAAGTGGTGGAATATATTCGACAATTCGCCGATAAGCCATCATTATTCTTTGGAAGTGACTGTACCGCTCGGTTATGAAATAGACCGACTGGATATCGACGTCAGCGCAGGCAGCATCAGAGTATCGGATATAACCGCGAACAACTTCTATATAGAGAATAATGCGGGCGAAACCATTATCAATAACGTTAGAGGCAATTCATTGACTATGGAGCAGAACGCAGGATCGACGAATATCTCGAACGCAGATTTTCGTAAAATGTATCTTAAAAATAATGCAGGAAAGATAACCACACGCGATTTGATATTCAGCGACCTGAATTTTTCAGTCAACGCGGGAGATGTCGATATTCACGCGATAGGTAAAAAAGCAGAATACACTATCGACGTAGACAGCAATGTCGGCAATAAGATCCCCTACCAAACAGGAACGACTGCGAAAACAATAACGGGAAATATAAATGCCGGAAACGTCTATTTGGAATTTTCGGAAAATGTCGCTTAAAACCGGTTAAAATCGTAATTTTTAGTGAGAAAACTTTATAGATCAAAAGAACAGCTTCGGATGTATAATTATCCGAAGCTGTTCTTTTTCTTTTATTATTTTCTCCATACTCTGCAAATTCATATCAAAATGCAACTATAAACACGCGTTCATAGATATAAAATGTCAGATTTTTCAATACATATAATATATTTTCTCTGTATATCATATCTCGGCGCTTTCGCCTTCGACGCTCTTTTCCTTTTCTCTTTTCGCTCTGCGTTTCTCTCTGAGTAACTGCTTTCTGTATTCGAGATTTTCCTCTATCTGCGTGACTCTTAGGTCGATTAGATCCTTCGCCATCTCGTAAGCAGATTCGCCGTCTACCGCCATCTCAGTCTCCTTGATCTTTATCTCCGCGTCGTTCTCGCGAGCGTTCCTGCGTATAGTTCTCAGCCTCTCGTCCTCGATCCTAAAGTACGCCATGA
>CAJUMY010000004.1 GCA_910587685.1 uncultured Christensenellaceae bacterium
TTGAGGATATTATTGCGATCGATATCGATAGCGACGTTACGATATACGCGGTATTTGAAGAAAACGAATATGAAATATCGTATAAAGTTGGCGGTGAAATATATAGAAAATATAAGTATACGGTTACGACGCTAGATGAGCTTACGCTGCCCGATCCGCCTAAAAAGAGCGGATATACCTTTCGCTCATGGCAAACGTCCGACGGTAATGAGTTCGAAATATCTAAGTACATATCTATAGGTATTCTCGAAAATATCGAAGTCGATGCGGTATTCGACGCAATAGAGTACAGCATCAATCTTTATAACGGAGACACTCTTATAAAGAGAATTACCGTTATCGGAGATAATGAAATAGAGCTTGAGGATCTAGATGATATAAGGGGCTACAATTTTGCAGGGTGGTACGTTGATAAAGAAGCTCAAGAGATATTCGATGCCGACGCGTACAATAGCGAAGTGGACAAAAGGGAGATAAGGATCTCTCTTTACGCGAAGTTCTTGGAGAACGTAACGACTGTCACGTTCATTAACGGAGACGAAATAAGAAAAATAGAGGTGAAAGAGGACTGCGTTATCGAAATGCCGGAAGTGCCGAGTAAAAAAGGGTTCAAGTTCCTTCGTTGGTATACGATCGGCGAGAACGGCGAAAGAGAGACTTTTGACGGCGAGGCATACGCCGAGACTATATCGAGAAGGGATATATGCGTGTATGCTGAATACGAAGAGATAACTACGAGAGTGACGTTCTTTATAGAGGGAGAAGAATACGAATCCATTGGCGTAGGCGCCGATAAGATAGGAGATGCGGATATTCCCGACCCTTCAAGCGAGCTGAGCAAGGACGGTTATGACTTTTTAGGTTGGTATACGGACGAGGATAAAACCGTTGAGTTCGATATCGAAAGCTACCAGAACGATCCGCGTCGCAAAGATATATCCGTTTACGCAAAAATCGCAGAAAAGGAATACAGGATAGTTTATATGGTAAACGGCAAAGTTTACGAATCGGATACTGTAAAGCATCGCGATGAATTTTTGCCGATAGAGAACTTGAACGTTGTCGGATATGATTTTATCGACTGGTATATCGACGAAGAATTTAACGAAATATTTTCTTTGGAAGGCTTCAATGCCGCTCGCCGCGATATAACGCTATACGGAAAACTTGACGAAAAGATATACGGCGTGATATTTATCGCAGACGGCAAGGAAATATCGAAAAGCAACTATTTGCATTATTCGGGAGATATAGAGTTTCCTATTGCTCCGACGCTAGCAGGGAAGACCTTTTCCTATTGGAGCGAATATGAAGACGGTGAAGTCGCGTTCGATAAAGACGCGTATTTTGACGGAGAGGAAAGACGCGATATCGTATTATACGCGGTATACTCCGATATTTACACTAGCATATTCTTTAACGTCGGCGGCGAAACGTATAGGGAAATAAAATTAAAGTATAAAGAAGAGCTTATCGAGATCCCCGACGCTCCGAGCGCGGACGGCTACGACTTTTTGTACTGGAGCATAAGCGAGTCCGAAAATATAGCGTTTGATAAGGAAGCGTTCAATTCGTCTGTCGAAAGAGAAGATATAATACTGTACGCCGTATATGAAGAAAAGACGTATACTATCGACTTCTATATTGAAGACAGACATATTGAAACTACGGAATATAAGTACAATGATAAGAACGTCGAGTTGATCTCGCCGCCTCAATTGTTCGGAAAAGAATTCTTATATTGGAGTTACGACGTTGACGGATATAGCAGATTCGAACTAAACGAGTATATGGCAATGAGCGAAAAACAATCGATATTCCTATACGCGCAATACGCCGATAAATATTCAAGCGTTGTCTTCAAAGTCGACGGCAAGACGTATCAAGAGACGAGCGTGAAATACGGCGACGAAGTTCTTTTGCCTATTCCCGAAAAAGAGAAATACGTATTTATCGGATGGTATATTGACGAAAATTTCAGCGAAGCGTTCGATATGGAAAGATTTCAAGCCGAGCCGTCGGATATTATCTTGTACGCTCGGTTCAAAAGAGATATCGTCGGAGAGAACGGCGAATACGATCTCGGAGCATACGTACTCGAGTACAGAGGGAAGGAAGAGGATTCCGTAAATATCGTCGGCGTCAAAGAAAAGAGCGGAAACGAAGATGAAACGCTTGAAACTCTCGTCATACCCGCAAAAATAGAGATAGACGGCGAAGCGTATAACGTCAAAGAAGTCGAAACGTACGCGATAGTTTCTCTTCAATATTTGAAAAATCTCGTTTTGGAAAGGGGCGTCGTAAATTTGGGAATGTTTTTCATTAGCGACTGTCCGCTTCTTGAAAGCGTGTACCTGCCGCGTACTATCGCATCCGCGCCGACTATGGCGTTCGAAGGGATGCAGTCGAGTATCACCGTATACATAGACGGGGATGAAGATAGCATATCGGCGTGGGATAACGATTGGAACGTCGTCGATACTGCGACGGGAACTAAGCTGAACGTTTCTTACGGTTGGCAAATCGTTCCAACGTATAGGGAAGGGAATTTTCAACCCGTTTAAGAAAATAATAATAAGAGGATAAAGAAAAAGCGAATATAATACCGAAAAGTAAAATATATTCGCGTTTTGATGATATCAAGGCATTTTGCCGAAGCGCCGTTCACGGACGGTCGGGGGAAATTATGAAAAAGGGAATAATTATGTTTAGCGTATTTGCGGCGGCGATCGTTTTAGCGATATTTGCGGTAACGTTTGTCGGAATGGATTTTCAAAAGGAGATACGGCTCGAAGTCGGAGAAACAGAAGAAATATACGTTTTGCATTTTACGCTTCGAGACATGTTGGACGTTCGGTTAAAGCATAACGGAAAATTTTTTGACAAGTTCGACGATGATTTGAGACGCTGCGCCGATGCAAGAGACGCGCTTTTTGGTATAAACGAAGGCTTCGCGGATATAATCGAGAGACTCGAGGATATGGAAAGAGAAGAAAATTCGAGCGCTATAGAATTCGTCGGAGGAAAAGAGGAGCCCTTCATATATAAAGAGGGGCAAAGCGGAGTAAAACTATCGTCGGATATATACCTAAAGCTCGCGGCGGCGCTCGATAGCGGCGAAAACGTAAAAGACGCGTTCGATCTAACTTCGCCGATGAGCATAGACGATATGAAAAGGCTCACGCAAAAGAGGATATCTTTTTCAACGAATTACGCTGCTTCGTCCGATGCGAGAAAGAGCAATATAGCCATTGCGGCAGGGAAATTGAACGGGAAAGAAGTGGCGAAAGGTGAGAAACTTTCCTTTAACGAAACCGTCGGAGCAAGAAGCGAAGAAAACGGATACCGTAAGGCAAAAACCATGCTTTTCGGAAAATACGTTGAGGATTTCGGCGGCGGAGTATGTCAGGTTTCTACGACACTCTATAACGCTTGGGTACGCTCGGGCTTTGACGTAGGATATTATAAGGCTCACTCCATGGCAGTTGGTTACGTTGAGCTTTCAACGGACGCTATGGTCAGCGAGTACAACGATCTGATACTAGTAAATAATAGCGAAAATACCGTATATGTATCGGCATTTTGCGATAATGACAGAATAGTTATCGAGCTTTACGGCATAAAAGAGGAGTATGAATACGATATAGAGAGCGAGTATATCGGAAGCGTTCCCGTAGAAGAAGAGATAATAGGAGATATCGAGGAAGACGGTGAATACACGTTAGTTGTCGAGAAAGAGGGCAGCGAAGGCGTGGAATCGCAAAGTTATATAATAAAGAAAAAGGGCGATACGGTCGTTGAAAAGAAACTTTTAAGAAAGGATAAGTACGGCGGAGAAAGACGTATACTTAAAAGGGTTTTGAAGGGAAAAGAAGACGTTTTATAAAGAGTCTTTTTTATTGGCGATCTCCTTATACGAATAAGAGCGCGACGGCGTAGATCACGCCGAGAACGCCGATGATGAGACTCGATATGCGGCTTTGCTGATAGACGTTTGAAAAGGTCAATATAGAGTAGAGTAAAGCTCCCGAAAGAGAATTGATCATAAGCGCTATCGTTACCGAACGCTTTGTCTTGAAGAGAAGTAGGATCAGCAGAAATACCAGCGTTGATACGAGAGATATGGCGATGAATTCGTACTGTTGCATATATTATACGGTATGCTTGATTTTGTAGTTAAATTACGTTTTATCTAATATAAAAGCCTTGATGTTAGATCATCAAGGCTTTTTGTCGTATGATCGCGTCTCTTGCGTTATACCGCTAATGAAAACGGTTCATTTCGTATAGACGAAAAGTTATTCGGTTCGTTTAGTTGAACGGCGCGGAAACTATTGCCGACGACGACGGGGCATAGTACGGATTTACGCTTTTCGCTATTACTTTGAATTGCTGACCGCTCTCAATGTTGAATCGCGTATCGTCCATAGATAAGATAACGTTTTGAGCGTTGGTTCTGTACAGCACTGTCTCTTCGCCGTTTTGTCCGATGCGGACTATCTCGTAAATGTCGGCGTTAGCGACTTTGTCCCACGCGAATATCAGCGACCTGTCGGTCGGGTTGAGTTGGATCGTGAAGTTGAATGATGAGAGATTTTCCGTTATCGAGTACTGATATACGTTGGCTTTTGACTGCTTGATATTTTCGTTTCTCGACGTCGCGGTTATCTCTATTATATAGTCGCCTGCTGTTTTGAGATATTCCGTTATATCGACGCTCGTTTCTTCAGATGTGATCTTCGCTCCGTTGATCGTTATGATGTATTCGTCCGCAAAGCTGACCTTCGAATAAGAAAGGATATATTTTGAATCGATGAGCGTTACTTTGATGTCGTTAGGTCTTGCAAGAGTAAGGAATGTCTTGTATTCGTAACGGATCTCTTCGGACGGAAGTAAAAGCTCGGGGTTCTGTTCCGATATCGCTTTCACCGATATAAGATAAGTCTTGACGTTCTTTACGTATTTCGTAATATCTACTTTCGTGTCGGTAACGGTTTCAATTTCCGTTCCGTCTATCGATATTATATATTTATCGGCGTTATTTACCTTTCCGAACTCCATTATAACTGTATCCGTATCGTCGTTGACGTTGATATACGGTACGCGCGTAAGCTGTCTGATCACGTCGAATTTTGTCACGTTGATAAGTTCAGGCATTGCTCTTTTTACGACTTTTTCATGGATATAGACGAGATCGGCATTGTTTATTACTTTGACGACAGCGTTCCCGATTACTTTGACCTTTCCGATATTGCCGATCACGATGCCCTCGATGTCGGTAATGCACGATTCGATTATTCCTTCGATATGAGAGCTTATTATAAGTTCGGCATTGTTATCGGCGTAAACGTTACCTTTTACGTTGCCTTTTATATCGGCTGAGGTAAGATAACCGCTCTCGGGCTTTACGCCGCCGTTTTTGATAACAACGTTGCCCGATATCTCTCCGCTTATGGATACCGTCGATGCGTCTATAATGTTAAGATAGTCGTTGTCTTCCGTTGTCGAAAAGCGGAAAGTATCGTCTATGCTTATCGATTTTGCGGTTATCGACGAGGTTTCTTTTACCGTGACGGAGCTTATTATCTTAGCGGAAGCCGCCGATATTTCCATTGAATCGAGCATAAGATCCGCGCAAATATTAACGTTCGCTTCCGGCGCCGTCACTATGAGATCGTAGGCTTCGATATATCCGTCTTTGACGTATCCGTTTTTAGTGCGTTTTCCTAGTGAGACGTCGGATTTTCCTTCCGAAGTAATGCGTAGGTGACCTTTTACGATAAGTTTTTTACCGTTAAAATCTATATTCGTGACTGCGCTGAGATCGAGATCGCCTTCAACGTGTACGTCCTTTTGGAGAACGTAATATTTGCCGTCGGTGTTTTTGAAATCTTCTGCGTCGGATACGAATATCTTGTCCTTATTAGCAATCGTGACGGGTATAGCTATCGACGCCGCGATAATGCCCGCTACGATTATGGCGACGGCTATCCAAATGAATATCTTCTGAACTTTGCTAAGAGGCTTGCGAGGCTTTTTTTCTTTGTTTTTCTGTTTATCCTTTTTTGATCTTTTGTCCTTTTTATTATGAGTTTTTTCATCCGCGCCGCTCTCGCCGTCTATAGCTTCTTCGTTTGTCTGACGCTCGCCGCCCGGCGTATCGAGCGTAATATCGCCGTTGTCTTCGGCGCCTGTATCGGAGAGATCGGCGAAATCGTCCGATTCGCCGTTACCTTCCGGATATACCTCTTCGACGTCGGTAAAATCAAAACTTTCGTTTTCGCCAAGATCGTTCGCTTCGTCGTGCGATCCCTCGTTAAAGTTTTCTTCGTCCGTTATTTCTTCTACGTATCCTTTGTTTTCATTAAGATCGACGCTGTCGTCGCCGTATGATGCGAAGGTGGACGCCGTATCTTTCATATTATCTTCCATTTATATTTCTCCCAATAATATTATTTACTTATTTTTCAAGAAAATGCTCTATAAGAGACGGGGCGTCGGCATAATATTTTTTCGTATTTGCCGCTTCTCTTTCGCTGTAAGTTACCGCGCCGTTCGAGATATCTTTCGTACTGTCGTAGATAAGATAGGGCACAGCCTCTCTCGAGTGCGTCTTTATCGATATAGGCGTCGGATGGTCGGGCATTATCAGCATACGGTAGGGGATAGACAGTCTATCGAGTTCGCTTTTTATGTATCTAACGACAACGCTGTCTATTATCTCGATAGAGCGTATCTTACCCGCGGTGTCGCCTTGATGTCCGCATTCGTCGGGCGCTTCCATATGCAGATATACGTAATCATAGCCGTCTTTGAACGCGTCGATAGCGGCTTTCGCTTTTCCTTTGAAGTTAGTGCGCAGATTTCCCGTCGCGCCCTCGATGTCGGGAACGCGCATTTCAGCGCTGATGCCCAGTCCTTTTATCAGATCGACTGCGGATATGACCTCGCCTTTGAGATGATATTTATCGTAAAAAGACGGCAACGAAGGTTTTGTTCCCTCGCCCCAAAGCCATATGCTCGTCGCAGGATTGAGACCTCTTTCGCGTCGCTTTACGTTGACGGGATGCTTTGCGAGTATATCGTAAGACTTTTTCATCAATAGAAGCATTTCTTCACCGTACAGTCCTTTCGGGAGATATTCGGCGATAGGTTTATCGGAAATATCGTGCGGAGGAGTAAAGTCCGTTCCTATACGCGACGAGTGTCTTACGAGACAGTGACGGTAGCTTATTCCGTTGTGGAAAGAATGAAGGTCATCGTTCAGCTTCTCGGCGACGGCGGATATGAGTTCTTTAGCTTCCTCAGTCGTTATTTCTCCTGCGGAATAGTCTGCCATACGCTTTTTTTCATAAGGCTCTTCATTGCTTAGCGTTACGAGATTGCATCGTATTGCGATGTCGTCGTCTTTAAGAGGCACTCCCATGCTTATCGCTTCGAGAGGCGAACGGCCGGTGTAATATTTTTCGGGAGCGTAACCCATTACCGACAGGTTCGCAACGTCGCTGCCCGGCTTTAACGAATCGGGCACGGTTTTTACCAGTCCGACTTCTCCTAAAGCGGCGAGAGCGTCGATAGTAGGCTTATCGGCTTTTTCAAGAACAGTAAGACCTCCGAGTTCTTCAAGGGGTCTGTCCGCCATTCCGTCTGCAAGTATTACTATGTATTTCATATGGTTTCCTCTCAATGATCAAAATGTCGATTCTCTTTCAGTGGCTTCAAAAAATCAAAATGTATGCTGATTTTTTTGCGATAAAGAGTAAATGAGGTCGGCGACTAGCTACTTTGATCGTTTTATACGTTATCAGTTTACTATAAAAAGCTTCAAGAAGTCAATGTTATAATAAAATTTATTTTTATCTAAAAGAAACCGCGCGACGGGTAATAGCGAATACGAACGGCGTTATATCGTTATAAAATATCCGCGAAAGATTCGAAAGTATAACATAAACGCCGACTTTTCGGGCAGTAAAAACGAATATCAAAATTATTAGGTAAAAACCAGCTTGTTTTTTGATGTGTCTTATTATATAGGCGATCACAAAGAATATCCATCGAGTTGACGAAATATAATATGTATGGTAAGATGTGTTAACGGAAAATATATAGCGTGAATAAAATAACTATTTACGTTCGGCTTGATAAAAAGAGACGCGGCTAGTCGTTTAAGGTATGAAGGCAATATTTCCGACGATTTTGCAACGGGGAAGATCTAAATCGAATATTTTTTCAACTAAGAGCGATAATATTGAGATATATTAATAAATCGAAACGATAGTATCGAAATAGCTCTGCGGGCGATCAATATCGAGAGGTATTTTCGCGTTAGAGATAGTAACGAATTGCTTTTTACACGACTGATTTTAAGAGGTATATTATGGAGATCTTTTTGGCGATATTAATGCTCATACTCGGACTCGTCCTTATTATAAAGGGCGGGGATTGGTTTGTTGATTCTTCGATATGGATAGCGAGAGTCGCGTCGATTCCCGAGATAATCATAGGCGCTACTATCGTCAGCATAGGAACTACGCTTCCCGAATTTTTGACGTCGCTTACGTCCGTTATAAAGGGACTTGGAGACGCGGCGGAACTCGGAGCATTTACAGATCTTGCAATCGGCAACGCGGTAGGTTCGATGATGTGTAATACGGGACTCATACTCGCTCTCGTCATGATCATAAAGCCTCCTAAGACGGAAGGAAAGTCTTTTGTAGTAAGGGGCGTATATGTACTCGTGATAACGCTTCTTGTAGCTATTTTTTCGTTCACGGGAAGTACTCTTGGTCTTGTCGAAGGAATCATCTTGCTTGTAGCGTTCGTATTGTTTATGACCATAAACGTAGTCGACGCCGTCAAGGAAAATAAACTTACCGGCGACGATATGAAAAAGAGAGAGGAGAGAGAGAAAGCTCTTCAGGAAAATAAGCTCAAGATGATAGCGTTTTTTGTTTTAGGAGCCGTAGGTATTGCGCTCGGCGCGGTGCTTCTTGTAGACAGTTCGAAGTCGATTTGCGAAGCTCTTAAGATACCTGAACAGATAGTGGGAATAACGGTCGTTGCCGTGGGAACGTCGCTTCCGGAGCTCGTAACCTCTATGACTTCGCTGAAGAAAGGAACTGCTAATATAGGCGTCGGTAATATTCTCGGCGCGCATATCATCAATGCGACTCTCATTATCGGAACTATTTCTACGATTTCGGGCAGCGGACTTAACGTCAACTGGATAACTAAGAACGTCGCGCTATGGGTATTGCTCGGAATAATGGTCATTCTTGTAGTTCCTTCGATATTTACTAAAAAGACTTCGAGATGGCAGGGCGGAGCGATACTTGCGGCGTACGTCGGCTATATGATATACAATATCATTTATGTCGCACAAGGATAGAGTAAGATAACAGGAAATGCGATAATCACTGCATAAAGCGTATTTTGTGGCGTTAGATCGAGGATAAAATGAGATTTATAACGAAGTATATTGAAAAGCATAGGTTAGTAATTGAAAAGAGCCGATTACTTTTTCAATTTGAATGGATTGACATAGCTTGATTGAAGTGATATAATATCAACAAATAATTTGCGGATATGGCGAAATTGGCAGACGCGTAAGATTCAGGTTCTTATGATTGTATGATCATGCAGGTTCAAGTCCTGTTATCCGCACCAACCAAAGACTTTGACACCGGCTAACGCCCTGCTCAAAGTCTTTTAGTTTAGCGAATAAGAAGGACAGTCCGAACATTAGTCTTCGCTGAAAGCTCCGACGACGCTGCAAGGCAGTACGCAAGTCCTGTTATCCGCACCATAACAGGGGTACACGAACACCCAGATTGAGAAACCGAGTTTTCGGTTTCTTTTTCTTTTGCGCAGTTTTCGTCCTCGCCGCCGTTGACGTCGGGGTAATCGGGGAAAATTAAGTTCAAAAGCAGTTCGTTCTTTTGTTCGCTTTTTAGATTGAAAAGCACTTTCATTTTATCGTCGTACAGCACAACGCGATAAATGAACGTGTCAATCAATGCCTTGCGGTTTTTCGTCTTGGAATAGTCCAACACGCGGAAATGCTTTAACCACTTGCGAATATCGTCGTAAGTGTAATTGATTTGCAACGCCTTTTCGCTTTCAATCTAAAGCGAGTATTTCTTTTAAACGGATATTTGACCGTATAACTAATATGGCATTTTTTCAAAACAAGTCGATCCCGAGCGGTTCGGTGTAAGTCCGTCGGCAAATAGCGTTAGCAAGGTAACCTTATCGAGCCGCTAGTTATCGGCATTAGCGCGTCGGCATTTTGAATTCTTTTAGCGCCTTATTCAAATAATCGTTGAACGGTTTCATAGCCTTAAAGATCTCAACAGATTTACGCAAAAAAGCGTCGCTGTCGCAAACTTCTTCGTCTGTCATCTTATATTCTAAATACCACGATTTATATTTTAAGTATTCGGCTTGCGGATGTTCTTTGTCATATCCCGAAGGAACGTTTTTTAACGCCGTTCCGTTCACGGTAAAATACTTCTTAAATTCCGTTGAGGATATTACGTCGTTCCATTCGTCGGGGTGTTTAGAAATATGATCGCGAACCATCGCAGTGGCGTTCGTAAACATATCGGCAAATAAGCCGCCCCCTAAAAACGTGCCGCCGTTAGGCTTTATCATCAAATAGTATCCGACGGGAATAGGGAGTTTGCCCATTGACGAAATGTGCGCTCTGAAAGACGGATTGTACGGCGATTTATCGTGGCTGAATCGCGTATCGCGTACAAGTTTGAACGTGAGTTCCTTTGGAATATTTTTTAATACGCTTGGGTCGAACGCGCCGATATCGTAGATAAGCTCTTGTATAAGTTTTTCGAATTGCTTGTTAGCTTCTTTGTATTCTTTTTTGTGCGCGTGATACCAGTCGCGATAGTTGTTTAAGGAAAGTTCCGAAAGATAGTTTAGTATGATTTTTGTGTTCATTTTGTCTTCCTCGATATTATATGAGCTATTATTCTTGCGCTTTAATGAATGCTTTTAATGCCTTTTCGAGTATAGTCGCGCTTTCGTCGTCGGAAATATTTGCGCCTCCGGTTGCGATCATTGTCGCTACGCCGTGAGTAAATACTATCAGCATTATGTAGATTTCTTTTATTTTTTCTTCCGATAAGGATAGTTTTTTAGAAAGTTGCGCCGTCGCTTGCTTATCTCCCATCCACTCGTAAATATCGTCAAAGCTGTTTAACCCGTTAAGTTTTTGTAAAAACAATAACTTAAAAAGGTTTGTTTCATATTTGGCGAAAGCAACGTTTGCTCTCGCCATACTTTCCAATGCGTTTTCTTTGTCCGCGCGTGAGTAGATAAATTCGTTATAGAATCGCATTGCCGCTTCGACTACCGCTGATTTCAATGCTTCCATATTACTGAAATAACTGTATATCGGTTGAACGGAACAGCCGATTGCGACGGCTATGTTTTTGACGACTACTTGCTCATATCCGTTTTCTCGCGCTAACTTGAAAGCAACGTCTAAAATCATCTCTTTCGTTATTCGTTGTTTAGGCATCAGAAGAGACCTCTCGATAATAAATATGTTTATATAATATAGATTATATAACGCTATTTGTACTAAGTCAAGCGTTTTGCTTATCTTTACGTAGACATATGAGATCGTAGCTACTTAATGCAGAAGGATATAATAAAGATTAAGAAATAATAATTAATTATTACGGTTATTTTGGAATTCGGGGTTGACAACGCCGATTAAAAACGTTACTATTAGTAATATAGGATGAAAGTATGGAAAATATAATTTTAGGTTTACTGTTACTATTGTTCTGAACGGTTTATCGGTTGACTTTTAACAAAACTCAACTTTTTTATTTTTTTGTTTTCTGATTTTTGGTATTTTGTTGATTGAAAAAGCTGTCAGATCTTGACGAAAATATAAAAATCTATTATAATAATACTCGTAACTATTATCTTTTGTTTGTTTAGGAGAAACATATGCCTATCATTGAGCCCTTTGTTAGATGGGCAGGAGGAAAAAGCTGGTTTATACCACATTTAATTGATATTATAAGCTCGATGGAGTTTAATCATTTTCATGAACCGTTTCTCGGTGGAGCGGCAATCTTTTTAGCGTTGGATCATAAGAAAAAAGCATATTTATCAGATATTAATGAAGAATTAATAAATGCGTATATTCAAATACGTGATAATCCTAATCAGGTTATTGAAAGATTAATATCTTATGAAAACACGGAAGATTCTTATTATAAAATTAGAGATTTAAAGTTGGAAGAACCAATCGAGCAGGCGGCGCGGTTTATATTTTTAAATCAGACTTCATATAATGGACTATATCGTGTTAATAGCTCTGGTGGATACAATGTACCTTACGGGCATAGAAAAAATTGGCACTATGATAATAAAAGGATATTACAAGTTAGCGAAAAACTTCAAAAGACAAGTATCAAGTGTGGGGATTTTGGGTGTAATAAATATATCATTAAAAGGCATGATTTAGTTTTTTTAGATCCACCATATACTGTTTCGCATAATAATAATGGGTTTATAGAATACAACAAAAATATATTCTCATTAAGTGACCAAGAACGACTATGTTGTTTTATCGAATATATTAAGCATAAAGATGCTTATTATATTTTAACAAACGCCGCTCACCCAAAAATAAAAGAGATTTTTGGGAAAGAGGATCAGCCTATTGTTTTTTCAAGAAACAGTTTAATAGGGGGAAAAAATTCTAAAAGAGAAAAAATTGACGAATATATTTTTACAAATATACGGAGGTAGGTAAGAATGGGAAAAACGACTTGGAATAAAATCGTATGCGATCAGGATTTGGCAAAAGCACGCGCTTTAAGAAGTAAAACATATATTGTCTCTAAAGAAAGAGTTGGTGCTTTGGACGCATTGCGCTTAGAAGGTTGGGAGTATATTAAAACTTATGCTGACAAGAGATTTATCAGTGTAAAACGAAGCAAACCTGTTGATGAAGTTTTTGAGGATAAAGTATGGTCTCTTTTTGCAAAAATGGGATTTACACATATGAATTTTGATCGTCATTTTGTAATGGCGTATAATTCTAGAAATTCTAATGATACACAGCAAATTGATATTTTTGCTGCTGATGAAGAATCAATTATCATTGTTGAATGTAAAGCTTCAAATTCAGATACGCCCCAAGAAGGTGTATTTAAGAAAGATATTGAAGCACTTCATGGACAAATGGATGGCTTGACCAAAGAAGCACGTTCAAAATTTCCTGGGAGAAAGATTAAGTTTATTTGGGCTACGCATAATTATATTTTGAATAAAGCGGATCAACAAAGATTAAAAGAATGGGAAATTATTCATTTTAGTGATGCTGTAGTAGATTATTATTTAGAATTGACAAAACACCTAGGAACAAGTGCTAAATATCAATTTTTGGGAAAAGTTTTTGCAAATATCGAAATAAAAAATATGGATGATAAAATACCAGCAATTCAAGGAGAAATGGGAGGGTTCAAGTATTATTCGTTTTCCATTGAGCCCGAGCGATTGCTAAAAATTGGGTATGTTCTTCATAGAAATGAAGCTAACAAAAATATGATGCCGACTTATCAACGATTAATTAAAAAGGCACGCTTGAAATCAGTACAACAGTTTGTTAATGATGGAGGGTATTTTCCGAATTCAATTATTATAAGTATTGACACTAATGGTCGCGGATTAAGATTTGAGCCTTCCTCAACCAAAGTTGATGGTTGTATATCAAAACTTGGTGTATTGTATTTGCCTAAGCGCTATCGTTCTGCATATATAATTGATGGACAGCATAGACTATATGGATATTCCGATTCCCGTTATGCGAAAAACAATACGATTCCTGTAGTTGCTTTTGTGGATTTAGAACGAGAAGAGCAAATAAAACTTTTTATGGACATAAACGAAAATCAAAAAGCAGTTCCTAAAACTCTGAGGGTAACGCTTAACTCTGATATGCTATGGGAATCGCTGAATTATAATGAACGTAGAAAGGCATTGCGTTCAAAAATTGCACAAATGTTAGGGGAGGAAGAAACATCTCCGTTGTTAGATCGCATAGTAATCGGTGACAATGAAACTTTGCCTACGAGGTGTATAACCGTTGAAGCAGTTCAAAATGCATTAAACCGGTGCGACTTCTTCACTGTGTTTGGGAAGAAAAATGTCATCGTTAAAGATGGAACTTTTGATTTGGGTGAAAATCAAGCAACTTGTGATTTTTTTTATCCGTTTATTGAAGAATGCTTAAAATATGTTATGCAAAACGCAGAAGAAGAATGGAATAAAGGAGAAAAAGATTATGGATTATTAACAATTAATCGCGGAATACAAGCGATCTTGCGTGTTATCAATGATATAGTTAATCATTTGGTTGAAATAGGAAATTTATCGCCGAAACAAGACAAATTAGAAACTTGTCTCACACAAGTAAAATTTTATCTTGATCCTCTTATAGATTACTTGAAAAATTTAACATTTGATATGAGAAAAGATTTGAGAGGGTATTTTGGAGGAGGTGCTGAAACAAGATTTTGGCGTGCATTTCAAAAAGCAATAGCTGACAGCAGGGCAGATTTTATTCCAGATGGCTTAAAAGAGTATTGGGATAATGAAGCAAAATTGTATAACCAAGAATCTCTCCAATTTTTGACAGAAATAAGAAAAGAGATTAAAGCTATATTTGAAAAAGAGCTTGAAAAACTATATGGTGATAGTTGGCTAATTAAAGCTTTGCCTAAAACAATTTATACACGTGCAAAAACAGAGGCTGATGATAAAAATTATGATCTAATTAGTTCGGGTCAAGCTGGTGAAATTTCAATTTGGGATTGCGTTAATTTGTCTGATTGTAAAAATATTGCAACAATTGGAAATCATTGGGCAGCTGTTTTTGAAAAATTTTTAGTTCGCCCAGAAGAAGAAAAAATTTCAGGTGGCAAAGAAGCTAAAACAGAATGGATGTCAAAGGTAGAAACAATATTTAATAAACTACATAGGATGTCTTATAGTGTAACAGAATCTGAATTTAAATTAATTAAATCTATATATTTATGGAAATGTTTAAATGATTAATGTGGGAAATTTGGGTGATTGAAGAATATATACAGCTATGAGTTGCATTTGATTATCTGCCACAACGAAACTGTTCAAAAACTAAGTAGGGAATGATGGTTTTCTCTAAATCACTTTGTAGAATATCTTTTGTTCAGCTTTTGGTGAATTTTGTCTTAAGTTAGATAAAATCTGTAACGAAGGCGCAGCAATGGCATGCGAAAATCAAAGTAATGATATATTTTATTTTCAACTGCAAACGGCAACTTACGGACGCGATTTGATAGAATTCAATATTGAATGGTACGAGCGCTTATTAAAAAATATCAGCGGTGATTAATATGGAAAAGTTATATCTTGACAATTCTCCTATTGCTTATTATATCGACGGTAAGGCAAACAAAGAATGGATTGTTTTTCTTCACGCCGCGTTTGTCGATCATAGAATGTTTGAAAAACAGTTCGAATACTTCTCGGGTAAGTATAATTTGCTGGCTATCGATATTTTAGGACACGGCGACTCGATTTGCGCGAGGAAAGGCGACGGCATTGAAAAGATGTCTGATTGGATAGATATGATTTTTCAAAAGCATGGCATAACCGCCGCGCATTTCGTCGGGATATCGTTAGGTTCGGTTTTTATACAGGACTTTGCCAACAAGTACGAAAATAAGGTATTTTCGCTAGCTTGCTTCGGAGGTTATGACATAAATAATTTTGACGTTACAAAGCAAAAAGCTAATTCAAAAGCTCAAATGAAGATGATGATGAAAGCATTATTTTCTATCAAGTGGTTTGCAAAAGAAAATAAAAAGATCTCCGCCTATACGAGCGAAGCGCAAACGGCATTTTACTGTCTTAATATTCGATTTAAGAAAAGTTCGTTTAGGTACATGGCAGGTTTACAAAAGCTCATAAATAAATATCCGAAAAAGAAGCGGCGATATCCGTTGTTAATCGGTTGCGGAGAGCATGATATACCTACGGAAATCGAAATCGTAAACGAATGGGCGAAGTATGAAAATTGCGATAAAGTAATTTTCAAAGAAGCGGGACATTGCGTTAATATGGACGCTCCGCAAGAGTTTAATCTTTGCATTGAAAAATTTTTGCGAAAAAATCATTGTGAGAACTTGTGACTTACCGACCTTGATGATAACTAACGCTATGATCAAGGTCTTTTAGTATATATAGCCGCTTGTTTATATACTTTTAATATGATATAATATCAAATCGGGAGTATAACACAGTGGCAAAAAAATACGATAAGAACAATATAGATAGATGTTCTTTGCAATATAAAGAAAAGAAATGGTCTAAAATTAAATTTTATTCAAGTCTTGTTACGGCAGGGATGATGTTTGTAAATATAATAATTTGGTTCGTAGTTCTGTTGTTTGACGTTGACCTATGGATCTCTTTACGGTATATCGCGGTAACGTTTGCGCTTGAATTGGTAGCATTTGTCGTAATGGTGATAAGTTTTTGGAAATTTCGACGTATAGAAAGAAACAGAAAACACTAGTTAACGCCGATAGAAAAATCACCATAATTTCAAAAAATGATATACATATGGATATGTTTTATAGATAAAATAATTATGAGAATAGGAGGGTGGTTCGTTTATGATAGAATCGAGATGCGGTATACTGTGCAGTGAATGCGGGTATAGGGAACAGACGGGATGCAAAGGATGCGCTCAAATGGAGAAGCCGTTTTGGGCTGATAGTTGTCCTGTGAAATCATGTTGCGAGGATAAAAATCACGAACATTGCGGAACGTGCGAGAACTTCACTTGCGAATTGCTGCATCAATTCGCGTATGACGAAAAGCAGGGCGACAACGGCAAAAGAATAGAGCAGTGTAAAAAGTGGAAGGGATAAAAATAAATATCCCGTTGCCCTTTATTGCTTTGATTAGAAGTTGTATAAAACGCGTAAAATGCGTTTAAGCAAAACGGCATATAAATTCCAGGTCTGCGTTTATATGACCGATCGCATTTTGCGGGTTATGTAATATAATTGTTTAGGTTTCTATATTGACGGATATTGCAAATTTTGATTTTGAAAAACGCTTCGTTATAATCGAGAGTAGAGTTCTTTAGGGCGTTCGATATTTTTTATTTCTGTCTTCATAGCTTTGAAAAAAGCGATATCGAGATGAAATACTTGATTTTTATATCGAGGACAAAGTTTATCGTTGTTATTTATTAAAATCTTTTATTGCGTTGAAAGTTTGTTTATAGCCGGTTTCAGTTACGAAAAATTTATTTTTATTAAATCGATTCACTTGCCGACGTTTTGAGTCGGCGGTGTTTTTTATCATTTGAAAGACTCAATAACGCGGCGTCTTCGATCGCCGAAGTTTTTATACTTAAAAGTACCTAATGGCATTGCTTATAATATGTTGAAAAAATGCTATTCATATATTTCGCCGCTATATCTTTGTGCAAAGTTTGTTATGCAGATCGAAAAAATATCAAATGATAAAGAAATTTTTTTGATCTATATGGATTTTGATAACGCGGAGACATCTTCGAAATTTTAAGTAAATTCTTCAAATCTTACTCGGATAAGTTATAATTTTACCAACACACTGAGGAGGAAATGTATATGAAGTATGGCGAATGGCTAGACAAATGGATGCGTCTATACGTAAAGCCCGCGGTAAAAGACAAGACGTACAGGAACTACGTCGACATTATAAGGTTATACGTAAAACCTAAAGTAGGCGAATATGAAATGAACGAACTGGACGGCGTAGTATTGCAACAGTTCGTTATCTCTCTTTTTGAGAGCGGTAACGCGACGACGGGAGAAGGATTGGCGGTTTCGACGATATTGCAGACTGTTTCGGTAATAGAACGCTCGCTGATGCAAGCTGTCAAAGTAGGGTATGCAAAAATGACGTTCGACGGTATCACGTGCCCTAGAAACGACGAAAAACGAGGCGGCGAAGTTAAATGCTTTACGTTAAAGGAACAGCGAAAAATGGAATCGTACATATTCGGAGCGGCGGACGTCAGGCTCTACGGCGTTTTGCTCACGCTTTATACCGGGATAAGGATAGGGGAGTTGATGTCTTTGACGTGGAGCGACGTTGATTTTCAAAAAGGATTGCTGTCCGTATCTAAGACGTGCAGAGACAGTTGGAATAACGGTTATAAAAAGATAGTCGGAACGCCGAAAACAGTAAGTTCTTATAGAGTTATCCCGATACCAAAGCAGATACTGCCGTATATGAGGTTGCTGAAAAGACAAAGCAACGGCAAATACGTTATCAGCGGTAAACGTAACGACGTATCCGTTCGTTCGTATCAACGCACGTTTGAAAGACTATTGAAGAGACTTAATATACCGCATAGAAGTTTCCATTCGCTGAGACATACGTTTGCGACTAGAGCGATAGAGAATAATATCGACATTAAGACGCTTTCGGAGGTTATGGGGCATAAAAGTCCCGCGATCACGCTATCGATATACGCTCATTCTCTTGCGCCGCATAAAAAACTCATGATGAATAAACTCGGAAAGATCCTTATGGGCGGATTCTACTACGTTGACGAAGACTGATAAAAAATACGGAGCGAAAAAGTGATCGGTTCGCTCCGTAACTCTTATAAATCAATTATATATGAAATTTCTCGGCGTCTTATAAATCGCGTCTTTAGACTCTTCTTTTTTACAAGCGAAAAATTGCTCTGCCGGCATATCGATTATTACTTGTATACAGTTAATTTGCCGTCGTTTTTGAGTATCTCTAAACCTTTCTTTGCAAAGAAAAATTTGCCTGAAAATACGTTACGCCACCAACCGAACATAAACGGAGTGTAGCGAAAATATTTTTCGACCTCTTGTATGAGCGCAAGATAGCACATCATTACGGCGTAACGTATATTGGTTTCGCGGTTTGCCTCGACGGGCTCGTTGCTTACTGCGTTATACGCTTCGAAACTTGAGGTTTTGTTTTCTAAAGTATGAGCGCATTCAAGACATACGAAGTCGGCTATCCTATCGCCCCAAAAACAGCGTTCGGGATCTATCCAGTATGATAATAGATCGTCTCCGCTCTTCTTGACTAGGATATTCGGCGTCCAAATGTCGAAGTTGACCATAGAGCAGTCGGCTTTTTTGAGTATACCCTCATACTTATCTATGTAGAAAAGAAGTTTTTTGCCGAGACGCGAGTTACGGCGTTTACATTTTGCCGAGCGTATGAGAGATACTGTCATCGCTCTTATCGCTTCGCTCCAGTCGGGATAGAGTCCGTTTTGGATATATCCGAATTTTTCGCCCTTTACGGCGTGCATAGACGCCGCCATCTTTGCCATGCTTTGTTGTATCTTATCGAGTTCGCCGTCGGTAAAGTTTTCTTTAAGAGGTTCTTTCCCGTCGATTTTCTCCATTATGAAATAGTCTGCGGGGATCGTCTCTTTGCTGAAATCGCAAAAGTAAACTTCGGGTACGCGGATATCGGTATCTTTTCTCATTCTTTCATACCAATATACTTCGGCGCGCATCATATCCTTTTCGTACTCGAGAATACCGTCATTGTTTTGCGGCGCGATCTTGAGAACGTATTCCTTATTTTCCAACGTGACGCAGTATACTGCGTTGAATTCGCCTGCTCCGAGAGGAGATATTTTGTTTACGTCTCCGAGGCCGGCTTTTTGGAATATCGTTTGCGTCGTTTTAAGGTCTATGTCATATTTCGTTCTGCTTTTCATAAGTTTCCCCTTTATATTAAATATCTAAATTATGTATGTGTAAAATCAATATTTCCGAAAACGTGTTTGAAGCCGATTGGGTGGACGCTATTCGAAAATATGATTGGTTTATCTATATGTTTACTTATTGATCTTGATTCTACCCGATCTTATATCGTCTCTCATTCTGAGAGTGGGGTCTAGTATCTTTTTTCTTATCCTTATCGATTTCGGAGTTATCTCGAGCAGTTCGTTATCTTCGATGAATTCAATAGCTTCTTCAAGACTCAGTTCCTTTGGTCTCGATAGTTTGAGGGCGTCGTCGGAGCCTGAAGCTCTGCAGTTCGAAAGGTGTTTTTCTTTGCATATATTCACGACGATATCTTCGGCTTTGGGAGAATAACCGATGACTTCGCCTTGATATACGTCGACAGCCGCGCCTACGAAAAGAGTGCCCCTTTCCTGCGCGTTAAAGAGACCGTAAGCCGTGCTTTTGCCCGTTTCGTGCGCTATGAGAGAACCGTTGTTACGTCTTGGAATATCGCCCTTATACGGCTCGTAGCCCTCGAAAAGCGTGTTGATTATTCCTTCGCCCTTGGTGTCTGTCAAAAAGTCGCTCTTGTATCCGATAAGTCCTCTTGTGGGGATCACGAATTCGAGTCTCATTCTCGAGCCGACGCTATTCATGTTCTTGAGTTCGCCCTTTCTTGGTCCGAGTCTTTCCATGACGACGCCGACGGATTCGCTCGGAACGTCTATGATGACCTTTTCCATTGGCTCGTAGGTTATGTCTCCGATTTTTTTATTCATGACCTTTGGCTTTCCGACTTGGAATTCATAGCCTTCGCGTCTCATGTTTTCTATGAGTATAGAAAGGTGTATCTCGCCTCGTCCCGCTACGTGGAAAGTATCTTTGCTCTCTCCGTCGCTGACTCTAAGAGACACGTCTTTGAGAAGTTCCTTATATAGACGTTCGCGCAGATTTCTCGAAGTAACGTATTTGCCTTCTTTGCCTGCGAATGGAGAATTGTTGACTGAAAACTCCATTTCGAGAGTGGGTTCGGAGACGTTTACGAACGGTAACGCTTCGCGGACTATAGGATCGCATATTGTGTTGCCGATATTGATGTTTTCTATTCCCGATACGCACACTATGTCGCCGACCGTCGCGCTCGCGCACGATACTCGGTTAAGATTTTCTATCTCATAGAGATTGGATATTTTCGCTTTGTACGGAGCGATGTTTCCAGTGAAGTCTTCGACGGCTATCTCGGTATTGACGCTTATAGTTCCTCTCGCTATTCTGCCTATGCCTATTCTGCCTACGTAGTCGTTATAGTCTATCGCGGATACGAGCATCTGAAGAGGTTCGTTCTCTTCGCCTTCGGGGCAGGGGATATTTTCGAGGATCGTGTCGAACAACGGCGTTAAGTCGGCGTCTTGCTTTTCGCGGGACAAAGAAGCCGTGCCTTGACGTCCAGAACAGTACACGACGGGATATTCGAATGCCTCTTCGCCTGCGCCGAGGTCTATAAGAAGGTCGAACACCTCGTTCTCCACCTCTTGAAGACGGGCGTCGGGTTTATCTACTTTGTTGATAACTATTATTACCGCTAGCTTTAGTTCGAGAGCCTTTTGGAGAACGAATCTGGTCTGCGGCATCGTTCCTTCGTACGCGTCGACGAGCAGAAGAACGCCGTCGATCATCTTGAGCACCCTTTCCACTTCGCCTCCGAAGTCGGCGTGTCCGGGGGTGTCGACGATATTTATTTTTACGTCTTTGTAGTGTACCGAAGTATTTTTTGCGAGTATCGTTATGCCTCTTTCTTTTTCTATGTCGTTATTATCCATTATTCTGTCGGGCGCGTCTTGATTCTGCCTGAATACTCCGCACTGTTTGAGCATGGCGTCGACGAGCGTCGTTTTGCCGTGGTCGACGTGCGCTATTATTGCGATATTTCTTAAATCGGTTCTTTTCATATGTCACTCCGAAAAATTATTACGTATATATTATTTTCTCCAATAAGTATAGAATAAATTAAAAAATTTGTGTATCGAATTGAGCGTTATTTTTGAAAAAACGGAAAAAAGATTTGCTTGATTCAACTGTTACGGTTCAAAAAGGTTAAGAATATAAGCTAAAAGCGCGAAATAGCAGAATTAATATATCGTTTTGAGATAGAGTAACGAATGCTATAATACTTGGATATATAACGCGTAATTTGCATCAACGCATTGCAATTTCAAGTCAAATATGTTAATATTTCTATAAAGTAAAAGTAAAATACGGCGACTGAAATATATGAAAAATCATTATGGTCAAAGGAGTATCTAATGAGCGCTTCAAGGTATGACGTTATTGTGATAGGAGGAGGAGCGTCGGGAGTTGCGGCGGCGATCATGCTCGCAAGAAGAGGGAAAAAGGTCCTCATACTCGAATCGCAGGATAGGATACTTAAGAAATTGCTTGCGACTGGCAACGGTAGATGTAATTTTACCAACGACGGCGTATCGAAAGAAAGGTATAACTGCGACTTTGCGGAGACGGCGATAGGAAGATTCGATTATCGTGAAGCAGTCTCATTTTTTAACAGCTTAGGCGTGCTCACCGCCAATGAGGAAGGAAGAGAGTATCCGTATTCGCGTCAGGCCAATACGGTCGTGAACGCAATGCTGAGAGAGCTCAAAAGACTCGGAGTTACGGTGCTTACCGAGAGTAAAGCGGTCAAGATAAACAAGGGCTTTTCAGTCTCGACGGGTAACGGAGCACACTGTGCCGACAACGTGATAGTCGCGACGGGAAGCAACGCGACGAGCGGAACGCTGAGCTATTATCTTGTCAACGAATTTGGGCATAAGGTATCTATATGTACGCCGTCTTTGACATATCTTAAGTGCGATAAACAGTATGTGGAGGGGCTTTCTGGTATCAGAATAAAGGCGGCGATGTCTGCGAGCGTCAAGGGAAGGATCGTCAGAAGGAGCGGAGAGATATTATTCAAGGATAACGCCGTATCGGGCGTTTTGGCGTTCGAGTTTTCCAGCTTTTTCGCAAGGCGTGAGGTCGACGACGGATATATTTCCATTGATATGCTTGACAAGGTGAGCGACGCGGAGCTGGAAAAAGTCACGGGCGGAGATTTTTCGAAAATATCAGAAACACTCGAAGGATTGCTTCCGAGACCGCTTGCGGAACTCATAGCTAAGAAATCGGGAACTAACGAGCTCAGAGCCAAGAGACTCCTGCGCGATTACCGTATCCCCGTGACGGGGCTCGGCGATATAAAGAACGCTCAGGTCGTGAGCGGAGGGCTTCTCGTAAAAGATTTCGATAAAGAGACGATGGAGTCAAGGTTTGAAAAAGGATTATACGCTATAGGTGAAGTTCTCGACGTCGACGGCGAGTGCGGAGGCTATAATTTGCATTGGGCGTGGGCTTCGGCAAACGCGGCGGTAAAAAAAATATCGGGAGAGAATAATGAGTAACGAAAAGAGAGAACATTGCGAGACGGCTGTCAAGATCTCCGATATAAAACTTCCGCTTAATTATACGGAGGAAGATATATTGCGCGAGATAAGGCGAAAGCTCAAGAACGCGCCGAAAGACGTTAGGTATAAGATAATCAAAAAGTCGGTGGACGCGCGCCGCAGAGAATACGTGGTATATAATATAACTGTCGCCGTTTACGGCGTGAAGGGAGATAAAAATCTGCCTGTCTATGAAGAAGGTCTCGCATTGGATGGATTTCTTTTGAAAAACGGACTTACGGGCAAAAGAGGAAGGGTCGTCGTGGTAGGAGCGGGTCCGTCGGGACTTTTTGCGGCGCTCACGCTTGCGTACGGGGGAGTGAAAGTCGTCTTGATAGAGCGAGGCTCGAACGTCGATAAGCGTACTTCGGACGTAAATAATTTCAGGAATACGCTCGCGGGTCTAAATACCGAATCCAATATACAGTTCGGAGAAGGGGGCGCGGGAACTTTTTCCGACGGCAAGCTGAATACGGGAGTAAACAGCGAATTTATAGATACGGCGCTTAGAGAATTTCACCGTTTCGGCGCGGAAGAGGACGTTCTTTATATGCAACGTCCGCACGTCGGCACCGATTATCTCGTCAAGATAGTGAAGAATATGAGACGCAAGATCGTCGAACTCGGCGGAGAAGTACTCTTCGATACGAAAGTGAGCGGTGTTGTTACGAGGAACGGCGTCATAAAAGGCGTTCGTTTGGCGAACGATACCGTTATCGACGCCGATAAAGTAATATTCGCTATAGGTCACAGCGCGAGGGATACCTTCGAAATGCTCCTTAGCAGCGGCGTTATGATGACGAGCAAGGCGTTTTCTATAGGGGTAAGGATCGAACATCTGCAAAAGGATATAAGTTTCGCGCAGTACGGCAGCGCTTATAAAAAGTTGCCGCCGGCAGACTATAGGTTAAGCTGTCATTTGGATAACGGCAGATCGCTATACACGTTCTGTATGTGCCCCGGCGGCGAGGTCGTTCCCGCCGCAAGCGAGAATGGCGGTATAGTAACGAACGGAATGAGTCTTCACGCAAGAGACGGCGAGAATGCAAATTCGGCGCTTCTTGTAGGCGTAGATCAAAGCGATTTCGGCGATACGGCGCTCGCGGGCGTGGATTTCCAAAGGAAATACGAGCGGCTTGCATATAATATCTCTTCATCGTATAGAGCTCCCGTTATGACTGTCGGCGATTTGCTTGCAGGAAAGGGTCTTCACGGCGTCGGAAACGTCAGACCGACGTATGGCGGATTCGTCAATGCGGATATCAGGGAGTGTCTGCCGAATTACGTCGTAGATACTATAAAGGAAGGAATTTCGGTATTCGGAAGGAAGATAAAGGGTTTCGACAGCTCTGACGCAGTGTTGACGGGCGTTGAAACGAGATCCAGTTCGCCGGTTCGTATACTTAGGAACGCGAAGAGAGAGAGCAATATCGGCGGACTCTATCCCGTCGGCGAAGGCGCTGGATACGCGGGAGGCATTACGAGCGCGTCCGTAGACGGTATAAAGACCGCTATAGCGATACTCGAGACGCTATAAGTCGGTTTAATTTATAAAGATTTCAAACAAAGTCGATAAAAAAGAGTATCCGAGATTGGCGTATGCGTTCTCGGATATTTTTATTTGAAGCGTTTCGGCGCAAGTTCCAGCTTACCGCAGGACGGAGATAAGTTAGCTAAACGTATAAAAATTACCGTCCGAATAATCGAACGGTAATTTTGAATTTAACAGCACATATATATAGGTTTTGATATTAATTCTTTTTCTTTTCCACGACGTTTTCTATTTCGAAATATCTCAGCTCGACCGATTCGATGAAGTCGCTCGGATAAAATTTCAAGTTGTTGAAGCGTTTGAAGTGCATAAAATTGCTTTTTATCAAGACGGGCGTCGGCAAGTCAAGCGTGTAGCATATTTCTCTCAGCATTTCTTCGAGATTGCCGTACGTAAGAGCTCTGTTAGTCTCGTATACGGTGTCTTTTGCGACGATAGTGTCTTTTTCGATTATTTTTGCCCATATTCTCATAGCTTTTCTCCGAGACTGCTTTTATTTCGATAGTTATTGTATACAATTTGCATTAAATTGTCAAATATTTGTCAATATCTTGATAAGAGTGGAAAAAACCTCTTGACAAAACGGGAGAAAAAAACTAAAATGTTAGTTATTAATTAATACGCATAATTATTTCTGCAAAAAAGGACATAAAGATGGCAAAAAAGATTTCACAGGCGGTTGTAAAGAGACTTCCGAGATACTATAGATATCTTGAGACATTGGAAAACGAGGGCGTCAGTCGCGTTTCGTCGTCCTCCCTTGCGGAATTGCTGGATATTACCGCTTCTCAGGTAAGACAGGACTTTTGCAATTTCGGCGGATTCGGACAGCAAGGCTACGGCTACGACGTATCGAAACTAAAGAAAGAGATCCAGAAGATAATAGGTCTCGACAGGAATTACAACTTGATAATCATCGGAGCGGGAAATATAGGAAGAGCGCTCGCCGGTTATAAAGGATTTTCGAGCGAAGGCTTTTTCGTCAAGGCTCTTTTCGACGTGAAAGTCGACGAAAAAGAGACCAACGGCGTCGGGATATTTCATATGGACGCGCTCGGCGAATACGTTAAGAACAATAAGGTCGATATCGCGGTCATCACGACGCAGGGTTCGGTAGCGCCGAGCGTATGCGACGAACTCGTTTCGCTCGGTATAAAGAATATATGGAACTTCGCGCCGATAGATCTTTCCGTTCCGAGCGACGTTACGGTCGAGAATATTTCTATGAGCGAGAGCCTTTACGTTCTCTCATATAGAATGAACAACGAAGCGTGAGACCGGCAAGAGAAATAGTGATTTTTGCATAAAAGAGCGTATGTTTTAGCGTAGATAAGGCAAAATTTAACGTCAACGTAAAGAGCGTTGACGTTTGTATAAAACTCATCGGTGTTAAATCGATAGATTGGTATGAAAAGGAGCTTGAACAAGATGGGAAAAGAGATTGTAATGACTAAGGAAGGTTATGAAAAACTGCAGGAGAAATACGATCATCTCGTAAAGGTCAGGAGACTCGAGGTCGCCGAACAGTTAAAGGCGGCGAGAGAACTCGGGGATCTCAGCGAAAACGCCGAATACGACGCGGCTAAAGACGAACAGGCGGCTATCGAAGGCGAGATTAAAAAGATAGAGGAACAACTGCATAACGTCAGGATTATAGATGATAACCCAGGCAAGAAGAATACCGTGAATCTCGGAAGCACGGTAAAACTTTACGACCTGAAATGGGACGAAGAGCTCGTCTATACGATAGTGGGCTCGACCGAAGCCGACATCAATAACAACAAGATAAGCAACGAATCGGCGATAGCGAAGGGTATTTTGGGAAGAAAGAAAGGCGATACCTGCGATATAACGGCGCCTAACGGAGATATTTTCCAAGTGCTGATAAAGGAAGTCAAGTGATCGCAAGGGAACTGAGTCCAAGATAGGGAAGTCAACGAAACGGAAGAGAAATAACGTATTCATTACGTTTTGAAGGAAAGGAACCGATTCGAAAGTTAAGACGAATATAATTAAAATGCGGAAGTCCAAAAGAAGCCGTATTCATAATAGAATAAAACGAAAAAATCCGCAAGGGTAGACCAAAGCTGCTATATTGCGTGAAAGGAGTAAACAAAGTGCAAGAAGCAATCGAGAGAGAAGTCGAAGATATCAACGCCATAATCAAGCAGAGAAGAGATAAGCTCGAGATCCTTATGAGCGAAGGGAAGAATCCTTACGAGATAGTCAAATACGACAAGACGCATCATTCGAAAGATATAGTCGAAGGATACTGCGAGCTTGAAGGAAAGAACGTGCGTATAGCCGGTAGATTGCTCTCGAAACGCGTTATGGGAAAGGCGAGTTTCGGACACGTTCTCGACGAGAAGGGAAGCATACAGATATACGTTAAACGCGACGACGTCGGCGTCGATGAATATCAAGAGTTCAAGAAGTTCGATATAGGCGATATAGTGGGCGTTGAGGGTATCGTTTTCACCACGCAGAAAGGAGAGATATCCATACACGCCGCTAAGGTCACGTTACTGTCGAAGTCTCTTTTGCCGCTTCCCGAGAAGTATCACGGACTCAAGGACACCGATCTCAGATACAGGCAGAGATATGTCGATCTCATCGCAAATCCCGAGGTCAAAGACGTATTCGTCAAGAGGTCCAAGATAATCAAGGAGATCAGGAATTATCTCGAAGAGCTCGGCTTTATCGAGGTGGAGACGCCCGTTCTCAACACGATAGCCGGCGGAGCTACCGCGCGTCCGTTCATCACGCACCATAACGCCCTCGACATAGATATGTATATGCGTATAGCGCTCGAGCTCCATTTGAAGAGACTCATAGTCGGAGGTTTTGAGAAGGTATACGAGATAGGAAGGGTATTCCGTAACGAAGGACTCGATACGAGACACAATCCCGAGTTTACTCTGCTCGAGCTTTACGAAGCGTACACCGACTACGAACATATAATGAACCTTACGGAAGATCTTATCCGTACTGTCGCGCACAGGGTTTTGGGAACCGGCAAGGTAACGTACGACGGCATAGAAATAGACCTTGACAAGCCGTTTGAGCGTCTTTCGATGGTCGACGCGGTAAAGAAGTATTCGGGAGTAGACTTTAACGAAATAAAGACTCTCGAAGAGGCGAGGGCTATCGCTAAAGAGCGTCATATCGAATACGAGACGAGACATCTCAAAGGCGATATACTCAACCTCTTTTTCGAGCAGTATTGCGAAGACAAGCTTATTCAGCCGACGTTCATAACCAATCATCCTGTAGATATATCGCCGCTAGCGAAGAAGCAGTCTGAAGATCCCGAGTATACCGAGAGATTCGAGCTATTCGTTCTCGGAAGAGAGCATGCGAACGCGTTCTCGGAGCTCAACGACCCTATAGACCAAAGAGCGAGATTCGAGCATCAGGTCGAGCTCAAAAAGCAGGGCGACGACGAAGCAGGCGATATGGACGAAGATTTCCTTACCGCGCTTGAGTACGGTATGCCTCCGACAGGCGGTCTCGGAATAGGCATAGACAGACTTGTTATGCTCCTTACCGGCAGTGTTAATATAAGAGACGTCCTCTTGTTCCCGACTATGAAGCCGATACAGAAGTAAGTAAAGACAAATGTAACGCGTCGGATATAAGATGAATAATAAATATTTTATAGGAAGAGACCGACGCAAAAATAAGAATAAATAAACTATCAACGTATGAAAGCTGCCTGAAACAAAAAGGCAGCTTTATCGTTAAGGAGGCGGCAACTTGAAAGGTTTGATACTCATTAACGCGTATTCGTCGCTCGAGAGCTTTTTGTATCAGTCGAAAAGGATGAAAGCGGAGCTTGAAGATATGGGCGTAGAGACGGATATAAGACGCAACGATTTTTTTGCCGTCGGCATTGAAAAAGGGCAGATCGAGAGCAATTTGAGCGGTTACGACTTCGTTATATATCTCGATAAGGATATGTATATGTCAAAACTCATAGAGGAAGCGGGAATACGTCTTTTCAACAGTCATAAGGCGATAAGGCTCTGCGACGACAAGATGCTCACTCACATAACGCTCGCAAAGAATAATATCGCGATGCCGGACGCTCTTTCGGGACTGCTCTGTTATGACAGCGACGCTAAGATATCGGAAAATACAGTTACATATATCGGGGATAAGCTAGGATATCCCGTAATTGTGAAGGAGAGTTACGGTTCTTTGGGGAAGGGCGTATATAAAGCCGACAGCCGGGACGAACTACGTTTTATTATGAATACTCTTAAGATGAAACCGCATTTTTTCGAAAGGTATATTTCTTCGAGCGCGGGCAAAGACGTCAGGGTCATCGTTGTCGGAGATAGGGCGATCGCGTGTATGCAACGACGCTCCGCGCATGATTTCAGATCCAATATCGAGCTTGGCGGCCGCGGAGAAAAGGTCGAGCTGAGCCGCGAATTCGAGGATATTGCGATAAGAGCGGCGAAGGCGTTGGGGCTTATTTACGCGGGAGTGGATATTCTCTACGGAGAAGGGGGGAAACCCGTTGTTTGCGAGGTCAATTCCAATGCTTTTTTCGGCGAGATAGAACGCGTGAGCGGAATCAACGTCGCGAGAGCGTATGCCGAAGAGATAGTGAGACTGCTCAAGTAAAATTTTCTTAAAAAGATTGCTTTTACCGCTTTACTTTCTTGCGTGCGTGTGATAATATATATACGATAAACTTTAATGAGGTACAGAGAGACCCCGAAGATTATTGATATGATTTGAAATATAATATATTGATATACCTTTAGGCTGAGTTATACCCTGTACTTTATTGAAAGAGCAGGGTATTTTTATTGACAGGAGAATGTTATGGAAAAGCTGATGATGAGCGTTATCTCTGCAGAAACGTCGTTAAACGTCGCCGACGCCGACGTATGCTTTTCTCTTAACGGATATAAAAACGAATCGTAACAGTGTTTTGACGCTGTTATTTTTTTATTAAGGCGAAAAATAGCCCCGATAGCTCTTAAAAGATACAGACAAGCGGCTTAGAGTATTAGAACAAAAGATACGGGAATAAGTTGATAAGAGTTGCCGAATAGTAAAAGAGACGTAAGGAAAAGAGGTGCGTTATGCTGAAGAAGGATCTACTGGACATAAATAGTTTGACGAAAGAAGATATACTTTCGATCCTTGAAGAAGGAGAGAGAATGAGAGACGCTGTCGAATCGGGAGCAAAGAGTCTCGACGCGTTAAGAGACAGATCGGTAGCGACGCTGTTTTACGAGAACAGCACGAGAACGAAGAACTCTTTCGAGAACGCGGCGCGGTTTCTCGGAGCTAACGTCGTCAGCGTGTCTGTAGGCAATTCGTCCGTAAAAAAGGGAGAGACGCTCATAGATACGGGAATGACTCTCGAGCGCATAATGACCGACGCTATCGTAATAAGACACGAGGTCGCGGGAGCGGCGAAACTCCTTGCCGATAACGTCAAATGTCACGTTCTCAACGCTGGAGACGGACTTCACGCGCATCCGACGCAGGCTCTTCTGGACTTTTTGACGATGAAAGAGATATTCGGCGGATTCGAAGGGCTCGAGGTCGCGATAATAGGCGATATCAAGCACAGCAGAGTCGCAAGGAGCAATATCGAAGGGCTCAAAAAACTCGGCGCGAACGTCAGGATCTTCGCTCCGAATACGTTGATGCCGCAGGGCATAGAACGGACGGGAGTAAAGATAGCGGAGAGCGTAGAAGAGGCTTGCGATAACGCGGACGTTATCATGGGACTGCGTATACAGCTAGAAAGACAGAAGAAAGGACTATTCCCGAGCGTCGGAGAATACGTCAAATATTACGGTATAACCAAAGAACGCGTCGCGCTCGCGAAAAAGAACGCCGTAGTAATGCACCCCGCTCCGGTCAACAGAGGAGTGGAGATAGCGAGCGACGTAATAGATTCCGACAAATCTTATATATACAGACAGGTCACTAACGGACTTGCCGTCAGAATGGCGGTACTCAAGATGCTGATCATAGGAGGCGAAAGGTGAAATTACTTATTAAAAATGTCGTTGTATTCGGAAAAGAATGCGATATATACGTCGTCGACGGCATTATCAAGAGGATAGCGAAGAACGTTACTTATAACGCGGATAAGACGATAGACGGCAACGGACTTACTGCTCTTCCCGCGTTCGTGGATATGCACACGCATTTAAGAGAGCCGGGGTTCGAAAGAAAGGAAGACATAGAGAGCGGCTCGAGAGCGGCGGTAAGAGGCGGCTACGCAAGCGTGTGCTGTATGCCGAATACCAATCCCGTTATCGACAACAAGTGCATAGTGAGTTACGTTGTGAATAGAGCGAAAGAGGTCGATCTTGCGAGAGTCTATCCCATTGCCAGCATAACCAAGGGAATGAAGGGCGAGGAACTCACCAATTTCGGATCGGTAAAGGCGTTCGGAGCGGTCGCAGTAAGCGATGACGGTATGCCCGTTACTTCTTCGAATACAATGCGTCTTGCGATAGAATACGCAAAGCCGTTCGGGTTGCCGGTGATAAGTCACTGCGAAGATTTTTCGATAGCCGACGGCGGAGTCGTCAACGAGGGCTATCATGCGACGGTAGCGGGACTCAAAGGCATATCGAGAGTAGCGGAGGAGGCAATGGTCGCAAGAGAGATACTCATTGCGGAATCGCTCGATTCTTCCGTGCATGTAGCGCACATCAGCACGACTAACAGCGTGAATCTCGTAAGAGACGCAAAGAAAAGGGGCGCGAAAGTAACGGCGGAGACGTGTCCGCACTATATCGCTCTCACCGACGAGGAGATACTCTCCTACGATACCGATACCAAGGTCAATCCTCCGCTTCGCGAAGAGAGAGACAGAAAGAACATCATAGAGGGAATAAAGGACGGAACTATCGACGCGATAGCAACCGATCACGCTCCTCACCACGCCGACGATAAGAACGTCGAATACAACTATGCGGCTAACGGTATAAGCGGTATCGAGACGGCGTTTTCGGTCGCGTATACTTACCTTGTGAGAAGCGGTGAGATAACGCTCAAGAGACTGAGCGAACTGATGACTGATAATCCCGCTAATATAATGAATATACCTTACGGAGAGCTTAAGGTCGGCGGACTTGCGGATATCACGCTCGTCGATCTTGACGAAAAGTATACGGTAGACAGCAGTGAGTTCTTCTCGAAGGGAAAGAATACGCCGTTCGAAGGGAAAGAACTTTACGGCAGAGTGAAGACGACCGTTGTGAACGGAGAAATAAAATACGACAAGGGAGAGATAGTAAGATGATAATAGACAGACTGATAGGCAAGATAATAGAAACGGAAAATCCGTCCGTAATAGGACTCGACACCTGCGTCGATTACCTGCCGGAAGATATGCAGGCGAAGTGCAATACTCTCGAGGACGCTGGCAAGTATATATTCGAGTTCAATAAGAACCTTATAGACGCGCTCAAGGATATCATACCGGCGGTCAAGGTGCAGGTCGCATATTACGAGATGTACGGCGTCGAGGGAATGAAGGCGTTCAGAGACACGCTGAGCTACGCCGGCGAAAACGGTATCGTAACTATAGCAGACGTCAAGAGGAACGATATAGGTTCGACTGCGGGAGCGTACTCCAAAGCGTATCTGTCGGGAGTAACTCTCGGCGGCAAAAAGATAACGCCTTTCGAGTCGGATTTCATTACCGTGAACGGCTATCTCGGCAGCGATGGAGTACTTCCTTTCGTGAACGACTGCAAAGAGAACGAAAAGGGAATATTCGCCCTTGTCAAGACGTCTAATCCTACGAGCGGAGAGTTGCAGGACAAGAGATTCGAAAGCGGAAAGACGCTCTATGAAGAGATGGGAACGCTCGTCACGAAGTGGGGCGAAGAGCTCGTTGGCAAGTACGGATATTCGAGCGTCGGAGCGGTTGTCGGCGCAACGCACAAGGAGCAGGCGGAGGTCATAAGAAAGGCTTTCCCGTCGACCTTCTTCCTTATCCCCGGCTACGGAGCGCAGGGAGGAAAGGCGGAGGATCTCAAGGTATGTTTCGATAACGGACTCGGCGGCATAGTCAATTCTTCAAGAGGAATACTTACGGCGTACAAAAAGGCGTATAAGGGATTGAGCTACGTTGACGGAGCGGTCAAAGCCGCAGAAGACATGAGACGCGACCTCATCGGAGCCGTTGGAGTCTACAAGAAGTGACCGCGCGCAGCGCAGAGCAAAAACCGTAAAGAAAAACAAAAAACAATCGTTAATAAAAGATAAAAATGAAAATTCTACGGAAGATCGAGATTTTCCGAAAATAAAAAAGGAGAATACTATTATGGCAAGAGACATGAGCATCAAAAAAGTTTTGGTTATCGGCAGCGGACCTATCGTCATAGGACAGGCGGCTGAGTTCGACTATGCGGGTACGCAGGCGTGCCGAGCGCTTAAGGAGAACGGCATAGAAGTCGTGCTCGTCAATTCCAATCCGGCTACTATCATGACGGACAGAGAGATGGCGGACAGAGTTTATCTCGAACCTCTCAAAGCCGACGTCATTATGAATATTATCGACAAAGAGAAACCCGACAGTATTCTCCCGACGCTCGGAGGACAGACGGGACTCAATCTTGCGTGCGAGCTTGCCGAGAGCGGATTTTTGAAGAGCCGCAACGTGAGACTGCTCGGCACCAAGGTGGAGACGATAAAGAAAGCGGAAGACAGAGAGATGTTCAAGGACACCATGATCTCCATCAACGAGCCTGTCATTGAGAGCGTTATCGCGGATAACGTCGAGGAAGCCGTTGACTTTGCCAAGACTCACGGTCTTCCGGTCATAATAAGACCTGCGTATACGCTCGGCGGAACGGGCGGCGGTATCGCCGAGACGATGGACGAGCTCAAGGAAATATCCGAGAGCGGTATCAAGGCTTCGAGAGTGGGACAGATACTAGTAGAGAAGTCCGTCGCGGGCTGGAAAGAGATAGAGTTCGAAGTAATGAGAGACGCGACCGGTCACGCCATCATCATATGCGATATGGAGAACGTCGATCCCGTCGGCATCCATACCGGCGACAGCGTAGTAGTAGCTCCTTGCGAGACCATTACCAAAAAGCAGTACAATATGCTAAAGGGAGCTTCGCTCAAGATAATCAACGCTCTCGAAATAGAGGGCGGATGCAACATACAGTTCGCGCTCGACCCCAATAGCGATAAATACTACCTTATCGAGGTCAACCCGAGAGTTTCGAGAAGTTCGGCTCTTGCGTCCAAGGCGACGGGTTATCCTATAGCGAGAGTATCGTCGCTCGTCGCTATCGGTTATCATCTCGACGAGATAAGGAACAGAAAGACGGGCAAAGACTTTGCGCACAGAGAGCCTAGCGTCGATTACGTCGTATGCAAATTCCCGAGATGGCCGTTCGATAAGTTCACGCAGGCTAACAAACTGCTCGGCACCAAGATGAAGGCTACGGGCGAGGTCATGAGCATAGGTTCGAATTTCGAAGAAGCGTTCCTCAAGGCTATCCGTTCGCTCGAACTCGGCATATTCGGAGCTTCTCAGGAGAAGTACAAGGAGTTTAGCGACGAAGAGATACTCAATATGGTCGGCATAAAGAACGACGAGAGAATATTCGTTATACTCGAAGCGCTCATAAGAGGAGTAAGCGTCGACAAGATACACGATATCACGATGATAACCGTTGACTTTATCGAAAAGCTCAAGCACATCGTGGATATAGAGAAGGCTATAGCGGAGGGCGGAAAGAAAGCTCTCGACGAAAAGACGCTCAAAAACGCAAAGATATACGGAATGAGCGATAAATATATCGCGGGACTCGTTGGAACGACGGAAAGCGAAGTAAGAGAACTTCGTAAGTCCTTCGGTATCACTCCAAAGTACGGAATAATCGACGTATGCGGAAAGGACAAGGGAGACGGAACGCCGTATTATTATTCGAGATACGAGGGCGAGAGCGATTATACGGTGAAATCGGGCGATAAGACCGTCGTCGTACTCGGAAGCGGTCCTATAAGAATAGGTCAGGGCGTGGAATTCGACTACTGTTCCGTTCATTGCGTATGGGGACTTCAGAAAGCGGGATATAATACCGTTATCATCAACAATAACCCCGAGACGGTATCGACCGACTTCGACACCGCGGACAGGCTGTACTTCGAGCCGCTCACTCCCGAGGAAGTGCTCAATATTCTCGAGATAGAGAAGCCTATCGGCGTAGTCGTGCAGTTCGGCGGACAGACGGCTATCAAACTCACGAAGGCTGTAAGCGACGCGGGATATAAGATAATAGGAACTCAGCCCGTAGACATAGACGCGGCGGAGGACAGAGAGGTATTCGACGAACTTTTGACGAAGCTCGATTTGAAGAGACCTGCGGGCGATACCGTATACACGGCGGAAGAGGCGATAAAAGTCGGCGAGAGACTCGGCTATCCCGTACTCGTCAGACCAAGCTACGTTCTCGGCGGACAGGGTATGGAAATAGCTTATAACGAGACCGACCTTATAGAATACATGAGAATAATCAATCAGGTCGAGCAGGAGCACCCGATACTCATAGATAAGTACGTAATGGGTATGGAACTCGAAGTCGACGCTATAAGCGACGGCGAAGACATCCTTATCCCGGGAGTTATGGAGCATATCGAGAGAACGGGCGTTCACAGCGGCGACAGCATATCTGTATATCCCTCGATGCACATATCGAAAGAGAAGATAGAAGAGATAGTCAAGATAACGAAGGAGCTTGCGCTCGGACTTCATACCAAAGGTCTCATCAACATACAGTACATAATAGCAAACGACGAACTTTACATTATAGAGGTCAATCCGCGTTCGTCGAGAACCGTTCCTTTCATATCGAAAGTAACGCAGATACCTATGGTACAGCTTGCGCTTCGCTGCGCGCTCGGCGAGAAACTCAAGGATATGGGTTACGGAGTGGGACTTGCGCCGATATCGGATAGATACGCCGTTAAAGTTCCCGTCTTCTCGTCGGAAAAACTTCCCGATCTCGAAATTTCGGCAAGTCCCGAGATGAAATCGACCGGCGAAGTTCTCGGCATTGCGGATAACTTCGAGGAAGCTCTTCTCAAAGGATTTTTGGCGAGCGGCATCAAACTCGCAAAGGGTACGGGCGTCGTAATAAGCGTGTCCGACAACTTCAAAGAGGAGATAATAGAGACCGCGCGTCAGCTCGACGAAATGGGATATAAAATATTCGCGACCGTAGGTACCGCGAAGTTCCTCGTAGAGCACGATATTTACGCGATAGCCGTCAATAAGCTCATCGAGAAGAGGAACGGCGATATAGTTTATCTCGCAAAGAAGGGAGTTATCGGACTCATCATCAATACGCCTACGAAGGGAAGACAGTCGTCGAGAGACGGATTCAAGATAAGAAGGACAGCAGTCGAGATGGGAATACCGTGCGTCACCAGCATAGATACCGCGAACGCTCTCTGCAAGGCTATCAAGCTCAATAGGACTGAGAAGGATCTTACTCCTATAGCGCTTCAGGAGATAGCCGACGTATACAACAAGTAAAACGTAAAATAGCATACATATACGGCATATATGTATGGACGAGGTATTATGGCAAAGAAAGATTTTACTTTGAAGACGCTATGCAACGAGCGAGTCGGAGACGGCGTATACAAGATGGTTCTTAAAGCCGGCGAAGATATCGGCGAGATAAAGGGAGGGCAGTTCATACATATCGCCCTTCCCGACAAAACTCATATTTTAAGACGTCCTTTCTGCATAGCCGATTTTTCAAAAGAAGATAGGACGGTGACCGTGTACTATGCGATAATAGGGGACGGAACGAAGGTGTTGAGCCGCGTAAAAGCAGGAGAGAGCGTAAAAGCTCTTCTTCCTCTCGGAAACGGTTTTACGATGAAAGAAGAATACAGAAAGGTAATGCTCATCGGCGGCGGTATGGGAACGGCTGTCCTTCCGGCGATACCTACGGCTTGGGCGGATAAGGAATATTATACTTTCCTCGGCTTTGCAAAGAAGGAAAAGATGATAGCTATTAATGAGCTTACCGATAGGAGCAAGGAGATATACGTTGCGACCGACGACGGTTCTTACGGAAGAAAAGGTTTCGTAACTGAAGCGATAGCTGAGAATATCGAAAGAATAGATCCCGACGTCATCATGGTGTGCGGTCCCGAGATACTGTATAAGGTATTGAAGAAGACGCTCGAGGGATACACCGACAGAACGTATATTTCGCTCGAGAAGAGAATGGGTTGCGGCATCGGAGCGTGTCTTGTGTGCAACTGCAAGATAAAGTCCGCGGACGGGATGAAATATCTAAGAGCATGCGTTGACGGACCGGTATTCAATATGGACGAGGTGATGCTTGATGAGTGATCTTAAGGTGAATATAGCGGGAGTTGAGTTTAATAATCCGATAATAACTGCGAGCGGAACTTTCGGATTCGGCAGAGAGTACGCCGAATTTTATCCGCTGAGCGCTCTCGGCGGAGTGTGCACGAAGGGTCTTACGAATTACGTGAAACTCGGCAATCCCTATCCCAGAATAGCCGAGACTCCTATGGGCATGATCAACGCCGTCGGACTCCAAAATCCCGGCGCCGACGCCTTCATAAAGAACGACGCCGAGTGGCTCAAGAAGCAGGGAACCAACGTTATCGCAAACGTAGCGGGCAATTCTATCGAAGACTACTGCGCGATAGTGGAGAAGATATCCGACGTTCCGTACGTGGATATGATAGAGCTCAACATTTCATGTCCCAACGTAAAAGAGGGCGGAATGGCTTTCGGAGTTCTTCCGAAGAGCGTAGAAGAGATAACGAAGAACGTCAAAAAGTATGCTAAGAAACCTATAATCGTCAAACTCTCTCCGAACGTAGCTAATATCAAGGATAATGCAAAAAGCGCGGAAGCGGGAGGCGCCGACGCGATCTCGCTCATAAACACGGTGAGCGGTATGGCTATCGACTGGAAGAAGAGACGTCCTATCCTCGCCAACGTGAACGGCGGGCTTTCGGGACCTTGCGTCAAGCCCATAGCTCTCAAAATGGTGTGGGATTGCTATAATGCGGTGAAGTTGCCTATTATAGGGCTCGGCGGAATAACGAGCTACGAGGACGTACTGGAGTTCATGATATGCGGAGCGAGCGCCGTAGAGATAGGCACCGCGAATATAAGCGATCCCATGGCGAGCTATAATATAGCAAAAGACCTCGAGCGTTACGTTGCCGATAACGATATAGATATCAATTTGCTCGTCGGCTCTTTGATAACGGACTGATGGCGAATTAAGGTCATAAAGATCGTTTGACGCCGAATATCCGGCAAAAGTATAAAATCATCAAAAATATCATATATGTATCGTAAAAATCACATTAACAATCAAAAGTTTTAAGGAGATATGATTATGTTAAGCAAAGAAGAAGTATTGAAAGTATTCGAGGAAACGGGCGGAGTATTGCACGGACATTTCAGATTGACGTCGGGAAGACACAGCGACACCTATATGCAGTGCGCTAAACTGTTTATAGATACCGACGCTAGCGCAAAACTCTGCGGAGCTTTGGCGGAAAAGCTCGAGGGCATCAACGCCGATATGGTTATCTCTCCTGCGATAGGCGGTATTCTCATGGGATACGAAATGGCGCGTCAGCTGCATCTTCCAAACATATTCGCGGAACGCGAAAACGGGGAAATGACGATAAGAAGAGGTTTTTCGTTCGAGAAGGGAACCAGATTCATAGTAGTCGAGGACGTCGTCACTACCGGCGGCTCGGTCAAAGAGGTCGTCAAGCTCGTTCAGGATATGGGCGGTATAGTAGAGGCTGTGGCTTCGATAGTTGATAGAAGCAACGGCAAAGTCGACTTCGGCGTGAAATTCGTCAATCTCATATCTATGGACGTCGTATCTTACGAAGAGAGCGAATGTCCGATATGCAAAGAGGGAAAGATAGAGCTAGTCAAGCCGGGCAGCAGAACTTTCAAGAAGTGATGAATAAATTCGTTATATTCGATCTTGACGGCACTCTTCTCGATTCGATGGGGTTTTGGGACGGCGTGGGAAGGGACTTTCTCTCGGGTTACGGCGTTACCGATTTCGACGAAGATTTCGAGACGAGAGTCAAGTCTATGAGCGTCAATCAGTCGTCGGAATACTTCATCAAGAAATACGGGCTCGGCATCAGCGTTGATTTCGTAGCGGAGGCTATGCGCGAGATAGTTGCGGATAAGTACCGTTTCTTTGCCGAGTTCAAGAAGAACGCTTTCGAGACGGTAAAGAAACTCGGCGAACGCGGAGTGAAGATGTGTATAGCCACCGCCACCTACGCGAGTTTGGTCAAAGAGGCGCTTACGAGACTGGGAGCGATAGACTATTTCGAATTCGTATTATCGTGCAACGATATAGGTTACGGAAAAGATACCCCGCATATTTATTACGAAGCGATGAAGAGACTCGGCGGGGATAAAAAGAATACCGTCATAGTCGAGGACGCGCTTCACGCTATCCGTACGGCAAAGGGCGACGGCTTTAAGGTAGTCGCGGTCGAGGATAGATATCAGGCGGAGTTCAAAGCCGATATAGTATCGCTATCCGACGCATATCTCGACGTCTTGGACGCCGATACGATAATGAATATATAATAATGAAATAAATGCGGATCGAAGACGCCGACTTTCATCAAGGTCGGCGTCTTTATACTCTTTGGAACGGACTTGATCCTCCGCTTGAGATTTCGTTTCCAAAAGCAATACTTATAACGTTATACGTCTATAAAAGAAAATACCCCCGCCCGTAAAGGACGAAGATATTTCCTTTTGTATAGTTTAATGAATCGTCATAGTAATTATCCCGTTTTGCCGTCTTACAGTAAATTTACTTGCCGGAGTTTATAAATTCCTTTGTCTTTACGGTGAGAGCGTGTTTTTCACGGATAAGTTTGAGAGCGTAAGTGTAGTCCTCAACGTTGAGCTCTCTTAAAAGCGCGAGAAACGCCGCTTCTTCGTAAGTCAGAGTTTTCGAATAAAAGTTCAAAACTTTGATCATACCTTCTTGCGATTTGCTTCTCTTTTCATCTTTGGCGGATCTTTCCGTCAACTCGTCGAGATCTCTCTCGTTTGCTCTTTTGTCGATCAGGCGTACTTTGCTTTGGATTTCATCCATAAGTTGTCTTCCTTTTGTAGATTAAGCATATTATACAATGTTTTCAAAGAATTGCAATACTTTTTACAAAATTCGACATAATATGCTAAAATTCGTCAAAATATTCCATAAAAATCGCGGTTTTTATTAGTATTTGAGAAGAAATTTAGCTGTTTTGTTTGAATGATCGAGTGATATGAATTTCATTTTCAGACGTTTTATTGTAAGAAAATGCAACCTTTTCGTTAAAGCTCTCAAAATGGCGGCTGAAAAGTTACGCTTGCATAAATATATATTGATAATATATAAAAACAAGTATATCTGTAAAAGATGTTTATCTAAAACGAAAAAATCCAGACGCTTACGATAATAAAAAATATATTATCATTTATTGATTTGAGGTTCATCGAGTTTTCAGAAAGTACTTTTAACGGCAAGCGCGTTTTTGCCGAACATTATGAAATACATGAAAATCAAAATTGACCGTATACGTTTATTGTAGATGAAAATCTATCGTAAGCGTCGGTTTGATATATGATTTCGGCGTAAATAAGTCTAAAATTCAAAATAAAAGGAAAATCGTGGAAGACTATCTATAATTATAACTATAGAACGTTTATTTATTGCCAAGATTTGAAAATTTATACGAAAAGTATTGACGAGCTATTCTTTTAATGCTAAAATTAAACTGAATATAAGCTGAAATTAAACTGAATTATCTATGTAGAGATAAGAAGAGGACTTTCGGAATATATTTTAATAACAGAGTCTTCAAAGTTTTGAGACAGGGATGTCTCGGATAAATAAAAATTTTCAGGAAGGAGAAACTTTATGAAGAAGAGATCAAAGCTTTTGATTTTAGTATCGGTCATGTTGGTCTGCTGTCTCGTCGTAGGTCTTGCCGCTTGTAGCGGCGGTAAGAAGATCGTAGCGACGGATGCGACTAAGATCATTACCGATGCAATGTACAAGTCGTTTAACGAGCTTAACGTAAAAGATAAGTTCGGTTTCGACTATTCGGTCACTATACCTACGGAGGACAACAATTACGCTGTCGACGTTAAGGGTATTTTCGATGCGAAGACCGCAAATAACAATAAGGCTCTTATAGCTATAAGAGAAAAAGGCGCGGATAACTCCGGTAACAAAGAGATATTCTCGCTTTCCGCAGACGATGAATTCCTCTATCTCACCACGGGCGATGTTAAGAGAAGATTTACCGGTCTCGGACTCGGAGCTATGGTAGGCGGCGGCGGACTTCCCGGCGGAGACGCAGTCGTTGAGACTATGGATAGCTTCATACCGCTCGTAATAGGTATGCTTTTCGGCGGCGAGCCCGATAAGAACGGCGTAGGTCAGGCTACCGTTAAGAACGTTAAGGCAGGCAAAGAGTACACCGTTACCGGCGGACTCGGCGAACTCAAGGTCCTTATCGGCGGAGTTCTCGAAAGTCTCGGAATTCCGGGAGCTGACGCTATCGGCGACTTCATCGGCGGTATCAAGACCAAGATGGTAGCAGTTGTAGATAAGAACGGATACCTCGTTTCGTGCGACGTAGTAGTTTCGACCGATATGGGAGATATCACGCTCAAGTTTACCGACGCTAAGATCGGCAATAACGTAACTCCGGAGTTCACCACTCCTTCTAAAACTGATAAAGAATATATCCAGCACGCTCCGCTTAACTTCTCGCTCCTCGGCAATTTCAATCTCTATGACGAGGTTGGCGCAACTATGGGTGAGATGACTTACGAGGTTCGCGCTGATATCGACGTATTCGGTATGCTCAGAGGCGCTATGGCAAACGGCGGTTTCGACGCTACCAAGCTCTTCTCGCAGGATAACAGCAAGTTCTTCTTTAACGTAGAGCATACGCATGAAAATGCTGACGATTGTAGATATTGCGCAGCTAAGATGGGTTCTGCGGACGGTTCCATCATTACTATTGCTTATGATCCCGCTTCGTTCGAGAATAGAAATATTTTTGTTTCCGCAAACGTTAAGAATATCTTGAGTTCGGATCTCTTTAAGACTTTGATTCCGGATATGGGCGAATTTGTAAATATGTTTGTTCCGGTATTGTTCGGCGCCGATTATACGGGTACGAGCATCAATCCCGAGACTCTCATTACTTTCGCTATGAGCGCAGATAAGTCCGAGCCGGAAATAACCGCTCTTGATACTCCGAGCGTTACTTTCTCTAGAAACGAAGGAAGCAAGACCGGTAAGGCTAAATGGAATAAAGTAAATAATGCTACGAAGTATGTTGTTACCGTTAACGGTGAAAGCAGTGAAATACTTGCAACCGCTGCTCTCGAAGTTGCAGTTAACGACGGCGACATCGTAACTGTAGAGGCGATCGGTAACCCGAGAAGATTCTCTTCGAGCGTAAGCGCTCCCGTTAAATTCGAGTACTACGATAAGCTCAAGACCCCGACTCTCGAGTTCAAGGATGAGCTCAACGAAGACGGAAGCATCAAGTCAAGAGTGATCGCAATCAAGGGATCCAGTACTAACGGTCTCAATTACGTATACACCGTAAACGGCGGCGAAGAGAAGTCTCAGCCGAAGTCGGTCAAGACTATCGCTATCGAAGGATTCAAGCCGGGCGACGTTGTAAGAGTTAAACTTACTGCGGAAGTCAGCGAGAATACTCCGAACGCAAATCCTGATAAGATCAGAAGAGATAGCGATTGGGCAGAGATCGAGTGGGAGATAGTAGAAGAAGTTCCTTCGCTTCCTCCGACCGGTGAAATCGGCGGTATCGACGTAGCTAAGGCTGTTCTTGACGGCGTATACTTCATCAGCAGACTTTGGGTCGACGGTTATGAAGCTAAGTTCAACGTAGGCGCGCTTACAGATTTTATTGCTAATTTTGATAAGGCCGCAGGCGTAGAGGTTTCCGCTGCTGTTAGATCTATCTTGGTTGACGCATCTTGGTTCGGCATCAAAGTTTCCAACGATTCTATGTACGGCGACAAAACCATTCCCGCTATGAATATGTACGAGAAGTTCTGTCTCGTAAAACAGAGCGATAAGGAAGTTAAGAAGGATTTTGTTCATCACATGGTTGACGATTGGACCGGAGAAGAAAGAGATAACGACTATACCTTCGCATTAAAGGTCGACTATAAGAAGGGTAAAGACGGCAAGGTAATTATCACCAACGGTACTCTCTCGACGCACGATGAGAACGGTAATGCCGTAACTCTTACCGAGGACGAAGCTAAGGAACTCCTTGCAACCGGATATGTACAGTATACTTGGACCGATCTTTATAAGAACGAAAAGAACGAGTATATCGATATGTCGCAGGATATAATAATCGAAGGCGGAGCTCCCGGTTACGTTATCAAGACTCTCGATATCGATTGGGATAAGACGGGCGCGGCGCAGGATGTAAAACTCGTTGTAAGCCTTGCAGACGGTAACGGCGTAAGCGTTATTTTGAGATTCCTCAACAATCTCTTACCGGCATTCGGCGGTCCGACTATTGAGCTTCCCGGAGATATCGTTACTACTTCCATTACGCTCGCAACCGCTGCGTAAGTAAGAAAGGACTTTATAATATGTTTCGAAACAACTGAATATAGAAGGTAACTCTTCGATATATAAGCAAAAGGAAAGCCCTCTCGGCGAAAGTCGGGAAGGGCTTTTTGATTTCTATACGCATATTTATGAAAGACGCCTCGATATTATTCAAGCCTCGAGTTGTCGTATCGCGTTGTATATACAAAAACGTTCTCTTGATCTTATATGCGACGCTCTACGTAGCGGTCTTTTATTTTTTATTGACGTTGACGGGTTTACGACGTTTAGCAGCGGTTTTTACGATTTCGATAAAAAATTTGAATAATCTTATCGATTAAATAGATAATAAAATACGAGGAGGGTAATTATGATTACTGTTGCATCAATGATTTTGGTTATTATCGGCGCGATCAACTGGCTTTCCGTCGGAATCTTCGACTTTAATATAGTCAACTGGATATTCCAAGGAAACGCTTACGTCGGCGCGAGAATAATCTATTCTATCGTAGGAATCGCAGGTATATGGCTCATAGTACATCTTGTTTACAATAAGTTCAGCGCAAGACGTCTCGGAGCTATGGAAGCAAGCAAGATGATGAGAGATCGTCATGCAGTAAGCGAAGAGAAGTAATTTTATTCGCATTTACTCGATTTTTAATTGAATAAGTTAAGGATTTATCTTTATCGATAGATCCTTTTCTTATTTTATATGAGATCATGCGGCGTCGAAATATGAATATAAGCCGCGGAAGTTACCGCAAAATGCGACAAGCGGACGCTGTTTTCCGTATTTTGATTTGCCATAATCGCGGCTTGATTTTATAAAAAGTATTTTATTTTAATATATTTTGAGAAAATGCCTTTTAACTATTGAATATTTGTCAAAATTAGTGTATTATAGATGAGATAAATACAACTATCAAGGAGAAAGTTATGGCTAATAAAGAAATTAAGTCTTTCAAACGTACTTCGCGTCCGATGATAATGACGGAAGAACATAAGAAAGCGTTAAACGGCCGTGATATAACGTCAAAGATAATAAAGTACGGAATAATCGGATTGATATTCCTTACGCTCATGTTCAGTATGTTGCCCCTCGTATCGCTCGAGGTATCTAACTCCGCGCTCGACAGCATTACGGGCGAGAAGAGCGCTGATTTTTCTTTCTACGATCTCATAGGCGCGTGGTTTGAGAAGTCGACGTACGATTATGCCGACAGAGGTATCAACAGCGGATACGTTTATCCGCACGCGATAGATTACCTTATCGGTAAGGTCGAGGCTTTGCAGAAAGTTGCGAATATGGGTCTCGGCAGTCAGATATTCGACTTGATCACCGAGGAACAGGACAAGATGCTTGACGGCGCTTATATCGCTATGCTCATATTCGAGATAGTGTCTATCGCATGGCTAGTTGCTATGGCGGCGCTCTTTGCGCTCAGCTTCGTCAAAAAGATCCGCATCACTCAGACGATGCTCAACGCGTCTGTCGGAGTTCAGTGTTTCCTTACTGTCGTTATGTGGATAATGACGCTCGCTCTTTCGGCTAACGGCACGGAAGACTTTATGTTCAGCGTAGGTCTTGGAATGTGGCTCAACTTGCTCATTTCCGTAATAATGGTAGGTTTCGTTATCTGCAACGCGGTATACGCCGCTAAGGTAAAGGCTTGCGAAAAGAAATGATAAGATAGACGAAGAACAACGGCGGATATACGAATAGATCGAGCTCTCCTATTTGTTCGGGAGAGCTTTTTACGTTAATTACCGATAACGCCGTTAGGTTGAGGTAAATATATGACAAAGATTTTACACCGCTCGTATTGACGGGCGGTTTTATATTGTTTATAATTATTATGTTGATATCATATAAAACGTTTAATTTAGGATAAAATCAAGGAAAAGACGATGTATTGTAGTAAATGCGGTAAAGAACTTAAGGACGGAGTGAAATTCTGTAAATATTGTGGATATAATCTTGAAGAAGAGGAGCTTTGTTCGCTCGGCAAAGAAGACGCGGGAAATGGAGTAACGGCAGACGGCGAAAACGGCGCTTTATTGGGTCAAAGCGTAAAAGAGGACGCGTATAAGGAGAATGCCGAAAGCCCTGAAAACAGCGACGCAGAAGGCGTTAAGGACGCTGAGAGTGAAGGCTCCGCAGACGCCGCGCCCAAAAGACGCAGAAGACGCCGTAAAGGCGAACGCGAGATCGAGGATAAAAGACAGCTTGAGAAGTACACGATAAAGAAAGAGAACGCGGTATCGGCGCCGTTTATCGACGAGAGCAGGATACAGCTCATCAAAAAGGGAAAGATAAGAAAACTGAAAGCCGTCGAGATAACGTCTATAGTTATCGCGGGGCTCGTTATGGCGCTTTCCGCGATAGTACTCGGCGTTATAAAGGCGGGCAACAGAGGCGAGGACGAAGCTATGACGTGGCTTGTGATCGCGACGTATATGCTGTTTTTCGCGATATTTTTATCGCTTGCGTTCGGGATAGACCGACTTTATAATCTGCTCACGCTAAACGAGCTCAACGTCAGGAAGATTACCGTCAAGAAGTTCGGTTGGGCGATGCGTCCGCTCGTATTGAGAGGAGAAGACGTATATGCAGTCGAGATAATCGGCGAATGCGAGCTATGCGAAGAAGGCGTCAAGGGAACGTACCACGTGGAGCGTGTGGGAGACAGCCTTATAGCCGTATGCGGCTTTAACAGAGAACACATATTCCGCATCGACGAAAAGAAGTTGACGGAGTTTGACGTTAATGAAATATGACGTTATACGCCGTCCGAAGAGACGCGGCGTGACGCTTAAAGTTACGAAAGAGGGCGAAATCGTCGTCTTCGCGGGCTTAGACGTCAGCGATAGAAGAATAGCGGAATTCGTTGAGGCGAACTCAAAATGGATAGAGCGAACGACAAAAAGAATGTTCGACTTGAAAAAAGTTAAGGAAGAGCTTGACGATGAAAATTATCTCACGTTGCACGGCGTTAGATATCCCGTAAAATATATTTTCGGAGAAGGAAAATCGTTCGTCGGACACGAGGGCGTTACGGTCTATTACAAAGAGAGCAGGAGCGCCGCAAGGGGAGAGTTTTTTTCGGAATATGCAAAGGACTATCTTGTCAGACGTTTTGACGAGCTGACTAAAGGAGTATGTCCCGTTAAGGTAAAAAGAGTCAAGGGGTATTTCGGGATATTCCATAGAGATAACGGCGGTATGTACATAGCGCTTAACGAGAGCATCGTTCACGCGAGAAAAGAGGTCTCGGATATGATAATATATCATGAACTCACGCATATCGGGCATGCCGGACACGGCAGAGATTTCTATGAAGCGCTGAGCAAGCTCTGTCCTGACCATAGGGCGTTGAGGAAGGAGCTAAACGCTACCGTAAAGTTATAAAACTATAATATATGTATGCAGTTTTAATAGTTAGGAGGAATATATGAACAGGAATAAGGCTCTTACGTCGATTTCACTCGGATACGTTTTTATAGCGCTGATGTTCGCAGTGAACGTTACGCTCGTATCGTTCGTCTATTTCGACCTTTTATCTTACGTTTCGCGACTTGCTTTTTTGGCGCTCGGAATTTTTCTTATTTATTTTTACGCGGCGATATTTCCAACGAAGTTGCTTCCTTCCGGCGGAGCCGTTATAAAGTCAGTCGCTCTTATGGCATTGCCGCACGTTCTCGGGCAGCTTGTCGTCGATAGCGGCGAAAAATCATACGGTATTATAGGATATATAGTTACGCTCGTTGTAGCTTGCTTTTCCGCGTACGCTCTGATACGCCATCAGACTAATATCAAAAGGTACGTTGCGAATGAAAACTATAACGATTACGTTTTCTTCGAAGCGACTGCTTTCAAGGCTTTCGAGGTCAATCTTTATAACGTCATATACCTTTTTGTTGATTTCTTTATACTGACTGCGTCGAACGGAGATATAATTACGGTAGTTATCGCCGTCGTTTCGATGGTTCTTGCCGTTGCCGTCAATTATTTCCGTACGCGTATGGCGCTCAGCGATAAGAATATAAAATTGTCGTATTACGTAATAGAATCAATATCGACGGCTATTGCGTTCGCGCTCGTCATAATTACCGATTATTTATCCCTCGGTTCGTTCGTATACATTGCCGCCGCCGCGTTTATGGCGCCGACTGTCGTAATGACTGCGCTCGTATATAGATCGCTTAATGATTTTATGTACAAGTGAGTAAGGTTTGACTTCGCGTTCAGAAGTTTTATGAAGATAGCGAAAAAATAAAGGAACGTTGTCCGCTACGTTTGAATATAACTAAATACGATAACGTAATTTAGCTTTGACAAAACGATATGATGGTATTTTTTCAATGCGACTATTGGAAAATTTACGAAAAATCATAGTTTTTTAATAAAAGGTCTTTACAAACGATAAAATTATGCTATACTATATGAGCGATGATAAATACGTTATCGTTTGAAAAAATCACGTTACTCGGTGATCGTAAGTTTCGGCTCTTTCGTCAAAGAGGCGGAAAGCTGTTGAAAGATTTTACGATGCTTACCCGAAGAGCCGTAGTTTATTAATACTCACTAAGATCGATACTTGATTTAGCGTCAATGCGGGGTTGTTCCGAATTCGACAGCGATTCAAGAGATATCATAAGCATACCGAAGGCTCGTCTTCGTTAAAACGGAAAATTAAAATTAAACGCTAAAAACAACAATCAAATGGCTTTTGCCGCTTAAGTTCGGCAGCCTGTCGCTCGCAATGACCCACGGGTTGCGTTAGCGGCATCAGTTTAGTGGGAAGGGCAACGCGAAGCGTCTCGAATGCGTTGCAAGACTAGAGACTCGCTATCGGCTCGCCCGTAGGTAGGCTATCCCGATAGGACTGATATATGCCTAATATGTATGTAGAAAGTGGTATTGATTAGTCGTTGGACAGGGGTTTAACTCCCCTCAGCTCCACCAAAAATTTTGTCGCATTTTATCGAAAGATAAAATGCGACGTTTTTTTCTATACCGATACCATTTTGCGGTATGTCGAGGTAAGTTTTTCAAAACTATTGAAAAAAATAGTCAGACAAGCTATAAGAAAAAATATAAAATGGAACGATTTATCTATGAAGTTTTGCAAATTTCGGGCGTTGTATTTTTGATAAATGATAAGGAGGGTCTTTATGAAAATCGGAGAGGTATGTTTATTAACAAACGACGTTATTCGTTTATCGAATTTTTATAAGATGCTATTTAACGTCGATAATCATTGCGATGATGACGTTCACCAATTTATTTTTTCCGAAGAAACGACGCTCACTATCTATAACGACGGAATACAGCGAAAAACCAATCTTCAAAATATTTGTCTTGCATTCACGGTAGATGACTTAGATACTGAATACGGGAGATTGAAAGAGCTTGGCGTTGAGATCGTTTCACCGCCGACAACGCGGCCTTGGGGAGCAAAGAACATGAGCTTTTTAGACCCTGATAAAAACTTGATTATTTTTAGAAGTTTTCCCAAACAATAAGTCGGAAGTTACATAAACAATAGTTAGTTACAGGAGTCTTAATGTATTCAAATAATACTTTTCCTGCAATATCAACGAAGAAACTTACTTATAAACGAGAAACTCAACGGACAGCCGAGAGAGGTTAGTCCAGTCCATTATGACTAACTTTTACCGTACGCCGACAGGTCGTCATCGGCAAAATTTTTATGTTTTGCATAGTTCCTTTTACCGCGATAACTCAAGCGTCGCAACCGATAGCCGGTTATAACTACAGCGCAGGAAGACCCGATAGGATAAGATTCGCAATGAGATATACGATGCTGTTTTCGCTAATAGCTTCGTTGATACCGCTGATCCTTTGCGAACTTGCGCCGAAAGCGTTAGCGAGTATCATCGCGACCGACGGCGAGGTAATAAATAATTCGATACCGGCGCTTAGATGGACTGCCGCGGCATTCCCGTTTCTTTTTCTGCCGTCTGCAGTCGGCATACTTTTGCAATCGACGGGTAAGAAAATCATAGCCGCGTTACTTTTCGCCGAGAGTTTTGCATTTATTCCGCCGTTCGCTTTTCTTTTCGGTTATTTTATCGGCGCGGCGCATGTATGGATAGCATTCCCCGTTGCAGGGGCAGCGGCAAGCGCTGTCGCCGCAGTCGTACTCATTGCGGTTTGGAAGAGAATAGGTAGAACGCCGACTGTCGAATCGGCGATCTGAAAAATATTGATTTACCGATAAAGAATAACGCCGTTGTTATATCGACGTTATGAAAGGAATAAATGAGCGTGAGGATTTGTTTTTTTAAGTCGTCGTTATTTATTTTTTTTGATCGTCCAATTTTAACGGTCAAAAGATCGAGCCGATGAATATCGCTTACGTCATTCATATTGCAATTGAAGACTAAACGGCAATGAGCTTGCCTGTAGGTCTATCCGGATATTATTTTTGATGCGACTCGCCCTCTTTGTATTTAGAAAATGATAGGTAGTGAGAACGGGACGTTGCTTCCTTGTAGTATTGATCGACTCCGACTTCTTTTATTCTCCCGTTACCCGATATCCAATCGCTCAATACATTGTCGGAAATTGAAAATAAATTTTTACCTTTATCGCAGGGAAATTCGGTACACTCTCCGCAAAAATCTACGCCGTGAGCTACCGTACATTCCCGAATGAAACAGTCCTTGATGCAATATTTGCCGTGTTCGCCGCTCCTGCAACCGTTGCATGGAGCTTTCGCTGTTTCCTCGAGCCGCTTTAGAAAGCATTTGTCTTTTTTAATGGATTTACCGTATCTTTTACGCGACGTTCTATAGCGAAACTCATAATATCCTAAGTGATAATTTAATAATTTTTTAGCGGTTTCGGCTATTACGCCGTTCTTTTTCGCGGGGCAAGTGTAGCAACAGAATGAACAAGGCGCGATAGCGTCGAGTATAGTCTCTTTATCCATATTTTCCCTCGTATCGAAATGAAGTCGTTCGTATCTTTATGCTAGCATATCTATTTTGCTTTGTCAATAACGGAGAGAAGAGCCTAATGAGGGAGAGGAATAAAAGCTCTGCCAAATTACAGCGAAGCGAAATTTTGCGAGTGGTCGGAGAAAAGCGAGTCTGTTGAAGAAAGAGTCGATTCGTTTTGTAAAAATAACTATCCACCAGCTAAGCTGGTGGATAGTTATTACCGTTAGTTTGAAAATACGCAGCGCGTAATTCCTTCGATTGTGTTGACATACTCTTTGCGGCGTGGTATTATATATCTAATTAATCGGACAGTTCGTTTGCGCCATCCTGTCGTTAAACAAAACCAGGGCATCTTAAGAGGAAGAGTCTTTTTTGGCGCAGTCGTTTTGTCACGGCTGTATTTTTTTTGCAAAGGGAGAGGATATGTATTATTTAAAAACTTCCGCTTGTTTTGACAGCGCGCACTTTCTTCACGGATACAACGGCAAGTGCGCAAATATCCACGGTCACCACTGGATTGTGAAAGTAAAGATAAACGGTGACAAATTGCAGGAAAGCGGCGAAAAGCGCGGTATGCTTTTGGACTTCGGCGATTTTAAGCAGGCGGTAAAAGAGCTTGCAAAAGGCTTTGACCACACGTTTATTTACGAAAAAAACACTCTTAAACCTGCGACTGTTGTCGCGCTTAAAGAAGAGGGGTTTTCATTGGTTGAAACGGATTTCAGACCCACTGCCGAAAACTTTGCCGCGCACATATTCGCCGAACTTTACAACAAAGGCTTGCCTGTTTCCTGCGTGGCTGTTTACGAGTCGCCCGAAAACTGCGCGGTGTACGGTGAGTGATATGTTTTGTTTTAAAGTTGCCGAAAAGTTTGTAAGCATAAACGGCGAAGGTCCGCGCGCGGGCGAGCTTGCCGTGTTTCTGCGGTTTTGTGGCTGCAATCTTAATTGTAGCTATTGCGATACGCGCTGGGCAAATACCGCCGACGTAAAATACGAGCTTGCTTCCGCGGGAGAGCTTGTTGAATATGTGAAATCGACGGGCGTAAAAAACGTTACCCTGACGGGCGGCGAGCCGATTTTACAGGCGGATATTGCGCGGCTTATAGCGCTGCTGGGAGCGTCGGGCGCAGACGTCGAAATAGAAACTAACGGAAGCGTGCCGTTGGAAGAAATCGTTTCCCTTTCGCCTCGTCCCGCCGTTACCGCCGATTATAAACTTCCTTCAAGCGGAATGGAAAAATATATGCTGATAGAAAACTTTTCTTGCCTTACGCTACGTGACGCGGTCAAGTTTGTGGTCGGGGATATGCGCGATTTGGCGCGCGCGGAAGAGATCATAAACGAGTACGGACTTATAGACAGGTGCCGCGTTTATTTTAGTCCCGTGTTCGGAAAAATCAAGCCTGAGGAAATAGTGGAGTTTATGAAAGAGCGTAAACTTAACGGCGTACGCTTGCAATTACAGTTACATAAAATGATCTGGAAACCCGATATGCGCGGGGTATAGGAGAAAGTATGGATATTAAAGAAATAGAACAACATATCCGCGGGTTATTGGTCGCCATAGGCGAAGATCCCGATAGGGAAGGTCTGCGCGAAACGCCTTCCCGCGTAGCGCGAATGTACGAAGAAGCGTTTGAAGGTATAAAATACACCAACCGCGAAATTGCGGAAATGTTTGGAAAAACTTTCGAAGTTCCGTCCGACCCGAATTCGGACGGCGCAGTGGTCATAAAGGACATAAGTGTGTTCAGCTATTGCGAGCATCATATGGCGCTTATGTACGATATGAAAGTCGACGTGGCATACGTCCCGCGCGGAAGAGTTCTGGGACTGAGCAAAATCGCGCGCATTTGCGACATGGCGGCAAAGCGGCTGCAATTGCAGGAGCGTCTGGGACGGGACATTGCGGAGATAATTTCGCTTGCGGCTTTATCGCCCGACGTCGGCGTAAGGATAGAAGGTTGCCACAGCTGTATGACTTCGCGCGGAATAAAAAACGTATCGTCAAAAACGGTTACTAAAACTTACTTCGGCTCGTTCAAAGACGACGTTTCACTACAAAATCTTTTGGGGGACAGGGTATGAAAGCACTAGTTTTATTAAGCGGCGGCGTTGACAGCGCAACCTGTCTCGGAATGGCGGTTCAGAAATACGGCGCGACGGAAGTTTCCGCCCTTTCCGTTTATTACGGTCAGACTCACAGTAAGGAACTTGACGCCGCGCAAAAAATTGCTGACTTTTACGGCGTTGTTTTAAAGAGGCTTGACCTTTCGGTCATATTCGAAGGTTCGGACTGTTCGCTCTTGGCGGAGTCGCCCAATGAGATACCACTGCAAAGCTATGCCGAACAGCTTTCTGAAACGGGCGGCAAACCCGTTTCAACCTACGTCCCTTTCAGGAACGGGCTGTTTCTTTCGGCGGCGGCAAGCGTGGCGCTGTCGCACGGGTGCGAAGTGATATATTACGGCGCGCACAGCGACGATGCGGCGGGTAACGCCTATCCCGATTGCAGCGAGAAGTTCAATTCCGCGATGGGCGAAGCTATTTATACGGGGAGTGGCGGGCAGCTTAAAATTCTTGCGCCCTTTGTAAACTTAAATAAATCGCAGGTTGTAAAAATGGGGCTAGGACTCGGCGTTCCGTATAAATATACCTGGAGCTGTTATTCGGGAGGCGGAAAACCTTGCGGAGTATGCGCTACCTGTCGCGACCGCGCCACCGCTTTTAAAGCCAATGGAATAGAAGATCCTGCAATAAAAGGAGAATGATATGTCAAGAGAAAAACAGAATGAAGGTATTAGCCTGCTCGGGAACAATAACACTAAATATCCGCAGACTTACGACCCGTTCGTTTTGGAAACGTTTGCAAATAAACACCCCGGAAGGGACTATTTTGTAAAGTTCAACTGTCCCGAATTCACAAGCCTTTGTCCCATTACGGGTCAGCCCGATTTTGCTACGATCTACATTTCGTACGTACCGCGCGAAAAGATGGTTGAAAGCAAGTCTTTAAAGCTGTATCTTTTCGGGTTCAGAAACCGCGGCGATTTCCATGAAGACTGCGTGAATATAATTATGAATGACCTTATTGATTTGATGGATCCTTCATATATCGAAGTATGGGGTAAATTTCTGCCCCGTGGCGGAATTTCCATAGATCCATACTGTAACTATGGCAAAAGCGGGACCAAGTGGGAACAGGTAGCCTGGGATAGACTTTCACACCACGATATGTATCCTGAAAAAATCGACAACAGATAAAAAGCGGACGCTCGTCCGCTTTTATTTTATTCAGATTACGCTCCTTTTGCGTGTTTCTTGGTGGACTTATGTTATTCGCGTAATGCAAAGAGCAGTGCCGTCGAAGCAAAGCGAAGACTAATGTTCGTTGGACTGAGGGGAAACAAAAAAGATACTGTGAGCAGGGCGTAAGCCGGTGTCACGGTATCTTGGTGGTGCACCAAGTGATTTAATATCCGAATTTTTTGTTGCTTCAATTTCAGAAAGGGATACTGTCTGCGTTCCGTCTTTGAAGTTAAAAGTGATAGTAAATTTATCGTCAAACAGGTAAATTGAGTTCACAAACCCGTCTATAAGCCGACGTTTACCTTCAAGCGTGGTAATATCAAGATTTCTGAACTGCTCTATACCGAATTGTATTTGCTCTTTCGTAAGGAAGGGCTTTTTTATTTTTTCTTGCAAAATGGCGATTTCGATTTCTTTCTTTTTGCTTTCAAGTTGTGCGAGTCTGTCCTTCGTGGTGTCCGTGATAATGCCTTGCTCGATAGCGTTCATAAGATTTTCGATGCGCTTTTCGGTGTCGGTAAGCTGTCCTTTCAAATGCGGTATTCTCGGATTTTCTTCGCCTTGCAATACAAATATTCTTTCGGTAAGGTATTCAACTAACTTATCGTCGTGCAGAACTTTCATAGCCTTTTCTACGACCAAATCTTCTATCCAATCTTTCCGCACAGCTTTCTTGTCGCAGATATGCACCTTCTTTGTGTTAGCGCATTTGTAGTAACGGTAAACCCTTGAAGTTCCCATACCGCTCTCACCAACCATATGAGTATTGCATTTTCCACAGAAAAGTTTACTAATATGCGCAAATGGACAATGTAGTTATTTGGTTAAGTTTCTTTGCCTAACAGTTTGTAGTAGATGTGGATTTCTCTTGCGCCCGTTTTGTCGTCGGGGCTTGCACCTATGGTTATATACTCTATAAGTTCAAGGCACAATTCCCGTGTAAGTTCGGGTACGTCGGTATAGCGTTTGAGCCTACGGATAAATTCGTCCACGTCGGCTTCGTTTTTGCTTACGACGGACAGCGCGTTTTCAAGGTCGGTTATTTCAGCTTTCAGCTCGTCTTGTTCTTCGGTGTACTTGGCAAGAAGTTTCAAACAAATATCTTCGGGTATCTTGCCCAACACTTTGTCCTCGTAAACCGATTGCGTCAGCCGTTCAAGCTCGTTAAACCGTTTCGTCTTTTGCGCAAGGTCTTTCTTGTCGGCGTTATACTTTGCCGCAGAGATTTGTTCTTTGTATTTCAAGAAGTCCGCTCGTGCCTTTTGCTCGTCGTCCAAGATTAGCTTTGCCTTTGCGCGTATATCGTTAAGCACCACTTGTTCTATATCCTCGCGCCGTATGTAGTGGTTATAGCAATAGAATTTTCCGAACCGCGAGTGATTGCCGCAAATGTAGTGGTAACGAATACGTCTTTCGGGATGCTCTTTGGACGGTTTCAAATCTTGCTGTCCGAGCTTCATTTTACCGCCGCAGTCCGCACAAAACATCAGTCCCGATAAAACGTGCATTGTTCCTCTCGAAGTGTGCTTGCCGTGGCTTGCAACGGACTCCTCGATTTCTCGGCATTTATCCCAAAGCTCTTGCGTTACGATAGGCTCGAACGCATTGGGGAATACGATAGGCTCGCGGTTTGTGCGCCGTCTGTTCTTGTAAGATACGGTAGTATAGCGCAAACGTATCAAATGACCGAGATACATCGGGTTTTTGAGAATACTCCGAAGAATACTGTCCGCCCATAAGTTCTTGTTCGGCTTTTTGTTGGTTACGCCGAACTTCTCATACAGATATACGGCGGGGATAGGGACTTTCTCGTTGTTGAGAACGGTATAGATTTCGTTTAACGTCTTTCCCGTCGCTCTCATCTCGAAAATGCGTCTTACAATCGTTGCCGCCGGCTCGTCGATTACGGGCAAGCATTTATCGCCCGTACCTTTTACATAACCGTAAGGCGCGTGAGTAGAACGATATTTGCCCGCTTTTGCGTTCGCTTCGGTTACCGCGCGAATTTTCTTTGACGTGTTTGCCGAGTGCCATTCGTTAAAGATGTTCATAATCGGCATCATATCCATTCCCGCGCTGTTTACGTTCGCCGTGTCTACGTTGTCCGAAATGGCGATAAAGCGGATATTGTATATTGGGAAAATATAATCGACGTACTGTCCCACAAAGATGTAGTTCCTGCCGAAACGGGATAAATCTTTTACGATTATCGTGTCGATTTTGCCTGTCTTGGCGTCCTCTAACAGTCTTTGCACTTGCGGTCTGTCGAAGTTTGTTCCGCTGTACCCGTCGTCAACGTATTCGTCTATAACCGTCCAACCGCGCTCTTGCGCGTACTTGGTTAAGATATTGCGTTGGTTTTCGATTGACAGCGATTCGCCTTGACGCTCGTCGTCCTTGCTGAGTCGCATATATAGTCCGACTTTGTTATTCAGTTGTATTTGCTTTGATTTCATTTATTTTACTCCTCTGAATCAAAGCAGCCAAATTCAATGTACGGGTATTATACCACAATACACCGAATTTGGCAAGCCCGATCCGATATGTGAAGGGCGGCTATGCTTATTAAATTTCAAAACCGCCCGATAATAAAGTTAGTTTTTTAAGCCTGCGTCGCGGTACGCCCGATTAACGGCTATTCTCCGTAAAACCTCGTCCACGTCCTTATCGCCGCAAAAGTGGCTTGTTACAATGTATCTTTTTCCCTCAATCATATACTCTCTTTGCGATGTGGGTGCGCCTGCAAACTCCTCGCGTAATTGTTCCAACGTCTTGTTCGTAGTTGTTCCTCCAAAAATTTAATCATTCATATTCAATTTTCATATTCGATTTCCTCCGCGATTCTATGCGCGTTATCTAAAACGCAACTTTATTTCTGTTTGCGCTGTCCGCTCTATGGCGGGAATTTCCGTATAAAAAAGCCGTGAACGCTCTTTCAGTCCTTTTAACTTCTCATATTCCTGTGGACGTATTCTTCACGGTCTTTGTTTGTATATTTAATTGTTACTTGCCGCCTTTGTCGCTTGTGTTGCGGTTTCCGTTAAAGGAAGTAGGCGGACTTTTCTTTGCCCTTGACTTTTTCAAAAGCGCGTCGAACTCGTCGGGATATGCGCTCATCATATCCGTTACCATTTTGAAAGCGGTGTCGTTTGCTTTGCCTTGCCGTTCAGCTTTTTGCAACTGCTCGAACAAATAGTCCGTATCTCTGTTCTTGATAGCGATATGCTCTTTGTACGCCGCGTTTTCTACACGCAAACTTTCTATTTCCGCTTCGACTGCCTTTTTCTTTTTCGGAATAGGCTTACTGCGCTCGGCTTCGATAGAACTTTCAATACCGCTTAAATATTCTTCGGCTTTGGTCTTGGCTTGCTTTTCCGTTTCTTCGGCTCTCTTTTCGGCACGGTCTATAATCGTCTTGGCTTTGAACTCTGCTGTGTCGATATGCTTTGCTTGGCTGCCTTCCTTGCCGCGTTCCAAACCCCATTTCTTGCCGACTTTTTCGTGAAAGTCCGTTTGCAATTCCCGTAAGCTCGCTCGCGTGAACAACTGCTTTGCGCTCAACTTGTTCCCGACGATAGGAATAAGATTTAAGTGCAAATGCGGCGTTGTTTCGTCCGTGTGGACTACCGCCGAAATAATATTCTCTCTGCCGAATCTTTCGGCAAAATACTCCGTAGCGTCCTCAAAAAACCGTTGCCGTTCCCACGGCGTTAAGCCGATAAAGAAGTTACCGTCCGATCCGATAATAAACGAACACATCAACACCGCGTCGCTTCGTACTTTTCGCTTCAACGGCAGAGTGGAAATTCGTTCGTTGATGTATTCCATATAACTGCCTTGCGGATAAACGATGTGGTAGTTGTTGTGCGTTCTCGACAAATCTATTTGCGGGTTGTCCGGACTGTAATTCTCGTCGCGCTCGTTTTCCTTTTCGATAGGCGTTACGTTGTCGCGCTTTTTGTTGTTATACTTTTTCAGTGTGCAAATCAGATAAGATATAGTTGTTTCCTCCAAAATAATTTTCTAATGTTATACCGCCGTAAATAAGCCCCGCAGGGCACACGAACTTATGTAGCGAAGCGGAATAAGTATAGTGTGCTATACCTATGGTATAGACGCCCGTCCGCGACGATATTTTGCTTCCCGTAACAGTACGGTTGGCGTGCGTGTTTGCTTTCCGTTTGCTTGCCGATTAAGGCGGTCTGATTATCATAGTGATTACCTCCGAATTGTTAGTTTTATATCTTCGTCCACGCAAGAAAGAGCGGGAAAGATACCGTAAAAAAGGCGCGAAAAAAGCCGCTGAACGCTTAACGTATCACCGACTTCTAACCGTGTTTAGCAACGTCTGATTGCTCTATGGTGGTTAGCCATTCTATTGAATTGTTTGCATTATTTTAGCTCAAAAGATACTCCTTAACCAAAAAATTTGTAACACAAAATAGACCATCTACGCTATCCGACTTTCGCACTCTCAAAGAGATCTCGGATAACTCCGGCTGCACTCATTGTCATACAAAACTGTACGACAATAAAAGCCTATCACGGCTCACGAATTTTGCGTACACTTAAAAAACCTACGCTCTTTCCGTAAGCTAAGGCGAGGCGGCTATACCGCCCAAAACCTTCTGCTTTCTGTGGACGAACTCTTTAACGCCCACCGCAGAACTTCTACCCAAAAGGGTACACTGCCACAAACTACATTGTGGTAGTGCGCATTATATCACAAACTTTTGTTCGTTGCAAGCCTTTCACCGCCCATAAACGGGCGGTGAAACAAGTTTTTATAGAAAGTTTTGTCGAAAAGTATAATCGAGCGATTATTTGTTTGAACCATTGTCTACCACTTGTTTTTTTGCATTGAATGTGATATAATGATTGTGCGATAAACAGTAATTTAACGGAGATAGACCGATAAGGCGTAACTGTCTTATCGGTCTTTTATTCTAATAGAAATTATTTTGAGAAAATTACTTAAAAATGCTTGCTCGTTACGCCGCGTAATGAATTATAATATATGCGAGGTATATTTATGGCAAGATATAAAGCAATTCCGCAAGGCTATATGACGGTTGGCGAAGTCGCAAAGAAAATGGGTGTAACCGCTCGGGCGTTGCAATATTATGACCGCGAAGGGCTATTTAGTCCGTCTTGTATCAGCGAAGGCGGACGGCGTTTGTATAGTGATAAAGATATTGTTAAGTTGCATCAAATACTTACTCTTAAATCGTTAGGGTTTTCATTTGATGAAATTAAAAATCGTTTGACTTCTATTGATACGCCACAAAAGGCAATAATAGCGTTGACCGAACAAAGCAATTCGATACAAACACAAATAAATACGCTTACGCAATCTTTACAAGCAATCGAATTATTAAAAAACGAAATAGAACAAATGCAAACAGTTGACTTTTCAAAGTATGCCGATATAATTGTCAACTTGCAAATGGGAAATAAATATTACGGTTTAATTAAACATTTTGACGATAATATGCTTGATTACTGTCATAAGAAATTCGATAAAGATACGGGTGTCGCGTTTATAAATAAGTTTAACTTTATTGTCAGTAAAATAGAAAAATGCGTTGAAAACGACATAGCACCCGACAGCGAACATGGACAACTTATTGCAAAAGAATTTTGGCAACTTATAACAGAGTTCACGGGCGGCGATATGAGTATATTATCACAACTGATGAATTTCGGTAACGCGCAAGCGGGTATCGATATGCAAAACGTTCTAAATACTTTTATCCAGCCTGCACTGGGCGTTTATTTTGAGAATTTGGGTATTAACCCTTTCGAGGTAAAAAATGAATAATATAATCGCGGTCAATGAATTAAAAAAGAGTTACGGCGCGAACTCCGTATTGAAAGGTATAAATTTAACCGTGCATAAAGGCGAAATCTTTGCTTTGCTCGGCGTAAACGGTGCGGGAAAAACTACGGCTTTGGAATGTATTGAGGGCTTACGCACTTACGATAGCGGAAATATAACCGTAAACGGGAAAATCGGTATTCAATTACAATCGTCCGCTTTACAAGCCTATATTAAACCTATGGAAGCCGTTAAACTGTTTGCGAATTGGCATAAAACCGTACCCGATAAAGAAATGTTAAATGCTTTCGGAATACCCGAATTGTCCAAAAAGAAATATGCCGATTTATCAACGGGACAAAAACGCCGCTTACACCTTGCGCTTGCCCTTATAGGCAACCCCGATATTATTTTTCTTGACGAACCGACGGCGGGGCTTGACGTTGAAGGGCGCGTATCGCTACACGAGCAAATCCGCGCATTAAAATCACAAGGTAAAACAATAATTCTTGCAAGCCACGATATGGCGGAAGTTGAAGAATTATGCGACAGAGTAGCAGTTTTACGGGACGGGAATATTGCTTTTATCGGAACGGTTGACGAATTTACCGCTATGGGCGGCAAAAGGCATATTATACGCATTAAAACTGCCGACGGGCAAAATGAATACGAAACGGAAAATATAACAGAAACTTTGTTTACGCTATTATCGGAATACAAGCAAAAAGGAATACCGATTTCCGAAATTCAGACCGACAGAGTGTCGCTTGAACAAAATTTTATAAACATTGTGAGAGGTGCGGAATAATGAAAGCATTACTGTACGGAATTGGTTTGCAATTCAAGTTTGACATACGCAGTAAAGGTATGCTTATTGCTTGTTATCTCGTGCCGCTTATATTTTTCCTGTTTATGGGCGGGATTTTCACTTCTATTGATCCAAACGCTACAAAAACACTTACCTCGTCTATGACGGTATTTACAATCATAATGAGCGCATTGTTCGGCTTACCGCCCGCAGTTGCGGAAATCTACGGAACAGATGTTAAAAAGGTCTATAAGGCAAACGGCGCACCTATTTGGTTCGGCGTTATATCGCAATTTATTTCGTCTTTTATACATACGCTTATTTGTTGTCTTATAGTATTTGCTCTTTCGCCTTTAATTTTCAAAGCGGAGTTGCCATCTAATTTATTGTGGTATTTCTTATCACTTGTAGCATTACTTGCGGTAACTCTTGCTATCGGTTGTGTTTTCGGGCTTTTGATTAAACAGCAAGCAAAGTTGACAATGGTAGCAATGGCAATATTTTTGCCTTCCACTATGCTGTCGGGCATTATGTTTCCCGCAGATATGTTGCCACAATTTATGCAATATATTGCCTATGCTTTCCCCGCGACAATAGCATTTAAGGCAATGACGAGTTTTCAAGTTTGGCATTTACCCGTATTGTTCGGTATATTTATTTTACTTTGCGACGTTATCGCTCTACTGTTAAAAATTAAAGTCAAAAGATAGATTTCCTTAAATAAAATTTCAATTTAGCGTTCTAAATGTGTTGATAAAAAGTCGAGATTCCATAAGGAGTCCCGACTTTTGCTTTTACATTGATTTGTCCGCTTTAATTCTAATTTAGATTTTGTGTGTCCATTTGCGTAAACTACATTAAGGGTAAGTAAATAATCATCTTCGGCTTTATGTCTTGCAGGTGCTTTCTTGTTTTTTGCCAAACGCTGTTGCACTCTCTCGAAAACATCTTCCGATACAAGCGGTGGAATAATGTTCGGTACTGTTACATCTCGGAATTTATATTCGCCCAAATACCTGCGGTTAGATAACATACGCTGAACGCCCGTGCCGTTAATCTTGCCGCCCCGATAAGAGCGGATTTTCTTTTTGTCAAGGTAGTCAACGATATACTTAATTGTATGACCGTCGGCGTACATTGTAAATATCTCTTGAAGGATAGGTGCAAAGGTTTCGTGCGGCTCGAACTTTCTTTCCGCATTTAGTTTATAGCCGAAAGTAATTTGTCCGCCGTTGTTTATGCCTTTGAGTACGTTTTCAGTCATACCACGCACAACCTTTTCGGCAAGCTCGGCAGAATAGTATTCCGCCATACCTTCCAAAACCGATTCAAGGAGTATGCCTTCCGAGCCTTCGGCAATAGCTTCTTTTGCGGATACAACTTTTACACCGTTTTTGCGGAGTAGTGCTTTGTAGTGTGCGCTGTCGTAACGGTTACGGGAAAAGCGGTCTAACTTCCAAACTATAATGCAATCGAAAGCGTGTTTATAGCTGTCCTTAATCATTTGCTGAAATTCGGGACGGTTATCCGATTTAGCGGAAAGCGCACGGTCTATGTAAGACTTGATAACGTCAATTCCTGCGTGTTCGGCAAATTCCATACACTCACGAAGCTGACCTTCGATAGACGCTTCCGTTTGGTTGTCTGAACTGTATCTTGCGTAAATGACTGCTCTCATTTTAACCTCTGTTCAATTTGTATTTTTCAGATAAAATATTGGTTGCATTTTTATGTTTGCTTAAAATAAATATATCCTTAATATTTGATAATGTATTTGGGTCGTCTAGGTCATCTGTAGTTAAAGATAGCATGCTCGTTTGCCCTATAATTTTAGTTGTAGTTTTATCATTATCTATAACTTGTTTTATATCTTCTGTTAAAAAATAATCCTCCGCATAGAGTAAGACGATATAATTTATAACAGACAATTTTTCTTCTTCGGAAAGCTTCTTAAATTTTTTGTAAAAACTCCTATATCGAGTTTCATTATTATTGACAAAAAGAATAATTGCTGTTTTATTCTCAAGAGGAAAAATGCAAACATGTAATTCTTTTGTTTTATATTTTGGATTATAGCAGTATATATCATTTATAATGTTACCGTCAAAATCAAGATAAAGTGTTATTTGTCCTTGATACGCAATTGGTGTAACATAATCTAATAGTTTATAATAAATCAGATAATATCCATCATTATCATCCTTTTTTAATAACGATTTAGCTTTTCTAATAGAAGTATAATATTCTTCATAATCCATTTCTTTTATGGCTTGAATACCTTCAATAAAGTTTTCTTTACCTATGGTTTTTTCTTTAAGAACATCATACATCTTTATTTCATCCATACGTTTGCTAATGGCTTTGAGACCATTTTTTAAGGCAATTTGAGCTAAAATCTTTGAAGAAGGTTTTTCGTTATAAGCTTTTGGATTTTCGTATTCTTGAAATACAACGCTATCACATTCACGGCAAATGAGTCTAAATGTGCCTGCCTCATTTATACCGTTTTCAGATTTTATGTAAAACGGATATTTAACTATTGAGTTGCAAGTACAAACTTTTCCGTCCTTTTCTATATTTCTTAAACAAAACGCAGGGACAGTATGTGAGTTGCAAAAAGAAGTTTGTTCTTTGCCACAAATCAAGCAAGAAGAAGGTTTTGCACGATTTTTTGCCTCTCGCATAATGCGGCTCATAGTTTTGTTTATCTCAATCTTATCGCCGGTAAACTCACTATTCAATTTGTCACTATTTTCTTTTAAATTGAGTGCTTTCATTAATCATTATAATCCTTGGTGTGTTATTTCATTTGGTTTAATTATTTCTCGTCATTAGACCAAAGCATTATTCTTTTCCTTCTAAAATTTTCAATAGCGTTTCTTTCAATTTAGCATTTGCAGGAGAGGAAGGGTCGAAGCACATTTCGACAAACGCTTGCATTTGCTCGTTGTCTTGCCAAACCTTCGGCTGAAAATCATAGAGCTTCCCTTGTGGACTATCGCACCTACCGTATATATAGTCAAGTGATACGTCGAAGTAATCCGCATACCATAAAAGAATATTGCTCGGAACTTCCGATTGACTATTCTCATAACGGTTGACCGCAGACTGTACCATTTTGCCGTTTGCCTTTGCGATCTTTGCTTGTGATACTTTTGTGTTCTCGCGTAATGCTTTTAAGCGTTGACCTATAACTTTATTCATTGAATCACCTCAAAAGAGAGTATAACACACTAGAAAGATAATGTCAATATAATATCTGGGTTAATTTAATCTTTTCGACAAAACTTCCCACAAATCGCAAACATTTGTTTATATAATTTATTGACTTGCTACTGCCATTGTGATAAAATTCATACTATACGATATAAGTCGTATTGTACCCTTTTGAGGGTAGAGTTCTGCGGTGGGCGTTAAAGAATTTGCCCATAGGATGCAGAAGGTTTTGGGCGGTATAACCGCCTTGCCTTAGCTTACGGAAAGAGCGTAGGTTTTTTAGTTGTACGCAAAATTCGTATGCCGTGATAGGCTTTTATAAGTGTACAATTTTTTAGCTATAACGACGTTCAATATCAACATTGAATCCGTGCGGAGCGTAATGCCGAGCGGATTTTTTGTCGTTGTATTTTTAGCTATCTACCACCTTTTGCGTGGACGAGATAAATATATTTTGGAGGTAAACACAATGATTTTCAAACCGCCATAATACGGCAAGCAAACGGAAAGCAACTGCATAGGAAACAACTTATCGCCGAGCATAAGTGTAGCTCACTACACTTAGCAAGCTAAGTTGCGTTCGCCCTGCGGGGCTTTCGACCGCACGACAAAACAGAGATTTTAAGGAGGATTTTAAGTATAAGTTATTTAGTATGCCATATGGAAAAGTATAAACGGCAAGACGTTACGCCCGTTGAAAAAGAGAACGAAAGAGATGAGAACTATCAAGGCACTAATCCGCAAATAGACAGCGAGAGAACAAACGGAAACTATCACTTGATATATCCACAGGGCAAGTACATAGAGATGATTAACAAGCGGCTTGATACTCTTACACTCAAAAGGAAAATTCGCTCGGACGCTATCCTAATGAACTCGTTTGTAATCGGATCGGACGGAGAGTTTTTCAAGGGTATGCGAGCTTGGGAACAACACGCTTTCTTTGAAGATTGCACCCGCTTCTTTATGGAAAAGTACGGCTATGAAAATATGCTGTCCGCGGTAGTCCACGTGGACGAAACAACACCGCACCTGCACTTAAATTTCGTGCCTATCAATGACGGACGATTGAGTAGCAAAAGCCTATTCGACAGACAGAAACTTGCGGAACTGCAAACCGAGCTATGGGAACAAGTCGGAAAGAAATACGGTTTACAACGTGGTAAGGAAAACAGTCAGGCAACGCATATTACAGCCGCAGAACATAAGGCAAAAGTCATTGTGCAATCGGCGGAACAAAAGCGAGATGAGATTGACAGACAGACCGAGCAAAAGCAAGACGAACTTGACGGACTTACCCAAACGATTGAAGCGGTAACGCAAGCGATAGGCAAGCCTATACCAAAAAAGAAGAAACAAGCTGCGGACGAAATCACGGCTTTAAGAGCAAGGAACGCCGTACTCGAAGAAGAAGTCAAGCGAGCAAACAAAGACCGTACAGACCTATTCAGAGAGTACACAAGAGAGAAACGACGAGCGGACGAATACGAAAAGACCGTACAAGAAGTTGCGGAAATCAAGGCGGTACTGCCCGAAGGTTACGACCAACTGTTACAGGACGTGCAGTATGAAAAAGCCGAAAGATACGAAAGAGAACGGCAACGAAATCTCGCCCGTATTCACGGACGATACAGCGACCACCAAATGTAAACTTAATAACCGCTTATAAGGAGGAAAACGCCAACAGTTAATGTCAAGACGGAAAAAGAACACCACAGGGATACCCGATTTTGAAATCGATTCCCTTGCAAGAGCATTATTGCCCGCTATACAAGCCTACTTTGAAACCGAAGAAGGACAAAGAGAGTTTGCGGCGTGGCAAGCCGAAAGGCAACAAAAACAACTGAATAATAAATTGAATAATAAAGAATCCCGTTAAATCGTATAGGGATAGCCGTTGAAAAAGACGGATAAGGAAAACCGCTATATAGTGAAGCGGTATATAAATGAAAGATACATAAAAACAATGTTAAAAGGTTGCGCCGAATATTAGAAACCTATATAACGGCAAGAGGCAGAGCTAAAAGCTCTGCCTCTTTTTATATATGGGTGAATTATACTATCAAGTGCAACAGGTGAGAATAAAAAAAGAGTTCATATAAATCAATGTGTTATAATTAGTTTGCAACAACAAAAAACACAGGAGAAATATATGAACTACACCCATCTTACCATAGAAGAACGCGCTTGTCTACGAAAATATTACGTTGAAGGAAAAAGTTACAGAGAAATAGCACGGTTGCTCGGGAGGAACGTAAGCACAATCTCGCGCGAGATTGCTCGCAATTACACTCACCGTTACGCCATAAATACATACTACCCGCACACAGCGCAAAAGTAATATCTGCTTCGCCGCTCATTCTGTCACATGGGAATGTTTTGGAATAAAGAAGTAATTGCTTACATAAATGAAAAGTTACAGTTAACGTGGTCACCGGAACAAATAGCGAGTACGCCGTGTCATTTAAAGATGCCTACATTTAAAACGATATATCGTTGGATATATGAAAAGTATTTGGCAGGCGGGAACGTTAAAGTATTACGGAAGAAAGGCAAAACGAGGAAACGGCTTGGAAACGGCGGAAGATTTACAATGGGGAAAAGTATACGAAAACGAGATAAAAGCGTATATAAACGCAAAGAATTCGGACATTGGGAAGCAGATACGGTAGTATCCGGACGAGGAAAGACGAAAGCCTGTTTTGCAACGCTTGCGGAAAGAAAGACAAGATTTTATATAGCAATTAAGATACCGAACAGAAACGGTGAAACAATGGCGAGAGCAATAATACAAGCATTGGGCAAGCTGCCGAAAGGAGCAGTTAAGACGATAACTTGTGACAGAGGCAGCGAATTTGCTAATTGGCGACAGGTTGAAAAAGAACTTAATTGTGATATGTATTTTGCAGACCCGTATTGTGCTTGGCGGAAAGGAACGAATGAGAACCTGAACGGTTTATTGAGAGAATTTTATCCCAAGGGCAGAAATCTTTCTCGCGTTTCTAAAAAAACGCTCGAAAAAAATCTGGCGTTAATTAACGCCAGACCGAAAAAGGTTTTGGGCTTTAAAAAACCCGTTTATTTATTTAACTTTTTTTTAACTAAGTGTTGCACTTAGTTTGACAATTCACTATATGAGTATAACTTTAAGTTATATTTAATAAATCATAATAATTCTCTATTTTTCGGTGTAACACAAAACTACTTAATTATAGACACATTCTAACTTGTTGACCATCCATTTGGGCTAGCACTAACTTCAATAAAAAAGTTGTAAAAATTTTATTTTATCCTTATTGTTGATTTGCAAACTACAACTAGCACTTGCAATTTTTGCAATTGTTTGCTACAATATTTATTGTCGAAAAATAAAATATTGTGTCGATAAAATTTAATGAGGGCTGTCATTGTGATAAATTGTCTTTTAGCCGCTTTAGAGTGGAGTGATGTTGCTGATGCTGTGTATGTATTAGTGGGTGCTATTTTAGGGATGGCATCGTCCTTGCTTATTGGCTGGGGAGCCAAACGATATGGAATACGCCGATTAAAAAAGATGTTACGAGTGGAATTAAATGGCATCAAGCAAGAGGTAGAGGACAATATTGCAGACAGTGGCGAAATTATTCTTCCTTCACCGATTTGGAATTTTATTGGACAAACATCTACATTATTGGATTTAAAAGTAAGCGACTATAAAAAGGTAGTAGCGATCCATGGCGCAATTATTGCGTTTAAGGAAACAGAAAGCAATAGTGCCACTCGTAGTGAAGCCAATAGACGTAATTTTATCAAGGAAATAAACGAGAATACATTTTGATTGAATAGGTAAAACATATGAGTACGAAGCATATTAGGATAATTAAAAAACTTGATGATATTCTTGGTTCTCTTCTAGAGAAAACCAAAATCCTGTGTAGCAATGTAAATCTATTTGGTGGAAGTATATCTAATGCCTCTCTATATGGTATTTATATTCCGATGCCAACAAATTTCAAGCTTAATGTAGCGATTAAAAATCACGAAATTGAATGTATCGAGGAAGAGAGAGTATATCGGGATGATACGCTAAAATATTCTAAAGGTATAAATGAGAACATAAAAAAGCTTGGAGGTCAAGTATCAAGCATTTTAAGAGATGGGTTGGCTAATCATGTGAAAAATGGAGATGAATATAATTTTCCGGATCCCCATGATAGACCCCTGATTATGAGTGCACCTTGGGCAGATGGCTATAAAAAGAACTATTGGACGCTGAATGTTTTTGATATAGTATCTATTTACGATCGAGTAGCGTTATTGGGGAAGCCCGGGACAGGTAAAAGTACGGCGTTGAAGTATCTGGCTTCTACGCTGATTGAAAATATTCTAACGAACGAACAGATGACAAGTGTTGATGTCTTGTCTGATAAACTTTTTGCTGAGAATTATATCCCCATTTATATTGAATTCAGAAAATTGGCTAACTGGTGGAATGAAGAGGTTGAGGCAACAAGAATAGGAAATGAAGAGAGAATTAATCTTGGTCTAATTACGCGGTATCTGTATAGTCAAGCGGGAATAAGTTATATCAATGGAACGAGATTGCCGAGCCAGAATAAATATATTTTTATGTTCGATGGGATAGACGAAATCCCTCAGGGCATAAATAATATTGATCATGCCTTTTCTCAGAGTGCGCTAAATTATCTCGTGGGTGAAATTGCCAGGACATATGGGGGCGAGAATAAAGAGGTTAAAATTTTATTCTCTTCAAGAATAGACGAGTTCAATAGCTATTCGTTCAACAATTTTGAAGTTGCAGAGCTGGTTTCGATGAATGAATATATAGCGATTGATTTAATTGATAGAATAAAAACATTATGCAATGATGAATGTACGGATCCTAGGGGGTTATTGGCAGAATTAAAGGAAAAAGGATTTGGCGATGACATCGTTTTCAATCCGATGCTGTTGTCTCTATTATCATTTGTTGCTATAGATAAAGGTAAAGGGAAATTGCCGGACAATAAATGCGAGGTATTGCGAGAGAGTATAGAATTATTACTTAAAAGATGGGCGACAAAGGGTGAAAATAAACCGGCTTTCTTCAGTCAATTTGAACAGGAGGGCAATTTATACGGACAAGCTATCTTTAAGGAGTTAGAGAAATTTGCCTACGAGTCGGAAGAAAATGGTCAAATTAGCATTGCGGTTCTATATAGTTTTATGCGTAGAGAACAAAGTAACGCAAATTCAATCATGGACTATTTATCAAAAACGGCAGGGTTGATTGTCGAAGATACAGAGTTATCGGCTAAATTTGCACACAAAAGTTTCAGATCGTATTTAGCTGCGTCATATATTTGTAATCAAGCCAATGTCGTTGAATTGTTGCTGAAAGAAGTTGATAAAAGCATAGCTATTGGTGGAATTAATGAAACATTGACGCTAGCTGTGGAGATATTATTAGATGATAATTCTCAAGGTTACACGTTAGAGTCGTTTGTTTCGCAGAGTCTGGATAAGTATAGCGATTATGATTTATGCGTTTGGTTTATTGGTAAGATTGTAAGCGGCAGAGAGGGGAAATTTTATAAAGAAAGGATTATTCACAATACATATATTACAACGAAATTATTAGAAAAATTGGGGTCAGTATTTCATGAATCCAATCAAATACCACCGAATAAGCGTATAGAGTGTGGATATTTTCTTGGTCAACTCGGTGATCAGCGAGAAGGTATCGGAAACACCGAAGCTAATTTATCGGACATCGTTTGGTGCCCTGTAAATAAGTGCGAATTAGAATTTGGTCTTACGAAGGTCGCACGTGATATGGTGTCAAAAACTCCGTGGGGTGCCGATATTGATTTTTCAAGGGAATGCACGAAAAAGGGCGAAACCATCAAAATGGATATTGATGAATTTGAAATATCCAAATATCCCGTTACTGTGGCGCAATTTACAGCATTTTTACAAGACAATGACGGATATAAAAATAAAAGGTGGTATACATGGTCAGGGGCAAGTTTAGACTATTATAACGGTGTTGTGATTAAGACAATTCCAAAAGAAAATGCCACTGATTACTATTTCGATTTTTATTTGCCCAAATTATTTCGAATACCAAATCTGCCTATCACTCACGTCCCGTTCTTTGTTGCCATAGCATTTTGTAAGTGGTTAACAGAAAAAATGAATGACGGAACAGAGGTGCGGTTGCCTACTGAAATGGAGTGGGAGACCGCTGTGAAAATGCGGGGAGGTCAAGTATATGAATGGGGCGATGATGGTGTCAATTCAGATTGGCAAGATCAATTTGTTACCAATAATTGTAACTGCCTGGGCACCAAAATATATCGAGTGTGTCCAGTGGGGTCATTCAATGATACTAAGGAGAGGACGCCGGTTGATTTAACAGGAAATGTTTGGGAATGGACATCGTCCTACTTTACTGACACACTTGGAATAGTAAGTGTAAACACAACTATTAACACAATCGAAAATAAACATCTGACAACGGACAACGCCAAAAACTTACTCATTACCGCTAGAGGGGGGTCGCTGCATAATGGTTTGAATGGCTTGCGCGTTTCATTCCGCGGAAGAGATCCGATTCTTGCCGATGCTGCCGATCGTCATTCATTTAGGGTCGTACGCACAAAACCGCGAACGATAAGTTATTATGAAGAGAGAAAACTAGCGAAGGGAAATAATAAGAATGGAGTGGCAGAAGGTTACGGGCTTCCTGTAAATCGAGGTGACAAAATCACTATAATGTATAGGATTAGTCGGAATAAAGAACTTATACAGCCGCAATCCGATTTTACATTTGTTTTGGGAGATGGTATAGTTCATCAGGCTTTGGAAAAAGAGATCATGAACAATCACAGAAGGGCATGCAATTTTACAAAGCATTATTTAGGTAAGGATCTTTTTAATGCAAGTGGGTTTAAAAATATTATTGCGCCCAATGATGAATTGGAAGTGTTCATACACATAAAAGACACTATGGAAATCAATTAAGGAGATATATATTATGGCTAAAAAATTAGTAGGTAAAGTTGCAATTGTTACAGGATCTTCTTCGGGCATCGGCGAGGGTATAGCTAAAAAATTTGCCGAAGAAGGTGCAAACGTCGTGGTTGTTTCTAACCGCGCAGTCGAAAATGGGAAAGCGGTATGTGAACAACTTTGCAAAATGGGAAGCGATGCGATCTATTGCCAAATGGATGTTTCTAACCCTGACGACATAGAGCGTTTATTTAGCACAGTTATGAAAAAATACGGACATTTGGACATCTTGGTGAATAATGCTGGGGGTCAAGTCGCAAGTCCGTTCGGCAAGACGACCTTTGAAATGCTGGACCAAGATATGCGCGTGAATGCTTTCGGTCCATTCGTTTTATCGCAGAAAGCCGCCGAATGTATGGGCGAAAAGGGATGGATAATCAACACCTCAAGTTTTCGCTCAATAGATCCTCGTCCGCCCATCCTTGGATACTGTGCGTCAAAAGCTGCATTGAACAATATCACACAAGCGCTGGCATTGCAATTGGCACCGCGTATTTTTGTAAATGCGGTTTTGCCCGGATTTGTGGAGACCGAAAATTATAAAAAGTTTGATGCTGCGTTGAAAGAAAGTTGGGTACAACAAACACCCATCAAGAGGTTTGTAACGCCGGAAGAACTTGCTGAAGTTTATTTGTTGTTGGCAACAACAGAAATCTTAACGGGTACATTAATCGTTGCAGATGGTGGTTTTTCCTTGCTTGGGAGATAATCGGTTTTATGTTTAAAAATGCTCCGAAAAGAATCGATGTTCATGCACACGCGTTGATATCTAAAGAGATAAGCATACCACGTTTAGATGGTACCGTTTTGCATGACTATAAAGAATTGTGTAATCTTTACGATAACAACGGGATTGCTATGGGTATCATAATGCCCATAGTGAGCCCGGAGTTTCAATCTTTTTTGGTAACAAATGAGGATGCGTGGTTTATGTCTAGCAATTCTGCAAACCGATTAAAATGGTGTTGCAATATCGATCCTCGCATGGAGTGTTTTTCAGACAAGACAGACTTTTCCAGAATGTTACGGTTCTACAAAAGCAAGGGCGCTGTCGGGGTTGGAGAGCTTATGGCCAATTACTCATTGGACGATCCTATTATGGACAATTTATTGTTCCATTGTGCAGAGTGCGATATGCCCGTAACAATTCATTGGGCAGAGGTGCTTAATAGAGGGTATGGCATTTATGGCGGTGGAAATATGGTTTTACTTGAGAGAACCTTAAAAAAATATCCCAAATTAACCATAATAGGGCATTCGGTTCCTTTCTGGGATTTATTATATGAAAAAGCTGGGGGGAGACGTCTTGTCCAACTTATGAGAGAGTGTCCCAATTTATATTGCGACACTTCGGCAAATAGTGGTTATAATGCAGCGAGTAAAAATACTCCATATTTTTATGAGTTTTTAAACGAATTTCAGGATAGAATCTTGTTCGGATTGGACATTTGTTATATTGGCGAAAATCTTTACAAAAAAACTATTAAGTTTTATGATGACGCATTAAATAACAATTTTATTACCAGAGAAATTTATGATAAAATTAATTACATAAATGCCGTTAAGCTATATAAATTGAATATACACGAGGAAAGATAATGGATTCATATAAAATATTAATTATCGGATTGGGACCTGTTGGATTAGCTACGGCAATCGGATTTGCGTATGCGGGGCATGACGTTGTTTGCTATGATATTGATAAAGAACGTATTAACTCATTGAAAAATGGCGCGACTCCATTTTTTGAGCAGAATTTACAATATTATTTAGATAAACATGGAGACAAACTTCATTTCACAGATAATTTAGAGGAAGCATTTAGCGAGACTAACGTTTTCTTTATATGTGTTGGTACACCTCTTGGGCAAAATAATAGTGCAGACATGGCAGCTTTTTGGAATGCAATAAATGATATTGTAAAAAACGCAAAATGTGATTCAATAATTGTTATAAAATCCACGGTCCCTATTGGTACAAATAAGAAAGTTGTTCACTACATAGAGACATTGCATTTAAAACATGAATTTGGCGTTGTATCCAATCCCGAATTTTTGGCTCAGGGCACCTCGGTAGAAGATACTATTAAAGCTACACGTATTATTATAGGTTGTAATGCTCCATATTTGCGTGATTTAATGTTAGACATCTATGATAAATTTGATGGCGAGAAGATAGTTACTACTCCTGAGAGTGCAGAATTAATTAAATATGAAGCGAATTGCTATTTAGCTATGCGTGTTTCATTTGTTAATGATTTGGCACATACTTGTGATTTGGTTGGTGCTGATGTCGAGTCGGTCTTAAAAGGTGTTTCAATGGATCCGAGAATTGGTACACATTATTTCTCACCGGGATTAGGTTACGGCGGATCATGTTTTCCTAAAGACACAATTTGTTTTCATAACCAAATTCAAGCTGAATATGGTTATGAGTTGGAACTAATTGAAGCAACTATAGACGTAAATAAAAGGCATCCTTTACGTTTGTGCAGAAAAATAATGGCAAATTGTGGTGGTGATTTAATAAATAAAAAAATAAGTATATTAGGATTATCGTTTAAGAAAGATACAGACGATGTAAGGGATTCTTTAGCTGTTAATATAGTTTCATATCTTGTATCAAACGGTGCAAATGTTACTGTATGGGATCCCGAAGCTATGAGAAATGCAAAGAAAATATTTGCGGATAAAGTAACTTATGCTAATTCGCTTAACGAAGCAATCGATGCAAGTGATACGATTTTTATTGCTACTGATTGGGATGACATAGTTAATATCCCTTTTGATAAGTTAAAAAATAAAAATGTATATGATGGCAGGAATTGTTATTTGAATCGTCAGGAAGAGATAAAGTTCAACTATTATTATGTCGGTGGTTCAATCAGTGATAAATAAAGATATTGCCAAAAAAATTCGTGTTGTTGTCGTTGGTGGAATAAGAACACATTACATAAAAATTAATGCTATCCAAAAAGAATACGCAAAACTTCCTCTTGAGTTGCAAAACCAATTTGAGGTTATTTATGTGAATGTTGGACAGCATTATGATTATGCTCTAACTTGTCATATTGAGGCGTTAGGTGTTCATTTTGATTATACTTTACAGCATGAATCTAAAGCCTCGTATGATATTTTATCATCAATATTTAAACAGTTCGGTAATTTATTGGATGACATATCCCAAAGCGGAAAAATTGACTATGTTGTTGTTATGGGTGATGTTGCTACAACAGCGGTATCCGCTATGGTTGCAATTGTTAAGGCGATTAAAGTAGTCCATATAGAAGGCGGTGTACGGGTTAAAAGGGGCAATGGGAATGAGGAATTTTATAGGACTATTGCCGATCATTGCTCAACACTTTGTTTTGCAAGCACGCATGAGGATTACACCAATTTGATTAAAGAGGCTTTTAGTACTCGTGCCTATTTCTCTGGAGATATTATGTATGATTTTGTAAAAGATTACTTTAAAAACAAATCTTTTACAGAGTTTAACTACATCATAGGTAACAAGCTCAAAAGCTATAAAATAACTAATAACTCGTATATTTTATCATCCTTGCATCATGTCGAGAATATAGAGGTTGACTTATTGCAGAATTTATTTAACGCTTTTTTCCAGAGTCAATTCGATAGTATTTTTATAGCTCATCCTAGAATTAAAAAGTTGATTGCTGACAACCGAATTGATACACAAAAGACCCTCGTTGTTGACGCTATACCATACCAAGAAAATCTGAAAGCAATTAAGAGTAGTGTTTTTTGCTTTACCGATTCTGGGGGTATACAAAGAGAGGCGTACTACTTTAATAAGCGCTGCATTGTATGTAGCGATTTAACCGTTTGGGATTCGATTATCAAAACGGGAAGCAACATCACAATTGGCAAAACCATGGAAGAGGTAAACCGTGGGCTTCGGTGGGCAGAAGAGAATGCTAATGCCAATTATGAATATGATGGTTGCTTTGGAGATGGACAGGCAGTTAAAACTATTTTTGGGAAGATTTTAGAACATTATGAAACTATCTGATTTTATTTGTTGTGATTTGGAGATTGAGCAAGATTGTGATTTCGATGCACTAATAAAAATAGACGATCGGTTTGATGGTCGCGCTTTAACATTTGTAGAAAATGAAAAATATATTGATAAGGTTATAGATAGTAAAAGCATCGTTGGTATAATCATAGCAAAAGAGCTAAAAGGTAAAATAAAAAACAAACAATTAGGTATTGCCTATTCTTCTGTACCAAAGGCGTCGCTTATACGTATCAATAATATGATGCTCCCTCATTTTAATGAAACACAGATTGGTAATAGCTGTAAAATATCTCCAAGCGCAAACATTAGTCCTGATGGAGTCGTAATTGGAGATAATGTTGTTATCGAAGATAATGTAACTATTTATTCGGGTACCGTTATTGGATCAAATTGCATTATAGGTAGTCATAGCGTTATTGGAAGTGATTGTTACGAGAGATGCTTAGATGAAAATGGCAATCATGTGATTGCCACGCATAAAGGTGGCGTTATTATCAGAGATAATACTATAATTGAACAAAGAGTAATTATTGATAAGGCCTTGTTTAATTGGGATAATACCGAAATTGGTTGTAAATGTTTTGTGGGTCGCGATGCTTGCATCGCCCATGGTTGCAAATTATTTGAAAATGTTTACATTTACCATAGAGCATTTTTATGCGGCAATGTTATTGTGGAAAGAAATAGTAAAATTGGGATAGGAGCTATTGTTGCTAACAGAGTTCATATTGGAGAAAATGCAGACATTAAGCTAGGTAGTGTTGTAACTAAAAATGTTGAGAATAATTCGGCAGTGTCGGGCAATTTTGCCATTCCGCACTCTGTCTTGATTGAAACGATAAAAAAATTAGCAAAGAGCCAATGAAATGTTTTACAGAATATGTGTGGATACCTATCCTCCTGTGATAACTGTATTACATCAATATTAATAGAAATTTGTTGCTATTAAATCCAAGAGAAAACCGAGAGTTGAAAAACTCCCGGTTTTATTTTTTTACCGACGATTAAGGCTATAAAGAGTAAGAGGTTACTCAGTATTTATTTTATAAATCTTTTAAGAAAAGAGATAATCCGAACCATTCGCTTGTAACAAGTAAACAATTCGGATTATACTCTTTTGGTGCACCCTAAGGGATTCGAACCCCTAACCTTTCGGTCCGTAGCCGAATGCTCTATCCAGTTGAGCTAAGAGTGCAAAAATATTGATTTGACTTAGTTATTCTATAATAAAATAAGTCGATTGTCAACATATTGGACGGTCTTTTTTGATATGATTTGTAGAAAAGTAAGTTTGATTTTAACTGTAGGCGACTATAGGACGCATTTTGCAGAGTTTATATAAGAGCCGTTATAAGGATCGCGTAAGCGAATATTAATAAAATTCCGATATTGACAGGGTATTAAGAGCTATGCTATAATTATCGAGATATTAGTTTTGGTAATATCTTGGAGCAAAACATCATTATATGTATTTTGATTTGCATATTTATAACAGAAGAAAACGTTGTCTTTGTATGAATCAAGACAATGCAAAAAAGCTAAAATTTCCGATTGCAGAAGGATATTGATATATGAAAAAAATAGTTACGTTTGCAGTTATTCTTGTCCTCGCGTTGACGCTTTCCGCATGTAGCGGCGAAGCGATAACGCCGAACGAGCCGTACGATATGAACGACGGGATCGAAATGGGAGAATATAAAGAAACCGCATTCACTGTCGCGTCATACAATATTAAGGGCGGCGACGCGACGCTTGGATCCGTAAAAGGCATAAATGAAAATATCGTAAACGTCGGCGCGGATATAGCGGGACTTCAGGAGGTTGACCACCTTTCGGAGAGAAGCGGCAAAAAAGACTTCTTACAGATATCAGAGAAGGCGTAATGAATAACGTATCGTATTTCCCAATGATGTTAAAAGGATTCGGAGAGACTTACGGCATAGCGTCCGTGTCGAAAACGCCTATTTCAAGATCTCACTCATTTAAGCTGCCTTATCCGTATAAATACGAAAGAAGCGACGTTGAGAAGAGAATAATCATGCGTTCGCTCGTTAAGATAGACGGCGTTCAGATAGCCTTTTACAATACGCATCTTTCGTATGAGAACGTGAAAATGCCGAACGGGCAAAGTCTTAGGCAAGCTCAAATCGAGTATATTCTGGAGCTGCTCGAGAGCGACCCGTGTCCGTATAAAATAGTTGTCGGAGATTTTAACTCGCTGAGTTTTGAAGAATTCGACGTTTTGCTAAAGGAAGGATATAATATAGTAAATAATAACGATAACAGGCTCGATACGTACAGAGGAGACGACGCGGAATTTTTAGCTATAGATAACGTCGTATATTCGGAGTCTTTGGAACTTATAGAGTCGGGGAAGAACGACAGCGACTGCTCCGATCACAATATGATTTACGCTACGTTTAAGACGGTCATGCGAGCAGAAAACATATAGTAGTAAAAACGCAATAAGGTTGATCATCGGTTGCGTTTTATGGTTCGAGATTTTATCATTGCCGTAAAGCGTATGAATTAGGTCTATTTCGATATTGCGACAAATATTCGAATATCAACGGGTAACGGCGGCGAGGCATTATTATTTGATCAGATGCCGATAACGTAAAAAAGTTGATAGCGGAGCTCAAAAGGGTTCGGAAAAGGATTTGATTGCGACTTAGCGTCGATTATTTTTATTGTGAAGGGTATAGGTTTGAAAAACCGTCGGTATAGCGTTATGCTCCGACGGTTTTAACGGTGATTTCATTTTTCAAGTTCGAACAAATCGTTCGGTTCAATTCCGAAATGTTTATGGAGAAGATATATACTGTCGTATCCCGGTTTCTTATTGCCCAAAAGCCATTGGCTGACGGTTGTTTGATTGACGCCGAGAATATCCGCAAATTCTTGCTGACTGAATTTGTTTTCCGACATTATTTCTTTTATGATTTCTATATATGGATAAGTCATGATATGATTATATGCAATTTTAGGTCACAAGTAATAAATTAGGTCAAAAGTCTTGACAATGTGACAATAATCGTGTATAATCAATAGCAGAAAAACATTATTTGGCTACATATACTCTCAGCCTGTAATGCTAATTAAAACCAACTGCGTTTATTAGTGTTGGTTGTTTTGCGGGAACGTCGATTTATTCGGCGTTTTCGTATTTTATAAAGATTTAATACGTAAAGGCGGAGATTTCCGTGACGGTATCGAAAATATTATTGCGCTCTAAGTTCTTGTTTGCATTTTTTACGAGCGTATTTGGCAAATAGTTGATAACATAAAATTTACGTATTTCAATCGCGCTTAACAAAGGAGACTATATGCTTTTAGCGGAGTACGAAATGCGGGCAGTCGCGGCTAAGATATATGCCTGCGGCGTCGGGATAATTTGATATCAGCGCGATGACAAATAAATAAAATAGTATTGTCGATATTTTGCCGATAAGAGAAAATTTATTTAATATACCATTGATAAAAGCGGAGATCTGTTATATATCTCCGCTTTTACTGTTTAGAAGTTTCGTCGGTTGAAGAGCGGACGCAATTACAGTTTGATTTTTTTATCATCTATAGTTTTTGGATAAAGAAAGACGGCTTTCGCCGTCTTTCTTTACAAACTAAAATCAGGAGTGTTTATGAAAACAATGTGCAAAACATTGGCATATCTCTTTTTGTCGTCGAGAGCGTCGCTGTCGAAGCGGTTTATCGGTTAGCTTTACCTTGGCTCGGGCGGTAAGCTCCGACAGCTTGAACTCTCATTTGAACATTCTATTAAAAGGGGGGTAGGTTATATATGTCTTCTCACCGAGCCTTTTCGTAACAGGAACTTCTTTTCCTTTACGTATATAATGATAACGCCGCTTTATGAACTTTCAAAAGGACGTTAATGAAGAACATGTGAAAATAATTCATCGAATGTAAATATTTTGGAAAGTAATATTCGGGTAGTATATATTTTGTGTAAAAAGCCTATTTGGCGTTAAAAATCGCCAAAGAAAGTTGTAAAGCGTATAAATCGGCGTTTATGGGTAATAAATCACACGTTTAAGGAGATTGAAATGGACGTACTTGAAAGAGCAGCGGAAGTTGAAAGCAAAATGTCGGGATCAGAAGACGTGATAAGACTCGATTTTAAGATAGCGGGCAAAAGCGCCGTCATATTCTATATAGACGCGATGATAGACAAGATGGCGTTCGAGATTGGCGTTATGAAGCCGCTCAAAGGTATCGAAGAAATCTCGATGCCTTATGAAAAGAGTTTCAATAGGGTCGTGACTTCGTCGATGCCTATATACGTAGAGGATTTCGAAAAGGCGATAGAAAAGTTGGCGTCGTCCGATATGATGATGCTGGTTGAGGGAAGCGACGACTCGTATATAATATCTCTTCGCTCCTTTGCGATGAGAGTGCCGAACGAACCTCCGAGGGAGACGGTCCTAAAGGGTCCGAGAGAAGGATTCGTAGAAGATATCAAGACGAATATGACTCTCATAAGGCGAAGATTGAAAACGCCTGATTTGGCATTTGAAAATATGACCGCCGGCAAATATACAAAAACGCCGATATCGATATGTTATATAAAGGGTATCGCGGAAGAAAAGGTCGTCGAAGAGGTCAAGAGCAGGATAAAAGAAATAAACACGGACGGCATACTCGATTCGTCGTACGTTGCAAGATATATAGAAGAGAGGAAGTATTCGATATTCAACGAAGTGGGTTCAGTTGAAAAGCCCGACGTTCTCACCGGAAAACTTCTCGAAGGACGAGTCGGCGTACTGGTAGACGGCTCGCCGATAGTTCTCACGGTTCCGCTAGTATTTTTAGAGCAGTTCCAATCGGCGGAAGACTACTACGTCAAGAGCTTCAGAGCGACGTTCACGAGACTCGTGAGGATATTCGCATTCTTCCTTGCGATACTTCTGCCCGCGGGTTACGTAGCGCTTCAGGAGTTTCAATATCAGGTATTCCCGCTCAAGGTGCTTGCGTCGCTCATGAATACGATATTCGGAGTACCGCTGCCGCCGACGCTCGAGATGATATTCGTACTGCTCATTTTCGAAATACTCAACGAAGCGGCGATACGAATGCCGAAGCATATCGGAACGTCTCTTTCCGTGGTCGGAGCGATAGTTCTCGGAGAAGCCGCGGTAAGCGCAGGACTCCTTTCGACGCCCACGATACTCGTCGTCGCGCTCTCATCTATCGGAATGTACACCGTTCCCGACGAAGCGGATTCTTCGAGTATTCTCAGAATGTCGTTCGTGATAGTTTCGGGAGTTCTCGGACTTTACGGTCTCGTCATATCGTGCGTTGCGCTTGTAGCGTATCTTGTCAGCATTAAAGGATTCGGAACGTCGTATCTTGCGCCTTTCTCTCCTTCGCTGCCCGCCGATATTAAGGATACCTTCATAATGCAGAACGAGCTCGATATGAAAAAACGCCCGTACACTATACCGACTAATAACAGAACGAGGAAAAGGAATAATGGATAAGAGTTTGTTTACGGTAGGAAAGAGTATATATAAAAGGCAGCTCGCCGTAATACTTTTCATAATATCGTTAAGTTACAAAATAGTCATGTTGCCGAAATATATGTCTATAGCGGCGTCGAGAGACTCTGCGCTCGTCATGGTCGTCATGATGGCAATAGAGACCGTTATGTTCTTTTTGGTATATGCGACTATCACCCGCTCGTCGATACTCGACGCGGGGTTCAACAAGTGGTTTTTGAAGGCGATGCTTGCGCTTCTTCTCTTCTCGAGCTCTATAAAACTCGTCGCGCTTCTTCCCGAAACGCTCGACTATATCAGCTCCATACTTTTCGAAGAGGGCAAGTGGTTCTTCATCATAGTGTCGCTCCTCCCGGTGATAGGATATATAGCGTATAAGGGAATGAATACCATTGCAAGACTCAGCGAGATAATAATATGGTTCGTTATTCTCGCTATCGCTTTTACCGTGCTGTTTATGAAGGTCAATCTTGATTTTGCCAATCTATTCCCGATACTCGACGACGGCGTAGAGCCGTTAGGTAATGCGATAGACAAGCATTTTTTGTGGTTCGGCGACTTTACGCCGCTCCTCATAGTGCGGCTTGCTAGGGAGGATAAAACGCGATTTGAGCGTGCATATCCGCCGCTTTCGATGATACTTCTCGATTTTGCCGTCATAGGATTCTTCGTCGCGTTCATCGCTATATACGGGAACGTCGCGTCGTATATCGATCACGCCTTTTCAAATATCGGCGTTTATAACAAAATATCCGATATGCTGGGAGGCGTCGATTTCCCTATCATAATAGTTTGGCTCATGATGTCGATAATCAAGCTCTCGTTTCTTCTTTATACGGTGACGGAGTGTACGGCTGGCATAATTAAGGAAAAAATGAGCGATAAGGGAAAACTTATCATCGTAACGGCGGCTCTTGTTATAGTTTCGCTTATCCTGATATTCGCCATCGACAATATCGACACGTCTTACGAATTCGCGACTAGCGATATAAGATACTTCGTTATGGCTAGCGAATATTTAGTGCCGTTGATAGCGTTCATAGCTACGGCGGTCAAGTCCAAAAAGAGCAAGGAAGAAGTAAGCGATAACAGCGGTCGCAAGAACGAAATAGCCGTACGACAAAATTTCGAAATAGCAGAAGTATTGAAAGAACCTGCGTTCGGAGGTAAAAATGAAGAAAATAATTAAAAACAAATGGATACTTTTCGTCATACTCATTGTGGCGTTCGTTGTGCTCGATTTGCAGGTCAAGAACGCGCCGCTGGCGAACAGGGGCATAGTGCTCGGGATAGGAGTCGACCGCGACGGCAGGGAGTATTCGGTAACAGCTGAGTTTTTATCGCCGTCTAACGGGGGCGTTCAGAATTATCAGAAGAATACAATGCTTCTCACTGAAAAGGGAAAGACGCTCGACGAAGCGTTCGAAAAGATGAATAAGACTCTCGGAATAAGAGTGTCGCTCAAGCATACCGTCCTTATCGTGCTCGGAGAAGATATAATGAAAGAGGGCGATTACGCGCCGCTTATCAATCTTCTTGAAGGCAATTCGGTATTTGACGATACGCCGATAGTGGGAGTGCGGGGCAAAGCGCAGGAGATATTCAACGCAAAGCCGCCGATGTATACTACCGTATCGTATAGAATATCGGAGACGCTGAGAAGTCCCGATATCGAGGCGGGGGTCATCATAACGAACGTCAAAGATTTTTTTAGGATGATAACTTGCGAATGCGAGACGGCGTGCATACCGCTCGTCGACGTGATAGAGGGCGGAGCTAGCGAAACCGACAACGACGGCAATAAGGTGGAGACCGACAGCATAGAGCTCGGCGAGATAGCGGTTCTCAAAAGGTCGGGGCTCAAACTCGTGCTCAATAACGGCGAAAGCGACGGACTCAGTTACGTGATATCGAATGTCAACGAGGGTAATATATTCATAGAAAGAGACGGAGACAGACCGCCATTTGACGTCATTATCGTCGATACCGTGAGCTCGAAGAAGTTTGATAAAAAGACGAAGACCTATACCGTAGACGTTAAGATGTGGGTCAGAGAAGGCAACAGTATGGAGACTGATATTACCGACAGCAGCGTAAAGATCACGGAGAGCATGAAGAAGGCCGTTGGAGAGACCGTAGCAAAAGAGATAATGCAGTGTTTCGAGACGTGCAAAGCAAAGCAGGCTGACGTTTTCGATATAGCCGGAGTACTTTATAAGTCGATGGGGAAAAAGTACAAGGATACCTTCGGCGACAACTATCTTGAAAATATCAATTTTAACGTCAACGTAAAGATAATCGTAAAATGAGCGGACATATAATATACTTTTGATTATATTTGCGGATAAAAAACGCGTTTTGAAATCTCTGCTCATCGACAGTATTTAAGTATATTGATAATATAGAAAGATCGTTTCGTATCTAGACTAATATGATAGCGGTCGACAGTTTTGTTTTTGATAGATATGCCGAGGTCAGACCTCGGCATTTTTATGATGATTTTAGAAGCTGCCGATAATATAAGCGGCGATAAGGCGTCATAACCGTTTTTCACGCGCATAAAATAGTATGCGAGGTGAAGAATGGAAGACATTGAAAAGAACGTGCTCAAAAAGCATACGGTTACCGTTAAATATCAGGAGAGCGTTACGCTCAGCGCAGTAAAGAACGTGATATCTTTCGACGAAAAAGAGATCACCGCGCAGCTTGCCGACGAAAACGTCACTCTCGAAGGAGAAAAATTCAATATCGAAAAGCTCGATACCGATAACGGAGAACTGATAGTTACAGGCGTGTTGAAACAGCTGAGATATTCCAAAGGTAAAGAAAAGAGATCTTTTCTCAAAAAGGTATTTAAGTAAGTGATCTTCAACGATGCTTTGAGCGCCGCGCTTGCTTTTCTCATACTACTTGCGTGCGGAGTATTTGCGGGACTCATATACGATCTTTCATATATCGCGAGAAGTATCGCGCAAAACGCCGCGATACGCTTTCTTGTCGACTTCTTTTATGTTATAATAGCGGGGATAACGTTTCTTATCGGCATAATTATCGCTGATAAAGGGCGTATCGAATACTATTATATTCTTGCAGAAGCGATCGGTATAGCTATCGGAGCGATTCCGAAAAGATTCATTAAAAAGAAGATCCCGAAGCTCGTCGAAAGTCATATTCGGCGTAAAGATAAGATCAAGACGAGCAAATTTTACCGAAAGCTCACGAAGTGAGGCGACATGCACGCAATTATCGACGTAGGAAGCAATTCCGTTAGATTGATGTTGGGAAGCGGAGAAAGAACGCTTTCAAAAAGCATTGCGACGACAAGACTCGGAGAGGGTCTTGCTGTTACCGGCAGGCTCAGCGAAAAGAGGATAGCCGATACTCTCGAGGCGATAAATATTTTTATCGATAAAGCAGTTAGTTTCGGAGTCTCTTTGGAAAACGTCTTTATCTTTGCGACGGAGAGCGTTCGCTCGGCGTCTAACGGCGGCGATTTTGCTAGCGCGGTTTACGAGTTGTCCGGAATAAAGATAGACGTCGTTGGCGGAGAGCTTGAAGCCAAACTCGGTTTTAACGGCGCGTATAGCGGCGGAGCGGTTGCGGCTGTCGTAGATATAGGCGGCGCAAGCACGGAGATAACGGTCGGAGACGCCGACGGGATAATCTATTCTTGCTCTAGACCTATAGGGTGCGTGAGGATAAGGGATAGATGCGGCGAGGACGAGGGCGCGATAACGGAATATGTAGACGACGTTATTTCATCGTACGGAGATATTCCGAACGTCTATAGGGCGGTATTCGTAGCAGGCACGGCGTCTACGGTCGCTATGATGTGTCTTGAAGAAGACGTGTACGATGCGTCCAAAGTTCAGGATCTGTACGTTACGAAGGACAGGCTCTGCGAGCTGACGGCTATCGTCAAGAATACGCCGCTAAGTATTAGAAGTAATATAAAAGGGCTTCCCGAGAAGAGGAGCGATATTATTTACGGCGGTATGGCGCTCGTAAAGGCAATACTCGAAAGACTCGGTCTCGACGGTTTTTATTTCAGCGACAGAGACAATCTCGAGGGATATCGCGATCATATCAGGAAAGAGGGCAGACTGAAAGACTAAAGCGAAGAAAATGATTCGTGTTATCCATTATTTCGACTGATTTAAGAATAAATTATATATTGTTGAATATAATTAAATATACAAAAAACCGATAAGTTACGCCGTTTTTTAAGTTTTTTTATGATTTTGACAAATTGTTGCCGAAAATCATTGACAAAACTATAATTATAGGATAGAATAACTAAGCATTTAGATGTCGCGGGATGGAGCAGTCGGTAGCTCGTCGGGCTCATAACCCGAAGGTCGTGAGGTTCAAGTCCCACTCCCGCAACCATTTTGGCGGCGTAGCTTAGTTGGTTAGAGCGGCCGGTTCATACCCGGCAGGTCATTGGTTCGACTCCGATCGCCGCTACCACAAAAATCAACCCGAAACTTAATGTTTCGGGTATTTTTATGCCTATTCAAAAAAGTTTTGAACGGAAGTACGCGACTGAGAGCAATTTTATTGCGGTAGGAGACAGTTTGATTGTATTTTTTTGTTGCTCTGATCATGACTTTTGATAAATCAAGGTTTTATATGTCCATAAATTTTTCGATCGTTTGTGATTTTTAAGATAAATTTATAAATTTAAGTTAATTTTCAACAAATTTTTTATTCGTTTTCAATAATTACAAAATTATTATAAAAACCCTATTAACAGCTAGGTGAAAATATGCTATTGTTTGATTAGGAGGAAAATTATATGGAAAACATTATGAAAAAATCAGTAGCAATCATAGCTTTAGCGGCTCTTATCATCGCGGTGACTTGTTGTTTTGCCTTTTCGCTTCCGTTAAATGCGGAGGAAAGCGTTGTTTGGGACAAGATAGAGATCGAGCCTTCGCAAGTAGGAGAGTCTTCGAATACTTATAATATTAATCTTTCCGAAATAAGATCCGAATATAGATACGTCTATATTTACGTCGTAGGCGCAGGCGGAGCGGGCGGTAACGGTAAGAAGCAGGCTGTAGGCAACGGCGGCGGAATAATAAAAAATGACGGAGCTGACGCCAATTACGGCGCGGGCGGCGGCGGAGCAGGTCACGCTGCGGCTAACGGAGGCAAGGGCGGAAACGGATATGTAGAAGTATTCGGCAGCAATATGTGATAAGAAGCGGCAAAGAATTTAGTTTTCATCACAGAATATTACGGTCATAGACAAGGGACGGCAAATTGCCGTCCCTTATTTTCATAGTTTTCGCATTAAGGCGTCTTTTGAAAGAGATGCCGTTTTCGGTATTCCGTCGGCGTTACGCCTTGAATTTTTTTGAACGTATTCATAAAGTAGTATTGATTGGAAAATCCGCACCTAGCCGCGATCTCCTCTATCGGCGCCGTTCCGAAAGATAAAAGACGAGAGGCTTCGGTTATACGCTTTTTATCACGTATTGCTGAGGCGTTGTCATGGAAATTGGTTTTGAAGAGCCGTATCAGATGCTGTTGAGATATGCCGAAGCGGCTCGCAAGATCGGATAATGCGTCGGGAGAGGCGTAATTTTTTTCCACGTAATCGAGTATCGTAACGAATAGCGGATGATACGCGTATGAAAGTTCGCTGTCGAAGTTTGGCTTTCAATATGCAATATAGTCATCGATAACGCGCTCGTATCAAATATACCGCCATATATATCGGAGTATATAATATTATATGATTTTACTTGACACGCCCTATAGTATATGTTAAAATTCACTCGTATGGGAAAGTGATTTGATCAGACTGGCCATGCAAATATTCTACGACCTGCCCGAAAGGGTTCAAGGCATACGGACAGCCGAGGTCAACTGCCGATTGGCGGAGCGTAAGCGTCTGCCTGTTGATTGAGTTAAAAGCTCAAATTTTATAAGTTGGTTCCTTTATAACCGGAGCGCTCGACGCGCCATAACTTGTGAAACGGTCAATATGAGTAGTAAAAGTAAGAGATATTTGCTATATAGACTCTGAGATGAATCGGTCTCCTATGCGAGAAACTGACGTCTTTCGCCGCCTTAGGCAGAAGCGTCGTGATTTGTCGAATTATGATATTGTCCTTTTCAAGTAACGGCTAGAGCCGTTACTTTTTTTTCGCCGAGAGGCGGTATGCGGAGGAATATCTATATGGAACAGAAGCTGAAACTGTACGGATTCAATAACTTGACTAAGGCGTTGAGTTTTAATATTTACGACGTGTGTTACGCAAAGACTGCCAGAGAACAGCATGATTACGTAACGTATATCAACGAGCAGTATAACTCCGAGAGACTTACGAATATTCTTCTCAATCTTACCGATATGATAGGCGCGAAGGTGCTCAATATATCTTCGCAGGATTACGAACCGCAGGGGGCGTCGGTGACGCTGCTCCTTGCCGAAGAGCATATGATACCGGTCCAGGGAGAGACCACTCTCGCGCATCTCGATAAGAGTCACGTTACGGTGCATACTTATCCCGAGTATCACCCCGAGACCTGTCTTGCGACGTTCAGAGTCGATATAGACGTTGCTACGTGCGGAGAGATAACGCCGCTTTCAACGCTTGACTATCTCATCGGTTCTTTCGATTCCGATATCATTACCATGGACTATAGGATCAGGGGCTTTACCCGCGATCTTTCGGGAAAGAAACTCTTTCTCGATCATAAGATCAAGTCTATACAGGACTTTATCGACGAGAAAACGCTCGCGAAATACGACGCCGTCGATATCAACGTATACGATACAAATCTCTTCCATACGAAGATGCTCATAAAAGAGATAGACCTTCAGAACTATCTTTTCAAGTCCGACGTATACGAGCTTTCGCCGAAGACGAGACTCGATATTACCGACAGCTTACGCCGTGAGATGATAGAGATATTCAGCGGAAGGAATATCTTCTAGACGGAGGGGAGAATGTACGACGAGAGACTCTCGCAGCAAAGAGCGCCCATATACGAGGCGCTTCAGAGACTGAAAAGACAAAGAATAGTGCCCTTCGACGTTCCCGGACATAAAAGAGGAAGGGGAAATCCCGAACTTACAGAACTTTTCGGCGAAAAGTGCGTGACGATGGACGTCAATTCAATGAAGCCGCTCGATTTTCTCTGCCAGCCGGTGTCGGTCATCAGAGACGCCGAGATACTTGCCGCAGAGGCGTTCGGCGCGAAGCACGCGTTTTTAATGGTTGGCGGAACTACGTCTTCCGTGCAGAGCATGGTGCTCTCGGCGCTCAAGAGAGGAGATAAGATAATCCTTCCGAGAAACGTCCATAGGAGCGTCATATGCGCGCTGGTCGTATGCGGAGCTATTCCCGTTTACGTCGATCCCGACACCGATCCGCGGCTTGGTATACCGCTCGGAATGAGCGTTGAAGTGCTTGAAAAGACCATTAAGGAGAATCCGGACGCGAAGGCGGTCCTCGTGAACAATCCGACGTATTACGGTATCTGTTCGGATATAAAGAGCATCGTTGAGCTCGCGCATGAGAACGGTATGCTTTGTCTTGCGGACGAAGCGCACGGCACTCACTTTTATTTCGACGACGAGCTGCCGATCGCTGCTATGCATGCTGGCGCAGATATGGCGGCAGTATCTATGCATAAGTCGGGCGGAAGTCTCACTCAAAGCTCGATATTACTTGTCGGAGAGGGCGTAAGCCCGGGATATGTACGCCAAATAATCAATCTTACCCAGACAACCAGCGGATCTTATCTTCTGCTTGCGAGCCTAGATATAGCGAGGAGAAATCTGGCGCTGAGGGGCAAGGATATATTTAGACGCGTACACAAAATGGCAGAGTACGCAAGAAGCGAAATAAACGCTATCGGCGGATATTACGCTTACGGCAGGGAAATAATCAATAAAGACAGCGTTTACGATTTCGACACGACGAAACTCTCGGTATTTACGCTCGATACGGGGCTTGCGGGAATCGAGGTGTACGATATTCTTAGAGACGAATACGACATACAGATAGAGTTCGGCGATCTCGGCAATATACTCGCGTATCTCTCTATAGGCGACAGGTATCAGGAATTGGAGAGGCTTGTGAGCGCGCTTGCGGATATATATCATAATGCGGGCGGCAATAAAAAGGGAGTTTTTTTCCACGAATATATCCCGCCTATCGTAGCGGTATCTCCGCAGGAAGCGTTTTACGCGGAAAAAGAGGCGGTCGAGCTCGATAAGAGCGTCGGCAGGATATGCAGCGAATTCGTTATGTGTTATCCGCCGGGGATACCGATACTCGCGCCGGGCGAAATGATAACGGATAGCGTGCTCGAATATATCCGTTACGCCAAGGAAAAGGGTTGCTCTATGAGCGGTCCCGAAGACGCGGATCTCGCGACGCTCAACGTTATGAAAGGAGTGTGAAGGATATTATGGAATTATGGTTCTCCGAGTTGCACGCCGACAGCGTTAAACTGTCGATAAGAGTGGACAGGCAGGTCGCGTCGATCAATAGCGATTATCAGCGTATAGATATATTCGATTCCGAACAGTTCGGAAGATTCTTGACGCTTGACGGATATATGATGCTGACGGAAAAGGATGAATTCATATATCACGAGATGATAACGCACGTACCGATGGCGGTCCATCCGTCGATAAAGAACGTACTTGTCATAGGCGGCGGAGACGGCGGAGCCGTAAGAGAACTGCTCAAGTACGATAGCGTCGAGAACGTCGATCTTGTCGAAATAGACGGCGAAGTCATAGATGCGTGCAAAAAGTATATGCCGTTCACTGCGGGCCGTCTTGACGATGAGCGAGTCAATATATACGTCGAGGACGGGATAAGATACATAAGAAACAAGAGAGATACATACGATCTCATAATAGTAGATTCGACCGATCCGTTCGGACCGGGGGAAGGACTTTTCACAAGGGAGTTTTACGGCAACTGCCAAAGAGCGCTCAAAGAGGACGGGATACTCGTCAATCAGCATGAAAGCCCTTTTTACGACAACGACAGAGAGGCGTGCAAGAGAATGCACCGCCATATCAGCGAAGGATTTAGAATAAGCAAAGTATTTCAGGCGCATATTCCGACGTACCCTTCGGGGCACTGGCTTTTCGGGTTCGCTTCGAAGAAGTATCATCCGATAAAAGATATAAGGGAAGACGAGTGGAATAAACTCGGCATAAAGACCAAATATTATACGACGAAATTGCACAAGGGCGCGTTCTATCTGCCCAAATACGTGGAGGAACTTCTAAAAGATGTTGAAAAGGAATGAGGAAACTTTTATAGCTTGCGACGCGGAGTACGGCGACGCCGAAGTAGTTATATTCGGCGCTCCTTTCGATTCGACTACTTCTTTCCGCCCCGGCGCGAGATTCGGTCCCAAAGCGATGAGAAGCGAATCTTTCGGTATCGAGACGTATTCGCCGTATCTCGATAAGGATATGACGGACTATAGTTTTTTCGACAGCGGAGATCTGGAACTCAGTTTCGGACGCGTCGAATCGGCTCTTAACGACATAGAAGAGAGAGTGAGAACGATACTCGCAGCCGGCAAGATACCGTTCATGTTCGGCGGCGAACATCTCGTGACACTGCCGGCGGTGAGAGCGGTACATAATAAGTATTCGGATGTACATATAATACACTTTGACGCTCACGCCGACTTAAGAGACGACTATCTCGGAGCTAAACTTTCGCACGCTTCGGTAATGCGCAGATGCTGGGAGATAGTTGGAGATAACAGGATATATCAGTTCGGTATACGTTCCGGAGACAGAGAGGAATTCGAGTGGGGAAAGGAACGTGTCGAGACTCATAAATTTTCTTTCGACGGACTCGATGGCGTCGTCGAGAGATTGAAGGGCAAGAACGTCTACTTTACGCTTGATCTGGACGTGCTCGATCCGTCGGAATTTTCGGGAACGGGAACGCCTGAGGCGGGCGGAGTTAGATTCAACGAACTTAGAGAGGCTGTGAAGCTGATATTCGAGAACGTCAATATAGTAGGACTCGACGCAGTCGAGCTGAGTCCGCATTACGACGTCAGCGGAGTTTCGACGGCGGCGGCGTGTAAAATAGTAAGGGAAATGCTGCTTTCAATGATGAAATAGTATGGCGGCGTTACCGATCGAATAGGTTATAGATCATAGATATAAAGTAAAGATAAAAATAATTATTGATTGCCTTAAGGCATAGAAAGGAGAAACGATGGGAAGAGCATTAATAATCGGATGCGGCGGAGTTGCTTCCGTTGCTATACACAAGTGTTGTCAGAACAGCGACGTGTTCGAAGAGATATGTATAGCGTCGAGAACGGTGTCGAAGTGCGACGCGTTGAAGGCGAAACTCGAGCCTACGACCAAGACCAAGATAACTACGGCTAAAGTCAACGCCGACAGCGTTAACGAGCTTATCGAACTTATAAACGCTTATAAGCCCGACGTGGTTCTCAATCTTGCTCTTCCGTATCAAGATCTTAAGATAATGGACGCGTGCCTTGCGACGAAGACGCACTACGTCGATACCGCCAATTACGAGCCCGAGGATACCGCTAAGTTCGAGTACAGCTGGCAGTGGGCTTATAGAGAGAAGTTCGAAAAGGCAGGCATCACGGCGCTGCTCGGCAGCGGATTCGATCCGGGAGTCACGGGAGTATTTTCGGCGTACGCAATGAAGCACCATTTCGACGAAATAAATTATATAGATATTCTCGACTGTAACGGCGGAGACCACGGCTATCCGTTCGCGACCAACTTCAATCCCGAAATAAATATAAGGGAAGTCAGCGCGAAAGGCTCGTACTGGGAGAAAGGAAAGTGGGTCGAGACCGAGCCTATGGAGATAAAGAGAGTATATAACTTCGAGGGCGTCGGCGAGAAAGATATGTATCTTCTTCATCACGAAGAGCTCGAGTCGCTCGCGCTCAATATCAAGGGCATCGAGAGAATAAGATTCTTCATGACTTTCGGTCAGAGTTATCTCACGCATCTCAAGTGTCTCGAGAACGTCGGAATGACCTCGATAGAACCCATAATATACGAAGGAAAGGAGATAATTCCGCTCCAGTTCTTAAAGGCCGTTCTTCCCGATCCCGCTTCGCTCGGCGAAAGGACGCGCGGAAAAACGAATATCGGCTGTATCTTCATAGGAAAGAAGGACGGCAAGGAAAAGAAGTATTATCTTTATAACGTATGCGACCATCAGGAGTGCTATAGAGAGGTAGGTTCGCAAGCCATTTCGTACACTACGGGCGTGCCCGCGATGATAGGCGCGATGCTCGTTATGACGGGAGTATGGAACAAGGCGGGAGTTCATAATATCGAGGAGTTCGATCCCGATCCGTTCATGGACGCTCTTAACAAGTGGGGACTTCCGTGGAAGGAATCCTTCGATCCCGTATTGGTCGACTGATAATGAAAGGATATATGGAAAAAGTCATAAAAGCTATAGAGGGTGCGTCGTTGCGCACCCCTTATTATCTTATAGATATAGAGAGATTGAAGGAAAATCTACGCATACTGAGACGCGTAAGAGAGGAGAGCGGAGCTAAGATACTGCTTGCGCAGAAAGCGTTCTCTATGTATTCGGCGTATCCGATCATAAGGGAATACCTCGACGGAACTACGGCGAGCGGACTTTACGAGGCGAGACTCGGCAAAGAGGAGTTCGGCAAAGAGACGCACGTCTTTTCGCCTGCGTACAGAGACGACGAGTTCGACGAAATACTCTCTTATGCCGACGACGTGGTTTTCAACAGCGTGAAACAGGTAGACAAATTCGCGAAAAGGGCTAAGATAGCGGGAAAGAGCGTAGGACTTAGGATAAATCCCGAATTTTCGACGCAGGAAGGACACGCTATCTACGATCCGTGCGCGCCTTTCTCAAGGCTCGGGGCGACGGAAAAGAATTTTGACGAAAGAATAATACCGATTCTTGACGGACTGCACTTTCATACCCTTTGCGAACAGAACTTCGACGATCTTAGGAGAACGTTTTCGGCGTTCGAGAGTAAGTTCGGAAAGTATTTCAAGAATATGAAGTGGCTCAACTTCGGCGGAGGTCACCATATCACGAGAGACGGTTACGACGTAGACGGACTAATTGCTTTCGTGAAAGATGTAAGGAATAAGTACGGCGTCGAAGTCTATCTAGAGCCCGGAGAAGCCGTCGTCTTGAACGCGGGATATCTTGTCTCGAGCGTTCTTGAAATAATAAATAACGGTAAAGACGTGGCAATACTCGATACGTCCGCGGCGTGTCATATGCCCGACGTTATCGAGATGCCCTACAGGCCGCCCGTTTACGGTAGCGGAGAGGATAACGAGAAGATGTATAACGCGAGATTCGGCGGACCGACGTGTCTTGCGGGGGATATCATAGGCGACTATTCCTTTGATAAAGAGCTCAATGAGGGCGATAAGATAGTATTTATGGATATGGCTCTTTATACTATGGTCAAGAATAATACGTTCAACGGAATGGCTCTGCCTTCTATAGCGACGCTCGAACAAAACGGGGACGTTAAGATAGTAAAAGAGTTCGGATACGACGATTTTAAGTCGAGACTGTGATATCGTGGAAATTCGGCGTTATCTTGCCAAAGAACGGCTTTATGAAGAATATTCTCGGCGACGAAAATACAGACGGAGCTTCGCAGGCTATTTGGCGAGAGCGACGCGGATAAACTTTACGTCAAGGCGGAAAACATATGGATACAAAAGGACTAATGACCTACGCGCTTACTAAACCTTGCGCTTATGCCGATATGCCGCTTAGCGACGGCAACGTGCTCATAAAGGTAGGGAAACACTATTTTGCGAGTTTCTTCGTGCTTAGCGGCAAAGAATGTATGACCGTTAAAGGCGAAGCCGATTACCATACGGCTCTTCGAAGCAAGTATCCCGAATACGTATATAAAGGATGGCATTGTCCGCCCGTTCAGGCGAAGTATAACAGCACGGTCGTTATCGATTCGGATATTCCTTACGGCGAGCTCGTAAATATGATAGACGTCTCGTACGAATATAATCTTTCGAAGTTTTCAAAGAAGGAGAAAGAGCGGTTTTGTTTAGATTGAGCGTGTAATTTGTCGAAAACTGAATATAGACTGAAATTAAGAAATTTTTAATAGATATTTAACGCTATTTTCACAAAAAACAGCAATACTCATATTATAAACACTTGATATTAGGGGGTAACTGTGGTAAAATAGTATGGCTAACAAGTGTTAGATGGAGGAATAGATAATGAACATAAGTTTTATGTTATCCGCTATAAGCAGTATACCTTACGAGGTAAAGGAAGTGCTTAATCCGTTGCTTCTTATACTCATGGCGATAGTATCCGTAGCTACTATAGTAGTAGTGCTGATGCAATCGAGCGTTGAGTCTAATATGGGCGCGATCACGGGAGACAGACCTTCGACAAATATGGAAGAGCAGAGAGCTAAGAGCAGGGAATCGAAGCTGAAAAAGGCGACCGTTTCAATGGGTGCTTTCCTTCTGGTCATCTCTATCATATATTTTGTCATTCAGTTGTTCTGATAAAAGGTTAAAAAAGGTTTCTCGGGAGTTGTAGCCTAGCTACAGCTCCCTTTTTTGAAGTGAGAGAATATAAGTTGCAACGCAGGGAAATAAAAGTTAGATAGGGAAAGAGGTCGTAGAGACATAGGAGTAAATATCATCAGAATCCGATAACGGCGCGTCTTGTCCGAAGTAAAGGATAGCTTCTTGATCTATTATTCTCTTCCGAGTATGAAAAGGAATCGATCGATATGGAATTTAACGTAAAAGACGGGCTTTTGCGTCTTTCGCCTAAAAGGCGAACGCTGAAAGAGCTCGCGGCAAGGCTCGGAATGAACGAGCCGAACGATATGATAGAGCTTAGTGAAACGCTTAAGGAATGTATTGAAGAGGGGTCTATCGTCGAGATCGACGGCAGGTATTCCGATCCAAAGCGTATAGGAGCGTATTTCGGCGCGCTGAGAGGCAACAAGAAGGGATTCGCGTTTTTGATAAGAGACGACGGCGGAGAAGACCTTTTCGTGCCGTATTCAAATATGAACGGCGCGATACACGGCGATAAAGTATTCGCAACTATAGTAAAAGGCGACGAAGCAAAGGTCGTTTCTATAGTAAAGAGGGGCGTCAGCGAAATAGTGGGAACGTATTATAGAAAGAATAACCGCGGATTCATCGTTCCCGACGGAAATAATTTTGCAGGGAACTTTTTCGTCGCTCCCATAAAGGGGAAAAAGATAGCCGGCAACAGCAAGGTCGTAGCCAAGCTGACGTTTAACGGGAAAGCGCGTCCCGAAGCCGTGATAACGGAAGTTATAGGAAAGAACGGCGAGAGGAGAAGCGACGTTCTCGCAATACTGAAATCGTACGGATTTTTTAATACCTTCGACGAGAGGGTCTATAGGGAGATAAAGACGCTTAATGGTATCAAGGAAGGCGAAAGAAAAGACTTCTGCGATATGCTCACGGTGACTATAGACGGCGACGATTCTAAAGATCTCGACGATGCGATCTCGCTCGTAAAAAACGGCGAAAGTTATGATCTATACGTGCATATAGCGGATGTTTCGCATTACGTCAGACGCGGGAGCGTACTGGATAAGGAGGCGTTAAAGCGCGCGACCAGCGTATATTTCCCGTCTTCTGTTTTCCCGATGCTGCCGCCGGAGATATCTAACGGGATATGTTCTTTGAACGAAGGGGAGAAGAGACTGACGCTGACGGCTCGAATGAGAGTGGATAAAAAGGGAGACGTTATCGACAGCGAACTTTACGAAAGCAGGATATTAAACGACGCCCGTATGACGTATAAAAACGTTGAAAAGATACTTTCGGGCGACAGGGAACTTCAAGGGCGATACGAACGAGTGACGCCTATGATATTTTTGATGAAGGAGCTCGCCGATATTCTCAGGAAGAAGCGAGAGAGCCGCGGTTATATAGATTTTGATACCAAGGAGTCCAAGATAACTCTTGACGAGAGAGGAGACGTTCTTTGCATAGAGCCCTATCCTTATCTTTCGAGCAACGGCATAATCGAAGAGTTCATGCTTCTTGCTAACGAGACTGTCGCGGAGTTTATGGCGAATCTCGAATATCCTTTTATTTACCGTGTGCATGAGAGACCCGATTCGGATAAGATGCGCGACTTTGCAAAGTTTGCCGAGGGTTGCGGTCTGACGCTCGGAGTCAAAGAGGTACATTCCGGAGCGCTTAGAAAATTGCTGAAAGAAGCGGAAGGAAAACCTATCGAACCGATAATAAGCAAAGTGATGCTGCGGTCGATGAAAAAAGCCAGATATACGACGGATAATCTCGGACATTTCGGGCTCGCGACTGATAATTACTGTCATTTTACTTCGCCGATAAGGCGCTATCCCGACCTTATGATACACAGGATAGTTAAGATGATGCTGAACGGAAAACTCGACGGCGACGCGGCAAAGAGACTCGAAGCGGAGCTTCCCGATATAGCGGAGAAGTCTTCGGAGAGGGAGAGGAGCGCGGAGAGCGCCGAGAGGGATATCGACGACTACTACAAGGCTCTTTATATGAGCGATAAGGTAGGAGACGCATACGAAGGTACGGTAAGCGGAGTCACGGGATTTGCGATATTCGTAGAGCTCGACAACACGGTCGAAGGAGCGATAAGGATAGAAAATCTTCCCCGCGACAGGTATGTTTTCGAGGAAGACAAGTATAGGATAGTAGGTATCGAGCATAGTTACGCTCTTGGCGACAGGGTGAAGATAATAGTTTCGTCGACCGATCTCGACGCGCGACGGGTAAACTTCGAAATAGATGAAGAAAACGCTTAAACGGGGACGCATATATTATGGATATCAAAATAGTTGCAAGCAATAAAAAGGCTTATCACGATTATTTTATCGACTCGACTTACGAGACGGGGATAGTTCTCGTCGGCAGCGAAGTCAAGTCGATACGTCTCGGCGGAGTCAATTTGAAGGATTCTTTTTGTATAATAAAGAACGGCGAGATATTCATTCTCAATATGCACGTTTCGCCTTATGAAAAGGGAAGCTATTTCAACGAAGACCCGAGACGCACGCGAAAACTGCTGATGAAAAGAGCGGAGATAGACAAATTGCTCGGCAAAGTCAGCGCAAAAGGCTATACGCTCGTACCGACGAAGATATATTTCAAAGGCGGACTCGTTAAAGTGGAAGTGGGACTTGCAAGAGGTAAGGAACTTCACGACAAGAGAGATTCCATAAAAGAAAAGGATATGAAGAGAGATCTTCAGAGACAGCTTAAAAATTATAGAAAGTAATTTCATAAATTGCGGTTTGTACATATCTGGAAAAGAGAACGACAGAATTTTTTACTATGCCTTATATAAGCTATAAATATGGAAGCGCCGCGTAAAAACGGCGTCATATCGTAGACAAAGGAAAGAAGAAATATTATAATATCTATTAATACGTTAGTATATAGAAGACGCTTCATACGGCAGTTAAAGTAAACGCTGTAACGCAAAACGCCGAGATTTCCCCGAGCGTTCCTTAATACGGATATTAAAAGTGATTGCGGACGGAGTTCGCATATTGACAAAACGATATAAAGCGGCGTCAAGCCGCCGAGAACATAAAGGAGACATAAAAATGAAAGACGAAACCAAATGCTTAAGAGCAGGCTATACGCCGAAGAACGGCGAGCCTAAGGTTATGCCGATAGTACAGAGCACGACGTTCAGATTCGACACCGTCGAGGACGTCGCGGCAGTATTCGACGATCCCACGCTCGCGTACATCTATTCGCGTTTTGCCAACCCGACGGTAGACGCCGTTGAGAAGAAGATCGCCGCGCTTGAAGGCGGCGTTGCCGCGATGTGCACGTCCTCGGGACAGGCAGCTTCGATGATGTCGATACTCACTATCTGTAAAGCAGGCGATAGTTTCGTCGCTACGTCGAAGATATACGGCGGTACGATCAATCTCTTTGCGGTAACTCTCAAGAGATTCGGTATCGAGTGTATATTCGTCGATCCCGATATAGATGAAAAGGAAGCAGTCAAATACTTTAAGCCCAATACGAGAGCAGTCTTCGGAGAGACCCTCGCCAATCCCGCTCTTGCGGTTCTCGATATAGAGAAGTGGGCGAGAATAGCTCACTCGCAGGGGCTTCCGCTCATAGTCGATAACACTTTCCCGACGCCTATCTTATGCAAGCCTTTTGAGTTCGGCGCGGATATAGTCGTTCATTCCACTACGAAGTACATGGACGGTCACGCGGTTCAGGGCGGCGGCGTAATAGTCGATTCGGGCAATTTCGACTGGACGAACGGCAAATTCCCCGAGTTCACGGAAGCCGACGAGTCGTACCACGGAATAGTGTATACGAGAGATTACGGAAAGCTCGCGTATATTCTCAAGGCAAGGATGCAGCTCATGAGAGACTTCGGTTGCTATCCTTCGGCGCACTCCGCGTTTCTTCTCAATATGGGACTCGAGACGCTTGCCGTGAGAATGGAGAGATATTGCGATAACGCGCTCAAAGTCGCGAAATTCTTCGAGTCTCACGAGATGGTCGAGAGCGTTTCATATCCTGCGCTTAAGGGCGACAGATATCACGAGCTTGCGAAGAAATACCTTGCGAAAGGTTCGAGCGGCGTTATAAGCATAGATATCAAGGGCGGAAGAGCCAACGCGAGCAAGTTCATCAATTCGCTCAAGATGGCGAATAACGAAGTGCACGTTGCCGATATATGTACCTGCGTGCTCCATCCTGCCAGCGAAACTCACAGACAGCTTACCGACGAACAGCTCGTCGCGGCAGGTATAAATCCTGCGACTGTCAGAGTAAGTATCGGACTTGAGAATATCGACGATATTTTAGACGATTTCAAAAATGCGCTCGATTCGATAAAGTAAGGAACTATATTTTCCGACGATAGATAGAGTTTGCTAAAGACAATATGAGAGTCAGCCGCTCGCTTCGGTTGGGCGGCAGAGAGAGGAGCTTAGCGTGTTCGCCGTTCGTAGATACGGCGGATGCGGAGCGCGCTCCTAATAAGAACATAAGAAGGAGGGACGCATATGCCGATAATAATTCCTAAGGATCTGCCGGCTTTTTCCGTTCTCACGAACGAAAATATCTTCGTTATGACGGAGTCGAGAGCTATGTCGCAGGATATAAGACCGATAGAGATAGCTATCGTGAATCTCATGCCTACGAAAATAGAGACGGAGACGCAGCTCATGCGCCTTTTGGGAAATACGCTCCTTCAAGTCAACGTAACGCTCGTCGCTACCGAGAGCTACAAGAGCAAGAATACGTCGGAAGAGCATCTCAAGAGATTTTATAAGACTTTTGAGGAGATCAAGGACAAGCATTTCGACGGAATGATAATAACGGGCGCGCCGGTCGAGACTATGGAGTACGACGAGGTCAAGTATTGGGACGAGCTCAAGAGGATAATGGATTTTGCCGATTCCAACGTAACTTCCACGATCAATATCTGTTGGGGAGCGCAGGCGGCTCTGCACTATTATTACGGAATAGAAAAGGTTCCTTTTGCGAAAAAACTTTTCGGCGTATTTCCGTATACGGCGGAGAACGAGTACGAACTTTTGCTTAAGGGAATGGACGACGTATTCTATATTCCGATGTCGAGACATACTACAGTCGACGAGGATGCGGTGAGAGATAACGCCGAGCTCGAGGTCCTTGCGTCGAATAAAGAGCAGGGGATAGCGATAATAAAGAGCAGAGACAACAGACGGTTTTTCTTCCTCGGACACTCCGAATACGACAGAGATACTTTGAAGACGGAGTATTTAAGAGACGTGGACAAAGGTCTCGATATAGATATGCCTGCCAATTATTTCAAAGACGGCAACGTCGATAACGTCGAGGTCAAATGGAAGAGTACTGCTAATCTTCTCTTTTATAATTGGCTCAACTACTATGTATATCAGGTGACGCCGTATGAGTTTTAACGCCTTTGGGCGTTTAACGGACGGGATTTTTAAGCCGTCGCTAAAATCTTAATGACAGTTTCTATATTATATTGATAATATAGATATAAAATATCGAATGAAAGGATCGCCGGATTGATTCGGCGGTCCTTTCGTATACCGTTTTTTGATTTCATAACGCGTTTTTGAATTTTTCGTATTTAATTTTTTTACATCGCCTCCGTCTCGCAGCGATGTAAAAGACGTTCAACCTCCGTAAAAATATTGGCGAAAGCGACGTTTTATAAGAGATATAACGCCGCTCGAAGAACGCCGCGATCTATTCGTCCGTAAATGATGCCGCGCGGCGGCTTTTTTCATGACTGGTTTTTACCCGTGATTTGCTCTTTATTGTTTTGGATAATTGCAGTTTTATTCCTCATACTAACGATATAAGAAAAATACAGGATCGATGATAAAAAAGTTTTAGATGATTTTATCGAAAAATTTTTGAAATTAACAGAATTTCAGTTTAATTTCAGCATGCGTTTTTATATTGATATTATCAGAAATTCTGTAAAGGAGGATTTTTATGAAAAACAAGAAATTGGTCAGACTACTCGCAGTTGTCTTAGTGCTTGTAATGGCTATCAGCCTTTTTGCAGCATGTAAGCCTAAGCCCGCAGGAGACAAATTCATTGATTTTATCAATGCGTTTGAAGGTGCTTACGATCTCAACGGAGCAACGTCAATCAAACTTGATATCGACGCAGACCTGAAACTTGAGAAGGAGAAGAAGAACTTCAATCTCATAGCAAAGGGAACTATCGATTTCACGACGATGAATAAGGACAATAACGAGTTCGTATTCAAGCTTCAAGATTCCAGCGCATCTGCGGTAAAAGATATTCTCAATATCTATTATCAGGATAACAAAATGTATCTCAAGTCGGAGGATAACGTGTTCGCTATAAGGAACGCAAGTATGCTTGCTCTTATGGGACTCATCACTGGAAAGACTCCGTCCGCGGCTGCAAGCGGTCAGGCTCTCGACGAGTCGACGAGCGACATCGTTAAGATGATAGGAGATATGCTTTTCGATACTAAGGATATCAAGTCGAAGAAGAAGAATAAGGTTTGGACTCTTAATATCGATACGGTAAAGGTATGGAACAACCTCATGAACGGCGATTTCGGCGTTCTTATAAAGGGCGTTCTCGACAGCCTTAATCTCAACATTGCAGGCGAAGTGATCAACACCGAGAATCTTACTAAGCTCATCAACGAAAATCCGATGACTATTAAGATAGATATAGATCTCAGAACCAAGAACGCTCCGACGATATTCATCGAAGCTAACAACGAAAAGCTTGGCAAAATCAACGTAAATCTCAACAAGATGGTAGTTGATAAGGGAAGCATCGCTCTCGATGCAAGCGACAAGCTCGATAAGGCTAATATAGACAAGGCTAAGGTCATCAATCTTGCTAACGTAGACCTTAACGGTACGTTCGGTCTTTACAAGGACGTAGTAGCAGAAGACGGTACGACCGTTACCGGCATAAAGAAGTATATGACCTATAACTGGTCTATCGAGGCTAACATCGATCCGTTCGCTATCATCAAAGCGGGTCAGGAATATCAGAGAGATCCCAACAAGAACGCTTATAAGTTCTGGGAATCCGAACAGCTCAAGGGAAGCAAACTCTATATTCAGGTATACCACAAACACAGTGAAAGCGAGTGCGGAGACTTCTGCGTATCGAAACGCGATAAGGATATCACCAACATAATAGACATAGCTTTCGATCCCGCGAACTTCGGCAACGGTAACATTTACGTTAATATCAATACGGATGCGGTTATCAGCGACAGTGCTCTTAACTCTATCCTCAATATGTTCAACATCACTACGCTTGCGGCAGGATTCATAAAGAGCGCTCTCAGCGAGAACGAGCTCCTCGTTATTGATCCGAGCGTTATAGCAGAGCCGTATTCGACGAATTACGATTCCGCGCTCAATCTTCCTGCGGTACCGGGAGCAGATACTCCTGCGGCTCAGGCTGATATCAATATCGATTCTATCCTCGCGATAGTTACCGAAGTTATTCCGTTCCTTACCGACGGACTCAAGATGAACGAGAATGCTAACGCTCTTATCGACGTTAACGCTTCTATGAGCGATCTCTATAATATGCTTGAGGCTGTAGGTCTCGGCGACGTAGTAGCGAACGCGGGTATTTCTTTCGATCAGGTCAAGGATATAGTCGATCTGCTCCTTTCGGCAGGCGGCGATAAACTTTCCGAGATCAATATCACTATTGACAAACTCCAGTTCGGCAATACCGAGCTTGACAATCTCAACGCTTACGACAAGATGTTCAAAGATCCGGTGACCGGCGAGGACAGAGTTTGGGCAAGCAATAAGAAGCCGCTCGATCCGTTCAGACTCGACGAGATAAAGTGGAACGATAATATTACCGATGCGTATGCTCCCGGAGATAACTTCTCGATATACGAGATGCCGAGGATCATCGGTAAGAAGATCGGCTATCAGTACTATACCGTCGGCGAAGACGAGCTCGTTAAAGAGAGCAAGAGCGTAGCTCAGATAGTTGGTTGGAAGGGACTCGACGAAGACCTCTTCGGCGTAGAGCAGAATATTACTCTCGTAGTTACTCCTATCGACGGATCGGGACTTCTCGGTAACGTTATAGACCTTCTCACGATGTCGCTCGTAACGAGTATGGCAGGTATGGAAGTTAAACTTCCGCTTCCTTGTTACGAAGTACCGTTCAAGATAACTCTTACGAACGTTAAGGATATCAATATAGTCGCGAACGCTGTACCTGAAGACGTATATTATATCCAGACTAATTCTACCGAAGTAACCAATATTACAAAAGCTGAAGCGACTATCACTTACTCAAACAACGAGACTAAGACGATAGATATCGAAGCCGATACTAACCTCTATAAAGAGGGCGCTAAGTACTATATGACCAGCGTAGGCGACTACTACGTAGAGTTCTCGCTCGGCGGAAGATCGCTCAAGTACGACTTTGTTATGGCTACTCCCGATGAGATCGAAATGCACAATTTCGGTACTAAGGAGAATCCGATAAAAGTCGGTCTCGGTCAGAAAACAAGCGTATATACGAAGGTCATATACAACGGAAAGACTGACAATATGACGCTTCCTTCGTTCAACGGCGGTAAGCTCACGGTAACCTACTATGAGAGGAACGCAGCCGGCGAAATCGTTAAGGACGGCGAGACTCCGAAGATTGCTAAACAGTATGACGTATATACCGAAAGCTACTTCTTCGACAGCGCTATTGCTAAAGTAGTAGGCGACGACGAGGACGGCAACAAGGTATTCAACAAGAAAGGCAAGGCTAACTATACCGCTACTTGGAGAGGAATCAAACTCGACAGAGCTTATATCGAAGTAGTAGACGGTTACGAAATGCCTTACGTACACGCAGAGATAGACCGTAACGGCGTAATAACTTTGACGTCGACGGCGAAGAAGGACTACACCGTAGATTATACTCTCAGTTTGGTCAATTCGGCGCTCGAGAGCGTTGCTACCGATAAGTATACGCTCGCTATAGCAGGCGGCAATGCTATCGAGAACAACAAGCTCAGCATCAGCGTCAAAGCAGGCGATTGGGTCGAGAACGGCGATACGTTCAAGTATACCATCGAAGATAAGGTCGCTATACAGTCTATAAGCGGATTCGTTCCGTCCGGAACCTACTATATCGTAATGACTCCTACAGTTAAAGACGGTATTGCTCAGACTAATATGTCGGCGCTCAACAAGACTCATAGCGGTCACGGTAATATCAACAGAGTAACGTTCCCGTCTTCGAAGAAATTTACTAAAGATACTACGTTCGACGGACTCTTTACGATGAATTACTATACGAGCGACACTGAGTCGATCTTACTCCAGTTCAAGTTTATGGACGGTAAGTATTACTTCGTAAACGACGATAAATCTATCAAGATAGAGGCAAAGTTAAACGTATATGATTATTATGACGCGACCTCGAAGATAGAGCTCGAGGCTAACGGTACTCTTAAGGACGACTTCTACAAGAGCTTCTCTGCGAAGAATACGAGTTGCGACATCAATTTCGACGTAACCGCAACGGTAGGCGGAGTAGAGTGCAAGTATACTAAGCATTACGTGAGCGCTTACTTTACCGGTAGAATGAACGGAACTTCCAAGTACGGTCAGTCTATCTCGGCTACTCTCGCAGGTCCCGGCGTATACGTTGTCAACAACGGAACGGTAACCGAGTATAAGCTCTCTTACGACGCTGCTAAAGGCAAGTTCGTATTCAAATCCGGAACTACTTCTTATGATGCGGATATTGAAGTTCTTACCGAGGGCGTAAGCGTTGCAAACGGCAAGTTCGTAGGCGCTAAAGTCGGTAGCACTGTAGAAGCTGAATGGAGCGTTACTATTGGCGACGAGAAGTTTACTAAGAGCTATAAGTATTCGAGCCTTAAGGCGTAATAGTAAAATCATAAATTACTAAAATCAATATGTTTCGAAACAAAGCGCGTCGATAAATTCGGCGCGGTTCTTTTTATTAGAGCAATGCGTAAGCGAGGTTTTGAAAAGCCCTATAGAAAACCAAGACGCGATGAGATATTCGGGTCGAGGCAAGAGAATGACAACAAAACTGCGATCGTTTGATTTAGTTTAAGACGCCGATTGCGGCGGTATAATAATAAAGTAATAGAATAAGGATGTAAAAAGGCGTATTCCTTGCGGATACGCCTTAGTTTATATCGTATTTACATATACGGTAGTTTTAATATATACGATTTATGATTTCGTAAGGATCAGAGTTATTTTCGAGCTGTTGCTTTCGACGGTCATAGTTATTTCGTTACCCGATATATCGCCGCTGTCCGTCGTCTTGACGAATCCGAGGAAGCGGGAGCTTTCAAAATATACTTTTCCGTTTTCGACGTACCATACGCCTTTTTGCTCAGTCTTTTTCTTTTTGAATTTGTTCGCTATAACGTAATACCCGTCGCTTTTGAGTTCGATATAGTTGTATTCGTAACTGTCGGCGGTGATTCCGTTCACCCCTGTTATTTCGCTGAGGTCATATCGTCCGAAATATTCTTTGGGAAGATTTTCATGCGGTTTCGGCTTGTTGAATACTCCAAGGAGAATGACTCCTATTATTACAAGTACGAGCAAAACAGCGGCGATTATCTTTATCGCAAGGTTGCTCTTTTCTTCGATTTCTACCATTATGGTCTCCTTTTAGTTTCGGTATACGGAATTTCCCTTCGAGTCGATGGCAACGACGACGGGAAAGTCCTCGACGGTCAGCTCTCTCGTAGCTTCGGCGAGCAGGTCGTCAAAGCACACCGTTTTGACCTCTTTGACGGTGTTCTTGTACAGCGCGCCCGCGCCTCCGATCGCCGCGAAGTACACGCTCTTATTTCTGACTATAGCTTCATAGTTTTCGTCGTTTCTGTCGCCTTTGCCTATTGTCGCGAGTAGTCCCGTATCGAGAAGATACGGGGTGTATTTATCCATTCTCGTTGTCGTGGTAGGTCCGCACGAACCTATGACTTCGCCTTTTCTGTTCGGGCAAGGTCCCATATAATATATTATTCTTCCGTTATAGTCGAACGGCATCTCTCCTCTTTTGATATATTCGAAGAGTCTCTTATGTCCGGCGTCTCTCATGACGAGTATTTTTCCCGTGATATATACTATATCGCCGGCGTTTAGCGTAGAAAGTTCGTCTTTGCCGAAAGGCATAGCGAGTTTTATAACGTTCATATTTCCTCGCCCTCCAGTATTATTTCTTTTGTTCTTGCGGCGTGACAGCATACGTTGACGGCTACGGGAAGCGAAGAGATATGCGTCGGATATTTTTCTATGAATACCGCAAGGCACGTCGTGTTGCCCTTGAATCCCTGCGCGCCGATGCCGAGAGCGTTGATCCTTTTAAGAAGCTCTTTTTCGAGTCCGTCTAGTTCTTCGTCGTCGTTTTCCGAGCCTATTTTTCTTAGAAGAGCGTGCTTTGAAAGTATTGCCGACTTTTCGAAAGTGCCGCCGAGACCCACGCCTATTATCACGGGAGGGCAGGGATTCGAACCGCTTTTCCTTACTGTGTCTACGATAAGTTCGAGAGCGGTATCGAGTCCTTGCGCGGGATTGAGCATATACAGCTTTGACATATTCTCCGAGCCGAAACCTTTTAGTATGACGCCCAGCTTTACTTTATCTCCTTTAACTATCGAGGTGTGGATAACGGCGGGCGTATTATCCTTCGTGTTGATTCTAGTCACGGGATCGAGCACCGATTTTCTTAGATAGACGTAGCCTTCTCTTACTCCTTCGTTTATCGCGTCGTCTAAAAGGTCGCCCGTCAAGACGACTTCCTGTCCTATTTCCGCAAAGACTATACACATTCCCGTGTCCTGACATACGGGGGAAGAAGTCTTGCTTGCGAGAGCGATATTCTCGTTCATAAGTTTTAACGCGTACGACGCGAGCGGATTGGTTTCGTTCGCTTCGGCTCTTTTCATTGCTTCGACGCACGAGCTTTCAACGTGAACGCTTATATCGAGCACCGCGTCTCTTACCGCGTCTCTTATTTTAGAAGTATCGAGTTTTTTCATTAGCGACCTCTTTTTTTATTTTATATATCGTTACGTTTTATTTTAACATAATTTACGGGTACACTCAAGCGTATTGAGAGATAAAGGGGAGGAAGAAATTCTTGGAAGATGCGGCGAGCGTTTTGGGTGAAATTCGCGGCGTATCGGGCAATATAAATCAATATAGTTGTCTCTTTATCGAAAATATGATAAAATAATAAAATACAAAAAATCTTTTTTACGGTTTTTTGCGGCGTACGCTTTGAGTTTTGCGACTGCGTATTCGGCGAGATACGCCGATGCGGTACGAAGAGACTTCGAGCGTAAAGGAGGTTGCTCGTTATGGAACTGTGCGCTCTCTCGAGCGGAAGCCGAGGCAATGCGACATTGATAAAAGACGGCGAAGACGCGCTCATTATCGACAACGGGCTTTCGGTCAATACGCTCGTCGAGAGGATGGAAGAGAGAGATCTGACGCCGAGCTCGGTCAAGGCTATACTCGTAACGCACGAGCACACCGATCATATAAAGGGCATTTTCGGCTTTGCAAGGAGATTCAATACTCCGATATTCATTAGCGAATACATCGGCGCCGGCATAACGGAAAGGGCGGAGTGCGCGGGTCTTGACGTAAGGACGATAAACGAGGCGGGATTTTCATTCGCGGGATTCGATATTGAGCCGTTCAGAGTTCCGCACGACGCTCTTTATACCGTGGGATATCGAATATCCAAAGGAAGAGAAAGCGTCGGTGTCGCAACTGACGTTGGCGTGATGACGGACAATATAGTGAAACATCTTTCGTCTTGCGATTTGGTGATGCTCGAGTCCAATCACGATACGGATATGCTGATGCAAGGACGTTATCCTTATATGCTTAAGATGCGGATACGGTCGGATAAAGGACATCTTTCGAACGGAGAGTGCGCGGATACGCTTTTGAAACTAAGGGAAAGCGGCGTGAGGAAATTTATGCTCGCGCACTTATCCGAGGACAATAACAGCCCCGAGGTCGCTTTCGATGCCGTAAAGAGCGTATTCGACAAAGAAAAGCTCATAGAAGGCAGAGATTACATAACGCACGTCGCGTCTCAGCACACGGCGAGCAAAATAATATCCTGTAAGGGATGACCGCGTATAACGAATAGTGTGCATTTTGTGCGGGAATACCTCGGAAATATCGCCATATTATGAAAAAGTATAATATATGTATATATGATTTTGATATTATGCTCATATGACAGAGTCAATATCGAAGACGGCTGTTCATATGCCGCTATGCAGTAATTTAATAAGATCATTATTATCACGGAGAGAGATATGAAGAATAAGGAAAAGAAATTTTATCCGCCGAGAGGACTGAGACCGTTTGATAGCGGAGGCGTCTATCTCATGTCGATGGTCACGCTGTATATAGTCGAGGCATTTATGATAATAATACTCGGCTTTTTCAAAAACGACGGGATAAACGTTGAGGAGAGCAAAGCGGTCGCGTACGTTACCATGCTCATAAATCAGCTCGCATTCGGATTGACGCCTTTTATTTATACGCAGTTTAACGGTTTGAAGTTCACGAGGGAAATAAACTTTAAGAAGGGAATATCTCCGCTTCAAGCGTTCATTCTCGTTGTTATGGCGCTCATGTCGATAGTCGCGTTCATGCCTGTCACTCAACTATTTATAATGTTGGTCACAAAGCTCGGATACAAATTCGAAATCGCAGTGCCGAACTACACAAATACGTTCGGAATATTCGTAGTATCGGTGATATTCACCGCTCTTCTGCCCGCGATAGGAGAGGAGATACTCATGCGCGGCTTTGTCGCTAAGGGGCTGAGACGTTACGGAATACTTGCCGCGATGCTTATATCTTCGCTGATATTCGCCACCGCGCACGGCAATCTATTGCAACTCGTATATCAGTTCTTCCTCGGAGCAGTATTATTCACGGTATATTTTGCGACGAAGTCGATATACGCGTCCATGATAATACACTTTACCAACAATGCTACGGCGTTACTTATCGACTTTATTTTATACAAGACGACGGGCAGTACCAATATAGAGATCCCGCTGAGTACGGGAATGACGGTGCTCGTGTTCATTGCGGTAAGCGCAGTCGGATGCGTATTATTAACGCTCTTGATGCGGCTCTTTTTGAAGACTGCTAAGAGAAGACAGGACGATTACGTTGGCGGCAGAGAGATAGATTTCGGCGGTTCGCTTTTATACGCTCACGACGACGGCTCGAGAAAACGCGTATTTGTTTCGAAAAAATCGGGAGAAGCCAACGTCGTTAAAAGAAAAAGAGAAAAAGCAGATAATTTCATTACGAAATATCTTGATTATTTAAGGTACTTGAACTATTCGTTCGAAGAAGAGGAATTGGAGAGAGCGAAGAAAGAGCTCGAGGAAAAGGACGTCAACGAAGCAGAGAACGAAAGAGACAAGGAGTACTACGGCGAACTTCTAAGGTCAAGGCGTGACAAGGAGATACGTTGGGATAGGAATCTCGTCATAATGGCGGTAGTCTTCAATCTGTTCTTGCTCGTTATCAACGCAATCGGCGCTTTCTCATGATCTAAAGAAGCATCGCTAATCGAATTTTATTAAATTCGGGTCGATAATAAAAAGTATGATTTCGAGATAGGTTTGAGCCGGACGGGATACGTTAACGGCAAAAGCTCTTGAAAGAACGCGATCAATAGCTCTTAGGAAATATAGTTATGATGAGTATCAATATTCTTGCCGTCGGGAAGATAAAAGAAAAGTTTTTTTCAGACGCTATAGCGGAGTATGCGAAAAGGCTCGCCCGTTTTGCAAAGTTTTCCATAACCGAGATCGACGAGGAACTGCTCACTAAAGACGGTAATGACAGAGTAAGGAAAAGAGAGGGCGAACGGATAATTGCGAAGGCCAAAGGGCACGTCGCGCTTCTAGATATTTCGGGGAAGATAATATCGAGCGAAGAACTCGCGGATAACATCAAAACACTGGCGCTCGCGGGAAAGAGCGAGATAACGTTCGTGATCGGCGGCTCTTACGGCGTGTCTGACGACGTTAGAAAATTTGCCGACGAAAGAATATCTTTCGGGCGTATCACCTATCCGCATCAGTTGATGAGAGTTATTCTTACGGAACAGATATATCGCGCGTTTATGATCAACAGCGGAAGCGAATATCATAAATGAACGCGGCTTCGATCGTCGGTTCATGAGACGTTGAAGGCAGTTTCGCGTATTGTCTAAGCGGAACGCGTACGCGGTCTCATGGCATGAACGATATATGAGAATATCAGACGCTTTATAGGAAAAGCTATATAAATTCGGCTGATATAGTATCAAAGAGGACAAATTTGGCATATTCTTTTATGAAGAGGAGAGGATATGTACGGACTTTTGGAATACGAGAGGGACCTTAATGAGTTGAGAGCGCAAGGCGCAAGAGTATTTTCGATAGGAAAGACCGAGCTCGGAAGGGATATATACGCTGTGCAAAAGGGCAGCGTTGAAGGCGGACAGGTGCTCGTGCAGGCGAGCATGCACGCAAGAGAGTATCTTACGACTCCGCTGGTCATGACGCTCATGAAGGAATACTCCGGTAGCGGCGGGATATGGGCGGTGCCGATGGTGAATATCGACGGCGTATTGCTGACGCAGGAAGGATTGTCAAGCGTGAGCGACGTCGGACGCAGGGCATTTTTACTCGAGGTGAACGGCGGAAACTATAATTTTTCGCTGTGGAAAGCAAACGCCAACGCAGTAGATCTCAACGTCAATTACAACGCTGATTGGTCCTACGGCGCCCAGAACGTCACGTATCCGTCGCCTGCAAATTACATAGGTCGGTATCCTATGTCTCAGAGCGAGAACGTAGCGCTCGCAAGGTTTACTCTGAGAGTTCAGCCGCGCGTTACGCTCAGCTATCATACGAAAGGAAACGTTATATATTGGGGATACAAATGCAATAACAGTTATCAGGACGAGATAATGCGTATTTCCGAGCTTACAGGCTATGAGATGCTTAGAAGCGACGACAGCGCGGGCGGATATAAGGACTGGTTTTTAGCTACTACGCCGTATCTCGGAATTACGCTCGAGTGCGGAAATCCGCTTTTGAATTATCCGTTGCCTGCAAGCGAGCTTCCCAATATGATCGAGAGAAACAGAGGGATATTAGAGCTTTCGTCCGAGATAGCTAACGAAATAAATCCTTGAGTTTAGATCCGCTATCATACGCAAAAGGAAATTTGATATAAAAACTCGCAATAAAATATAACTTTAAGATATACATTTGTACGGAGAAGTATGGAAGAGAAATTCATGTATCTTGCGATAGAAGAGGCTAAGAAGGGCGCCGAGTACGACGAAGTGCCCGTCGGCGCTGTCATAACGCTCGGCGGAGAGGTCATAGCCAAGGCGCACAATGAGAAAGAGGAGAGGAACTGCAGCGTCTACCACGCGGAGATAGTCGCGATAGAGAGAGCGGCAAAATTCCTTGACAACTGGTATCTTGACGGCGCGGATATATACGTGACTCTTGAGCCGTGCGCGATGTGCGCGGGAGCTATCATCAACAGCAGGATAAATAATATATATTTCGGAGCGTACGATATGAAAGCGGGATGTTGCGGCAGTCTTTACGATCTCCCTTCGGACAAGCGTTTTAATCATAGACCTAGCGTTACGGGCGGAATACTCGAAGAAGAATGCGCCTCTCTTTTGAGCGGCTATTTCAAAGAAAAACGCGAAAAGAAAAGAGCTGAAAAGGAAAAAAAAGAGCAGGGAAACGGCGGCTCGATTTAGAAAAACGGCGTATCGAAAACCGTTTTTGCACTATCGAAACAAAGTTATCGCGTGTTGTTACGACCGCGTTATTTAGAGATAAAATATAAAAATGATAATACATATATAATAGTTTTTTGGAGATATGATATGATAATACTGGGACTTGGGAACATAGGCCGCGAATACGAAAGAACAAGACATAACGTCGGCTTTATGTGTATTGATATGTTAGCGGACAAGCTCGGCGTAAAATTCAAGGATAAAGAGTGCAAGTCGTTAACGGCGAGCGTCTTTAAGAAGGGAGAGAGGATAGTCCTTGCAAAACCCGAAACCTATATGAATCTTTCGGGCGAAGCGCTTGCGGAGCTCGTAGGGCGCTACAAAGAGGATATTTCGAACGTCATAGTCATATACGACGATATAGATCTCGACGAAGGCGCGATAAGAGTTCGAAAGGACGGCTCGGCGGGCACGCATAACGGTATGCGCAATATAGTCGAGAAGATGAAGAGCAAGGATATCAAGAGAATAAGAGTGGGAATAGGACGCCCGAGCGGCGGTATGGATCTCGCGTCGTACGTTCTCGGTAGATTTTCAAAGGAATCGGCGCTGCTTCTTGACGAGAGATTCGACAGAATTACGAACGCTCTTATAAAGTACATCTCGGACGGCGATTTCGAGGATATGCAGCGTTCGCTCGGTTCGAAGTAACAGGGCTTTTCTCGGCAGGCGGCGCCGATCTTTCGGTTGCGGCAGCGCGCGATGATTTTTTGACGGCTTTTTAAGTGAAACGATTTTTTCGATTTTGAAAATACCGTTTTGCAGGCGGTAGCGTTTATTATATCAAAAGACATTCGGAGGTGAAAGATATGTTTGACGGAATACTCGATCTGAAGAGGCTCGGCGGAGAATTCGCAGAGCTTTATAACGCCGTTCAAGACGGAAAGAACGTTTACGCCATGAATCTCGACAGGGGAAGTAAAATGCACGTAGCGGCTTCGCTTGATAGGTTCGTCGTCTACGTGACCGGCGACAGAGTGTCGGCTCGCGAGGCGCGCGACAGGCTCGAAGAGTATTTCGGCGTCGGTAAAGTGGGGCTTTTACAGGAGAAGGACGACGTTCTCGTATATAACCGCAGTAATCAGTCCTATAACGTATCTTCGAGGATGGAGACGCTCTACGCTCTTTCGGATAACGAACTCAAGGCGCTCGCCGTACCTGCCGAGGCGCTCGTTCAGTTCCTTCCGTCGATAGACGCTCTCCGAAACGGCGCCGTAGACTTCGTCAAGGGCAGAGAGTACGATATGGACTATGTAGTCGAAGTCTTGACGGGAAGCGGATATACGAGAGAAGAGGTCGTCGCGGAAAGGGGAAGTTTTTCGGTAAAGGGCGATATATTGAGCATCTATCCTTATAGCGGCGAAGCGGTGAGGCTCACGTTTTTCGACACGGAACTCGAGAGCATAAAGATATACGACGTCGATACCATGATGTCCGTAAGAGAGATAGAGAACGTACGCGTTTTACCTTGTTCGGATATGCTCTTTGACAGGGAACATCTCAATGAATACGTCAAAAAGATAGACGGACTTATCGCAGAGTGTCCGTCGAACGCAAGAAAGAGATTACTCGAAATAAAGGAGATGATAGACGAGGATATATCGAGTAAATATATCCCGCCGTCTCTGAGCTGGCTCATTCCGTTCGTCAGAAAAGGTATGAGCGTTTTATATGATTATCTTCCCGAAGATACGGTCATAATATATGACGAACCGAAGATAGTGGACGATAAGATAAAGGCGTATCTTAATGAATTTCACAATAGATTAGAGACGTTGAAAGAAGAGGGCGAAGCGTTGAAGATACATCGCTTTTCGCTTTTGGCTCGCGATATAAGTTATGAAAAGGCGAATACATATACGCAGGTTTCATTTCAAAATATCGCTTCGCTCAATCCTATATTTTCGGCAAGCGAAGCCGTTAAATTCAGGACCGTTCCGATAACGCAGTACTACATGAATTATCCTGCGCTCGTTAGCGATATAAAGAATTTCACGGTGAGCGGAGTAAAGGTCATACTGTGTTGCAGAGACAAGGATACGGCGAGAAGTATCGGCGAAAGCCTTATGGCGGAGAACGTCGGCAGTACGTATTACGAATCGCTTGAGAACTATAAAGAGGGAGTCGCGCTAACGTCGATAGGCGTTTCTTACGGGTTCAATTATTCTGGAAGAAAGACGGTCGTTATCGGAGCTAACGAACTCATTAAAAAACGCGACGTGGTAAGGAGCGGAAAGTCGAAAAGGCGGACTTTCACGATCCCGAAATGCGGCGATTACGTCGTTCACGAAGCACACGGTATCGGAAAGTGCGTAGGTATAGAAAGACTCAGATTCGATAAGATAGAGAGAGATTACGTCATAGTTCAATATAAGGGCAGCGACAAACTCTATCTTCCGATAGATCAAATGGATACGCTGAGCAGATATTCGGGCAGCGACAAAGAGCCGTCGCTATCGAAGCTCGGCGGCAAAGAGTTCGGAAAACTCAAAGAGCGCGTCAAGGCGTCGGTCAAGAGCATGGCGGTGAATCTTGTAGATCTTTACGCCAAGAGAAGACAGGTGAGAGGCTACAAGTACTCGGAAGACACGTCGTGGCAAAAGGAATTTGAAGACGAATTCGAATTTACCGAGACCGAGGATCAACTAAACGCCGTGAGCGAGATAAAGAAAGATATGGAGAACGGCGTCGTTATGGATAGACTGTTATGCGGCGACGTGGGATTCGGAAAGACTGAGGTCGCTTTAAGGGCGGTATTCAAGACTATCGTCGAAGGGAAACAGGCGGCTATACTCGCGCCTACTACGATACTTGCGAGACAGCACTACAATACGGTGCTTGCAAGATTCAATAAGTTCAAGGTGAACGCCGTCATACTTTCGCGGTTCCAGACAAAAAAGGAAATAGCGCAAAGTCTCGAAGATATTCGCTCGGGTAAGGCGAGCATAATCGTCGCGACGCATAGACTGCTTTCAAAGGACGTGGAATTTCAAGATCTAGGGCTCATAGTTCTCGACGAAGAACAGCGTTTCGGCGTCGAGCACAAAGAGAAGCTGAAGCTCGTAAATAACAGCGTCAATATCCTGACGCTTTCCGCGACCCCGATACCGCGTACGCTCAATATGGCGCTTACGGGAGTCAGGGATATATCGCTTCTCGAGACTCCGCCTACGAACAGAGTTCCGATACAGACTTACGTTACCGAGCTCACCGACGGGCTCATAAAAGACGCGGTGGAAAGAGAGCTTGCGCGCGGAGGACAGGTGTTCGTTCTGCACAACAGAGTGCAGGGGATAGAGAAGTTCGCAAGCCGTATCGCAGAGCTTGTACCGTCAGCAAGCGTTATCGTAGGACACGGACAGATGGACGCGAACACGCTCGAAGAGAACATAATGAGATTCTACAACAAAGAGGCAAACGTGCTTGTATGTACCACTATTATCGAGAATGGTATAGATCTGCCCGACGCGAATACGCTCATAGTCGCCGACGCCGATAAGCTCGGACTTGCGGCGCTCTATCAGCTAAGAGGACGCGTCGGAAGAAGCGACAGAATGGCGTACGCCTACTTTACGACGAAGACCGATAAGGTCATGACGACGGACGCGATGAAGCGTCTTTCAGCCGTCATGGAGTACACGGAGTTCGGCAGCGGATTCAAGATAGCTATGCGCGATCTCGAGATAAGAGGAGCGGGCAATATTCTCGGAAGAGAACAGCATGGACATATCGAAAAAGTGGGATACGAGATGTATTGCAAACTTCTCGAAGAGGCAGTCGAAGAGCTTTCCGCGGCGAAAGGCGGCGCGCCGTACGAGAAAAAGAGAGAGGGCAGCGCGGAGGTCAGCGTCGAGCTCGACGCTTATCTTGCGGACGAATACGTTTCATTATCGAGCGAAAAGATGCGTATATACAGAGAGATAGCGGAGATAAGAGACGAAAAGGACAAAGAACGCTTGCTCGCGACGCTCACGGAAAGCTACGGCGTTCCGCCGAGACCGCTCGTCAATCTCGCGGAGGTTGGATTCATCAAGAATATGGCGACAAAGATCGGCGCGGCTAAAGTCAACGTTTCATCTAAGATAACGAGCGTCGAATTCCCCGATACGGCGTGTCTCAAAAACGAAAACGTCATATTCGCGGTGAGCGATATGCAGGGAGAATGTACTCTTATGCCGACGACTAAACCGATGGTGGTTTTCGAGACGAAGGATATGCTGAGCGTCAATAAACTCTACAGCGTCGAGAAATTTTTGAAGAAATGCTGCGGAATATTCTGAAAATCTATTGCTATTATCGAAAATATAATATATAATAAACAAAGTAATTAAAATATACGCTGATAATTCTATCGGCATACAGTGATAAAGGAGCAGATATTGTAATGAAGAAAAAGATTTTTTCAGTAATTGTGGTGACGTTGGTTCTTGCTACGCTTTTCGCAGGCTGTACGGGGATCCTCGAGCTCAACGCCGACAGAGACAGTTCGCAGATCGTCGCTACGGTCAACGTCGGCGAATTGAAAGGCGTCGTCACGAAAGGCGATATTATTTCATATTACAATCAGGTCGGTTATACTTATATCCAATATTACGGTTGGGACAGTGAGAAAATAGTTACCGAGTTTACCAAGTCGATGGCAAAGAGGGAGATACTCTTGCTAAACGCGGTCAAGACCTTCGCCGAGGAGTACGATCTCGATCTTGCGAAGATAACGAAGGCAAATAACGAATATATCGATAACCTCGCAAAGAAGGGTTATAAGACCTACCTCGAGGACAAGTTCCAGTACGATTTCTTCGATATGCTGGATCCGGACGAACAGCTTTACGTCATCAAGGCGGCAAAGAGATCGTTCAAGTCCAGTTACGATACGATCCTCGAAGAGGTCAAGGCGGAGATAGAGGCGAACACAGCTACGCCTGAGGAAGACGAGGATGAAGAGGATACGGAAGAAGAGGATAAGAAGACTCTCGAGCCGAGAACTCAAAGAACCGTCACCGCAGATACTTCTTTCAAAAAAGACGCGTCTATCACCTCCGAGACGGTAAGCGCCGAGAAGACGTTCTTCGAAGAGATGGACGCTGATACCGCTAATTTTACGAAGGCGGAGAAAGAGGCTTACAACCGTCTTAAGAAGAACATCCTCAAGAACTACTCGAGCGTAGAGGTAGCTTGGAGAGTTATCCTCGACTCGCAAAAGGAGTCGAGACTTCTCGAAAAGTACAAAGAGTTCATCAACAAGGATATATCGGTTTCGGAAGAAGAGCTTACGAGCAGATACAATTTCACGCTTACGAACAATATGCTCACCGTATACGACGAGGACACGTATAAGACGGCGGTAGAGGGCGACAGCAGTCAGGACCTTCTTTATCATAAGGAAAAGAACGGATACTTTACCGTTAAGTCGATACTTCTTAAATTCAGCGAAGATCAGGAGAACGCTCTTAAAGCTATAAAGGCGGGCGTGCTCGGAGATACCGATAACAACCAGGCGATATCCGACAACAGATCGGATCTTGCTCTTGATAAGAACTTCTCTATGCCGGGTTTCAAGTCCGATATCGGCGGAATAAAGGTCAACGTTTCGAACCCCGATTACGATCCCGACGCTACGTGTATCGACAACGATTGCGAATGCGTAGCTTGTCAGAACGGCGCTAAATATATAAAGAACGCGGTATGCGAGAATAAAGACTGCGAATGCGTGGCTTGCGTTAATTCGGCGTACAGCGAATACGATGTAGAGTACGAGAGAATACTCGGAGATCTGTCTAACGCCGTAGCGGACGCTAAGAACGTGAATTTCGCCGCGAACTTCGAAGGGAATAAGGACGCTGCTATCGCTAACGCGAGAGTCGACGCTTTCGACGATTATATTTATCTCGTGAACGACGACCCCGGTATGTTTAACGCTAGCGGATATACTATCAATATGGAAGGAACTTCTTCTTACGTCGTTGAGTACGTAGTTCTTGCAAGAGAGCTTGCAAAGAGAGCTATGGCGAACAATTCTCTCGGCGTGATGGGCGGAGTTTCCGCAGGCAAGTACGCTAATCCGTTTGACAATACGCTTCCCGACGTCGAGATATATTCTTACGACAGCGGTAACGGCGAGCCCGTAAACTATATCGTCAACGATTTCGGTATCCATGTAATAATGGTAACTTACGTCGCTTGCGAAGATACCGATAAGGTCGTAGGAAACGAGGACGACGGTTATAGACTTACTCTCGATTACGTAACGTCCTATAAGAACGTCTACAAGACTGATGACGACGGAAAGGTAGTTCTCGACGCGAACGGCAAGAAGACTGTTATCGAGCTTACCAATAAGACTGTAAGAGAGAAACTTTCGGATAAGATACTCGAAGAGAAGGAGAGCGCTAATTACTCCGCTAAAGAGAAAGAGATAACCGAAGAGAATGATTCTCAGAAGATAGTTGTTAATGAAAAACTTCAGAAGAAGATCATCAAAGAAATAGAGAAACAACTCAAGAAAGCGGGTATTGCTTAATAGCTTATATTAATAAATGAAAGATACCGAAGCCACACTTATATGCTAAGCGTGGCTTTATATTTATAAACGATACGACGGCGATAAGGAGATATGATCATGGATATGACGGAAAAGACTCTTGAGAGCGAGATAGTTTACGACGGCAAAATAATGACAGTCAAGAGAGACAAGGTAGAGCTTGTCAACGGAGACACTAGCTATAGGGAAATCGTTCTGCATAACGGAGGAGCTACTATAGCGGCTTTAACCGACGACGACGAATTTCTCCTTGTGAGACAGTATCGCTATGCGTGCGGCGGCGTTATATACGAATTGCCGGCGGGGAAACTTGAAAAAGGAGAAGACCCTGCGCGTTGCGCCGCGAGAGAGCTTGAAGAAGAGACGGGTTACGTCGCGGATAAGATAGAATTGCTTACAGCGATGCTTCCGACTCCCGGATATTCGTCCGAGCATATATACGTGTATAAAGCCACGGGTCTTAGGAAAACCGCTCAGCGTCTTGACGACGACGAATTCCTCGAGGTCGAGAAGATAAAGAGGAGCGACGCATTAAAGATGATAAAGGATAACGTCATAACCGACGCTAAGACTATCGTCGGTATTCTTTTAACGTAATTTTGATTTGCTTGACATTTGGCAATAAATGGTATAGAATTGAAGAGATAACGGAAGATATGTTCCGATATATGGATGGGTAAATTTATGGTTGAGATCAAAGAAGTATTGACTAAGAAGGACAGAAAGAAGTTCTTCAAGTTTCCGCTTACGCTCTATAAGGGCGTTAAGAACAGTTGTCCGCAGCTCATTTCGGACGAAAAAGACGAGTTTGACGAGAACGTTAACGGAGCGTTCAAATATGCCGACGCTAAGATGTTTCTTGCGATAAAGGGCGGAAAAGTCGTAGGACGCGTCGCCGCTATTTTGAACAAAGCGTATAATGAAAAGCAGAACATAAAGGAGCTGCGCTTTTCGAGAATTGATTTTATTGACGATCACGAGGTTTCGGGCGCGCTTATCGGAGCCGTTAAGGCTTGGGCTAAGGAGCTTGGGATGACGAGACTCGTAGGACCGATAGGATTTTCCGATTTGGACAAGCAGGGGATGCTTGTTGACGGGTTCGACGAAATGAACCTTTATCTTACGGTCTACAACTTTCCCTATTACGTCGAGCATATGGAGAGGCTCGGCATGGAAAAGATCGTGGATTGGGTAGAATACCGCATCAAAACTCCCGAAAAAGGCGACGAAAGAGCCGACGAACTTTGCGAAAAGATACTCAAGAGGTTTGATTTGAAGATAATTAAGACCAACGGAGCGAATTCCGCGAAGGATATAGTTATCAAGGCGCTCAAGGACATTTGGAACGAGGCTTACGCGCCTCTTTACGGAGTCGTCGAAATCAATGAAAAGCAGATAGAACGCGAGTTCAATATGATAAAGATGATATGGAAAGACGATAACGTTGCCGCTATCGAAAAGGACGGGGAACTCATTGCTTACGGTTTCGTAGGACCTAACCTTTCGAGAGCTCTGTCAAAATGCAACGGCAGACTGTTGCCGTTCGGTATTTTCCACTTGCTTTGGGATATCAATCATTCCGACGCTGTCGACTGCTATAGCATAGGTATCAAGAAAGAATATAAGGATAGGGGCATCAACTTCATCATGGTCAACGGTATGATGAATAATTTGAGGAAAAACGGTATCAAATACATCTATACCGGACCTATGCTCGAGCACAATAAGAAGATACGTTCGCAGTGGGAACAGTACGATCCCGAGCTATATAGAAGAAGACGCTGTTTCGGACTCGATATCGAGTAGTATTTATTTGAATATTTTATTTTAGAACGACTTGATCTTGTATCGGGTCGTTTTTTTGATTGGTCATTTCACTATAACGCCGATGTCGTAAATTGTCGCAATATGTAGAAAAATGTCGAATAATGTAGAATGTAGTATTTGCATACGTTATTAATAAACAATACTCGGCTTATAAAGGCAGTCTTTAGAAAAAATTAAGACATTAAAGTATAATATAAGATATATTTTTACTATTTACAAGTATAGAAAGTTTATGATACAATGTAAATATGAAATATTATTTTAGGAGGTACGAATATGATCAACGTCAAAGACCGTCGTCGGAGCATATGCGTAGCAGCGCTTGCTCTCTTAATGCTAATAGCGGTGTCGCTATTACCGTTTTTTCCTTATGAGACTTGGGCAGAAGGAATCGATACGAGGGCTATAACCGAAGAAGAGCTGTCTGGAATACAGAGCGAAATAGAGTCGCTATACGATAGCGGAACTATAATCGACGCTATCAACGAAAAACAGGCGGAGATAAGCGGGATACAGTTAATGTCCGAGGAAATCGAGAAGACCGTAACGATCAGTAACGTTAAGATACTGTATGATTTTAATGAAAAGCCTACGTACCTTTTAACCGAATTCGAAGAGGGCGGATACGCCATAAGGTTCAGAGAGGGAGAGACGTTCGTCGAGAGAAACGAGAGCTTTAACAGTATTTATACAACCGAGAACGTCATCGATCATAGATGTTACTATGCAGGTCCGGGACAGTATTTTTATAAACGCGACGGCAAGACGTACGAAGTAAGAACGGGACAAGAAGTGATATTTGATAAGGCTGGAGACGACGAGATAGAGGAGATCAACAGACAGATAGTCGAAGAGAAAAAGTACGGGACTATGCCTATGAGCATAATCGACGAAGGATACACGTTGCTTAACTTCAATAAAAAAGAAATGACAATGATGGACGCTGTAAGAGGTGTGTATTTCTATGGAATGGACGAATATAATACAAGGTTCTTGCCGCTTAAGTCATATGAAAGTTGGAATGATTCCTATAATAATGATTGCATAAATTATTCAATTTACAGATACAATTATCAAGATAGAAAATATGATTATATGCGCACCTTAAAATATACCGTGGGCGGGGAGGATATGCTGTTTGGAGATAATCTATACGGCTCATGCGCATTAGTTGCTATAGGTATGGTATTGCAATTGTACGATAGAACTGACTGGTGTGACGTTGTTCCCTCTAATACTAGTGCTTGGGAAAATATTCAGTATACCTATCCTTATTCACAAGATTGTACCAAGCATCCTCAATTAATTCCCAGCAAAAAGGATGCAGAAAGGTTACATCAATATTTAATTAGTTTAGCGCATTATGGTGTAGAGCCAAATGAAGATGGCGGGTATGGAACATATCCAGATGATCAGGTTAAAGTTATTAATAAATATGCTCAGAACATGGGGTATACTAAAATTATTAAAGGAAAGACTGCATTATACATATCGGTAAAATCATTGATAGGAAAGCAAGGTTTTCCTATGATAGCAACTACTAAAGGAAACTCTTTTTCTTACAAATATCCTGTAAAAGATGATAAGGGCAATATAACTTATATAAATAAAACATTAAAGCGTCATACAGTAGTCGCATATGGATACAAGGATTCAGAATTTATTTGCCATTTTGGCTGGAATACAAATGGATATGGAGCAACAATAATTAATAAAAATTATATAAGCGATTGGAAATATATAGATGTTTTATAAGTGAGGGCTATTATGATACTTACAAAGAAAAATAAGGCAATAATAACAGTCGTCGCCATTTTAATTATTGTTATAATAGTAGCAATTGCAGTTGGAATAGCGGTATGGAATCGTACGAATATATTGCCACCCGGAGATGCGAACTTAACAGTTCGTCATGAAATGACCGTCAAAGAAGCAAAGTTTGTAAGCGAAGTGTTACCGATAACTTTATTGTTGCCTAAGGATATTGACGGGAACATAACGTTTAATTACGGAAGTTTAGGATACTATGAAGGAATCAATAAAGATAATCTTAAAAAAATAAAAGAGTATGCTGAAGATAATGATTTTTCGAAGCTCAAAGTTGATGACTTTAAGTATTTTAATAATTGTGAAATGACAATAAAAAAAGAAAAATATATGATGAAATATGTTATATATTATATGAATAATGAGTGTGAGGCGCCGAAGATATTTTATAGTGATAATAATAAATCTCAGGAATATTTGGATATATACTGTACCTACTACCTTGATATGGATACAAATATATTAATAGATGTATACCCGTTAGATTATAACTATAAACTTGGAGATACAGATTGGCGCTATTTAACCAAAGAAGACAAAATCAAACTGTACGGCAGAGAGTGGTTCGATAGCGTAGAGCTGAGCGATATAGACGAGTTTATGAAGGAAGTATGCGCATATAACGGAATTAACTCCGATTGGCTCGACAATAAACCTGTTTACAATATCAAATAGAAATCATTAATCAATATCGCACTAAAATAATAAATGTAAAAACATTTGATTATGTTGTTAAACAAATGAAAAACTGAAAGCACGTTATTATAAAAATGTAGCGTAAAAATACGAATGAAAAAGAAGGCACAATTATGAAACTTGCAAAAAAATCAAAAATAGTTATAGCCGTTGCAGTTATTCTCGCTGTTATAATAGTTATCGGAATAGTAGCAGGTATAGTCATATGGAAGAGGGAATATTCAGTGAAGCCCGGGGAGAATGATTTGATTAACCGACATATCATTACAAGAGAAGAAACGCGATATATTATGGGATATTTACCTTTAGATTTATTATTACCTGAAAAAATTGAGGGGGATATAGAGTTTATATACGGAGATTTGGCGAAATATCAAGGTATTAGTGAAGATAGACTTATTCAAATCAGAAAAAATATAGAAGCATTAAAAAATATGAAATCTCCACAATATGAAGGCATAACACGCAATGATTTTGAATACCTTCGATGTTGTCGAATGACGGCTAAAGGAGATGGTTATGATATGGAATTTTCTTGTATTTATGAAAATCCTAATTCCATTTGGGATAAGCCTATGCCCTTTAATTATGTTACGAACGAAAAGAGCGAAGCAGTCTTAAATATAAATAGAACATATTATAACGGTTATAATCGAATGTATAGAATAGATATATATCCTAATAGCTATAAGGAAAGGCTCAACGGTAAAGATTGGGATAAATTAAGCAAAGACGAAAAAATCGAGCTATTTGGAAGAGAATGGTTCGATAGCGTAGAACTTAGCGATATAGACGAGTTTATGAAGGAAGTATGCGCGTACAACGGAATCAACTCCGATTGGCTCAATAATAAGCCTGTTTATAATATCAAATAGAAATCATTGATCAACATTGCGTTAAAATAATGAAAAAACTCTTTTGTTATTTTGCAAAACAAAAAATGCAAACACATTATTTATAAAAAACAAAGTAGTGTCAAATATACAAATGAAAAAGTTGAGGAAATCCATTATGGAACTTGCAAAAAAATCAAAGAAAGTTATAGCAATTACGATTATTCTTGCTATTATAATAATTGTTGGAATAATAATCGGAGTCGTTATATGGAATCGGAATAATCAAATAGCTCCTGGAAGTGCAAAAATTTTAGATAGTCATACAATGACGAGGGAAGAGATGGCTTTTGTTAGCGGAGTATTACCGTCAATAAGGCAATTATTCCCCGAAAAATTTGACGGAGATATTAAGTTTGCTTACGAAACTCATGCTTGCGGCGGCGGAATAAGTGAAAAAAGGTTGAAAGAAATCAAAGACGCGTATAAGAAAAATGATAAATCGGTCTTAAATGAATATGATTTTTCTTGGTTGCGCTCATATAATATGAGCGTTAAACGTGACAATTATGAGTTAAAATATGCAGTTATGAGTTATCGCAATTGGGGGGAATATTATATATTCGAGAACAATGGCAAGTTAGCTAATATAGATGATTATTCGTTAAATATATCGAGGTTTTATTATTTAGACGGTAATACATGTATACAGGTAGATGTATATCCTTTGAATGTCGATGAAAAACTTGGCGATAGATCTTGGTCTTTGCTGAGCAAAGAGGAAAAAATCGAACTGTACGGCAGGGAGTGGTTCGATAGCGTAGAGCTGAGCGATATAGACAAGTTTATGAAGGAAGTATGCGCGTATAACGGGATCAACTCCGATTGGCTCGACAACAAGCCTGTTTATAATATCAAATGAGAGCATTTAATAAATTCGCATTAAAATAATGAAATAAAAACTCTTTCGTTATTTTGCAAAACAAAAAAATGCAAACGCATTATTTATAAAACAACGAAGTAGCGTTAAATATACAAATGAAAAAGTTGAGGAAATCAATTATGGAACTTACAAAAAAATCAAAAATAGTTATAGCAGTTGTGATTATTCTTGCTGTTGTTATAATTGTTGGAGTATTAGTTGGCATATGGGTGAGAAATAATACCGTGCCTATAGGTCGGAATAATCAGGTCAGTAGTCATTCTTTTACGCTTCAAGAAGCAAGAATAGCAAAATATTTTTTGCCTTTTCCTTTGTTATTGCCTGAGCAAATAGATGGAGACGTTACATTTGTATATGGTAGCGTGATAACCGGTCATGGAATCGATAGGGATAGGCTTCAAAAAATAAGAAATATACTGGAGACAAACACGATCGATTACACAAAGATGTCAGAAGCGGATTTCAGAAATCTTCGTTATTGTGAAGTTAATGTAGAAGGTAGTAATTATGATATACGGCTGATTTGTTTTCGCGGGAATTTGCAGTATACATTGGAAAATTATGGCGATGTTATCAATAAGAAAAATGAAAATGAATTAATAATAAACAAGACATATTTCTGTGGATTAGATCGAGGATATTGTATAGATATTTTCCCAAACAATTATCAAGAAAAATTAGGAGATAGGTCTTGGGAAAAGTTAACCAAAGACGAAAAAATCGAACTGTACGGCAGAGAGTGGTTCGATAGTGTAGAGCTTAGCGATATAGACGAGTTTATGAAGGAAGTATGCGCGTATAACGGTATCAACTCCGATTGGCTCGACAATAAGCCTGTTTACAATATCAAATAGAAATCATTGATCAACATTGCGTTAAAATAATGAAAAAAAACTCTTTCGTTATTTCGCAAAACAAAAAAATGCAAACGCATTATTTATAAAACAACGAAGTAGCGTTAAATATACGAATGAAAAAGTTGAGGAAATCAATTATGGAACTTGCAAAGAAATCGAAAATATTTATAGCAGTTGCGATTATTCTTACTATTATAATAATTGTTGGAATAATAATCGGAGTCGTTATATGGAATCGGAATAATCAAATAGCTCCTGGAAGTGCAAAAATTTTAGATAGTCATACAATGACGAGGGAAGAGATGGCTTTTGTTAGCGGAGTATTACCGTCAATAAGGCAATTATTCCCCGAAAAATTTGACGGAGATATTAAGTTTGCTTACGAAACTCATGCTTGCGGCGGCGGAATAAGTGAAAAAAGGTTGAAAGAAATCAAAGACGCGTATAAGAAAAATGATAAATCGGTCTTAAATGAATATGATTTTTCTTGGTTGCGCTCATATAATATGAGCGTTAAACGTGACAATTATGAGTTAAAATATGCAGTTATGAGTTATCGCAATTGGGGGGAATATTATATATTCGAGAACAATGGCAAGTTAGCTAATATAGATGATTATTCGTTAAATATATCGAGGTTTTATTATTTAGACGGTAATACATGTATACAGGTAGATGTATATCCTTTGAATGTCGATGAAAAACTTGGCGATAGATCTTGGTCTTTGCTGAGCAAAGAGGAAAAAATCGAACTGTACGGCAGGGAGTGGTTCGATAGCGTAGAGCTGAGCGATATAGACAAGTTTATGAAGGAAGTATGCGCGTATAACGGGATCAACTCCGATTGGCTCGACAATAAGCCTGTTTATAATATCAAATAAGAGTTGTTTGCTCTCTACGATAGGGAAATTCATAAATTTAACTGTTCAATTAGAAATCGTTTTGAGATAGAGTTTTATTCGAAGCGTTTATTGCGTATTGTGAAATTACTAGCGTTCTATTACGATAAAATGATCGACGTCGTTATTTAGTAAGTTGCGGCGTTTACGGTAAAACGATTTTTATAAATTCCCCCTTTAGAGTATTCAAAAATAAATGTAAAAATCATTAAACATATAGATATGTATTAATAAAATCGTATTTGTAGAAAATAGTAATTATAGGTTTGATATCCGATTTATATAAAAAGAAACTCCCGATTTTGATCGATCGGGAGTTTTGCTTCGAAACAGTTGAATATTTTTAATTACTTCTTATTGACGAACTTGTTGTTCTCGGCAGTCTCCTGCTTGATAGGATTGACGCCCTGCCACTTCTCGATGAGCTTGCCGTTCTCGTCGAATCTGTGCGGATAACAAGCCATAACGGTCTTGTAGATACCGTCGTCGAGCGAACCGCCGCCGGTGTAACCGAATTCGTCGTAGTGGAGCTTCTTACGAGTCTCGAGAGCCGCATCCTGCATATAAAGATCTCTTGACTGTATATCCTTCATGAGATAGTGATAGTTAAGACCCGAGTCCTGATTAGTCTTCTTGAGACCGCTGGCAACCATCTTGCCGCCCATAGTAGCCATCCAAGTGGGAACTCCCATATATCTCTTGGTAGCGCCGATGTCTTCCATCATCTTATTGATCATATACTCGTACTTTCTGTCCTCGTTACCGACAGGGAGTCTGTCGCCGTGCTCGCCGTAGTAGGTAGCTGCGACTACTGCTTCCGCAATACCGTCAACGTGGATCATGTTGGTACCGCCCTTGGGGAACATGACAGCGGGCATTTTAGCGAATCTGTCGAGGAATACTTCTTTCCAAAGCGGAGTTCTCTTTGGCATATTTCCGAATATGTAGGGGAGCTCGAGAACGACGACGTCCATACCGCCGTTAGCAACGCCGCCGCCGACTTCTATCATCTTAGCGGACTGCTCTACTCTTACCTTTATGTAAGGATGTCTCTCTGCGAGATAACCGGGCTTGTTGGGATCTTTAGCCGGCTCGATAACGTATTTGTCGCTCTTGGCGCTCTTCTTGATACCCGCTCTGTCGAAGTATGCGAAGTACGAGTTGAGAAGAACAGCCTTCTTAACGCCTGCCTTCTTAGCGGCTTCGAAAGTATCTGCGACCTCCGTAACGAGTTTCTCATAGAAGTACTCGTAACCGGTGGAACCTGCAGGGGAGTGAACTCTGTCGTCCGGACCTACTGCGTAAACGAGCGCATCGTATCCCTCGAACATCTTTACCTTCTCGTCGAATGTAGCGTTCATCGCCTTTTCCTTATCGGTAAGGTCTCTGTTCATCTTCTTGAAGTTGAAGAGGAATCCTTCGTGAACTTCTATTTCTTTCGGCCAGAAATCTGCGTTGAGGATACCTTCGCCCGGAAGAGCCATAACGCCGACCTTGACGCCCTGTTTGATGAATTCAAGAGCGGAGTAGTAACCGAGGAATCCCGTACCGCCGCAAATGAATACTTTCTTCAAATCCATTTTACTCATAGTTTTATCTCCTAAAAATATTTAATGTCATTCTTATTAATTGTAGTTTACCTTCTTGCGTCTTTAGTTTGAATTCGTCAACTATATCGTAGGAGGCTATCATGCAGGGGAAAACGATCGCCGAGCCGAACAGAATGAACAGTTTCCTTTCGTCGCCGTCGGCAGGACGCAGTACTTTCGCAAGGAGCGAAGAGAACTTTGCCACGCATTCCCACAGTTTTGCAACGATCACGACGTCCTGAAGGGAAGGTTCTTCCGCTTTCAGCTTTTCGATGAGTATATTGAACATCCCGGGATAATGCATGGAATAATCTATTATCTCCAAAAGCCATTTCTCGAGCTTCGTCTCATCGTTATCGTCGTCGCCGTCTAGTATTTTGATCGCGCTTTCGAAGTTTTCCATAAACAGGCGGTTGACTTCGAGAAAGAGTTGCTCTTTGGAAGAGAAGTAGTAGTTGATAGCCGCTACGTTTACCTTCGCTTCCTTGGCAATCTCTCTGACGGTAATGTCGAGCGTATTGCGTTTTGCAATGAGCCGCAGAGTGCCGTCGATAATTTTATCCTTTTTGGATAGACGTTTCATTATTTCTTATTCTTAGCTTCAGCCTCGAGGATGTCCTTATAACAGTCTGCGGGATATACGTTATCCTCATCCTTCGAATGGGTGTCGTACCAAACCTGAGCGTAGAAAGGTATGTGCTTAGCGAGTTTATCGAACTGCCAAGGAGCCTTGTTCTCGCCTTCGCCGCTTACCGGGATACAGCAGTTCGGACACCAGTGACCGGCTTTGATTATCGTGAACGGAGACGATTCGAATACGTGACCGTCGTGGCACTGCCATTTGAGTTTCGTATAGAGGTCGCCTTTCGTCATAGTCTCGCTGAGGCACTTTCCTCCTCTGAACTCCGCCGCCTTCTTCATATCCTCTATATCGAGTTCTGAATCGGGCTTCGACTCGTCGTAACCGTGGTCGAGAATGAATTCGTGAGCGTTCTTGATATCTCTTCTGTACTCATAGTCAACAACGTTGCCGTTCTCGTCCTTGATTTGGTTCTTTCTGAAGAGCGGGAAGTTAGCCCAGTCCTCGCCTATCTTGTCGTATTCCTCTCTGCTTCCGAAGAACGCCTTTACGCGGCCTTCGATATTGTTGTTGAGCCAGAACTTAGGAGCGTTCGAGTCCTTGAAAAGTCTCTGGAGAGCGAGCTTAGATATCCAAGACTTCGGAACTATAGCGCCCATCTTGAAGTACCAGTTGAGTTTGCCCATATTCTTCCAGAAATCTTCCCACGTCTCGTGACGGAAGTCTAGGTAGTCGTTGAGCAGGTCGCTGTCGTAGTACCAGAAACAGTGGAAGTTACGAATAGCGTTCCAGTTCGGCTTGAAGAAGTCCTCGGGAGTAGCGCCCATGAGTCCGAATCCTGCAGCCATAGTGTCGTAACCCGTTACGCGGCAAGTATCGCCGTTACCGATGTTATATATCTTCTTCCAGAATCCTTCTTTCAAAGTGCCTTCGCTGTCTTTGACTACGAGGTTTTTGAGAGCGATACCGCTGTCTCTTGCAGTCGCCCACTCGATAGGCACGTTCCAACAGGTGTGGAACATGAGACCGTCCGCCATATTGTTCTTGAAAAGGTTATCGTGAAGAACGCCCGACTGACGAAGAACTACCCAGTTGGGAAGATCCGCTTCGAGAAGGTATCTCTCGGCTCTCAGTTTGGTAGCTGCGTAGAAGTCGTAAGCGCTCGGAACGAGCGGATCGCCTACGCGTCCCCACGGATGTCTCCAATCTCTATGACCGTACTCGGCAACCGTACCGATGTGTACGAGCTTAACTTCGTTAGCTCTCGGAGAAGCCTTTATGGCGTCAACAAGGTTCTTCGTTCCGAAGTAATTGGTTTTTTCGGCGCCGTTCGGATTATGATCGGCAATAGGGGGAATGATAGCTGCGCAGTGAAGGATATAATCGCTCTTTTCTACGCATTTAACGCAGTCGTCGTACTTGGAAAGATCTCCGAAGATGATCTCGATCTCATTGCCGTACTTCTTCTTAAGCTTCTCGGCAAGCTTCTCGTTGGAAGGCTTTTTACGGAGAAGGATAAGAGAGTTGAACTTGTGAGTGTCGGCAACTTGCTTTAATACTTCGCTTCCCATTGAGCCGGAGGCTCCGGTAACGAATACGGTTTTTTTACTCATAATATTAACTCCTTGACTTTTTAATTTCGATTTTCTGAGGATTTTTTGAAAATCCTATTTGTTAATATTATAACATAAATTTGGAAATTTTCAACAGGTTTCAAACAAATTGTTTAACTTAAAACGAAAAATTAATAAAATATTTATACTTTTACATTAATAACGTGAGATTTTAGGACAATAATAATAGAAAACGCAACCTTAAAACGCAATAGAGCTACATATCGTCGCGTATCGCCGTTACATACTGATAAGGAGTACTATATGAGCAAAAACAGAATTTTGACTTTTGCCGCGGTTTTTATATTAATGATAGTCGTCGCGTTTTCGCTTGCGGCGTGCGAGGGCGGGACTAACGAGAAAGAGATACAGCTCAGCGAGGTATCGCTGCGTCTTGTCGTAGGGGAAGAAAAAGAGGTCAAGAGCTTAGGCGCCGATTGCGAACTGTACGTGACCGATCAAGGTATCGCGAGCGTTGACGGCGGCGGAAAGGTCAAAGCGTTAAAAAGCGGGAAATGCGAACTTCGGGCAAAAGCCGGCGATAAGATGAAGAGCGTTCTTATCGAGGTGTACGACGCGATAACGTCTAAAAGCATTAAAGACGACGACCCGCTGTTTGGCAAGGCTAAGTTCTTTACGATAGCGGAAGCGATAGAAAACGTTCAAGAGGGCGGAAACGTTTTTGTCGAAACAGGGCGGTACGGCGAGGCTCTTACCGTAGATAAATCGCTCTCGCTCTCCGCGGATAATAACGTCGTCGTCAATTCGTTAAGACTAAAGTCTGACAAGAGACTCAACGTGACAGGCATAAGTTTTTATAACAAAACTTATCCCGATGCGGGCGACGCTACGCTTTACGTTGAAAGCGGCGCGGCGCTGAGCGTTATAGACAGCGAATTTTTCATTGACAGAAAAAATGATACGAAAGACGAAAGAATCGGCGGATACTGCATATATGTAGATAAAAATTCGAGTTTCATACAGATCAGAAGGTGCAATATTTCTAACTATTATTACGGCGTTTTCATAGAGGGAACGGACGGAAGTTTGAACGTTCAGGAGAACAACTTGACTAACGTTACCAAGGGCATAGGCGTCAACATCGAAAAAAAGGATACCACTCTTCCCGAGAACTATAACGCCACGGGCGAGATAAGTTATAACGATTATAACAGCGTTGAAGTGGAGACGGAATTTTTGTTCGCGGGAGCTAAATATGAAGGCGAACTTGATTTTGCCGATTACGAATCTTAATTTGCGTAGCGTCTGTTACTCGCTCGGTTGCATAATGGATATCGAGCTATTACGGACTTTTGACACTGTCTATCGGAAAGATCGCCGATCCTAATTACGGCATGAATATCTTGTTTTCGTCGCATAGCAGTGTCTTTAGCAATCAATAAGAATAAAATTTTGGCGAATATAAGAGTATTTTCGGTGAAATTTTGATATTAATTGCCTTAGACTATTGATTAATTTCTTCGAGTATTATATAATAATAAAGCGTTGGAGGTCTTTATGGCATCGAAGTTTACGAAAAAATTCAAAAAGAATAAGCGGAAAGCGGGCAAAAACGCCGCAGATAATATCGCCGCGCAGAATAACGTCGAAGAAAGCGTCGTTATAGCTAGCGCCGACGGTATAGCTTCCGACGTTCTCGACGATAGCGTAAACGATATTGCGGTATCCGGAGATAACGACGGGTTCGACGATCTCAGCGTTATAGATATTTCTTCCGAGGTCGAGTACAGACTCAATCAAGAGAGGACGGGAATCGAAGTCGTAAAGCTCACGAAGAGCGCTTCGACTCGCGCGTATAATTCTTTCGATTTGTTTTTCATCAAGATGTGGGCGGCGATAGTCGCTTTCATATCGTACATATCAGAAGGTATATCTGGAATATTTTCCAAAATTTTCAAGAGGACTTTGCCCGTCAGGTACGTCAAGGCGTTCATTTCGGCGCTATTGATCATTCTAGTTATAATCATAGTTTTGTCGCCGTTCAACTTGCAGATAGGAAATAGAGGAGAGAACGTAACTATTTTCAATAATTCGCTCATACCTGTTTGCCGTACGGAGAACGGCGTTGAAAAGTGGGGATACGCAAATAAGAGCGGAAAAGAGATCATTCCGTGTAAGTTCTATGACGCCGAACCGTTTTATAACGGCGTAGCGTTCGTCAAGACCGACGATCTGAGTTGGAGACTTATCGGTACGGACGGAAAGTTCAAGGGCGATCTCATCGTCAGAATGACCGACGTGAACGAGGAAAGACCGGTAGGAGATTTCAATAACTCTGAGAAAAGAGCTTGGATAAGAGAGAGCCGCGACAAATATACGTTTATCAAAACTAACGGCTCAAAGGCGTTTAAGAATATATATTATAACTACGTCGAGTCTTTCAGCAACGGTTACGCGATGGTAAGAGTCGGCGAGGAGTATAAGTTTATCAATAAGTACGGAAAGGTCAAGAGCCCCGTATATAAAGACGCAAAGTCGTTCAGCGAGGGTATCGCGGCTGTCAGAAAGGATAGCGGATGGACGTTCGTCAATACTTCTTTCAAGGAGATTGGCAAAGGCGCGGCGTATACTGCGGTAACGTCTTTCAAGAACGGTTACGCTTGGGTAAGAGTGGGAGAGACGGTGTATCTCATAGACAAGAACGGAAAGGCTGTGACACCTACGGATTTCGTAGATTTGAAGCCCAGCGACGAGACGCTCAGAGAGTTGGGAGCGCTTTGATGCGCAATACGGCGAATTGTAGATAGGCAATTCTAATTCTATTGATAAATTGAAAATAATATGATCATATAATATTGGTTGCAGAAATTGTCGCATATGCCGAGCGAGTTATATCCTCGGCATTTTTTATATCTTCGCGAGACGGCTGCAAAATAAAAATGCAGAATCTCGTAGTCAAGGCTCTGCATCTCGTTGTTGAGTCGCGTACGACTCGATTATACTCTCTAAAAATATATTAGCATAAATGAGTAAGGTATAGCAATATTTTCAATGTCGAAATAACGCTATTTTTGTATTATTTTGTCGAATATTGTCGAAAATACGATTTAATGTTTGAAATGCAAATTTAATATGGTCTTATAATTATTTGAAGATTTGTCAAGATAGATTTTATATATCAATATTATATGATAATTTTATATAGTATCAGAAGTAAATAATATTATTTGTCGCGTATGATAATATATGCGGATATCAACAAAAAATATCTCCAAATCTGCAGAAATATATTGACTTTCGATTATGGGCGTGTTATACTTTGGCTGTAGAGAAAATTTTATTATTTTGATTATATCCCTGCATATTGCTTAAAGTGTATAGTAGCGATAAGAAATAGATTTTAGATTTAATTCTCCGATGAAATAAGGAAGGAATATGATCGTCAATACGGATATCGCTATGCTATGTTGCGTTTTTATCAAATAAGCCTTATCTGCTAGATTTTTTACAAGAGAGGAGAGAATGAAAAAAATCAAGTTTTATTTGGGAAGTATGTGGCGGTCATATAGAACTAAACCGCTGATAATTTTCTTAATGGTGTTTGTTATATCTATGGCAAGTGTTTTTGCGTCGTACTTGTTCAAGGTTATTGATCATTTCGATCAGTCAAACACATCTTATAGTATTCATTTTAACGAAAACTCTGCAAAATATCAAGAAGTTATATCGGAAATGGAAGAAGAGTTTGGAAAGTCAAAAGGGATGAATTGTATTATCGGTTGGCAGACTATTTTTTCTCAAGAAGATTTCGGTACTATGAGCCAAGGAGACAGTCATTTTTCATTTGATATCGATTTAATACAGAACAAGGAGGATATCTATAATAGAGATTTTGGTTTGAATATGTATTTTACGCTTGATAAATATTTTACGGAAGAAGATTTATCAAGCGGTAAAAATTATATTGTACTCGGTAAAGATAAGTTTGAAGAAGTAAAACTTGTAGATAGATACAAAGATATTAAGGTTGGAGATATTGTCAATTTTAACGGATATGACTATGAGCTTAGAGATATCTGCGAAGAAAGATCATATTCCACATTTGCTATTATTAACGATGAAAATATACCGCTTACAATGGATAGTATTACTTTTACATATGAAGACAGCATAAATATGTCACGCTTTGTAAAATTATGTAAAAGAATGAGGGTTATAGAGTGGGAAAGTGAAAACTATTACGGCGTATTATACGGTAAGATATTTTCGTTGATAGGACTGTTTATGATATTTTCAATTAATATAATTATTTTGTTCAATCATTTTATGCGTAAGGATAGGAAACTCTATGCCGAATATAAGATGCTCGGAGCGAAAAACTACGAGATATGCCTTGCGATGGTCTTTGCCGCTATTCCGATAGTTCTCGTAGGTTCACTGTTAGGACTCGGTATCGAAGCGCTTGTCGCAGGTTCAGCAGTGATAGGGGGCACGCATATGTATTTATCCGCGCTCGAATACTTTATGATTGGTATTATCAATGTCGGTATATCTTTGATCTCATTGCTTTTTGCAGCTATACGCCGCGCGGTAAAACGTCCCGTTGATATTTGAGAGGTGAGAATATGAAGAAGGTATTGATGTATTTCAAGAAGGATATAGCCGTTAATTTGTTCGTAATATTCGAACTCTTTGCTGTGACGCTACTCATAGGAGTTATCATTGCAATGAGCTCATATGGAAAAGGGGATAAAGAAGTAGTTACTTTATGCGCGTACTTGGGAGTGGTGACTGCAATACTTCTTGTTATGACTACGATAACCGACAAGGTTGTAAATAAAGAAAAGAACCGATATTTTTATTCCGTTTGTTTTTCTCTCGGAGAGACTAAGAATAGCATATTTATCATGAATACTGTGAAGACCGTACTTATTACAGCAGTCGCGCTTATAATAACATGGATAATAGTTCCGATAATGGATCCTTACGGAGATCAATTTTTGATTAAAAATAAGGAGACGGCTATTGCGACTTTTATAGTCATAGGCTATACGGCGCTACTCATAGCGCTCGATGCGGTAATAATATATTATTCCGATATGCTCAAAGATTTTCACGGAGGTAACGACAATGAGTGAACTTATTAGAATGAATAACGTAAGCAAGATATACAATAAAGGCAAGTCTAACGAAGTAGTTGCGCTTGACGGCGTGGACTTTACGCTCGAGAGAGGGGAGTCGCTTGCTGTAATGGGCGTGTCGGGAAGCGGAAAGTCAACGCTTCTCAACGTTATCGGATGTATGGATAATATGACGAGCGGAGAGTATTATTTTGATGGCAAAGAAGTACATAATATGAACGATAACGAGATAGCGAGACTGAGAGGGGATAAGATAGGATTCGTGCTTCAAAGCTACGGACTTCTGCCGAGCGAAAGCGTAATGACTAACGTCGAGATGCCGTTATACTTTATGAAGGGAAGCAATATGAAAGATGCGAAGAGAAGAGTGTATACGACGCTCGAGAGTCTCGGTATAGAAGAGCTTGCCAAGCGTAAGGTGAAGACGTTATCGGGAGGACAGAGACAGAGAGTAGCGATAGCGAGAGCCATAATAAAGGATCCCGACATCATACTTGCGGACGAACCTACGGGAGCGCTTGACAGTGAGACAGCAAAGAATACGATGGAACTGTTTGCGGAGATAGCGAAGAGCGGGAAGTCTGTTATCATGGTAACGCACGACGTCAATATGGCAAAGTATATGAATAGGACGATGTATATAAAGGACGGAAAGATAAGCAATTGATAATTGATTTTATGATTTCGAAGGTATAGCGGCAATTATGTTGCCGTTATATTTTTGATAGCTTTCAAGTGATCGGATACTCGTTTCATCATCAAATTTTGCGCTTTTTATCTATATATTGATAAAATATTATAATAATATATATAAAATAATGATGCTTATGATCAAAATATTCATATCAAATAATTTTATGATGTAGCTGTCGGAACGCAATTTTATAAAAGTAATGAAAAAGATTTTCGATAAAGTTTCAAAGAAAAGATTATTTGAATACCGTAATAGTAGATCCCGCATACGTCTTAAAGTCAACTTTAAATTTGGCGGATTTATTACATTAATAGAAAGTATAACGTCATAATATATTAAGATTTTATTAATTTTGCAAGAAATATATAAATTTCAATAAAAAAATCAATAATTCGTGTCGAAATCTCTTGCTTTTTATATTTCCGTGTGATAGTATAAAACTCCACCCACGAACGATGGACGGTTTAGAGTCGGTTGGTTTTCAAGAAATTTGACGAAAAATAAAATTTTTCTAAAAAGTTGAAAAAATCAGTTGACATAGAATAAGCGTTATGCTATTCTAAATAGGCTGTCACGAAGAAGTGGCGGGATAAAGCACCTTAAAAACTGAATAGGAAAGAAAAGAATAAAAAGCACATGA
>CAJUMY010000005.1:0-96285 GCA_910587685.1 uncultured Christensenellaceae bacterium
TCTGCCTTTTGCTCTCGTCCGCTCCCGTCTCCCAACTCCAACTGTCGTGAGTGACCGTAACCGTAAGCGTCTTCTTCTTGATCTCCACGGTCATATCGTACGCCGCAGTGCTCGTTCCGCCTTCCCACTGCGTGCTAGCTCCGTTATCTGCAAGCATTACCGTTATTACGTACTTGCCCGCTCTCTTTGCGGTGAGCGTTCCGTCGGTATTCACCGTTATACCTCCGTCGCTCTGCGTTGTAGGCGTGCTGTCGTCGCGCTTTGCCGTTATCTTGACGTCGCCAGTCACGTTACTTAGCGTGAACGTCTTGTCGCTACCGTCGTACTCGTAACTGCTAGCTCCGCTGATACTAGGCTTCTTTATATCTTTCTTTTTGATCTCAAAATCAATGCTTAGATTCTTAGTCGTATCTATTTCATAGTTACATTCGTTAATTATCTTAGGTACGGCTTTATATTTACCTACCGCTGTAGGAACCGCGTTCGGAGTAGTGTGCGAAGTTCCGTCGCGTCCGCTGTACGTGAAACCGAATTGAGGCTCTCCGCTCGTTCCTATGTCTCCCGAATATATCTCTCCGCTAATGTACGCGGCTTTCGGCAAGCCAGTAGCGCTGTCGAGCGTGAGCGTCGCTCCTATCTTCTTTTTAGTTATCGTGAATTTGAATTTCCTGACCGTAGGACTCTCCCCGATCGACGTATCCGGAGTTCCTGCAAATATTCTTCCTAAATCCGCGATCTCAGGTTTTATCGTCGCGGTGCACGTATATTCTCCTACGTCTATCATTCCGCTGTCATATGTAACGTCAATTTTATCCGAGTCGTACCAATCGGGCAATTTATCGAGAGACGACAAAGTTACTTGATTTCCGCTATACATAGCGCTGACATCTGTAGGAGGTAGTAGATATGCCGAACTATTATATGCCGTGCTAAGATCTAAGTGAATAGCTGGACGAATATAACATGGTGTTCCTACCTCTTCAATAACATGACTATTATCCGATATAGTACTAATTTTATTGTAAAAATTAAAATTTCCAGAACGTGTCCAATAATTTGAAGTACTGCTACCCAAAGACAATTGTTCATTACTTAATTTCCATATGCTCTCATCTCTCAAAAATACTTTGGTACCTGTCTCTATAATTGACGGTACCCATACATAATCATTGCCCCATGCGTCGTATCTGATGCCGTTAAACGTATCGTCAGGTGAATAATGAACAGTATTTCCTCCGTCATTCGATAAATTGCTGAGAGCCTCGTTTATAAAATTACCGCCACCGATTCTTGTGAACGTTGACTCCGTCTGTTGATATAAGATATTTTTAGGTTGTACTAAAAATTTTTCTATAAATTCTTTATTCGCATCATAAAATAAACTATCAGTCTTCATAGCCTTTTCTCTAACTTTGCTAGAACTGTATACGTTGGCTCCTCTTACGTTACCGCCTTCGGACCAAGCAACCGGCGAATATGTGTGACCTGTTGTCACTAAAGTGGCTATCACGTGACCTCTATTATCAAGAGTTAACGATGCTACTGAAAAATTTGAGCTCAAAATTCGTATAACAATGCCACAATCAACGTTCTGAGCGTTAACGTTAGCGTTTATAATTGAAGAAGGTACTACATAATACGGCTGTGAAGCGAGCGCCGAAGAAGAATTTTTCCCGTACTTTTCGTAATCTTCCTTTCCGTTCTCATGGATGAAAGTATTCACGTCGTCAATAGTCGCATCTTTTTTCCCTGTAACTTTGGAAAATAATTCTTTTAGATATGTTGTATTAAAACTTTCTTTTTCTAATTCATATAATTCGCCGATTTGACTACCGTCTCCATTAGGACCTACTTTGTATGCCATATTTACATTTAACGCATACGATGTATCCGTATTGACGTTAAACGCCACGCACAATATCATCATCAAACATATGAAAACGACAAAAATTATGCTGATTGATCTTAGTATTTTATTATTGATAACACTCATATCCAATCTCCTCTTCTTCCGCACTTCCTATTCTGATCCTTCTCGTTTTGAAAACGAAAAGCGAGGCAAATCCAAAATTTACCTCTTAAAAATCGACTTTGTATCCTTACTCGAATACATCTCCTGTTACGATAGATGTTCTTTTTGAAGAAAATTGAGTGTCAAAAAACATAAGATACATATTTTTATGCATAAAACCTATAAAATTAGCAAAAACTATTGACTTTCGAGTACAAAATGCTTGATAATATAAATATAAAAAGAACATCTATCGTAACAAGAGATGTATTTTTCTTCTAATTCATATTTTTGGTAATCGCGTAGCCGTGAAAACTAAATAGCTACAGACCGCAAAATTGGTATTAAATCGACATATGACGGTACAGCAAAGGTATTTGCCCGATCTACTACAACGTTAAAAACATCGGTAACGGCATCGCCGCCGTATTCAGTTCTTGAAGATGCGGCTCTTCAATATTCGTCTAAGATTGATATAGACGAGCCGCATAAGCAGGTCGTAGAGAGAGAACGCGATATATGATATGACGACGAACAGCCACACGGGGATATTCTCCTCTATGCCGTCCATATTGACGAACAGATCCATTATATACCACATCGCGACGAACGCCGCGGTGAAATAGACGAGCTTAACGACGGTGATGATCGCTATACGGAGAACCTTAGGCAGTCTCTCCACTCGGTAGAGTCTAAAGTCAAGCAGATACGCTATGACCGTATAGCTACCGAAAAATATCGCGAACCAAAGCGATCCGTATATCCCTATCGTGAGCATAGCTAACGCTCCTGCGCTGAACAGAGCGAATAACGCGCTCTTGACGCTGTCCGTAGTAAGCGGCAACATTATCGCAACCGCCGCGACAGCGTTCAGCGAAAGAGTCATCATATCAACGTAGAAAGATATCAGCACCGCTATATACGCAAGCGCCGCGCTGATACCTGCAAGAGCGATTACGCGCGACCTCTTCATACTATCACCTTAACAGCAGGGAATACAGTCTCCGCCCATACACTCGCAACACGAGTCGCAACACATAGCGAGACAGCACGTATCGCAACACGCGTTAGCTCCCGCCTCGGCGTTGCCGTAATTCGGTTCGCTGTAACCCGCTCTCTGCTGTCCGCCTGCGACGTTATCGGCTCCCGACAGTTTGCCGTTTGCGGTATCATCAATATATTTGCTCATCTTATCGAGCGCGCCGCTATACTTCGCGTTATACGGCTCGAGGGCGATACATATCTCGAGCTGCTTCTTGCTCTCGGTATGCCATCCCTTCTTGAAGTACACCATAGCCTGATAGTAGTGCCACTCGGCGTCTCTTACGTCGATATTATCGAGCTGCCTCTGAGCGTCGTCGTAATTTCCGTCCTTGACAGACTTCTCGACGTCTACGAATCTCGTTCCGAAATTTTCGAGCTGCTGCTTTCTCTCGAGATCGTCGATACATTCGGAATAGGCGAGCTCTATCTCGGAGAGCTTCTTCGTGGCTTCCATACCTACTTCGCCTTCCAAGAATCTGTCTGCCGAATAGCGGTCCTTTAGCCTTGCGTACGCCTCGCGCACCTCGCTCTCGCTAGCTCCCTCTTCCAGTCCCAATACTAAATACGGGTCTTTTTGCATTTACATTTCCTCCCGAGAATCTCGTCGATACGGGACTTCAACCCGTACCAAAGGACGTTGGTCACAACGCCTTCGTTCGAAATCATCTTAACGTTACTATATGAATCCTTGATCGCGTTGTACGTCGAATAAAGGATAAACTTTATTTCTTCGCCTCTGTCACAGTCGAACTTTTCCCTCGACTCGTAATGATACCCTACCAAAAAGGGATTATACTCCTTTTTCTTAAAGTCGCTCTCTACGTCGTCTATAGCGTCGAGTATATACACGAATCTCCCGAGATGATACGACAGCTCGCCGAGACTATCCGTATAACTCTCTCCCGAAAGAGACCTGACGGTCTCCTTCAATATAACGCCGAAGGGATGCGCTACCCTGTCAACGCTCGACTCGTTAGCCTTCTCCAGCGCCGACTGCTCCTTAAAATACCGTTCCATTAAGGCGGCGAGCTCGCTCTCGCGCTTTTCAGCGCGTCTATAATGTCTCTTTATCACCGCGCCGTCTATAAACTTTTTGGAAAAAGACCTATCGTCGTTGACGTCGTCTACGCACTTATAATGAGCAAGAAGCGTGTTGACGTCGACTATCCTCTCGAGTAGCGCGTCGCTCTTTAAGACAGGCTTCTTTTTGAGCGGAGCGAGTATACAGCCCTCGCTCTTGATATTCGCCTTATCCCCTCTCGCTCCGCGTACGAGTAGCGAGAGGAAAGTGACGTCGTAATTCGTCAAAAATCGCATCGCCTCGCCGCATCTCTCGCCTATAGCCTTGCAAAGTCCGCAGTAATAGGCGCGGTAGAGCGAATAGTCTTTCATGAACATATTGGGCTTGTCGGGAATAACGTATCCAAACATTATCTTTCCACGAACCCTACTTTTTTATATACCTTTCTCATCGTCCTAAACGCTATCGACTTAGCGCGCTCGGCGCCCTCTCTAGCGACCTTCATGATATACTCCTTGTCGCCGACTATATCGAGGTATCTATTCCTTATAGGCTCGAGAACGTTGACAACGCTGTCTGCGACCGCCGTCTTGAACGTCCCGTAATTCATATCCGTACACGCCTTCTCCGCGTCCTCAAGCGAAATGCCGTTGCACGAAGCGTAGATAGTGAGCAAATTCTTGATACCGGGCTTCTCATCCGAAAGATACACTCTCGAATCTGAATCGGTAACCGCTCTCTTGATCTTTCTCCTGATAGCGTCGTTATCGTCGATGAGCATGATAGTCGCGTTCTCGTCGGGATCGGACTTGCTCATCTTGCTAGTCGGATCCTGAAGGCTCATGACCTTAGCGCCCGTCGTCGGGATATAGCCCTCCGGAACAGTGAATACGTCGCCGTATATGTTATTGAATCTCGCCGCTATATCTCTCGCCATCTCGAGATGCTGTTTTTGGTCGATGCCTATAGGCACGAGCGAAGTATTGTACAGAAGAATATCCGCCGCCATCAATATCGGATAGTCCATAAGTCCCATATTGACGTTGTCGGCGTGCTTTGCAGACTTTTCCTTGAACTGCGTCATTCTCGACGCTTCTCCTACGTAGGTGAAGCAGTTGAGTATCCAACAGAGTTCCGCATGCTCGGAAACGTGCGACTGAATATACATAATATTCTTATCGGGGTCGAGTCCGCACGCAAGATACTGAGCAAAAAAAGATAACGTCCTCTTCCTCAGCTCGGCAGGGTCCTGCCTAACGGTCAGAGAGTGCATATCTACTATGCTGTATATACACTGCGTATCTTCGCTCTTCTGGAGCTCAAGCCAATTACTTATAGCTCCGACATAGTTACCGAGCGTTATCACGCCGGAAGGCTGAATACCGCTATAAATAATCTTCTTTGCTTCCATTACTTTCTCCTTTTTGCATAACGCAACGATTAAATTATACAGTGAATTATACCACATTATTCTCGATAAGTAAATTCAAATTATCGCCGATAATCAAAAATAACTCCATCGACACCCGATTTTTACCGAAAATACACAATTACGCGTTACGTATAAGCTAAAAATAATATCCTTTCATCCGCTTGACGCCGCTAACGACAAAAAAGACGGCAAAAGCCGCCTCTTATCATACGCGTTTAATTCCAGCCAAACCGATCATCTAAATCATTAGAAAAGACGATACCGACGCCGTTTTTCATATACCGCATTTACGTCAGCGATATAATATATCAATATATCAGCATATTCGCATAATAGCATTTCGTACTGCGTAACGCTTTGGCAATGAATATAGATACTATATATAATATTATTAATAATATCAATATATCAATAGCTTAGTCATATATCAATAGATTAGTTTGCCGTCCTGTCACTCGTCAAGTTCTCCGCTTAGACCGCCCGCCGCGTCGCTATCCTTAAAGTACTTGACGATATTCTCCGCGACGCTCTTCCTCATCCTCGGAATAGCGATAAGCTCGTCATAGGTAGCCTTCTCAATATTTTCCATACTCTTGAACTTATCCATCAAAGCGTCGAAAGTGCTCTTGCCGAGTCCGTCTATCTTCTCCATCAAGACGCTCGCGACCTGTCTCTTTTCGCGAAGTTTCCTATGAAAAGTTATCGCGAAGCGGTGCGCCTCGTCACGCAGTCTTTGAAGAAGTCTGAGTCCGTAACTGTTCTTGTCCATTCTGAGCGGAACATTGCTATCAAAAAGATAAATATCCTCGAATCTCTCCGCAAGTCCTATAACGTTGAGATCAGTCATACCCACCTCTTCGAGCGCCTGTTTTGTGTAGGTCAACTGCCCCGGACCGCCGTCTATGACCACCAAATCGGGAAGCTTTGAAAACGAAGAATCCTTCCCCTCTTTGTAGCGCATAAAACGGCGCGTAATCGTCTCTTTCATTGACGCAAAGTCGTTCGCGCCCTCGACGGTGCGTATCTTGAAACGCCTGTACTGCGATCTGTCGGGTTCGCCGTTGGTAAAGACGACCATTGAAGAAACCTTGTCTCTGCCGCTTATATTTGAAATATCGAAACACTCCATTCTGATAGGCATCTTGGGTAGTTTTAGAAATTCCTGAAGCTGAGTCATACCGCCTATCGTCATATTCTCTTTCCTCTCCATGAGCCCTATCGACTTTTCGAGATAATCGACGGCGTTATTGACAGCCATATCTGCAAGCTGACGTCTTATGCCCATCTTAGGAGAAAGAACGTTGACTCTGCGTCCAGACTTTTCGCTGAGATATTCCTCGATAACGTCCGCGCCCTCGATGTCGATAGCCGTCACTATTTCGTGAGCGTTAAAGAGCGAATTATCGTAGTAGCTCATAATGTAGTTCGCAAGCGCTATCTCGTCCGAACTGACGTCGAGTATCACTTCTTTATGTCCGCCGAGCAGTTTTCCGCCCCTTACGATGAGCAACGAAACTACGGTATTAAAGCCGTTCGAAGCTATTGCGAATACGTCAATGTCGATATTCTTCGGCAACGCCGTTATCTGTTTTCGCACTATCTTATCAAGTATCTTGAGCTTGTCTCTATAGAACAGAGCGAGCTCGAAGTCCTCTTCCTCCGACGCCGACGTCATCTTCTTATAAAGTATCTCCTCGACCTCTTTGTCCTCTCCGCCGAGGAATGAAACTACCTTGTCTATAACGCGTCTATACTCGCCCTTAGTACATAGCCCTGCGCAAGGCGCAAGACATCTGCCTATATGATGATTGAGACACGGTCTGTGGTTTTTGGGTATCTTTGAAAAATTCAGCCCGCACTCTCTCACGGGAAACGCCGAATACAGTATCTCGGTTATCTCCTTGACGGAAATGCCCTGCATATACGGTCCGAAATATTTCGCGCCGTCCTGCTTTAACTTCCTCACTATCTCGATCCTAGGAAAATCTTCCTTTAGGTTTATACGCAAAAACGGATAGTTTTTATCGTCCTTGAGAAGAATATTATACGGCGGCTTATGCTTTTTGATAAGATTATTTTCAAGAACTAGCGCCTCGATCTCGTTATTCGTCATAATGTAATTAAAGTCGTCGATTTTTTCTACGAGCTTCATTACCTTAACAGTCTTGCTTGTTCCCTCTTGAAAATACTGTTTCACCCTGTTCTTGAGAACTTTCGCTTTGCCTATGTATAATATCTGCTTGTCTTTCGAAAGCATTATATACACGCCGCTGCTGTCGGGCAGATCCTTAAGTTTTGCCTTAATTTTTTCACTGATCATATTCTTCGTATCTTTTCCGATAAATTTTTTGTTTTTTCTTTATTCAATATAAATTTTTCATTAATAACAGGACGCAAAAACATATCTTTTCGTTCGCTCTTACTGTATTTTCCGACTTTATATAAACGCAAAAGCTGACGCAAATAAAATATCTAATTACGCCTTGACAAAATAACGATTAAGAGCGTATGCGAAATAACGGCGATACGTTCGCTTTACTTATTTATCTCTTTATATCAGTCACACTGTAGCCTGCGTCGGAAACCGCCGATATTATAGCTTCGTCGTCGACCTCTCCGACAACTATAGCTTTCTTGTCGGCAAGCATTACCGTAACTTCCTCAACGCCGCCGAGCCCCTTGAGAGCCTTCTCAACGCGCATAACGCAATGATTGCACATCATTCCTTCGATAGATATCGTCTTAGTCATATTCATATCCTCCATATTCTCTTTATCGCGGCGGTTATTTTTCGCTTTATTCGCCGCCAAATCATTTATAATATTATCTATATCAATATTTTTATCGGTATCAGTATTTGAGCCCATATCTGTATTTGCTATATCCATATCGGCGCGGACGGTGTTGCCGTCGCTTTCTCCGACGTCTTCGCTATCATTAATTGTATCATTTAATACGCCGTTGTCAACAGCTTTTACGCGCGATCTTTTTCTCAAAAAGTCAGGTTTGAACAGTCTCAGTCTCAACGCGTTTAGGACAACGCATACCGAACTCAAACTCATCGCCAACGCTCCGAACATCGGACTTAGCTTGAACGACGTAAAAGGATATATCACGCCCATTGCGAGCGGTATGCCTATCGAATTATAGATGAGCGCCCAAAAGAGATTTTCCTTGATATTCACTATGGTTCTGCGGCTTAGTTCTATCATCGTTACGACGTCCTTTATATCGCTCTTGACGAGAACTACGTCGCCGCTCTCGAGAGCTATATCAGACCCCGCGCCGATCGCTATGCCTATATCTGCTATCGCAAGAGCAGGAGCGTCGTTGATGCCGTCGCCTACCATTGCGACGGTATGTCCTTCTTCTTTAAGCCGCTTAAGAGTATCCGCTTTGCCCTCCGGTAAGACCTCTGCTATTACTTCGTCGATCCCGACTTCTAATCCAATGCTTGCCGCGGTGTCCTTCGAGTCGCCCGTCAGCATGACCGACCTTATACCGAGCGCCTTCAATCTCTCTATCGCCTCTCTTGACGTCGCCTTGAGAGTGTCGGCAATCGCAAGAATACCGATGATATTAGAATTTTTATATACATATACTATAGTTTTACCGCTATTCTTCCATTCGTCAGGAATATCGGTTCCTTCTTTCGAGTCGCTCAGCTTGGTATTTCCGATCAGATATTTCTCTCCGTTTATAACGCCGCCTATACCCATACCCTTAAGAGTTTCGTACGAAGTAACTTCGGAATATTTTGAATACCCGCTTAGAACCGCGTACTCCTTAACGGCGTTCGCAAGCGGATGTTCGGATCTGTCTTCGAGCGTATAAGCTATCTTTATTAGCTCTTCGTCGCTTATGCCAATCGCTTTTATTCCTACGAGTTTCGGTTTGCCTTCGGTGATCGTTCCCGTCTTATCGAAAACCACCGTATCGACCTTTCCCGCGAGTTCGAGTGATTCGGCGTTCTTAAACAGTATTCCGTACTCCGCCCCCTTTCCCGTGGCTACCATGATAGCCGTAGGTGTCGCAAGTCCCAAAGCGCAGGGGCAAGATATAACGAGTACGCATATGCCGATAGAGAGCGCAAACTCGAAGCCTTTCCCCGCAATGAGCCACGCCGCGAACGCGATCGCGGATAGAGCGATAACTATGGGCACGAATACGCCGCTTATCTTATCGGCTATCCTCGCGATGGGAGCTTTTGTCGCAGACGCCTCTTCGACGAGCCTTATTATCGTAGACAATGCAGTGTCTTCGCCTACGTTCGTCGCCTCGAACTTGATATATCCCGAACTTAGATGGCACGCTCCGATCACCCTGTCTCCGACGCTTTTTTCGACCGGTATGCTTTCGCCCGTAATGGGGGATTCGTCGACGCTGCCTTCTCCTTCTACAACTATGCCGTCAACGGCTATGGTTTCGCCGGCTTTGACTATTATTATATCGCCTTTATTGATTTCGTCAAATCTTATCTCTATCTCTTCGTCGCCTCGAATAACGACCGCCGTATCGGGTCTTAGTCCAACCAGTTTCTCTATCTCCGCTCCCGTCTTTTTCTTAGCTCTCGCCTCGAGCGTCTTTCCGAGCGTAATAAGAGTAAGTATCATCGCGGCGGATTCGAAATACAGATCCATAGCGTAACGATCCACTATCTCGCTATCGCTGATACCCAGTCCGTACGCTATCATATACAGAGCTATGACGCCGTACACAAGCGCGGAAAGCGAACCTATCGCAATAAGAGTATCCATATTCGGATGTCTCTTTATCAGCGACTTAAATCCTCTCGTATAGTATTTATAATTGACCGCGATCACGGGAATAGTCAATAAGAACTGCGTAAGCGCCATTATCAGCGCATTATCGTGAAATAATTTCGGAAGAGGAAGCCCCATCATATGACCCATAGAAAAATACATGAGTACGACGGTAAAGACTATAGAAACTACGAGCCTTTTGATGCTGTTTTTGAATTCTTTGTCCTCTTTCTTCTCTCCTTCTTTGTTTTTAGCATTTTCATTTCCTTTGACTTTCGCAGAATATCCCACTTCTATAACTGTATCGATAATGCGGGAAGGATCTATTTTATTCTCGTCAAATTCAACTTCCATAGAATTATTCAAAAGATTGACGGAGACCTTTTCAACGCCTTCAACTTTTCCGACGCATTTTTCTATAGTAGACGAACACGCCGAACACGTCATACCTTCAACATCGAACCGTTCCTTTTGCATAATAGAATCACTCCCTGTATAATTTGATCAAAGTTTTGATAGCAACCGCTCTCATAGTTAATATTATTTCGTTTGCATTCAGCTGCGTTGTCGCACGTTTTATATTTGATAACGCAAAACTACGATCGCAAATTTAATTCCGACCTATTTGGTCGGATATATGATAACATATTATCCTGATTATTGTCAATATCAGATAAGGTTATTATGAAATATTTTATTATAAACCATATAATTTTCATCCTAATATCGATACTAACGCAGGCTATACGAAGTTAGCGATCTAACGTATCGACATAGGTAAAAGAAACTTGCTTTATCCCTTAAAATCATAAAACTTATCTATATGTATAATTGTTTTTGTATATAAAGTGACTTATGCGCGTCATATTTCATCGGCGTCTTACTATTTATAGGCGTTATGTAAATAATATGATAGGCGCATAAAAAAATCCGTACTTGAATAAGTACGGATCTTTTCTATTATCATATCGATATTACTTGTTAAGTCTAGCCTCGAGAGCGTCTGCCTCTTTTGCGAGTTCTTTCGGAAGCTTGTTGCCGAACTTCTTATAGAATTCTTTAATGCCTTCGACTTCGCCCTTCCAAGTCTCTTTGTCAACGTTAAGAATACCTTTGAGCGTATCTATCGAGAAGTCGTCGAGACCTTCGATATTGATATCCTCTGCATTCGGAACGAAACCGATCGGAGTCTCTACGGCGTCTACCGTACCCTCTATTCTCTTTATCATCCAATCGAGAACTCTGAGGTTATCTCCGAAGCCCGGCCAAATGAAGTGACCCTCTTCGTCGGTTCTGAACCAGTTGACGTTGAAGAATCTCGGTTTCTTATCGTCGTCTATCATTGCGCCCATATCGAGCCAATGCTGGAAGTAATCTCCCATATGGTATCCGCAGAACGGAAGCATTGCCATAGGATCGCGTCTTACTACGCCTACTGCGCCGGACGCTGCCGCCGTGGTCTCGGAAGCCATAATCGAGCCTACGAATACGCCGTTAGTCCAGTTGCGAGCCTCGTATACGAGCGGAGCGGTCTTTGCTCTTCTTCCGCCGAAGATGAACGCGGAGATCGGTACTCCTACCTTGCTCTCGAACTCCGAGCTGAGGCAAGGACAGTTCACTGCAGGAGCGGTGAAACGGCTGTTCGGGTGAGCGCACTTCTCGGTAGAAGAATCTGCGTACCAATCGTTGCCCTTCCAGTCAATCATATGCTTAGGCGGATTCTTGTCGAGTCCTTCCCACCATACGGTCTTGTTCTCGGGATCGTATCCGACGTTCGTGAAGATAGTATTCTTCTTCGTCGATTCGAGAGCGTTAGGATTGGACTTAACATTAGTTCCGGGAGCAACGCCGAAGAATCCGTTCTCAGGATTGATAGCGTAAAGTCTGCCGTCTGCGCCCTTCTTGATCCAAGCGATGTCGTCGCCGACCGTGAATACTTCGTAACCTGCCTTCTTATAGCCTTCCGGCGGGATAAGCATAGCAAGGTTGGTCTTTCCGCATGCCGACGGGAAAGCCGCAGCCATATATATTATCTTGCCGTCCGGCTTCTTGATGCCGAGAATCAGCATATGCTCTGCCATCCAGCCTTCGTTCCTACCCTGATAAGAAGCGATACGCAATGCGAAGCACTTCTTGCCGAGAAGAACGTTACCGCCGTAACCGGAGTTAACGGAAATTATAGCGTTATCTTCAGGGAAGTGACAGATATATCTCTTCTCCTCGTCTATCTCGCATCTTGCGTGAGTACCGCGGACAAAATCATTGCTGTCGCCGAGAGCGTCGAGAACATTCTGCCCTACTCTCGTCATTATCTTCATATTGAGAACAACGTAGATAGAATCGGTAAGCTCGATACCTATCTTAGAAAGCGGAGAACCTACAGGTCCCATAGAGAACGGAATAACGTACATAGTTCTGCCCTTATAAGCGTCCTTAAGGATAGCGTTAAGAGTAGCGTACATTTCCTTAGGATCCTTCCAGTTATTGGTAGGTCCTGCATTGATCTCTTCTCTCGAGCAGATAAAAGTGCGTCCCTCTACACGGGCAACGTCGTTGAGCGCCGTTCTGTGAAGGAAACAACCGGGAAGAAGTTCCTCGTTGAGCTTAATGATCTCGCCGGTCGCCATAGCCTCGTTCTCGAGCTGCTTGTAAAGAGCCTCGGAGCCGTCTATCCATACTACCTTATCGGGATTGCAAAGCTCTACTCTACTCTGAACAAAATCCAAAACCTGCTTGTTGTTTGTAAAATTAGCCATTGTGTATCTCCTTATACAATATTATATTTTACTTAAAGAAAGGCGTATCCGAAACGCTTCGAATACCCTTTTCGATCTTTCCTAGAAATTATATCATTATATATAAAATTTTGCAAACGCTTTTTATCAAATTTGTCCGTAATCGTTACTTTTTTAGCAATCTTTACATTTATTATATGCAACCGTTACTTTATCGGTGACTGACCAGATATTTTACCGTACTAACCTCGAGCGGTACAATCGCCGCCCATATGACAATAAACTTCACCGACCGGAAAACGGCGTACAGAGGCAAACGTTAGTTAATATCATCGCGTATTGAATACTATTCGAACAAACTCAAAACGATCGCGCTCTAAATGCGCTCTATCGCTCTCTTATATAAAGGGTCGAATTCGCAGCCGCAGTTTCCGCATTCCTTATCCGCTCGCATTATCGCCGAAATCAATTCGTCTCCGTCGGCATTTCCCTCGAGTCACCTTAGTGCGGGCAGAGAGAGCAGTTCCCATCCCGACGCCGCAAACTTCTCCATCATCTCTTTTGATTCTTCCATGATAAAGCTCTTTTATACGAAGTTTTATAAAGCCTGCCGAGAACGAGCTTTGCAAAATCTCCTTGCCGCAAACTCGTAACGTTATATCCCCGATTTACAGCGCCAACTATATACTTGCTATAGAGTTAGAAGTGTCATCGACAGTTATCGGACTAATGTTTTTTACTGCAATTTAGTTTATACGTCGCAATATCACGCCTCGTAAACGCTCGGTATCATACTATCATAACATTCTGTAAGCAGTCAATGTATCTTCGATGAACTTCATGTGCGCCTCGCCGTCGCGATATGACGACATCGTGTGCTTAAGTCCTATATATACGACTTTCAAAAGTTTCGTATTGCCAAGTTCGAGCACGTAGTTTAGACCGTCAAGCATAGTAAGATACTCTTTTTTTAACGTCGGATTAATGCCGTTAGCAGACGAGATCTGGTCACTTAGCTTTGATATACAGGGATACAGCTGTTCCTTTACGCTTATACTGAGCTCTTCGCCAAGTTCGTTAGACTCCTCGATTTCGTCGATATATACGCCTTCGTCGTCCACCATGCCCTTGAACGCCTTCGCATACGGAGAAATAACTCCGTCTATGAACAGCGAAAATGATTTGTCGATATCAATAGCCGGATAGTATTTGCGCAAGAACAGATAAAAATCGAAGCCGTCCTTATCCCCGCTCTCGTAAAGCAAGAACTGCCGTAAAAGTCCGGTAACGAGCACGACTATCTTTCCCTTATTGATGGGCAGAACGAAATTAGAGTGCTGAAGAGCAAGTTTCAGCTCGTTTTTATAGCTGTAAACTTCGTTACATTTATAAAGATATCCGTACGATTCCTGATTTGCCACGACGCTTTTTAGGAGATTTCCTATATTCTTAGACGACATTATGAATCTACCGTCTCTTAGGTCTCTGCATCGCGACATTATATCTTCATACGCCTTTTCGGCTTCCGTGTTCTTCATATCTTTCCTCTTGACGATTTGTATTGATACTGTTATTTTATCACATATACGAAAAAAATTGCAAGGCATTAAGCAAACGATAGCGATAAGATTTAACGAGGCTTACGGCTTTAGCAATTAAAATAAGCTCTTTCACTTGATTTTGCTATCGTTTTGTTGTAAAATAATTGTTATGAAATGTCGGATCGAGACGCAAAACGACGTTCACAGACCCGACTTCATTGGCGGCTTTATCGAATATCAAATGCCTACTGGAGAAAATTTTACGTCGGCATTGTAACTATTTATGAAAGTCGAGAATAATTTACATTTATGAAGGCAACGCGGTAATTATCCCGTCAAAGATAGTTTTCGCGATCGCCGCAAAATATACAATTACGTTTTAGAGGTGCTCAATGAAATCAATAGTGTTATCGCTTAATATGGCAGAATACGTCAAGGACTTCGTACAAATCGTTACAAAATACAATTACGATATGGATCTGAGATGCGGAAGATACGTCGTAGACGCAAAGTCTATACTAGGTATATTCAGCCTTGACCTTAACTCCCCCGTCGTACTCGAAATATACAATAACGACTGCGACAATCTCATCGCGGAGTTATCGCCGTACATCTTAAAAGACTGATAATATCTTCTATCGATAAGGGGACGCTAATACTATGATGACCGACGCAACGACGAATAAACTGATCCTTCTATACATTTTCGACCAAATGGAGACGCCTCTCAGCGAAGAGACTCTCATCGAAATATGCAATGAAAACGATTGGCTCTCTTATATGGACTGCAAGCAAGCTATTTCGGAGCTCATCAACTCGTCGTTCATCACGAACGTCGGCAAAACTTCCAGCCCTATATACGTCATAACGAACGACGGAAGCTCATGCCTTATCCACTTTCCAAACAAGATCCCACTTTCGATAAGAGAATCGATAAAAGAAGAGGTATCAAAGAACCGTATCAACTATCGTAAAAGACAGGAATATTTTTCCGATTATTTCAAAAACGACGACGGAACGTATACGGTCATATTGAAGATATTGCCTTCTACGGAGCAACAACCGCTCCTCGAGCTGAAACTGAATATTCCAAGCCGTATCACCGCAAAGTGGATATACAAGAACTGGAAGGACAAAGCCGCGGTCATATACGAACTGATCAACGAAAATCTTATAGAATAACAAGCCTAAGATCAATAAAAGGAGAACTATCCCATGCGATTCAGATACAAGCCGCGCGGAATATGCGCAAGAGAAATAAACGTAAGCGTCGAAGACGACTGCATAACGGACGTCGAATTCGTCGGCGGATGTATAGGCAATCACCGAGGCATACGAAAGCTATGTCTCGGAAGAAATATCGACGAGATAATATCTCTCCTCGAAGGCGTCGAATGCCGCGGAAATACGAGCTGTCCCGACCAACTGGCAAAGGCTCTTCTATACTATAAAAGCGAACTGAAAGACAGAGAATAATAAGCGGGTCATATATAACGCGGCGGCAGCCGCCAAAATATAATATCAAGATCGGCAAATTCTCTTTCTTAAGTAAGTATTCAAGATACGATAATATGTTTTGATATATGCGATAAAACGATCTCAATACTTTTTATAAAAAGTAAAATAATAAACAGGAACGGTTTTCACCGTTCCTGTTTATTATTTTACTATCGTATAACGTTTATAAAATCCTATTAATTAATAGATCTAAGCAACGTGCCGAGCGGCGCGTAATACTCGTTGAACTCGATATTCTTGATATTCCTGATAACTTTCTTAGGCATCGGCAACTGATTGACGTTCATATCCTCTACGTTCGCCAACTTCTGCAACGCCCACTTGATTTGCATTACTTCTCCCGTAACGTAGATGTTCGTCGGAGTTATCATTCTTTCGTTAGCTATATCGTTAATGACGTCAATCTTCGTCTTAAGCTCCAAGAAGTAGCTTCTCGTGCCGTTCTTCTGCTTCATTTCGAAGTTTTCCGTATGACACTTCACGCCGTCTTTGTAGAGATAGAGAGTAACGAAATCCTGCTTATAGTCAAGAAGAATGAACTCTTTATCGAACTTACAGGTCGTGTCCTCTATACACTTATTGATTATCTTAAGCGAAGCGTTTTGGGCTATATCCACTGCGAGCGGAGTGATACCGACGCTGTTCATAAGTCTAGAAATTTCGGAAATGACCTTTGCGTATACGAAGATAACGCTGACGTTACACATAACGCGACCTTCGATCTTTTCCTTTCCGTTAAGTTTGTAGTCGGCTACGTATGCGTTGGCTTTAGCGCCGAATCTTGCCATATACTGCTTTAGGTCGACCTTGACTTTCCTATCCGTCTGGAAGGGAACTCTGATCTCCTCATAGACTATAGACGCGCTGTCGATGGTGACGTAGGCTTTCTTATCCTTATTTCCCAAGTCGTTAAGCGCCGCTACAAGATACTCCCTAACGCGGTCGTAATCGGCGAAACCATTCTCGTTCATATAGAAAGCGCCGTCGCCGACAGCTCTAGTAAAGTTCTTGACGACGATTTTTTTCTTTCCCTTGATGGCCGCATCTACGAGCAACATACCTTTGTCACTGATACAGATACTTAACATACACACCTCATACAATCTAAACTTAACCGATAATATTGACCTAATAAAAAGCCAATTTCATATTTTACATTATACAACGCCGTGTCTTACGTTGTCAATGTATAATGCAAAACAACTTACTTTTACATAAAATATTTAAGAATTATTAAGTTTTTATTATGTTTTCGCTAAGAATTTTCTTTTACAAGTCGTCGCGTTTATTTATCTTCGTCCTCGACGCTTTCGTCAAAATTCTCGTCAACGCTATCAAAATAAGAGTCTTCGGTATTGCTCTCTTCATCTGTTTCCATAGCGTCGCCGCCAATATCGCTCGGCATATTTAGCGTCTCATATTCGCCTTCAATACCGTTTTCGATCAAATCATCGTTTTCGAAAACTTCGCTATCTTCCTCATTATCTTCATCATCTTCGCCAGATTCGCCTATCTCTTCTACGCAGTCGGCATCAACTTCGTTATCGCTATCGCCGTCCGTTTCAAATTCGCCGTTATCCATAGCGAAGTCGCTACCTTCAGCAGCTTCTTCACATTCCGACTCTCGCTCATCTTCTACATATTCACCGGTGTCCTGCGCGTAAGCGATGCTTTCTTCATTATTAAGGTCGATCTCCGATGCTATTTCCGTTATCTCTTCTATTTCTTCATCACAGCTCTCGGGAGCTTCGTCGGTAGCGCACGTCGACTCTTTTGCCAACATATTATCTCTGATCTTAGAGTTTAGATACACCATGAGTTCGTTAACGGCTCTCGTCCTGTCGCTCGACGCCTTAACGTCGCTCTTTCGTATTACAAAACTTTCGCTTTCGAAACGTAAGAAGAAATATCTCATACGCACCTTAAGAGACAAAAGTCCCGAATAGTTGACGACGCTCTTAGCTTTATAATTGTTAGACAGCTCGACTACCTCCATACGATCTTCGAAAAAAGCGTATTCTACGATTAAGTTCTTATCAAACTTTTTCCTCTGCTCCGCTAGCATGAATACGTTGATAAGAAAATACGATACGGGAATGAAAACGCCTACTATTATGCTGATTATACCTACCGCATACTCTTGATACACCGTTAATACCACTCCGATAATAGCGCATATGACGCCGATGACCGCCATAATAGCGGTGGTTATCATGAGTCCCCTCTTCAATTTGATATCTGCGTTCACCCAAGGTTTCTTGGAGACAAATCTTATTTCCATTATTCCGTTTCCTCCGAAAACTTTTACACGTATTATTGTATCACAATTTCATCAGTTAATCAACGTTTCGTTTTCCTATTTTATAATTTCCGAGTTTTGCCCGTTTTGACGGGAAAATGCGTCGTTTTCTTCTTCATGAACGCCGATACGACGGTCACTATGAGGAACAACGCCGTAAACGCCGATAATATGCCGAGCATTACGCCTGCGCCTATATCTTTACCGAAAAAGTCGAGTTCTATCGAAAAATCTTTGATAAGTCCGTCTTTGAGCTGCTCATAGCCGACCTCGTTCACAAGCTCGTCAAGAGCGCCCGACATAAAGAGCGTCTTGAATATACCTGCGGAATAGGTACCGGGTATTATCAGCACGAAATACTGAATAGCCTTTGGGAACATCGAGATAGGCATATACGCTCCGCAAAGGAAACCGATCGCCGCGCTGAGTATTCCTATGAAACCGCCGAGAGCCGCCTCGGTCTTAAAAAACTTAGTGATGAATACCGAAAAAAGAGAAGCGCAAAGTATCGAGAGCAACGTCGTTCCGATGATGCCGAATACTTCGCCTACAGAGATATACCATCCCGATATCGCGATATATACAAAAGCAATGACGAGTATAGCAAAGCATATGACCGACGTTATCACGAAATTCGCAACGATATAGCTGAAATTGATGAGATATTTCCTTATCGGAGAAGATATCATATCGTTTATGATGCCGTTCTCTCTGTCATGGACCATTACTGTATTAACGGAAAACGATACCGTTATACACGAGACCGCCATAACTCCCGAAAGCATCCACGAATCGACGAACGCCCCTATCAATTTATCGTCGACGCTTACGCCGAACGAATCGAACTGCGACTTTATCGACGTTACCTGAATATCCCCAAGAAACAGAATATAGAGAACGAGAATAATTATAGGCGCAAGCAGCGAGAAGAAGACGGTCATTCTATCCTTGAGAAATACTTTAAGACTGCGTTTTACAAGACTCGAAAGAGTTATCATATCGTTCTTAAGATTCATTACGCTTGACCTCCTTGAAGTTCTCTTCCCGTAACGTTAAGGAACACGTCGTCCATATCTCCTTTCTTCACTTCGAAATCGCCGAATATATCGGGATGCGAAACTATCAGATCTCTCGCCTCCTCGCAACTATCCAGCACGACTTTGTACGCGCCGTCGTGATAAGAATACGTTTTACCATCCAATATGCCAGATATGTACTCCGATTCTTTGCAGTAGATGTAAACGTAATCTTTAGAATATCTGTTTTTAAGAGATACCGGAGTTCCCTCCGCGACTATCTTTCCCTTGTCTATTATAACGACGTTATCGGCTTCGTTCGCCTCTTCCATATAGTGCGTCGTCAAAAAGACGGTCATTGATTTTTCCTGTCTTAGCTTATTGATTATATCCCATACGCTTTTCCTCGTCTGCGGATCGAGTCCCGTCGTAGGTTCGTCGAGTATGAGTATCTTCGGCGTATTGATCAGCGCTCTTGCAATATCTACGCGCCGTCTCTGTCCTCCCGACAGCTTTCCGTAAGGTCTCTTCAGTATTTCTTTGAGATCGAGCAGCTCCGCTATCTCGTTGAGCCTACTCTTCAGCGCATCGCCGAAGAGCCCGTAATAGCTCCCTCTTATCGCAAGGTTGTCCTTAACGCTCAGCTTTTTATCGAGAACCGAACCCTGAAAAACGATTCCGATAAGCGACTTTATCTTATCCACCGACTCGTCGATGTCATATCCGTCAACGATCACGCTGCCGCTATCTTTTTCGATGATAGACGCTATAACGTTTATCGTTGTGGACTTACCGGCTCCGTTTACGCCTAGAAAAGCGAAAAGACTTCCCCTTTCCACCTCAAAATCTATTCCGTCGACCGCTTTAACGTCGCCGAAACTCTTTTCGAGAGCGTGTATCTTTATAATACCGTCCATTTTTCTACCTCTCACATAAAAATAAGAATCTTTATCAAAATCAAGACCCTTATTTATAATAAACTTCCTATGACTATATGTCAAGAAATTTGATATTTATAAATGTAAGTGACGATCGCCGCAAAAAGCCATCATCGTTCAATTGAATAGATTCTACGACACAAAATCTTTACTCTTTCGTAGCTTTTCTTCTATTGCGTCCAATGCCTTTTCCGATCCTTTCATTTTTATTCCTTTCTTCTAATGTATGCTCTATTCTTTACCGTTACAAAACAATGTAATAGCATCCTTTTCATAGTAATCATGCCATTGACTCAATTCCCCTTCAAAATAATAATCCTCATCTTCTTCCATTGGGTCTATCTCTCCATTTATTCTCTTATATATCCACATTGCCTTCAATATGATAGCCTCTGCAAAAGGCGGATATGTTGCAGTCGTATCAAACCAAGTTATATGTTCACCATCTGCCGTTGATACGGTTATTGCTTGTACGTCTATAAATCCATATATATGTCTCAAGCCCGAATTCTCTTCGCAATATTTTTCATACTCAGCGCCATATTTTCTTCTCAAGTAGTTTTGTTTTATAAGTAGGCAATGACCACTTAATTTTTGTCCTTCGAATGTATCCCCGGGATAATAATCAAACTCCAAGAAACCGTGTTCTTCGGTTCGTTCTCCGGTGATTCCATAGTGCTCAAGCTCAAGTAATGACGGTACTTCTTTTATCTCATCACCTTTTTTCTCAACTACAGGAAATATTTCAACTATATCCTCATCATCAAAATAGTCTAGTACATCCTGCACTACAAAATCTTTTCTTTTCCCTATTTTTGCTTCTATTATATCTAATGCCTTTTCTAATCCTTTCATTTTCACATCAATGGCGTTTCACTGCTGATTGTTATCGTTGCAGAACAATTCTATTGCTCGTTTTTCCCAACGATCACGCCATTGTCTAAGCTCGCCTTCGATGTAATTTTCAGTATCGATTATCATCTCATATATATCAGTCTCAGAGCTCCGTTTTTTGTATATCCACATTGCCTTCAATATCGTAGCTTCCTCAAACGGAGGATATATCGCAGTCGTATCATACCACGTTATATGTTCTCCGTTAACTGTTGACACCATTATTGCTTGTACATCTATAAATCCATATATATGTCTCAAGCCCGCATTCTCTTCGCAATATTTTTCATACTCAGCGCCATATTTTCTTCTCAAGTAGTTTTGTTTTATAAGTAGGCAATGACCACTTAATTTTTGTCCTTCGAATGTATCCCCGGGATAATAATCAAACTCCAAGAAACCGTGTTCTTCGGTTCGTTCTCCGGTGATTCCATAGTGCTCAAGCTCAAGTAGTGACGGCACTTCTTTTATATCATCACCTTTTTTCTCAACTACGGGCAATATTTCCACTATATCCTCATCATCAAAATAGTCTAGCACATCCTGCACTACAAAATCTTTTCTTTTTCCTATTTTCGCTTCTATTATATCTAATGCCTTTTCTAATCCTTTCATTTCATTCTCCTATTAAATAACAACTATGTATCGATCTTATCTTTATTTGCCCGTCGACATCATACTCCCAACGAAATGGATAATTTTGACCTACTAAAGATAAATGATAGTGATTAATTTCATTTTTTGAAGTACATTTATACGGTACATATCCGCTACCAAAGGCAGTCTCAATCAATTTTCTTGCATCCTTTTCATAAAGAGTAACAAAGTTTACTACCTATGTTTCTATATTACAATACTCCTAACAAGAAAATCCTAAACTCTTACAAGATTAATTTTTTTCTTTGCATTGAAACCAATAAATGCTTCCAAAAATCCATATTACAGACAAATCGCCGGATATAAAGTTTATTACTCTTTACAAAATTATTTATTTGCAATATCTAAAGCAGACTTTTTATAAAAAATATTTACTGTCGATCTTTTCCGTCTTCAACAAAACTCCTGACCTATATTTTCATACCTCTTTAGCATAATAAAGAACGGTTATCGTCTCGCCATCTTCTCCGACCTTTTTAGGCGGATAAGTTTCCTTGTCGACTTTTATAAAGCTAGTAAATCCCCAATGGAAATATATCTGCATATTTCTTATCTCGCAAGGTTCCACTCCGATAGTCAGGTATTTTATACCGACGTCTTTCGCATGATTTTCTATTCTCTTATATATAAGCGTGGCGATGCCTTTATTGCGATACTCTTCCTCTATCTCGAGCTTTATTATCTCCGCTCTGTCTCCGCGCGTCAATTCTTCGTCGTCGCCATAAAGAAGCAGCGTACCCTGTCCAACGTATCTTCCGTCGTCGAACGCGAAAAAAGTCCTTCTTTTACCGTCTGCGTTTTCCGATATAAAACACTTTTTCCATACTTTGTAAGCGTTATCAAACGGATGCAATACTATCTTTTTATCCCACCAATGCTCGAGTTCCGAAAACGTCGCGGGTCTTACGTCAATATTTTTCATTTCAAATTTGTCCCTATTATTCATAATGATATATTATTAACGACAAGCAAAAACTTCCTCGCCTTCGCGAAACGCTAAACTGCCATACCTTCCGCACGAACCTTATACGCTTTCATCATATCATAAAATCATATATTTTCCAAGCCGATACGCTCCCTATCGAGCTTACTTGGCGTCAAAGTACGTTACCCGATATTTTTTGATACTATCTTCAAACACAAAACGCAAGCGTATAAAAACGCTTGCGCCCGAAATTACATGATTTGACCCGATATAAACGTATCTACAAAAAAACGTCGTCTATCAATCGAACTTATAACTGCCCCACCAAATCGGCAAAAGGCTCTTAAGTCTTATCATCTTCTGGTTCTCAAGATCGGTCAATATCTCTATATCTCCGCTCGATGGCGAAAGCTGCATCATCATCTCTCTGCAAGCGCCGCACGGCATCATAAGCTCTCCGGTCTCGGAAATAACGACCATACGAGCTATCTCCGACTCGCCGTCGGTGATCATATTCGCAATAGCGACACGCTCAGCGCACATTCCGAGTCCGCAAGAAGTATCTATACTTACGCCGTAATAAACCTTTCCGCTCTTAGTTTCGATCGCAGCAATAACGTTGCCCGCCGACATGTGACCCGAAATCTCTCTCGGATTGATCCTACTGATTGCTCCCTCGCACAACTCCTTAAAAGTCATAAATTATGTACCTCCAAACAGCCTTATCTGTATTTATGTTAATATTATATAATAAATCATCAATTTAGTCAACAAATATAAAAATAAATGTAAATTCGAACCGCATATAAGACAAAGCTCGTTCCATACTTACACTTTAACAAATATTACATATAAATATCCGACTTTTGCGAGTAATTTTACAAAATTTATCAAAAATATTAATATTTTCTTAATAAAATTAATTTTTCAAATAAGCGTATGATTTTAATCAAATATAAAACTTTTCATGTAAATAGATAAAATTTAATAACATACAATTATATGCAAGTATCAAATACATAAAATAAGGAATAGAATATATCAAAGTCCTCATAAAATCAAAATCAAATCATTAATTATAAAGAAAATAAAAAAATCATAAAAAATATATATTTTTCTCTTGACAACACATAATACAAGTGCTATTATAATGGTGCAAACGGGATAAACCGCTGCAAATAAATAGAAAAAGGAGGTAAACGCTATGTTCAAGAAGTTATGGAGTCTTTACAAGGAAGCTATTGTTCTTTCCCACTACGGTAAAAATAACAATGGCAGTTACTTCAAGTTTTGATTAAAGGGATGAAAATTTTATGAGGTAACAATGCTATTCAACTAGCATTGTTTTTTTATACCCTTTTTATATTTTCAGCATACGATTTTTAGTTTCGCCATCTATAGATATAACGATTCGCCGGCGTCTTACATTGGATATAAATATTTTTGACGCTCTTATTTACCTGTTCCTTTCGAGCAAAAGGAGATTTTTGGAAAAATACTAAACCTGATTTATCGAGCGTCCTATAACTATGGCGCTTTCTATCGTCAAGATCATACGCCATACAAAGCTTCGCTTCTAATAAAAAAGAGCGGCATATTCTACCGCTCCGCTTAAAACGCATAAATTTCCGACTCACTTTATTCGATACGTCAATAATATCATATATACGATATCAAAACATGATAGAGAGAGTCGCATATATCAACAGTTATTATTTGTTTTATTGAGTTTCCTTTTCTTCTTCTCTTCTCTCTTTACGTATGCCAAATATCCCATCTTATGCGCAAATTTCTTGAGTTTGATAAACTTCGGTCTCTTCGGCAACATACCGTCGGAAATATACGCGCAGAATTCTTCGATATACGGTTCGTTTCTCGACGAAGTTATAACTAAGATCATACCGTCGGCATACACCCATTTCTTAAAAAGAGCTATTTTCTTCATACCGACAGTCGTTCCTTTGTATACCCTTTTCGAACGGCCTCTATACTTGACGAATACCTCGAACGACTCGATTCTCTGAGAATGGGTCACGTCCTCGCAGATCATCACCTTATCTATCTTGCTTATTTCCTTAAAATTGACGTCTATTACGTATTTATCGCTGCGCTCGGGGCTGTAAACGCCTTTTTTCAAAAGGTTAGACACGGGGTAATCTTTTTTCTCTCGGCTTGCGCTGATGTTTTTGACCTTCGCTCTTTCTTTAAGCCCGCTCTCTATTCTTTCCCCGAGTTCTTTAAGTCTTGTAACGTCGTTCTCATGTATCAAACCTCTCTTATCGGGAGGAATATTGAGAAGGAGCATCGCGTTGCCGCCGACCGAATTGTAGTAGATATTGAGAAGGTTGTCTATGCTTCTCACCATATTGTCCTGCGACGAATGATAAAACCATCCCGGACGTATCGAAACGTCGACCTCAGCGGGATACCACATAAATTCATCGAACTTATCGAGTATTTTGCGGCTGCCGAGATCGTCCGCCACGCAATCGATATCGACCATATCCTGATCGTCTCCTTGCTGGGAGCTCGCCATTATCTTCTGCACGTCGGCGTTGAATTTCGGAACGACGTTCCACTCTGAATCACGCGTAAGACCGCCTTCGTTACCTATCCACCTAACGTCGGGACCGCAATTTGAAATGATGGCGTTCGGCTGGAGTTTCCTTACCGTATCGTATATTCTTTCAAAATCGTATACTTGTTTTGGCTTCCCGTCCATCCACGATCCGCACGCGCCGTCAAGCCATACTTCGAACACTTCGCCGTATCTTGTGAGCAATTCGGTAAGCTGAGCTATGTAAAAGTCGTTATACTTATCCGTTCCGTAATACTCGCTGTTCCTATCCCACGGCGAAAGGTAGAGTCCCATTTTGAGCCCGTACTTTTTGCACGACTTACTCAGCTCCTCGACGACGTCGCCTTGATACGGCGAATTTTTAACGGAATACTCCGTAACGTCGCTTCGCCAAAGGCAAAAGCCGTCGTGATGTTTTGCAGTCAGAATAACGCCTTTGAACCCTGCCGAAAGGATCGCTTCGCACCACTGATCGGTACTCAAAGAAGTGGGAGCGAACTCGCTCGGCGGCGTTTGTCCGTCGCCCCACTCTTTACCCGTAAAGGTGTTCATTCCGAAATGGATGAACGCGTACGCTCCCATTTTCTGCAGATCGTACTGCTGTTTCGAAGGGACTATGCTAACGTATTTTTCCAGTCTGTCCATAATATTCTCTCTTATCCTATTAATTTGTTTACTTTTTGATAAAAATCAAAAGCGTATCGCAAAAGTATTGCGTTTTCATCAATTATATTTCTTTCTGATGCCCAAAAGACGATTTTCTTCGTCAAGTCTTTCGAATACCGGAAGTATCTCGATAGGCGTTCCCACTGTGACCGTTCCCGAGTATACGTTGCCGTCGACGTATTTCCAATGTCCCTCGGGGAGCCTTATCTCTTTCTCGTACTGCCCCTTCACCGTGACGGGAGCGACAAGATATTTATCGCCGAGCATAAACATATCGTTCACCTTCTCAAAGTCCTCGTGCGGAAATTCATATGCAAGATATCTGACGATAGGTTCGCCCGTTCTCGAAGCAGTCTTTACGAGTTTCATTATATAATCGGAGTATTCTTCGTGTATGGCAGCGGCTTCCTTGCAAAGCTCCGCGATCCTCTTGTTCTTCAATTTCCATACGGGAAACGAATACTGCATCATAGGCATGAGCGCGCTAGCCTGCGCGTATCTGACGAAAAGTTCCATATCGAATTCCGATTCGTCCTTGTCTCTGAAATCTCCTATCGCCCCGCCGCCTATCATATCGGGACAAGAGTAAGGATAACCCAAAATTCCCTGCATCAATGCGTTAGGCACGAGCTGTTCGAGTCCGTTGCCCGTAAAACTATGTCTTTTATCGCAAAGCCGCTGAGCTATGCCCATTCCTCCGCACTTAAAGCATGCTCGTATCTCGTTAAAATCAAGACTTCTCGCAGATTCGCACCAAAGTTTGCTCTCCGTATTCGCGTCGACCGCATTATACGTAATATCGGAGTCCTTATAATAGAACGCGTCGCCCGCGTCCTGTTTGAATCCGTCCACGCCGTACTCGTTCATGAGATAGTCGCATTTGCTTTTGAACCATTCTCTTGACGAGGGATTAGACATATCTATGAGCGCGTCTTTTCCGTTCCACCACTTTCTGAACGCTATTTTGCCCGACCTTTTTTTGACAAGCAAGTCGCCGTACTTCAAATAATCGTAATCGATAGCGTCGCGGCTCACGAAGGGACATATCCAAAGTATCACTTTGAATCCCATTTCGTGAAGCGTCTTGACAAGCGCCTTCGGATGCGGCACCTTCTTAGCGTCGAAGTCCCATGACCCGAAATTTTCCTGCCAGCCGTCGTCGATGATGAGTTCTCCGACGGGCATACCGCTATCGACGATGCTCTTTGCGTAATTGATGATACCTTCTTCCGTCTGCTCTGTACCGAGAGCTATCCAAGTGCAATACTGCGGATATCTGAACATGAGCTCGTTGGGGTGCTTGCCGTCGGGCGGAAAGAATCTTGCGCAGGCGTTAAGGTACGCGCCCTTTAGAGACCTATATCCGTCGAATATCTCGATATCGTGTTTCATCGGCGAATTTTTGCACTTGATCTTTCCCTTTTTTACTCTGTAGACGAATCCGTCTTTACTCCAAATATAGCGTCCTTTCGTACTTATGAGAAAAGGCGAAGTTTGATTCTCCGTTCCCGCCACCCTTATATCTCTTTCGATATCGGAATCGGCGTTGAAAGGCATATTTATACCCTCGGTCACCTCCGCCGCGTACCAATACTCGTCTTCCCATATGCTGACTTCTATTTTATTCATAAATTCCCCTTATTTACTGCGTTTTATATCAAACTCCATACCGAGAAGTTCTTTCAGTTGAGAACACAACCGACGGTGAGCGTTACCGATCGTGAAGTCTTCTATTTTGGACTTCAATAAAGCGGGGCTTTCTACGCCCTTGAACTCTTTGTAGAGTTGCGTCTTTATTATATTGGAATACTGGTATCGGCTGAAGATACGCATGATATTTTCGCTGAGTTTGCCGTTGCCTCTCGTTACCGCTCCGATAAGTTTTATTATAAGTTTATCAGTCGGCAAAAGTTCTGCCTCGTATTCTATGACGCCGTTCTTTGAGGAAAGCTCGCTCGCTATAACGGAATCGTTGATCCTTATCTCTGCTCTTACGTATCTGATGACATCGCTGAAAGTGACGATATATTTTCTCTTTTCGGGCGTTACGTTGATATCGCCTTCCGTCGGAAAGATCGTGAAACTCATTCTGTCGTGGGAATTGTCTATGGCGAATTTTCTCGTCGCAAAGCGGCCGTTTCTGTACTCATACGTTTCGCCGTCGTCCTCGTACAGCGTAAATTCTCCGGTACCTTTATAGACCAAAAGACGCATTGTCTCGGGATTATCGACGCTTGAGAGTATTTTTCCCTGTTCTGCGAGCGGTATGATAGCTCCCTCTTTCGCAAGCACGGGAATATTGTCGATACCTCTGTTCATCTCGACAACGGTATTGCCGTTATACACCTGACCCGTAAATATATCCGTCCATCTGCCCTTAGGTAAAAATACTTTCACGGGAGCCGTAAGCGTACGTCTGTCCGTAGGACTTGTTATCGGAGCGACCAACAACTCGCTTCCGAACATAAATTCGTTCTTAAAGCGGTAAGCTCTCTCGTCGTCGGGATTGGTATAATATAGCGGCTCTATCAGCGCAAGTCCGTCCTTGTGCGTACGCATATTCATAGTGTAAATATACGGTATCAGCGAATGTCTGAAACGCAAATATCCTTCCGCTATCCTCTCTATCGGCTTCGAATAATTCCACGGCTCTTTGCCCATTATATCGTTACTCGTAGAGTGAAGTCTCATTATCGGCGAAAACACTCCGAGCTGTATCCAACGCGCGTATAACTCGTCGTCCTTAGCGCCGCCCATATGTCCGCCTATGTCGTGGCTCCACCACGTATATCCGACGTTGCTCGACGTCGCGGTAAAATACGGCTGGAATTTCAAACACTTCCAGTTAGTAGTGGTATCGCCTGAAAAGCCAAGAGGATATCTGTGACTGCCTATGCCGGCGTAACGCGAGAGTATCAAACCTCTCTTCACTCCTCGCGCATTGTCAAGATAATGATAATGATTGAGAACGTAAAGCGGGTCAAGACCTCTGAGATTCGTCTTATTTCCCTGTTGCCAGTCGATCCACCAAAAATCGACCCCGTCTTTTTCATAAGGATGATGCAGAATTGAAAAATAGGCGTTTACGAATTCAGGATCGGTAAGATCGAATCTTACGGGATCCTCGTTCCTGTAATCTACGCCGAGCTCGAGCGCCATATCCATATACATATCTTCGTACGCTCTGACTCCGTGAGCGGGGTGAAGATTGAGCGTTACTCTCAGATTCCTATCGTGAAGTTCTTTCAAAAACTTTTTATAATCGGGAAAAAGCTCCTTGTTCCACGTATATCCCGTCCAACCCGTAGCGTCCCAAGGATTCATCTCCTTAGTCCTGTACTTTTTGGGAATATTTTCCACAAGATGCCAATCCATATCTACGGTCGCAACCGTTATGGGGATATCTTTGGTTATGAAGTCGTCCATCAGCGACAGATACTCTTCCTGCGTATACGCCTTATATCTGCTCCACCAGTTGCCGAGAGCGAACCGCGGTATGAGCGGCGCCTCTCCGGTCAGTCTGTAAAGATCCCTTACGGCTTCTCTATACTTATTGCCGTACGCAAAGACGTATATATCGAGAGTATCATGCTCTCTTTCGTGTATTTCCCCGTAGCCGTCGTAAGTTAGCGAACTGCTGTCGTCGAGTATGGCGACGCCGCTACGCGAAATTATGCCGTCCTCGAGTTTCCGTCTTCCCCTCGTACCGTCGAGAGTTCTGCACGTTCCCTTGAGATTTCCCTTTTTGAAGTTAGTGACGACTTCTCCGCCAAGTAGTTTTACGCTCTTTAGCTTCCGCTTATTCTTATCTATCTTGAAAGACGCCGATCTAGTCGTCACTATTATGAACTTGGAGTTCTCAATTACGTTATAATCGGGCTTTTCGAAAGCTCTATGCCATATTTTCTCGGTAGGCGCATCCTCGAAAGTACGCTCGCCGTCCACCTCTATACGTATCATCCTGTCGGTAAGGACAGTTATACGTATATCGTCGAATATCGCGCTCTGTCCTACGGCTCTCGCGTCGTCCACATCGATCAGCAATTCTTTTTTCAGCTTACTCATACCGTTTCCTCTTGCTATTAATAAAATTCGTCAATATCGCCAAAATATCAAAATTTTCAGTTCGCCCTGTCGTAATCGCTCTTAAAGGCGCTTTCGAAATTGTTATCCTTCGAATAAGGCTTACCGTCTATGCTCGGCGCGACGCACTTTTCATAATTCTCGTTCTGATATACTCTTATATAATCGACGTAGGTCGCCGCGGTTATATCGTGCGAAAACTTTCCTATTACCTGCCCGTGAGGACCGTAGCCGTCGCCCGCGTCTATCTCGTTAGTGAATCTCAAGAATTCGGGAACTCTGCACACTCCGCCGCCGTTCGTTGCGTACGTTGCGTATCCGTCGATAAAGAATACGTAACAATCGGGCGTCCAAAGCAATGAGAAAGTATGGAACTCTCCGTCGTAAAGATCTTGCTCCAGCTTTACTATTTGATCGTCGACCTTTCCGCTCTTTCCGTAACCGTTCCACAAAAGCGCGTGCCCCATACGCGAAACTTTATCGTTATTCTTTCTGAATGCCGACTCGTAGACGTCTATCTCCGTACCGTCGACGCCGTCGTATCCTATCTCTCTCATCTCGTTGCCCTGAAGCCAAAACGCCGACCACATCCCGTCAGCGTCGGGAAACTTTATTCTCGCTTCGTAATATCCGAAAGCCTGCGCCCATAATATATTGCTCGAATACTCCCTCTTTCCGTTCGCATCCGTTCCCGTAACGACTTCGGCTCTCGTCTCGAATCCGCCCGTAAAGCGTCCCTTTTTGTATCCGTAGCTATTGCAAATTTCGCAGACGTGGTCGTCCTCGTAACCCGCCTTTATAACGGCGACGCCGTCTTCGACAGATACTGCTTTACTGCACCAATAATTAGCGTATTCGGGATGGCTCTTTTTCTGGCTCTCCCATCTCACGTCGTGTCGAGACGTCGTCCATATCTCGGGATCGAGACCGCTTTCGGTCTCGTACTTTACATCGAAATTATCTATGAGAGTTGGATACCATCCCTCTTCGTTCGCCGCCTTTTCTCCGCCGCTATAAAGATAAGTGGCGTCGGAAATACCTCTAAGGTCTATAAAGTCCTCGACTCTGAGTTTCGTTATATCGACGTCGCTTGCCGATTTCCCGAGCCTTTGAAGAGCGATATACTCCCAACCGTTGAGCGTAAAGCTGTCGTGATCGGCATTTCCCTGACACCCTGCGAAAGTCAAACCCATTATCGCGACTATCAATACGACGCAAACCGACGTCAAAATTTTTCCGCCTGTTTTCATACATACCCCTTTTGAATAGTTTCGCCGTCTTTCGTATACCGATAGCAATAGCTCCGATATAACGGCGACGCCATATATTAATATATTATATAAATATAGATTATACGGTCTTATTATATCAAATAATCTATATCATTGCAATAGAAAAAGAAAAAAATCCCCGTACGTTACAAACGGAGATCTTTTGTCATTGCAAAAGCCGTCAGCCTTCGCAAGCGTAAAGCGAATAGAGTTCGTAGTAGAATCCTCTCTTCTCGATGAGTTCTCTGTGCGTTCCCTCTTCCGCTATACCGTCCTTTGTTAGAACGATTATCCTCGATGCGTTTTTAACGGTCGTGAGCCTATGCGCTATCGTGAGCGTCGTACGTCCTTTCATCAGCCTTTCGAGAGACTGTTGAACGGCTCTCTCGCTCTCGTTATCGAGCGCCGACGTCGCCTCGTCGAGTATGAGTATCGGCGGATCTTTGAGAAACACGCGAGCTATACTGATACGCTGTTTTTCTCCTCCCGACAGCTTCACGCCCCTTTCTCCGACGTAAGTGTCGTATCCGTTTTCCAGTTTCGATATGAATTCGTGCGCGCCCGCCTGCTTTGCGGCTTCCACCGCTTCCTCCATAGTCGCGCCTATTTTTCCGTAAACGATATTCTCAAGCACCGTCCCCGAAAAGAGATATACGTCCTGCTGAACGACGCCGATATTTTCTCTCAAAGACTTTAGCGTTACGTCCTTGACCGATACTCCGTCTATTGTTATCTCGCCGTCGGTCACGTCGTAAAACCTCGGAATTAGACTGCATAAAGTAGACTTTCCGCCTCCGGAAGGTCCTACTATAGCGACGTTTTCGCCCTTTTTAATATCAAGGTCGATATTCGTTAGCACGTCCTTATTCCCATTATACGAAAAGCAAACGTTCTCGAACTTAATATTCCCGTCGACTGCGGTAAGTTCCTTTTCGCCGCCGACTATACTCGCCTTTATATCCATTATCTCGTAAAATCGTTCTATGCCCGATATTCCGTTCTGAAACTGCTCGGTATAGTCGATTATCCTTCTTACCGACGTCAAAAGCGTCGTAACGTAAAGAAGATACGCTACGAAATCGGGAACCGACAGATCGAGATACAGCATAAACAGTCCGCCGAAAAAAATGACGGCGACGTACATTATACCTTCGCACATCCTCGTTACCGACGCGAACGACGCCATGTACTTATACGTTTCTTTCTTGATGTCGAGGAATTTTTCGTTGCCTTTTGCGAACTTCTCCTCCTCGTAGCTCTCTCTTGCGAACGACTTGACTACCCTTACTCCGAGAAGAGAGTCCTCGACGTCGGCGTTGATCTCGCCCCTTTGATGCCTGTTTTTCGTATACGCCGCTCTCATTTTCTTGCGGAAATGCAATCCGAGCGCTATAGTTATCGGAATGAACGCAAATATTATGAGCGTCAGATATATATCGAACGTCGAAAGTATAACGAACGACGTCACTATCTTAACTCCTGCGAGAAAGAACTCTTCGGGACAGTGATGGGCAAACTCCGTCACGTCAAAAAGGTCGCTCGTTATCCTCGACATTATCTGCCCCACTTTCGTATTGTCGAAGTAGTCGAACGAAAGCGTTTCGAGATGAGCGAAAAGATCGCGTCTCATATCTCGTTCCATCTTTGCGCCCATAACGTGTCCTTGATTCGCCATAAAGTAACCGGCGGCGGTATCTATGAGACGCACGGCAAGATATGCCGCGCCAACGATAAGTATGAGCGAAAGCGTCAGATCTTCGAATCTGTTTTGAACGACTCCCGTAAGATATCTCGCTATGAGAGGAAGCGTCATTTCGCAAAGCGCCGTGACAAGAGCGCAGAAGAGACTGAACGCCATGAGCCCCTTATAATTTTTATAATAACTTACGAATCTTCGAAGCAATTTTTTGTTATTCTTTTTTTTCATCGCACTCACCTCTTCTAGAAAACTCGCAACCGCAATAGTTTTGTCTGTACAACCCATATTCCGCCGAGAGCCTTATAGAACGCAAATATCCGTCCTTTTTCTTAAAATCCGATTCATAATACTTTATCCCTACGGCTTGTCCTACGCTATTTCCTATTTCGTTGAGAAGTTTTGCATTTTTATAAGGAGATACAGAAAGCGTCGTCGTGAACGTGTTAAATCCCAGTTCTTTCGCCTTCATTGCCGTCTTGAGAAGACGCAGTTCAAAGCACGCTCTGCATCTGTCTCCCCCTTCCTTACAGTTCTCCAGTCCTTTCACATTGTTCAAAAAGTCGTTATGGTCGTATTCTTCCTCTATAACTTTTATTCCGTCTTGATACGCTGTTTTAAGAAAATCCCTCATCTCGTCTCTTCTAACTCCGTATTCGCGTTCGGGATATATGTTAGGATTGAAAAAGTACACGGTCAGCTCAAAATCGTTTTGAAGTCTTTCAAGAACCGACGTACTGCACGGAGCGCAGCACGCATGTAATAGCATCTTTTCCATAAAAATCATCTCCTCTCGGGTAGCCCTCGTCGATCATACCGTTTCAAAGAAGGCAATTAATAGTTTCAGGATAGTTCCTCATATCGTCGAACTCAAGAGCATCGCTCATAAAACGATAAAATATATCTAAATCTTTTAAGCGATAATAAACGCAAATCAAAGCTCTATTTTATCGCAATCGCAAAGTTTCATCTCAAATTTGCCGGTACATATATGTATGTTTTAACTGTTATCTGTCAAATTTTCTAATTTTTATCCGAGTTTTGTTCGAAATCTTCGATATTTACCGCCGATCGCGCTTTTTTCTCCTTTGCTCTTTTGACGCATATGAAACACATAACGACGCTTCCGAGGAGCGGTATTATCGCGGCGACAAGTATCCCCGCCCTCATACCTATCTCTTCCGCCGTAAGCGAATACTTCAGCATAATATCGCGGACAAAGCCGATGTTCGCGGCGTTATCCGACACAATCCCCGTAAGGAGCGGTCCGCTCGAACATCCGATGTCTCCGCCCATTGCAAGTATTGCGAACATTGCAGAGCCTGCGAGCGGAAACGAAGACGACGCTATCGACAGCGCGCCCGGCCACAACAGACTCACGGCAAACCCCACCGCCATGAACGCTATTATCGTCAATACCGAACTTGGCGAAAAGGCAATGACCGCATAGCATATCGCCGACGCGACGAGTCCTATCAGCATCAAACGCTCGAGATTAAGTTTATCGCCGAATTTACCGTATATAAGACGTCCTATTCCGAAAGTGACGGCAAAGCCTACGACTCCTATCATATCGCCCCAAATCTTAGGTAATCCCATACCTACCTCTAAAAACGCCGAACTCCACTGCGCTATTATCTGCTCGGTCGCGCCTCCCGCTAAAATCACTAAAAGACAAAGAATGAACATAGGACTCTTAAAGACCGATGAAAACTTCGAGCGTTGACTTTCCTGAACGGGCGGAGCGAACGGCACTATTGCGAACATTACGAACGTAGCTATCGGGAGAGCTAGCCATATAAGCACGATGTACTGCCAGTTCTTCGCGTCCATGAAATAGACGAGTAGCGTTGTAACGACGACTACTACGACCTGGCCCCAAGCGTAGAATGAATGTAAGACGCTCATAGCCTTGTCCTTCGCATCCGTCGGAATGGCGTTCACTATAGGGCTGAGCAGTACTTCGAGAAGACCTCCCGCAACGGAAAAAATGAGCGTACCTATTATCAGTCCTACGTACACGGCGTCGCCGAATATGACGGGCGCTAGCGCAAACACTACGAGACCTACGGCGGCGAGCGCGGAACCTATCTCCGCGAATATTCTGAATCCGTACTTATCGATGAGTCCGCTAAAAGCGATATCGCTTCCTATCTGCGCTACGAAATTGATGAGCGTCAGTATCGAAAGCTCCGTCAACGTCAAGCCGAAGAGTTCCCTGAGCGGAATGAAGAGTATCGGCGTAAGATTGATAATAAGCGCTTGCGTAAAATTACCCAAATAACAAGCGTACGTAGTTGACTTATAACTTTTTAACATAGTACCGTTACTCCGAAAATCCGTGATCAGTGTAATTGTACACCATATCAACGTTTTTTTCAATTAAAAGCGACATTTTTACATTATATTATTGAAATGACCGCGGCGTGAATCTAAGGATGCTTTTTATTGAGAATAATAAAAAGAACGCCTTAAAAAGGCGTTCTCGCTATTTTATCGGAAAGGTGTATTACCAATGATTACAGCAGCCGCAGCACGAACCGTTTCTTACGCCGAAACCGTTACCCGTAGCGCTGTAAGCGTTTGCAAAATTGCAACCGCAGCCGTTATTATTAACGGGCATTGCGAAAAATACGCTGTTTCTCGCGGAATTGCAACCGCAACCGTTGTTACAGCACGAACAGCCGCACGAATTGTTGAAATCGGCAAAATTGTTAATGCCGTTTCTGCTATTTATCGGAAAAGCGTAGAATAATCCGCCTCTGTTTCTGCACTGATTGCACGAATTGCAACCGCTTCTTGAACATCCATTATTACAACAACACATAATCTTATCTCCACTTAATCTTGTTATTTAATTATTGATGAGCGTCTCCACTCTCTATATGCTATTCGAAAGATGGAAAATGTGTTACTTTAGCTCGTCCATACCGCTTGTTTAGCGTTTTTAAGCCGTTGTATTTTATTTGAAAGGAACGCTTAAAATTGTAAAATATAACTTCGAAAGAAAATATAAATATTATTGTGATTTAGGATAAAAAAAACTCTCGGAACCGTTTTAGATCCGAGAGCTTCTTAAATTATGCCGCGTCCTTTATCTCTTTATTCCGAGGTTATTCTTGATGCTTGCTTCGTACATCAATATAGTTCCCGCAACGCCGACGTTGAGCGAATCGCAGTCTCCCATCATGGGAATAGCTATGAGCTCGACGTCCTTATCGTACCATTCCCTTGAAATACCGTAGCGCTCGCTGCCTAGAACGAACGCGGTGTTATTACCGAAGTCCTCTTCGTAATACTGCAATTTCGCCCTTGAATCGGCAAGGAATATCTCGAAAGAGTGTTTCTTCAGATATGAATAGCACTCCCCTACGCTCTCGAACTCGAAGACGGGCATATAAAGCGCCGCTCCCATACTGCTGTTGATATACTTAGGGTGCGTGAGCCGCGCTTTTCGGTTGCATATGAATACCGCGGAAATTCCGGCGCCGTCCGCTACTCTTACCATTGTGCCGATATTTCCGGGTATCTCCACGCCGTCGAGCACGAGTATTACGCTCTTATCCTTTATCTTAAAGTCGTTCAAATCGCGCGCGGGAAGTTTCGCTATTGCAAGCAGTCCGTCAGACTTATCCCGTTCGCTGATCTTTTCAAACACCCGAGAAGATACGACGTAGAGTTCTTCGGCTCTTTTCGTCATCTCTTTCGCTATAAAAAGCCCCTCGTTCGTCTTGATAAGCTCTTTCGACATTATAAAGGACTTTATTTCAACGTCGTATTTAACGAGCTTATTCGTTATCCAAAATCCCTCGGCAACGAATAGCTTTTCGGGATTAGGCTTGCTGTTCGAAAGTATCGCTCTTATTTGTTTTATTTTGGGATTCTGTTCGCCTATAGGCTGAAAGTCGAATTCTCTTTCTAAATCTTCCAGCGTTTCTCTTATCTCTGTTTCGTTCATATTTCCCTCGCATACGCTAAAATATCTACGTTAATAATAACACATAACGAGCCGATTATCAACGTCCCGAACATAAATTCAAACGTAGTGATATAAAACTTCGATACGCATGAAACACGCATCCTTAAACGAACGTTATACCTTAGAATACATATAGCTCTGCTCCTTAAAATAACGCGTATATAACATCTGTTAAAAAGCCAACGGGCATAAAAAAAGCGTCTTCTATGAAACGCTTAAATACGTAAAACCATCAGTCGATGCGAACGTGTCGCTAAATATCTTTGGCGTCGATCTAGACGACTCGACCTGAGAGTATATCGGTCTTGCGTTTTACATCGACTGCGGAATTATTCGTCATTAGTAAACAAGGAGTCTTCTGTATCTAGAATAATTACTTTTTCTCAGATATATCATAAATTCATCTTAGGTGTCGCTGATCACGTAATAAGACTCTTTGCTCAATAAAGCGATAAAACTTATTACGCTTCAAGTAAATTTCGACACAGCCAAGTAAATATGTTTATTTATATTAATGACGCCAAATAAGTACATTTTTATGCAAACCTGGCTGTCTCTCATTTACTGTAGTCATTGTAACATAGTTTCCGACAAATTTCAACGATTTTATACAACATTTATCCCGATAATACATTTTTCGACAAAAGAAGTCAAAATAATACATTTTTCGACACCGTTTTCAATTTTTGTGTCAACGGGAAATTTGAAAGCGTACTTTCAAGATATCAAAACAGCCTATTACTCTCGAGTTTCTTCCTCTTCGTCGGCTAGCGCCGCAGTCGAGAGATCTATAGGTTCAACGCCGTCGTTGTCGTCGTTTTCTATTATAGGAGCGTCGATGATCGCTTCGATATTCGTGATCTCGAGGGTCTTGTCTTCACTGACCTCGACGGTAATATCTACCGCCTCTTCGATGATGTCCTCTATCTCCTTAGCCTTCTTTCTTCTCGGAATTATCGGACTCTTTCTGTTCTTGATATTCTTACCTATAGCTTCGCTCGTCTCGCATACAGAGATGATAGCGTGCTCGTCGACTTCCATTATGATGTTCTTGAGAATAGGAAGCTCAAAACGGGAGACCATGTAGTATATGATTTTTTTATCTCTCTTGCTGTAGTGACCTTTCGCGTCGATAACGGTAACGCCTTGCGCGAACTCGTTAGTTATAGCGTCCGCGACTTCATCTCCCTTTTCAGTGACGACTTTGACCTCTTTGAGCCTGTCAACGCCCGAGACAACGTAGTCTATCGCATTGATACCTATCGCATACGCGACTATCGAAAAGAGAGCGTGCTCCCAATTAAACATAAATCCTGCCGCCAACATGATGACGATATTGAACAGAAGAACGACTTTACCGACAGGCATATCTATCTTCTTGCTTATCATTATAGCGACGACCTCAACGCCGTCCAAACTGCCGCCCATTCTTATGGTGAGTCCCGAACCGATTCCCGATAAAAGTCCGCCGAAAATCGCGGGAAGCATCAACTGCTTGGTAATGGTTATCTCCACCTTATCGGCTATCCAATTAAACAAAAGGAGTATAACGCCGTAAGATATGACCGCTATAACGCTCGGCATAACGAACGACTTTCCCAATTTCTTTATGCCGACTATGAAAAGAGGCAAGTTGAGAAAGACAATGAACAGACCCATAGGAAGAGAAGTCGCGTGCGAAATAAGAAATGAAATACCTGACATACCGCCGTCGATAAACTCATACGGCACTAGGAAAAGACCTACGCCTATCGCGTTGATCAAACCCGCAAGAACGCACATAAAACATTTCAGCGCAACCGCTCCTACCTTTTTCTTATTCATTGCATTACCTCTCAATAAACCCGAAAAATCGACAAATATAAATATTTTATTCCTACATACCGATAGATACGGGCAATGAAAAATTCTTTTATTTATTTTATCATATAATATGTAAAATTTCAAGTTTCTAAATGCGATGAGCCGATATTTTTTAAGGTAATATTTACATTTTAACTTGCGTACGCTCTATCGGATCGACAACGAAACTATTATTATTGTATTTATAACACGCCCGATTTTATGATAAAATGAGACGCTATAGCATATCGCTATAGCGTCTCGTTATTTTCTTATGCCATATGGCACTTTTTCAAATTTGCTTCACAGCTTAATAAGCCGTAACGGTAAGCAAGATAATATCTTACTTCTTAGCGTCTTCAGGTAAAAGATTACGAACGAAATCGTCCTTAGCGCTATCGTAGTAGTTATTCCAAGGAACTTCTTTCTCGTCGTAAGTAAACTTAACGTCGGACTTAAGAGAAACGCCGCCGTTAAAGATACCTGCAATCTTTATATCGTACTGCTCAACTACGTCATAGTGCTTGAATACGCCCTCTTCCCAAATCTGAACTACGAAAGAAAGCTCGGTACTCTTCGTTACCGTACCTTTATTACCCTTGAGCATATAGTTCATAACGGGGAGATAATCTTCAAAAGCGTCGGTTGCGTTACACCTAACTTCGAACTCATAGTAACCGTCTTTCTTAACGGGAGTAGTAGTGCTTTCGATAGTGTCTTCGTTAACGATATACATGAAGAGTCTCGACGGATCGTTCGGGTTCTCCTTCTGGAACTCGCTCATGCTAGCGAATTTCTTATCTATATCAAAGGCCTTAGCGTAGAGCTTATGATCGTAAAGCACAATATTCTTCTGATTAGCGGAAAGAAGTTTAACGGCGCTATTATTATCGATAAAATACTTCTCCAAAACCTTAATGGTTATCGGCAAACCGCCGGCTTTCTTAGTTATAGAATTATTATGCATATACGTTTCGCCGTCCTTGCGGATACGGAGACCTTCGACAGCCTGCTGTATATCGAGACCGAGCATAGAAGTAGTAACGTCGCCGGTCTGAGAAACAGCGATATACTTAACCTGCTCGTAATTGTGAACTGCTGCCATCATCATCTCGGTAGCGCTCATACTTTCATCTATTTCAATAAAGTCATCGAGTGTCTCGAGAGTAGTCGGCGCCGACTGTCCTATCTGCATGAGTTTCTTATCGAATTCGAAGCCGTCGCCTTCAGGCTTGCATGCAACAAGAGCGACAGTCGTCGAGACTACGATGAGAAGAACAAGCAATGTCAACATAATTTTCTTAGTCATCATTCATACCATCCTTTTTAGTTGTAGCGTTATAGTAAACGCTGAGTGCTTATGTTATTATAATATAATAGTTTCGCGATTTTATCAAGCAATATCGTTAATTTTTTGCTATTTAATATTTTTTTAAGATTTACATAATATTTACATTATATTATCTTAGCAAAATCCATATTTTGGAATAAAATAATCGACGGTCACCTTCGCAGCAACCGTCGTTATTTGTTATTCTTACTCTTCGTTAGTCTCGACCTGTTCTTCCGAAACTTCGGGGAAAAGCTCTTTCTCGATGTCGAAAGCTACGTCGTTCTTAGCCGCTGCCTTCATCATCTTGCTTGCGCTCTTATACTCCTTCTTCTTACGCTTGTCAATATCTTTAAGAAGCGCCGCGTTGGCTTTCGCATTCTTCTCTACTTCGAAGTTGAAGTCTCTCTTTCCTGCCGCAGGCATAGTCGCTATAGAAGAAATTCCCGATATGAGCATTGCAAGCACGATAAGTATCGCAACGAGCAATATAGCGTATACTACGTATTCAAGAGTTCTGTCGTGCTCTACGAATTTATACTTTCCGTCTTTCTCAAAGACTACGTCGTACAGATCGTTGCCGATAACGTTGTTCTCTTCGAGATATGCGTTGACGAGTTTATCGATTTCTTTTTCGGTATATACTCCGTTGAGAGAAAGAACTATAGAATCTCCTTTTCCGCCTACCGACGTAACCAAGTTAACGGTAGTGGTGTTCTTTACTTCGTCGGCTCTTACGTCTCCTACCGTAACGGTATAGACGAGTCTTCCGATATTGAGCTTCTTCTCTCCGACAACTGCTTCTGCAAGTTCATAGTTGCCGTTGGTCAATCCGACGAGCGTTACGTCCTGTTTGCCCATAGCTTCCTTCCAAGTGTAGATACCGCCGAGGCTCTCAGCTTTATCTGCGCCTACGAGATCATCGGAAGCGAGCAACTTGTCGAGCTTGGTAGTCGTCTTGTTATCGTAAGTGTACTCTTTGCTTACGCTGCCGTTCTTGAACGTTACGTTTATCTTCTTCGGAGCTACAGTCAAAGTCTCTGCGGATACCGCGTTGAGTCTGTGGTTGCTATCAAGCGTTACCGTAATATTTTCAACGGTATGAGCGCCTGCCGTAAAGAATACTTCCGAAACGTTATCGTTATTTACCGTAGTTCTTCCGAATTTGTATTCGAAATCGAACGCCGTATCTTTCGCAAGGCTCCACTCCTCGTTCTCGAGAGTTCTTACGCTTGCGGTAAAGCCTGTGAACGTATCGCCGTAAGTGATCTCTTTTTCGTTCGGGATAAGAACTACGTCGACCGACTTCGGACTGACAGTAAGCTTGCCGCTCTTGATAGTCTTTATGACGTTATTCTTATCTATATTGGCGTTAGCCGCGTCGCCTACTGCGTAAGCTATTTCATATACTCCCGTATCAAGATGCTCGCCGTATGCGTGGACGTTGCCGTCTGCGCCTACAAAGTTGAGCGTAAGAGCAAGATCGAACTTCTTAGCGTACATATTGCTCATAATATCAGCTATGCTATCGCCGTAAGTCATCGAAGTATTGTTATATACGATACCGACCGTTCTCTTAGTAACTTTGTACGAGTTGTTGAATATTCCGTATCCCGCTTCGCTGTCATACGTAAATCTGCTGTTCGCTATAACGTACTCCGTAACGTCTTCTCCGATACGATCGCTGATTATTCTCACGCCGACCCTGTGTTCGCCGGAGTTGACGGCGCTCTCTTCGTCGAGGAAGAACGCTTCCGCTCTGAGCTGCGCGTACGAATTGATACCTATCGCTACCGCCGACGTTGTTAAAGTCGGAAGAGCTCCGTTGTACTCGGACGACGTAGATATGAGTCTGAAGCCGTCGTTTATCGTGATATTGCGTACGCCTATCGATCCCAAATTCGTAGTCAGGTTATAGTTGTTCTCGCCGACCCTCGTACCGTTTGCCGTAAGATATACGTTCTCTGCGGTGATCGAGTATTCTCCAAGCGAAGTTACTATTCTCACGCCGTCGTATACGGTGGTGATCTCATCTATTATCGGATAAGAACCTACGCCGACTCTCATACTCGTAACGGCATTGCCTTCGCTGTCTTTGATACTAGTTGCAAAATATCCGTTAGGATCTTTGACGGTTCCGAGATACGAGAGCTTATTCATCGTATTTTCAGAAATATCGACCGTGTAATCAGCCTTGTTGACAGTTACCTTAGGCTCTCCGAGAACCGTTATAGCATAGTTATCCGAAGCTATGTTGCTCGTCAAGTCGTATTCTCCGACCTCTATCATACCGCTTATACCGGCAATATAGAGATAGCTGTTTTTAGAAATAGCTTTCTTTATATCTCCCGAAACGATGCCTTTACCGTCGCCGCTTACGCCGTTGATTATTTCGCTTACGAGAAGGTCTCCTGCGATATTATGACCCTGACGCAACGGATCGAACGTATACTCTCTGTCTGAAAGCGTTACGCTTACCTTTGCCTTTTCTATGTTACCGCTAAGGAGAAGAGTTCCGTTGACAACAAAGTTCTTCTCGATGACTCCGCTTGCGGTAGCCTTGACAGGTATAGCGTTACCTACTCTGCCGTCGTTGCCGTATACGAGTCTGACGTTTTCATTGAAAACAGTCTTGAGACTCTCTATCTCTTCTTCGCTGTATACCGCGCCGAGCTTAGCGAAGATATCCGAAACGTCGGTATCTATCGAAGCGCTCGTCAACGCTTTGCCGTTCGCGTCTCTGGCGTACTCTCTCGTGAGAACGCTTATATCTTTTGCGCTCACCGAATACGGAACTATCGTATGCTTATAATCAAGACTTCCGAGCACGGTCACGCCGTCTTCTGCAAAGAACTGACCCTTAACGGTATATTCGCCTGCGTCTATCCTTCCTTCGCTCACGCCTTCGACGTTAGTTACGAACGATACCCCGCTAGGAGTTACGAACGAGCTGACCACGCTGGTCGCTCCGCTCATAAGATCGAAATCGTTGCCCAAACCGTCGAACGAGAACTCGCTGCGCTGATTCTTCACGATATACTGACCTACGCCGAATTCGACCATATTGACGGTAACGTTGATAGCCGTATTCTTAACACCGCCGTCGTAGCTGTACGAGATAACGTCGGTATAACCGGTTCTCATCGTGTTGCCGTCTATAACGTATCCGTTGAGGAATACGTTTCCGCTGACGTTGCCGATATTGATCTTGATGTCTCCGTTTAGTCCTTCTTCGGTAAGAACGGCTCTGAGATCGTTGCCTTTCATAAGAGCAGTCCTCTTTTCATCGCTCGAAAGACCGCATATAGTGACTTTGATCGGCAAATAGAAGTTGATATTGGTAACGCCTTCCGGCAATTCGTCGATGCTGAACGTCGTAACTTCGATATTCTCATCGCCTTCCGTTCTGTACGCTACGAAATCCCTCTCCGTATTCATCATAACGGTTCTTCCTTCGTGGAAGTACTTATTGTTATGCGCGTCGTAATGATTGATCTTTATGATCCTGGTATTCGTGCCGTCGTAAGCCGTACCCATTATCTCGAACGTTTCTTCGTACGTTATAACGGTAACGCCGCTCTCGATCTTTCCTCTGAAGATATTTCCTTCAGCCTCGTCGCTTCTGTGATGGAACTCTATGATGAGGTTCTGAACGGTCACGTTCTCGTGTATCTGAGCTGTAGTCGAATTTAGTTCTTCGAACTTGATAACGCTGTATCCGTCGCCGCCGTCGAGCGTGAACGCTCTAGTCGCCAATACCTCGCTCACGTCGGTAACTGCGGTGAAGTCTATATCTCCGTACATGAAGAACGTCTTTCCTTCGAGTAGATCGCTCTTATTTATAGCGGCGATGGCTTTGACGTAAGCGGCGTAATTAGAACCTTCGGCTCTTACGTTCTTTTCGCTTCCTATAACGTTGCTGATATACTCGGCAACTATATCTCCGCCTATCGAACCGTTAAGAATGATAGCTTCGTTGTCATAATGAACGGCGCTCGCAACGCTTACTCCTACAAGATAGTATCCTCTATTCTCTTCGTTAAGCGCGTCGCCGAAGGTGACCGAAAGATTACCGTCTTCCGTAACGGCAGCAACGTACGCTCCGCTGCCCGCGAGTTTCTCTACCTCGCCGAGGTTGATATATCCTACTCCTGCATTCTCTGCCTTTTCGCCGGCAGTCCATACGTTTACGCAGTCGGAATCATCGCTCATCAAGAGTTTACCGAATACGATAACGTTCTCGACCTTCGAAGTTCCCTGAATATCGAGAGTTCCTTCGCCTCTTACGATAATATTCTTAAGAGTTGCCGATTTGTCGACTGTTTCGTCGTTATTGATAGTAAACTTATAACCCTTGATATCTATCGTAGCGCTATCTCCGCCTACGAGCTTATTATTGCTAGTGAACGTTACGTCGCTCTCAAGAACGATATCGTCGGTCAATTCGAATTCGTAATTTATATCGTCCGCTTTACCCAAGACTCCGAGAGCCTTAGCCGACGATATCTCCGTTAGATACTCGACGGTATATACTCCGTTCGTCTCCGCTCCGTCGAACGCTATCTCGGCATATTTATCCTCCGTGACCTTACCTTCCTTAAGTATGAATACAAGATATTCTCCCTTAGCGAATGATATGGAGCTTAGAGTATTATCTGCGCCGATGATCGTCTTATCGGGAGCTATAGTATTTCCTGTCGGATCCTTACCGAGTACGACGTTCGTATAAGAATTGTCAAACTCGGCAGTCTCGTTGCTGGTGAGAACTACTACTCTCTCGAACTCGGTCTTGTCTTTGGCGTTGGCAATTATATCAGCCGCAGTGAGAGACGTCTCGCTCGCGTCGATTATAATATCGTGTATCTTACCTACGTAACCGTTAAGAAGAGCGTTATCGTCCGTCGTTATCTTGACAGTGTGACCCTGACCGTTGATAGTAGCGCTGTTGCCGCCGCTCACGGTAGTGAGTTCGCTGTAACCCGAATCGAGAGTTATATCGCTGGTTATGAGTATCTCGCCGTTAACGGTGGATATGGTTTCGTTAATGGACGCGATACCGTTCCAAGTTTCGGTGTTCGATATCTCGTTCGTCATAAACGTGAGAATATATCTCTCGTTCGTGCCGAGATCGTCTGTAGCGAGCGCAGAATTAGACTTGAGTTCTCCTACGGTATTATCCATATTGAGGTACTTGAATCCCGTGAATATCTTTCCTACGCTGCCGAGCTTAGACCAGACGTTCATATCGACTATACCTTTAGTTCCTCCGGAATAAGGATCCAATCCCAGTCCCTGTCTCGAAACCTTTATATCGAGGATATCTCCGATATTGAGATCGCCGTTGCTTCCGTATACATTCATATCTATCCAGAGACGCGACATCTGAGCGTAATCGCCGATAACGTTCGGGATAGTAGTCTGATACTGCTGTATGAGCAGCGTATTCGGAATATTCTTGAACGTCTTTCCGGGATACGTATTTCCGTCTTTATTTGTATTGATTATTATAATATTCGTCTGCTGTCCGCTCATTGTCTCGTTAACGTTGGACTGGAATACAGAACTGTTCTCCTGACCTTGATAGTTAACATATACGATAAAGTTCCTGATATCTCCGCTGTCGCCTACATTCGTAAATAGCGGACTATAATTATCGCCGAAAACGATCTTATATCCGTTACCGTCGAGAGTACCGTTGAATGCAACAGCGTACTTGCTGTCGCCGTCGCCGAGCGAATCCCTTTCTCCGATATTGATATCTCCGTTGAGCATAATGATAACGTCTCTGAAATCGAATCCGTTATCGAGAAGGAAATCCATCTCGTCGAGAGTCTTCTCCGAGTTGATAGCGACCATAGTCGTCGCGAGGTAGTAATACGTCGTATTTCCAAACACTTTATAGGTATACGGGAATAATTGATCGTTATCAAGACCCTCGCTAAAGTCGTGGAATCCCTCGATATTCGCCGCGTTATCCGTTTTGAGCGGAACGTTACCGATAATTCTTATCGTATTGTCCTCGCTGATACCGCTCATTACAGATGACTTAGTACGCGCTACGAACTTCGTAGCCGAGTCGATCGTCACGTTAGTGAATTCGAAACTTCCGCTAGCTCCCATATACGATATAGCGTCGTTATCAGGTATATCCTCAACGCTTCTGTAAATATCGTCTTCGGAAAGAATAACGTTCTCGAGCTTGGTATTCTCGAATCCTACTGTTCCGCGAGCGGTAACGATAAGATTCTTAAGCGTAGCGTCGCCTCCGAATACCTTGTCACCTTCGTGTATTGCAAGAATATGTATAACGCCGCCGTAGTTACCGTCAAGAATAGCCTTTACCGACGAAAGATCGCTGTCGATGCTTATATCATTCGTAACGTAAATAGTCGGTATAGTCTCGAACCATTCGCTTCCGCTCTTTCTTACCGAGAAGTTATTGAGGGCTATAAGGTGATCTTCGCGCTCTACGGTATTTCTGTACTCGAGCGTTATATCGAAGTTTCCTGCGTCCGGCGAAATGCCGTCAACGTTGAGAATACCTTCTCCGCCGTTGCTTTCGTCTACGACGATGCCCGTAGCCGTATGATGCCAGAACGTAAACATACCTCTGCGTTCTTCGGTAAGCACGGCTCTCAAAATAGCAGTGTTTCCTTCCTCATTCTCGATATACTCGATGTCGTTGAAGCTCTCTACTCTGACTACGTGTCTGCCGTTATATCTGTGCATATTGCTCTGCGCAGTATCGGTTATTATCCAAGCGTTGATATCCTCGCCCGTAGTAATATCCGCATTGTTCTGTACCCACGCCTTTACTATTCTACCGATAGCGGGAGTCTCCGTTCCGTTATTTCTGAACTTAATGAAGAGATTCTTGACGGTAACGGAATTATCCGCAAAGCCGACAACGCCGCCCTTATAGATATCTCCTCTTATGATAGCTTTGTCTTCGAAGCTCGTGACCGATACGTTGGTAACGGAACTGATTCCGTCAACGTTACCGACGATACCGCCCGCGGTACGGCCTACGATAGCGCCGTTCGCCTTGTTATTCGTCGTAACTCTCGTAAGACTCGAATTGTTAGCGCGACCGACAATACCTCCGACGCCTACCTCGTTCTGTACGCTATCTGACATACGTATGCCGCCGTAGTTATCTACTACCGTATTCGCAACGTAACCGTTCGTGATATATCCTATCGCGCCTCCGGCATTGATACTAGCGTATATCTCGCCGTTATTCGTGATACGGTTGAGTCCCGCCTGATTTTCGGTAAACTCGCCTGCCTCGCTGAACGAGCCTCTTGCTATAGTCGTATTATCGGCAAAAGCCGCCAAGATACCGCTGTATACCGAATCTCTTATATTGCCGAGACTATGCGCGTTGAACTCAACGTCGATATTAGCTATAACGGAATCTTGAACGTATCCGAAGAGACCGGTGTACTTATTGACGTTGATGCCGCCGTTGATGACTATCTTACCGCCGTTACCGTTAAACTTTCCGTTGAACGGATGCTCAAGCGTACCTACAGGGTCGACTGCGACGTCAAACGTAAGCGTCAAGCCCTCTCTCAAGCTGAATACCGCCGTCGATACGTCTCTTCCTCCGTTGACGAGCTGTACGAAATCGTTCCACTCTTTAACGCTCTCTATGGTGGTCTTCAAGAATACCACGTTGTAGATGATCTTCTGTCCTGCGCTTGCAACCGCAGGTACGAATTCGAATCCGTCTTCGATAAGCTCTCCGTTTTCATACCAACCGTTAAAGCCTATTTCACTGCTTATAGATTTAGCTGTAAACTTGAATCTCTTTCCTGCCTGAATATCTGCATTTCTTGTAACTTCAACGTCTCCGGAGTTCTCCATAACGATTATAGACGAGTCTCTGACGCTGGTATTTTCTCCGAACTCTCTGTTCGAATCCTCTACTATCAAGAAGTTGTTGCTTCCCGTCATACCGCCGTTGTAGTCGTATCTGTTATTGGAGTTATTAGTTCTTATATACAGTTCGCCGGCTTTAGGCTCGTTAAGAGCTTTCGCAACGAGATTATCAATATTAGACTCGTTGACACCTGCAAAGAATCCGACCTTGTCGCCCTTCATATAATAGCCGAGCGAACCTATCTTTCCGAAGGTGATTATACCGTCGCGAATAATACCGCTGTTGCTACCTACGTAACCGCCGACTTCGGTTCTGTTGCTATCCGACTGAAGAGCCGCGCCGTCGCCGACGTTTATGTCGAGATATTCTATAACGCTGTTATTCGAAGCGTAGCCTACGGCGTAGCCTACTGATTTGCTTCCTACGGAGCCTACTCCGTAAATTATCGCGAGCGAATTAATATTGATAACGCTCTGATCGTTGACGTTTCCTCCTATCGAGCCGTTATTCTCGACTGCGAGGTAACCGAACGTACCTCTCATATGGAATACGCCGTTCACGGTCATGCTCACGTTTCTGATAGAACCGTTATTGACGCCGACGAATACCGAAAGCATATTTGCTCTGTTGCTCTGATCTCCGACGTTTGCATTGACGTTGACGTTGATGTTGTTTATAGAGCCGTTATTCTCGCCTACGAATATACCTCTCGCCTTCTTGGTCTCGAGTACGTAACCGAAACTTACCATAGCGTTTTGAGCGCCGACGTTGAACGTAACGTTCTTGATCTCGGAAGTTGCTCCGAGCGACGCTATCAATACGAATTCTTTCTCCGCAACGTTTCCGTCGACTCCGACGATATTAATAGAGTGGCTATTACCTTCTATCTTTGCGGAAAGTTCCTTCGTAACCATGTTAGCTTGGCTTGCGGCAATCTCAAGGTCGCTTTCTAGAGTGAAATTGATGTTAGCAAGCGGATAGCCTGCGTTGACGTCATAAGCTATCTGGCGCCAGTCGTCGCTGTTTTCGATAGAATTCTTAACGTTAACGTATTCGTATACGAGACCTACGGAACCTCTAGCAATAGCGATGCTGTCGCTTCCCGTAGCGTTGACGCCTGCCTGAGCATAGTTAGCGAAGAACTTGCCTACGCCGTTTTCGTCCGCGCGCTTGAATTCTATTCCGGAAGCGCTCACGTTCGCCACTATCTGCTCCGTTATCTGACCTACCATGGTGAGCACGTTGACTCCCGATTTTCCGACAGCCGTCGTAGAAGCGACTCTGTTGCCGGTAGTAGTAGTCAGATACCATAAGTTATTCGTCATCTTTTCGGTTACCGCAATACCGCCCGCAGCGTACATTGCGTCGCTCATTGTCGAGCCGTTAGCCGAAGTTATCAACGAATTATTGATATTACCTTTATTATAAGCGATAGCTCCGATATATGTCTCGGGTATCTCCGTCTGAACGCCGCTTGTATCGGTCACGATACGTTTGCTGACGCTAATATCGCCCTGACTGTAAATGATGAGATCGCTGATGCTTCCTTCTTCACCGATATATCCGAATATGCCCGCATAGCCTTCGCCCTTTATCGGACTTGCTACTCTTAGGATCTTTCCGTGTCCGTTGAAAGCGCTCACGAACGGAGAAGACTCGTTCTTTCCTATCGGTTCGAGCGTTTCGCTGCCCTCGACGACGAGAGAATCTATATCGCTGTCTATCGAGAACGTTACGTTATATAGCGTACGCTTTGCGGTATTTATATCCGCGCTGTTGATCTCTTCTACAGCCTTTCTGTATTCTGCTTCGTTCGATATTATAACGTCGAAGCCGGAAATGAACGACGGAACAGTCGTAAGCGTAAGGTTGGTTCCTATCGACGAACAACTCGACATATCGCTCGAGTCGTAAACGTAGATATCCGCGTCCGACGTTACTTTGAACGAACCGTTCTCATTCGCTCTTATATCGGTGAATTCGAGGTCTCTGCCTATAAGTTTAACAACGCTCACGCCGCTTATCGGAGACATAGCGTCCTCTTTTGCATTGTCGACTACGAGGACTGTATTGATGAGCGTACCGCTCGAAGTACCTACAACGACGTTCGTATTATTGCTTACGATTTTTGCGCCCTTATCGTACACGAGTACGTTCTCGATGAGTCCGTAGCTGTGTCCGACTATCAATCCCGCGTATCTTGTAGCCGCGTTGACGTCGTCGCCGGCGCTTACTACAGTGAAACCGTCTTCGAATACGAAGCTGATATTCTTAATTATACCTTCTTCGGTCATATATCCGATAAAACCTGAGTACTCGCCGTATATGCTTCCCTCTTTGAACGTAAGAGTATGACCGTTACCGTTAAGAGTAGCTTTGAATCCGTTATCTATAGTATCGGATATTACCGTATGATTGCCGACGAGTTCGACGTCTGCGTTAAAGTCGAATACAAGACCGCTGACGTTGAATACTCCGCTGTTTATTCTCATAGCTATTCTGATGAGATCGTCTGCGTCGTTTATAACGGTATTGAGGAATACCATCGAGTAGACGCTTCTCTTGGCGGCGGAAGATAGTTCGGTTGTCTCAGTCTTCGCGGGATCGAGGTTAGTTCCCTGCGAATCGAGAAGTCCGAAATAAGGAGCCGTTCCGTTATAGTCGGATCCGAAAGCAGAGCTTATCGTTATCTTATTACCGTTTATAGCAGTAGCGTAATCGACGCCTATACCTCTGTCGTCGTGCGGCTTATGGATATATACGGTATTGAATATGCTATTAGTCTCGCTGGCAGAAGGAGCGACGATCGCAGATTTATCCGCAAGGTAATCCGTTACGAGATATACGCCTTCGGAATTAAGAACTGCGCCCTTAGTATTGTTATTACCGACGATACCGCCGAATCTGTTCGGATAGTTGATCGGCTTATCAGCTCTGTACTCTACAACGCTGTTTTTGATAGTTCCCTCGTTGACGCCGGCAATAGAACCCGCGTAGTTCCAGAAGTCAAAATTATTCGTCTTGACTACGAGCTTAAGATTTTCGATAATTGCGCTCGAAGCAAGGTAAGCGAAGAATCCAGCGTTACCGCCGCTACCTGCCTTTATCGTGACGTCCTCGCCGATAGTGACTGTGTGACCCTGCGCGTTAAATCTAGCCTTGAACATCGAAGAGAGCGAACCTATCGACTGGAATACTCCGCCTTCGACTCCCGCTTCGAGAAGCGATGCCGCGTCTATATTGATATCAACGTCAAGATAGAACTGCTCCATAGAGTCTATATTGAATCCCTTGACGTTGTTCGCAAAGTTGATAAGATCGTCAAGCGAAGTCATATAAGTCTTGATAAGAGACACGGTATATATAGTAGCGTCGTCGCTTATCGGATATTCTACGTTGAATCCGCTGTAACCGCTTTCCGCGTACTTGCTATTTGCGGTATGCGTGATAACGCCGCCGTACTGATTCTTCCACGGAGCGACTCTCGTAGGAAGCACGTCGGTATCCACAAAGAACGCAAGAGTCTTGTCTCCGCCTTCATAGTCGACGTATTCTACGAATAGATCGTTGCTTACGCCGCCGAGGTTGATTATACCGATATTCGGGAGCGAAAGGAAGTCCGTAGCGTTAGCGAATTTTCCGTTAACGGCAGGCATTCTGTCGTTCTGGTATATAACCCACACGTTATCGAATACAGCCTTCTCTCCTACTAAGCCGGCGAACGCGCCGACCTTATCGTTCTTAAGATTGTTATAATCCTCTATATCGTTAAGTTTCGGGATATTCGCCGAATCGGCATCGTTCCTGAATTTAACGAATACGTTATTTACTTTACCGTAAACGCTACCTGCGAAACCGCCTGCGCTGACCGCCGCAATACTTCCGATATTTGCGTTAACGTTGACAACGATATCGTTGACTACGCCGTGCTCTCCGATTATTCCGAAGAGACCCGCGTTAGCGCCGTTGATATTCTTGTCTATAGTTATGCTGTGTCCGTTACCGTTGAATACGGAGTTGAAAGCGTACATGTTGCCGAACGGTACGAAGTTCTCCTTTGCAAGAGTATTGATATCGTCCACTCTCTGACCTTCAACGCCGATGACTATATCGGTATAAAGGTTGATGTTGATATCGTAGAAGAGATCGAACTCGTTGACAGCGTTATTTACTTCCGAGAATTCGTCACCGTTGTTGATGTCGAGTTTGAAGTTAGAGAATACGACTACTCTGTTCGTATCCTGACCGAGAGTCTTGAGGTCGGGTCTGAACGTATACTTTCCGTTAACGTACTCGAGCTCGCCTTCCTTGAATCCTCTCGAGTAGCTTGCGGCTTCTGCGCTCGCATTGACGGAAATGTTAAGTCTCGTCGTGGTAAGATTGCCGACGGTGTCGTTATCGTCGTTTTCCCACGAAATATTGAGTTCCTTATCTATTACGGCTCTGAATTCGTTGACGCCGGGCAGATTATCCTGCGCTCCCAATTTCAACGAGAACGAATTGGTCTTTATGAACCAAGATCTCGGGATATCGAGCGTCTCGGGATATTCGAAGTACATTCCGACGGCTTCGTCCGCTATCGGCTTATTCTTGAGATATACCGCTATTCTAGCGCTCTCTATTCCCTGTTCCGACGAACTGCCGCCTCCGCTGAGCTCGAGCGACTGCTTAACAAGAGCGCCGCTCTCGGGGTCGAATACGTACGTGACGGCTCTGTTAGTTCTCGCAAGAGCCGACGTCTTATATCCGTATGCCGAAGCCTTAGACGTAATATTCGCGGTATCGGTCATATTTCTGCCGCCGATAGTACCGTTGATATTTACTATGATACTGTTATTCGTAGCGTTGTTATCGTATACGAAACCTACCGCTACGCCTTGCATACTGTCGTTACCTGCGACGATGCTTCCGTCGACGTTCAGTATTGCGGAAAGTATGTATCCCTTCTCAAGCGCGCCGTCAGCCGTATTGATATTGCTTCTATCCATATTTACTATGAAGCCCGAAGCGATCTCCTTAGCGCCTATAATACCGTATACGTTAGCATTGACATCATATATGATACCCGACGCGTTGACAGCGACCGCAGCCGCTTTCGAAATATTCTTTCTCAGCGAATCTGCGCTCCAGTTGATAGTAGAACTTCCTATATAACCGTTACTTTCTGCCGCAATACCCGCAAAGATAGCGTTATCGTCCTGCGTCGCAATATTGTCTACGTCAGCGATTATATTGGTTATTATATTATTATTTATACCGACTACGCCGCCGACTTTAGGAGCGACTATATTACCGCTGACGGTTACGGACGCGTCGACAGAAGAGTTGAGACCTATTATAGTTCCCGATCCGTCCTCGGCGTTGAGTCCTGCGATACCGCCCGCAGCTATTTTACCTTCTATATTCGAATTAGCCGCAACGTTCGCGTAAGTGCGGTCTATCCTTCCGTTATTAACGCCCGCTACCGCGCCTGCGTAGTTAGCGACGATAGAGCTGAAGATAGCATCGTTGCTCGCCAGCGTTACGCTGCTCAGCGTGATAACGCCGTTAACTCTGTTGATACCGGCTATAACGCCTACGCCTTCGAATTCAGTATTATCCTGAGCCGCCTGTATCGTACCGTAATACGTAACGTTGACGTTACTGATAATACCGTTATTCTCTCTTACGAGCAATGCCGAATATTTTTCCGTAGCTTCGATATTCGCCCTTACTTCTATATTGACGTTCTGAATTCCTCCGCTTGTGTCAATAGTGTTGAATATCGGCTTAGCGCTTACGCTTTTTATGCCCGCCGTACTGATAGTGTGATCGCGGCCTTTGAGTATATGTACGAAATTGTTTATCGGTTCCCATGCGGCATAGTCTTCTTCCGTAATAACGAGATCGTTGACGAGCTCGAACTGAAGACCTCTTACTATACCTCTCGAGAGAAGACCTACCGCTCTCAAATCTCTTAATGAGGATACCTCTCTCTTTGCGTGAACTACCGCGTAGACCTTACCCTTTATATTACCTTCGAGCGAAAGCTGACCGTTAGCGGCGCCCGCAACTTCGGTAGCGCTCGTAAAGTTCTCAACGTAACCGTAGAAATCGGTTCTTACAGCCTCGAACTTAACGCTTCCGTCTCTTGCGACTACGCTTACGCCGTTCTTGTCGTTAGTAGAATTGAGGTTGTCAAGATACATAATATTGAATACGTCGCTTGAACCCTCTACCGACGAATATCTCTCTCCGGTGAGTATGATGCTGTTTTTATTTCTGTTTACTATCCATACGTTATTGATATTGTCCGCGTTATCGTACGTATTGAAGAAATAATAGATGTTTTCCTTGAATACGGACGACGTGGTGCCGACGTTAAGATTGATATACGCGTCTATTACTACGTTAGATACAATACCTTTGTTCTCGCCAGCTATTACGCCCGACTTGGTTCTCTCGTCAAGATGTACGAAACCTACTACAGCGTTGACTGAATCAATGACTCCGCTCTCGGCGTTAAATCCCGTAATTACGCCCGAATATGCGGTCGGCGACGAAGATATAAGAGTTACGCCTCTCGTATTCGACAGATTTGCGTTCGCGTCTATCTTACCGCTTATTCTGCCTTTATTGACACCGGTGAGAATACCTGCGTACGGATTAGCTGTAATATTTCTTTCCGCGCTTCCCGTAAAGAAAAGCCTGTTATCTACGCTGTTATAACTACTGTCGACGTAAGTGCCGAGATCTATAGTTCCTCTATTGTCCGCAACAAGCACCGCAGAAGCAGTCAGACCGTCGCCGATACTAAATCCGCTCGCCGTTGCGCTGAAGCTTCCGTTTACTTCTATATTTATATTGCGTATTTCACCCTTGAGAATACCGAAGAGCGCCGCTTCCTTTAGCGGATTATCGTTCCTATCGGTATTGAACGTGACGTTAGAAAGCGTTATCTTATTGCCAGAACCGTCAAGTATACCTTCGAAAGCGTATTCCGTAACGCTACCGTCGGCGTTCTTAACGCTGCCGCCGATAGGCGTGAGTTTCGCGGTCGAAGAACCGACAGATATATTGTTCGTGAGCGTAATGTCATTGTCGATATAGAATACTATATCCTTAAAGCTCGAACCGTTATTTACCGATTCTTGGAAATAGTACCAATCGGAAGCGGAAGATATACGGTTACCCATGATTATACAGCGTATCTTCCAATCGCTGTTCGGAGTGTTATTGTTCGCAAGACTCGGGAACGTATACGAAGTCTTGCCGGAAAGAGTTCCGTCTCCGCCGGTAATATTGTTTCCTTCTCTCTTATTGCCGTAATAGCCCGCGATCGCGTACTGATCGTTGACAGCCGAAGAAACTACCGTATTGACGGCGCCGTTATCCAAAACAAAGTTGACCTGCAATCTTCCGGAATCTTCGATAGCTCCGAGCTGAGCCTGTATCTCTATAGTCTTAAGATATGCGTCTGTAACGCTTTCTCCGCCCTGACGCTTTAGCGCCGGAATATTGATCGAAGCATTATTCGACGGAGTATAGAGATATGCAACGCCGCCGTATGACGTCGTAGACTGACCTACGAACGAAACGCCGACTTTATTATTCGCGCCGATGCTGGCGTCGAAGTTATTTCTATTAGAACTTACGTAGAAGTTATTAAGAGCCGCCCCGTTGTTGTATCCGATACCGCCTGCAACGTAATATCTGGTGAACGCGTCGGAAACGTTTCCTTTTCTGAACGTCAGATTGTTAAGATTGACTGCAACATTCGTCAGCGGTCCCTCGTTCCAACCTACCGCGCCTCCCAGGAAGAAGCTCTGCGTATCCAGCGCGGTTCTGTCGATATTTGCAAAAGATACTATAGGACTTCCTTCTACGTTGACTATAACGTCCTTTATCGTACCGCCTTTGTTCTCGCCCGCTATGAGACCGAACAACAAGTCGTTTTTAGTGTTAAGCGAAATAGTAGCGGAATCTCTTACGGTTATCTTAACGTCTTCTATAGTTCCGCCGAAGTTTTCGCCCGCGACGGTACCCATATAGATTTTACCGCTCTGAGATATGCCGTCGATTCTGTTACCGTCGATATTGAGTCCTTTTACGCGTCCGCTATTGCCGATAACGCCGAAAAGACCCGCCTTACGCTTGCCCTCTGCGGATATATTGCCTATCTTTATCGTAAACTTGTCATATGAAGAATTATACGAATCGACAACACCTTTTTCCTGACTCGGAGTCAAAGTCCCCCTGCCGTTATTAGAAGCAAGCGTATACGCAGTCGTATATCCGACCAAAGTCGCGTTGAACGGATATCTCGTCTCGACTTCCGTCTCGCCGCTCATCGTATATACCGCGGTACCCATAGGCATAAAGTTGCCTGCGTTCTCGCCTTCGTTCGGAACGATATCTTTAATTATATATATAGTCATCCATGCCGGGGTTAGGTTGTTATTCGTATTTCTTGCGACCTGGTTCCACTGAGCTACGTTGCCGATATACTTCGTAGACATGAACGCTCTTATATTCTTATTGGTAGTACCGGAGCCTTTTACTTTCACGCCGTAGCGGAAAGTATCGTCGCTCTCTATATACTGAACGTACGCCTCTTCGGCCTCGTTGGCGCTGATATAGTTTTCGGAAGTCTGATTGTTATCGAACGACATGTCTCCGTTCATCCAACCCAATCTGTTAGTATAGATGTCGCCCGCCGAAATGGCAGTAAGTTCGGCGCTCTTTGCTCTCGTTATAACTCCGCCGTCATAGAACGAAGAACGGTGAGCTTCGTTGATGAAGAACGTAAAGTTGCCGAAATTCCTCGATCTCAAACTTGCGTCCACAAGATCCGACGGCGTCATAGCTTTAACGTAAGGCAGATACACGTTGCTGGATTCGCCGCTGAGAGTACTTCCCATCGTCGAAATATAATTTATGCCGTTAGTATCTCCGCCCTGTCTCTTTATGGCGTCATTGGTCATATTATATACCCAAACGTTAGAGTTCGATACGCTCTGTCCTCTGTTGATAAGATAAGTCTTATCGTTAGCGCCGAGACCGTGTCCCGTCGTACCTATCGCAACGTTAGTAAGAGTAACGCTGTTTGCAGCATTATCTTTACCTCCCATGAGATAGGAATAATATACATTTATGGGAGCGGACGTAATGCCTTCCATAGATATTTCGATATTCGCGTTGGTGACATTAACGTAACCGCCTCTGTGATATCCTATGAATCCGGTAATATTCGAATCGTCATTGGTTCCCAAGAACTCTCCCACAGTGGAAACCTTAATATCGATATTGCATCCCGATACCGTAAGAGACGAAACGTCGCCGATAAATCCGGAAATACATCCCGAGCCGAGCTGAGGAGCTTCGAAACTGAAATTTTCGATCCTTACTATACTGTTATTGATAGTTGCGCCCAAAGCGTCCATTCCGCCGCCCGTAGCTCCGGCAAAGCCGCCTACCTGCGTTGCGTACTGAGTTCCCGCGTCTGCGTTATTGTCGTTCTGATATCTTCTGTAATCGGTAAGAACTATCGACGGCTTTACAGTTATATCGCACTTATTGACCAGACCCGAAATATTACCGAAAAGTCCGCCGTAATACGTAATGCCGTTAGGCGTCATCATATTCTCGCCTTCGGGATCGGTAAAGCTCGTCTTTGCGTAGCTGACGTCGGCGTCGATAACGCAGTTCTCAATATTTCCGCGCATAACGTCCATAAATCCGCCGTTATACCACTGAATATTGGTTTTATTATCTATCGACGTATTTACTTTGATACCGAGATTCCTCATCGTACCGCTGAAAATACCGATAGGACCCGCTGTTACGCCGTTATTGAATACCACGACGTTCTTTACGGGATCGTCTCCGTTATTACCGCTGAACGTAGAATATAATTTATAACCTACAGCGGCGTTCGAATCGAGTTCGAATCTTCCTCTTCCGTTTTGGTCGACGTTGGACGCCGTATCGAACTTAACGTTCTCGACGACGCTATTTGTTATTTTGCTCTCGCTCTGATAGAACGGAGCAGTGCCTTGATACTTGCCGTCGTCAATAAAATATCTTGTACCGGAAAGGCCGACAAGCCTGTTCCAAGTATAGCTGTCCTTGACAAGGTACTGTCCCGAAGAGAGTCCCTGATAAAATTCAACGTTGGTAGTACTGCCTGCAGTGATATTCGCGATATTCGTAGAAACGAATCCTCCGCTTGTGATATACGAAGAATACGGCGTCTGAGTGGTAACGGTAACTATACCGTTGTCTCTTGTCTCCGCAGTCGCTACCATATCCTCTCCGAGAATACTTCCGCCCTTTAGATTGATTATCTTCGCATCGTTATCGTTAGACGTACTGATCCAACCGAATCCCGTAGGAACGCGGTATCTTTCCGTGCTTGGACCTATGCTTCTGAAATCATATAATCCGTTGTAATTGACGAGTACTACGTTATTAAACTTGCTGTTCGAATCGTTGCTGCCGCTCGTCGCTCCCGAAATAACGCCTACTTCGTTGCCAACCACGTTCGTATTATTAGAATTGTGACCGAAAAGATCGGCGCCGATAAGCGTTGACGGAGAAACGTTCAACACGCAGTTATTGAAAATATTATTATTACCGCCGAGTTCACCTGCGACGCCGCCTATACCTTTCTTGCCGTTATTGCCGGTATAGTCGTGCGAAGTCGCGCTGATAGTCGCGCCGATTATATTGAATACACAGTTAGTCGAAGTACCTCCGGCATAACCGAACGCTCCTCCGACTAGCGGATAACCTTTATCTCTGTCGCTGGCGCCGGTAGCCAAAGCATAAACGGAACCGTATATATTAATATTACAGTTGTTGATCTTACCTCCGTTATACACGTAACCTATAAAACCGCCGACGGTAGGATAATATGAAGGATTGTTTATTAAGTTATTGTCGCCTCTCTTGAAATATATTGAAGTCAAAGAGTTGGGCGCGTAATAATAGTTAAGGTTCTTAATGGTCGCGCTGCCGCTCATCTCCGATATAAAACCGCCCGACCTCTGTTTCGAATACAAAAACTCAGTTAAAACGTTGGATATGACCGAATGTCCGTTGCCGTCGAACACGGTGTTTCCCTCTATTGTTTTTTGTCTGTTTATAAACTGCGCCGAAGTGATTATAAAGTCTTTTGTAAGTCTATACGTCTTGTTGTTGACTTCGCTCTTTTCAGAGCCTCTGAGACAGTAGACGAATTTAGCTGCGGTATCTACTATGTATGCTCCGCCCGACTGTTGGAATCCTAGGCTCGAAAGACTGGCGTCTTCAGCCATAGCCGTAGCGACCGCCAAGCTGTCTACTTCTATGTAATTGGAAATGTCCTTAGGCATATCCGCGAATTGAATATAAGGAAGCTTATCGGACTCTCCTCCGATATCTCCTCCGCTACCTCCTCCGATACCCGCGATAAACTCGCTCGTCAAAACAAGTCCTACCGCAAATACCAATACCATTAAAACGGTAATAGATAACTTGAACAAATTCTGTTTCTTACTCATAATTCACTCCTAAAGACACGCTTGGGCGTCCGCATTATATACACTGACGGAAGAATCATCTTCCCTATGCCGTAAATCTCTTTTTCATTGCTTTGCGTTATTATTATGAAATAATATGTGTACGCACGCACGAAAGGGTATACTACCCCCTATTATATTTGCATTATAATAATAGCATAGCAAAAATCTAATTACAATACACTTAAGAAATACTTAATTAATTCTAAATTCTTGCTAAACAATTTTTATAATAATATTCGATTTTAAGTTGTAATACTACGTTTGATCGGTAATAATTGTCAATTTTTCGATCGTCTTTACGCTATTTTTCCTGATTATCTATAATTTATCACGTTCGCTTTTTGATAAACGCTCTCCGCAATTTTATAAAGCGATAAGTATTAAGAAGCGGCTTAGACGTATCATATATCCATACTTAACGCATAATTCTCGGCTTTCGCGAACAACTTATTTTTTGCGCGCGACGTCGCGCTATGCAAATCGTCCCAAACCGCCGCTCTTAAACTTTTCCGACCGCCTTGAATAGACTTTCAAAGACGGCTCATAGAGATATATTTTATCTCCGACGTTCCTTTCTTACTAGTTTTTCGCCGAATATACGGCTTAGATATTATTAAGGCCGGGCGACTCGGTGACTCCCGATTTTCCGGCAAAGACGAGTCGCCGCCTTAAAACTTTTACCGTCGGACTATTCCGACGCATTGTTATTATTACTCCGCGCTAGCCTCGACAACGTTTACGGTAACTAATATTCTCTGATATCCGCCGAGCATATTGCCGACTATGATGTAACCGGTATAGCTCTCTGCATCGGCGCTCATATCTATGAAGCTCCAAGCTACGGGAGCTATTACCATTCTCGCCGCGTTATCGTCTTCGGTTACCATAAATATCTCATATTTATTGACGAGCTTTTCGCCCTTTACGAGCGTCAATTCATAGTTTACGGGAATAGTGTTTCCGTCCTCGTCGATGCTCTCGGTCGGTATACGGTTGTTGTCGAGAAGCATCGTTATATCCATGCTCATCCAACCTGCGACTCTGTTGCCGACGTTGAGTTTTGCATTCGCCATTCCGCCGTCATACGGCTTAGCGTCGCTATCCTGCATCGTTACGCTGGTCTCGTCTATTACGCAGTCAAGTCTCATCTCTATCGGAGCTCCGCCTTCCGGATCGGCAATATACGCCGTTACCTGCGTCGGGATACCTCTTCCCGTATACGGATTGACTACGAAATGCTTGTTATCATCGGCAAGCTTCAAAGTATCGAGTTTGATGACCTTAACGTCTATCTTGACTCTTTCTGCGAAACTTCCGAGCATATTGCCGTAAGGTACGCTGAGCGTATAGTACGAGTAACCGCTGTTAGCTCCCGATCTTGCGGTAACTGCTCCCGCATTCTTGCTCGATACGCTGCCGTCGTAACGGAACGTGAACTCGCTCCAATCAAGGCTGAGCGTTCTGTTCACGTGCTGACCGCCGTCAAGAGTGAACGCTATGTCTGCCTTTAGAGGAAGGTCGAGCGCGTACGGGTTGACAGTTATTTCGCCGTCCTCGAAATGAGCTTCCACGCCGTCTATGCTGTTATACTCGAATACCAATCTCTGTACGTCGGAACACGAAGCGCTATTGATAGAAGCGATGACCTTCTCGTTCTCGAGCGTCCACCTCACGTTGAGATAGACTCTCGGACTTCCTACTTCATGATTTACGTATTCGACGTAAAGTCCGTTCGGATAACTTGCAACGGTGTATTTATCGTTATTGATAGCGGTGAGCGGCACAGCGTCGTCTATATTTACATACGCGTTAGCTATCGTTCTATCGATCACTGTTACGCCCACGTTGAACTTCTGCTCGAGTATTCCGCTTCCGTACGTGAAGGTCACGGATTGATCGTTACTTCCCTGATATCCTATAAAGAGATTGCCCAAATTCCATACGCCTTCTACATTAGCGGTAGTTCCGTCAGAATAAGTAGCTACGAGCGTATTCGACGAGAATTCGTTTCCGTCTCCGTAAGGATCGATAGTGATTCCGGCTGTGAGGATATCTTCTTCCGAACCGATCTTGCTGAGTTTCGTTATCTCTCTGTTGATAACGTTAACAGTTATATCTATATCCTGATATCCCGCTCTCGAGTTACCTACGCGCGCCGTTATCTTCTGATTCTCCGGAGCATTGTAGCTGAGAATTATATCCCCGTAGTTCTCTATCCACTCGACGCCGAAAGTCTTGACTAGACCGTCTTTATACGTGATCTCTATGGTATTGTAGAGCTGCGATTCGAAGTTCTTATACGGATCTATAGTTACGTTATTATAGGACAGCATCGCATTGTCGTCATTGATGCTTCTGTCCTTTACCGTAACGGGCACGCTTATCTTCTGGTATCCGATCCTTCCGTTACCGACCATAGCGTCTACGTTGTATACGCCGCCGCGGTATCCCTTGAAGTTATCGGTCAGTCCGTCGATATTCCATACGAGAGTTACTTCTTCCTCTCTGCCGTTAGCGAATCTTGCAGTCGTGCTCTTCGGATAGAACGCCATATTTCTCGGAGCTTCCTCGTAAATATCGTTGACTACGATATTGTCGAGATTAGCGAGCGATACTATCGTTCTATCGGTGAATTTCACGTCAACGAGTACCGTCTGCATACCGCCCATCGAATTACCTATTCTCATCTCGATATTGTAAAGACCGCCCTTGTATGTGATACCGCTCAGCGAAGAAGTATCTACGATAACTCTTCCGCCGTCGCCGTCTTTACCGAACGTCGAATACGTTCCGTCGTCGAACTCTACGAGAACGCCGTCCTCGCCTACGTACGCCTTATCGCTCATGTAGTCTACGCTCATATCGAACGGATCGAATTCGAACGGTCCGATATGTACCTGTCTGATGACCTTACGGTCTACGTTTACAGGAACGTTTACCATCTGTTCTACGCCGTTAGACATCTCTACGAGAGCTACCATATAGGTAGTATTTCCTTCGTAGCTTATAGCGAGCATCGTAGCGTCCCATCTGATGTTGCTGTAACCTTCTATCTTATCTCCGTTCTCGAACGTGAGATTGACGACCTTCGGGAGAGAATCTTTGTTGACGGTCTCGGTGTAAGGATTGATCTTCACCGGATATCCGATAACGCCCTCGTTTCCTGCCGCAGTATTATCCCAAGTGATCTCCGAGATAACTCTGTTGACGATATATACGGGTACTGCTATTCTCTGGATTCCGCCGATGTTATCGCCTATCTCTATATACGCCGTATAGGTTCCGCCGACAGCGTCTACGGTAACTCCGCTTGCGTCCCAACCGATACTGAACTCGATATCTTTTCCGTCGATATTGACGTACGCCTTGTTGAGATACTTTTCATAATATCCGCTTTCGTTCGGCGAACCGATCACGCTGTCCTTGAACAGATCGTATACAAATCTTCCGTTCACGTAGTCGTAGTTCGGATGCTTGCCGTTCTCGTTGTCTATAAAGTTGATCTCGTCGAGTCCTAGAACTCTTCTCGTCATCTGTACGGCAACCTTGAAGGTCTGATACGAGTTAGCGTCGCTTCCTATTCTTGCAACGGCATACTGCTTATCTGCGTGATAAGTGCCGTCTATACCGCTGAGATTCCACTCTACGTCGAGGATTTCGCTCGTGCCGTCGTCAAACGTCGCAAGCATTCTCGACGGATAGTTGTCGATATTCTTGACGTTGTGCTTAGCCTTCTCTTCTTCGGTATTGTAATTGATATTATAATACGGATCGAATATGAGCGGATAAGCAGCTTTGTCTTCCTCGACTACAGTGAGCGACTTGAGATTCTTATACTCGAACTGTACGAGAATATCGTCGACTCTCTGGAATCCTATATCGTTATTACCTACGTACGCGCTGAGGTAATACGTTCTGTTGTATCTCGTTGCTACAACGCTCTCCGCATTCTCCCATCTGATATCGACGAGCTGCGGTTCGTTGCTGCCGCTGTAACGTGCGAATACCTTATCGGGGAGTCCCTTGAAGTTATAAGCGTTATATACGAACGGCTTAGAGTATACGTAATTCGGGTCGTTGACGTCGGTTACGCTGTTGAATACGATTCCGTTCAAAGTCTTCTTGACGACTCTCACCGGTATCGTGAGCATAACGTCCTTACAAGCTCCGTTACCGTACGTGAGCGTAATATCCGCCTGCTGTCCGAAATACGTTGACTTGAGCGCCGAAGTATCCCATACGACGGTATCTCCGTCGCGCTTATCGAAGAGCATATAACCTACGTCGTTGCCGTTACCGTCTTCCATTCTTATCTGAACTACGGTTCCGAGCACGTATCCGTTCGTCGGATCTATAAGCGACGGATCTATATCCTCGCTGAAGGCTACGCCGTCTACGATTATATCGTATTTGCCATTCGTTACGCGCGGTCTTCTAACCTGCGAATTCGTAAGTATAGCCTTGATTCCGCCGTCATACTTAGCGTTGAGTCCGTATCCGTAGATAGGTATATAGTTACCGATGATCGGATCGGACTGTCTCGTATCGCTTGCCTTAGTCGGATCTATCTTGAATCCGTCGTCAGACCATGCCATATCTATCGTTACATTATTAACGGTCTTATTGCCGCTCGTGAGCGTAGCTTTTGCGGTTCTCGGAAGATCTTCGAGATAGTCCTTCTTTCCGTTGCCGTTCTCGTCGAGATCGTACGGATTGATGGTTCTGTCTCTCTTCTGCTCTTCGTTGCTGAATTCCGGAGTGATGTCTCCCGCTACCCCGTAGAAGCCTAGATCGAATACCTTGAGTATCATATCCCATCTACCGGTATCGCCTTCGAGTCTGAGTCTTATAGCTCTTATAGCTCCCGGCTTATTCGTGTCGAGAAGGATCTCTACGTACGCCGAGAATATATCGGTCGGCAAAGGCATAATACCCGATACGACTTTACAGAGCGTAGCTCCGACCGCATTGAATAAACTTGTTCCCGCCATCTTAACGACGTACTCTTTCAAGTAATAGGTGATAGTAGACGGATCCGAGTACTTCGAAGCTCCCGTGAATCCGAGTATCGCCTGATGCAGCATCGTAACGATACCTTCTACAAAATCGGTATTGAGGTTGACTCTTATCTGCGTACGGAGCATTACGTCTTCTCCGCTGCCCAATTCGTCAGCCCAGTCGCTCGACGCGTAGTCCTGTCTTCTATTACCGATATTGACCTCTATCGATTCTACTACCTGCGTAGTCGAGGAGTTGTTTCCTCCATCATCTCCGAGATCCGGTCTGTTATCATTATTCTCAACGCTGTCGTTATTTCCGGTATCCGGAGTAGAAGACGAGCTGCCGCTGCCGGAACTGCCTCCGAAGAGCGCTCCGAAGTCGCTGATGTCGAGACCGAAATCATTCTTGAAGTTAAGGTTTATATCTATACCGCCACCCAAAAACAATCCTACTATCTTAGTCAGCTTAATATTAAGAGCATTCGTCTTCTGATTGAGGAATACCTTCGCTTCTACGTCTCCGCCGTCGCCGTAAACGCCGATCTGGAGTCTATTGTCCGTCGAGATCTCTTTTCCGATATATAGCTGCATATAGTGATCTTGCTGCGTCGCTATGGTGTTATTCGATCCTCTGAAGAGAACGTTGTTGATCACGCTCGCGCCCAACATACTGCCGTCGTTTGCATTGACGAGTGAATCGAGTACGTTAGCTATGAGCGAACCTACTGATGCCATATCGACAGCTATTTTACCGTTCTGGTCGATGCCGAGATTGAGATAGAATCCCGAGTACTTATTTCTTTCGCTGGAATTCGGAATGTATATCGTATCGGTGCTGAACGGCAAGAGCGCCAACTTATTGATAGATATCGTAAGTTTGTTCTTCGCCGCATTGTCGGCGGTGTGCTTACTGTCTGAGAGATCTACGTCTATCGAGAGCTCTTTTAGTCCGGTAGCGCCCGCTGTGGTCGCATTATCCGGATCTGCGTCGAATACCATCTTGAGATTGATACCGTTAGTGAACGTCGGTATCTTTCCTTCGATAGCGCTGATGTCGGTAAGTCCGCCTACGAACTCAAGAATAGCGGTTATCAAATCGTTATTCAAGCTGATTCCTATCGTCATCTCGCTGCCGACTCTTGCAAAGTCTATAACGAGCTTCGGACTTCCGGATGCGTATGCGGTAACGCCGTTATTTGCGTTATTATCGTCGAGCGATACCTTCTCGCTTGCCTGAGAAGCGTTTCTGAACGTTACTATCGAATCGTTTCCGAGACCGGGCATTGTATCTCCGAGCAGACTTCCAAGTATGCCCGCGAGGTCGATACCTACGAGTTTTATCCTACCGATACCAATCTTCTCGAGATTGATGTATACCGCGTTCTCTACGCCGTAATAGTAGATACCTGCCATGAGCATCGGATTGTTCCACTGTCCGTTCGTTCTCCTCGTCTGGAGCGATATTTCAAGAGCAAGCTGCGAATAAGCGCGGAATGCGTCCTTCGACGAGAAGTCGAGTTTACCGCTCAGCGAGAGGTTGTATCTGTATTCGCCTTCGGCTCCGCTCAGAATATTCACGGACGACTTGTTCTTCGAACCCATAAGTCCCGAGAGAAGTCCCATTATATCTGCGAGCGCTCCGTCTTCCGGAGTGTGCGTCATACCGAGTGTCAGCGACGCGCCTAACGAGAACTCGAACTGACTCATATTAGCAAAGTCCATAAACTGATCTGCGTTAGCAGGTCTTACTATCGGATTTTCGAACTCGTCGTCAAACTCGAGCTTAGGAACGGTAGCCTTGATCGCAAGAGTAAGTTTACCGGTGTTGCCCGTCTTATAATTTCTGTCGAGTACGTTGACCTTCACGTCGACGGAAGCTTCGTGATCCGCAGTCTTTCTTGCGAATGCGACGGATACCTCATCCATCGGCGGTATGATATCGCCGAGATTTCCTGCAAGAAGTTTATCCACGATATCTTTAACGATGCCGGTAAGGTTAGCGTTAGCTATAGCGTCGTTGAGCGCATCCTTCACGAACTGACTCGAGAGTATACCGTTGATAACTCCGCTGTTGAGAGCGAACTTGAATCCGTCCTCGTCGATAGTTAGGGATATGAGCGCCGCAATGATGCTCGTAGCTCTCGCGCTGCCGTCTGCAAGACGTACCGTGTTGCCGTCTTCGGTCACCATATCGTCGCTATCCGTAACAAGACCGTTGAGGAGTCCCATAACGTCGACGAGTCCTTCGAGTTTGATACCGGCTATACCGAGCATCGGTACGCTGATGTAAAGCGCCGAATTATTATTGATATAAGTTACGGTCAAGAGGTCAAGAACCTTGTTCGGGTTCGACTTATCCTGTATCTTGATCTCCGCAGCGAACGTCGAAGTCTCCGCGCTGTAATTCTTATCGAAGAGTTCCGCAAGCTTGAACTGTACTCTCAGCGTAGCTTCGATCTTAGTATCGGAAGTACCTGTCGAAGAGAGTACCGTGCCGTCGGATACGTTGTTGAAGAGTATTCCGAGGAGCTCTACGAGAGACATCTCTATCTTGCCGTTATTGCTCATCGGCCTTGCGAGCATATCTATATCGATCTTTGCCTCGAGGTCGATAACAAGGTTGTCGTACGTTCTGAACGCATCGAGATCGGCGGGAACGTCTACCGGCGCCGCATCTTTATTGAGTACAAGGTCAAGATCGCCCTTCTCTATTCCGAGGAATATTCTGGTCTTTCCGCCGTTTCTCGTGATCTCTATTCCGAGTTCTGCGTCGCTGACGCTGACTTCGTTATACTTGATATCCGCGTTATCGCTCTTGTTCGACGCATAAAGTCTGAACGTATCGAAGAGGTTAAGCGAATTAATCGACTCTTTACTTATGTCTACGAACTTCGATATCTGATCGATAGTCGCGCTCGGAATAATGCCTCTATTGAGGAATATCTCGAATACGTCTCCGAGTTTATCTCCTCTCAAAGCTATCTCGGAACCGAGCAATCCTATCTGTATCTTCTTAACTACAGACGTAGCGATCGTGACTATATCTCTGTACGTCAACGCTATCGTATCGGAAAGCGCAACGTTAAGTATATCGCCGGCTCTGTCTTCAAGAGCAACGTTTCCGCCGCCGGAGGTATTGTTCTCCGGCAAAGTCGGTCTTTCGAAGCCGTCTCCGACCGCAGGATAAATGAGCCCCTTGAGTAGTTCGATTATATCTACATCGTATTTAATTCTCGGCAATCCGAATCCGCTACCGTCTATATAGATAGCCTTAAAGTCGGTATATATCGAAATCGCTTCGTATCCCGTTACCGTTATCGAGATCTTAGCCTTCGAACCGTATGCGGAGTTATCCTTGAGATAGAAGTCGTTAAAGTCGAGAACCGCCTCGATGCCTACCTTTATCTCTCTTGCCATCTTTCCGATATTGATGTCAAAACCGGTCTCGACGACATTGATGAGAGAACCGAGCCCTATGGTATCGAGTTCTTCCGTGGTAAGACTTACCGTGAGCGTCGTATCGAGTCTCAACTTGAGCTCGCTGATATCGCTGAATCCTTCTCCCGGAATAAACTTCTCGTCGACCGTAGCCAGACTTGCAGGATCTGCGCTGTCCATGGTCTCCTGCTTTTCCATTATCTCAATACCGAGACCGCCTATTCCTACGCCGATCGCAAGTCCGCGACTCAATCTTATGTTGAGACTAGCTCCGAGGTTATCCATATCTATAACGATACCCGCTACCGAATTGTCGTTATCAATAGTAATATCTATGTGGAAAATTTCCTGTATGAGCTTCTGTATATTCATCGTATTGATATTGATAGCGATGAAGTTATTGCCCTCTTCTCCGTTGGATATAGTAATTCCCGGCATAGACCTGCTGTCCATATTCGGATGTACTTTACCCGTAAGGAATCTCACGAGATCCGCTATAGTTATGTCTCTTGCGACGTTCGTTGCCGTACCTTCGAGAGCTACTTCGGATGTTTTGCCCGACGTAGCGCCGGTAATGTCGATATTGAACTGCCCGAGGAACTCAACGAGGTCTACGTGTATCTTGGACATCTCGCCGAAATATCCGAATCCGCTAAAGTCGAGATACAGATCTCCGCTGTTAAGGAGTATGTCAAGAACCGTCGAGTTAGCGTTATCCTTATCGACGATAGTTATTCTCGCGTCGATATTATTGATCTTGATATTGCTTAGATCGGATATCCTGAATCTTATGTCGATTCCGAAGTTGCCCTTGAGATGCTTCAGAGCAAGATCGATTATCGCGCCGTTATCGCCTTCAAGGTCTGCGCCCATCTTGGTAACTATCTCGCCGATCATAGTGAATATTCTCGTGAGCATCTCGTTCGTAGCGGCGTCTATAGTGAGTACGCTCGCTCCGATGATTGAGCCTATATTGATACTCGTTCCCTTGGTACCGTCGAACTCTCTGAAGGTATTTGCAAGGTTGAGCGAAATATTTTCGGTCGCGTCTATATTGACGTCAAGCGAAAGTTCGCCGTAAATACCGCCCATATTGAGAACGTCGATGAACGCTCCGTTCGCGATAGCCGCGTCTATTGCGCCTGCAACAGCTATCTCTCTCGGAACTATCTTTCCGCCTTTGCTCTCGAGTACCTCTGCGTAGAGGTTCGTGAACTTGAGCGCTACGTCTATATCCGTTCCCGGACCGTAATCGTCAAGCGGATTGCCTTCGTCGTCTATCTTGAAGTTGAGCGAAAGTATCGACTTGCCGAACGTGTTAGTCGTACCGGGCGCGGTGATCTCGCTCGGAGTGTCGATAGTGAGCGATATCTCCTTGATCTCGGGAAGCAGATCGAGGATCGTATCGTTCTGGACGCCTGCCCAACTTAGTACTTTCTCGAATACGTTCTCGACAAGGCTGAGTCTGATACCTGTCGTATCTTCTATTCCGCCGTTGATGCTGATATCCTTGATCACTCCCATAACGAGCGAGAATATCGCAGGCAGACTCGTATCCATTCCGCCTTCTGCGAGAGTTCCGTCTCCTTCGATAGTTACCGTATTTCCGCTGAGCGACGCGCTCATACCGCTAGAAGAGAGCAGGTCGAGTACGTTCAGCTTGAGCTGAGGATATATCTTGTTACCGTCTATATCGTTATAGTAGATAAGATCGGTGGTGATATACGCCTCGCCGTTCTTAAGTCTGACGCTTAAGATGTTTCTGTTGTTATTCGAAGCGTCGGTGAGCGCGATAAATGCGTCTATTCCCTTAAGTATTCCTTCGAATCCTACAGTATCGCTTAGATCTACGTTAGCGTATACGTCAACCTTTATAACGTTATTAAGGTTGAGCATATTGAGCGAAAGCGCGTCGTCTTTTGTAAGATCGCCGACCTTGATACCGTTCTTGTCAAACGTATCTTTGAGCAGATCGAATACCGCAAGGAGTATCGGAGTAAGGTTCGTGCTTACCTCTTTACTCTTGAGGTCGAGCTCGAGATGAGCCTCTGCGTAAAGTCCCTGAGCAAGACCGCTGTTGATACTCGAAATATCGAATGCAGCCTTGTATTCGGACTTATCGAACGCGATAGCCTCGCGACGCAGCGTAACTCTTCCGAGGTTAAGACCGACCGATACGCCGAGAGTCTTATTCTCGTCTGCGACGGCTTCGGTATATACGCTGGTCACTTCTTTCTTTTCGGTGACTACGTTTCCTTCTTCGTCAAGCACGTCGTTGCCCGCTTCGTCCTTCTTCGGAACCTCGACTATCTTAGTCTCGGTAACGTCGTTGCCTGCCGTAATGCTGTTGAGAACGAGTCCGAGTCTTGCCTCGAAGCCTACGCCTTCCTTAATGTTGAGATTAACGGAAATCGTATTGATCAACTTCTTGACTTCGCCGAGAAGTTCAGCGCTGAAGCTACCGAGCGACTCCGGCGGAATAAATCCGAATACCGCGTCGATAACGGCGCCGCCTATCTCGATTCCCATGCCCTTGTCGTTGGATATCGTAATACCCTTAAGAGCTGCGACTATATCGTTGATCTGCGAGAGCAGTTTCTGCGCGTTCTCGTCGATATTGATATCTATGAGTCCGAGACTTACGCTTTCGTTAACTTCCGTTCCCGTACCCGAAATAGATCCGAAGATACTGTCAAAGTCGATACCCGAAAGTTTGACCTTTCTGATATTGAGGAGCGGGATATCATCTATGTATACCGATCCGTCGGCAGCGTCTACGAACGCTTCGAGTATAGTCTTTTCTCCCTCGGTCAAAGTGAGGAGCAATTCCGACTTGACGAGGTCTTTGATATTTACGTTACCCTTAATGTTGAGCTTGAAGTTAGTGTGCGTCTCTCCTATGAGTATCTTCGCCACGCTATCTTTCATTACGCCCTCTCCGACGAGCTCGTTCATGAGCTTCGAAAGGAGCGGTTTTAACGCAAGTTCATAAGCGTCCGTATCGATATCTATACCGATAGTCGTATCGACGTGGATATCGGTTATCGACGTTATGCTTGCATAGTCGTTCTTATTCGCGTATTTACTGCTGTCGTTAATGTCGACGAACGGTATATTGACCTTGCTGAGCGAGAATCCGAAGTCGTTAAGTCCGAGTCCCAAACTTGCAACGTTCACAATGTCGCCGTATCCGAGAGCGTTCTTCTTAGCGTAACCGAGGTTAAGTCCAAGATTGAGCTCTGGAGTTCTTGCTCCGGTGATAGCGTCCGCTTTAGTCAGATTGATACCGAGTTCGATGACCCACTTCGGCAGATACTGCGCGTCGGTGAAGTCAACTCCGAAGAGAGCGGTAACTATATCTCTGACCGCATTCTCTTTGGTCTTTATCACTATTCCGTTCTCATCCGAAAGATGTATCGAACCGAGAGCGTCGAGTACTATATTGATAATAGTCGTCAACGTATTACAGCTTCCGTCGCATCCTCCGCAATCTGCTATACGCTTGTTATTCGTGTCGAAACACGAACCGTTCGCGATACATGCCGCGTTCGTACATCCGCAGGCGAGAGCCGTAACGGCTCCGTCGAGGCTTACCTCGGCGCTACCCGTTATTCCGCCTATGAGATCGCCTATTCCGCTCTCCGGAAGCGCTATACCCATTACTTTTACGCCGTACGCGTTAAATATCGGAGCGTCAACGTAAAGCGTCTCGCTGATGCCTTCGAGATAAGCTCTGAGAACGAGCTCTTCTCTTCCGCTGCCTTCTCTTATGAGATATACTTTTACCATTACCTCGCTAAGTTTGAGCGAAGCGATGTTGACGTTTGCTTCGAGATCTATTCTGAGCTGACCTGCAACAACGTCGTCGATATTCGTCGGAAGGTTGATTCCGAGATTCTTGATGTTGGACAGGTAGTCTCCGCCGAGAATACCGTTCACGATAGGAGCGAATATCTCGCCCATCGGAGTAGTCGCCTCAAGACCGTCTCCGCCGAAGCTGAAATCAATACCGAGCGAAGCCTTTGCGTATACGTATTCGATATTGTTAACGTCCGTATAATCGTTCTTGTTTACACCGAAGTTATTCTTCGTCGGCGAAACGTTGTTTATCTTTATAGTAAGTTTAGCTACGTCGCCCTTGCTGTTCTCGCCTACCGAGATTCCGAGCGATAATCCGTCGCCCCAGTTTATTGATACCGCAGGACCGCTCTTCTCGAAGAACTGAGCCATGCTTCCGAGTTTGATATCGAATATAGCGAGAACGTTGCCGATGATAGCGGAACTCGTACCTATCGAAACACCGCTGTTTCTAAGCTCGATACCGCCGATATTCATCAGTATGAACGATACTATGTCGACACACTTGCCGTCGCAACCTTCGCAGCCTTCGTTCCTTACCATCTTGCCGCCCTCGTAATGGAAGCAAGACTTGCTCTCTACACATACGGCGTTAGTACATCCGCACTGAGGAGCTGTCGGCTCGGTATTTCCTTCTCCTTCAAGAGCAACCTCATTTGCAGTATTCGTTCCGAACGCTGCGCCGAGGATATCGGAAATATTGAAGCCCGTGAGCGAGAGTTTAGTCGCCTTTTTGTTCTTATCGAGCAGCCACGGGATATTTACAAGAAGTTCGTCGTTCTCTCCGTCAAGTATCGCGTCGATAAGAGTTTCGCCGTTAAGGATGATACTTAGTCTCGCCTGCAATCTCGAAAGGTCGAGTATATCGTCTAGAGCGAGCGCCGTATCTCCGCTGAGAAGTTTACTGATAAGAACGTCGAGAGGCTGTATTCCGATATTCGCGTTAAGCGCTATCTTGATATTGCCTACAAGATCCTGACCGCCGTTTGCTATAGCGATATTGATAGGATCAAACTCGTCATTGATGGGGAGATCTCCGAGGAACTTACCGAGTATAGATATGATAAGTTCGTTGAGAGAATATTCTCCGCCGAGCATCTGATAATCGAGCGAGATTTCGCCGCCGAAGTTAATGGTTCTCATTTCGCTGATATCGATGAACTGCGAAATATTGCTTACCTTACCTACGAGGCTCTTAACGTCGCCCGTTATGTTGTAATTCTTTATTGCGAACGAGAGCGACGTCTCAGTCGTGCTTCCGCCCTGCGAGAACTTAGCGCCGAGAGATATTATCTTCTCCGTAAGCCCTATCGTGAGATTAGCGTCGGATATCTTAATATCGTCTGCCTCCGAGAATATGTCCTTTCCGACGTTGAGGTCTTCAAGGAGCTTATTGACGGATATTTCCGCAAGATTGATAGCGAGCGATCCGTACTGACCGAGCGTTACATTCTTGAGCAGTACGAGAATAGCTCCGATATTGAATCCGCCTGCTTCGCCTTCCGGAGGAGTAGTCGGGTCGGTAGTTCCCCCGCCCTCAAGCGATACGGTATTCTCGTCCGCCTTAGGTACGCAGGTACATCCGCATCCTTCGCTGCATGCGAGTCCGTCGCTTCCGTCTACGCGGTAGCAAGTACCGTTGGCGATACAGAGTTCGTCGCTACATCCGCATACGAACTTATCCGGGATCGCATTATCGAGCACGTCGTTAAGAATAGATACGAGATCGAAGTTCGAATACTTGATCTTGAGCGCATCGTCTATTATCGGGAGCGAAATCGCTACCGTACCGCCGTCAAGTTCGCTCGAATAGAAGATAGTAGCTATCTCTTCGGGGCTCGTAGTACCCGTCTTAACGGTCAGTCCGAAGTATACTTCGAGCGAGGTAAGAGATATCTTTCCGGGATTGAAGTACTGCGTTCTCGTGAAATCGAGATCGAATCCTTCTATACCTGCATTAACGTCTATATGGAGATTGTACTCCTTGTCTATATCCTCAGCAGCTATGAACTTGAACGCTTCGTTAATAAGATCCGTCGGAAGCGATTCGTTGCCCATTATCTTCAATACGCCGTTCACAAGTCCCGAAAGTCCCGCTTCGCCCTTAGTCATACCTACGCCGAGAGCTATATCCGTCGAAATGGAAATTCTGTTGAGCTCGTTGACGTTGAGATATTCGCTTGCCTTAAGAGCCGAAGTGATATTGTTCTTTCCGACTTTGAGCGCAAAGCCGTAGAGCGAGAGACTCATAGTAGTATGAACAGTCTGCTCGGTGCCTGCCTGCTTAGGATTGAGTATCGACGCCTCTATCTTTGCGCCGAGTCCGCTGTCGCCGAGCTCAACGTCGCCTATCGAACCTTCGATATTGAACGTTATCTCGTCGATAACGATATCTACGCCCATAGCGCCGAGAAGTATTCCTATGAACTCGGAGGATACGGCTATAACTATCTTATCCGCATGGATACTTGCCTTGACTATATCGTTGGCTTTTCCTATCGGAGTTTCGTTCGCTATATTAGAAGGATCGTCCGCGAGCGCGACTTCAGAGCCTGTCGCTCTGCCGATAGCGCCCGAAAGGATCTCTGCGAGGTTGATCCCGCCTACCTTGACTTTCGGCAAACCAAAGTAGCTGAGATCGACGTAAATGTCGCTCTCTTTCATGAATACGTTGAGGACTGTCTTATTATCCTTATCGTAAATGCCGAGATGTATCTCGAGATTTCCGACTACGTCCGATATCATTTCCTTGAGGAGGAAGTTCGTATCTCCGGAAGCTATGAACTCTCCGATCCTGGAAAGGAATGCAAGACTGATATTTGCCTCGAGTATTATGTTGTATTTACCGTCGAGTCCCGAAAGAATATTGAGTCCGAACAAGTCGTCAAGTTTCATATTCTCGGGAAGTACTCCGTTAAGGAGACCGCCGAGCGGTACGTTGAGATTTCTCTCGCCTCCGGCAAGAGAGCTGAAGGTAACTTCGCTTTCGAGCTTGAAGTTCACCGTCTTGTCTTTGCTGAGACGCGCAAACATATCCTCGTCGAAGTGTATCCTATCGTTGAAGTTGAGTTTGAGTCCGCCGACAGAGAGCGAAAGTTCGTTATCTTTTATATTGCCGATGTTGAACTTAGCAAGCACGTCTATCGAATTGAGTCCGCCTTCTAGGTCGATGCCGAGCTCTGCCGAAACGTTCGGAAGCTCAATACCGAGATCGACGTTGAACTGTTCGAGCACCTTAACGAGTACGTTATCTATGATGCTTACGACAAGATCGCCCTTACTGTCTATACTGTCGTCTTTACCTATAGTTATCGACTTGATGAGCTCAAATATGAGACCGACTATATCGACGTTGTTTCCGCCTTCCGTCGTATCTCCGCCTTCCTCTCCTTCAAGAGATACGGCTGGACCGCCGACCGTGCCGAGTATAGCTTCGACTAGTTCTGCAACGTCTATCGTGTCGATAAGAACGTTGATATTCGCCTTAGGTACGCTGAGATAGATATTGTTCTTCTTGCCGTCGATTCCGAGGAGGAATACCAACGAACCGTTCTCGGTACCGCTGTCGGTAAGAGTGATATCTCTCACCTCGATAATGACGTGAGTCTTCAGAAGCTCTGCGATAATGAGATTAGTATCAACGTTGTTGAAATCAAATCCGTTCGCAAAAATTCCTCTTATATCTATATCGCCCGCGATCTTAGCTCTGTAACGCGCTTCGTTCTGCTCCGCAACGTCTATAGCGGACGGAACCGTATAAGGAACGAAGTTAGGATCGTCCTTATCCTGAGCGTTGCCGTTGATAAGGTCGGAGATTATCTTGGTGAGATCGAGTCTCGCGCCTTCGTTGAGTTTCCAACCGAGCTCGAGCGCCACTTCGAAGTGGACGTTCTCCGCGTTCATTATATCGTTATATATACTCTTATCGAATACTATCTTTATCGGATTAACGGTATCTATATCCGCCTTAATGAGACCGAGTCCTATCTTAGTCTCCTTATTTCCGTCGAGAGCTATCTCGATCATACCGCCGATACTGTCGTTTCTATAGTGGATACCCGCGGAAATCGAAGCGTCGTCGGATATTACGTTATTGACGATATCCATTACCTTAGTCATCGTATCGTCCGTGCTGTCTATGAGCGAAAGAATGGACTTGATGAGCTGACCGGTGATGGTTATCGTAGCGCTGTCCGCGTTGAGAATTACGGAGAGACTTCCCTCGAGTTTTCCGAGAAGCTCGGCGATATCTATTCCGCCTTCTTCAGAAGGAGTTTCGCCGTCCGTCGTACCGTCGCCCTCAGCGAGGCTGACGACGTCGTTCAATGCGGTAGTACCGCCGAAGAGCGCGTCGAAGTCAAGACCGCTTGCCTTTATAGGAGCGATATTGATGAGACTGCTGAGATCCGCGTACAGTTCGCCGTTCGAACCGTTGATATATACCGTGATTATGTTGTTCTTGCCTTCGACCTTGCTATAGGTATTGTCGGCGTTCTTCGTAACCTCGTAAACTTCGAGATACGCTTCGATAGAAGCAAGGTTCGTAATGTTGACATTCGCCTTGAGGTTGAACTGGTAGATACCGTGCAAGAGCTTCGGTATGGAAATATCCAGACCTTTGTTTCCTTCAAGGAGCGAACCGAGAACTCCGTTGATTATAGTGTTGAAAGTATTATTTCCTTCGCTGTCATTACCGCCGAGCGAAAGATCGGCTATACCCGAAATATCTACGCCGAGTACCGTCTCGTCATAATTGTGATAACTGTCCTTATCCTCTATCGGCTTGACGATATCGCCTTCCGCAAGCGAAAGTTTGAGACCGCCGAGCTCGATCTTAGCGCCGTAACCCGCGCCTGCGTTCCCCTTGATCTTCGCCTGAAGAATGAGACCGAACGCATTTTCGTTTTCTGCTATCTCTATAATGCTGTACGAATGATTGCCGGCTACGTTACCGATCATATTCGGATGGTTGACGGTAAGACTTATATCCGTCTTGGGAAGACCCGTCAAGTCGTCTGCGCCGAGCAGTTCTACTATGAGCGCGAGGAAGTTCTCCTCGAGTCTCAAAACGGTATTGAGCGTTGATATCTCGACGCCGTTCACAAGAGCAAGGATAGAACCTACGTTGAATCCGCCGCTTTCGCCGTCTGCCAAAGCTACGGGCTCTTCCTGTTTAGGCGGATTGATGACCTTATTGAGTTCGTCCTCGATATTCAACAGTCCGTCTATCTTTATCTTTGCGCTCTCTTTGTTCACGCTAAGGAGCGGAACGTTGACGTAGATCGCGCCTTCTTCGTAGTATATCTCCGCAAGCGTCTCGAATGCGCCGGAACCGTATGCGAATCTGACCTCTACCTTAAGGTCTACTTTGCCGATTCCGATACTGATGCTTCCGTTCTCGCCTTCATTAAGGCTGAGACCTACGCCGCCCGCTATGTTGAGCTGGAACTTGATGTCGCGCGCCTGACCTTCCGGAATTATCGTAAGAGCGAGGTTCTTGAGAATATTGCCGAGACTCGACGCTACGTTGAATTCTTCGTCGGACGTGTTAAGACCGATTCCGAGCGAGAGTCCTACCGACGCGTAGATATAGTCGCTGTCGAACGTAGGATAAGTATCCGTATTGAATACAAGCTCTCTCAAATCGAGAAGTTCTTGATCTACGTCTTCTCTTGCCGAAAGTTCTATGTCGTGGAGCGAAATAGCTATCGAAGTCTCGGAATCAACTCCCGCAGAAATCGTCAATCCCTTGCTGTCGATATTGAATACTACCTCGACCTTTTGATCGCTTATGTTCTCAAGGATGTCGGCATAACCGATACTTTCGAGAAGTTTTACTATTACGGTAAGCGGCATACTTGCGGTAAGTTTGATTATTTCGGTTACCGCGTCTTCGCCCGCTTCGCTATCGTTCTCTCCCTCGAGGTTAACGGTTTCGCTGCCGTTCTCTCCGTTCAAGAGCCCTCTGAATTTACTCGTAAGGAGCGAACCGAGATTGAGCTGATTCTTGATGATCATCTTATCTCCGTTATCGGACATGAGGTTCAATATCGGAGCGTCGAGAGCAAGAACGTCCTCGCCGAAGTAGTTCGAGTTGTAATATGCGTGGACAAGAGTCGAATTGTCGGAAGTATCGCCGCCGATATTAGCCCTTATTCTCGCGCTGAGTTCTATAAGAATATCGTTATTCTCGTTAGATACGAACTTGTTGAAGTCTATCCTCATATTGAGGTCTATTCCGAGTTTAACGTTTACGTTGTCTTTGAGCGTAATGAGTCCGCTTTCGATCGTAGTGCCGTTGCCGATAAGTTTTTCGATCAACTTGCTTACGCTGATTATATTTCCTGCATAAGCGCCGTCGGCTTCGGATTTACCGATATTGATAGCGACGTCTCCGCTGAACTTGATATTGAGTACGGTTTCGTCCCAAGACTTGAATGAAGCCTTCTCTTCTTCGGTAAGAAGTTTTCTGTTTAGCTTGATACCGAGATCGCCGACTTCGAGTCTTACTCCGTATCCGTCGAGCGCGCCTACCATATTGATGCCGAATATGAGTCCGAACGCATTGTTCTCAGGCTTCAATATCTCGTACGCTTCGGTATTGTTCGGATAGTTCGGATGTCTCAAGACAGCCATAACGTCAACCTGCGGAAGAACGAGATTCTCAATGCCGAATACTTCCATAATGCTGGTAAGAAGCGATCCTACGGCAGTGATCGTCGTCTCGAGATTTCCTATAGATATTCCGCTGAACGCGCCGAGAATGGTGCCGAAATCTATGTTTCCGGCCTCTCCTTCAGGCGGAGTAACGGTATCGCCGTCCGCCGCGAACACTTCTTCGCCGCTGCCGCCGAGCCCTATGAGTTTCTCAAGATCGAGGAGGTCTATTACCTTAGCGTTAAGACCTATTTCCGGAACAGATACGTAAAGTCCCTTGTCTTCGTACGCAATCGTTGCGAGAAGCATCTCCTCTTCCATTGAGTTCGTCTTGGTGTATACGTCGATTCTCGCGCCGAGGCTCGAAATTATCGACTTGATGACGTTAGCATCCATCTTAACGCTGCCGTCGATTATTCCGCCGAGGAAGTCGTCCTCAACGCTCAGACCGAGATTAGCCTTGACGTCGAGTCTTATAGCGATGCTTTCCTTAGCTCCCGGAGTAAGCGTAACGGCAAGATTCTTTATTATAGAACCGATGTCGATGCTTCCTTCGCCCGGTTTGATGAGCGAGCCGATGCCGGAAATTATATCGTCGAGATTCCAAGCGTTCTCGCCCGTCGTAAGTTTAAGACCGAGCTCGATATCGACGCCGACCGTCTCTATTTCGCTGAGGTACTTATATCCTGCAGCCTGAAGCTGAGCTACGTAGTTATTTTTGTCCTTTATAGCGCTGTTATCGAAATGCAGGTCTATATCGGTCATACCTATATGCAGATATGTATACTTGTCGACTCTTGCGTCGATAGACATGAAGCTGTCAACTAGCGACGAGTTGAGTTCGAGTTCGATATTCTGATCGGTAACGTTCTTGAATATGTTGGCAAGATCGGAACCGAGGAGATTTACAACTACGCTGAGCGGTATACCTGCAACAAGCGTTACGACGTTGGTCTTGAGTCCGTCGAGACTTACCGTCTCGTCTTCGAGCGCAACCGTTTCTTCGACGCCTATCTTAAGAGCCTTTCTTAGCTCGCTCGTAAGAATACCGGCAATATCTACGTCTCTTGCCATTATCTTAGTCGTATCGCTTGCAAGACCCATAAGTCCGAGATCTACGGCGACTATATCGCCTGCGAGCGAATTGTATTTGATGCCGATGAGAAGCTGCTTGTCATTGCCGCCGGAAATATCTGCGAACAAATTGACTCCGAGAGCGACCTCTATATCATTATCGAGGTTAGTTGCAAAACCGTTAAGATCGATATACATCTCTATCTCGGCATAAAGTCTCAAATCGAGATTTTCCTTTATTTCAAGCGGAAGATTACCGAGACTTCCGTCGATCATTCCGAGAATTCCCGAAAGATTGAGAATATTTCCGATATATCCGGTATTGATATTTGCATTATCCTGTCCTATAGCGACGTTGAGATCCATATTGAACTTGATAGAAAGTTCCGTCTCGTCCCAATTCCTGACGCCGTAGAAGGTATTGTTCACGTCTGAAATATCGCCTATGACTTCTTTATCAATTGCAAGATTGAGATCGCCGAGTTCGAGTCTGAAGTTATAGTCGCTATCGTATATGAGCTGAGCTCCGAGGATAAGTCCCAAGGTATTGCTTTCGGGAACTATTACTTCGTACGCTTCGTTTTCTGCTCCGACGTAGTTCGGATGTCTGAGTACTGCCCATATCTCGCCTGCCGGCAGTCCGAGCGAAGCGCCGAGAAGAGTCTCGATAATATCGCTGATCGAACCGGAAAGTACGGATACGAATATCTTCATATTGCTTATTTCGATCGTATTGATAAGACCGAGATAATCAGCTATATCGACAGTGTTTCCGGTAGCTCCGCCGTTGCCTTCGAGAGCGACTTCGCCGTTACCTGCCGAACCGCCTATACCTATGAGATCTTCAAGGTTGAGCGCGTCGTCGATCCTCATATTGATATCGAGCGACTCTATCTTGATGAAGAGCGAAGCGTCCTTGTATCCGATAGCGATGAGTTCGCTCCATTCGTCCGTATTGAGTTTCGTCTCCATAACGAGCTTGAACTCAATGCTCTTGAGCATGCTCTTTATGTCGATATTGGAAATGTTGCCGAAATCGAGTCCGCTGAGATCTACTCCGATACCTGCGTCTATAGCGATCCTTGCCGATACGTCGTTGCTCTCGCCGTTGACGCCGACTCCGATCATAAAGTTCTCGAGTATCGAGCCTATCATCTTATTGATGTCGGTCACGTTTCCTTCCGCGTCCTTGATCCCGCCGATCAGCGCGCCTATGCTGTTGACCGTTTCCGTAATGTCGAAATCTTTATCGGACGACTTGATATTGAGTCCGAGCTTGAAAGAAGCTCCTATATTCTTTATCTCTTTTACTTCGACGTATTCGCTCTCGTCGATAGCGGGAGCGTCGCCGTTGACTTCGAAGTCGCGAAGTCCTATATGGATACCAGTTCTCGCATCGATATTAACGTCGATATTGATACTGTTTTCCTTAACGTTTATATCGAGCTTTATGTTCTCTTCGCTGATATCCTTTATGAACGAACCGTATCCGTAAACGTCGAGAACGCTGATTATCGCAAACAGCGGTATTTCAGCGACTATCGAAAGTTTTCTGCCGCTTGCCGCTTCGCCGTCTGCAAGAGTTACCTCGCCGTTTTCCTCTCCGTTGATAACCTTTCTGAGCATATCCGTGAGAGTCTTATCGAGACCGAGTCCAGCATACTTTATCTTATTTCCTACGCTCTTATTGCCGTTTGCGTCGCTTATCGTATTTCCGACGAGTCCGAGGAGCGGTATCTCTGCAAAGAGTACGTCGCTGCCCTCTCTCGCAGAGTCGTAACGAGCGCCCAAAAGAAGCTGTCTGTCGCCTTCTATATCGGGAGTAATATCCGCGTATAGCTTGAGATCGAGAAGCAGTTTGATCTTGTTGTCTCCCTCGAGGAAGTTGTTAAGATCGAGCTTTAGGAATATCTCTGCGGAAAGTTCGAGTCCGAGATCGTCGGCAAGAGTAATAAAGTCGTCGGTGACGTTAGCGCCGAGGAGCGAGTTGAGTATACCCGCTATATCGAAAATATTACCGCTGTACGCGCCGTCCGCGTGCGTTCTTCCTATCTTTATACCTATATCGCCTGCAAGAGCTATGCTTACTTCGAGTTCCGTCCAATTCTTATAATCCGCGATATTCTTGCTTTCGAGAGCCGTCGCTCCTATCCTCAGTCCGTTGACGCCGATTCCGACCTTTACTCCGCCCTCAAAGCTGTTGGTATCTTCGTTATAACCGCCTGCCGTGAGCGAAAGTTTTACGGAAGCTCCGTTAATGGTATCGAAAGTGATCGCCGCGCCTATCTCGAACGACGGGATATCGGGAAGTATTATATTCAATCCGAAGGATGCCAAAAGCGTCTCGAGCTTGAATCTGTCGAATACGCTCGACACGACGTCTATCTTACCCTGTTCGAGAGCTATGGTAATGCTCTTGAGAGCGGATCCTATAGCTTCGATGACGTTACCGAGCGCGCCGTCCATATCAACGATGCCGTCGGCAAAAGCCGCAGCGCCGCCGCCGATCATTCCGTTGATCATCTCGACGAGACCGACGTTGTCAACGTAGTAATTCGCGCCGAGAATAGTCTCGGTCTCGAGATAAGCCGTATCTGTTTCGGTATCCGCGTCGTAGCGATAAGCTATTCCGACGAGCTTCTTATCAACGCTACCGTCGCCGTTTAGAGCGTAGAGATTGATATCGGCTTCGAGGAAATCGAATACTATAGGATTCTTTATGCCTATGCCGCTTGACATATCGAGTATGTTATTGATGTCTACAGCCGCGGCGATCTCGAGCCTTACTCCGCCCGAAAGTTCGTCTTCGTGGAAATCAATATACATCGAAAGCTCGTCAAAGAGCGTCCTTACTATATCGGGAAGCGTCACGACGTTCGAAAGGCTCCTCAAAGTATCGGTCAGCGACAGTTCGTTATCTGCGCCGAGAGTTATATCGAGACCTATACCGAACGAAACGATATTGCGTCCGTCGTAATCTTTAGAAAGGTTGATAACGTTATAATCCTTTCCGAAATCTTTTGCAAAGATCGAACCTCCGTTGACTCCTATCTTGAGTCCGGAAAGCTGAACGCCCGCCTTCATTACGGCTTCTCCGTTCATCTTTATGTCCGTGAAGAGTCTGAAAGTACCCTCTTTGAGAGGATCGTCCGAATTCGAAGCGAGTTCGATAACTATATCCTGAACAAGATCGGTGATCGAGCCGAGAGTATCAGGCAGTTCAATGCCCAACGCATCGAGAACTATAGCGAGTACGCCCGAACCGATAGCGAGAGTTACGTTGCCCTTTCCTATCGTGGCGATTATCTCGTCTTCGACGTTAACGCCTTCTCTTGCTTTTATATTCTTAATTACCGTATTGATATCGCTTGTACCGAGCTGAGCGATAGCCGCGTCGACCGCTATAGCTCCCATATCGAGCGAACCGTCTTCTTTAGCGTACGACAAAAGTATGTCGCTAAGTCCGCTAAGCGGACCGTTTTCGCCGCTTGCAAGAGCCGCGGACGCGCCGCCGTTCATAATCGTAGAAACGAGTTCGTCGACGCCTTCCACCTTGACCTTGTTGATGCCGAGAAGCGGCAAGTCGAGATATAAAGCTCCGCCCGAAAGCGCAACGTTGAGAAGCGCCGACATCTTTTCATATTCGCCGTCTCTCATAACATAGAGATCGAGACTGAGCATGATCTCTGCGCTCTCTATCAATATTCCAATGAGTTCGTTAGTATCAAGATTGTTGATATCCTGCTCTTTGAGCCAATTAACAAGTCTTGAAACGGGGAGATTAGCCTTGAGTCCGAGGTTGATAGCTCCCGAGATATTACCGTCGTTACCTACAGTAACGCCGCTGAGTTCCGGAATTATGCTTCCGAGAATATTTCCTAAGGAAACGTCCTTGAGCTGCTCTACAAAGAGCATTATATCCATTCCGAGTTCGACGTTCTTATCATCGTTCGGATCGGCAAGGTCTTGATACGATTCAAGTCTTCCCATATCCTTTCCGAGGAATTCTTCGCTTGGCTTAAAGTCGTCTATCGAAACGTTAGGAAGACCTACCTTTAGCTTATTGAGCGCAAGCTCTACAAAAGCGGTCTCACTGTTGTCAGCGTCGAGTATACCGAGGTGCATACCGAGGGACAAGAGCTGACCTTCGGGAAGAAGATCCATACCTATCTCAATATTGACGCCCGGTATAAAGCCGTCCGATATGTTGATGCCGATCAAGTTCATTATATACTCAAGCACGCCTTGAGCAAGTCCTATCGTGATGCCCGAGCCGCCTATCGTGATGCCGTTACCCTTGAGCGCATTGTTGATAAGATCCATTATTCCGTTGAAAGACGTGTCGATATTGACGTCGACGAGAGACTGCTTGGTAGGCATTATCACGTCGAGAAGTCCTCCTATATCAAAGCTGACGTTGCTTATTCCGAGTCCGCTGAGATTGAGATATATAACTCCTCTCTCGAGGTAAAGACCGGCAAGAAGCGTCGCTTTGCCGTCGTTCACTCCGTATATCTTGATAAGAGCTATAACGTTATCGAGTATCGAATCGACGCTGATATCTCCGCTGAGGAGAGCGCTGAGTCCGACGACTGCCGATATATCCACTCTGAGTTCGCCGAACAGCGCCTCTTTAGCAATGACGACCGCATTGAGCTGTTTGATCTTCGCAAGTATCGCCTGCGTATTATAGTCTACTACGTCCATTCCCATAACGATATTGAGAACGGAATTGATAACGTCCGAGAGAGAATGCGGGTTCTCCGCCGTGCTCTCCGCAAGACCGCCTCTGAAACTTACCGACAATTCGACCTGAACGCTGTTGAGCGAATTGAGTATTCCGTCAAGACCGGCGCTGATCGAAAGCTCCGGATATTCGTCAAGATCCGACGCCAGAATATCCTTCTTGTCCTTACCCGTTTCGGTAAGTTTCGCTCCCAAAGTCGTGAGCGTAAGAGCAAGACCCACGGTCGTATACTCTTCTTTTCCGTCGCTTATTATCGGAAGATCTATTCCGAGATCAAGTCCGAACGAAAGTCCTTCGCCGGTACTCTGAAGTTTGAGCCATATATTGCTGCCGTTCTTGAGAGTCGGAAGATCCGCGAATATTCCGAACTGCTCTGCGATGGCGTTGATAACGCCGTCGGCAATTATAATAGCAAGACCGTCGCTGCTGATGGAAATGCCGCTGAGCGCGCCGACGATTATAGACATTATATCTACGGCGCTCTCTTCGCCGTTACCGTCGTCTTCTACAGGAGGAAGTATTTCAACCGGACCGTCGGGTTCGCTCGGAGGATTTTCTTCCGAATCGCCGCCGTTGATTATTCCTTCAAGAAGTTTTTCCACAGAAAGCGGTATCGCAACGTCGGGAAGTCCTACTCCCGAAAGATTGAGGAACAGTCCTCCTTCCGTTCCGTCCGACATCATCGCTCTGCCGTCGTAATATATATTGATAGTATTAATAATATTTTTATCCTTACTTACTACCTTGACGGTGAGTTTGATCTCGAACTTTCCGAGTTTCTTCGTCATAAGGTTCGCAAAGTCGCTTCCCATATCCTTATCGCCGTCTTCAAGACCGATATTCGCCTCGATTCCGAGAATTATTTCCGAATCGAGATCTGTAAGATTGAGAGCGAAGAGAATATCTCCGAGGAAACTTCCCGCTATCTTATTAAGATCTATCGTTCCGCCGTTTACTATATTGAGATCAAGTTTGAGCTCGGTATTGACGTAGATATTGTCGAACGTGTAGATATCCGCATACTTATTCGGATTCTCCTCGAGTTCCCTATCTATTTCCGCTCTTATATCGGAAGTGTCGACAAAACCGAAGTTTATCTTGCTAAGTTCGATATTGATGCTGGTGGATTTCGGTTTCTCGGGATTGGTCACGTCGTCGGGAAGTTTGACGGTGAGACCCATCTTCAGATACTTCCTTCCGAGATTGTCGCTCTCGTCCTCCGAGCCGACGCCGAGACGTATATCGATCTCGCTCGCTATATTCTTAATGCCGAAATTGCTGCCGGATATTTCGTAAATGAGCTGATCGAGCATTTCACCCGTAATGGAAAGCTCTATCTCGCCCTTTTCGTTATCTACCTTGAACCTGTCGATAACTCCGCCGATAACCGAGAAGAGAACGGCATAGTTCATCTTGTGTCCTTCATCCGCAAGAGATACGTCTCCCGACGTAACGCCTCCCGAAACGGTACCGTCTATCGCGTACTCGTTAGACTCGTATACTTCTTTGAAGAGCTTGCGCACTTCCGGCGAAGCGCTTATAATGCCGCCGTCGTCCATATCTCCCTCGATAAGGTCTCCGAGTATATCGTAAAGTATATTATTGATGATAGCCGACAGATTGATTCCGCTCATCTTCACGCTCGGGAAATTGATACCCGAAAGATCGACGTAACCAGTGCCGTTATCGGCGGCGCCGTCGTAAAGTATGTTGATGAGATAATTCTCGTCCATATCTTTTATGTAAAGATGCAAAAGCGTATTGTCGTTATCGTAAAGGTCTATACGTCCCTTAAGTCCTACGACGAGACCGAGTCCGTTCGGATATGCTCCTATGGTGAGATTCTTCTCGCCGAGTCCTTCGACTCCGATGAGCGCGGAAATAGCCTCGCTGAGAAGGTCGCCGACCTTGATGGTTCTTTCTTCTTTGTTGTCAATGTAAAATTTAGCCTCGAGATTGAGGTTGGTGAATGCGAACTCCTGAAGTTCGGCATTATCTATAGTTGGAGGAAAATCAAAACTTGGTGCCGCTACGTTGTCTGCAATATCGAATGCAAACTTAAATTTCTCCTGTTCGGAAGTAATATGTACGCCCGCGTCGTTGAACACGTAATCACCGGCGTTATTCTTCTTAAGAGAATAGGTTATATTAAAGTCTTCAAAGACAGGCATCACGAACTGACCGATCTTATCAAGAGTGAGTCCGTCCTCGAATTTACCCAAAACTTTATTGAGCAAGTCGACAAGCGCGTCGGCAAGCTCATCCGTATCCTCTACTCCTATATCTATCAAACCGAATATAGTCTGAGGTAAATTCGGTATCATAGGACCTACGATACCCCAAAGATCGGTTATCGCTATAGGCAAAGTAACTTTCTTAACTCCGTTCTCTACGGTATAAGAGCCGTTACCGAAAAGGATACCGAGAACCATCGGCAAAATGCCTTCGGAGAGCAGCGAATCCACGTCGATACCGCCCAAAGCTCCCATTATAGCGTCAAGTCCGCCGGTCATATACAACAACTCGTAAAGACGTCTCAAGTTACCCTCGTCCAATCTTATTGTCGTAGGATATCTTTCGCTCATGACGTCGGAATGGAAATACATGAAGCCCTTTTCATCGCTCGAAGACAGATTAGCTTTTTGATACATACCGAAAAGAACCGTCTTTTCTTCGGTCGCTTTGTCCTTTATGTATATTTCGAACGAGAAGTCTCCGCCGTTACCTGCCTCGAGATCGAGATTTCCTTTGGTATCGATATAGATACTCTTGTTGGAATTCTTGAGACTGGTGTAGATGAGCGCGTTTAGATTGAACGCCATCTTGGTATCGAGAGAAGTGTTTCCGATAGCCGCTATTAGCTCGGAAATAGCTTCGGTCGAAGAGATCTCTTCACCGCTCGGATTGGGAGTTGGAATAGGTTTATCCTCATCCTGCGGCGGTTTTGGCGGTTCATCCTCGGGATCGCACCCGACAAGGATCGTTGCCATCATCGCGATGATCATAAGTATCGCGAAGATCGTCAGTAATGTTTTGTTCTTCCTCATAAAATATCCTCCAAAGATAATTTTATTGCTCTTTTATTATATATAGGTAGAACGCCGCAGTCAATATAAGATTTCTTAAGGGAAAAATTAAGAATTAATAAAGGTAAATATTTTATAATAACTGTGAATTATAATTCAGTTTAATTTTATACTAAAAAGCTGTTTTTTTCGACCTTTTTTAGGTTTTTCGATTATCTTCAAAGAGCTAATAGGAAAGATTAAGTTTTCATAAAGATTTTGAGCATTATAAGCAACTCTTATGTGGCATATAAAATATTTTTATATCAAAAAACCGCCTCCGGGGCGGCTTTGTTATTGATTTTGTTGTTTTTGCTTAGAGATATGTCATATCTTTCTCTTTATGAATTTCCGCGGAAGTATCTTTACGTCGATACCTTCCACCTCTTTTATATGCTTTTTCAGCCTCTCTCTGAGCTCCTTTCTGACTTCTTGATAGTCCTTATCCTTAATGAGATTGTTCCTTTGCGCGCCGTCTACCCTATTATCATATAGATAGTCTTCAACGTAAGTTTTCGCTCCTTTTGCAAAATAGCTGAAGAATCTTGACCGCGCGGAATACGTATACTCGGCGGTTCTTATCGCGCGTCCCGTTTGGCTCTCGCTTATCTCGACGTACGCCTCTTTCCTAGAGCCTTTCCCATCCATTATCTCGGCGATGTCGTTTCCTCTCATATAATCGGGCTTTTCGACCCCCGCTATAGCGAGTATGCTCGTCGGGATATCTATGAGGCTGACGATATCTTTATACGCCTTACCCCCTCTATATGCGCCGCCGAAAACGACTAAAGGTACATGGATGCTCGCGTCGTGGCACGAACGTTTGTACTCAATATTTCGCGTTCTGAAATGGCATCCGTGATCGGCGGTATAGAATATTACGGTATTATCGAAGATACCTTTTTCTTTCAACGCGTCGACGAGTCTCATTAGGTTCTTATCGAGTCTGTTGATGCACGCAAGATAGTCTCCGTACTTTCTCGCCGCGTTGCCCTTCTTCGGGAACGTCAGATCCTCGGGTATCGCTACACCGTCGAATTTACCCTTATCCTCGGGAGCGCACTCAAAATTATCAGTGCTATTCTGATGATGCGGCTCTATATGAGATAAGAACATAAAGAACGGCTTCTCATCCGACGACTTTTCCTTTATATAATCTATCGCAAAATCCGTTATCTTGTCGGCCCTTACTCCGTCGAACTCTATTTTGTTCATATCCGTATCGAATACGTAACCGCCGTAGCCGTCGCTCGTAAACTCGAGAACGTCCGACGCCATCCAATAGTCGTAGCCGCCGCGAAGTTCTTTGGGAACAGCGCTCTTTTCATAATGCGGAGCCGTAGGTCCCATACCCGACGCCAAATGCCATTTGCCTATATACGCGGTATCGTATCCGCTCTCTTTCAGGTATTCGGCAAGAGTTTTATAATCTCTGTTCAACGGTATCGCATTGATATAAGAACCGTTCTCCGTCGCGTACACTCCCGTTTGCAAACACGCCCTCGCGGGTCCGCATACCGGTTGACAGGTAAACGTATTCTCAAAGACGGCGCCGTCCTCGGCGCACTTAGTAAGATTGGGCATTATCTCTGGCGTAAACGTATCGTAACGCTGTTGATCCGCAAAGAAAAATATAATGTTTTCCCTCATATTTCCACCGTCCTTTCCTATATTTGATCGTTATATCGGGCGATCAAGCGTTCGCCGATCGCTTTCTCGCTCCCCGTTATCGAATATTGTCTTTTGCGTTACATAATGCAGTCCATAACGTAACGGCATTGCTATTTCAAAAAAGACTGCGAATAAATACTCCGCAGTCTTACGTAAAACGTCTTATTCAATGCTCTTCAACGTATAAAAATCTGAGATCAACACCTTTATTTTCACGTTGACGTATACCTTTATGATGTCGTTGTCTTTGAAGTTTCCGTTTTCGTCTTTCTCATCATCGTACGTCGCGGGAAGCTCTATTTCCGCGATAAGATATTTTGCCGGCGGATTCACGCTGCCGCCGCTGAGCGCAACTTCCGGAGTAACGGTAATAAAGTCGCCAGATATCTGATACGTTCCGATACGTTTAGTGAACGACTTATCTCCGAATTCATCCGTCTCTTCCATATATATGACGTTTCTTTCGAATTTCACTTCCGACGAATTGTTTATGAGCTGTCCCGAAAAATTGTATATGCCGTCAAGTTTCGTAAGGTTACTTCCCGTTCTCGCCGCGCATACCGAACCGATCTTGAACATATAGCCGTTATATCTGAATACTTCCGTATCGGCCTGTATGAGTCCCAAAATAGTATCGATGTCCGACGTCGAATATCCCAACGCTTTCAGCTCGGTCTTATAAGCCTTCTTGAACGACGAGAGCGAAGACGAATTTGATTTGGTATAGAACATTCCGAGTTTTTTAACGTCGGTATAGTTGCCTCCGAGTTCGTGAAAACCGCCGTCCTTATTCGGATATTTCTCAACGAAAGTGTAATCGTCCTTTATCGTAAGAGTACTTCCGCTCGCAACGAATCTCCCTTCCGCCGTACTGTATACCGTATGACTGTATTCCTTATTCAGTTTTATTCCGTTCCCCGTACAGCCAACGAACACGGTAAGAAGAAGCGTTAGAACGGCGACTGCGCATATTATTCTTTGAAATTTCATATTTTACCTCTCGAATCATCCCTGCTTTCATATCAAGCAAAGTAATTCTTTTCGCTTTTCAGTCTACTATACGCGAGCGGTTTTTGTCAATGATAAACTTATTAATATTTAATAAAGTGTCGGCGCTGCGCGCTCGCGGCAACGTCCGACATCGACGTCAAACATAGCGGAACACTTTTTGAAAATTTTATACCCGCATTGAGAATATTAAGCGTTACGCAATTTTGGCAAATTAATAATATATCATATATGTATGATTAATTTTAACATTTAATTTTCAAAACGCCAAAAATTACCGTTATTTTGATTAAAACATTTTGTTTGAAATTTTATAAAAAATTTATATTTTCAATACGATAATTCGACCCTTCTGCTGTTGACAATACCAAAAAAATACAATAGAATATTAATATCGAAATTTTTCAAGGAGCATTGAGACACATGAGTTATTACATTACAACAGACGCAACGTGCGACCTTATCAAAGATTATTACGATGAAAATTTCGGCGTTATTCCTATGGATTTCACCATAAAAGGCGAAACATTCAATACGGAATCAAGACCTATGGACTATAAAGAGTTTTACGATCTAGTCCGTCAAGGCGAGATGCCGACTACCGCGCAGGTTACGGCATACACCGCGACTGAATTTTTGACGCCGATACTCGAAAAGGGCTACGACGTATACCATATCGCTTTTTCATCGGCGCTAAGCGGAACATACGACTCCGCTATCATCGCTCAAAAAGAGTTGCAGGAAAAATTCCCCGACAGAAAGATATACGTTATCGACTCTCTTAACGCAAGCATGGGCGAAGGACTTTTAGTATATCACGCGCTTCAAAAACGCAAAGAGGGCGCTTCCATAGAAGAGCTTGACGAATACCTTAAAGATCTTGTAGGACGACTCTGCTCTTATTTCACGGTCGACGACCTAAAGCACCTCGTTCGTACGGGACGTATCAGCAAGATAGCGGGCTCGGTCGGCTCCGCGCTAAAGTTGAAACCCGTTCTTTACGTCAACGACAACGGTCGCCTTATCAATATCGACAAAGTAATGGGCAGAAAGAAGGCGATACTCGGAGTCTTCAATCATATGCAGGAGAAATTCGTTCCGTGCAAGGAAAACGAGGTCATAGCGATATCCGACGGAGACGCTCCCGACGTAGACGAACTCATTGCAAGGATCAAAGAAGCGTATCCTTCGATAAAGACGATAATCAGAACGCCTATAGGTCCCGTCATCGGTTCGCACTCCGGACCTCAGACGATAGCCGTATTCTTTGTCGGAAAGGATAAATTAGAGAAAAAAGACCCCGAAGTCAACGGAAGGATCGCCGAATAACCAACAACAAAAACGGCTTAAACGCATTTTAATAATTAGGATAATAAAGAAAATCGAGCGTGTTTGATAATATACGCTCGATTTTCTTTTTATGATCGGTATCGTATCCATCTCTTATCGCAACTTATATCTTATGCGATAAGATAAATCATATAATCACGTCACTTACCGTCGTCATCACTCTCGCCGCTATCGCCGCCGACGTCGTCCTTTACGTTATTTTCTTCCGCTATCGCTATATCCGCGTTTTCTTCGCTTTCCATACGATCTGACAAAACAACCGCGCCGCTATCTTCATCGGCATTTTCGATACTGTCCGAAGTATTGCCGTTCTTCTTCGCCTTACGCATCTTCATAACGAGCGTAACGATATAGAATATGAGCACCAACAGCACTATTACCAAAAATACAGTAAGTATTATATCTATATATTCCTTGAGAAATACAGAAAGCGCCGTCATTATTATGCCTGCGGTAAGATTGCCTAAGAGAACCATTATTAAGCTTTTGAAGAACGGTAGTCCCAAGAATACGGCAACTGCGCTGCCCGTCCATACACCGGTCAGAGGCAACGGCAAAGCTACGAAAGCGTAAACGCCGAGCATCTTTCTCCTTTCAGCCTTCTTGGCGTCGGCAATGCTCTCCGCCTTTTTAGATACCTTCTCCGCCTTGTCCGTGAACATGGATTCGACAGCCTCTGCAAGAGAACGGAATATCTTCCACTTTTTCATAAAGTTCAAAACAGGTTTTAGGAGAAGAAGTAATATAGGACACATAATAGATGAACCGAGCCAACAGTACAATAATGCCTCGTACCACTCCATTCCCAATCCGAAAGCGACGGGAATAGCTCCTCTAAGCTCTATTATCGGTATTATCCCTATCGTAATTATAGTAAGTATATCGTTATGAAAGAGATTCTGAAAAAAATTGATTATTACATCCGTCAACTCGATCTCCTCCTTGATCGTCTTTGATATTATACGCAACATGAGCCGCTATCACGCATCCTATGATAAAACGTTCGCTTTTCACACTGTTTTTATATCTTTCGATACCCGTTTTGCCCTGTTGCGTTATTATATATTATGCGTCCTCAGTAAAATATATTTAATTATATCGTATTCGGTTGATTTTAGTCAACGGATTCATTATTATTAATATTATAAAGAAAAAATAATGACTTTTGCTTTAAGGAGACGACATGCAGAGACTTCTCAGCCTTATGCGTAAGGCAAATAACGATTATCACCTAATAGAAGACGGCGATAAGATAGCCATAGGCATATCAGGAGGCAAAGACAGTATCGCGCTTCTCGCCGTTCTTAACGCGTACAGACGCTTTTCTCCGGAAAAATTCGACATAGTAGCGATAAATATCGACATGGGCTTTGAAGAGACAGACCGCGACGAAGTTGCTCGTCTTAAAGCATACGCGGAAGAAATAGGCGTACCTCTCATTATCGAAAAAACCGATATCGCAAAGATCATATTCGAAGAACGCAAGGAAGAGAGTCCTTGTTCACTCTGCTCAAAGATGCGAAGAGGCGCGTTAAACACCGTAGCGATAAAAAACGGGTGCAATAAAATAGCGCTGGGACACCATTCCGACGACATTATTGAGACATTCTTCCTCTCGTTTATTTACGAAGGAAGACTTTCGACTTTTATGCCCAAAAGCTATATGGACAGAACGGGAATAACGCTTATACGTCCGTTGATATACGTAGAAGAAAAGCAGATTATAGCATTTCAGAATAAATATAGTCTCCCCATCGTCCATAATCCGTGTCCTCAAGATAAACATACGAAAAGACAGGATATGAAGGAGCTTATAGACAAAATCGATAAAGATTTCGGACACAGCAAAGTTCGTATGCTGAGAGCTATCTTTCATCCCGAAAGAAACAATCTTTTTGATAAATCGCTAAAATAAAACCTTTTTACAAAACGCCGAATAAGAACTCAAAAGAAATTTTTTATAGTTTTCCCAAAACGACAAGAGTTATTTCATATTTTGAAAATGCTCGGTATATTCGAGTATCATACGGCATATATGTATGCTCATATGCAAATATGAGCATACATATATCAATGTTTTACTATTTGAAGATAGCGTTTTCTCGTGCTTTCTCCGCCTCTTATATGTCTCTCTTTCAAGTTATTATCTATCACTTTGCATACGTTCTCATAGAGCTCCGAATCAATGAGCGGCAATCTTTTTCTCATATCCATATGCACCGTACTTTTTGAAATACCTAGCGCCTTACCGGTCTGTCTTACAGTCGCATTGTTCTCTATTATATACTCCGCCGCAGTTACTATCCTCTCTTTTATATATCCGTCCATAAACATTCCTCATTAGAATGTATGCTCCCAAAATACAATAATGCCCGATATTGCCAAATAAAAAATCTCAAATTTTAATGATATTACATTTTTTCATCAACTTATCGCTTGATTTAAGATAATTGTTATGCTATAATTGATTTGTTTTCACCAAAGCGGAACATACTTTTCTAATATATTCAATCTTTGTATGTTCTAAAATCATAGGCGCGAACGCATGATTTCCGACGTTTTCGTGAAAACCAACCGCAAAGCATATGAACGCGAAAGCGTTGTCTATTAAAGAAAAACAAAAGAGGTTATCATGAAGCAAATCAACAAAACAATAGTGCTCAAAGCCGAGAAAAAGGATACAATCTCCAATGCGAGCGCAATATTCCAGCCGACTCTCATATTTGTAGAGAGCGGAGAAATACATATGACGGTGGGCGACTCCGATTTTATCGCCAGAAAGAACTCATTGATTATTTTATCGCCGTTCGACAACGCTCGAGTCAACCGCATAGAAGAAGGCACGTCAACTATAGAAATAATCGTCGACGATTCTCTCGTATACACTATTCCCTCGCCGATGCTGATATCGGTCATCCGTTCGCGTCCCGATTCTTTCTCAAACGTCATCGACTGCTCGGGAGACGCTCTCGTTGGCGTTATTATCAACAAAATATACGAAGAATACGTCAATAGAAGGATACTGAGGGAAACAACTCTCGATAACAGCATTATTCAGCTTCTTATCGAAATTTACCGTCTCGCGTTCAAATCCAATCAGACAAAACATATAAAACTCGTGACCGACATCGAAAAGATCCTCGACGAAGGATATATGAACGATATCACTATCGAAAGTCTTGCGAATCAATTCTATCTCGACAGATACTACCTTTCGCATATTTTCAGAGAATACACCGGTTACTCTCTTAAACAATACCTTACGTACACAAGGCTCAACCACGCAAGGATCCTGCTTGCGACAAGCGCTATGAGCATAAACGAAATATGCCAAAGCATAGGTTTTAGCGACATTAACAATTTTATAAGATATTTTAGAAAGGAGTATCAGATAACGCCCTTAGCGTACAGAAAGTCATTAAAGTGACAGCCCGCAAAATTCGCAAATTGAGGTTGATTTTCCAAACGTCAGGTATATCAACTTGAATTTTATAAAATACCGCATATGCGATACTAAGCGTTACGTTACGAATATCGGCAAAGCTGAACTATAAAAACGATCTAAAAGAGGATGAGCGTCGCTCCTCCTCTTTTATCATTACGTTTCATAATTAATATTGTGATTTTTCATTTTTATTACGTTATATTCTTAGAGCGTTTTCAATGCTTTTAACATTCCGCTCAAAATAGTAAAACTACATTATATGTATATGAATTTTATAAATATATATACTTTATACATAGAGCAAACCGTTCACAAAAGTTTTTTATACATACATCTGTCTGATGAACTTTCGTATCCACGTTTCGCATAAAATCCATAAGATTCAAAATAGTAGCGTTTTTCTCCGAGATGTATACCGACTTCTTTCTTTCCGACTGATTTCAAATATTCTTCTGCGAAATGAAGCATCTTCGATCCGATCCCTTGTCTTTTAAGCGACGACTTAACGTACAGTCTTTTCAGCCTAGCCTCGTCATTATTTACGGGCAAGTATCCGCAAGAACCGATCACTCTATCGGCATCGTCAACCGCTATCCAAAACTTTCCGCCGTTATTAATATAATGCTTTTCTATCTCTAGAAGGTCTGGCGTAAGATTTGGTATCTTCCCTATCGCATCTTTCGCTTCGAGTATCATAAATATGAGATCGTCTCTATATTTATCATCATATTCGATAATTTTCATATGCTTTCCTCTGCAAAAGATATCATAACGCACTATGATACGTTTGTCAATAGAGTCATAACATAACTCAAAAATGTAATAATAACTTCCATATTATTATTTTATCAAAAATTTGTTTCGAATCAATTTAACTTTTGTCAATAAATATATAACAACATAAAATATTGCATACGGACAAATCAAAGAATTTATTAAAAACCAATCTGAAAGTTAACGCTAAACTGCCGATAATGAAGTGTAACGTATAAATTCGAGAACGAATTGTCTTGCAAAAAATTTGTTGTTCTGTTACAATATATAATAATTAATGAATACGCACTCGTGGCTCAATTGGATAGAGCGTCAGCCTCCGACGCTGAAGGTTATGGGTTCGACCCCCGTCGGGTGCGCCACGAATCTCACCTTGACACCGGCTTTGCCCTGCTCAAGGTGTTTTTCTTTGCTTACCCTAGGCTAACGAACATTAGTCTTCGCTTTGCTTCGACGGCACCGATTCCTTCGGTACGCGACCCCCGTCGGGTGCGCCACGAATCTCACCTTGACACCGGCTTTGCCCTGCTC
>CAJUMY010000005.1:96385-109777 GCA_910587685.1 uncultured Christensenellaceae bacterium
TTGCTTCGACGGCACCGATTCCTTCGGTACGCGACCCCCGTCGGGTGCGCCACGATTCTCACATTGACACCGGCTTTGCCCTGCTCAAGGTGTTTTTTACAACAAAAGAAAAACCTACGATAAACGTAGGATTTTTCAAATAACTCTCTATTAAATTGTTTAACAAAAAACTATGTGAATACTATTCATCTTGACTGTCGCTTTCGATATTTTGCGTAACAATCGCCTCTGCATTTTCATTGTTTTCGCTAACGCTAAAAGACTTATCGATATCGGCGTCATTCGAAGAAACGTCGGTAGCGTTCGCGTATTCGAAATTCGCATTCATCTTTGCATGATCGTCAAAAATCGCAAGCCGCGGATCTTTCGCCGCATAAAATCTATTGTATACGATAGATACCCCGATACTTAACGCTATGCTCACCACAGCAACGACGAGCGCGACTATCGACGCCGCGTTAGCGCTTCCGTCGGCGTTCGTCCACGAATTATCTATAAGACCCAATACGAATATTACCGCTACGAGTATAGGACAGACGTACTTTATCGCTATCTTCCACGCGTTCACGAGCCTGAACCTATTGAGACCGTTGCTCGTCAATTCATACGCGGCATTATTGATATACCACACGAAACCTATAAATATACAGGTACAAAAAGCCGTAACGGGAATAATATACGTAACCGTCAAATTATCAAACACCGCCAAAAGGTCGATTCCCGTTCCCCACTCGGGATTTTGCGAATAGCTGACAATAGTGCTCGATATTAAAATAACGCAACCTACTATGACCGTCGATATCAACCTCTTACGCTTGATCTTAAGCTTCTGCTCGACAGAAGCGATAAGAACCTCTATTATCGAAATACAGCTCGTAAGAGCCGCTACGAATACGAGCATAAAGAATACGAATCCTACTAGATTGCCGAACCATCCTCCAAGCTGATGGAACACCGCGGGAAGCGAAACAAAGAGAAGGCTCGCTCCCGACTGAAGAAGCGTATGATCAGTATCTCCCGTAGTCTGCATGACCGAGAACACAGCGGGGAGTATCGCCAATCCCGCAAGCACCGCTACAAGCGTATCGAATCCGCAAACGGTTATCGAATCTTTCGGAATATTGGAATCTTTCGAAAGATAGCTTCCGTAAGTAAAAGTTATACCCATACCGAGACTCAGCGAAAAGAAAGCCTGTCCCATTGCTGCGTTGATAACGCCGAACACGCCGCCTTCGATATTATCGAAATTCGGAACGAAGAAGAACTTGACGCCCTCTATAGCTCCCGGCATCGTGAGCGCGACTATAGCCGCGAATATGAGCATAACGAACAGCGCCGGCATAAGGACTTTACTTATCTTTTCGATACCCTTCTTAACGCCGAATGCAAGAACGAGCATACATAGGAATAGGAAAACAAAATTATATACGGCAGGTTCTACGCCGTTCGCGACGAACTTTCCGAACACTTCTCCGTAATTTCCGCCTGCGACAAAGCCGCCGCCGATAAGATATCCTCCTATATATTTCGTTATCCAACCGCCTATAACGCTATAGTACGATACGATAAAGAAACACGTAAAGATACTCATGATGCCGATAAAGGACCAATTCTTTTTTCCACGCTTGAAGCTATCTATATTACTCATTCCCGAGTAACGTCCGATAGCGAGTTCCGCAGACATTATAGTAAAACCGAGGACAACCAAAACAACAATATATACGAGCAAAAAAATCGCTCCGCCGTTGGAACTGACGACGTTCGGAAATCTCCATATATTGCCGAGTCCGACAGCCGAGCCGACAGACGCCATGATAAAGCCGAATTTGCTCGACCATTTGTGGTTGTTGTGCTGTAATTCTTTCATAAATTACTCCTTAGCGCGTATTTTATCGATCAAAATCAAATCGAACCGAGCTTTTCCGTCATCTGGCAATAAGATGATCGAAAACGATTTTTTAACGAAGACTAAGATACTTGTCCGTTTCGTCTTCACTGTCAAAAGCATTGACTCGATATGTATAATTCAACTGTTATAAACTTTTTTACCTAAACACAAATACTTATAATATCCAAACTATCTCTTCGATATTATCAGCAAAAGCTATCTATAGAGTAAAAGCTCCTGCTGTCGTTTACTCTACAGTATTTTTACTTTTTAATATCGAACTTAAACAGTTCCCTGAAGAAAGACGCTATTCTCTTTCCGTTTTGCTTTTTCTTGTCGCCGCTCGTATCGTCCGCGATGACCAGATCGTGAATTTCTTCTCTGTTTACGGTCTCTTCTTCGTCTAGTTCAAGAAGCGTTATCCTCTCGTCCTCGGCGTTTTCACCGCTTTCTCCGCTGCCTGTTTCCGAAATATCGGGTATCTCCACCTTCGCAGTAGCCCAAGCCTTTTCGACTCGCGATACGGCAAATCTTCCGACCTTTAACAGCGCCATACTCACGAGCGTCACCGAAAGCAGCATCGATATGATATTATAGCTGTCAAGTCTCGCTATGTTGAAGATATTCAACTCGTATATCGGAAGGAACGGCGCTATTAATACGATGAGTCCGGTCACGACAAGCGTTCCCGTGATGAGCAGTCCTCGAACAAGATTGATCGGTTTACAAATATCGTAGATAACGAAGAGGTAAACTATGAACATGGTCAGCATTACGAGCGTCTTTTGCTGTTCCTCGCTGACGGGAACTATTCCGCTGTTAGTGAGCAGTATTACTCCGACGACAACGATATCCATAGTAAGGCTCGCGGGGATTATCTTCTTTAGGACGTTGGATACGAACTTTCCTTTTATCCTGTTGTTGTTAGGCTCGAGCGCCAACACGAATGACGGAAGTCCGACGCCGAAAAGACTAATGAACGAAAGTCCTATAGGATCGAGCGGCATACTTATCTGCATGAATATCAATACGAGCTGCAACACGAACGTATATAGCGTCTTCGTCAAAAAGAGCGACGACGCCCTTTGGATATTATTGACTACCCTTCTGCCTTCTCCGACGACGCTCGGCATAGAGCCGAAGTTTGAATCGAGAAGAACGAGCTGCGCCACGTTACGCGTAGCTTCGCTACCGTTAGCCATAGCTATAGAACAGTCTGCTTCCTTAAGAGCCAGTATATCGTTGATACCGTCTCCCGTCATCGCAACGGTCCTGCCCTTGCTCTTGAACAGCTTGACAAGCAGTTTCTTCTGCGCGGGATTTACTCTTCCGAAGACGGTGTAGTCAGTAGCGACGTTCATTATCTCTTCGTCCGACATATTCTGCAGGCTTATATACTTATCGGCGTTATTGATGCCGACTCTTTTCGCAACTTCGGAGACGGTAACGGGATTATCGCCCGATATGACTCTCACGTCGACGTCGTTTTCCTTAAAATACCTTATCGTCTCTATAGCGTCTTCTTTGACGTTATCTTCTATCGCTATGACTGCGACGGGTTTCACCTTTTCGGGATGCGACCTTTCGCTTATCGCCTTCGCCTCGTCGCTAGCTCCGAGCAAAAGACATCTCAGACCTTTAGCTTGATAATCTTCGATGAGCGCCTTCAATTTTTCGGGAAGAGCGTTCATGACGTATTCGGGAGCGCCTAAAATATAGAGACTATCCGAACTGAATTTTACCATGCTGCACTTTCTCTCCGACGAAAACGGAACTACGTAGTCGACGGCTCTTGCGCCGCCCTTTGTGAAGTATTCCGTCAGCGCCCTCGACGTTGCGTTATTATCCTCGAGAGCAAGCTCCATCGCCCTTATTATTTCGCCTATTCTCTCTATCGAGTAGGCTTTAGACGTTGATACGACGTGATTTACGCTCATCGTGCCGTCCGTTATCGTACCGGTCTTGTCGAGACATAACATATCGACTCTCGCAAGCGTCTCTATGGAATAGAGTCCTTGAACGAGCGCTTTTTTCTTGCTGAGTCTCAAAACTCCCACCGCCAGAGCAAGCGACGTCAAAAGGAACAGTCCCGCGGGGATCATACCTATAAGCATCGTCGCCGTCGGATTGACGGACATAACGTAAGCGTCGTATATCTGGGTCTTAGTGAAAGAATCGAGCTGACCGAGCGCTTGGAAAAGCGCAAACCTCTGATGCTCGAGACCGCCTATCTCCATCAAACTCGCATTGAAACTGTTGAGGAAAGTGGGTACAGAATACACCAAAATGATACAGGTGAGTACCTTCATTATAAAGTTAAGCGAACGAAGCAGCTCCGAAGGCTGTCTTTTATACTGCTTTGCTTCTATCGCAAGTTTTTGAATATAGTTTTCTTCTCCGATATTCATGACCTGCGCCTTGCATCGGCCGGACACGATGAAACTGCCCGAAAGAAGCGTGTCTCCTTCCTTTTTCGTTATAGCGTCCGATTCTCCGGTAACGAGAGATTCGTTGACTTCCACGTTGCCTTCTATCAATATGGCGTCCGACGATATTTGATTTCCGTTAGAGAGTATCATGATATCGTCTTTAAGTATTTCGTTGACGTGGATTTCCTTCTCCTCGCCTTCTCTTAAGACGCGCGTCTTCGGCGACGTCATGAGCGAAAGTTTATCCATCGTCATCTTCGCCCTTATCTCTTGAATTATACCGATCGCGATATTGATAAAAATGATGACCATGAACGTACAGTTCTTGAGGTCGTTAAAGTCTTTCGCTATGGAAAGTATCCAAATGAATATCAAAATACAAAGGAAATTAAAGAATGAACAGGTATTGCTCAGAATAATGCTGAGAATACTTTTAGACGTTCCTATCTTTACGTTATTGACGTAGTTCTTTTCTTTTCTTTCGAGGATCTGCTCCGCATTAAGTCCGCAATTTACGTCGATAACCGTTTCGTTAAGAGGTTTTCTAGGTTTAATTTTTTTCAAACTTTTCATCTCTCCACCCGACAATCGTACTTTCCGGATCCGAACCGAAAAGTCTCCCGCCGCTCAATACTAAAGAGCGCTCGTCTCTTCCAAACGTACCGTACTCATACTTTATTATAGCCCAAACTCCGTTCAGTCAACGCCGTCAAAATGATTTCCGGCAAAGCGATAACAGGCTCGGCTTTTATAATAAATAAAATTACCTGTGTATTATAACATATAATATTTATATTTGTCTATTCATTTATTTAACAATATCGTAGTTAAAATAGCGAAAAAGTTTTCCCAAAACGCCGTTATTTCGAATTGATCTTGCTTTTGTATAAAAAATCGGTTCGACGCTTGAAACGCCGAACCGACTTTTAACAATACTGACATTTGAATAATATGCGTCAAATAGCTCCGTCGCCTTCTTCCAATATTTCTTCTTCGCTCTGCTCTCTTATCGTAGGATCGATCTTTTCCATTTTGAGCGCTTTAACGAGTTTCTTCGCAATGACTATGGAAATCGCGCACGATAGACCGTCTCCCGGAATGAATACGAGAATATAACTGACGACGGCGGCTCCGATAGCCACATCCTTACCGAGATAGAAATTAGAGATACAGTAACAGTATGTCGCTCCCATAAGATATATTATGAGCATATCGAGAACGGAAGCCAATATCATACGCTTGACGCTAAGTCTGCCGTTCTTCCTCGATACGATGCCCGTCACTCCAGCTCCGACGATGAATCCCAAAAGATATCCGAACGTAGGATTGAGAACGTAACCTATTCCGCCGCCGTGCGTAAATATCGGCAGACCTATAAGACCGAGCGTAACGTATATCGCAGCGCTCGCAGTTCCCCAAACTCCGCCAAGCATAAGACCTGCGAGATTAACGAAGAACACCTGCAAGGTAAATGGTACGACAGGCACGGGTATCTTTATAAATGCGCCGACCGCGATGAGAGCCGCAAACATAGCCGTGAGCACGAGGTTTCTGGTGTAATCTCTTTTAGTAGTGGTTTTCATAGTTATAAAGTCTCCTTTTGCTTTTTGAGTTTCAGGCTTATCTCCCCGAAACGCAGAGTTTTTCTTTCCCCGTTTTTATTCTCCACAATTAGTTCGAACTCGTCGCCGAGCGCAATTATTTTAGCGTCGTATACGTTTCCGCCTTCCGTAACGGAAGCGTATCTGCCTATAGATCGCATCCTTTTTTTGTATTCCTCAAGAACGTCTTCATAGTCAAATACCGAAAAATAACGGTACATATACGATAGTATATCTGCTATTAGTTTATTCCTTAGCATAGCCGTATCGGAGCATATAGCGCCGGCTATGTCGCTTATAGACTTGTCGAATCCTCCGCTCGGCGCAGTCACGTTGACGCCTATACCGACGATAGCGTATTCAAGCCTTTCGTCTTCGAAGCTGTACGCGCCCTCCGTCAATATACCGCATATCTTCTTGCCGTCGAGGAACAGATCGTTGACCCATTTTATATCGACGTCTCTCCCGATATTGTCCTCTATAGCTTTCGCTACCGCGACTGCGGAAGTGCACGTTATATATGCGGGCGTAAAGGCATTTGACTTCGGTCGCAATATCACGCTCATATACACGCCGCTCTTTTCAGGCGAAAAGAATTTTCGCCCGTTCCTTCCGCGTCCAGCCGTCTGCCTGTCTGCGACGACGACCGTAAACTCTTCGCTCTTATCAAGCGCCATCTGTTTTGCAACGTCGTTAGTAGATACCGTCTCTTTGAGCGTTACGATATTGAATTTATCGGCGTCTGCAAGATACTTATTGATGCCGTCCGCTGACAATACGTCGCTCTTTGGAGATAACGCGTAACCCTTATTCGTGACGGAAACGATGTCATATCCTTCCCTTTTCAGCGTCGTGACCGCTTTCCATACCGCGCTTCTCGATATGCCGAGCTTAGTTCCGATATCCTCTCCCGAGAGATATTCTCCGCCGAGCTCTTCGAGTAATCCAAGCACTTTGTTAGCCGTAGCCGCCATATATTCACCTCCGACGTTCGCGTTCATTACTTGTTTTCATTATGAATCAAAATAAACTTCCTTGATTCGGCAATTTCTCAAAACGCAATGATGAAAAACATTTCTTCTGCGTATATCGCCGTATATAAATCGACATATGCGCAATCGTCAACGCGTATTTCTCAAATATAATAACCGCAAAAAAATAAATTGTCAACCGTTTTTAATAAATATGGTTGACAATTTTTCAATTTTTTTATTTTGCACTTCAAATAAATGCGATACTGCAAAAATAAAGACTTCCCTCAAAAGAGAAGTCTTTTAATATCATTAAATTCGATATTCTTTGCTTTAATCATTCGCTACGCGTTAAATCAAGACTTTTTGATAGGTTCTATGACGAAAGAATACTTGAGCGGTCTTTTATAACTTACGTTGACAAGGTGTTCTTTCGACGGTAGCGGACCGCAGCTATTGCTTCCCGAGCCTCTCACAAACCCGTCTATCGAGACGAACACGGTATCCTCTCTCTTAACGTCCTCGATATGACCTGCTTTCTTGAGACTGTCGTCGGTATAGTCGTGAGCGTTGAGATTAAAGAGGTTTCCGCTCGCCGAAAATCTCAATCCGTCGCCGTTCTCGTCGGTAAATTCCGCCCATCTTACGTCGCCTCTGTTGCCGCTGTCCTGCGGTTTGATATACACCCTCGCGAACTTGTCTACGCTCGTCGAATATATTCCGACCAGAGCGTGCTCGTTGAAGTCCGAAAGGTTCTCTTCATCGCCGCGTCCGAAGTATCTTACGTTTGAAAATCTTCCGTCAAGCTGCGCCGAGAGTCCGAACTTCTGTATCGTAGTTACGAACGGATTGACTGACCTCAGAGTAGCGTCTACGAGTATCTTTCCGCTATTGTCTACGTAATATTCGACGCAAGCGTTCATGAGTCTGAATATTGCTCTCGTATCTATCGCGTATTTTACGCGTATTACGGCTTTCGATTCCTTCTTATGAGTCTTTATAGATACTTTTCTGACCTTAGACGACGTTACGCCGAGTATATCCCAAAGTATTCTGAAGAATCTCTCGTTATCTATGAACGCCCTCGTTATGCTCGGAACGAACCCCTTGGTCGCGGCGTTCTTATCCATATATTCAACGCCGTCTTTGACGTAGCTTACGATAGCGCCCGATTTTTTATCGAATACCACCTTGCCGCCGTCGAACTCCGCTTCAACGGTACTGTCCTTCGTGACGACGTTAGCGCGCGCTCCTACGCTTTCGTTAGGCTTCGCTCTCGATATCTCGACGCTCTCCTTCGCTATCTCTCTGCCGCTCTCTTTATCTATATAATAGAAATTGACGTAAATATCGTGCTTTGCCTCAATCTTCGAGAGTTCTTTTATGCTATATTCTTTCGACTCGCCCGCTGCAATATCTATGCTGAAGTTTCCGCTGTATGCGACCTCTCCCCTCTCGAGTATCTCGTACTTGACGAAGATATATCCGCTCGAGACAAAGGAATTGGTATTCGTGAAGATGAAGTTATCGCCGTCCGCCTTTTTCGCTCTTACTGGTCTATACGCGACTTTCATATTGAGCGCGCCGCTAGACGGCTCTCTATCAGGGAAGAAAAGACCGTCTACACAGAAATTGCCGTCGTGAATAGGCTCGTTATGATCGCCGCCGTACGTCCACTTATACTTTGCATTCTCGTCGTATACCGCATGATCCGCCCATTCCCAAATACAACCGCCCATGAACTGGTCGGAAGAATAGAACAGCTCCATATACTCATCAAGACCGCCGGGACCTACGCCCATAGCGTGAGCGTACTCGCATTGGAAGAACGGTTTCCCTACGTATTTATCTCCCGCTCTGTTGCCGAAAACGTCCTTCATTCCCGACTTTTTATCGCGGATATTACGCATAAGATCGGGTCTTGCATACATGTGCGATACGACGTCGTAAGCCCACCTTTCGCTCCTGTTTACGCCCTCGTAATGGACGGGTATTTCGCCGTGGAACTTTTTGAGATAGTCGTAACAAACGTCCTGACACTTATATCCGCCCGACTCGTTACCGAGCGACCACATTGCTATAGAAGGATGATTCTTATCCCTTCCGAACATTCTCTTAACTCTGTCGAGATAATGATCCGCCCACTTCATATCGTTACTGAGCCTATTGGGATTATACGTAGAATGAGGTATAGCGTAAAAGCCGTGCGTCTCTATATCCGCCTCGTCTATGACGTAGAGTCCGTAGACGTCGCACATAGTAAGGAATACGGGATCGGGCGGATAATGCGCCGTACGCACGGTGTTGACGTTATATTCCTTCATGAGTTCTACGTCTTTTTTGAGATCGTCCATCGACATAACGTAACCGTTTATCGGGTGCGTATCGTGATGGTTAACGCCCTTCATCTTGATCTTTCTGCCGTTGAAAAGGAATACTTCGCCGTCTATTTCAATATGTTTGAATCCTATTATCTGACGAATACACTCGAGCGTCGTACCGTCCTCTTTTTCGAGCGTCACTATCGCCTGATATACGTTGGGAGTCTCTGCGGACCATTCCTTCGGCGATATGTTGCGCGCTATCACCGTGCCGTTGGGCTGGAGTTCGTCCTTTCTCTCAACGCCGTCGCCTATGAGCTCGAGAGTTATCCTAACGTTAGTCGCGAAAGTGCCGTCTACGCTTGCGATGAGCGAATAGTTGCCGTCGCCGACGAATTTCGGACGCAGGAATATATCGTATATATAGCTCTCCTCGTGCGAAGTGATATATACGTCTCTGAATATTCCGTTCTCTCTGAACATATCCTGACACTCGAGATACGTGCCGTTACACCACTTAAAAACGACGGCGATGAGCTCGTTCTCACCGTTGTGCACGTAGTCGGATATGTCGAACTCCGCGGAATTGTGACTGCCTTCGCTGTAGCCTATGTACTGTCCGTTGACGTATAGCGACAGACATCCCGCGACGCCGAGGAACGTGATTATCCTATTCATTTCGGCGTTCTCGACGGTAAAATATCTCCTGTACACGCCGACGGGAATATCCGACGGAATACGCGGAGGATCCTTCTTGAACGCGTAACGCGTATTGATATAAGCTATCTGATCGTAACCCGTTCTTTGCCACGTCGAAGGAACGGAAACTTTATCGAAGTTCACCTTTTCCGTATCGAAATTGTCGTTGAGTTCGCTAGCCTTTGCAAAATATGCAAAATCCCATTCCCCGCTAAGCACGTCCACTCTGTCCGAGAGGTATCTTTCGCTGAGATAATCGGTCTTTTCGAGAGCCTCTCTCGACGAAAACGGAATAAAATAACTGCGCTCATTGAGTTTATTCTCTTCAATTACGTTAAAGTCTTTATAATTCGACTTATTGATGGGATAGATCATTTTTCTCCTCCGAATAAAGTTAAAGCGATAAAGACGAAAGACGATCTCCGATCGAATACGCCTTCATATATGCCCATTATATATAAGTATACATTATAGCGTATAAAAAAGCAATAGCGAATTTTCCATTTTCTCCGATTTGTTATCAGACTCTTCATTGCGTATACTAAAGAGAGTATTGCAGATACGCCGTAGAACCGGAAATAACGAAACAAAGGTCTTTCAAAACGAAAAACCTTTGTATATGTAGCATAATTTAATTACTGCAACCCGTATCGCAATTTAAGTATATTTACGGTAATAACCGTTATCAGCCATCAATATCTCTATCAGCGCTACCGTCGCCGTCCTCTAATTGATTTCCCGAGTTTTTGCTAAGCTCTTTCTTTGCCTTACGCTTCTCTTTGAGAAGCTGCTTTCTGTACTCGAGATTCTCCTCTATCTGCGTGACTCTTAGGTCGATTAGATCCTTCGCCATCTCGTAAGCCGATTCGCCGTCTACCGCCATCTCGGTCTCTTTTATCTTTATCTCCGCGTCATTCTCTCTTGCGTTCCTGCGTATAGTTCTCAGTCTCTCGTCCTCGATCCTGAAGTACGCCATGACTTCGCCGTCCTTGACGCTGAGCTTGATGACCTGCTTAGTTCCCTTGCCTACGGTCAAGTGGTACTTTGCAAACGACGCCTTCTCTCCCGACCTCTCTATAGCGTAATCGCGAAGTCCGAATATGTATCTCTTCTGGTCGTCGCTGAGAAGAAGTATCGAGTCTTTGATGTCGAGTCTCTCGCTGCCGTTGATTATCACCGCGCCGTCGGCGACGGTCATTAACGACTCTCCTTCCCTTCTTTCGAAGGCGTAGAACGAGCCGTCGTCCTCTAGCCTTCTCGCCTCGTCCTTGTTCGCTAATTGACCTTCGGATATTACTACGGCGTCGCTCGAGACGTATCTGCCGTTCTCCACTATTTCGTCACTGCGTCGGGCGCCCTCCTTGTCGTCGCCGTCGCTTGATTCCCTTCCGCTGGCTTCGCCTTCTCTTCCGCTTCCGTCGGTCTCGTCTTGGTCGTCCTCGTCATCATCGTCGTCTTCATAGTCGTCGTCGCCGCCGTTATTGGGATAGAACGGAGGATACGGAGAAGAGTATACGATATTATTCTCGCTCTTCTTCATAGCTATGAATATCATACCGAGGAAGAGTCCTATCACGAGCAAGAACGTCGCTACCGAGAAACACAGCGAAACTATGACGAGCGGATCTCTCTCGACAGTTACTACGCCTGTCGGAGGAGTCGGCTCGGTCGGCTTGTTATCGTCGGGCGGAGTTACGTTACCGCCTGCGGGCATGAACTCGTACGGCGCGCTCTCTTCGGGCTTATCCAGTACCTCGCCGCTCGACGTTACGAACTCGAAGTTTCCTTTGCACTCTTCGCTGAGCTTAGCTATTACCTTGTACGTCTTGCCGCTCTCGAAGTCTTCTTTCTTCACTTCGTTGCCGTTCTCGTCTTCGTAGACGTATTCGAACTCCAATAGATCCTTATACTTATCGGGTACCTTAAACGTAGGCACTCCGCTTGCGGACGTCCACTCGGGCATAAGTTTCGCCCTGTTTATCTTCCACTCTATCTCTATCGTTATAGCGTTATTCGAAAGAGCTACTATATTCTCTTCGCTCTCCTCTTCCTCCCACTCGTAGTGATCGGCGTCCGTTATCGTCACGCTGATAACGTACGTATCGGCGTTAGTTCCCTTGACGTTACCAGACAGCGTCATGAGCGTATTGTCAAATCCTTCGAGCATACCGCTGACGTCTATCTCTTCGCCCGTGTATACGATAGTATCGGGCGCCGATACCGTCGGTCTTTCAAGTCTCTTCTTCACGATACTGAACGTGAACGTCATATCCTCTACGCTTCCGCCCGTAAAGCAGGTATCGCTTGGGTAGTTAAGGCTCACCGTTACGGTGTACTCGCCTACTTCCGTTCCTACGTTACCGCTGAGCGTTACGAGGTCGGTATCTATGCCTTCGGGTACGAAGCTCTGCTCCTCTCCCGAATACTCGAGCTTTCCGCCCTCTGACGGTATATCTATGATAAGTCTCTCAATGCTGAACGTCAGCGTTACTTCCGCTCTGTCCTCGCTCTCTTCCCACGCTACCGCCTTGTCGTCCTTTATCTTGATACGTACGGTATATTCGCCTACGCTCTTGATAACGTCGGGTTTCTCGACGAACTCCATAGTGTAGTCGTTGAATCCCGTTATGAACTCCTCGACAGTATGCTCTTCGTTATCGAATACTACGCTCGGCGTAGTCACCTCGGGCTTCTTGATGAACTCGGACGTCGATACGTTGACCGTTATAGTTTCCTCGAGCTCTCCGACCTTTATCTTGACCTCGCTCTCGCCCATCACGTTAAGAGAGCCTTCGAGCGTATAGTCCTTGTAGTCTTCGTCGACGTTGCCGTCGTTATACTCTACCTTGACCGTTATATCGTCTCTTAAGGTATCGAGGTTAGCTCCGACGTTGACTATGCCGCTCTGCGTGTAAGTTACTTCCATACTAACGGCGACGACCTTCGTCACGGTTATTCCGCTAGTTACCGTCGCGCTCTTTCCGTTGTATTCGACTACGAGTATCGTCGACGATACCGACAGCGTACCCGTTACCGTGTATTCGCTATCTTCTAGCGTCTTCTCGCTCTTGTCGCTGTATATAGCTTTGACGCTCATATACTCTTTGAGAGTATCGAGAGACGCAGACTCGTATATAACGCTGTCTCCTTGCTCAAACGTTACCTCTATCCTGTCGAGAGCGGCTTCGCTGACGCTTACGGTGAACGTAGTATCTTTGCCTTCGTATGTTACGGTTATCGTAGAAGTTCCTACCTCGAGCGTTCCCGAGAGAACGTAGTCTTCGTCTGAAAGAACCTTATTCTTCGTAGTATCGTTATATATTGCGTTTACGGTGAGCCACTCTTTCAAGCCGTCTATATCGAACGACGGATATATTATGACGTTACTTCCCTGCTTGAACTCCGCGGTTATCTCGGTAAGTTCTATAGCCGTGACCTCTACGTCAAAGTTCTTGGATATATCTCCGAGCGTTACCGTCACGC
>CAJUMY010000006.1 GCA_910587685.1 uncultured Christensenellaceae bacterium
TTGTATCGAGTCCGCTTCCGAATACGAGCTCGCCGAAGTTTCCTCTCATCTCGCTCTCTTCGTCAATAGCGAACGTCGTTATATGCGATCCTGCGTCGGAGTATCTTCCCGTGTCTTCGCCGTATATGACGATCTCTTCCAGTCCTTCGGGAAGTCCTACGAGGTGCACACCGTACTCCTTCGCCTTGCCGTTCTCTATTCCGAATACGAACGGACTGTCCGTATTGTAGTTCCACGTAACTCCCGAGAGGTCGGGCGTGTACGGAGTTATATTCCAAACGAATTCGATATTATCGGGCGTATTCCAGTTAGCGGAGTCTATGACGCTGAACTCAACTACGACCTTATACTCGCCTGCGTTCTCGCCCGTGAGGTTAGCCTCGGTATCGGCGCTGTAGCCTATGGTGAGACCTTCTATTCCTTCAGAGCCGATGAGCGAGAGCGTATGGCTCACGCCGTATGCCCACACGTAGCTATCGGTATACTCGGCGTTACCGTTCTCGGTATCTACCCACTTGAGAGACGAGATGTCGTAAGACGCCTTCTCTATCGTGTAGTCGAACTCGCACTCGCCGACTATTGCGTATTCGCCTTCGCGTCCGTTGTCGAGCGTTATAACTACTTTATAATTTCCGGCGTTGGTAGGAGCTCCCGAAAGCGGAGTTCCGTCGGCGTTCTTGTACGTTATGACGAAGTTTTCGAGCGTTAGATTGCCGCCCTCGAACTCTATCTCGACGGGTTGAGCCGACTTATTATACGTAGTAGTATTCTTGACGAGCCCTACTCTTACGGGATTCTTCTGATCTCCCGCTTTAAAGCCCTGATACGACTCCGTTACTTCCTCTCCGCCCTCTATGAGCACGCAGTTAGTCGCGTTATACGATCCGCCCGACGCCCTGAGCCTTACGCATACGTAGTAGTCCTTCTGAACAGTCGCGTCGTAGTCTGCGAATATATCCGCAAGCGTCATCTCTACAGTTTTGTCCGCGTTATAGTACGTGTACACTAACGCCCCCGTCGAATTGTCCGATACCGTAGGTACGAGTATTACCGTTCCGTCCTCTCCCGTCTGTTCGCCTTTAATCCACGTTACCGTTATACGTTTCTTTATTATATTCCACTTATGCTTGAGATACTCGCTCGCCTGTATCTGCGAGTTAGTGGGCACGTTATAGTTCTTAGCTATCTCTTGATTAGTCACGGTGAGAGCCGAAACTTCGGCGGTATACTCGCCTACCTCTCTGCCGGTTGCGCCCGTATTGTACGACGCGGACAGGAACGACGGAAGTCCCGACTCTATAGACACGCTCTGATTGACCGCGTTATACTCGAGCTCGTCGGCGCTCCACTTGACGTTCGAGAAGTCTACGTCAGCCTTATCTACTTTGATATATATAGTAAAATCCTTGTACTGCTGAGCTAACGGCTTGCCGTTCTCGTCGTTGAACGCGTACGCGTCGTCGAGAGGCATTATCCTAACCGTTATAGCTACAGTATTAGTCGTTGCATTGGTCTGCGAACCATTAGTATATCCGTTAGAGCCGTACGACGCGTCTATCTTGACGCCCTGCGACGCGAGGTTAGATGTATTGATCGCGAATACGTACGCGCTGCCGTTATACGTCACCGCAAACGGCGAACCTTGAGAGAGCCCCGCTCCCGACGCTATAGGCGTAGGTACTCCGTTATTCTGCGAGTACTGCCAATTCACGCTGTCAATAACTACGTTCTTCGCGCTGACGGTGAACTCCTGACGAGCCTCGCCGCCTTCAAGCGAATAATTCTTGTTGTCCTTAGCCGCGTCATCCTTTAGCGTAGCTATGAGATAGTATGTGGACGGACTGAGAGCCGAAGCGTCGAGCTTGTCGCCCGTGACGGGTATCCTTACGCTCGGGTTTGCGGAATCGACGTATTCGAGCGTGAGCTTCACGTCGTCGCCGTCTATCATGTTATTTCCTTCCGCTCCGAACTTCACGTCGGAGCCCGCCTGCAAGAGGAAGCCTCCGCTAGTGGACGTGAAGTCTACCATGAGCGTCTTCTTCGTCACCGCTATAGTGAAGGTTCTCGAATTAGTATCTTCTTCCGTAAGGTCCGACGTATTCCAACACCAGTCGACCTTCATATCGCTCTTGATAACGGCGCTGATAACGTAGTTGCCTACGTCCTTCACCTCAAGTCCCCAACCGTCGGTATCGTTACCGCTAAGAGTAACTCCCTCGGGAAGCGATAGATCGGCGTACTTCGCCCACTCGGACGAATAGCCTATGAGTGAGAACGTCTGTACTCCCGCATATGCTTTACTGTTCTCCGATACGCTGACTATCGAGAGACGTCCTCTGTTAATCTTGACCTCGCAAGTGATATTATCAGCGTCCTTTATTACGTAGTTGCCGTAGTATTCGGTCTTGTCACTCTCCGACTTCACGAATATCGCCTTCGCGGTATACGTGCCTCGCATATTCGGCGCTACGTCTATCTGATCGAACTTCGTACCGTTCTCGGCAGTACCTGTGAATCTCGTCGCTATCACGGGTCTATCCGCGTAAATTTCGCTCTCGTCGGCAAACGCCGCGGGAGTTAGCACTCCCGTACTCGCATTATACGACGGATTAGTCAGCGTCAATTCCTTAGGCGTGACTTTTATCTTGAACCACCTGACGGTGTCCGATTCCATATGCTCGGGATCGCTAACGTCGGCTTCACCTTGAAGTTTTGGCTTTCGCAGTTCGTATTCGGCATCTTTCTGTTCGTTAGTCCACCCCTTTTCAGCGCCTTCCGCATCGACTTCCGCCCTTACGTCGTCGAACCATTTCTGCTGAAGCTCTACCTTTGCCCAATATTCGCCCACGTTGACTCTATCGGACTCGGGATACGTTACCTTGATATATTCGTTCGCATGTTCATACCACTTCTTATTGTACCAACTAACGGCTTTAGCGTCTGTCGCGGCTATGGAGCTAAGCGTCTGCGAGCTACCGTTATACGTTGTATTCACGTCCTTTGGATCCTTCAATATAGCGCCTAAACCTATAGCGCTCAAATTCAAGTGAATAGCAGGACGAACGCCTAATGTACTACTAACATCGTTAGCTGCCATACGTCCATCATTATAAAGAAAGTTATTGCGACCTCCGACAAGCGTTATTCCAGATCTCAGCCAGGATCCTGTAAATTCGTAACCGTTTTGAATTCCTGTTTCTCCAGTATGTATCCTTTGCTTGTTGCTAAGACCCCATATGCCGTTCGTAGCATAGAACATAGGAAGATTAGTACTAGTATTAATATTATTACCACCAACCTCAGAAACCGATGGGAGCCAAATGTAATCTTCGCCCCACTCATCATATCTATGTCCGCCATATACCGATTCAGGCTTGACCCCGCTATTATTCGAACTCCAACCCGATGTAAAGTCGCCTAAAGCTTCGTTTAGCCTATGATCTGTATTAATGTCGCCGTAACGAATAATTATACTTTCCGTCTGCTGATATATAATACTTTTAGGCTGCACGAGATAGTTCTCCGCAAAGCTATCGGCTCCTCCCTGAGAGAAAAGGTTCCACGTCGCATTGCCTGCATCAAGAAGTACGTCGTTCCTTATCGTACTTCTGCTATACGCGTTATTTCCAATCTCTGTACTACTATAATCTACATTATATGAGGATTTTCCGCTACTGTCAGCAAGATACAACGTCACGATAACGTTATCATTCCTCGCCTCCGTATCGGCAAGAGTTAAGGACGCGACCATCCACTCGAGTCCGCCGAGGGTTATGATGAAACCGTTATCCCTCTTAGTCTCGTCCGCTATCCTACTATTGATAGTGGACGCGGGAACTACGTAATACTGCTCGTTTGCGAGCGGCGAAGGAGAATTCTTGCCGTACTTCTCCCAGTCGTCGGTTCCGTTGGTCTTTATGTACTCTACAGGATTTGCGTCTCCGAATAACTGCTCTACGAGATCGCCCATAACGTTACCGTCGAAGTCTCCGCTATCTCTATCGTACAGCTCCGCGCCTCCGCCTATATGTGTCGCAGAGCTAGTATCGGTAAGAGCCGACACTCTATCAGGAAAAGCAAAGAACGCCGTCGCAATGAGCGACAACGCGAAGACTATCACCGTCATAACAACTATCAAGTTGTTGACCCTACTCCTCAACTTATTATTCATAGTTTTACTGTGCTCCTTTCATATTTAACTTTCGTATACGTACGTTCCTTCGGCTCGATTTTGAAGAAACAAAATGAAGGTAAACCAAAATTTACCTTTGAAACTGCCATTTTTACCGTAATTATGAGTACATCTCCTACAACAAGAGATGTACAATCTGAATATTTTTGGGTATATTGGAATATAAAATTTACGCTTCTGTGTATAATTGCTACAAAAACTGCAAAAACTATTGACTTTCTTACATAAAATATTTAATATGATACTGTATAGATTATATGAAAATACATCTCTTGTTGTAAGAGATGTATTTAACTTCTATTTCATATTTTTGGTAACCTGCAAAAACAGTTACTTTCTTATTTCCCTTATATCAAGAAACAGCCCGCCGACTTTATTCATCATCGCGCGCTTATGCGGCGTCAACGAGTGAACGTATCTATTCAACGTCACAGACGGATTCTTATGTCCGAGTATCTCCGAGAGAGTCTTAACGTCCATTCCGCGTTCCAACGCCCTAGTCGCAAAGGTATGTCTCAGCGAGTGAAATCCCCTATGCGGAATATTGAGCTTCTGCAATATGTTCTCGAACGTGCGTTGATAGGAACGCAGCGGCGTCTCCTTGCTCTTTCCGCTGACGACGTAATTGCTCCTGCTCTGCTTCTTCATCTGCCGAACTATTGGCAAGATCTGTTTTGGCAACGGGATCTGTCTGACTGACGCGGCGGTCTTCGGCGAATCGAGCACTTTGATATATACTCCGTCTTTCCATTGGTCGCGGCATGTCTTGCGAACCGAAATTATTCCGCTCTTCATATCCACGTCGCTCCACTCGAGTGAAAGCAGCTCTCCTATCCTCAGCCCGCTATACAGCGTGAGCAATATCCCGTAAAGTCTCGTATTATTCTTTTCGAGAATATACCGCTCTATCTTCTTCTGCTCGCTCTCGGTGAAACATTCCACGTTGGCTTTCTCTGCTCTCGGTATCTCTATTCCGTCAGCTCTGTAACCGTCTGTCATATCGACGCTGACGGCTTTCTTTAACGACTTTTGAACGATAGCGACGATCTGTCCTACCGTTATAGCCGCCAGTCCTCCTCCCGTTCGCGTATTGCCCGACCTTGACAACTCTACAGAAAACTCCTGCAACTTCAGCGAATCGATATCCTTCATCTCATAGTGTCCGAGTCTAGGCAATATATACAGCCTTATCGAACTCTCATACTTCTGATACGTTCTGAACTTTACGCTTGGCTTTATATACAGCTCTAACCACTTATCAAGCCATTTTTCATACTCCATATCATTTTCCTCCGTTAAATATTATGAATAAAATTATACTTATTTTTCATACTTTTCGTACAGTTTACCGCATATTAAATTTTTCTTTTTTACAATTTTAATTAATTTATGAAAAATGTTAATAAATAGCTAAAAATTCCTTAAAAATGTATGACAGAATAATTGCTATCAGCCACTAATTAAGAACAAAGCACTCATTAAGCAAAAAACAACGTTCTAAAAATGTGTTTTATATTGATATTTTTATAATTTTCCAAAGACATTTACATTTAGAAATTATATATCGTTAAATTTTCGCTAACGACAGATGCAGTTAACGATCTCATTATTGCAAAAAAACGAGATAGCAACGCAAGGATATAAGTAATTAAATATCATATACAAAATCTTTCGCGTTCTGCTGAATTTAGCAACCTCGATTTTTACGGCGAGACGATATAAGGACGGTCACGCTTTCGGTTACGTGAAAAGACCTTGAGCAGGACGTTAGTCGGTGTCAAGGTCTTTGATCTGATGCCGAAGGCGGGACTTGCGCGCTGATTCCAGCGCCGTCGAGCCTGCGAGACTAATGTTCGGACGGTCACGCTTTCGGTTACGTGAAAAGACCTTGAGCAGGACGTTAGTCGGTGTCAAGGTCTTTGATTTGGTGCCGAAGGCGGGACTTGAACCCGCACGGTATTTCTACCACTGGATTTTGAGTCCAGCGCGTCTGCCATTTCACCACTTCGGCTAATAATATCGCTAGCTCCAAGATATACGCCTTTATATTAGCTGTAAAATCGAAATTCTCCGCCAAATATCGCATATATACGATAGCTATCTTCATTTTCTTAAACAGTATATCACAAAGATATTGCGATTGCAAGAATTTTTTATCACATTATCAACTATTCCTATTCCAAATAAACTCTTCGACCTTTTTTGAAATACGCTGCCGATTTTTCAATATACTAACGCCGCGTAAAATAAAAAATACGCTAAAACTTTCGAATCAACGTATTGACATATGCTACTAATTGAATATGAACTCAGTTAAAACAATATATTGATATATAGATATATGCGAATATATTAATATATATTTTTTCTCGGTCCGCCCCTATGCTAATATGCGAAAAGTTCTATCATAACTCCGTCATAAATGAACATATGCGCATATGCGTATCAGTACAATCGAAGAGATATTCTAACCGACGTGACGCCTTCGACGCTCTCCTTCGGTACAGCAATCTTTTTGATGAGCATTACTCTCGTACTATCGCTCTTATAAGCGTTATTCGGATAAGAAACGTATATTTTGAGAGTCTTTCCAACCTTGCTAACTCTGTCGATATTGACTCTCGATACGTTCTCGGCAATCAAAACGCCTATCTCGATCATAGTAAAGTCCTCAAATCCGTCCTCTATATCGCTGTCGGAATGAGCGACAAAACGCGCAAAAGAGTTCTTCCCGTCAATCAATTTCGTCGAATTCTGCCCCATGCTCAAGTCGGTAACGTAATGTTCGTCGTCCAACGCGAAAAAATCTACGTTGACCGCGTTACATGAGACAAACGCCGTTACAAAAACAAGCAATAAAGATATTACGAGAACTTTCTTCATAATTTCCTCCGTTAATTTAGATTTTACCACTAAATCCGTCATTTTTCAATACTTTTCGAAAAAAAACAACAAATGACAAAGATTGGCAAATCAAAATCTACCAAAGAAAAACGCAGGCATTTAGATACTTCGAAATGCTCTCAAGAGGCAGTTTTCCCGTAGAGTGGATAAAGACCCTGCTCTTTTTACAATTAGATTTGACAAGTCTATTCTTCAAAGAACTCTTCGACTCGTCATTTTTGCTCTCGACCGACATATCGCCGCTTTCGATTGTATCGCTACAATGCTCTAAATCTTTCGCAATATTTTTTACGCGTCTCGCAACTCCCGCGTTGCCGTCGAAAGTCCTAACGCCTAACGCTTCTATGTGATCTTTAAGATATACGTAATGCGTACAGCCAAGTACTATGCCGTCGATATCACCCGTATTCTTGAGCAATTCGTCAAGATACCTCTCCGCTTCCGATATATCTCCGCGCTCTATACGCTCTTGAAGACCGTCGCCGTTGACGTCAACGACGTCAGTATCCGTAGCGCCGCTTTTCAGTTTGATATATTTATCGCCGCAAAGCGTAGCGGACGTCGCTAGCGTAACTACTCTTTTGCAGTTCTTGAGCGCCGGTTTCAATGCCGGCTCAATTCCTATGATAGGTATAGAGTTTGTTTTGCGAAGTTTAGCCGCCGCCGCTGAAGTCAACGTATTGCAGGCTATCACAACTAAATCTATACCAAGTATAGATAATTTATCAATGATACTCTTTGAGATATCAAAAAGCTCTTCGTTGCTCTTTTTAGAATAGGGAAGATTTCCCTCGTCGAGAAAATAATAATAATCGGCGGAAGCGCTCTTCATCACTTCGCGAAGAGTAGTAATACCGCCGATACCCGAATCTATCACGCCGATCTTCATACGCTCACCCTCTAAAAATCATATGCAAGATAGCGCTTTATTAATACCTTTCGCTATAACGGACGCATATTTTTCCACGAATCCGTCGACGTCTTTGGGCGTAACAAAGTCAACGTAATCGCTTTTACGCCCGCCGAGTCTGGTAACGGCAATAACGAAAGGCACGCCCACTGCTATCACGTCGACGCCCAAATTCTCCTTGGTGATATACCCTTGAGAATTGTTCACGCCGCCGCCGGGATTGATGCCTGCGTCCGTCATCTGCACCGAATTGACGAGCCGCGAAATAGAGCTCGTCGCAAGGGTATCGACCGCTATAACGGCGTCCGCTCTAAATCCCGAAACAATGGACTCAACGATACATCTTGAGTCTATACCTGTTATACTCTTAACGAGAGGCGTTACGGCTCCAACCGTCCTTTCCCCGTATTCTCCGACTCTCAATAACTCCGTTACCTTCTGTCCGAACGCGTCCGACGCGTAACGGTCGTTGCCGAAACCTACCGCCAATATTCGTTTCGCCCCTTTGGCAAACTCCGATATCACGCCGGCAACGACGTCAATCAGCTCCTCATCGCATATTTCGCACGCTCCGTCAACAGATACGTATCTGCCACGCCGCCTATTGCATCGGCGCGCGGTATTTTCATCGGTTATATCCGTCCGTACGACTTCAACTCGCCCGATCTTCTCCCGACGCATCATTGACTCCAAGTCCGCGCCCTCTATTTCCACTGCCAAATCGCTGAAATCTATCATAATTATTATTAATATCTGTTAAAATCGAAAAAATATCAAAAATGTACATCTAAATTGTTGTCAAAAACTTTTAATTGTGATAAGATTATTTAGCAAAATACGATATAAAGGAGATATTTATCGTGCCAAATATTAAATCTCAGATTAAAAGAGTGAAGACTAATAATCAGGCTAATGAAATCAATACTTCTAAGAGGAGCAAGGTCAGAAACATCGTCAAGAAGTACGAGGCTCTTATCGCAGCCAAGGACGTCGCGGGCGCAGAGAAGATGCTTCCCGAAGTTGTTTCGGCAATAAACGTTGCAAAGAGCGACGGTATCTACCACCCTTCTACCGCAAGCAGAAAGATTTCAAGAGTATCTAAGGCATTATCAAATCTTAAAGTAGAGTAATATCTGTCGATATTGATTGATTTAATCGAATATAAATAATATAAACGTTATTTAAGATAATTATGATCAAAAGTTCCGCTATAAAATGCGGAACTTTTTGCTAATCAATATATTTCTCAAAATCAATGGCCAATGATCGCTTACAAATATTTTCGCTTTATAAAATCAACGAGGATATCTCTTTCAGTACAATATTACGCCGCGCTAGTCCATAAAATCGTCAAATACGCCGCAAACGATAGCGATCGACGATGAGACAATAAAATCAATCATTACCGTCAAGAATAAATATACCAACTAAAAACGATTTATACCAATAAAAATCTTAATTTGATACAAAATAGCGGCGAAATCGTCAAAGACTGCCGCCGCTATCTATTATTGATATTCATATTTTACGATAAGTATCTTACAATTTGACTCTTATGATCGCAATACCAGAAAAGTCAGCAAAATTCATACTATCATTTCCAACGAATTTCGCCTTCCTTATTAAGGAAACCCCATCTTCCGTCTTTCTTTATTATCGCCTTGCCGTCGTAAAATGACGTCGCAGAATCGTATTCGAGCGGAAAAACGGTATTTCCTTCCTTGTCTATATAGCCGCTCTTGTCTCCTATCGTAACGGACGCAAGTCCCTCGCTGAAACTAAGCGCGCTATCATAAAGAAACGGTATGACGACCTCGCCCTTCTTGTCGATATATCCGAGCTTCTCGTCTCTCTCGACGCAAGCTAGGTCTTCTCTGAACGGAAACGCTTCGTCAAAATCCGGAGCGATCACTTCCTTATTCTGCCAATCCCTAAAGCCCCACTTTTTCTTCCTGTAGAATTTGACCAGCTCGTCCTTATCTATTTCTTCGCGCGGAGCGTTGTCCCTTTGGTCGTTCCGTCTATTCTTCTCAGGCTTTCTATCCTCTTTTCTTTCAGGTCTCTTGTCACCGCGTTTTTCTTCGCGGCTATCTCTTCTGTCCCTAGCCGCATTTTTATCTGCGGCTTCGCCGCGGTTATCGGTATGAACGCCCGCTGCGGAATTTTCTTCGTCCCTAAATCCTATATTGTACTTTTCGAGCTTTTTGAGTATCTCGAAACAGTTCTTCTTGCTTATGTTCTTGATCCTGTACATTTCGGACATACGGCGTTTTGCCAAATCTCTAACGGTAAGGACTCCGCCTTCCACAAGAGAATTGTACGTCTTTTCGCTAAGCTCTAGTGCCTCTATTTTAATATCGAGAATTTCCTTAGGAGCATTAGGCTCGTAATTGTCGACCTTTTTCGCTTTCTTTTTACCGTGAAATTTTCTCTTTTTCTGAGCGTTATCGCTTTGCGTTGCCTCGTTAATATCAGCCATTTGTTTCTCCAAACGATTCTTATTATTATTGTAATTTTAGCACAATAACCGATTTATTACAAGCATTTTTCCCTTTTAAGGTAAATTAGACGTACGTTTTAACTATCATGATCATACTAAAAGCATTTTTTATCGCGACGCTCGGCGAACAGACGGCGTTTTTCAAATATTTGCCAAAAGCATACCGCAAACAAATAGACTTGTCCGTATTTTGACGCCGCGACAGCGAATAATGCGGTTATTTATATATTATTATTGATTTAGTGTTTACTTAATCTGCAAAGTTGTGATAAAATTATTATGTATAGATTTCTAAAGAGGATGATTCGCATATGAAAAAAACGACTGTATGTCTTATGATAACGCTTATGCTATTGACGGCTCTCGTGTCCGTCCCGACGCTGAACGCGCAAACTGCCGAAAGAGACGATCTTCCGCCGCAGGACTACATAAGAGATATCTCGAAAGTAAACGATTCCGTTATCAACGGCGTCGACTACTATATAAATATAAAGAGACCGACGTCGTTTGCCGTCAGCGGTAAAAACATCGCAGTCGTCGACGGAGACGACGTAAAACTTTTCGGTAATTCCATCGACTACGTCTATAAAGGCGAAAAATACTACAAGGACACGCTGTACGAGCTTTCTTCCATGACGATGTCCGACAACTTCCTTTTTTTGCTATACTATACGGAATCGTTCACGAGACAGCTCGTAATTCACCGCTATAACGCAAATATCGAAAGCGACGTAAAAAAGACCTACACCGTAAGAGAATTCCTCAGCGCGACCAACATCACCGCAACCGAGAACCAGATAACGAATATCGAGTCGAGAGTTACGAATATGTCGTTCGCTAACGAAAAACTCTACCTTACGATAAGTCTCGGAGACATATACGAACTGACTCCCGGACAGCCTATCCGCTCTGTAGGCTCAGCCGAAGAGCCCGAACCTATAATGAACGCAAAGTATTTTACCGTAGACAGAAACGGCAACATATACGCGTACTGCGCGGGCAACGAAAACGCGCTATTTGTAAAAACGTTCGACGGCGACTCTTTCACGCGTCACACGCTGAATATACCGAGCGGCGAAATCAAGGCGATGGAAACCTCCGGCGACTTTCTCTACGTCCTTACGCCGAACTCTATCATAGCGTTCTCTCACAGCGACTACTCGTCTCAAAACTACACGTTCTCTCTCGATAAAGAAAGCGTATCTTTCAAACGCTATTTCAGCGGCGGGGAACACTATATCTCGTTCACTACCGTTGATAACGATAATATCTTCACGTATAAAGAAAGCATAGTAAACGGCAACGCAACGCTTGAATTCGTCAACCACTACGGTTCGAACTGCACTTGCCAAACTCCGCATAAAGGATTCATGAATTCTCCGTCGGCAGTCGCCGCAAATAATGACGGAAGTATAATATATGTAGCCGACAATTCGGGAAACAGACTGATAGCCGTCAAAAACGGAAAAGACTACTTTTACTCCAAAGAGACTCTTGGCGTATCGAATATTTCAGCGATAAAAACCGACAAAAACAACATTCTCTACATAGCGTCGGGCTCGACGGTCGCAGTCATCGCCGACAATTCGAAACACGGCGATAGCGACGCTCCTTTTTCTAAAATATCGCAATTCACGGGTTTTGACGGAAACGTAAGCGATATCGCAGTGACCTCGAGCGGCGTTCTCTACGCAGTCACCGATAAAGGCGTTTTGTATTCTCTTAAAAGCAGCGACGTTGCTCCGAAAAAACTTTTGACGCTGACGTACGAAGCAAAAAAATTATTCGTGAGCGAAAGCAGTAGCAAACTCTACATATCGTCGCAAAACGAAATATATTCCTACGATCTGAACTCCGCTTCGGACGAAAATAAGCGTATAACCGTCGACGCGTACGGCATCGCCGATTTTATCGTCGATTATGCCGGCAATATATACGTTATGGAATCGTCGGATAATTCTCGGCTCTTGAGATATACGCGAAACAAGACGGGCTATTCTCTCGAAAGACGATTTAATTCGGCAAACAACTGGGAACGCGTACTCGACACGTTCCTTGGCGCAGACGGAAAAATATACTTTGCCGACGCTAATACCCATCTAGTAGAAAAGACTGCGGGACTTAGATTCTTAGGCTTCTCGACAGAAAAGGATTCGGCTTACGAACACCCGAAAAACTTTGACAGCGCCCCGAAAGTCGGAGCGGTCACAACGAACGCGGTTATTTATCTGCGTCCCGATAATTACGAAATAACGACCGATATAGCTTTCGGCGAATACGTTCTCGTTCTAGCGGACGACGCGAAATATAAGGATATGAGTTACGTTGTAAGGAGCGACGGTTCTATCGGATATATTGAAAAAACTTTCATAAGAGAAGTTCCAAAAAGCGACGATAGCATTCTCGGCAAGAACGTTACGCCGCTCTATTCGTCGGCTACCGTATACAAATATCCTTTTGAGAGCGCCGACAAAATAGATACCGTGAAAAAAGGTACGTCAATGACCCTTATAGACAATGTAGGCTACGAAAACAATACTCACGTATGGCAACGTGAAGATCTCAAATGGTATCGCGTAAGTTATGTAAGCAACGTCGGAGTATCGATGACAGGCTACGTCAAGCTCAGCGATCTTGCGCCGAATATCACCATTGAAGCGCCTTCGACAAAGCTGTTCTTACGAGTTACGACCGCTATCGGCGAAACGGCTACGATGTACGCTTTACCCGACTTAGGCTCGGGAATAATAGAAAAATATATAAAGAACGGTTCGCTCGTTGAATTGATGCAACCTGAATTCGATAAGGATAGCAAATTCACTCGGGTAAAATTCGTAACCGAAAGCGGTGAAGAAAAGATAGGCTATATGCTTACGGCTAACTTGCAACCCAACGCGTTCACGGCTGGGCAGATAATAGCTATTATACTCGTGACGCTCGCAATAATAATAACGGTAACCGTTATCATACTGCTTATCAGATACAAAAAAATAAAGGAAAAAAGAAAAGCCTAATTTCCCGTTATTATCGAATTATGTAGATAAAAACGTATCGGCGAGGAACAATTTCCTCGCCGATAATTATTATTAAACGTTAGCAATACAAATTCCTACAAATCTACTTATAACCATTTGACATGCTTGACAGTATTTACATAAAAAGCGTTCGCCGATCTATTTTACAACGTATTATCCCGAAATATACCGTTATCCGTTACTCGACGTCGAGCTCTATCCTCCGATATACCTTCGGTAACGACCTCTTATGCGCGGTTTTAAGATACGCGCTTTTGATCTTGTCGCTGTCAGGACCCTTTCCCGTCTTTATGAACTCCTCGATGCTCGCATACGTTACGCCCATCTCTTTCTCGTCCGTCTGTCCTTCGTAAAGTCCCGCGGACGGTTCTTTTTCTATTATTTCCGTCGGAGCGTCAAGGTATCTGAGCATTTCGTACACTTCGCTGACCGTAAGATCGGATATGGGATCAAAATCGTAAGCCCCGTCTCCCCACTTAGTAAAATACCCCATAGTCATCTCTGAAAGATTTCCCGTCCCTGCGACAAGCAGATTCTTACTCTGCGCTATCGTGTAGAGCGTTATCATCCTGAGCCTCGGGTTCATATTGTTAAAGTGCATATTGCTCTTATCGCCGCAATAATCCTTAACGGCGTCTTTAAGCATAAGTTTTGTATCGGTGAGATCTATTTCGTAAGTTTCGATACCGAATTTCTTCGACAGTTTTAGCGCATCGTCTCTGTCCACCGTATAATTACGCTTGCTCTCGCATGGCATTATCACGTTGACGACGTTATCCGTAGCCATCTTCGATAAGATCGTCACGAGCGCGCAGTCCTTACCTCCGCTGTTTCCCAAGATAATGCCGTCTGCTCTCGACTCTTTAATAACTTGTTTTATAAACTCGACTCTCTTCTCGACCTCTTCTTTAACGTTCATAAATATATGATACCTCCGCATTAAATGCAAAATTAGATATACATATCGTAGATATTTTCATAATATCATTTGATTTTCAAGTGTATACCGACAATTTCGTTCAGCCCTTAAGTCCTCTCGACTGTCTATCCATATCCTCTACCACTATATCGTATATTTCGCCGAGCGACGCGCAGTATTCAAGAACTTTCCACGGCTCGTTGGTATGGAAATGGATCTTAACCAGTTCTTCATCTCCGACTGCAATAAGCGAATCCCCTATCAAATTCTCATTAAAATATTCTCTTATGGCATAATCGTCAAGTTCGTCGCCCTCTATCAGAAGCTGAGTATCGTATCTGAATTCTATAGATTCCATAGCCTATATATCCTCCTATATATTCGTTGATCATTACTTTCTTTCACCGAAAGATATTATATGCAAAATACGCCGAGTAATTATCGCTTTTTATATTTACACATCAATAATACCGACTTTAATAATTCAAGAGCGGAGAGGCTTTCTCCGCTCTTAGTTTATTTGATTATTTCTCGATTGTCAACTATTGACGGCATATTTATCTGTTCGATTCGCCGTCATTAGCGGTTTCATCGGTGGCGCTATCGGTCTCTTCCTTTACGTCAGACGCGTCGCTCTGCAATTCCGAAGACGCTGTTATTTCTTCTGAAGACACGCTCTCTTCCTCAACGTCTTGAATTTCTTCGCCTTCGTCTATCTTGTCGAGCATATCTTCTATAGGAGTCGATTTAGGCACGTTCTCTTCGATATAACTCTCGTCCATAAGCGCGAGCGTTCTGCTCTCTTCAAGCGTCTCTTTGATTTCCTTTATCTTCTTAAGACGCATCTCAGACTCGATATCGTCCTCTTTATCGTCCTCGAACTTAATGACCTCTTTCTTGTCCTTTCTATTCATAATATCGTACATTATCGGTACGAAGTAGAGGGTAAGGAGCGTAGCGTACGTAAGACCTCCTACGACCGTTATCGCCATAGGCTTGATAGCGGCGGCTCCGGAACTCATATCGAATACCGAGATAAGCATAGCGCATATAGTAGTGAGCGCAGTCATCAAAATAGGTCTTATCCTATCCTCAGCCGTTCTCAAAAGAGCTTCTCTCTTGCTCATTCCCGACGCCATTAGTTTGTTGACGTAATCGACGTACACGATACCGTTATTGACTACGACTCCGACAAGCAGTATGATTCCGAGGAGCGCGAATACGCTGATAGGATATCCCGTCATTGCCAGCATCAATATACTTCCCGTAAGAGCAAGCGGGATCGTGAACATTATTATGAACGGCGACTTGAGCGACTGGAACTGCGCAACCATTACGAGGTAGATGAATACCACGGCTAGTACGAGCATCAGCACAAGAGACGACAACGTGTCGGATATTATTTCGCTAGTACCGATATATTCTATATCGACGCCTTCTGTAGCGTTATTCTCTTCGTATTCCGCAAGAACCGCCTTTATAGCCTTTTCTAGTTTTTTACCGCTCATATCAGAGCACTTGACGCTCATCTGTATAACGCGTCTGCCTTCTTCGTGCGATATAGTATTGTAGCCCGTGACTACTTTTACCGCGGCGGGAACCATATTACCCGTTTCCTTATATATCCAATATCCGTTCTCGTCAACGTCGTAATATTCCTTCATAGCGTCGCTTAGCGGATACTCGGACACGTTTCTGTACTTGATATTGCCGGCGCCATCTGTCTCGAAAGATTCCGCTTTCAAAAGTTCGAACATCGGAATGACCTTTTTCTCGTTACTTTCTTCTGCCATAGGCATCATATCGCTCATATCGCCGTCCGGCATCTCTCCCATCTTGGGAACGCTGAGCATAAACGTGAGCATATCGACGTCGTTTATCTTAGAGTTATCGTAATAGACCGGCATAACGGGCGAATTATTGACCTTATCTACGGTGAATACTGTCTCCGAATTTTCTTCGAGAGTAAACTCTCCTTTGTTTCGATCGAGTTTTACGAATTCACCCTCTGTCGGGTCGTCAAGACGGAATCTCGTTGCCGTATACGTAGCGTCGTTCATATCGAAGTACATTCTATGCCAATTTCCTTCGGAGTCCTTAGCCCTGTACCATCTCGTCATAGAATAATCGCTGGCGTAGATATATACGGAGTTAGAACCGCTGCCGTTTACGAAATTCACGCTGGCGTTAGCGCTCTTCGGCATCGTCGCCTGATAATACGCAAGGTATATCTGCGCTGTGGTGAGATTGTATTTGCTAGCCTTGAATTTATCGACTACGAGCTTGAACTCGTTAGACTGGTTGATAAGTCCGTTATTGACCTTGATAGAGTCCGGCGCTATCTCTTTGAGCTTTTCTTCGAGTTTTAACGCGGTCTCTCTCATACTGTTGATATCGCTGCCGTAAATATTGATACCGTATTGCGACGAATCCATATAACTACCGACCATACCTTCGATATCGACCTGCGAGCTTACGTTTCCGCTACCCACTACGACCGCTCCTTCCGGATAATTTTTAGCGATATTATCTACTATATCTTCAAGTTCGTCCTTTGCTTTATCGGATTTTATCTTAGCTTTTTCTTTCAGCGTAACGTACGCGTTGATAGCTCCTCCGCCGAAACTAAAGCCTCCCATTCCAATACCGCTCGAGAGTTCTATACCCATATCGCCGACATATTCTTTCTTTCTGAACTCCTCGTCCATAGTCGTTATGACGTCGTTCAATATCTCGTCGTACGAGTATCCTTCGGCTTTCGTCTTATCTATCGAAGCCGTAACAGTTATTCCTTCCGTAGTAGTCGTCGGCATAAACTCAACGTCCATAAAGAACACGCAAAGTATGCTCGTCGCGAAAAGAACCAACACGAGAACTATCGATATCCACTTCCTGTTGAGCATAAAGTTGAGCGACTTCGAATACGCTTTCTTCATCTTGACCAATATCTTCGATTCTTTCTTCACCTTATCGCTCTTGAGCATCCTCGAAGAGATCATAGGAACGAAACTTATCGCTACTATCAAACTTGCAAACAGCGAGAATCCTATCGTAAGCGCAAGATCCATAAATATGTCTCTCGCTATACCCTCAATGAATATTATCGGCAAGAATACTATTACGGTAGTTATAGTCGAAGAAAGAATAGCGCCCGCGACCTGCTTGGTTCCCTCGTATGCCGCTTTGATGGGACTAACTCCTTCGTTTCGTTTTCTATATATATTCTCTATAACTACTATAGAGTTATCGACCAACATACCTACCGAAAGCGCAAGTCCGCCCATAGATACGAGATTTAGCGTGACTCCGCATAGATACATCAAAGCGAACGCCGTGACGAGCGATATTATTATCGACATACCGACGGTAAGCGTCGGTTTCCAATCACGTAAGAATAACAGTAGAACAAGTATCGCAAACAATGCTCCGAGCAGTAGGTTCTGCACTATCGACATTATCATATACTCTATGAGATCGCCTTGGTTGTTAAGTATAATGTAATTGAACTCCGCGTCCTCTTCTCCCATTTCTTTAAGGAGCTTTTCAACGCCTTTGGTAACGTCTGTAGTCGACGAGGTCGGGCTCTTGTATACGGAGAGCATCATACCGTCCGCGCCGTTGATGATGGTATGCATCGTAGACGCCGTATTCATCTCGTATATATACGCTATATCCGTAAGTTCTATAGTTATCGGCTGTTCTATAATGGAGAGAAGATATTCGTAGACTTCTTCGTTCCTCGTATAAACGCCTTCGTTTTCAGAGTACAGCAATTCCTTGAAAGCGGATTCCACAACTGGCTTCATGCTCTCGTCGATACCGCTCATACCTGCAAGTATCGCGTTCATTTCCGCTTCGCTAAGCTCGGGCTTCATAAAGTTGTTGATTAGCGATACTATCATATCGTACGCGCTCGCATCGCTGCCTACAGAACCTTCTTCGTTAGTCGAAAAATCGAATTCTTTGAGATTCAGCGAAAATGCCGGCAAATGTTTGAAACTCTCGAAGTCCTTTACCTTATCTCCTATTTTTATATAGAAATCGGTGCCGTTGACCATAGTAGTACCGGCGGGCATCTCGAAGTTGTGCGCGGTAAGAAGCGCGCTTATTATATCCGGCGTGAGCATTGACGAGAACGCCGACGTAAACATCTCTTTGTAATCTCCGAGCATTCCGCCAAGACCGCCGCCCAAAACAGCGTCCAACATCGTTGTGACCGTACTCGGATCGGTCTTTATCATCTCGATCAAAAGACTGAGTTTGAAGTTACCTATACTGGTATTCTCTACGTATTTCTTGAACGATTCGGGCATAGTCGAATGGTTAAAGAAATAAGAAAGATGGTTTACCAAAAGATTCGAGGGCTTATCGAGCATCTTTTCGGCGTTGACCTGCATGAATACGTTATTCTCGATAGCGCCCGTCTTCGACACGCTGGATACTCCGCCGACGCTCTTTATCTTGTCGGCTATCTTATCGAGTTCATCCGACGATTGCTCTATCGACTGACCCTTTTTAGATATAGCGACCGTCATTATCGGCATCATATTGGCGTCTACCTGCATTACCATAGGCTCCATGGCAAGCTGAGGGAAACTGCCTTTAGATGAGCTGATACTCGAGCTCACGTCCTGCGTTATCTTGACCATATCGGCTTCGGACGTCATCTCCATTATAATTACGGATACGTTTTCGGTAGATATCGACGTAACTTTCTTGACGTTGTTTATCTGCGAAATACTCTCCTCGAGCGGAGTCGTAACGCCGCTCTCCACTTCCTCTGCGGACGCCCCCGGAACCATCGTCGCAACGAGCATATAAGGAAGATCCATCTGAGGGAACAGATCCAGCGGCGTATTCACGACCGCTATTCCGCCGATAATAGCGATGATCACTATCATAACTATCACAGTGAACGGCTTTTTAATACTTGTTTTGGTAATCATACTGCACTCTCCATATTATATCCGAAACTATATGTAAAAATTAAATTCCTATTTGAAAATCCTGTTCGCATAATATCAGCGAATTTCTATTCGTCATTTCTATATTAATAAGAAAATCCACCGTTGTCAACAGTCGAAACGCCGCATTTTTATTATTTTACATACAATTTACCAAGCGAAAATCTCCGCATTAGAGAAATGTAAAAATCTTGTAAAATACGCTCGAAAAGACACACTTTTTTGTTAATTTTATAACGTTCTTTATGCCGATTTATCCGCAGATCATAACTGCGTTCCTTTAACTTGATAAAGATACGCGTAGCTTTCGCGCTGTTGCGTATATAGAATACCGCCGTCTTCAATTCTCCTCTTTCCGACGTCGTTACAGGATAATAACGACGTATAACATACGTATATTTTTATTTTTCTTATATTATATCTTAATATACCGCTCTTATTTGCTCCCGCCGTCATATCCGCATACAAAACAACGTCAAGCGGCTCTATTATATATGAGTATATTAGGATAGTTTATTCTTGTTTTTATTATTATTAGATTTTTATACGAATTAAGTCTTTTCGAAAAAAGAATTGACTTCTTTTTGCAGATAAATTAAAATATTAGCGTAAACGTAGAAAACGATAAGGAGCGAATATGAAAGATAATATACATTTCCTTACCGCGCTAGTCAACAACTGCTCCGGAGTTTTGACGAGAATATCGGGACTTTTCGCAAGACGCGGATACAATATCGAAAGTCTCACAGTATGCGGCACGGAAAATAAAGACGTATCCAGAATGACAATCGTCGTAAGCGGCGACGAAAAAATAATCGAACAGATAATACGTCAGCTCGAAAAACAGATAGAGGTCATAAAAGTCGAAGAGGTAACTACCGAAGAGAGCGTGATACGAGAGTTGCTCCTTGTTAAAATAAGCGTCGAATCGGCTCAACGAACGGAAGTTATGAGCGTATGTAACATTTTCAAAGCTCATATAGTCGACATCGATCACGAATCACTCGTTTTGGAGTTGACGGGGAAACCGCAGAAAATAGACGCTTTTCTCAGCGTAATATCCAACGCCTATAACGTTATAGAGCTCGCGCGTTCAGGCGCGTCGGCGCTCATGAGAGGAGACAAAGGAATATATGAAGATAAGACTTGTTAACGTACCCGTCGCCGACTCTATAAGAGAAGCGGTAAAGGAAATATCGGAAAAACTAGGCAAAGAAATAATTTTTGAAGATTCCATTGAGATCGGCAGAGAGAGCATAGTAAACGTAAATCTTATAGGCGAAGCGTTGAAAATAGCTAAAGTTCACTCGGAAGTATCCGTTACGAAAGACAACGGTTATTTCGTAAGGGATATAGCCGGCGGAGTAGTCAACAGCGAACACAATATAATCGCAGACAACGGCATGAGGATCGCAAGAGACCTCATCAAATACAGCGAACAGGACATCGAACGCATCGTAAGAGGCGCTATCGAAAGATCTAACGCAAAGAAGATATTGTTGGTCGTAAAATCCAATATTCTCATCACCGCAAAGGTATTCAAAAGAATATGCGGCGAAGTTGCGGTCGACTACGGCGCGCAGGTGGATTTCGCAGAGGTCGAGGACTTCATCCTCTTCTACAACGAATATCTCAAAAAATACTCGTTGATAATAGCGGACAGTTTTATCGGCGACATCCTAAACGGTATACTTTTAAGACTCGGCGAAATAAAGTCTTGCTACTATATCGGAGAGAGCGAAGCATTCTATACCTCTGATTCGTCAACGCAGTCGACAGCCGTTGCAATTTATGAGCTTCTTAAGGAATCGGATAGCGAACTTGCAGAAGAATTCAAGCCCTATCTCGATAAATTTTGCCTGAAATAGCAGTATATAAACGTATTAGTTATTGACAGTCGGGCAAACTTAAGTTAAAATATTATAAGAAGTTATCAAGATAGTATTTTTTAGGTAATATCTACCGCAAGCGGCATATTTCATATTGACAAAGTAAGGAGGCAATAATTATGATACTCGATAAGATAAAAGAAATCATCAAAAACATTTTGGACGTAGATCCCGACAGCGTTACGCTCGATTCCAGCTTCACAAACGACTTCGAAGCCGATTCTCTCGACAAGATCGAGATAGTAATGGCTATAGAAGAAGAGTTCGGCATAACCGTCGAAGACGACGTTATAAAGTCCATAAATACAGTGGGCGACGCGGTCGACTACATCGAAAAAGTCGTCGGCAAATAATTTATTGTTTAGAACGAAATATGATAACGAAAAAAGACGGCGATATATTCGCCGACTTTTTTATATATAATATTTTTATTAATTCCAAAATAGATAATAGCGTCGGCTCATTACGCGCAGCAGACACAAAACAGTGATCAAATATCGGTGATCTTATAACCGTCGAAAATATAAAGCTATTACCTCGTATAAAACGATTTTTCAATCGGCGTACAAGAACGCTGTCTCTTTATCTTCGCAACAAACCGTAAGCGTAACGCCGTCGTATAGCTCATACTCCGTAAAACAGTCGATATCCATTACGCTCTTATCGTAAAAGCCTGCGCGAATCATTTTTCCATACGCTTCTCTTTTTCGCCATATCTCCAGAAACCTGTCTTTATTATCGCCGATATATTCCGCCTCGTCTCGCGAAAAAAATCTTTTCGCTATGCCGATATTTACGTCTCTTCTAACGTTCTCGGCGTCTATTCCTATAGGAAAATCGCCGATAGCGATATATTCCGCTACGCCTCCGTCTATATCGGTATGAGTTATAGATATATATTTCCCGTCCGTAAGATAAGGTATATTGCAGCTATAGTATAATGAAACGTCCGTCTTGAACAGCCTATTATAGCGACTGATAACGGTATCTCTCCATAATTTGCCTCTCTTTTCTCCTATTCTTGAAAATACAGTCGTCATTGTCGTTATTTTCTGTTACGCCCGTAAAGATTATTCATTTCGAGATAGTATCTCATATCTACCTCTCTCATACAGTCCTCCGTAGTTCTGAAACGCCAGTTTTCTTCGGCGACCCCGGGTATATTCATTCTCGTATCGCTGCCGTAACCGCAAAGATCCTGATACGGCGCTATCGCGAGTACGGCGCTCGACTCTATAAGTTTGCGAATAACGGCGTGAACGCTTTTAGAACGATACCCGCCCTCCGACCAGTCGCGGGGGTCGAGTCCTACGTATCTCATAGTATAGCTTCTTATATCTTCATTAAGCTCGTACAGCCAGCCGAACGTCGTATTATTGTCGTGCGTCGCGGTGTACGCTATGGAATTTATAGGGAAATTATGCGGAAGGTGTATACTGTCGCCGTCGGAGAATCCGAACTGCATTACCCGCATACCCGGGAACCCCGTGTAAGCGAGCAATTCCCTTACGCCGTCGTCTATTATGCCAAGGTCTTCCGCGATTATTTTAGCGTCTTTGAACTTCTCCTTGACGATATCGAAAAGCTCTCTTCCGATACCCTCTTTCCACTCGCCCTCTTTTGCGGTCTTGCTTCCTCTCGGCACGCTCCAATATCTGTCGAACGCCCTGAAGTGGTCAATACGCAGCGCGTCGTACAGGTCGAACATTCTGTCGAATCTTTCTATCCACCAAGCGTATCCGCTGCTCTTCATATATTCGTTATCATATAAAGGATTGCCCCAAAGCTGTCCGTCCTCCGAGAAATAATCCGGCGGCACTCCGGCGACGCCGCTAGGCATCGAATCTTCGTCTAGCAAGAACATCTTTTGATTCGCCCACACGTCCGCCGAGTCGTGACTGACGTATATGGGCATATCTCCGATAATGCTCGTTCCCTTTTTATTCAGCTTCTCTTTGAGCGTCTTCCACTGCGCCTCGAATATGTACTGTTCGAACAGATAATACTCATATGTATCGGCATTTTCGCCTATGACTTCGGCAACGGCTTCTCTGTCGCGATTTTTCAGACTGCTGTCCCATTCCCACCAAGGCTTGCCGCCGTTTATTTCCTTCACCGTCATATATTCGGCGTATTCGCCGAGCCAACGGTTATCTCTTGCAAACTTTTCTATCTCCTGTACGTACTTGATGCGTCCGATTTCAAACGCTTTTTTCATTATACCTCTACGAACGCCGTATTCGCGGGCGTAGTCGACGGTATATTTACTGCCGCTATACGCGGTATTATCGGCGTCTTCTTTCGAAACTAGCCCTCTCGCCGCAAGATCGTCTGCGTCTATATACAGATAATTGCCCGCAAACGCGCTAACGCTCGAATACGGGGAATTGCCAAGACCTATCGCCGTTATCGGCAATACCTGCCAATAGTGAAATCCGCCGCTCAGTATAAAGTCCGCGAATTCCTCAGCCTCTTTCGAAAACACTCCTATTCCGTATTTACCGGGAAGCGAAGAAATATTCATAAGAACGCCGCTCGAACGATTAAAATTCATAATCAACTCCTGAATCTATTTAATATATTTTCAATTATACAATACTTTTTGCTCATTTTCAATAGCGAATCGAACTTTTTTTACGTGTTAAATACGCATTTAGTTCAACCGTGAATACCACTTAGAAAAAGCTATAACTCATCCAAAACGTCAATATGCGGATCATATCAAATAATTTTTACGTTATGCGTTCATACGGCGAGTTCTTAACTGCGTTCGCTTGACCCTTTTTCGTTTTATCAAAGATCCGCCGCTTAAAATAACGCCAATATATTATAACAGGTAAATATTATATATTTTTTCCGCCTCATTGAGTGGAAATTTTTCATACTATATGATACAATTAACCGGTAAGGATCATTCCGTCGAAATTTGTCATTATTGCTCGCAATGAGCATAAAATATAACCGGTAAGCAAAAAAGGGATCAAATATGAAAAACGATGAACTAATGAAACAGGTAGATTGTCTTTGCAGCGTCAGTTACGCAAAAGATTGGATAGAATCGTTTCCTCTCGGGAACGGTCGTATCGGCGTAATGGACAACGGTAATCCGCACGAGAGCGTAATTACCCTAAACGACGATACCCTTTGGTCAGGTTATAACGAAGATAAGAACAAAGATACCGACGAAAACATACTCAATGATATAAGAACCGCTCTTGATAAGCACGACTTCGCTCTTGCGGAGACTCTTATACACGACAATATATTATCAGACTGGCACGACAGCTACCTGCCGCTTTGTAACGTACGCATAAAAAGAGAGCTCGGAAAGGACTCCGTCAACGACTATATGCGTATGCTCGATATGTCGAAAGCGCTACAGGAGATAAGTTTCCACGTAGACAATATCGCGTATAAGCGCACTTCATTCGTCAGCTACGTAGACAAAGCATTCGTTATGAATATCACTACGAGCGCAAAAGACACGACCGAGATAACCGTAGACTCGCCTCTTGCTCTAAGTATAGAAACTTCGCTGAAAGAAAAGAGCGTCTCCGTGTTCGGAAAAGCTCCATCGAGAGTAGCTCCTAAAAACCATGACGAACCCGTCCCGATCATCTACGAAAACGATAAAAAGACCATTTCCGTATATGCTTCTCTGACGCTCAGGACCGACGGAGTACTCGAAGAAATAAACAGCGGATTTAAGGTGATCGACTATACATATATTAGGCTATATTACTCTTCCGCCACGGATTTCGATATGAGCGTAACGCCTGAGAATTACGTTCGCGACGTAATAGCGAAGGTATCGGGCGCAAAGTACGACAGACTGCTTTCATCGCACGTTGTAGACTTTTCAAAACTCTATAAAAAGTGTTCAATCAAGCTCGACTATAAGCGTAACGGCGGTATTATAACGACGGAAAACCTGCTGAGGAGATTCGCTTCCGACGACAGCTATCTCGAAGCCGTCGTCAACCTATTCAATCTCGGGCGTTATCTTGCGATATCCGCGTCGAGAAAAGGCACTCAGCCAATGAATCTGCAAGGCATATGGAACAACGAGCTTAGAGCTCCGTGGTGCTCGAACTATACTCTCAACATCAATACAGAGATGAACTATTTCGGATTGGACGCCGTGGGACTCGGCGAATGTCAGGAGCCTCTTTTCGAATTCATAAAACGTCTTTCCGTCAACGGACGCGAGACAGCCAAGCGTACTTTCCACTGCGGTGGATGGGTGTCGGGACATAACAGCGACATATGGGCGCACAGTTCGCTCGTAGGAGGCAACAACACCCCGACGTCGTCGTGCATATACGGATTCAACGTCTCGTCGAGCGGTTGGCTCGCATTGCAGCTTTTTGAGCACTTCGAATTCACGGAAGATATGCAATTCCTCGACGGTTTCGCATATCCGATAATGAAGGAAGCCGCAAGATTCTATCTCGACTATCTCTATAAGGACAGCGATACGGGATATCTCGTTCCGTCGCCGTCAACGTCGCCGGAGAATAGCTTCCGCATAAAGTTCAAAACTTACTCCGTAAACAAGGCGTCGACTATGGACGTCGCCGTCATTAAGACGCTCTTCAAACGTATGCTCGTCGCAAGCGAAATACTAAAAGACGACTCCCCTATCATAAAGGAAATAGAAAACGCGATAAAGGAGCTTCCGCCATATCGCGTTGGAAAAAGAGGAGAACTGCTCGAATGGTTCGGCAATATGAAAGAAACCGACGTTCATCACAGACATATGTCTCATCTCTTTGCATTGCACCCATCTAACGAGATAACTCCTACAAAGTCCGCGGAACTTGCAAAAGCGTGCGCCGTCTCTCTTTCAAAAAGAGGACTTTCGGGAACGGGCTGGAGCATTGCGGAAAAAATAAATCTTTACGCAAGGCTCAAAGACGGCAATACCGCCTTTGAACTCATCAAAAAGCAGCTCACCTTGCTCCCTCCCTCTACAAAGCCGAATATGACGCGCGGCGGTTCCTATCCGAATATGCTGTGCGCTCATCCGCCTTTCCAAATCGACGGCAATATGGGAGCTATGGCAGGAATTGCGGAAATGCTCATTCAAAGCCACGACAACTGCGTTGAATTCCTTCCCGCTCTTCCCGAAAAATGGACAAACGGCTCTTTCAACGGACTTGCCGCGAGGGGCGGATATACCGTCAACCTCGTTTGGGAAGACCACAAAGTCAAGGAGTTTACAGTCCTTTCAAAATACAGAAAGGACGTCAGCGTAAAAATCGGAAACAGTTACGAAGTATTCCGCACGAACGAACTCATCAAACTCGGAGAATAACGAAAAGTCTTTAATGAATACTATAGAACAAAAAAAGACGCCGATTACCGTAGTTCCCATAGGGAATTTTACCACAGGAACAGAATGTAAGTATAGCGCACTATACCTTGCAAGAAAGGTGAGTGCGTTTTTACTTTACCTTTTGATTTTGTCGTTGTATAATAATAGAGCGATAAACAGTAATTTAGCGGAGAGTAGATAAAATGAAAAAAAATATCATAATCGTTTTGATTTGCTTAATTGTGTGCGTAACAATAGGATTGACGGGATGCGGAAATGAATTTGCAAAACAAGAATATAATGATGCCGAAAAAATTGCGCAAATCGAAGATCGTTATGCAAAAGACAATTCGTTTTCTAACCACATAGACGGCGGATACACTCTTACGGTTTCAAAATTCAACGGACGGCAAACTCTATGGAATAAAACTCTCGAAAAGAGTGCAGAGATAGAAATACAACTTGATTTGAGTATTTCAAGCGGTAGCGCGAAAATCGTATATATCGATTGCAATAATAACGTAACCGTTTTAATAGAATGCTCGCAAAACGATTCCAATGAGCAAACGGCGACAAAAACCGTTTCTTTAACAAGCGGATTAAACCGATTGAAGATTGTCGGATACGATTGCAAAGACATAGACTTGAAAATATTATTTGACGAGCCACATATCGATAGCAACAAATAAATTACAAATTATCATCAATTATAAAAAGCGCAGATTTTTAAATTCTTCGCTTTTTATATTCCCTACGGGAAGTACGCTTTGCGGCGTCCTTTTTAATTGTTTAGTATTGTCAGAATAAGACTCTTTCTACCGTCGCTACTCGTCAAATCAGCGTATCGCCGAGCGCGCCGGCTATCTTTTCTCTCACGCTATCAAGCGTTTCCTTATCGGGACGGTACTGCACTCTTATCATATCGGCAAATCTCGTAAGTTTCATCTCCTCGAGACATCTGTCGACGAGCGCTATGCTCTGTCCTCCCCAACCGTAACTGCCGAAAGCGACGTATTTTTTATTCTTCAACGTCAGTCCCTGCATATAAGTCAAGAACTTAGCGACGTTAGGCATCATCGTATTGTTCAGAGTCGGACTTCCGACTGCGATATATTTTGATTTCATAACGTCGACGATGATATTCGATTCATGATTTATCTTGAGGTCGAAAAGTTTTACTTTTATTCCCTTCCTCTCAAAGCCGTCGGCTATCGCCTTCGCTATCTTTTCGGTCGACTTCCACATAGTGTCGTATACGACGACCGCGCGATCAGTCAACGTCTCTTCTGACATTTCCTTGTACTTAGCTATTATCTTATCCACTTTATCGCGCCATATAACGCCGTGGCTCGGAGCTATCATGGATATATCGAGAGTATCAACTATCTTCATAACTCCGCGCACCTGCTGAGAATAAGGCTGAACGATATTCGCATAGTATTTCTCTACCTCGTAGAATAATATGCTTTCGTCGAGTCCCGTATCGAATCTTTCGAGCGTCGCGTAATGTTCGCCGAACGCGTCGTTACTGAAGAGTATCTTCTCCTCGGCAAGATAAGTCACCATATTGTCAGGCCAGTGCACCATAGGCGTGGTCACGAAATTGAAAGTATATCTTCCCGTTGAAAAACTTTCGCCCGATCTCATCGGTTTCGTATTCATATCGCCGTAATACATCCTGAGTCCCTTATCTCCGCTTGGGAACGACGTGAGGACGGTTACGTCGGGATTCAACTTGATCATCTCGGGAATAGCGCCGCTGTGATCCGGCTCAACGTGATTCGAAATGATATACTCTATCTTATCAACGGGAACGACGGACTCTATTCTCTCTATCATCTCGGACGCAAATTCCGCCTTTACGGTATCTATGAGCGTGATATGCTCGTCGATGATAAGATAAGCGTTGTACGTGCTTCCCCTACCCGTTTCGTAACCGTGGAAATTCCTAAGATTCCAGTCGATAGCTCCTACCCAATATATATTATCTCTCAACTTTACAGCCTGCATATTATTCGTCTCCTATTAAGATAAGTGGATTTGATTATTCTGTCATTATTTTTATGTCTTTTATATACGTATATTATAACCAAAAGGAGAAAAAAAGAAAATTGATTTGAAGCCGCTTTTACAAATTTTTCCATTTTTATTCGCCTTGCTTGACAATCTCCTTAGACTTAACTAAAATTGTTGAGAGGTAAATAGTATGTATAGCGGTAAAATAATAGACTTCCACGCCCATATTTTTCCCGACAAGATAGCTAAGAAGGCTACGGAAAATATCGGACGTTTTTACGGAATAGAAATGAGCGGCAACGGCAGCGTCAACGCGTTACTTCGATCGGCGTCGGCATTTAACGTCGAAAAATTCATAGTGCACTCAACTGCAACGACGCACCGTCAAGTGAACGCGATAAACGACTTCATATTCGACGAAATATCGAAAGAATCCCGTTTCATAGGATTCATGACGCTGCATCCCGATATGACGAAAGAAGAAATAGACGAAACGGTAGATCTTAATATCGCTCGCGGTATGAAAGGGATAAAACTCCATCCCGACTTCCAAAAATTTCACGTCGACGATAAAAACGCGTATAAAATATACGAATCGGCAGAGGGCAAGCTCCCCATTCTTTTCCATGCCGGAGACAGTCGCTACGACTTCAGCGAACCGAAGAGGATAGCGTCGGTGGCTCGCGACTTTCCCTCTCTTACTATCGTTGCCGCGCATCTCGGAGGATACTCCAGATGGAACGAAGTGAGCGTATACGAAGGTCTCGATAACGTGTATTTCGACTCGAGCTCGTCAAGCTACTACGTAAAGCCCGAAGAAAACGCCGCGATAATAAAGACTCTCGGAATAGATAACGTGTTCTTCGGCACGGATTTTCCGATGTGGGATTTTGAAGGAGAGCTAAAACGCATATCTTCTCTTCCTCTTACCGACGGCGAACTGGAAAAGATCTTCTATAAGAACGCGGAAAAATTTTTGGATATTTAACGAATATCATATTTGATAGAAGCGTTATTGCCAAACTTCGGCGTTAATAAAATTATACGGAAAAGTTTTCTTTTTGAAAGCTAAAACTTTGATTTTCAAACGGTTTTTGAAATATAACTATCGCTATTATAAATAGTCATTACCAATAAAAAAACGCCTTCGGTATTTCCGAAGGCGACTTTATTTACATACGATGAAGTAAAACGACGCTATCACTCAGCGTATACGCTGACCTGCTTATCGTTCTTACCCTTTCTCTCGAATCTTACAACACCGCTGACAAGAGCGAACAATGTGTCGTCTTTACCGATCCCTACATTGTTGCCGGGGTGTATCTTGGTACCTCTCTGTCTTACAAGGATATTACCTGCAAGAACAGCCTGACCGTCGGCTCTCTTGACGCCGAGACGCTTTGCCTCGGAATCTCTACCGTTCCTCGAGCTACCTACACCTTTCTTGTGGGCGAATAACTGTATATTAATAAACATATTACTTAACCTCCAATTTAATGTACTGTGATAAGCCTTGGCTTAGGTCCTTTATTCCCTCTAACATAGTGTCAAGGATGATGTCTGCCTTTGCTCTCTTTTCTCCGTCGACCCCGCTTGGGATCTCGAACTTCAAGTAACCGTCCTTCCTCTCGTACGGAACTTCTATTCCCGCAACATTCAAAAGTCCTAAGAGCGCCGTCTGCAGAACAGACGAAACCGCAGCGCATACTATATCGTAACCTTCTTCCGCATAGCCTGTATGTCCTATGCTTTCAACCAAGACAATGCTGTTGTCCCTCTTTGCGATAACGATATCAGTCATCCGTTAAGCCTCGATGCCGACGATCTTAAGCGCCGTAAACGGCTGTCTATGACCTTGACGCTTTCTTTCGTTCTTTTTGGACTTATACTTGAATACGATTATCTTCTTTGCCTTGGCATGCTCGATGACCTGAGCTTTTACCTTAGCAGACTTAGCAGCGTCGCCGCAGATGATCTCGCCGTCCTTGTTGACCATAAGAACGTCAAGCGTGATCTCGCTGTTGACCTCAGCGTCGAGCTTCTCGACCTTGATAACGGCGTCGTTCTCGACCTTGTACTGCTTGCCTCCGGTAGTCACTATAGCGTACATATTATACCTCCTCTCTCCAGTCTCGCTGTTAAGGCGCGCGATAAGCGGCTTTTCTACCTTTTCCATGCGGCTCCTAACTAATCTATCACAATCAAAACGTTATGTCAACTCATTTTAACGTCAAAATAAGCATTTTTAACAAAAAAACACTTTTACGACCAAAACTTTTGCGAAAAAACTCGTTATCTAAACAGCTTTTTCTCTCGCAAAATCAGCAGTTTCTTCCGCTGCGCAGACACTCGTCAAATATCGCCGCAAGAGCGAGCGTTGGTATATCAATACAGAAGTTTTGCGCTGTCGGGCAACGAAAGTATCATATTCCTCTCGGGATCGAGTTTGAACTTTTCAATATGCATCATTTGATCGGCTATAACGTATATCCTCTTACCTTTCCAGTCCGTAGCGCACTCCTTTGCAAGGTATCTGAGCGCGAACATCTTGCTGAACACCTGCGGATTCACTGTAAGTCTGACCGCGGGAGGATCCGCCGTGTTGAACAGCTCGACGAGCGCGTCTCTTATCTTCACTATGACGTGATCGTCGGAATATACGTACGCGTCGCCGTTACAATACGGACACGTCTGAAGCATAACGCTCTCGAGCATGCTCCTCGTCTTCTTTCTCGTGAGCTCGACGAGTCCGAGATGAGTCATTCCCATGACGGTCGTCTTGATCCTATCCTTTTTGAGATGCGTAGAAAGAGCTTCGAGCACCTTCTGCCGATGCTCTTCATTGTCCATATCTATGAAGTCGACGACGATTATTCCGCCGATATTGCGAAGTCTCAACTGTTTCGCTATCTCTTCCGTCGCTATCATATTCGTCTTGAAGACCGTCTCTTCGAGATTTTTGTCTCCAACGTACTTTCCAGTATTAACGTCTATGACGGTGAGAGCTTCCGTTCTGTCTATGATTATATACGCTCCGTTCTTTAAGACTACTTTACGTTTTAGCAGTTTATCTATCTGCGTATCGAGTCCGTAAAAAGATATTATGTTCTCATTGCCCGTATAGAGTTCGAAAAGGTCGGGATTCTTATCAGTCAGGAACGGGAAGGCGTCTTTCAACCTGTCGTATACCGATTCGTTATCTACTATCACCCTGTCGACGTCGCCGCGGAGCATATCCCTCACGGAACGTTCGATGAGCTCCTCTTCCTTATAAACGAGAGAATACGGCTCGGCGTAAAGATAATCTTTCTTTATCTTTTTATACTTGTCGACGAGCTCTTCCATCTCGAGCTTTATCTCTTCGAGCGAGGAATGTTCCGCTTCGGTTCTAAGAATAAAACCGTAACCGTTCGGCTTTATCGACTCCACGTAATCGGCGAGCTCCTTCCTCTTTTCTTCGCATACTATCTTTTTTGAAACTCCGACGTAATCGAGATTGGGCATCATGACGACGACGCGGCCGGGCAAAGATATATTCATCGTTATTCTTGCGCCCTTCGTGCCGAACTCGTCCTTGACGACCTGACAAAGCACGCTGTCTCCCGCCTTTAGTTTCAGCTTACGCTCTTCGACCATTCCGTCCGCTAACTCGCTGGTATCGACGAGAGTATCTCCGGAAAACAAAAACGCGTTCCTTTCAAGTCCGATATCAACGAACGCCGCCTGCATGCCCTTAAGCACGTTGACGACTTTTCCCTTATAAATGTTGCCGACGAGTTTATTCTGATTGCATCTTTCTACCCAGAATTCCACGAGTTCGCCGTTCTCTACGACACACACTTTAGTACCTATAAGATGTTCGTTGATCAATATCTGTTTCATCGTCTAAGTCCCTTCTTACATTCTTTGAGATATATATCGGCATTGACGTATTCCTTACCGTCGTAAATATACTGATTCACCCTCATTATATCGTTCAAGCATACATATATGTCGCTTTCGTCCGCTATCTTCTTAAAAAGAGCGTCTATCCTTATGCTGTTCTCGCCCGTTCCGACGCCTGCTGTCAATATGCCGCCGTCGGTCTTTATATAGAATACTTTGCCGTAAGTATTCTTCCTTACGACCTCTCCCTTTCTCGTATATTCGATATGATAGTCTTTATCGTCCGCTATGTTTTCGATACTTTTGTCAAGAGCGCGTCCAATATCGAGCGAGTACTCTATAACGTTGACGCTGGCAACGAGCTTAGGCTTGGCGGCTAGCTCTATAGCCTCCGTCCCGACAAGACCGCGCGGCGCGTTCTTATTGTAAAGCTCAAGAAAGTCGTCTGCGGAAATGCCGTCCGCTCCTACCATCAGGTATTCCGCTACGCTCTGTATACCAAGCGGAAGAGGATGCGTCGGATATAGCTCCATATGAGGATTATATCCGCCCGAATAATTGACCTTGAGCCCCGTCCTTCTCACCGCTCTTTGCAGTATTCTCATAGTATCTATATGAGATACGTAACTTATATCTCCTATTTTTTTATGCTTGACAACTATCATTCGTAGCACCTTCCGAGTTTATTTGCCCGACAGCCGTTACACTTGCCTTTACACGAAGGAGTAACTATCGCTTCATACGCCTTCTTCCTCTCCGATAAAAGATATCCTTTATCTACGCCGTTATCGATATTGTCCCACGGCAAAATATCGCTTTCCTCAAAACCTCCGACGTACTCATCCAACGTCAATCCCTCTTCGCTCATAGCCTCGACCCAGTTTTCGAAGTTGAAACGTTCGCTCCACGCTTCGAAACGCGATCCTTTTTTATACGCTCTCTCTATAACTCGGCAAAGTCTCCTGTCTCCTCTCGCAAGCGCCGCTTCGATAATAGATGTATAGGCGTCGTGATAGCTGTAGCGAACGTTAGCAAGCTTTGCAAGCTCGCCTTTTAGATAGTTCTGCTTTTCGCACATCTCTTCCAACGTTATCTGCCTTTCCCATTGGAACGGCGTCAAAGGTTTCGGAACGAATACCGCCGTCGAAAGCGATATTCTCGGTCTCTTATTTCTGTCTCCGTACTTGAAGAATATATCCTGCGTCCTCTTAACGATCTCAACGATACCTCTAAGGTCTTCCTTCGTCTCCGTCGGAAGCCCTATCATGAAATAGAGTTTTACGCCCTTATACCCCTGCTCCGCGGCTATCTTCATAGTATCGTCGATATTCGCGTCGGTAACGTTCTTATTGATGACGTCTCTAAGTCTCTGCGTACCTGCTTCCGGAGCGAACGTCAACGAGCCTTTCCTCGAATCCTCGCTGAACTTACCGCTGAAAGAATCGAGTCTCAAAGACGGAAGCGAAAGCGAAGCGTTCCTTTCCTTTACTATCGGACGAAGCTCCTCGATAAGAGCGTCGAGTTCGCTGTAATCGCCCGTGCTCAAACTCGCGAGACTAAGTTCGTTATAGCCGGTACTATCGAGTATCTCCGCGGCGTGACGAAGTACCGTATCCTTCTTCCTTTCGCGTATAGGACGATAATAAAAACACGCCTGACAGAATCTGCAACCGTTGGCGCAGCCTCTGTAAAGTTCGAGAACGCCTCTATCATGTACTATCTCTATGTTCGGCACGAGTATCTTTGTCGGGAAATACGCCTTATCGAGATCCTTGACGACACTCCTCACAACTTTGTCCGTCGTGAAAGAGACGATTTTGTTACCTTCGCCGTATATCGGTTTCGTTATACTCGGAACGTACATACCGTTTACTCCGACGAGCGACTTCAAAAATTCTTTCTTGCTTATTCCGTCCCTTTTCGCCCTCTCGTATCTCAAAGTCAGATCCTTGAGATTGACCTCGCCTTCTCCTACGAGTATGACGTCGAAAAAATCCGCGAACGGCTCGCCGTTCACCGCGCACATACCGCCTGCGATAACGAGCGGTCCGTCCTCTCCTCTCTCGTCCGCTCTAAACGGTATTCCCGCAAGCTCGAGCATAAAAAGAACGTTCGTATATATCATCTCATAACCGATAGAAAAGCCCACTATGTCGAAATCGGCAAGCTCTCTCTTCGTTTCGAGCGAAAAAAGCGAAAGAGCATTTTCCCTCATCTTGTCCGCCATATCGTCCTCGGGAGCGAAACATCTCTCGCATATCACGTTATCGGTATCGTTGAGCATATGGTAGAGTATTCTCATACCGATATTGCTCATACCGACTTCATAGACGTCGGGAAAGCAAAGACAAACCCTGATATCACAAGGCTTGTCCATATTCGGGAGATTGAATTCGCCTCCCATATATCTCGACGGCTTATTCACGTCGAAGAGTACGTTACGAAGAAGTTCGTTTTTCATCACATCACTAGAGCCGCCGCTCCGATAATTCCCGCGTCGTTGCCCAACGAAGCCGGCACTACGTCTATCTCGGGATAAAATCCGCTGATCGCGATATAGTTATCAAGATAACGCTTTATAGGCGCGGTAAGACGCTCTTTTTCATGCGAAATGCCTCCGCCTATTACGAATACTTCGGGATGAAGTACGTTGCCGAGACCTATGAGTCCCACCGAGACGTAAGATATATATTCGTCGACGACCTCCTGTCCCGCTCTGTCTCCTCTTTCCGCGGCTATGAACGCGGTCCTGCCGCTTACCTTTCCCTTTTCCTTGAACACGTCGTGCATGAGCGACGTAGGATTCTTAGCCATCGCAAGTTTGGTCTGACGAATCAGCGCCGTCGCAGAAGCGTACTGCTCCCAGCATCCGTGTCCGTTGCACGCGCAAGGAAGTCCGTGCATATTGATTATCATGTGTCCCGCCTCCGCTCCCGCGGAACCGTTGCCCTCAATCAGCTTTCCGTCGATGATTATACCGGCGCCCACTCCGGTGCCGAGCGTTACCATGATAACGTCGCTCTTTCCTTTCGCCGCGCCGAAACGCTGCTCGCCCAAAGCGGCGCAGTTAGCGTCGTTACTGATCCTTACTGGCATTTTGAAATATTTGTGGAATTCTTCGACCACGTTGACGTTACGCCAACCGATATTGACCGCGCTCGTAACGATACCTTTTTTGGAATCGGCAACTCCCGGAATACCTATGCCGATACCCGAAAGATCGTTTTCTTTAATAGAAAGTTCCAAAAGAAGCTCTTTGATGAGCGTCGCCATATTGCTCACCATTACGGAAAACCCCGAACTGCTGTCGGTCGCTATCGCTCTGTTGATAAGTATCTCTCCGTTTTCGTTGACGATGCCTACCTTTATACTCATTCCGCCTATATCAATACCTGCGTAATACATATCTACCCTTCCTTCGGAATTAATTTATTACATTTTAACACAAAGCGCAGGATTTTTCAACTTGCTCGGTATCTTTTTCTCGCTTTTATTATATAAAATGCGTTTTTATTTTAATAACCGCCGTTTATCTCGCTATATATGAAACGTTATCGCTCGCGTCTTAGTCTCCGCCTAAGGAGCGAATAGCGAAAGATACGTCTTCAAGCTCCCGCGTCATATTATCGATATTCTCTTCTCACGTCCTTATAGCGCGTCGAGAGCTCGTTATTCATAACTATATCTTTAATCTCGCTCTCGCCGAGAACGTCTATTTCTTTCATATCGCGATCGAGTATGTGGAAAGTAACTATCCTGTTAGGTTTGACAACTTCGAGAAAACGGAAAAGTTCCGCGTCTTCCGATATGCCTATATGCGAAAATTCGATAGCATCAACGGTACTTTTAACAAAAGCTACGTTCGACATAATATGCACGTACATCTCTTTTTCCGTTCCCGAAATTGCGCCGCACATCAAAAATACAGCCATAACGCCAAGGCTCAGATTGAACTCGAAAAAAGCCGAAACGATAGAAAGCGCAAGTAAAATAACGGAAAAAACTATTCCCGATATACGCAGAGCCCGCAAAGTTTTCATCTTCTTTTTCGAAAGCGACAGCGCGACTCTCGCGCCGTCCAACGGGAATACCGGTATCATATTGAAAAGAGCCAGCATAAGATTAGCCTGCATAAAATCAAGCGTGTAGTGATACGCTTCGGGAATAAGCCACCAAAGCGCGACGGTAACTATTGCGAATAGAAGACTTACGATAGGTCCCGCAAGAGCGATGAGCAGACTGTCCGATCTTGAAATATCCTCGCCGCCTTTGAGCACCGCGCCGTACGGCATAAGAACTATACGTCTCATCTTATAGCCCCTTATATCCGCCATTCTCGCGTGAGCCACCTCGTGAACGAGCGCCGCCGAAAGACTCGCAAGAAATGCAAAACCCCTCCCCGCTATCAGATATACGATACCCGTCAGCAGAAAGAGGGGATGCACTCTAAGTGAAAAATTTTTCACCCTATGATCGAAAGAGCGCTCACAAGACTCGTAAGCATACCGCTCGCAACGAACCTCGTCACCAACACCGTGGTACTGATAAGCGCGCTGCATATAGTAGGCACCAAAAGAGCGTCGAGAACGCCGAACTTACGTTTTTTGCCTATCTTTCCGACTGAAATATTGTCGTTTGGATAGGAGTAACTTTTAGATATCTTAAATTCGTCATATTTCATAATATACACCTCTCACTCTATAGGTATTCGCATACTCCCGAATATATGACGAAATTATCAGTTCTTGGCAATTTTAGGAGGGCTTATTTTACTTGCGATAGCGTCTATTCTCACGTCGAAACTACCCGATTCGTTAACCTTTATATCAATATCGAGCGTCTTCAATTCCATATAGCTCGTAAGCGCCCTTTCGAGATCGCTTCTAAGCATCCCCGCAACGTCGCTCCCTACTCCTATTTTATCGCCGAGCAGTACTCTTTCGAGTCGCCTGTACGCATACCTTGTTACACGTTCTCTCATTTAAGCGTTCCTCTTGAGTTTTAATCTTATCTTGCCCAATAGACCCCTGTATTTCGAAGTGCAGTCGTATATCCGTCTTTTGCCGTTGACGATATTCGACACAATGAGCGAAAACGAATCTTTCGATTCGCCCGACTGCTCTCCTAGCCGCCCGAGCTGAGAATATATGCCGATATAGTCGTCCTCCGGAATAGCGCCTATAGGCGTGATTTTCAACAATTTAGCGACCTCGCCGACGTCCATCATCTCGCCGTCGATGACCAGATCTCCGCGTATACGGTTGACTATAACGCTGACGGAGTTGAGTTCGTAACTCGACAAAAGAGCTATGACTTTATCAGCGTCGCGTATCGAAGAAACCTGCGGAGTAGTCACTACCACGGCTTCGTTAGCCGCAGACACTGCCCTATGGAATCCGCCCTCTATACCCGCCGGGCAGTCTATGAGAATATAATCGAAATGCGAATCCAATCTTCCGACTAGATTTCTGAAATTTTTAGAGCCTATATCTTCGCTGTTGTATGCGTGCGCCGACGGCATTATCATGAGCATGCCGCTCTCGTCGTACGGTATTAGCGCCTGACTTATCCTGCATTTTCCTTCGAGCACGTCCGCCATATCGTATACCGCTTTATTTTCTATGCCGAGCACAACGTCAAGATTATTAAGACCTACGTCGCCGTCGATGAGCAACGTCTTATGACCTCTCTTTGCAAGAAATATTCCTATATTGGCGGTGACCGTCGTCTTCCCGACGCCGCCTTTTCCGGAAGTTATCACTATCCTTCTCGCCATATTCTATCCTCCGTTTTTCGCTCTCATAATTATAAAATAGTCAAATCTGATATTTTTAGCTCAAAATATACAATCGTGACGCATTTTGTAAAAGAAATACAAATTCCGTATCCCAAATATCTAAGTGACCGAGGATCGGCGATATAAAACTCCGAAACGTATCCTTCAAAATCAATATCAGTTTCAACGTAAAGTAGCTACGCCTTCGTTATACGCCGTAATTACGTAAAATAAAAAGTCGGCGGATATTCCGCCGACTGATAAAACAAAACAAAAATCGCTTTTCTATAATATAAAATTCGATTCCTATAAATATGGCTTTCCTATTTTAGATTTTTGATATTGAGCATATTAGCGAGCCTGTTCTTATTGTAGAAAAACGCCGCGCCGCCGTTGATAACGGCGTTTTCGGGATCGTCGAGTCTTGAGACTTTTATGAGCAACTTGTTCTGAAGATACGTATCGAGCCCCGAAATCAAAGAGCCTCCTCCCGAAAGGAATATTCCGTTATTGAATATTTCCTCCGCGTAAGCGTTGGGTATCATGAACGTCACCGTCTCGATAACTTCAGCTATCTTATCTATTGCGGGTCTGATGGCTTCCATCAACTCTCCCGCGCTTATCCTCACGGTTTTGGGCTTGCCGTCGATAATGTTGCGTCCGCTTACGCTCGCGATGGATGCGTCGTTATCGAACATGCTCGCTATTCCCGTCTTGAGTTTTTCTATATTGTGTCCTTGGACTGCAATTCTGTATTTGTCTGTAATATAATCGCTTATCAGTCTGTTCATTTCGTCGCCGCCTATATCGACGCTGCAGCCCGCTTCTATACCGTTCGTAGACATTACGGAAACCTCGCTCTTGCCGGCGCCAATATCTACCAGTAAACTCGCAGTATCTGCTCTGTTATGACTAACGGCTATAGGAGACTCCACAACAGTCACGTCGCTGGCGCCAGCTCTATGCAAAACGTGTTCCACGTCTATCTTTTCGGCGTTCGTCAGTCCAGAAGATACGCAGGCGAATACCGTTATCCTCGGCTTTAACAAAGGCTTGTCGCCTATAAGGCTCGCGAATATTTCCTTGAACATATATATCGCGCCGTTCTCGTGAGCGATAGCTCCGCCCTTTATAGGATATACTATCTGCAAATTCTCAGCCTTTGTAAGACGCGACTTCGCGCTTCTTCCCCACGCCACGAAATCCGCCTTGTTCCTATTGCTTTCGGCGACGACTATCGTCGGCTCTTTGATCACGACTCCGCTGTCCTTTTTGAGTACCGTTATATTCTTACTTCCTATGTCTATTACCAATTCGAGTTTAGCCATCGTTACCCTCCGATATTCTCTCTATCTCTTGCTTTAATCTTTCCGTCGGCAATCCCACTATATTCGAATAACTGCCTTCGTATCTCTCTATGATATCGCCGTCCTGTATTCCGTATGCTCCCGCCTTATCCATCGGCGAACCCGTCTCTATGTACGCGTCTATTTCGCTATCGCCGAGATCTCTCATAAATACGGCGCTTCGAACGTAAAACGTCCTTTCTATCCCGTTAAGATAGAGACATACGCCCGTATAGACGAAATGCTTTCGCCCTTTGAGTTCATAGAGCATACGCCGCGCGTCGGACACGTTTCTCGGCTTATTGTAGTACTTGCCGTCGAAATACACTATAGTGTCCGCGCCTATAACGAGAGTATTTTGCGGAGCGGAATATACGATTGGCTCTATCTTACGCTTTGCAAGATTCATAACGGCAAGATGCGGCTGTCTATAGTGAAGAGTCTCATCTACGTTCTGCGGCAAAACGTCAAAATCTTTAACTATACTTTGCAATAATTCTATTCTTCTCGGCGATCCCGACGCTAAAATAACTCGCATAACTCAAAACTCTTCTCCCGATAAACGTATTCTAAATATATTTTATCACAAAAAGACGCAATGTAAAAACCTTTTATATCAAAAAGCCTTGCTTTTTTCGGCAAGGCTTTGATTTTATTTTCGCTCATCTATCAAAGTATCTGAAGATTCTTTCTGTAACTTCTCTTGAAGTCGTTGGAACAGGTAAGCGCGTCCTTTATCTCAAGAGAACAGTCGCCGTCGGCTTCCGTCTTCATTATCACGCTGTCGCCTAGCACGTCGCAGGTAATATTCTTGATAACTCCGCTCATGCTCCTGTCGAAACTCTCGGCAATACGCAATATTACTCCGAGCTTCATTATAGCGTCCTTATCGTCGTCGGTAAGGATATCTCTGTACTTGAGAAGCTCCGACTGGTCGAACGAGCCCTTTCTATGCAGAGAAGCTACGAAGCCCGCCATGATAAGATCCTTATGCGATATTCCGTAAAGATTGGAATTGAGTATCATATAACACGAATGTTTATGATGATCGTAATATTTGATCCTATTGCCCGTATCGTGAAGCATCGCCGCTGTCCTCAAAACCTTTACGTACATTCTCGGCAGTTTGTGCAAAACCTTGAGCTGTTTGAAGAGCTGTATCGAAAGGTTGTAGACGTGCTCCGCGTGAGGAATATTCTCGTCGAAGTTATGTAATATGGTGTATATGCTGTGTCCGAGTATATCCGTAAGCGGCTTTTCGTTAGTCGAAGGTACCGCGTATTTGAACATAGCGCCTTCTCTGAGTCCGCTGCCCGATATGACTATCTCCTCGAGTCCCAAATACTTCTCTATAGCGTTGATGCACGCAAGCGCCGACGGGAATATATCCGCTCTGACGCTCGAAAGCCCCTTTATCTTCATCGTCTTGTCAAGATCGAGAACCTTGATATGATTATATAGAGAAATAAAATCGTCCTTTCCTATAACGTAATTGTGCGCCATATCTAAAGGATATTTTCTAGTCATACGGCTGATCTTTCCTAGATTTCTAAACGAACCGCCGACGCCGATAAGCCTTATTTCGGGGTCTATCTGCTTCATCCATTCTATCTTGTCCAACTCGGAGAGTATGAACTCCTCTATCTTCTTAACTCTCTCTTCGGGACGAAGCTCCTCTTCTTTGAACATCTCTGTCAGAGTCACCGCTCCGTAAGGAATAGTCGTGTGTCCTAAAAGATTCTTTCTGTTGTAGTAGATCAAATTGATACTGCCGCCGCCGATATCCATTATAAGACCCTTTGGAATATCCATCGAGTTGATAACGCCCTGATATACGAGCTGAGCTTCCTCGTCCGAATCTAGCACCTTTAGCTTACAAGTCGCCGCCACTTCGTCCAAAAATCCTCTTTGATTCTTCGCCTTGCGTACCGCCGCGGTCGCGTAGGCGTATATTCTGTCAATTCCGTTAGCGTCGCACAATCTTCTGAAAAGTTTGAGCGTTTTTATCGTTTGAGCTATTCGGACGGGTTTCAAAAATCCGTCCTGCATATCCTGCGCAAGCCGTACGGACTCCTTCAATTCGTCGAATACAGCGAAAAATCCGCCTTCTAGTATATTGACCAATACCAGCCGCGCCGAATTCGAACCCAAATCTATGATCGCTATTTTTTCCATATCGTTCTCCTGATTTCTTTTTCTTAATTAAACTTTTTACTTCATTAACACAAGTATAACATATTAATTTACTCATTTCAAGATGCTTTTTTAAGATTTTGCAACATTTTATCAAATAATTTAACAAGAAAAAGTCGTTTTCATCGCCTGAATACTCTATTTTGGAAACTATTACCTTTACTCCTTGACAAAACGTTCTTCCTTAGTTCTCTTACTCTAAGAAGACCGCCGAAGCGTTCCTACTCTCTTCGTTACGAATCATCGTATTCTTATAATAAATAATGCTTTTTAGAAACTATAAGAGCAGAAATCCATCTTTCGATTTCTATTCAACTCTCAACTTTTTCGTGATAACGACGTTGTCATAAAAAATACCGAACAAAAATAATAGACGCAAAGGCTTTGCTTTGCGTCTTGATAAAAATCTTTTGATCAATATCTCAAAACGGTTGTCTTGCTTTTACTCATCTATACGTTTCATTATAAATACGTTCCGTTTTGAAAAATCTATCTTATGCGAACATACTGCTTATAAACTTCAAGAGCTGACTCTTAGCTTCGGCTCTAAGCGCGTCGTAATGCTCCGTAGAATTCTTATCCTTTTCCGCATCGGCAGCTATATACGCCGTAAGTTCGTAAGCGAAATCGTCGCCGTCCAAGATATAATACACTATTTGCGAATCTATCTTGTTCTCATAGAATACGGCGCTGATACCGTTGATATCTATTATTTCGCAAGCGTAATATTTCTTCGCTTCCTTGCCTTCGCTCACCAATTCGCTGTCGATACTCTCGAGCTTTTTCTTGTCGCTTTTGTTATCGCTGTCAAGTTTGTTCTTTCTATCTTCGAGAGACGCTCTTTTGACGTTCTCCGTTCCTTTGCCCGTCGCCTTTCTGAAATCGCTGCCGTAGATATAATATTCGATATCTCCGTTGTTCTTATATACGTCGCCGTAAGCGTCATTCATAGTGAGCTTAATGCTGTATCTATAAGCGTTTTCGTCGAATTTAACTTCCGTTTCTTTAAGAAGTTCGGCGTATTTGTCTGCCGAAAGCGGAGGAATGTAGAGTATTGATATCGAATTCGCCTTTGCGCTTTGCGGCGCGCCGAGCACATCGTTCTTGTATTTAGCTTCGTCATAGAACTCGTCGGAATTCTTGAGTTCTACCGTCGGATATCTAAATTCGTCGCCCATCGCCTTCTTAAGATCGTCCATATTGGTAAAGTATCTCTGATACCCTTTGTCCGAAGTACACGCCGAAAAGGCAAATACCGATACGATCACGATAAGAACAAGGAGCGCGATCCCAAATCTTTTTTTCATCAATAAATTTCCTCCAATAAAAACGCCGCCGCTTATAGCTTCGGTTAAAAACAGTTTAGCATACCAAAACCGCTATGTCAACGGAATATATAAAAATAGTAGCGTTATAAAGCAATTACTCAAGAGATTTTCTCCGTAACGATACAAAATAACTTAATACTCTTACAATTTCTCTATAGTTTTCCGCGGACATTTTTCAACGCATTTAAGACATCCCGTACACTTCGAATAGTCTATGACTGGCAGGTTGTTCGCCATGGTTATCGCTCCGCTCTCGCAATTTTTCGCGCAAAGTCCGCAACCTATACAGCCGACGCTGCAAGCGTCCAAAACTCCCTTTCCTTTATCGCAGCTCGAACATTTCACGACTACCTTCGCGCTCTTAGGTATCCTCTTTATGATCTTCTTCGGACACTTATCGACGCACACTCCGCAACCTACGCACTTAGCGTAATCTATATCGGCGTATCCTTTCTCCTTGTCTACCTTTATAGCGCCCTCTTTGCATACCGACGCGCAGCTGCCGAATCCGAGACACCCGAAAGAGCAGTTCTTACAGCCTTTAGCTACTCCGTCGTTATATTCGCAAGTCTCGTAACCCCTATATATGTACTTATCTTTTGCGTTGATACCGCCTTTGCACGCAACGATTACGACAGTCTCTTCGCCGCTGTTTTCGACGCCGAGTATCTCGGCTATCTTGTCCTTATTGTCCTTTGAAGTGGCGTTACAGTCGCTGAGATTTGCCTTTCCCTCGCAGAGCGCTTTAGCAAACGCGGAACAGCCTGCAAAGCCGCATCCGCCGCAATTCGCTCCGGCAAGGAGTCCTTCGGTCTTTTCGACTTTCTCGTCTTTTTTTACCTGAAGTTTCTTCCCGAGCACGGTAATAAGCACGCCGAATATCAAAGCTATCAAAAAAAGTATGAGCGCTGGATAAACGTATTTCATATATTCTTCCTCCTAAAATACCATACCGGAAAACGCCACGAACGACATACTCATTATCGACGCGGTGATAAGCGTTATCGGGAAACCTCTAAACGGCTTCGGAATATCGTTATGCGCGAGTTTTTCCCTGATACCCGCAAGCAGAACTATCGCGAGCGTAAAGCCTACTCCCGAAAACGCGCCGTTTAGAAACGCCTGCCACATAGCCGTGTATTCGACGTTCATGAGCGCTACGCCGAGAACGGCGCAATTCGTAGTTATAAGCGGCAGATATACGCCGAGAGCGCTGTAGAGCGACGGCGAAAACTTCTTGATTATCATCTCTACTATCTGAACGAGAGACGCGATGATCAATATGAACGCTATGGTCCTAATGTATTCTATGCCCAGCTTTACGAGCACCCACTCGTTGATCGCGTAGGTGAACACTGACGCTATCGCCATAACGAATATAACCGCTATTCCCATTCCGAGAGCCGTGTCGGTCTTTTTAGATACGCCGAGGAACGGGCATATTCCGAGGAACTGTACCAATATGAAGTTATTTGCGAACACCGCGGCAAATATTATCATCAAAGCGCTTGTCGAACTCATAGCGATACCTCCTCTGCTTTGCGATCGACGTTCTCTATCTCTTCCGTCGTCACGATTTCCGCGGCGAGAGACGCTGTCTTTGCCTTTTTCTTGTCCTCATTCTTCGCCGTTATATAATTGATGAGAGCCATAACGAGCCCGAAAGTCAAGAAACCGCCTGCCGGCAATATGAATACTATCATCGAAAAGTCGCTGAGGAACGGTATCTTGAAGCCGAATACCGAACCCGCTCCGAAAAACTCTCTTATCATTCCGAGCACCGTAAGCGAAAGAGTAAAACCGAGTCCCATCCCGAGGCCGTCGAGCGCCGAAAGTCCGACGCTGTTCTTCGACGCGAACGCTTCCGCTCTGCCGAGTATTATACAGTTGACGACGATGAGAGGTATGAACAGTCCCAGCGACTCGTATAACGACGGCACGAACTTTGCAAGAACCATATCGACTATGGTAACGAAAGTCGCTATTATCGTGATATAAGCGGGAATACGTATCTTATCGGGTATTACCTTTCTAAGCAGAGATATGAGAACATTCGAACATATAAGAACGAACGTTGCGGCAAGTCCCATTCCTATGCCGTTGACGGCGCTGGTCGTGACTGCCATTGTCGGACAAGTTCCCAAAACCAATCTGAATACGGGATTTTCGGTAATAATACCGTTGAGAAAGACCTGTCTTGATCTTAACATTCCGTTTTTATTCATTAGTCTGCCCCCCTGCTTTAAGAATAGCGTCTATATTATCCTTATAATACTTTACAGCGGCGTTCACCGCGTTGACGAGAGCCGTCGACGTCTTAGTCGCGCCTGAAACGGCGTCGATAGTTCCGCCGTTCTTCGCGAGTTCGAACCCGTCTATATCCTTTATATCGCCCTTGTATTTATCTAGATACTCCACTTCAAAAGCCTTAGAGCCAAGTCCTGGGGTCTCGTTGGAGACGTATTTCGCAACGCTCTTTATATTATAGTCCTCGATAATGACCATTATTTCCACAGTACCTTTATACGCGCCCTTTCCCGAAGCGTGCAAAATGACGTTCCGAGTGCCGTCCTTAGGCATATACGCGCCGAGCACGCTGCCGCTCGCGTCAGCGCCCGAAATAGAACTGCCGTCCATAAGATTGGAAGTAAAGCCTTTGTCGGTAGTATATACGCTCGCAAGTTTAGCGCTGAGTTTCTCCGCTTCGTCTATATGCGTGAATTTATTCACTGCCGCGAGAAGACCGCCTGCGATAACAGCTATAAGGACCAATACCAGCGTCGTCAAAATAACGTCTTTAAGAAGCGACTTTTCTTTTTTCTCTTTTTCCATTATTTCGTCTCCTCCTTAATTTTCTTCGGCTTCCTCTCTCGCTTTTTCGGAACGTATCCGAAAGGTCTCCTTATTATGAATTTATCTATCAGAGGCACGAGAATATTCATGATGAGTATTGCAAACGAAACGCCTTCGTCCATACTTCCGTAAATTCTGAAAAGCGTCGTCAAAAGTCCGAGCCCCAAAGCGTACACTACGACGCCTATAGGAGTATTCGGACTCGTAGCGTAGTCTGTCGCCATAAAGAACGCGCCGAAGATGAGACCGCCGCCGAGAAGAGACGGAAGAACGTAGTCTATATTGCCCTTGAACGCCAGCGTGAAAAGAGCGACGCTTCCTATATAGATAGCGGGTATCTTCCAATCTATTACTTTCCTGACAACGAGATAAGCGCCGCCGATAAGAAGCGCAAGAGCGCTGACTTCGCCCATCGAACCGCCTATCCTTCCGAGGAACATATCGGTGAGATCTATATGTTCGAATGCTCCCGCCTTTATGTAGGAGAGCGGCGTAGCTCCCGTTACGACGTCCATTCCGTTGGTCGTAAACGCGAACTTAAAATATGAGAACATCTCTGAAAAACCTTTAGATAGATCTATCGGCTTTACGAATTTCGTCATGATCCCCGTCCAAGCGAGCATAAGAAAAATTCTCGCCGTTATCGCGGGATTCGCAAAATTCCTTCCCAAACCGCCGAACAGCATCTTTACTATCATCATCGCGAAAAATCCGCCGAAGATCGGCACGTAAAACGGCACCGCAGGCGGAAGATTGAGAGCAAGTATTACTCCCGACACCACCGCAGAGCAGTCGCCGACCGTCGTCTCTTCTTTCTTTATCTTATTGAATAGAAATTCCGCAAGTACGCACGAACCGACGGATAACGCTATCAAAAACAGCGAATAAAATCCGTAAAGAAGAACTGCCGCTATCATCGCCGGTATCAAAGCGATAACGACGTCGAGCATTATACGGCGCGTGGAATTACCCGACGTAATATGCGGAGACGAAGATACCGAAAACTTAATATTGTCGGACATTATCATTTTACCCCCTTCTCTCTGGCAAGTTTTTTTGCGAGTCTGCAGCTCGTAACGAGCGGTCTTTTCGCAGGACAAACGTACGCGCAGCTACCGCACTCTATGCAGTTGTTCGCTCCGTATTTTACCGCTCCTTTTATATCGCCTATATCCACGCTTCTTTCAACGTACATCGGCATTACTCCCATAGGACACGCTCCTACGCAACGCGCGCAGTTGATACAGGCGGTTATCTTCTCCGTCTTAACGTCCTCTTTGGTAGCGAAGAGTATCGACGACGTTCCTTTTGTCGTAGACGCGTCGAGAGACGATACGGCAAAGCCCATCATCGGTCCTCCGCTGATGACTTTGATGAGATCCTCTTCTTTTTTATTTCCTTTTGTATGTTCGAAAATTTCACGGTACGAAACGCCGTTCCTAACTAAAAAATTACCGCCGTTCTCAACGCCGTGACCGCTGACGGTCATAGCTCTCATATAGAGCGGTTCGCCGAGTCTTACGGCTCTAAATACAGAATACGCGGTATGTACGTTGTCGACGACTACGCCTACGTCCATAGGCAAGCCGCCCGCGGGCACCTTCCTTTTCGTAACGGCGTAAATGAGCTGTTTTTCCGCGCCTTGCGGATACTTCGGTCTGAGCGGAACTATCTCTATACCCCTCTCTTTTGCGATATTTGAAAGATACTCGATAGCGTCCTTCTTATTGGTCTCGATACCGATAAATGCCCTTTCTACGCCAAGCGCAGTCTTCAAAATAGCGACGCCCTCGACGAATTCTTCGCCTCGCTCGAGCATTATCCTATGATCGCACGTTATGTAAGGTTCGCATTCCGCGCCGTTGATGATGAGCGTATCGACGGGCTTTGACGGCGATAACTTGACGTGCGTCGGGAAAGTAGCTCCGCCCATGCCTACGATACCGGCAAGGCGTATTCTCGCCACTATCTCCTCTTTAGACGCGTCTTTGTCAAGCGGCTCGAAATTGACGGCGTCGTACTTCCCGTCGTTCTCTATAACGACGTGCATGACGCTGTTTCCCTGCGCGTTGACTATGCTCTCGAACTTCTTTACCGTTCCCGATACCGACGAATATATATTCGCCGATACGAATCCCTTAGCTTCCGCAAGAAGCGAGCCTGCAAGAACTGCGTCTCCTATATTGACCTTTATCTCGGCAGGAGCTCCGATATGCTGAGATATCGGGATACGCACTATGCGCGGCGTGGGAAAAATAGTAAGAGACGAGTCCGACGTCAACTTGTTCGACGAAGGATGGATTCCTCTTCTAAAAGTTTTTATCACGATTTTCCTCCAAAATACCAACTAGGGTATAATATCCACATATTACATTTATTTTATCATTATTAACAGCGAAGAGCAAGCGAAAAGAAAAATTTGCTTACGTTATTTATTTAACAACATTATCCATTGAAAAAATCGAAAATATGACACTAGACTAATAGTTAAATCGTCGCTTTATTCCGAAATTCAGCTATCTATTTTAAGTTGATACCGTGATTTTATAGGTTGGCGAAAATAGTCGACGCTTCCGAAACTCGTTTGAAATGATATGTAAAATATGCAAAGACATAGAAAAATCATATTTTCATCGCCCGTCTTTCGTAACGTTCAATTCGGTAAGCGTTTTCGGACGCCTTTTATTCTTTATAGTCTTAACGACGCTCGAGGTAAAAAAGGTTATCCCGAGAACTATCAGGAATACTCCGAACGCTTTTTTTAATAAAACGGTATCTATATACCTTACAGCTATAGAGCTGAGCGCGGTCGTAAATAACGCAGGCAAGCATACATACAATATGCTTTTTTTGTCGACTAGTTTATTTTTGACGTGTATTACGAGCGTGACCGCCGCCATAGGGATGAACGATACCAGATTGATCGCCTGCGCCGTCTTTTGCGGAATATCGAGCATTATCGTAAGTATCGGTATGAGCAGCGTTCCGCCGCCCATTCCCATACCGCCTATTATTCCTCCTACTATTCCCGCTATCACGTACAGCATATCAATATCTCCGTAAATATAATTATATGTATTTTATGCTATATATCCGAAGAGATATAACTTTTGTCCGATACGGGAACGCGTCAAAACGTTTTTATCTTCCCAAGACCCGCAAGTCTTTTCGACCGCATAGAAATACCGAAACAACGATGACCGTTCCGTTTTTAGCGATGTGCCGTACGGCGCTCATATCAGCATCTTGACTCCCGCCGCGATCATTATGCCGTAGAACGCAAGGGATAGCAGTCCGTTCGATATCTTTTTGAGCAGAACGGCTCCGATCACTCCGCCTATTATCACGCCGGCAGTCACGTTGAGCCCTATTCCGAAGTCGAAACTTCCTCCTGCGATATAAACTATGGCGCTTACGACGGAAAGCGGCAGTATCGTGGCTATCGCCGTCGCGTGCGCTTTCTTTTCGTCAAGACCTGCAAGAGACGTAAATGCAGGAACGACGACCATTCCTCCTCCGCCCCCGAACAGACCGTTGAAAATACCCACGAAAAATCCCGATATAGCAAGCAGGATATCATACGCTCTTTTCTTTTTGTTTTTCTTTTCGATGCTTTCGCCCGTCAAAGCCCCTTTAGTATTGTCAGACATCGCTTTCGCTCCCCCGCTATTTATTCGACCGCCGTCCTTTATATTGTTTGTGAAAAAATCGAGAAATATCATCGAATAATATTATTTTTCGCACTTTTTTTATTGATTTATTTTTTAAGCTATATTATAATGGTTAAGATTTATATTATTATATAAACAAAATAAAAATATCAATATTAGGTAAAAGGTGGTAAAATGAACAGAAAGAAACGTTTCTTACTGACTATCCTTGTTCTCGTACTCGCAGTTTCCATACTCGCAACTTTTGTTTCATGCAAAAGAGAGACCGGACCTGCCGGCGGCAATACCGACGAGGACGTTATCATTACCAACGGCAGCTTCGCAAGCGTAAACAGCGAGACCTTCCCCAAGGTTCCGTCGGGTTGGACAGCTTCGGCAGGCTCCACGAGCTCTTCTTCGGCTTCGGCTACTCCCTCAACTCAGGGTGAAGATCTCATTTCGGGCGTCATCGACACCAAGGCGAACGTATTTAGAAACAACGCTTCGAAGTGGAAAGTCAACAGACAGAAGAATCCGTTCACGCCGAACAACGACGACGCTACGGATACCAACGTTCTTATGATCAACAACCTTGTAAGCACCGCTTATAAGTACACTTCTTCGAACGTAACGCTCGTCAAGAACTCGTATTACAAGATAACCGTAGACGTCAGAACCGAAGACGACGCTCTCGCGTTCATATACGTGCTCGGCGACGCGTTCGCGGAATTCACGAATATTTCGACGAACAGCCAGTGGACAACCTACGAGATATACGTCGAGACGGCAAAGACCGCAAATAAGAGCATTCAGGTCGTCGTTTCGAACGGCTGGGGAGCTAAAGACACCGGCACGATGTCCAAAGGCGTCGTTTACTTCGATAACGTAAAGGTTGAAAAACTCGTCGATAAAGACAATGAGGACGATAACTCCTACGGCAAGGGCATATATAACGAGAAGGTCGCTATCGACAATAACGGCGACAGACTCGCTACCTATTCCATGCTCATACCTGACGGCGAATTCAACTATACGTCGGGTTCGACGATGCCGTATACTCCGTCCAAGTTCAGAGGCTACGCAGGCACTAGCAGCGACGGAAGCAACAGCGCTCCTACGGGAAGCAATTACGTAGTTTCCGGAGTTCTCGACACAACAAGACAGTATGACGAGCTCTCCGATATAGTTCCCTGTCCGAACACTCTCGGTAATAAGATGCTCTTTATCAACAATAAAGACTATACCGCTTACGGTTATAAGTCTTCAGTTTCCATGCTCATCGAGGCGGGTAAAGAGTATACGTTCAGCGTATGGCTCAGAACCGTCGACGTTACCGGATACGGCAGCGACAATAACGGCGCCGTTCTCAAACTTACCAAAAGCACGAGCGATGAAAATCCATTCGAGATAAAGAACATCAACACCAACGGCGAATGGAAAGAATTCACTTTTGATATCAAAGCCAACCAGCTCGCAGATACTGAAGTATACGTTGAGCTTTGGCTCGGAGAAGGCGGCAGTAACGCTAAAGACCAAAGCTGGGCAAAAGGAACGGTATTCATGGATAAGCTCTCTCTTAAGGAGACCTCTTCCACGCCTGCTCCTCTTTCCGAAGACGGCAACAAGGCTACCGCCGACTATAGAGATTCGTTAGATTCCGAAAAGAATTTGCTCAAGTACGGTTATTTTATGGAAGGCAATACTTGGGGCGAACTCGCCTTCGACGAGGATAATTACAACTTCAAGAACAGCGGTAAAGCTGGTCACAACGTAGTCAAGAACAGCTCCGACAACGACGTGCCTCTCCCCGCATATAATCTCGGCATCAAGACAGCTACGGGAGAAACTCTCCTCGATAACGCTCTCAAGATGAGCATAACGTCTGCTACCGCTTACGGTATCAAGATCGACAATGCCGGAAAGAACTTCAACATCGTCGAGAACGGTTATTACAAACTGTCGATGTGGGTCAAGACAGACCTCGATGAAAAATACGACTCTAAGGGACTTAACGTCAAGCTCAAGAAAGTTGCGAAGCCTATCTCGAGCGAAGAGCCCGTCGACACCGAAGTCGCTTCTTTCACTAACATCAATACGAGAGAGCTCGAGACCAATAACGGTTACGTTCAGCTGATATTCTATATCGAAGGCAACACTCTCGCTTCCGAAGAACTCTATCTTGAAATAATGCTCGGAAGCGGTTCGAGATTCACTCCGCAAAGCCACGTCGTAGGCGACGCTTATATAACGCTCATAGCAATGGAAGGAATAACCTATAAGGATTATTCTTCCGCGAATACTTCTTCGTATATCAAGAAGAATTCGCTCACCACGTCGTCTTCTTCGTCCGAGAGCGTATCGAACGGTAACTTCTCAACGACCGACGTCAACACCACCTTTGAAAACTATAAGAGCCACCAGGGCACCGACGAAGGTTTCGAGGACAACGAGATACAGAACGTGGACGGAAAGTTCATACTTCCTACCGCGCCGAGCAACTGGACTATCTCCAACAAGTCGTATCTCGAGGCTCTTAATACCGGTATCGTCGCTAACGAAACTCAGTACAACAGTATCGAGAATAAGTTTAACGGAATGACTTACGACGAATTCGCTAACGGAATAGACGGCGGAGCGCTCGTAATTTCAACTAAAAACAGAAAGGGCAGCAACGGTTTCCTTACCGTAGCTACCACTCCCGCAACTTGCGGATGTACCTGCGAAAAATGTATCGAAAACGGTTCCTGCGACAGCAAGAGCTGCGACGACGACTGTAACTGTCTGCACAAATCTTCCGCAGACGGCATACTCCCCGTAGGATATACCTCTCAGTCGATATCGTTGAGCGCAAGCTCGTACTATATCATCGGCGTTAAGGTATTCGCCGCAGAAGGTTCTATAGCTTACGTCAACCTCACCAATTCGAGCGACACCAAGACTATAAAGGTCAACGGAGACAACGCGAGAGGTTGGACAAAAGTATATTTCTACGTTGAGACGGGTCTGTCTTCGACGAGCGCAAAACTCGAGCTCTATCTCGGAGATAAGACGGGCGACAGCGAGAACAAAGAGAGGATCACCGGTACGGTCGCATTCGATAACGCTTTCTACTATCAAATAGACGAAGAAGCGTACGACAACGAGATAGCAGAGCTTTCCGACTACAAAGCTACCGCTTCCTATACTACCGATTCGTTCAATATCGACAATCCGAGCGAGGATTCGCTCACCTCTCCGTCTAACTGGACGGGATCTTCCGTAAGCGGCGGCAAGACAGATTCCGATTCGCTTACCAAAGGCGTGTTCGATAAGAACTACAGCAGAAGGGAATGGCTCAAGACCGTGACCGACGATAATACTAACTATATAGACGAAACGGTATGGAATTACCTCGTCGGCGAAAATACCGATAACAACGTTCTCGTTATAAACAATATTATCAAGAACGGTTACAGCTACACCAACTCGAGCGATTCGAAGACTCTTGCTAAGGATTCCTATTACAAGGTATCGGTCAGCGTATTGACGTACGGACTTAGCGAGAGCGAGTACGCGTATATTTCGCTCAAACTCAATAACGTAACGTATACCTTCGGCAAAGACGCCGACAACAACGTTCTCGTAAATACTTCGAAGTACGTAAACGGAAGCGAGACTCTCGGCGTATGGACTACCTACACGTTCTTCGTAAAGACCCCCGCAAAGGCGTCCGTATCGAACGTGACTATCACTCTCGGACTTGGCGAAAAGAGCAGTAGCAGCGACGAGGATAAAAAGGAAGAGAATTTCGTACAGGGTTACGCGTTCTTCGATAACGTTGCATTCGAAACCAGCACGAAGGAAGAATTCGAAAAGTCTAGCGACGGAAGCAACTCGAAGAAGATTACCTTTACCGACGAGGACGCTTACAAAGAAGCTCCAAAGGAAGAAGATGAGAACAATAACGAATCGGGAAGTCTCCTCTGGCTCTACATTTCGTCGGGCGTTATCGGAGCTCTCATCATTATCGTAGTTATCGCATTCCTTATCAAGAAGTACTGGTACAAGATAGCTCCGCTGTTCAAGAAGAACAAGGGAACTACTCTCGGCGATTACGATAAGAATCATCCTTCTAATCAGAACAACGTTCAGAAACCGTCGCAGAAGAACGGCAAGAACAACAAGAAGTCGTCTGATAACTACAACGACTGATAGACTGATAACCTTATAACAACATTATGATTTAAAAGGGTCTCCTTCGAAAGAAAGAGACCCTTTTATTATTTCTCTATAATCATCCATCAAATTGACAAATGCGCTGTCAATTCGGAATATATATTATCTCGCCTAAAAACACCTCTTTGATACCGTTGAACTTCAGCAGCTTTTCCTGACTGACGCCGAATTGTTTAGCTATCTTCTCCGCCGTATCGAATGGACGTACGCAATACTTTATCGGCAGTTTTTCTTCGACGATGAGTTTCATACCCTCTTTCACGTCCTTTATATCAATATTATTAAGCGTTAATATCTCGTCCCTATCAACGCCGAATTCCTTTGCAATATCATCAATACCGCCAGTCACGCGAACAGCTATCCTTGCCATTTTTACCCTCCGAATATAAACGTTTCGATATTTTACCTTCAGTTTATTCTATTCGCTATCGCCTCTCAATATATTTAACTGAGACCGATAATTCGAAAAAAGGAGTGAACGTTTATTAAAAGATTGCTTAAAGCCGTAGCTACGGTATCTATCATCTCGATAATAACGCGAGCGTTAGCGTTCGTATTCAAAATATACCTTTCCCGCGAACTCGGCGCGGAGATACTCGGCGTATACCAGATATGTATGTCCATATTCATATTGATAGCGTCTCTATCCTCATCGGGTCTTCCGACCACTCTATCACGCAAGACTGCGGAATACGGTATGCTCGGCGACAGTAAAAGCGAAAAGCAGATATTAGCGACGACTGTATTTACTTCGCTGTTCCTATCTGTCGCGTCGATGCTCTTCTTCTACCTATTCCCCAATATCACGGCGCTCTTATTCAGCGATTCGAGATGTACCGATATGTTCGTAACGATGCTCCCCGCGTTAATAAGCACGAGCGTATATTCCGTTACACGCGGCTGGTTCTGGGGCAAGAAAGACTACCTCGTATTCTCCTCTAGCGAACTCGTTCAAGAAGTTCTGTCCATAGCTATAGTGGCTATGGCTTTACTCAGCGGAATTTTCCGCGATAAATCCCGAGCGATAGCCGTAGCGTTCGTCGTCAGCGACTACATAGCTACCGCAATACTCGTCGTATTGTTCTTTAGAAAGGGCGGACGGCTCGCCCGTCCCGCAAAGTTCGGCGAAGTGTATCGTTCGGCGCTGCCTCTCACTTCCTCGAGACTGCTCGGCTCTTTGGTGAGCTCGCTGATGGCTCTATTGATACCTTCACTTCTCGTAAAATACGGCATGGATACCTCTCTTGCGACCGCGAGCTACGGACGCGCAAGCGGAATGGTAATGCCTCTTCTGTTCGCTCCGTCGTCCTTCACCGGATCTTTGGCGGTAGTTATGATACCCGAGCTCGCCTCCAGCAATATCGCAAAGAAGCCGTCCGTATCTTCCACCGTCAAGAACGCCATATTCATATCCGTCATGTCGGCTTGCGTATTCGTACCGATATATATGTCTTTGGGCGAAGAAATATGCTCTACGCTATATCACGACGATATCGCGGGCTCGTTCCTGACATACGCGTCGGTACTCATGATACCGCTCTCTATAAATCAGATGGTAATATCCCTTCTCAATACTCTCGGCAAGGAAAACAAAACGTTTTTAAGTCATATGATAGGCTCGGCTCTGCTATTTGCGATGATATTGATACTTCCGAAATACATAGGGATACACGCATATTTCGTTGGACTTATTTCCTTCCACGTTTTCACTATGAGCGTCAATCTAATAACGCTCTCGAAGACTACGAAACTGGGAAAACAATTATTCTTAAACTCATCGCTCGTTATAGCGTTTGCCTGCCTTACCGGCGTACTTTTGAATTTCGTCGATATGCCGAGCGTACCGAAAATAGCCGCGATAGCAATTAAGAGCGCGATAGCTGTATCGGCTTATCTGCTATTTTTGATAGTTTTCAAGTTCATAGATATAACGAAATTCCTTAAAAAACAAAAAAAGCCTGTAAAAACTCAAACGCAGGACGCATAATAACTTTACCTCTTCGAGTCTTTCTTTATCTCGGAAGTTATAGCAAACTGAGCAATTAAAACGATACAAATACGCCGCTCGATCGTTAGCGGCGTATTTATCTTCGTAAAAATTAAAAAACGTCGGTATATTCTTTAATTCTTAACTAACAATAAGAGTATGTTGATAGTATTTACACGAGCAATTATCATCTACGTATTTTTACTCATCGTAATGAGACTTATGGGAAAAAAACAACTCGGAGAACTGCAGCCTTTCGAGTTCGCCATCACGCTCATTGTCGCAGATCTTGCCTGTATCCCTATGGGAGACACGTCAATGCCTATCACGTACGGACTCGTGCCGATATTCACTCTTTTCGTCATTCACCTTCTGGTCACGAAACTTACGAAACACAGTATCAAACTTCGTAAGCTGATAAACGGGAAGCCCATCATCGTCATAAACGGCGACGGAATAGACTACGAAATGATGAAAAGTCTCGATATGACGGTCAACGACCTAATGGAGGCTTTGCGTTCCAACGGATTCTTTTCGCCCGACGAAGTGGAATTCGCCATAGTAGAGACGAACGGCGATCTTTCCGTACTTCCTAAGACGGAGAACATTCCGCTCACAAGGGGCGATATAGAGTCCTTGAAAAGCGGAGAGACAAGCGACGACAATACCGATTCCACTATCCCTTATATGTTGATAGCGGAAGGCAAACGTATGGGCGAAAACATCGAAAAATGCGGCATCGACGAGAACGTCATCACCGATATTCTCAACAAGTATTCGCTAAAGCAGAAAGACGTGCTTCTTTTGACCGTAAGGAATAACGAAACGATATTTCTGCAACCGAAATCCCAAAAGGCGATTTCGACAAGCGTTAGCGAGGTGACTGCATGAAACACATAATCGTCGCAGTAATGATCGTGATCATTATTCTGTCTCTCGGAATAACGGAACAGATAATAATAAAGAACACTTTCGATGAAGTCTATAAATACGCCGAAGATATACGGGCGTTGCTCGTACAGGGAGACAATGAAGAGGCTCTCCTTAAGACGGTTGCTCTTAGCGACTATTGGAAAAAGAAAAGCGATCTAATGGAATTTATGTTTCCGCATAACGAATTTCGCGATTTCATAATGGCTGTGAGCGAGCTTAAAGGCAACATCGTAACCGAAGAATACGAAAACGCCATAGCATTGACCTACGTTATCGCAGAGGATGCCGTAAACCGTCAAGACTTACTTCTTTTCAAACTAAAGAACGTATTGTAAACGCTGTCAACTTAAAATATAGAGGGAGCTTGCCGAATAGGCAATCTCCCTTCCTTTTCTTTCATTAATATTCTATATATCCGCTCGAATGATCGGCGCTTATTTCTGCTCGAGCTTTTTCTTAAGGAATTTGCCTGTTAGGCTCTCTTTTACTTCCGCTATTTCTTCGGGCGTACCGCTCGCAACTATCTCTCCGCCCTTATCTCCTCCGAAAGGTCCGAGATCTATGATATGATCCGCAACTTTGATAACGTCGAGATTATGCTCGATAACGAGAACTGTATTTCCCTTGTCTACGAATCTATTGAGTATGGATATGAGCTTCTTGACATCATGGGTATGAAGTCCCGTAGTGGGCTCGTCAAGTATATAAATGGTCTTGCCCGTACTGCGTTTTGAAAGCTCCGTCGCGAGCTTCACTCTCTGCGCCTCTCCGCCGGAGAGCGTCGTCGCAGGCTGACCGAGCTTGATATATCCGAGCCCTACGTCCGCAAGCGTCTTTATCTTATTATATATCTGCGGAACGTTCTCGAAGAATTTAGTTGCCTCGTCTACAGTCATCTCGAGAACGTCGTGAATATTCTTTCCCTTATACGTTACCTGCAACGTTTCCCTATTGTATCTCATACCGTGACAGACTTCGCACGGAACGTATATATCGGAAAGAAAGTGCATCTCTATCTTTATTATACCGTCTCCCGAACAATTCTCGCACCGACCGCCCGACGTATTGAAACTGAATCTTCCCGCGCCGTATCCTCTCGCCTGCGCCTCCTGAGTCTTTGCGAACAATTCTCTTATCTGAGTGAATACTCCCGTATAAGTCGCGGGATTCGACCTCGGAGTCCTTCCTATCGGGCTTTGGTCTATAGCTATTACCTTATCGAGATTTTCAATACCGAGTATGCCGTCGCAATTAGTTTCTTTGAGCCTTGCATTATTGAGCTTAGCCTGAAGAACGGGATAAATTATCTCATTGACGAGCGAACTCTTTCCGCTACCCGAAACCCCCGTTACGACGTTGAATTTTCCGAGAGGTATCTTGACGCTGATATTTTTGAGATTATTCTGCTTAGCGCCGACGACTTCTAGATATGCTCCGTTGCCTTCGCGTCTTGTCTCGGGAACGTCTATCTTCATAGCCCCCGACATATACTGTCCCGTTATAGAATCGGGATTGTTCTTTATCTCTTCGGGCGTTCCCTCTGCGATAAGCCGCCCTCCGTGAACTCCCGCTCCCGGACCTATATCGACGATATAGTCCGCGCATTCCATAGTGTCTTCGTCGTGCTCGACCACTATGAGCGTATTGCCGAGATCTCTCAGTCTCTTGAGCGTACCGAGCAGTTTTTCATTGTCGCTCTGATGCAGTCCTATACTCGGCTCGTCGAGAATATATAACACTCCCATAAGTCCGCTGCCTATCTGCGTTGCCAGCCTTATCCTCTGCGCTTCGCCGCCCGAGAGCGTCGCCGCCGAACGCGAGAGCGTAAGATACGAAAGCCCTACGTTGAGCAGAAAAGTTATACGAGCGTTTATCTCCTTGATTATTTGGTTCGCAATGAGTTGCTCCCGTTCGGTAAGCGTGAGCTCGCTCATGAATTTATATAGATTTTCGATAGACATATCTGTAAGTTCCGCAATATTCTTGTCTCCTACAGTGACCGAAAGAGCCTCTTTTCTAAGTCTCTTGCCTCCGCATACCTCGCAGGTCTTCGAAACCATGTATCGCTCTATCTCAGCCTTTACGAAGTCCGACGTCGACTCGTTATAGCGACGCATAAGATTATTCACTATTCCCTCGTAACGTCTGCTGAAACTGCCGGTAAAAGTCTTTGACTTGTACTCCATTTCGATAGGAGTATCGTCGCCGTAGAATATGACTTTGAGCGCGCTGTCAGGCAAATCTTTAACGGGAGTATCGAGCGAAAATCCATGCTTTTTAGCAATGGCTTCCAGCATACCGAGACTGATATTCGACGAATCGAGATTCCATCCGCTCACGTTGATAGCGCCCTTTCTCAAGGAAAGATTCCAGTCCTTGACTATCTTATTGACGTCTATCACGTTATTAAATCCGAGACCGTGACACTCGGGACACGCTCCGTACGGATTGTTGAACGAAAAGAGTCTCGGCGCGAGCTCCTCTATACTTATATCGCAATCGGGACAGGAATACTTGGTCGAATGAAGGACTCTCTCTCCGTTAGCCTCGACGCTCACTAGACCGTCCGCCAGTTTGAGCGCGCTCTCGAGCGAATCCGAAAGACGTCTGTTGATACCGTCTTTGACGACTATTCTGTCTATTATTACGTTGATGTTGTGCTTTACGTTTTTGTCGATCTTTATATCGCCGTCGCTGTCGAGATTGTATTCTATGCCGTCTATCTCCACTCGCATATAGCCGTTCTTTCTGAGCGAATCGAGTTCTTTGCGATATTCGCCCTTACGTCCTCTAACCATGGGCGCTATGACTCTTATCTTAACGCCTTCGCCGAGCTCAAGAACTTTGTCGCATATCTGATCGACGCTCTGATGCGTTATCTCCTTACCGCACTTAGGACAGTGCGGGCGTCCGATCCTTGCAAACAGAAGTCTGAAATAATCGTATATCTCAGTCACGGTCCCGACAGTCGAACGCGGATTGTTCGACGTAGTCTTCTGATCTATAGATATGGCGGGAGACAGTCCTTCGATATAATCGACGTCAGGCTTGTCCATCTGTCCGAGAAACTGTCTCGCATACGACGAAAGAGACTCGACGTAGCGTCTCTGCCCTTCCGCAAATATCGTATCGAACGCGAGCGACGATTTTCCCGAGCCGCTGAGTCCTGTGAGCACGACCAGTTTTTCTCTCGGGATCCTTACGTCGATATTTTTAAGATTGTGTACTCTTGCTCCTTTTACGAAAATATCCTCTCTCATTTCTTCTTTCCGTTGATCTCCTTCTTTAATTCCGCTATTCTCTCCCTTATCTTTATGGCGCTCTCGAAGTCGAGAACGCTCGCCGCGTGATTCATCTCTCTTCTGAGTCTCTCTATTTCCTTGTTGATATCCTTTATTCCGTCTTTAGCGTCTTCGACTTTCTTGCTTATCTCGAGCGTGTTCTTGATGTCCTTTATAATGGTCTTCGGAACTATTCCGTGCTCTTCGTTGTACCTGTTCTGCGCGTCTCTCCTACGCTTAGTCTCGTCTATGGCGCGTCTCATACTGTCGGTTATCTCGTCCGCGTACATTATGACCTTTCCTTCGCTGTTTCGAGCAGCTCGTCCGATAGTCTGTATCAAAGACGTCTCGCTCCTCAAGAATCCCTCCTTATCTGCGTCGAGTATCGCCACAACGCTGACCTCGGGCATATCGAGCCCTTCTCTCAAAAGGTTAATCCCCACGAGCACGTCGAAGTCTCCACGTCTTAGCCCGTTAATAATATCCACCCTCTCCAATGTGTCGATATCACTATGCATATATCGCACTTTTATATGTCTTTCCTTGAGGAATGCCGTAAGAGATTCCGCCATCTTTTTCGTAAGAGTAGTAACGAGCGCTCTCTCTTTTTTCTCCGTTACCGCATTAATGACCCCGATAAGATCCTCTATCTGTCCCTCTATCGGTCTGACCTCTACTATAGGGTCGAGAAGTCCAGTCGGTCTGATGAGCTGCTCTGCGACCTGCCCGGCTATAGACATCTCGTAAGGAGCAGGCGTTGCGGATACGCATATCAGTTGCGATATCTTGCTGTCGAACTCATCGAAGCGAAGAGGTCTGTTATCGTACGCCGCAGGCAAGCGGAATCCATATTCCACAAGGTTATCCTTTCTCGCTCTGTCGCCGTTATACATCGCCCTTATCTGCGGTATCGTCATATGGCTCTCGTCTATAAACATTATATAATCGTCGGGGAAAAAGTCCAACAGCGTATACGGCGGCTGTCCTTCCGTACGTCCGTCGAAATACCTCGAATAATTCTCTATTCCGCTGCAGTATCCGACCTCTCTCATCATTTCTATATCATAGCGTACTCTTTCGCTGATCCTCTGCGCCTCTATGAGTTTATTTCTTGCCTGAAATTCGGCGACTCTCTTATGCAGGTCTCTTTCTATTATTTGCAGCGATTCTTTAAGTTTTTCGTTGCCGACAACGTAATGCGTAGCGGGGAATATATTGACGTGGCTGAGCTCCTGAAAAACTTTAGAAGTAACTACCGTAAACTCGTAAATATTCTCTATCTCGTCTCCCCAAAACTCGACGCGGATAGCCGTCTCGGTCTTCTCCACGGGAAATATATCGAGAACGTCTCCCCTGACCCTGAACGTCGCTCTCGTAAAATCAATATCGTTACGCTTGTACTGAAGCTCGGTAAGTCTGTCTATGAGATCGTCTCTCTCTATAGTCATACCCTTGCGGAGAGATAGCGCCATATCGAAATAGTCCTTAGGCGCGCCCAGACCGTAAATACACGATACTGAACAGACAACTATCACGTCTCTCGACTCGCAAAGCGCGCTGGTAGCCGAGTTCCTCAGTCGGTCTATCTCGTCGTTGACCATGAGTTCCTTTTCTATATAAGTATCCGAACGCGGTATATACGCCTCGGGCTGATAATAATCGTAATAGGAGACGAAGTATTCCACATGGTTATTCGGGAAAAATTCGCGGAACTCATTACAGAGCTGAGCGGCAAGCGTCTTATTGTGAGCGATAACCAGAGTGGGACGCTGTACGCGTTCTATAACGTTCGCCATCGTAAAAGTTTTGCCACTGCCGGTCACACCGAGAAGAACCTGCGTTCTCAATCCGTCCTCGATACCTGCTACGAGCTTGTCTATAGCCTCGGGCTGATCTCCGCGCGGCTTAAATTTTGAATGCAATTCGAATTTTGCCATATTTCCTCCGAGTATATACGAATAAAACTCTGTCGGCATCCTATTATCCGTTTACCGCCGACGACGCTTCGATAAATGCGAGTCGCCGACCGTAAGCACATTATATCAGAACATATGTTCTAAGTCAACGAAAAACGAGGCAAAAGTATGCCTCGCTCGGATTTTTACATATAACTTTACGACCTATAGTCTACGTCGTCAAGAAAGATTTTTCGGAACTTATCCGCCGAAAATCATAGTTATCAGACGTCCCAGAATGAACGTGCCTATAACGCCTGCGACGGAGAGAATTATCTTAAAATTGATAGCTCTTTTTTCACTCTCGATCTCGCGGATGAACGCGTGCCCCTTCGTAAGAAGTTCTATCTTATAAGCGCTATCGCCGCTCGCGTCCTCTACTTCTTCGTAATCGAAATAGCCGTCGAGCGAAAGTCCTTTTAGAGTCGATTCAAGGTCGTTATTCGCAAAATCGCTTGTATACGGTATCTCTTTGAGCAAGTCGATAGGTCTTATTACAACGGTTTCGTCGGGATATTTGACCGCTTCGTTATATATGACTTTCATAAGAGCCTTGTCTTTCCTTTTCAGCATAACGTCTCCTTGTTGATTTTTGCCTTTTAAGTACGGTTATATTCCTTAATCAAACGCAAAATTTTCTTATCGAAAACAAGTATATCATTCTTTTTCGAGAAAATCAAGATTTTTCCCTTTAATTGCTTTATTATTCGATAAAAATATGATATTATATTGAAAATAATTTATGCCGCGCTATGCGTAAGTAAAGTCAGGCGCTCCGCTTAAGCTCACGCAAAGCGCCGATTTAGAAGTCTTGATTGTAACAAATCAAGCAAACGGCGCATCGCCGCCGAAAATTTCAAGCGCGTATTGAAATTTACTTCAAACAATATATACGACCAATAAAAGAGGACAGGCATTATGAATTTACTCGGCAGATATTTGACAAAAATTGAACATGAAGGCTATGAGAATTTCGCAAAAGATACTGATATTATTGTTCCCGAGAATTTTAACTACGGATACGATATCATCGACGAATATGCGAAACTTTGTCCCGATAAGCGCGCTCTCGTGTGGTGCAACGACAAAGGCGAGGAGAAGATCTTCACCTTCGGCGATATGAAAGTTCTTTCGGATAAAGTCGCATACATCTTAGATAAGAGCGGCGTTCACAAGGGCGATTTCGTTATGACGATGCTCAACAGACGTTACGAATACTGGATAACGGCTATAGCGTGCCACAAAATAGGAGCCGTGCTAGTTCCCGCTACCTATCTTCTTACGGCTAAGGACATCGCATACCGTATCAATAACGCCGACGTTAAAGTTCTAATCGTGACGAATGAAGACGACGTTACAAAGCACGTCGCGGAAGCTATTCCCATGTGTCCTTCACTCAAAAAGGTATTTACCACGACGGACAGCGACCTGTTCGAGTCTCTCGATAACGCTATAGACAACGCGCCAGAAGGATTCGTCCCGAGAGAAAAGACTACGAACGACGATAAATTCCTCGTATACTTCACGTCCGGTACTACCGGAAATCCGAAAATGGTCGCTCATAAATACCTCTATCCGCTCGGTCATATGATCACCGCGAAATTTTGGCAGGACGTCGTCGACGACGGACTTCACCTTACCATGGCGGAAACGGGTTGGGCTAAATGCAGTTGGGGAAAAATATACGGTCAATGGATAGCGGGAACCGCTATATTCGTATACGATTATTTCGGAAAATTCACTCCTACGGATATACTTCCGCTCATTTCGAAGTATAAGATAACTACTTTCTGCGCTCCGCCGACTATATACCGCTTCCTATGCAAAGAAGACCTTTCGCATTACGACTTTTCTTCGATAACGCACTGTTCGACGGCGGGCGAAGCTCTCAATCCCGAAGTCGCTAAGCAATTCAAGGATCAGACGGGACTGAATATATACGAAGGCTTCGGTCAGACGGAAAGCACCGTTATACTGGCGACTTTCAAATATATGGATATCAAACAGGGCTCGATGGGCAAGCCGTCTCCGATATATAACGTCGAGCTTCTCGACAACGACGATATGCCCGTCGCTCAAGGCGAGACAGGAGAAGTGTGTATACGCTTGAGAGAGAATCAGGTCGGCCTCATCTATCAATACCATAACGATGAGGAGAGAACCAAAGCGACGTTTGCCAACGGAATATATCATACGGGCGACTTGGCGTACGCAGATAGCGACGGTTACTACTGGTACGTTTCCAGAAAAGACGACATCATCAAATCGTCGGGTTACAGAATAGGACCTTTCGAAGTCGAATCGGCTCTTCACGAGCACCCCGCGGTTCTCGAGTGCGCTATAACCGGCGCTCCCGATCCTCTAAGAGGTCAGGTCGTCAAGGCAACTATCGTGCTTGCAAAGGGTTACGAACCTTCCGAAGCTCTCATAAAAGAACTTCAGAACCACGTCAAGAAAGCCACCGCTCCGTACAAATACCCGCGTATAGTGGAGTTTGTCAGCGAACTTCCGAAAACCATTTCGGGCAAGATAATGCGTAAAGATTTAAGAGCCAAAGACAATAAGTAATATCTACAACCTATATTTTCGTTTGGACGAAACCTATTTTGCTCCGCGAAAAATATTGCTTAGTGTAAACAAAAATATCAAAGAGCGTACCTTATAGATACGCTCTTTCTTTATCTCTTTTGAAATCAACAATACTGTATCACAAGCAAATGCGGCGACACGGGCGGCATAAACTCGTTACATTTTCAAAATCATAAAATTCGGCAACGCTGTTTTAACATGCGGAAATATGCGAATACCCTATTCTATTTAACGGTATGCGCGGTAATTATAGTAAAACTATGAGCGTTCACCGTTATCTTGTAACCTCGGACAGTTGCATACCAGTTTTTACCAAGACGTTCGATCAAAACGTTTTCATCTAAGATTTTCTCTTTACACCACGTAACAACGTCGTCGGTTTCTATTCCCAAGTTTCTTTTTATCCTATCCGTTCCCATTTTAGTAGTGTGGAGCTTATCAATGTTTCGTATCAAATCATTCATTTTTGCTCTCTTTCCCTATATACCGCAAACTGCGTCCGTTTAGATATATATCCCGCTCGAATCATATCATACTTTCTTTTACGAATACGCTATTATGAATTTTCTGATCATTCTTTAATGAACTCGTTGAGCGTTCCGTACTCTTCCCTCAGCTTGAATATCCTATCTCTCACTTCTTTGACGCTACGAACGGAATTCAACATTTTGGCTTTAGAGTCTTTTATTTCTATCAAAAGAACGCCGTCGCCGCTTTTACGGCTCGAAATCGAATAAGTAACGCCGAGTATATCGCGGATATATATTATATCTTCTCTCTTGAACGACCTGTTTATAACGAGAGTTTTGTCATCCTCTTTGTAATCAATCGCGGAATCAGGCGTAAAAGCGTACTCGATGATAACCGCTAAAGCAATGACAGCGATAGCCGCGGGAAGCAGAATAAGATAATTATTAAGTTTGCTCACGGCAATCAAAACTCCTAAAACAAGCATACATATGAGTACTATTACGTTATTAATCATTATTTTGGGCGACTTTTTCGCAATACTTTCCATCATCTCTCCTTAAAAATCGAGCAGATCGCATTTACGCGTTCTGCTCAATGTATGACTTACTTTTCTATTCTTATAAGATTTGCGATTTTCACGACGTCGGTCAGCTTTTCAATACCTTCGCACGCTTTCTTCATATTATTCTCGCGCGTCGCGTGCGTAACGAATATGATAGATACGGTATCTTTGCCCTCTTGCTGTACCATCGAAGCTATCGAAACTCCGTATTTTGCAAACAGCTTGGTTATCTCCGCAAGTACGCCTGCCACGTCGTGTACGTTGAGTCTCAGATAATAAGAGCTCTCAAAATCGGAAATAAGTTCTTCCTTTGTGACCGCCTTTTCAATGCCGTCGTAGCGCGCGTGCTTTATCTGTCTTGCCGCGAATACGACGTCGCTCACGACAGCGCTTCCCGTCGGGAACGAGCCCGCGCCTCTGCCGTACAGCATGATATCTCCCACGTTGTCGCCGACGATGAATACGGCGTTAAACGATCCGCTAACGCTCGCAAGAGGATGGCTCGACGGTATGAATGCAGGATGAACTCTGACTTCGTACTTTCCGTCGTCCTTCATCTTCGCTATCGCAAGAAGTTTTACGGTGAGTCCGAATCTCTTTCCGTACTCTATGTCCTCTTTCGCTATCTTTGAAATGCCCTCTCTATAAATGAGTTCGACGGGAACGACTCTGTTAAAAGCGAGCGTTGCGAGTATGCTTATCTTATAGCTCGCGTCGTAGCCTTCGATGTCGGCTATAGGATTAGCCTCGGCAAAGCCGAGAGCCTGCGCGTCCTTTAGCACGTCGGCATAGTCGGCGCCTTCGTTAGTCATTCTCGTCAAAATGTAATTAGTCGTACCGTTGATGATACCCTTTATCTCCTTGATATCGTTAGCTTGCATGGCTTCGGTCATCGTCCTTATTATAGGTATACCGCCGCCCGTCGTCGCCTCGTAATAGAGTCCGACGTTATTCTCGCTAGCGACCTTCTCAAGCTCTATCCAGTTCTTTGCAAAAAGTTCCTTGTTTGCGGTCACGATGCTTTTACCGGATTTAAGCGAACTCAGAATGTATCCCTTCGCAGGGTCTACGCCTCCGATGCACTCCGCTACTATCGATATATTCTCGTTATCGAGGATATCTTTGATATCCGTAACGAGCGCGCTCTCGTCCGCTCCCGCCGCTATAGCTTTCTCTTTATTCCTAACAAGAACGGCTTTTACGGAAATATCAACGCCGTACTCCTTAGCTATCGTTTCCTTTCTTTCGAGGAGAATCTTATACGCGCCCTGTCCGACCGTTCCGAATCCCAATATTGCAACTCCGACTTTTTTCATTACCTTTTCCTCTACTTTACCGACTTATTCATATCGAATATGAATTTGAGACCTTTGAGCGTCAGATATCTGTCGACAACGTCGATGATATCCTCTTTTTCATTGACTACAAGCTGACTGAGACCGCCTGTCGCGATAACTTTCATATCGCCGTATCCCGTCTCTTTCTTTATCTTCTTAACTATATAATCTACAAGTCCCGTAAAACCGTATATCGTTCCCGCCTGAATATTCGCTATCGTATTCTTGTTGATAACGTTATCGGGCTTTGACAGCTCAACTCTCGGAAGTTTCGCCGCGTTATTCACAAGCGAATCGAGCGACGACTTTATCCCCGGCGCTATACAGCCTCCGAGAAACTCGCCTCTATCGGATATGACGTTAAAAGTCGTAGCGGTGCCGAAATCGACGATCACGCAAGGTCCTCCGTACAGCTTGTACGCCGCAACGGAATTGACTATCCTGTCCGCTCCGAGCTCTTGCGGATTGGAGTACTTTATATTAAGTCCCGTCTTGATCCCTACGCCTATCACTATCGGCGTTATCTTCATATAATATTCGCAAGCGTGTTCGATAGTATAGTTGAGCGACGGCGACACCGACGACATTATGATGCCGTCTATGTCGGAAAAAGTCATGCCCTCCGACGCAAACAGATTGAGCATGGTGATGCCGAACTCGTCTGACGTACGAGTTACCTTGACGGACATTCTCCATGAAGTTACGAGCTTGTTCTCCTTATATACTCCTAGCTTTATATTTGTGTTGCCCACGTCTATCACAAGTAGCATGATTTACCTCCTGTCCGCCCTTTCGACAGTCTTTTTGACCGCTAACGAAATCGGCGGAGTCAACAACGCGCATACTATCAGTTCTATAACAAAATTCGCGAGTATTACGCCGAGCATAAACTCCGCGTCGATAACCGTTCCCGATATGTCCTTCCCGTGATAGAATATCCACAGCATCAAAGACACTAGTCCCGTATTCGTTATAACGCCGAGTATCGCGCTCGCAAATGAAGCTACGGCATGCCCGAGCGCTTCGTTCTTTATCGGTTTCTTTATCAGTCTGTACGTAAAATATACGACGACTCCTATACACGTTCTCGGCAGAACCGAAACAAGCGGATTGTTGAATATATACGAAAGAACGCTCGTCGGCATTACGATACTCGTTATGAACGATACGAGTCCGAGAAACGTTCCCGCCGCTATCGCAACGCCCGGCTTTTGCGTCTGACCCGCAATGAGTACGGGGATAAGCATAAGTACTGCAAGTCTTAACGGTCCTATCTGTATAGGCACCATCATAAATATCAAAATCAATGCGAAAAGTATCGCGTTAACGGCGATCGTCGCCGCCTTTGGTTTTCTCATTTTCATTACCTCGCTTGAATCTAAAAAGTATCCTGCCATCAGGTATATCGCTATCCGCTAATCGTCGCATAACAGCATACGTCTGTCTGCATTTCGCGTCAAACGATATTTTCTAAATTATAGCAAAAAAATCCCCTTTAATCAACAACTTTTCAGAGCTTTCAACATTATTATGTGATACGAATAGCTTTTTCATCATAAAGTAGTACTATGAATTCGATAAAATGGATGATTTCATTCGCTATTGGCATATTCATCGTAATATTTCCGTCGGCGGTCGCAGGCTTTTTCACGTCGGGCGGCAATATTCCCAATGAAATATTTCCATATATCGCTCCGTCGAATATCGTTATAGAAATGAGTTTTTGCTTGGTCTACCTATTTTCGATATATATAATCGCCTCAAAAATAATGTCGGGAGACAGAGTAAAGACGCCTCTTCTTTTTTTGATAAAAGGTATAGCGTACGCGGCGTTCACCGCGGTGTTTTTTTCGGTATATGCAACGACGCTAACTATAATACTAGCTATATGTATACTCATTTTTGATATATATATTTTTTTCAATCTCATAGATAACGATAGCTACGCTTATCTTTTGTTTATACCGGAGCTCGTATGGATGAGCTTTTTGACGGCTCTTCTTTTGATAATGTACAAAAGCATATAAGTAAAGCGACCGCAATAAGCGGTCGCCGGTATTTCAAGAGGTATACTTATATGTAGAAAATCCTCGGGGTATGAATTATTTGCAAGAACCGAAGCACGAACAGCCGCAGTCATTGCCTTTGTTGCAGCAGCAACATAACAAGATGAGTGGAAGAATGTTATTGCAACAGGAATTACATCCGCAGCCGTTGTTGTTACCGCAACAGCAGAGCAGGATCAAAAGAGTGCAAAGATCACATCCGCAACCACAATTATTAATACAATCGTTCATCGTCTTTCCTCCTTGTAGTAAAGGTCTCTTCCCTTTACAGTATAGAGTATGTTTTTCATATCAAAAGTGTTACAATGCTCAAACGTTTTTAGGACAAGCCGTCGCAATTATTCTGGTTTTAACAAAAAATTTCTTTGATTTTATATGCCAAAAATCAAAACGGGCGAAAACGCGGATATTTCCCAATTCATAACGTTACGGAAATATTGATCCAACCGGCGTAATTTTATAACTGCGACGCCTCTTTCGTCATAGCATAAATACAATCTTACCTCTTTTACTTGACAAATCCCAAGTTTAGTTATAAAGTAAACACATATAAAAATAATTGCGACGGATTAGTTGCTAATATATTATGAAAGAGAGGTTAGTATGGCTGAATTAACTATGGAAAAACTCGTAGCTCTATGTAAAGGCAGAGGTTTCATATTTGCGGGAAGCGAAATATACGGCGGTCTTGCCAACACTTGGGACTACGGTCCGCTCGGCGTAGAACTCAAAAATAACGTCAAAAAAGCGTGGTGGAAAAAATTCGTACAGGAGTCTCCTAACAATACGGGTCTCGACTGCGCTATCTTGATGAATCCCACGACTTGGGTCGCCAGCGGTCATATAGGCGGTTTTTCAGATCCTCTTATGGACTGCAAGAGCTGCAAATCCCGCCACAGAGCAGACAACCTTATCGAAGACTTTATGGCGAAAAAAGGCATATCGGAAAATATAGCGGGCTGGTCCAACGAACAGATGGAGGCGTATATTGCCGAGAATAAGATACCCTGCCCCGTATGCGGAAAGAGCAACTTTACGGGAGTCAGAAAGTTCAATCTCATGTTCAAGACTTTCCAAGGCGTTACCGAAGATTCGGCGTCGACGGTATATCTCAGACCCGAAACCGCTCAGGGTATATTCGTCAACTTCAAGAACGTTCAGCGTTCGGCAAGGATGAAGGTTCCTTTCGGCATAGCTCAGATAGGAAAGAGTTTCCGTAACGAAATAACGCCCGGCAACTTCACGTTCAGAACACGCGAATTCGAACAGATGGAGCTCGAATTCTTCTGCAAACCCGGTACGGATCTCGAGTGGTTCGCCTACTGGAAAGAATTCTGTAAAAACTGGCTTTTAGGTCTCGGCATCAAGGAAGACAGACTCAAACTTCGCGACCACGATCCCGAAGAACTCTGTTTCTATTCCAAGGCGACTACCGACTTCGAGTATAAGTTCCCGTTCGGCTGGGGCGAGCTCTGGGGCATAGCGGACAGAACGGACTACGACCTCACACAGCACCAGAAGACGTCGGGACAGAGTATGGAATACACCGATCCCATGACTAACGAAAAATATATCCCATACGTTATCGAGCCGTCGCTCGGCGCAGATAGAGTCGTTCTCGCTTTCCTATGCAACGCGTACGAAGAGGAGGAGCTCGAAGGCGGAGATACGAGAGTCGTACTCAGACTCCATCACGCGTTGTCGCCGTACAAGATAGCCGTGCTTCCGCTCAGTAAAAAACTCAACGAAAAGGCCGACGAAATATATAAGAGCCTTGCAAAGAAATTTTCCGTTACCTACGACGAAGCAGGTTCCATCGGAAAGAGATATCGCCGTCAGGACGAGATTGGTACGCCCTACTGCGTGACCGTAGACTTCGACACCCTTGAAGACAACGCCGTAACGATAAGAGAAAGAGACACGATGAGCCAAATAAGAGTATCTCTCGATAAACTCGAAAGCTATCTTGCGGATTCGCTCGAGTATTGAGCATAACTTGACTTATATAAAATTTGATACGTTGATAAAAATAATAAAACAGGACTTGCTTATTCATATCAAGTCCTGTTTTTATTTCGCCTATACTATTTTGATAATATATTATAAATTATGATAAAGTTAATACTTTTTAACAAGTTTCGAAACGAGCGTTCTACAAGTATTCATTTGAATACAATCGTAAAACTTTTTCGCTTCGTCTCTTCCTTCGCCTACACTCATTGCATTCTTCGCGTCGTCTTCCGTCTCCCAAAGAACGAAGTCCGTCCACGTGTCTTTATGAAGATAGTGCTCCCAAGAAATGAATCCCTTCGCTTTTGAAACCACTTCGTCGTGCAAAATTTGAGTTAATTCCATAAACTGCTCGGCTGTTACGGTTTTCTTTATCTTATACGAAAAAATCCACGCAGTCTTTGCCATACTTATTTGTCCTCCCAAAAGTTACTTCGCAAAATCTATCGGGATATAGATTGCCGCGTTTATTAAAAATTTGTTTATATTAACGTTAGATCAATACCCATACTTTTTTCTCTTTGCCGCTATAAATATCGCGGTAACGATAGCCGCCATGAGTTCGGCGACTACTATAGATATCCATATTCCGTCAATGCCCCATATGAGCGGCAAAACAAGCACCGCGATTATTTGGAATACGAGCGTTCTCATGAACGATATGAGCGCTGATACGAGACCGTTGCTGAGCGCTGTAAAAAACGATGAACCGAATATCGCGATTCCCGAAAAGAGAAAAGCGAACGAATATATCCTGAACCCGCCGACCGTGAGATCGAAAAGTCCTTTGTCATAACCTACAAAAATCTTAGCTAGAGGCTTTGCCAGCGCTTCGGCGAGCAATACCATTGCGACAGAAAATATGCTGATAAGAACGAGGCTCTTCTTTAATATGCTTTTTGACTCGGGCTTATTGTCGGCGCCGTAATGATAGCCTATGACGGGCGCTGTTCCTACGGAGTATCCTATGAACACAGCGATAAATATCATATTGACGTACATGAGCACGCCGTACGCCGCAACGCCGTCTTCGCCAGCATATTTCATAAGCTGAGCGTTATACAGCATAGCGACTATCGACATAGATATTCCCGACATGAGCTCCGACACGCCGTTCGTACAGGTCTTGACAAGCGCTCGATTGTCATACTTTGTTTTCCCCAGCCTCAAAAGGCTCTTATTCGGAAGTATAAAATATACGAGAGGAACTACTCCGCCTATATACTGACTGACGGCGGTCGCTATCGCCGCCCCTTTAAGCCCTAGCGAAAAGACGGCGACCAAGAGCGCATCGAGAACCATATTCGAGACGCCCGTTATAACCGTTACTACGAGTCCGAGATTAGGCTTTCCCGCCGTCACGAAAAAGCTCTGAAACTCAAACTGTAACATGTATGCGGGAAGCGCTATCAGAATGATCCTGCCGTAAGTTACGCAATCGTTTAGCATGCTCTCATTAGCTCCGAGCAGCGTAGCTATGGGTCTTATGAATATTATTCCCAGTATTGCTATAATAACGCTGAAAGCGGATGACACGTAAATAATGAGCGAAAATATTTTCTTCGCCTTTTCGCGATCTCCTTCGCCCATCGTTTTGGATATGAGCGCGCTTCCTCCAGTTCCGAACATGAATCCGAACGTTCCGAGTATCATAAGAAACGGCATTATGAAATTCACAGCCGCAAAAGAAACCTTGCCTACGTAATTTGACACGAAAAAGCCGTCTACTACTCCATAGATAGACGTAAATATCATCATCAAGACAGACGGAAACGTAAATCTTAACAATTTTTTATAACTAAAATGATCCGATAACTGTATTTTCATATTCTCTCCAAACAAACTCTCCTGACGATCCTATAATTTCTCTAACGTCCTACTATACTACCATCGTCGCCGACCGGCATAAAATACTATTCATATATTAATGTACCGAGCTGCAACTCATCATACTTAATATCAAAATATCATATACATATAATAGATATTTTCAAATTCAACTTTCATTAACGCGCGGAGGATACCCTATTATATGTTATTAAACATCTTCTCCGCAAAGCGAAAAACATATCTCTTCGCAAGACATATAACCGTTAAGCATCCAAAACCAAATTTATTTTTCGATAACTTTACCGCATTTCAACGAATCATAGTTATATTGTTAAAAGTATTCTCTGCCGCTAAATTATATCGCTAGATAATGAATTAACGTACAAATCACACTTGATTAGTTATTATAAGTCATAATAATATTATTGTCAAGAGCATTTTAGATATCAAAATGCAAAATAAACTCATTTTTCTATATTATACAGCCCAACAAATCGCATAAAAACGACAAGCATTCCTATCGAATACCTGCCTAATTCACGTTGATCATTTCGTCAAAAACACTTAAAATAAACCGTTTATAAAATCACACATACAAAAAAATACCGCTCATAAATTTTCATTCATTATAGAGACGATATGAGCACCTACCGAAGGCATTAAAAAATAGCCGTTCGACCATTAACGATCGTTCGGCTATCTTATAAACGTTGAAAATCAACAGCACCTGCTATTTTATTTTTTAATTAAACTTATCTCCAATCAAAGTTCGAAATAACTTTGAATATTACTCCCACTCGATAGTTGCCGGGGGCTTCGAAGTGATGTCATAGCATACTCTGTTGATGCCCTTGACCTCTTTAGTTATTCTCGAAGATGTCTTTCTAAGCACTTCGTAAGGAATTTCGACGAACTCCGCGCTCATTGCGTCGATACTGTGGATAGCTCTAAGAGCGACAGTTCTCTCATAGCTTCTTACTTCGTCTCTTACTCCGACGCTCTTCATATCGGTAAGAACAGCAAAGTACTGCCAGATCTTAGTATCCCAGCCGGCGTTCTTTATCTCTTCTCTGAATATTGCGTCAGCGTCTCTTAAAGTATCGAGTTTGTCTTTCGTAAGCTCTCCGATACATCTTACGCCGAGTCCCGGACCCGGGAACGGCTGGCGGTTGACCTGAGCTTCGGGAAGTCCTATCTCGAGACCTACCTTACGAACCTCGTCCTTAAATAGATCCTTTACAGGCTCCAAAATCTCGTTGAAGTCGATAACGTCGGGAAGTCCTCCAACGTTATGGTGACTCTTGACGAGCCCCTTGCTTCCTATACCCGACTCGATGATATCGGGATATATAGTTCCCTGAACAAGGAAATCCACAGCTCCTATCTTCTTAGCTTCTTCCTCGAATACTCTTATGAACTCTTCGCCTATTATCTTTCTTTTCTTCTCGGGATCGGTAACGCCCTTGAGTTTGTCAAGAAATCTCTTCTCTGCGTCGATATGGATAAGATTCATTCCTAGCTTATCTCTGAATATTTCGACTACTTCCTGAGGCTCGTTCTTACGCATGAGACCGTGATCTACGAATACGCAGGTGAGACTCTCGGGTTTAGCAAGGTGTACGAGCGTCGCGCAAACAGCGCTGTCTACGCCGCCGCTTAGCGCGCAAAGAACCTTCTTATCTCCTATCTTCTCGCGAAGCTCCTCTATCATATACTCGCTGAAAGCCTTCATTGTCCAGCTTCCGCTGAGTTTCAACTCGTCGTAAAGGAAACTCTTTATAACGTCCTTATAATCGCTCGCATTTCTTATATCAAGCGTCTTAACGCCGGACGACATGATATCGCTAACGAGTTTATCGGCGTTTCCTTCGCCCGTAATAATGATTCCGCTCGGTTTCTCGCAAAGTATCTTCTCTATCGAAGCGTTATCTCCGAAGAGCATACAGTAAACGTTAAGATTCCTTACTTCTCTGGCGATCAGCTGATTGCATCTGCCGCTTACGTCAACGATGATGACTTTCTCCTTAATGTCCATAAGTGTTCTCCTTAATGTTAGTTAAAATCAAATATACATACGTATACGTTTTTCAATTTTATGTTTCTTTTTTGTTCTTTCGAGAGCGTTAGACCGTCCGCTTTATTACGTTCAAGATTATCCTAATATCATATATCAAATAGACTTCAGTTACGCAACAGTTTCGAATATCTACTCTTTCGAAAAACTATTTGAAAATGAGGGAGACAACTCCCTCATAAGATCAGCCTTTCGTACTGTAGTTAGGCGCTTCCTTCGTGATAGATATATCGTGCGGATGGCTCTCTATGAGCGCGGCGCTGGTTATCTTGACGAACTCAGCCTTAGTTCTAAGGTCTTCTATAGTAGCCATACCGGTATATCCCATACCCGATCTCAAACCGCCCATAAGCTGGAATACGACGTCCTGTACGCTTCCTCTGAACGGAACTCTTCCTTCGACGCCTTCGGGAACGAGTTTCTTAGCATCGGACTGGAAATATCTGTCTTTAGAGCCGTTAGCCATAGCGGCAAGAGAACCCATACCTCTATATACTTTGAAGGATCTGCCTTGGAAGATCTCTATTTCGCCCGGAGTCTCTTCGGTTCCCGCGAACAGGCTACCTATCATTACTGCCGAAGCTCCCGCGCCGAGCGCCTTGACTATATCGCCGCTGTACTTGATACCGCCGTCGCCGATGATCCTCTTTCCGAGCTTGTCAGCCATCTCCGCACAGTCCATAATAGCCGTTATCTGCGGAACGCCTATTCCCGCAATTATACGCGTCGTACATATCGAACCGGGTCCTATACCTACTTTAACGACGTCTGCGCCGGCCTCGATGAGAGCCTTAGTTGCGCCTGCTGTCGCTACGTTGCCCGCAATGATGGGAAGATTCGGGAACTTCGCCTTTATCTTCGACACGGTATCTATTACGTTCTTGTTATGTCCGTGAGCGGTATCGACGGCTATGAGGTCGACCTTAGCGTCTACAAGAGCCGCTATTCTGTCCATCGTATCTCCCGTTACGCCTACCGCCGCGCCGGCAAGGAGACGTCCGTTCTTATCCTTTGCGGAATTGGGATACTGTATAGCCTTCTCTATATCTTTAATTGTAATAAGACCCTTAAGATTATTATCTTTGTCTACTATCGGAAGCTTTTCTATCCTATGCTCTCCGAGTATCTTCTGCGCTTCGTCGAGAGTAGTTCCGACAGGAGCAGTGACGAGCCTGTCTTTCGTCATAACGTCGTCGATACGCTTAGTAAAATCAGTCTCGAATCTAAGATCCCTGTTTGTGATGATTCCTACGAGTTTTCTTCCCCTCGTGATTGGCACGCCGCTGATCTTGTACTTCTTCATCAAAGCGAGAGCGTCGTTGAGCGTATTGTCGGGAGAGAGATAGAACGGATCGGTGATAACTCCGTGTTCGCTCCTCTTTACCTTATCCACCTGCGCCGCCTGCTCCTCTATGCTGAGGTTCTTATGTATCATACCGATACCGCCCTCTCTTGCGATAGCTATAGCGAGCTCGTGTTCGGTGACCGTATCCATCGAAGCGCTGAGGATCGGAATATTGAGCGTAATGCCGTCGGTGAGTTTGGTCTGCAAACTGACCTCTTTCGGCAAAACTTCCGAATGCTGCGGAACCAATAACACGTCGTCGAACGTCAAACCTTCTTTAATAATCTTACCCATTGTAAAACCTCCTTATAATCTGTCGAAACATACTCGAAAACGAGGCGAATAAAACCTCTTTACAATCGTTTACTGCTTCGGACGTACTTAAGACAACATCAACGCCCGACCTTTATTTGTTTAATTTTAGTAAATATTGACGGTAAAGTCAAACAAATTAACTTATCTTTCCGAAATTTACCCTTATACCCGATATTAGTTTTTTTAATCGCCGCTAAGCGTTAGATAATAAAATGTAAATAATCGGAAAAGACTTGAAAAAAACTTTACGTTATGGTAAACTTTTAATGTATAATGCCTAAATACGGAAAGCCAAACAATAATGACCGTCGGCTATCGGGAGGTAATCTATGGATATAAAAATCAAAACGCTCATCGAAGAAATGACACTCGAAGAAAAGGCATCGTTATGCTCGGGACTTGACTTTTGGTGCACGAAACCCGTAAACAGAATGGGCGTGCCGTCCGTCGCCGTGTCCGACGGCCCTCACGGACTGAGAAAGGAAAACGACCTTGACGACAACGTAGGACTCAAACAGTCGTTTCCCGCGACTTCTTTTCCGCCTGCCGTAAATATCGCGAGCACGTGGGATCATTCTCTTGCAAAAGCCGTAGGAGAAGAGCTTGCAAAGCAGTGTATCGATCAAAAGGTCTCGGTAATACTCGGTCCGGGAACGAATATAAAGCGTTCGCCTCTTTGCGGACGTAACTTCGAATATTTTTCCGAAGACCCCGTTCTTGCCGGAAGAATGTGCGTAAACTACATAGACGGAGTTCAAAAGCACGGCATAGGAACGTCGCTCAAACATTACGCGTGCAATTCGCAGGAACATCTCAGAATGACTATCAACGAAATAGTCGACGAAAGAACTCTTCGCGAGATATATCTCCCCGCCTTCGAGACTGCAGTCAAAGAATCGCAGCCTTGGACCGTCATGTGCTCGTACAACAGACTCAACGGAACGTATCTTTCGGACAATGAAAAGATGCTCGACTCCATACTCCGCAAAGAATGGGGATTCAAAGGTCTCGTAGTCAGCGACTGGAACGCAACGAACGACAGAGTTCAAGGTATCCGCGCAGGTATGGATCTCGAAATGCCGTCCAGCATGGGACGCACGGATAAACAGATAATGAAAGCGGTAAAAGACGGTTCTCTGAAGGAAGAAGAACTCGATAAGGTCATCGAAAGACTCCTCACTTTCATATTCAAATGTCAAGCGGGACTCGACGATAACTATTCGGCGGACTACGGATATTCGCACGCCGTAGCAAGACGCGTTGCGGAAAGCTCGATGGTCCTCCTCAAAAACGAAGATGATCTGCTTCCTCTTACCGAGGGCGAAGACGTCGCGATAATCGGTGCTCTCGCTAAAAACAGCAGATACCAAGGTTCGGGAAGCTCTAGGATCAATCCTTATAATCTGGTCAACTTCCTCGACCATATCAACGCGCTCGGAACGAAATACGCTTACGCCGACGGCTACAATATGGACGCCGATATTGTCGACGATACGCTCATAGCAGAGGCTGTGGCTATGTCTAAAAACAGAGAAAAAGTCGTCGTATTCGTAGGTCTTACCGACTCTTACGAGTGCGAAGGCTACGACAGAAGCCATCTCAACATTCCCGAAAGCCACAATAAACTCATAGACGAGATACTCAAAGTCAATAAGAACGTTAGCGTAGTCGTATTCGGAGGTTCTCCGATAGCTATGCCGTGGGTCGATAACGTCAAGGCGATACTGAACGCATACCTTCCGGGAGAAGCGGGCTTTGAAGCGCTTTACGACATACTCTTCGGCAAAGTCAATCCGTCGGGACGTCTTGCGGAAACCTATCCAATAAAGAACGAAGACTTCATCGGAGCCAAGTATTACGGCATAGGTCCGAGAAGCGTCGAGCATCGCGAATCGGTGTACGTGGGATACAGATATTACACGTCGGCTAACAAAAAGGTCCTCTTCCCGTTCGGTTACGGCCTTTCATATACGACGTTCGAATATTCTAATATGACCGTATCCGCAAACAGCATCAAGGACAGCGACAGCGTTACCGTAACGGTGGACGTTACAAATGCCGGAAAGAGAAGCGGCGAAGAAGTCGTCGAAGTGTTCGTCTCCGATATCGAATCGACGATATTCAGACCCAAGAGAGAACTCAAAGACTTCGCTAAGATAAAGCTCGAAGCGGGCGAAACGAAGACTGTCTCCTTCACTCTTTCAAAAAGAGCGTTCGCATACTATAACGTCAACATTAACGACTGGCACGTAGAGAGCGGCGAATTCGATATAGAGATCGCAAAGAACGCCGACGAAGTCGTACTTTCAAAGAGGATCTTTGTCGAATCGACTGCGAATAACGTCGAGATACCAAATCTCAAAGACGTCTGCCCGTCGTATTACGATATCGCAAACGCTACAGAGTTGCCAAAAGAAGAATTCGAGGCAATAACGGGATTCAAAATGCCGTCCAACGCGCCTGCAAAACGCGGAGAATTCGATTTCAACACAACTATAGGAGATCTCAAGGTATGTCTTATAGGTAAAATAATAGCTAAGCTCGCTCCTGCCATAATCAACAGTCAGGTCCCTAACGCCGACATGACAACAAGACTTATGCTACAGCAAGGTTTTGAAGAAATGCCGCTGAGAAGCCTTAACGGCGTCACTACCGGACTCCTCGATATGCAAGCTATATACGGATTCCTTCTTTGGGGCAATAAAAAAAGACTTAGAGGTCTCGGCAACATCCTTGCGGGTATGATAAAGAGCCTTAAAAACATCAAGTTCAAGAACGAACAGCAGAAAGTCAAAAAAGAGCAGATGAAAAAGCTCAAAGAAAAAGAAAAGGAACTAAAAGAAACTCATAAGGAAGAGCTTAAGACGCGTAAGATAGAGATGAAAGCTGTCAAAGAAGAGCATAAGGATCAGATAAAGAGTATCAACGACGAAAAGAAGTCGATCAAAAAATCAGATTTCTCTTCGGAAAAGACCGACGGAAAGAAAAGCGAATAACAAATAGTAAACCGATAAAGCGACTATATAAAAACAGAATACGCCTTAAAACTCATTGAGCTTTAAGGCGTGTTTTATAATATATAATAATATGGTTCGTCTTCGTCACTTTGCCGCAAATATCACGTATACGTACGGCATTATCCGCATCATAGGACTTTTTTGTTTATGACTTTTCCGTCTTTGGGATCGATAAGAACGGCAAAGTAATCGTCCTTGCTCTTTAGCATAGACACGTACCAATAATACGGACTTGCAGCGTCCTTACGGTTATTGATATATCTTACGGTGACCTCTCTCAAAAATTCTTTTTTGGAGAGATCGTCCTTAAGCGCGTCTTTGAGTTCATTATACGCTATCTCGACCGCCTTTTTTGAATCGCAAGTAATATCCTTCATCATATCGGCAAGTTCCATCTCGAAATTTTTGTCGTTATAGACTATGGTAAGTCGGCTCGGAACGCCCGCTTTATCGATATTCATGAGCTTCGCGCTATACGACATTCCCATAACGTCCTTTTCTATCTTGATATTTTCGCTTCCCTTATCTCCCGATATGGTCACGCTGTACTCGCCGTTCATCATATCGAGCTTCTTAGGCTTTAACTTGAAAATATATTTAACGCTCTTTTCCCCTACCTTGCCGTCAAGCGCCGTTACGTCTTCTCCGTCGACAAGTCTGAGCTCCGCAAAATAATCTTCGCTGTCAGCCGTATAAAGTTTCGTCTCTTGAAGCGAAATCTTCTCGTTGACCAAATCAATAGGCTCCTTAGTCTCTCCGCATGCTACGAGCGCAAACAAGCTGACGAATACAAGCGCTATTATCAATAACTTTTTCATTCAATATACCTCCTGCTTTCTATAGAATACTATGCTCTTTGACATCGCAATATACTAAATTCATCAATAAATCAACCGCATTTTTTATCAAAAACCCGACTTTTTCATAAGCCGCCGAGAGTGTTTTCACAATTTTCACCTGATTTTTATTGTAATAAAATGGAATATGTATTATAATGTAAATTGTCAAAAGCGAACTTGCGGAAAACAAAAATCCGACAAATCGACGTCGTCGTTCGTTATTCCACAAATTAGCTTCTGCGATAATAAAAAATATTACAAATACGCGTAAACGCAATAAAGGAGATTGATAAGATGCTTGGCTTGGTTCTTAAACAGTTAAGAAAAGAAAGAGGAATTTTGCAAAACGTTCTTGCTAAAGACATTAACGTAACACAAGCTACTATCAGTAGCTGGGAAATCGAGAGAACAGCTCCGAACATAGCGCAGCTCAACCTGCTTGCAAACTATTTCAACGTGACGGTGGATTATTTAATAGGACGCACCGACGAATGTAACGCCTATATTTACGATCTCGGCGACAATGAAAAATCTTTCCTTAAGTACTATAACAAACTGAACGAAAGAGAAAAGCGCGCGTTCAAAGCGATGCTCGAGTCCTACGTTAAAAACAAGTAAAATATTTTTAATATTAAATGACCTCTTACGATTCGAACATTATTCGATGGTAAGAGGTTATAATTTTTTATTCGTGTTCTATTATCCAATAAAGTAATTCTTTTTCTGAATATTTACCGTCTGCGAGCTTAAGTCCGACGTCAGCGGTTTCGCCTTCTTTCAAATTTAACGATATTCCGTTTTCTCAAGAAAAGTAAGCATTATATACATTCCTATTCTCTTATTTCCATCTACGAACGCGTGATTCGATATTAACGAATATCCTATTTTAGCTGCCTTTTCTTCTTTTGTCGGAAATAATTCTTGCCCGTCAAACGTGGCGTATGCGGCATTGACGGCAGAGTCAAGCAAACCAACGTCTCTAACGCCTTGAGAACCTCCTGTTTCCTGAATCAAGAATTTATGGAGCAATAAAACCTTTTCCGTACTGAATTTGATCATTTTGCAAGTTCCTCGAAATCTTTTCTATATTTTTCAAGCACTCTTCTTGCTATAATATCTATCTTTTCATCGTCGGTAAGTTCTATATACGGATTTTCTTCAACGTTAAGCACAAGATATTTAGCTTTGTTATTCTTGAATATCACAGCGCTACCGCTTTTGTCGGCAATCTTTGCCACCTTACTGAAATTTTGATTTGCCTCTGTCATACTTGTTATTTGGTTAGTGTTGATGATCATTTTCTCCTCCGTTATATATATTATATAACAAAAATAGGATAAAATCAACCTATATTTTATAGTATATTTTTATAACAAAAAAAGAACGTTCAACGCGTTCTTTTTAACATGTGAGAATTGATTTGTTTAAATATCTTATTTCGTTCCTATATTGATTTTTTATCTTTTATATTTTCGTACTTTTCTCTCGTTATCTCCATTATATAGTCGTCCATAACGTAACCGCCGCCTATATCGCTCTTTACTTCGTCTATTATATCGAAGCCTATCGAAAGATACTTATCCTTAGCGTCGTTATTCTTATTGACTGTAAGATATACGCTCTTCTCCTTCCTTCTCAGGTTCTCAAATACGTTATCCATTATCTTTTTGAAATACCCTTTGCCGCGGCTGTCCTTGACAATGTACGCTTTTGATAAAAAAAGCCTGTCGCTTTCATGTCTTACGGCATAAAAACCTATATATATGTCATCCTCTTTTAATAGAAAATACTCGTAGTTATCCTCTTTTATTCCGCGAGCTACAGCCTCTTTCGAAAGATACTTATTGAGCATATATATTATCTGCCCGATGCTCAGGATATCTGCGTACGTCTCGAACCATATCTCTCTCGCGAGCTCTTCGACTATATGCTCCTCGCCAAGTTCCATCTTCGATATCTGCATAGTTACTTGCTCTCCATCATCGACTTTACTTTCATTAGTCTCACTATGTTGCCCCTTTCGTTCTCATCGAGCTTCATCGTGATGAACTTTATCGTCTCGATGGTTTCGGGAATCATAACGTATTCGAGCGCGTTGACCCTTCTTCTGTTCTTTTCTATCTCGTCGGCGAGCATATTGCAGGTCTTTTCTATCTCTGCCAATTTTATGAGTTTTGCCGAAAGTTTAGTCAGCGTAGATATCGATTCGTCGAGCTCGCTCGTGACGCTGATGAACGAATACGCGTATTTGTCTTCGCCGCCGCTCTCTTTGAGTTGCATTTTCGGCACGGCGACGCTCATGACGTTACCTGTAGATACGTCAAGTTCGAGAGACGAAGCGGGCATCATAACAGCCTCTTTTATCAAGTTCTCGTCAGTTACCGCTTTAGCTATCATAAAGGCGTTCATCGCCGAAGAAAGCTCGTCTTCTATCTCTTCTCTAAGTCTCTTGTTCTCCCGAACGTATTCCATGAAGCGTCTTATCATTTCGTCAGACTTGTCTTTGAGAAGTTTATGCCCTCTCTCCGCAGTTTTCAGTCTGTTTTTAAGACGTCTCAGCTCCATTCTGGTGGGATTGACTTTCAGCCTCTCTGCCATATATCAGTCCTCTTTCTTTATTGTATCGTAATATTTTTCGAGGTACTCGTCTCGTATTCTCTTCATTTCGCTTCTAGGCAGTATAGTGAGCAATTTCCAACCTATCTCCAAGGTCTTCTCGATGCTTCTGTCGCTCTCGAAACCTTGAGAAACGTATTCCTTTTCAAACTCTTCCGCGAACTTAGCGTAAAGTCTGTCTACAGGCGAGAGCGCCGCGTCTCCGAGTATTGCGGATAGCTCTTTCGCTTCCTTTCCTCTTGCGTAAGCCGAGAATAACTGATTCATATTGTCGGCGTGGTCGGCTCTCGTCTTTCCTTCGCCTATACCCTTATTCTTAAGTCTCGAAAGCGACGGCAATACGTCGATAGGCGGGATAACTCCCTTTTTGTGAAGCTCTCTACTCAGTATTATCTGACCCTCGGTAATATATCCGGTAAGGTCGGGGATCGGGTGAGTCTTATCCTCTTCGGGCATAGTCAATATAGGTATCTGCGTTATAGAACCCTTTTTGCCTACTATTCTTCCCGCTCTTTCGTACATCGTCGCAAGGTCGGTATAAAGGTATCCCGGATAACCTCTTCTTCCGGGAACTTCTCGCCTTGCCGCGGAGACCTCTCTCAGCGCCTCGGCGTAATTCGTAATATCGGTAAGTATGACGAGCACGTGCATATCTTTCTCAAACGCCAGATATTCCGCGGCGGTAAGAGCCATTCTCGGCGTCGCTATTCTCTCGACTGCCGGATCGTTAGCGAGATTCATAAAGAGCACCGCCCTGTCGATAGCTCCCGTGCGTCTGAAATCCGACATGAAGAACTCAGCCTCTTCGTACGTTATTCCGATAGCTCCGAAGACTACCGCGAACTTCTCGTCGCTGCCTATAACTTTCGCCTGTCTGGCTATCTGCGCCGCAAGCTCTGCGTGCGGAAGTCCCGACGCGCTGAATACGGGCAGCTTCTGTCCTCTTACGAGCGTATTTAGTCCGTCTATCGCCGAAACGCCCGTTTCTATAAATTCGTTAGGATAATCTCTTGCCGCGGGATTAATAGGCTGACCGTTGATATCGAGCCTCTTCTCGGGAATTATCGGAGCGCCGCCGTCTTTGGGATTACCCATACCGTCAAATACTCTGCCGAGCATATCCTCCGATACCGCAAGCGTGAGACTTCTTCCGAGAAAACGCGCCTTAGACGTCGACATTTCTATACCCTGAGAGCCCTCGAATAACTGCACGAGCGCCTTGTCTCTGTTGATTTCGAGGACCTTTCCTCTCCTTATATCTCCGTCCTTTTGCTCAATCTCGACGAGTTCGTCGTATTTGACTCCTTCTACGCCGTCGACCAACATAAGAGGTCCTACTATTTCTTTTATAGATTTATATTCCTTAAGCATATCTTACTCTCCTTCGCTGACAAGCGAACCGATCTCGCTGCGCATATCCCTGTCTATTGCGTCGAACTTTTCTTCTTCCGACTCCTTTATATATTTGGATCTGCCTATGCTCTCGCGTACTTTAACGGAAAGTATGTCGTCAAGATCGACGTCTTTGTCCAGAGCTTCGTTTGAAAGTTTATGACAGTTTATGATAAGGCGCATCATCTTGAGCTGTTTTTTCAGCGAGGTATAGGTATCAACGTCGTCGAAAGCGTACTGATGCAGATAATCCTCTCTTATCGACTTTGCCGTCTCCATCGTTATTCTATCCTTCGGCGAAAGCGCGTCGATACCGACAAGCCTTACTATTTCGTCGAGATTGGCTTCCTCTTGAAGTATCCTCTCGGCTTCCCTTCTCAGTTCTCCCCACTCTTCTCCGACGTTCTCGTCGTACCATACCTTCAACCTGTCCGCATAGAGCGAATAGCTTTGCAGCCAATCTATCGCGGGGAAGTGTCTTCTGTATGCCAGCGACGAAGAAAGTCCCCAGAATACCTTTACAATTCTGAGAGTAGCCTGCGATACAGGCTCCGAAAGGTCTCCTCCCGGAGGCGAAACCGCCGATATAGCGGTGATCGAACCTATTCTTTCCTCTCTTCCGAGAGTCTTAACTATTCCCGCTCTTTCGTAATAATCGGCAAGTCTAGAGGACAGATACGCGGGATAACCCTCTTCGCCCGGCATCTCTTCAAGACGTCCCGACATCTCTCTTAGCGCCTCCGCCCATCTTGACGACGAGTCCGCCATGATAGCTACGTTGTAGCCCATATCTCTGAAATATTCCGCTATCGTGATACCCGTATATATCGACGCCTCTCTTGCGGCGACGGGCATATCCGACGTATTGGCGATAAGTACCGTTCTTTTCATGAGCGCTTCGCCCGTCTTCGGGTCTATAAGCTCGGGAAATTCGTTAAGAACGTCCGTCATCTCGTTGCCTCGCTCTCCGCAACCAACATAGACTATGATATCTGCGTTGGACCACTTGGCGAGCTGATGCTGAACTACCGTCTTTCCGCTTCCGAAAGGTCCTGGAATACACGCTACTCCGCCCTTCGCTACAGGAAAGAGCGTATCTATGACGCGTTGACCCGTAACGAGCGGCTCCTTCGGCGGCAGCTTCTCTTTATACGGTCTGCCCTTACGCACGGGCCACTTCTTGAGCATAGGTATCTCGATTTTTCCCTTGACCGTATTTAATATCGCTATGGGCTCGGTGACGTTGAATTCGCCTTCGAATATCTTATCTATCACGCCCTCTATTCCGAAAGGAACTATGATCCTGTGTTCGACTACAACGTTCTCCTGAACTACGCCGAGTATGTCTCCGGCTTCGACGCTGTCTCCGACCTTCACCCTCGGCTCGAATTTCCACTTCCTTTCAAGGTCGACGGCAGGCATATCTATTCCCCTCGCTATGCGCGCGCCGGATGCCTCGACGAGCTTATTCAGCGGACGCTGTATACCGTCGTATATTCCTTCGAGAAGTCCGGGGGCCAGCATAACGGAAAGCGGCGCTCCGGTGCTCGTCACGCTCTCGCCTACGCCTATTCCGCTCGTCTCTTCGTATACCTGTATCGACGACCTGTCCTCTCTTTGCTCGATTATTTCTCCTATGAGATTGGACTCGCCGACCTTAACTACGTCGAACATTCTCGCCTTAGTCATTCCGTCCGCAACTATAAGCGGACCCGACACTTTTATGATCCTTCCTTTATTATCCATAAAATCAATCCTCTCTATCGAACAGAATATCCGTTCCGACTGCTTTTTCGACATTCTTCTTTATACATTCCATAGCGTAACCCGAATCTCCGACTCCGGAAGGTATCGGAATTATCGCAGGATAAGGTTTCGTCTTATATTTTTCCACCGTATCGCGCGACGCTATCGCGACGTCTTCGGTCACGAAGATCACAGCGTACTCTTTCGCTATCTTCTTTATCAATGCGTCGCTCTCTTCTCCGCCGCTCGCGGGATACACGTCCATACCTACGGCTTTGAACGCGAGAACTACGTCTCCGCCGCCTATGACGGCTACCTTATTACTATACATAGAACTCTCTGAGCCTCTCTTTCACGGCGTCTCTGCCGACGTTATTTTTGAGCGCGGTAAGTATTAGCCGCGCCGTTCTTATCTCCGTCCTTTTCGCAACGAAGAAACCTATGATAGGAGCTACCGAAAATATATCGCCCTTATCACGTCTGAATATTTTCATCAGATAACTTTCGCTCATAGCTTCGAACCTTACGAGCGAACCGCTTTTCGCATAGTCGCCGAAAGATGCTTCTGCGATATCCCTATAATCGGAATACTTTAGTCTCTCCGCTATGCTGTCGTTGCTCTCTTCTATCAAACTCTCGAGAAAGCCGAGCGAATAGCTTCCGCCCTCGATATAGTTGTCTTTTAATAGCGAAGCGTTGCCAATCTTTTTCACTCTTAGCGCGGTAGCTATATTGGTAAGATCGGTCTTCGCCTTAAAATATTCTATGATAGTCTTATTCTTGCCCTTTGATATTCTCGCGTGAATATCCTTATACATGGCTTTGTCAAGGTACGTGTCTATATAACGCGGCGAGCGTCTGCCGTTCGCGAATAGCTCGTCTATCAGATGAAGCGCCTCTGCTATGAACTTCGGAAGCGACGAATAATTATCGTTAAAAATACACTCCTTAAGCGTATCGTGAGAAATATTGCCTTCCGGAGGAAGATCGCCGCTATCGCTTGCGTCGCGCATATATTTCTTTTTCATAAATATCTTAGCGGAAAGATAGTCTTCTTCAAGCAAAAAGGCATCCATACCGCTAGAACTTATCATAGTCTCTCTAAAAAAAGCGGTAACTCTCTTCAATTCCTCTTCGAGAAGCGCAGGATAATCTTCGGCTCTCTCCAGAGTCGTTCCGCCTGCGTAGCCGCACTCGTAAAGTATCTTAACGCCCTCTTCCAAATTAGCGGCATGTATCATTCGAGTCATCTTCTCTTCCGTAATGAGACTTGACTCGAGCGACTTTACCCTTGCGTTGGAAAAGACGAGATTACCGTTCTTCATGACTTCTCCTCTTCAAACAATATTTGAAAAAGCGAGGAAGATATCTCCTCTTTTACTTCAAAAAGCGTTCTCTCGAGCGTGAGATTCTTATCGTAACTCTTGCCGACCAACATCATCCCGCCCTTAAAATCGCCGTACATAGATGATAGTTCCGCGTTTATTCCCTTGCTCTTTGCGATACGCTTCACAACAGCGGAGGTAACCATCTTCTTATCGTTCTCCGCTATGACGACTTCGTCGCCGTCTTCGAGATATTTCTCGAGCAACGCGACGAGTATTTCGCCGTATTTCTTATCCGAAACTACGGCGTCGAGAGCCTCGTTAAAAGCCTTCTCCATTATAGCGTTCTCAGTCATAAGAACGTTCTTTTTAGCGTCGATGCGAGCGACGGTAACGCGGCGCGAAATTATAGCGGCGATGACGTCCTCTTTGGGCGAGAGCGCCTCTTCTTCACGCTTTTTTATATCCTCTTCCGCCTTCTTGACTGCTTCGGCTCTTTTAGCTTCTGCCGAGGCTACTATCTCCTTGGCTTCGGCTTTCGCGTCGTTAATGATTTTATTAATTATCGAATCTTTATTATTCATGATATTATATCCGTTTGCCTGAGCCGTTCATATGCCGCGGCAATTATTATATCCGTCAGCCCAAGTTGAGCATGAATACGCTGAGGAATGAAACAAGGAGCGCAAGAAGCGCGTACGTCTCTACCATGACGGTAAGAATAATACCCTTACCGCTGACTTCTCCTCTCTTTGCGACCATCGCTATACTGGACGCTGCGCACTTTCCCTGATATATCGCGCTGATCATACCTACTATCGCCATAGGCAAACAGCCTGCGAGAACAGACAATCCCGCCGCGGTCGAAAGCGCGAGCGATCCGCTTCCTATAAGACCTATCTTCAAAAAGGTAATGAAAGCGATAATGAATCCGTAAATACCCTGCGTTGCCGGCAACAACTCGAGAATAAGCACTTTAGAGAACTTATCGGGGTCTTCCGATATAACTCCTGCCGCCGCCTGCCCCGCTATACTAACGCCTATCGCAGATCCGCAACCTGCGAATAGCGCCGCGAGCGCGGCTCCGAGTATTGCTAAGAACGTTCCTGTTGTCATATTATATTTACCTCCTATCCGTAATATAATAATATTTGATATTTGATCCGAGCGGGGCGAACAGTCTGCCGCCGCCGGTATAAAATTTTCCGAAGAATTCTATAAACTGAAGTCTCGAATTGTGCACGTACGCTCCGAGAGTATTGATACCTACGTTAAACAAGTGACCGCCTATCAAAAGCGCGGCGGCGAGGACGATACCGAGAACAGGTATCAGCTCGACAAGCACTACGGCTATCTGGTTCAAAACCATTCCTATAACGCCCGTAGCAAGTCCGAGACCGAACAGTCTCGAATAGCTCAAGAGATCGCTGAAGAAATTGATTATTCCGTAAAGTTTCCCGAACGCTCCGCTGACGATACCGACGCCCTTTTTGTGAAGCGCTCCCGCGATCATTAGTCCGACGAGACCTACCGCGAGAAGAACTATTCCCGTTATCTTGCCCGCGTTCCCTTTAACGAGGAAAATCACGGCAATACCGATAATGAGGATATACCAGGAAAATACTCCGAATATCGCGTCGAGCGGTTTCCTTTCTTTGAACAGACGGTACGCGTTGATAGCCATACCCGTCAGCATTTGGAAAAGTCCCATTCCAAGACTTAATATCAACATATTAACGGGTTTGTCTAGCGGATTGAACATAACGGCAGGCAATAGCGCTTCGCCGAAATAGCTTCCGAACATAACTCCCCAAAACATTGTCGATATACCGCCCATAAAGATTATCTTTATGAGACTCGCATCCATTTTCTTGGGTTTCATCCTGAAAAGTATAAATCCCGACGCAAGAGTAAGTATCAGTCCGTAGCCTGCGTCGGATACCATTATTCCGAAAAACAAGAAGAAGAAAAACGCTACGAACGGATTGGGGTTGACCTCTCTGTAGCAAGGAACGTTAAACATATTAGTAACGCTTTGATACGGAGCGACCAGCGAATTATCGACACAAAACGTCGGCGGTATCTCTCCCTCTATAGGTTCTCTTATTATATAGGCGAGCGCAAGCGGCGAAGACGATAATATATTATCTATATTCTCCTCTTCCGTCTTCGGCAGCCAACCTTCGAGGATATACGAAGTTCCCGTGCTCTTCATCTTCTCTTCCGCGCTTAGCTTATCATTCTCGAGCGTGTAATAATCAAAGAGCATCTTGAACGAAAGCGTATTCTCCTCGTATGAGACTATCTCCTCGACTATCTCGCTCCTGCGCTTAGCTATCGCGTCTATTCTCTCATTGTCATGAGCGATAATATCGGCAGGTCTCCTTACGTCGCTCACTCCTATAGGCGTGAACTCTACCTCCGCAAGTATCTCCTGAACCTTGTCTCTGCTCTCTTTCACGGAAACTATAACGACTGCTGTCGATCCGCCTATATCTTCTCCCGTCTCGCACGTCGCGTATTCAACGCCGCTTAAAAGATTCTCGAGCTTTTCGATTTTGGAAGAAGCGACGCTTCCCAAAGATATTACGGTATTCTTCGTATTGCGGAATATATCGAGCGGAAGTTTTACCGATTCGAAGACGCTCATAGCCTTCGCTTCCGACTTTAGTTTGGTCTCTTCCGACTTTAATCTGACGTACTCGTTATTGAGTTCGTTCATTTCCTCTATCTTTCGGAATATCTCGTCTTCGTTCTTCGTACACTCGACGAAATCGTCGTAGCTTACCTCCGGCTTCGGCGCGAACATCACTTTCTTCGGAACGCTCGACTTGTCGGCGCTCTTCGCCTTCACCATTCTCTTGAGCTCCGACGTCTTTTCTTTTAGCGCGTCGAAAGCAAAAGTGAGGCGGGCAAGTTTCAGCGAAACCTCTTCCCGTCTCTTCCCGACGTCAACGTTATCGGCGCGTTCTATGTCGTGAGTATTGCCGATCTCGACGGAACCCGCTTTCGTCAACGTCTTGAGAAGCTCTTTCTTCTCTTTATTATTGCCAATGAGCATTATACGACGCATCTCAACGATCGGCATATTTCTCTAAGAGCCTCCCCGCAACGTATTCTCGAGCCTTGACCATATTCTTTTCGGCTCTTTTTTGTATCTCTTCGCTCTCGACGTGCGAAGCATATATTATCTTAGAATACTCCTCTTCGGCTCTCCCCAAGCCTTCGTTCTCATTGTTTTTGAGCTCCGCGCGTATCGAAAGCTCGCTCTCTTTCTTCATCGACTCTATTTCGTCAGACGTAGAAACAGCGATTTCTTTCGCCTCTTTTCGCGCGGCTTTTATTATCTCTTCGGCGCGGTTTTCCGCGTCTATTATCGAATTGACCAACTCGTCTATCATGACAGTTCCTCCGATTTGCTGCGATATGCGGCGTATAAAAGCAGGCGGATGTATTATATCCGCCGAACTCTCGTCATTTATTTGAAATATTTATCCTCTATTTCCTTTATTTTATCAACGCGTCTTTCGTGTCTGCCCCCCCCGAACGGAGTGTCAAGCCATGCGTTAAGGATGTCTGCGGCAAGCTCGGGCGTTACTATTCTTCCGCCCATCGCTATTACGTTAGCGTCGTTATGCTCCGCGGACATCTGACCCGTAAATACGTCGTGACATACGGCAGCCCTTATTCCCTTGACTTTATTCGCGGATATAGCTATACCGATGCCGGTACCGCAAAGTATAACTCCTTTATCGCATTCGCCGTTGGATACGGCTTCGGCAACTTTGAGCGCGTAATCGGGATAGTCTACGCTCGACGTATCGTACGCGCCGAAGTCTACGTGTTCTATTCCTCTTGCGTTAAGAGCCTTGATAATGGCCGGTTTTAGATTGATTCCACCATGGTCGCAACCGATTGCTATTCTCATTGTTTACCTCGTAATTGATTTTAGTTTATTAAAAGTATACCACGAAAAGCCGACTCTTTCAATACCGAATGCAAAATTTTTCATTTTTTTACCAATTATTTATAAACAAGCGATGAATTTTTAATAATAATTTACATTCTTCGACTATTCTTGACCGAAAATCGCCGAAATATCCAACTCTGCCGAAATTGTGTTCTCAAACGTCACGCAAAACGTCTTTGTTTGACTAAAAGTAAGTATTGATAGCGCTTGGCTTATTCTTCATATTGTATTAAATAGATAAAATAAATCAAAATATTACGCAAGCGTATCATTATAATATAAGTGATCTTAAATGATAATTAACCAAAAAATATGAACCGCGACGCCGCGCGGTTTCATTATGATTGCCAATGCCTTAAATGGCAATAACGGCGTAAACGATAAAATTTTATGAACTACAACGATCTTACCGTTCCTCTTTATTAAAAAATCAAGTATCGACGCTTATCGTTATTATTCAACGCTTTGAAAACAGCTTTTCTATAACGTCGCCGATCGCCTTTTCCAAAATCTTATAACATCTTCTATACACGTCGACGTCCGCTCCGTACGGGTCGAAAACGCCCTCTCCGCCAGTGATCTCTTCGATAGAAAAAACGTTGCCGCGTCTGCCGAACGCTTCTTCGAGATATCTTTTATGAGACGAAGTGACGGTTATCACGTAGCTTGCCGTATTCATATCTTCTTCGCTTATCATGCGAGATCTATGCTCGAAGTCAAGTCCCTCTTCTTTCATGACGGCTCTTGCGCTGACGTTCATCGGCAAACCGTCCGAGCATGCGACTCCTCTCGATATCGCCGCGACGTCAAGCGACGTCTCTTTCGCCTTTTTATTGAATATCTTTTCCGCCATCGGAGAACGGCACGTGTTGCCCGTGCATACGAAAATAACTTTCATCATATCCTCTTACCTCCGCTCGCTTTATTGACCCTGTTCATTACTGAATCGCCTATACCGCCGTCGCCGAAGTCTTCTATGATGATATAATCGTGCTCCGTCTCTCCTCTATGCAACGCAGAATAGATATTGCGGCAGACTTCTTCGTCGCTCTTTCCGAGTTCTATAACGTTCCTATCTCCGTACGCCTCGTGAGACCTTGCCACTATAACGGGATCGCGTCCCTCTTCTTTCGCTCTATCGTAACCCGATATCGCGCTCTCGACGTCGGACGCGACTACCGTCTCGCACCTCGGGGCGTAATGTCTGTATTTCATACCGGGCGCGGGCGCGACGCTGATGACCTTCCCCTGAAACGTCCTCACTTCGCTAAGTACGCTAAGCAACATGCTCTCCGTTATCGCGCCGGGACGCAGTATTGTAGGCGTATCGCGCGTCATATCTATTATCGTCGATTCTATCCCGACGTCGGAAGCTCCTCCGTCGATTATGAGAGGTATCCGTCCGTTCATATCTTCGTATACGTGCTCTGCGCTCGTAGGACTTATCCTAGTCGAACGGTTCGCAGACGGCGCCGCTATAGGACAGCCGCATGCTCTTATGAACTCCCGCGCCGTCTCATTGACAGGCATACGTATCCCCACGTTCCGAAGTCCTGCGGTAACGCTGTTTGGAATAGCGTCGCTCTTCTTCATAATGACCGTGATAGGTCCCGGCATGAACGCGTCGATCACCCGCCGCGCGCCTTCGCTTATCTCTTCAACGAGCTTGGGAATATCATCGACGCTCGCAACGTGTACTATGAGCGGATTGTCCTGCGGTCTGCCCTTCGCTTCGAATATTTTGAGCGTCGCCTCCTCGTCGAGCGCGTTAGCTCCGAGCCCGTACACCGTCTCCGTAGGAAAAGCTACTATCCCTCCGCTGTTTATAAGTCTCGCGCCCTCTTCGATCGCGTCTTTGCCCTTCATTATTTTCGTCGTCATAAGAATATTTCCTCCAAACGTCTTAATGGGAACGTATTTGAGCTCTCCGTCTACTCTCTTGCTTTCGTAAAGAGCAAAAGAACTGACGTTTATTTCCAAAGTTTCGCTCTCTTCTTTTATCATTTCCTTTTTGCCCCTTCTTATCGTCACGTGCGGGCAGAACTCGTCTCTCATCTCAAACGGGATACCCAAAGCCGAAAGACGCTCCTCGAGATAAGCGCGAAGTCTTTCTATCTCCGCGTTCTTTTCGACTTTGAGATACGTGACCTTTCCGTCCTTGAACGAATCCATCCCTCTTAACGAGAGCTTAAATTCCGCAGGGATAGTATCGCTATTTATCTCAATTTCGGTAAGCATATCTATAACTTTTGTATCTACATCGCCGATGAATGCAAGCGTGATATGGAGATTATCTCCGTCGGTATACTTGCCGCCGTAAGACTCTTTCAGCATATCCTGTATCGCTCTTATCTTTTCCCTTACGCTATCGGGTATCGGGATCGCGAAAAAAACTCTCATATAGGCGTACGTTCCCCTTCACTTCATTCTGACATATAAAATTGTATACCATCGCCGTTATAAATGCAATAAACTTCGAGCTCTAAATATTAATTTCGAGTAAATTTATCGTAAAAATGAAAAAAAATAATTTTGATACTTTACATTAGCTACTTAAATATGATATATTATTACTATAGCTTTGCTATATGCAATATTTATGATTTCAATATATAAATTGGGGAGGTCATCATGGAATTTTTTACTTCTGAAGTATTCAAACTCGGCAGTGTCAGCGTAACGGGATGGATGCTCGTAGCGGCTATAGCAGTGGTAGTATTGCTCGTAGTCATCATCGCAGTTTCCGCAGCTGCCGGAAAGAAAAAGAAAAAAGCCGCGGCGGCTAAATCGGCTACCGAGAATAACGCGGCTCCCGTTATCGACAACAAAGAACAAGAAGACGCTAAGTCTGCCGTCGAAAAGACTGAAAAGTCGGAAGACATACAAGAACAACCTATAAAGGAAGAGATAATTGACGAGACGCCCGAGGAGGAAGCCGTTCCCGTAGAAGACGCTAAGACAGAGGCAGTCGCAGCGGAACCTGTGAAAGAGACTGAGCAACCTATCGTCAAGCCTGTAAAGAAAGACGAGCAGATCGAAGAGACGAAAGCGGAAGAGGCTCCTGTTAAAGAGTCTAAACCCGCGCCCATCGTAAAAGCCGTCAGAAGAAGCGATGCAGAAGATGAAATAGCCGCTGCCAACAGCAACAGCGATAATAAAAAACTTTCCCCGAAAAAACAAGGACTTGTGGAGATCAATATGAGTAAGACAGTTAAAGAAACAAAGAAGCAAACGACAAAGACAGAAGTTACCAAAGCAGCTAAGCCGACTGTTAAACCGGCTACTCAAACCAAAGATAAGACAGCTTCTCAGAAGATCATCGTAATATCGGGAGATGCTAAAGACACCTTCGGAAAGTATTACATAATACCGTCCAACAGCGCCGTTCGTCCTTATAAGTTCTGTCTCAAAGCGAACAACGGACAGCTCATGTTCGAGAGCGAACCGTACAAAGCTAAGCCCAAGCTCGCAAGTATCAACGCGTTCAAAAAGCACTGCGCTAACGGTATATTCGAAGTTGACGAGGACAAAGCGGGAAGCTTCCGTTACAAACTCTATTCTAAAGACGGCACGCTCATAGGCGTAGGCGAATCCTACTCCACCAAAGCGGCTTGCGAGAAGTCTGTAGAGTCTGTCAAGAAGTTCGCTGATTCCGCAACGGTTATCGAAGATACTACTATCGAAGAATGATCGTAAAGAAGTAAAAACTATATTTCGAAACAAATACGCTCCCGAATGGTGCGGTGTCATAGGGAATTAAATACTAAATTTTTAAGAGTTGTACTTTCAAACGAGGACAAAAGCTCTCGAACGATATGTTCGAGAGCTTTTTACTGCAAACCATTTACAAAGATAAATTGAAATTTTGGCATATCCTTATTATCGTGCAACATAGCATTAAAATCTTTTTTATATTCGTTTGCCATTTCTGCCACCTCCTACTTTAAGGATAATCTGTTTGGCATTCCTATGCAATGAGGCTGTTTGAAAAAATTCGTCATACAAACTGGAATTTGTGGTTAGACGATATTCTCACCCAAAATTATTTTAGGCATTGTAGTTAAACATCTGTTCCAACGTTTGTAAAACTTCTCTATACCAAGTTTAGATACTCTTGCATGAGCTTCTTCATTTTCTAACACCCAATACAACACATATGTTACCTTGCCTACATTTCTCGTGAGTCGAACAGGCAATTCCCCCTCTTTAACCGCATTAAAATCTTTTTGTCGATGAGTACGTTTTATATAATGTACATCAATGACCCCATCTTGTTGTAAATAAAATTCGGCAACTTCTTTCATTAGTTCTTCTATTTCATCTAATTTGGTTAATTTCGCTTCATATATGCATATTTCATTAAACATAAAACACCTCCTCAAATTCTAATTTGTTCCTGTATAAAAAGTATATCACGAAGGCGTGAAGATTTCTATACTGTTGTTCATTTGCATAAGCAGTAGCGTGTCAATGTAACGCTATTGCCTAATGAGAAGCCTTGCTTTGTTACTATCTGCAAGCCCAAAATACAGTAGGGGAAGTATTATCCTCCACCCACTGTATTTTAAGGCAATAAGCGTTACGCTCATTAGTTATAAATCAGTTCGCTATATACAATTTCTCTCGTCCTCGCTTGTATTTCATTCATTCTTCCAATCCACAATATCATGCTTTCTGCTTTTAGTTGTTCAGTCACGCCCTCCTTGTCAGCCATTTGTTCGACCAATCGAAACATCATCTTCGTTGCTTGTTCGTCAATATCAGCAAGATAACAGTTCAATTTTCCGCTTGTGAGAAGCGTGGTGTAAACTGCCCGTTTATGTTCCTGCAAATAGTGTTTGTGTCGCTGCCCCCATAAGCCGATAGGCTTGTGTCCTTTTTCGGCTGGTAAAGTAAGGCAAGGAATATAATAATCTCCTTGCAGTTCATACCAAAGACCGTTGCTTTCATCATAAATATACTTATCCATTAAAAAGTCCTCCGTTATAATATATTCGCACATATATCACAGTTCTCCGATTACCACACTCTGTTATAACTTGTTATGAGATTTTCTTGCCCTTGATTTTGCCCTTATGATTGTGCAGAACAAGGGTAACATGGTGTGAAATCATATAAAGAAATAAGGTGTGATGATTGCGATAAATCCTTTGTTTTCAAGGCTTTCGGAGGATTTTATTAAAACCCTATGAGGTGTGATAAACACCTGTAAAATTATGAGTTTCTAATTGAAATTTATTAAAGATCTCCTATAAATCCAGTATAAATTATGCCCCTATCCGAATCAATAATTATATTTTGGAGTTTTAACCCGTATGCCTTAAAAATTAAAACATTATTCTTAAATCCGATTACTATACAATTATCGTCTTCTTCATAGGAATTGTATAGTGAATTGTTGTTCCAAGTAAGAACTTCTATAAAATATTCGCCACTATTGCTGGTAATAAATCCGTTTACTTGCCCTAAAACTGCAACAATATCCTCTTTTGTTGTGCCAAATTGAACGCTTTGATATTTTTTAAGCCATTCATCTTTTTGTTTCAAAATTTCGTTTTCTTCTTGAACTGTTGTCAGTTCATTATATAATTTGTCATAATTTTCTTTTGGAACAGAATTACACCCCGCAAGGATTAAGACGCATAAAACTGCCATAATCATTATTGTAACTAACTTTTTCATCGTTAATTCTCCGCTAAATTACTGTTTATCGTACAATTATTATATCACGAAAAATGAAAGAGCGCAACCGATTGAATTTTGCGGGAAATATAAAACATATCTATATCTCACTAGGCTATGAGTAGCCAAGTTCGTCCACGCTTAAAATACAATAGAAAAGGTATGACTTTATGCCATACCTTTTCTATTGCCTGCGACTTGCCCAAAATTCCCTATGGGAATTACTGTAAATCGGGAGCGTATTCTTTTTATTATCAATATTCTATCACGTTCTCTGTCACACTGCGTAATATGATAATTATGTATTTATATAAATCACTTACCGCGACAAATACATTTTCACCAAAGCAATGACCGCCGAAACGCGGCGTCTTTCGCCTTTAATTCTGCGATACATCCTTTAATATTATCTTTTTACCGTCGACATTCATAGTTATGGACGTATCGCCGAGAACCTCAAGCTCATATATATGCGAAAAATAATCTTTCATCATATCAAAGCTATCGGGATAATTTCTATCTATAAGCTCATACGTTTCCCCGTCCGCAAGTTTGCTTTTATCTTGAAATAACGCTTCGAAATCGTCGCCGTGATCGTATAAAGTCGGCGGTACGAACTCAATAACGCATATCCTCAGATATTTCTCCCTGTCTCCGTAAGGCTCGATGGATATCCCCTGCATGAACGAGTCGTCAGTATAAAGATATAAAAACGTCGTTTTGCCGCTTGTCACCTTTTCTATTCTGTCGTTTTCGTTCACGCTTTTAGAAAATAGCAAGAAAATATCGTCCACACTCTCCTTCGATTCGAATATGCGATGTGTGGGTGAATAACCGCCTGACACGTATTTATGTTTTAGCGGTATCGAAATAGTTCTCTCTCTTAGCTCCAAAGACAGCGTATCGCATTCTCTTCTAACGAAGAGATCGGGTCTATATGAGAAAATCGATAATATCAGTATAGCAATAACTATAATGCCGACTATACCGCCGCATATTAATATCTTCGCTCGTTTTGTCATTATTTCACCCCCATAAAAATAATGTATTTTATACTCTATACGATATTGCTTCTATTGCTCCTTTTAGCGTGACCTTGCCCATTCCCGCGGGAAGAAAATACGTATCCCCCTTTTCAATGGGATAAGATACTCCGTTGTATTCGATATTGCCTACGCCGCCGATAGCCGTTATACCAACGAACGATTCTTCGGTAACGTTAATATCATACGTCGAGTTGACGCTGTGAACGTACGCGGTAAAGTACTTGCACTTCGCAAGCTCTCTAGTAACGCCGTCGATAACGTTGACGGTCTCGTTAGCGGATACCACTCGGCTCGAGTCTATAACGTCGATGGATTTAGCTATATGCAGTTCTCTCTTATTTCCGTCCTTGTCAACTCTGTTATAATCGAAAAGACGGTACGTAAGGCTTGAATTCTGCTGTATTTCCGCGATCAACAGTCCGCCGCATATCGCGTGGACCGTACCCGAATTGATGAATAGCGTATCCCCGCTTTTGACCTCGATAAAATTAAGTATATCCGTTATTACGCCGTCCTCGAGAGCCTTTTTAACTTCGTCTTTCGTATACTCTTTATTGAACCCGCAATATACTCCCGCTCCTTCGTTAGCCTCGACGACGTACCACATTTCCGTTTTTCCGTACTCGCCTTCGTTCTTAAGCGCGTATTCGTCGTCCGGATGCACCTGAATAGAGAGATTATCTTTTGCGTCGATAAGTTTTACAAGTATCGGAAAGAACTCGAATTTTTTCGCATTTTCTCCCAGCATATCGGCGTTGATAACGTCTTTTAACAGTTTGCCGTCGTACTCTCCGCCATCTATAACGCTGGGTCCGCCGTTATGACACGACATTTCCCAACTCTCAGCAACGGCGTTCTTTTCCGAACTTTTATTCCAATCCTTTATGAGCCTGTCTCCGCCCCATATATAGTCTTTGAGCGCAGGCTTCAACTTGAGCGGTTGATACATATATTTTTTCACTCCTCTATCGAATATATCTCTTCTTTTAACTTTTCTGCCGTCTCGTCGCTCATACCGACGAGTCTCTTATACTTAAGCGCTCCTTCGAAAGTATACAGCTTAGCTATAGGCAGCGCGGGATGCTTCTTGAAATTAGGTATATATCTTTCGATTATCTCGACTGCTCTTTCGTTTTTTAGAAGCTCCTTTATCATAGTGTCTTTATTGAATAGTTTCATTGCTCTCCTCCGTTATTTTACCGTCTCCGATATCCGCCGTTTCCTTGAACGCGACCTTTATAGTAGTTCCTTCTCCCTCGACGCTTTCAAGCGATATCTCGGCGTTATGTTCGAGTACGATATGCTTGACTATAGCAAGTCCGAGCCCCGTACTCATTATCTTTTTATTGCGTCCTTTATCGGGGATATAGAATCTCTCGAATATTCTGCCCTGATCTTTGAGCGGTATACCTATACCTGTATCGCTCACGCTAAATACGACTTCGCCATCGCGCTTCGAGATAGATACGTCTATACTGCCGCCCTCTTTGTTATACTTAATGGCGTTACCGACGATATTAGTTATCATCTCGTCTATCAGTTTCATCCTGCCGAGAATACGACCTTCGCCCGTAACGCTGACGCTAAGACTTTTTTCATCGATGAGCGATTTAAGGCTTTCTATAATATCCTCGCTCGCCTTTTTCAAATCTATTACGCTCGTTTCCTCTTCTATCATCTTCGCGTCGAGTTTGGAGAGTTTGAGCATATCCTGGATAAGGGCAAGCATCCTGTTAGAGTTCTTATTTATCTCCTCTATGCACTTGTTCCTCGTCTCTTTATCGTCTATAGCCGTCATGAGCTCGGAAAAACCCTTTATAGCCGTCAATGGAGTCTTGAGCTCGTGCGAAGCGTTCGCAAAGAATTCGCTTCTTATCCTGCTCGTGTTGTATTCCTCGGTTATATCGGAGATGAGTACGATTATGGCTATGCCTCTAAAATCCTTGAACCATTTTTCGTCAATCCTCGATATATTTACGCGGTATACTTTCTCGCCTAAAGTCATTTCGAAACTCTTATCGCTCTTATCCGCGATCGCCCCGTCTATATTTTCGATAAACACCTCGTTACCCGTCATATACCTTATATCGCAACCGAGAACGTTTTTATCGAAAGAAAATATCTCCTTGATCGACTCGTTAGCGAGTATTATCTTTCCCTTCTTCGATATTGCGAGCACGCCTTGGTCGATATTTTCGAGTAGAAATTCGTTCTTGCGCTGTTCGTATTTGAGATAATTTAGCGAATTGAATATCTTTGACGAAACGTCGTTTATGCCCTTTACGACGCGGTTTATATCCTCGTATTTCGTATTGAGCGTGACTTGATGATATTCTCCTCTGTTGATCTCTTCAAGGCTCTCTTCTATCATTTCGAACGGAGTCACCGCCGTCTTGATGAGCTTATTCGTAAATACCGTCGCAAGTATCGTAATGAGTATCAACGCGACAATTATTATCGGCACGCTGAAATAAAATCTGAATACGTCGTCGCTGTAAAGATATCCCACTCTTATGAGAAAAAATCCGCCGTCAAAATCGCCGTTTCTTATCTTTACGGTGTAATTGAGCCAGACTTCGCGTCTTTCTTGAATTATTTCGATTTTTGTGCGGCTATCTCCGCTCATAGCTTCGGAAAACTCTTTGCTCCCATTTATATTATCTATTTCGTTCTCTCTCGAGAGCGAGTCTACAACAACGTTTCCCGACGAGTCGAAAACCACTACTCTTGTTATCTCTTCGTTACTGTTAGAAAACTTGTCCTTTATCTCTTCGAGACTCATCCCTCCGAGCATCCTTTCGTAGACGGCGCTGACGTTTTGAACGTTTTCCGACGCGGCTTTTATATTAGAATAGTTCGTGATGATCGCAACGAACATACATAGAACAAATAACGCAAGCATTGTAATTATTACAATTTTGCGAACTATCTTTTTCTTCATGTCCATTATTCGTCACCAACCCGATCGTTAATCCGTGAACGCCGCTAAACGGGGCGCTACTCGGCTATTTTATATTTCCTTCATTATCAAGGTATTTGAAACCGCCTTCCTTAGATCATTCCTTATTGAACTTATATCCCACACCGCGTACCGTGTGTATGTACTGTACGTCGCTAAGCTCGGCTATCTTTCCCCTTAAAGATTTTATGTGCATATCGAGCGTTCTCGTCTCTCCGAAGTACTCGTAGCCCCATACGTCCGCAAGTATCGTCTCTCTCGTTACGACCTTCCCGACGTTCTCGACGAGCAATTTCAGCAGATTGAACTCCTTGAGCGTGAGCGCAAGATTCTTCCCCCTCACGCTTGCCGTATGTTCGTCGACGTTGACGGTAACTTCGTCGTAAGATATAACGTTTTTATCAGCTTTTGCGCTCTTGCTTCTGCGTATATTTGCTTTAACGCGCGCAACCAGTTCGAGTACTCCGAATGGCTTCGCCAAATAGTCGTCCGCTCCGGCATCGAGACCCTTGACTTTATTGAGCTCGTCGCCTTTCGCGCTAATTACTATGATCGACACTTCGTCGTAACTCTCGTTCGCTCTTATCCGCTCGACAGCCGTTATGCCGTCGATGCCTGGCAACATCACGTCCATAAGTATCACGTTCGGGATCCTCGTATCGAGCATATCGAGCATACTCTCCGCATTTTCGAACGTCTCGATATCGTAGTCGACGTTCTTAAAAGTATATTTGTAGAGCTCCCTTATACTTTCGTCGTCCTCAACCGCATAAATCAGATATTTCATCTTTCTCTCCGTTAAACTTTCCGTTTTTCTTTATCAGCTTTATAGTGCGACGGCGTACTCAATTAGCGTTACGCCGCATTTTAAGACAAATTGAATGCGTCAAAGAAAATTTCCCCGACGCTTGATATTTTTATTATTTTAGCACAAATATTTTGATTTGTATATACGCTTTACGAAAATAATACTTTGTTAATATAAATTTTACATAGCGTTATTTGCTTCCGTCAACGCCGCGAAACTCCAATCTGAAACTTCCGTCAAAATCTTCCGCTATCATTACTATCTTTAGCTTTTTATCGCTTCTTATTTCATAAAATCCGACGTTCGCATCTCCGCCCAGCGCTGTTTCCGTAGACACAACCTTTATTTGATTATCGCCGTCGACAACGTAAATGGCAGCTTTACCGTTTTTAACGTCAAGATTCTTGAGTTCGAGTTCTAACTTGCTCCCTCCCTTTAACGTCAACGTCGTCAATCGCTTAGTTCCGTTGGCTTTCACCATATCCAATTCAAAAAATCCGTTCACATCGCCGCTTTCCTTATCGATATTGACCTTGGATTGCGTATTCATCATCAGCGATGAAAATACCTCGCCGCATCCGACGAACAGCGTACACATTATAACTAATGTTAAAATCACACTGCATATGACTATGTTTATTTTCTTCATAACGCTTTCCCTCTCATTCTACGGGCTCTGTTTTCGTCTCTTCTTTTTCGATATCTTGAGCGGATGCTCATTTTTCTTGAATATCGTTATCGCTTATTTCCGATGCGTCTTCGCCGCAGGGGTCTAAAGCGGACTCGCTTTCATGCGCGGCAACATCTATGTTATCTTCTGCGTTCAAATTAGCAGTCTCTTCATTTTCCGAGTTAGAGTTTAAGTCGTCGACGGCGTACTGTTTTGTCTCTTCGATTATTTCTCCGACGGTTTCCGATGCGTCTTGATTTTTGTCTTCGCTATTTACGCTATCGGGCATAGATGCGCCGTCTCCCAAAAGTCTCGATATGAAACCGCCGTCTTTATAATAGTTCTTATATGCTTTGTGGTCGGAGTTTTCAAACACGGTATAGCGTATATCCACTCCGTTCTCTTTCGCTTCCGCAACGAAGTCCTCGAAGTCATCCTGCAGATATTTATCGTCGTTATCCGCCGCGACTACTTCGATATTCATATCCTTAAAAGCGGATATATTCGCCGCTTCCTCTATTCCGAACGCAAGAACGGCTCCGGCATAACGCTTCGGCTCGACGGTCAAAGCGCGAATAGCGCCAACTGCGCCTATTCCCGTGCCCACGATATATATCTTATTCTTGTCTCCTCCGAGTTTTGCTACGGCGTAATCGAGCGTTTCGCCCAAAAGTTTCGTCATTGCGTTGGCTTTTATCCCATCATCGGTACGCGTTCCAAACGGTACGAGCGCGTGCGGCACGATGGCAATATGCTCCCTTTTGCTCTTTTTTATAGCGTCGAGCATATATCCCGCTTCAGGCATCTGAGCTATGTTGTTCATTCCGAAAGCCTTCTCGTCGTGCAAGTATACTATTATAGGCAATCTTGAATCCGACGTCTTAACGACTCGTTCTCTGAACGGCAAAACAAGATCTATATTCTTATCGTACGCGACCTTGCTCTTGAAGCCTATGAGCGGAACTGGAATATCCGATTTGTAATCCAACACTCCTCTTTCGCCGCTCATATCCGCAAACTTATCGCGAAGCGCCATCGCTTTCGAAAAGGCTTTTGAACGTTGCAGCTCTCCCTTGATAAAAGCGGATAGATCGACCTTGACGTTCTTATCGGTAAGTTTTCCGGAATTGATATAGTATCCGTCACCGTCGTCGTTGGTATATTCCAGATTTATACGGGCATCTCTTATCTCTTTGAGCAAATGAAAATCAAAACCCAAATGATACATTACGGTATTTGAATATTTTCCATCTTTATCTTCACGCATAGCGTCGTAAGTAGCGATAACGTCGGCTTTTCTCAAGACGTCGTTCATATCGTCTTCGTACACCGCGGCAAAATATTTGTGTTCCATTGTGACCTCCTAACAATAGAAATCATTTTTTCTTCCTATATATTTATTTTAACATATATTTCCTTAAAGTCAATAGTAAACTTCATAAGAGCAAAACCCCGAACGCAACAAAGCGTTCGGGGTAAACTATCATCGTTAAAATATTATAGAACGCTGCTACCGCATTCTACGGTAAAATCTAAATCATTCCTTATTTAACGAATTTTTAATATCTTCAAGAAGAGCTATTATACGTTCGTTATCGCTGGGCTGAGCTTCGGAAACGACTGTCTCAACGGGAGTTTTGATAGCTTCTTCTTTTACTTCTTCTGCAACCGACGTATCTTCTGCAACGTCGCTATCGTTTTTCTTCGCATTTGCAATACTCTCTTTTGCCTTATCCATCGACTGATGCAGTTTCATCGCCAATTTTATCATGAAGAATATGCAAAGAGCGATTATGATGAAATCTATTATCGTCTGTATAAAGTTACCGTAGTTCCACGTAAGAGCCTGCGGATTGACGCTTCCGTCGGGAAGATAAAGTTCGACTCCGTTGAGAACGAGCTTCAGATCCGACATGCTCTTTCCGCCCATAAGCCACGCAATGAGCGGCATGATAATGTCGTTGACGAGACTCGTTACTATCTTACTGAACGCGCCTCCGACAATAACGCCGACAGCCATATCGAATATGTTACCTCTTGAGATGAACGCCTTAAAATCTTGAAAAAACTTACGCATATGTATATCTCCTTTTATGTTTTATATTATATCGAACCGTCAACATTTTAGTTATGACCGACAAAACGAATTTTACACTTTTTCGAATATAACGTGAACACGTAAACGATCCGACAAATATAGAATAACACATTATCCAATATATTCCAAATGTTTTATATTAAAGATTTTATAAAGAGTTATAACGTTATATATTTTATAAATTCATAGGCGTTGCTCTTCACTGCGAACCATTATTATTTAACGTTATTTCATCGCAATTTAAGAAAAAGAGCTAAACAAACTCTATTGCTTAGCCCTTCAATATCATCTAACTACCGTCGGTATAAACAAAACGCAGTCGGCGCTGAATAGGTTAACTTAATAAATTGAATAGGCATATATGACACAATATGATACAAGCATAAAAGAAAAAGCATATTAGAATATAAAGAAAAACG
>CAJUMY010000007.1 GCA_910587685.1 uncultured Christensenellaceae bacterium
TCATGTGCTTTTTATTCTTTTCTTTCCTATTCAGTTTTTAAGGTGCTTTATCCCGTCACTTCTTCGTGACAGCTTTCTAATGATACCACAACGAATATTTAATGTCAACTATTTTTTCGAATTTTTTCAATAATTTTTGACGTAGTTCGAAATACTTATTTTTACCATTAAAAAGTCCGTTTTTCGCGGTCATCTTTAACTATTTTACACTTTTCGAGAACTTTTGCAAGCGTTTTCATCAACATTATATATATAATTAAAATAAATATCAATATTTAATATTGACGGACAAAAACGTATATCTCTTCAGCTAATCTTGCTCTTTTAACGACGCGACAAAACGCTTACCGCCGTTATACGCATCTGATATCTCTATCGGGCACCGCGTCGATAACTCCGCCGCCGATACATACGTCGCCGACGTATAGCGTCGCGTACTGCCCCTCGACAATGGCTCTCTGCATATCGTCGAATTCGATCTTCACGCTGCCGTTTTCAAGAACTCTGCACGTCGCGTTCTGTTCCTTTTGGCGATGTCTTATTCTTGCCGCGCAACGGAATTCTTTCTTCTCGGGAGTTCCGTTGACAAAATTGAATCCGTCCGTTACGAGTTCTCTCGCGTAAAGCATACTTTGGTCGCCCTGCGAAACGTAAAGAATATTATTCTCGACGTCTTTTTTCGCAACGAACCACCTTCCGCCGTCCTTATTGAACGGCACTCCGCCCACGCCGAGTCCCTTACGCTGTCCGAGAGTATAATAGTATACGCCGTCGTGAAAGCCGACCGTCTTTCCGTCGAGCGTCCTTATCTCTCCCCTCTTCATTGGTATGTATTCCGATAAAAACTTCCTGAAATTCCTCTCGCCTATAAAGCATACGCCCGTGCTGTCCTTCTTATCCGCAGTGGAAAGTCCGTACTTTTCGGCAAGCTCCCTGACTTCGCTCTTGAGCATATTCCCGATAGGAAAAAGCACCTTCTCGAGCTGTCTTTCACTAACTTGATTGAGAAAGTACGTCTGATCCTTATCCTCGTCCTTAGCCTTCATAAGGTAATGTCTGCCGTCCGTATGCGATACGTTGCAATAGTGTCCCGTCGCGACGTGATCGGCGCCGAGCGCCAAAGCGTGTTTGACAAATGAATCGAACTTTATCTCCTTATTGCAAAGCACGTCGGGATTTGGCGTTCTGCCCCTTGAATATTCGCTGACAAAATGCTTGAAAACTCTGTCGTAATATTCCTTCGACAGATCTATCGTATAATAAGGTATATCGAGTTTCTGACACACGGAGCGTACGTCGCCGTAATCGGCGTCCGCGCTGCAACAGCCGTTTTCGTCTTCCTCGTTCCAGTTCCGCATGAAAAGTCCTATGACTTCATATCCCTGTTCTTTTAAGAGGAGCGCGGCAAGCGAACTGTCTACCCCGCCGCTCATGCCTACGACTACTCTCTTACTCATAGAGCCCCGCAGACATATATCTCGTTCCCGAATCGGGTATGATGATAACTATGTCTCCGTCCTCTTCTCTCATCAGTTTAATGGCTCCAACGTATGCAGAACCTGCCGATATGCCAGCCAAAATACCGTATTTCGATGCAAGTTCTCTCGCGCCGTAATACGCTTCGTCGTTAGTTATGCCCATTATTTTATCGAGCTTTTTCAAATCGACTATGGACGGCATAAAATTCGCGCCTATTCCCTGTATCTTGTGAGCGCCGCTAACGCCCTTACTTAGCATCGGCGAATCCGTCGGCTCTAAAGCGCAAACTTTGGCGTCTATGCCGTTATCCTCTATATACTTTTTTATACCCATAGCGGTGCCGCCCGAACCGAGCGGAGATATCACCCATTTGACGCCGCTATTTACGTTAAATATCTCGGGAGCCGTAGTCTCGTAGTGCGCAAGCGCGTTATCGGGATTGTCAAACTGCGAAGGCATGTACGCGCCCTTTTCGGCGACGATCTCCTTTGCTCTGTCAACTGCGCCCTGCATCCCCAGCTTCGCGTCGGTCAAGATAACGCTCGCGCCGTACGCTTTCATCATATCTATACGCTCTTTCGACATATTGGACGGCATGACTATTAACGCCTTTATTCCGTAAGCTCTCGCAACCATTGCGAGTCCTATTCCCGTATTTCCGCTGGTAGGCTCTACGATAGTGCCGCCCGACTTGACGTCGCCTCTTAAAACCGCTTCTTTAATCATATAATAGGCGGCTCTGTCCTTTATACTTCCCGTAGGATTATAATATTCGAGCTTTGCGAAAACTCTGCTTTTGCCCATACCTGTGAGCTCTATCATCGGCGTATTGCCTATGAGTTTAACTATATTCATAAAACCTCCCAAATACTATACGAATCGCCGCATATCAGCGCCGATAAAATTCACAGCCGATATATATTAGTATATGAACTGCGAACAAGCGTTGCCGATAAATATCGGACTTTGACGATCTGCTAAAATAATTAAATAAACAGTTTCTTTACTTCGTCGAGCCGCGAAGTCATCATATCGTAACCGTGCTCGTAATTCTTCTTTATCTGCCGGAGATCTCTTTCTCTGCTCCTTAGCGGATATTCCGGACGCAGTACAACGGCTTTGCCCTCTCTTTCGAGTTCTTCGACATATCTGACCGTATCGTTATATTCCTCGTGTCTTCTCAAAAGAAGCTCCGCAAACTTCGGATACTTTTTCCTTATGCTTCTCGCCGCTATCTTAACTCCCGAATTGAGCTCTTTGACGTACCCTTTTTCTCTCGTTAATATTATGAGATTCTTTTCCGAACCGTCGGCTATCGCCTTCCTTATCGGAATAGGATCGGCGACTCCACCGTCATAATACGCTCTCCCGTCTATTGTAATAGTTGGAAACATCAGCGGTATGGCGCAGGTCGCTTCGAGAAGTTCCGTCATGCCTTCGATTTTTGTTCCGTCTCTATAGTCGGCTTCACCCGTAACGGCGTCGGTTATTCCCACCTTGAACTCGCCTTCGTACTGCTCTATCGCATTATAATCGAGCGGATAGAGTTCGCGCGGTACGACGTTAAAGCTGAAATCCAGTCCGAAATAGCACTTTTCTCTGAAAAAGTTCCTAAGTCCTATATAGCGTTTATCACGTCTTAAACCTAAGAGAACTTCAAGATTTCGCCCCTTTTGTCCCGACACGTACGAAAGCGCGTTAGTCGCTCCCGCCGACACTCCTATAACGTATGGAAATCTTATTCCGTTATCCAAAAGAGCATCCATAGCTCCCGCGCTGAATATCGGTCTGAAAGTTCCGCCTTCGAGAACTATTCCGCGCTTCTCTTTCATAGATTCTTGATGCTCTCGATAGCAAGAGCGAGTTCTCTGCACTCTATCTCTTCGACTCTGCCGCAGTCGGCAAGAGATGCGAATTCAGGTCTTATCGGCATTCTGGCAAGAACGGGCAGCGAGTGCGCTCCCGCAACTTTTTCTATACTGCTCTTCCCGAAAAGCTCTATCCTCTTTCCGCAGTCGGGACACTCGATATAGCTCATATTCTCGACAAGACCTATGATAGGAACGTTCATCATTTTAGCCATCGCGACCGCCTTATTCACTATCATGGAAACAAGCTCCTGCGGAGTAGTGACAACTATTATACCGTCGACGGGGAGAGACTGAAAAACAGTGAGAGGCACGTCTCCCGTTCCCGGAGGCATATCGACGAACATATAGTCAACGTCACCCCATACGGTATCGCTCCAAAACTGTTTCACAACGTTCGCCAATATCGGTCCTCTCCATACAACGGGCGAATTGACGTCCTCGAGCATAAGATTTATCGACATTATTTTCATACCGCCGGGCAATTCAGCAGGGAAAATATTCTTTCCGTCGCTGAGCGCCGCGCCGTCTTCTCCGAACAGCTTTGGTATGGACGGACCGGTTATATCTCCGTCGAGAACTGCCGTATTATACCCCGCTCTATTCATCGCGCTTGCGAGAAGCGCCGTCGTCATAGACTTGCCTACGCCGCCCTTTCCGCTCATAACGGCAATGACCTTCTTTACATTGCTGTGTTCGTTCAATCTCGCCTTCATTGATTTCGGATCGGAAGAGCAGCTTTCACATCCCGTCTTGTCGCATCCGTCGCACTGACTCATATTCGTTACCTCTTCTAAATTATTAAAGTCCGCTATTCGCATTATCATTATCGCAATATGCGAACGCGGCGTATTTTGTCATAAATAAAAACGAGTCCTCCGCAATGAAGGACTCGCTCAAGTTCGGTTATTTTACCTCGATAAGTCTGTTATAAACGACCGCGTCGTCCCCTATTTTATCGGTGTACTTAACTATCTGATATCCTGCGAACGAGTTCGTCCTTATTTCTCCTTCGACGCTTCTCTCTTCACCCATGAAGTAGTACTTCGAATTCGACGGAACGCTTATCGTCGTAATATCGACGTTCTGGTTATACTTCTTTATATCGTAATCGCTGAAGTATATCACCTTTTTGAGAACGGGGACCGTACTCCTGAAATTCGAGTAGGTCACGTATTCGTCGCCGAGCGTCTCTATCGCATTGCTCATATTGTTAGTCGTATAATCTTTGATATCGGCGCTTCCCTCTTTTCCTGCTATGACGGCGCCGAGACCGCCGACCTTATCTTTGTTGTAAGCGCTCTTTCTTACGGTGCCGCCAACGTTATCGCCGACGAAGCCCGCCTTGTTCGGATTGCTGCTTTCTCTGATATTGATAACGCTATACGCGCTCTCTATTATCGAAGTATTCTTGCCTGCAAAACCGCCCTGAACAGGGATAGTATCGCTTCGCGAGATCGTACCGTCCTGAACATAACAATACTTGACGGTACCTCTGTTGTCGCCGACAAATCCGCCGCCGTACGCGGTGATCCCGTTGATAGCGCTGTTCTGAACTACGTTACCCATCGAATACGAATAGGTTATAGTTCCCTCGTTGACGCCTACGAAACCGCCTATAACGCTTCTGACAACGCTGCCTGCAACGTCCGTTTGAACGTCGCCGGTTGCAAACGAGTAGGAGATACTTCCGCTGTTATATGCAACGAATCCTCCTACTATCGACTCGCCTTCAGTCGCGATAGCGGTAACCTTCGAAAGCGATTCGGAATTTGAAATCGTTCCGATATTTCTTACTGCTATAGCTCCGACGTTCGCCGCTTTCAACGTGACTTTCGATATGACGCTGTCCATATCGCCTCTGTTCTCATATACGACCGCGCCTATAGCGACGTTGCCGTTGACCGTTATACTGCCTTCGACTATTACGTTACTCAAAGAGCCGTTATTCGTATTGGCGACGAGCGCGGTATTCGCAAGCGAATCGACGCTGACGCTGACAGAGGAGAACGACACGTTCTTGACTACGGCGTTCTTTGCGATATTTCCAAAGATAGCTATCGACTCTCTCGTGAACATATCGCTCATCTTAATGCCGCTTATCGTATGGCCCTGACCGTCGAACACGCCCTTAAAGTCATATCTGCCCATCACCCATTCGGTGTTATTGATATTGATATTCTTCGTTAGTCTGAATTCTTTACCGCTAGTATCCTGATTGATAGCCCAGATAAGCTGAGGATACTCCGATATTTCGTAATATTTGCCTTCTTCGTTAAATTTCGGGATCACGGAATTTTTATTACCGTTATCGTCCGCATAATCGCTCTCTTTCGGAACGTACTGATAATAGCTTCCCTTAGCGAGCTCCGTCGGCGCAGACTCCAATACGTTCTTTTCGTCGTCGCCTACCGCTACTATCGAGAAAGTGAATATACGTCCCGCGTGTACGGACTCCTTAAATCTCTCCTCTTTTTCGAGATCGAGACTTACGGTATCCGCAGAATCGACGGAAAGAGTGAGCATATTGCTCTGATTAGTCGTAGCCGTAACGCTATATCCCTTCGCTCCGTCTACCTTGTCCCAACTGAGCGTAGTTCCCGAAAGGCGGAAAGTCGTAGCGTCTACCTTCTTGAGTTTAGTAAACTTGATAACTTCGCTGGGATCGGAATCTGTATATACTCTGCCGTTATCTCTGTTGTACGCAACTACGCTTATATCGTACTGTCCGTCCTGCTCTATCTTAAGATTGCTGATAGAGGTATCCTTGGACGTCGTTTCGTAGGTGTATATTTCGCCGTCCGCTACGTCCGTTCTCTTAGCGGTTATCCTGTAGTGAGTAGCGTTCTTTTCCTCTTCGCTCATCGTCCACTTGAGACGTTCCTTCTCGTACTTGAATTCCGTCGGAGTCGTGAGCTTACGGGAATTGGTGTAATTGACTACGTTGCTCCACGCGGAAGCGGAATAATCGTCGTTCGTAGTTATCGCTCTCACCTTTATCTGATAAACGCCGGCTTCGCTGAAAGCCTCGTTCTTCTTATCTATCGAATATTTCGTATCGGTAACGCTTATCGGATCGACGTCGTTAAAACTTATGCCTATAAGCACTTCGTACGAAGTCGCGTTCTCTATAGCGCTCCACGTAATATCGTAAGTATCGCCTTTATCCTCTCCGATAAGGACGGGACTGACCAGCGCCGTAGTAACGTTGAATTCGAACTCTTCCGAATACTTAGAATCGGTATACTTACCTTCGCCCTTTGCCTTTACCTTCACGGTATGCTTACCTTTAACGTCGGTAGTGTACGTAAAGAACGTATTCTTCGTCTCATATTCTTCACTGCCGTCTACGTTGACAACGTAACCGCTCGCATTCTTCACCTCGTCCCACGAGAGGGTATTACCCGATATGCTTACGTTCTTTGGCGGTTTCAATTCGCCGCCGGAACAAGCGGCAAGTCCGACTACCATAGCAAGCGCGAGTATTATCACAAGCAGTATTGTGGTTTTCTTCATAATGTTACTCCTTAATTATACGAGAGACGCTCTGATACTATACTGCGTCTAATAAATATAGTACCAAATATCGCTGTAAATTTCAAGTATTTTCCGCATTAATTTCAATCAAAATGCCTACTACGTCTTATTATCCGTACAAAACGCAAAAGTATTCCGAGAGCTGCCTGCCGACCCATATTAACATCGCTACCGATCGTTTAACTTAAACATACAAGTAAAACGGACTCCGCGATTGCAGAATCCGTTTCCTGTGGAGCGGCAGCTAAAAAACTGCCTTTATATATTTATTATGCCTTAGTTACGATACGCCCGCGTTTTATCAATACGCGTTTCTCTTCTTCCTGATTATCATAACGGTTACGAAGAACGCTATAAAGAGGAGCGCTGCGCCGCCTGCTATCGCGATGAGAATTATCTGACTGTCGGTGACCTTAGTCTGTTTTGCGGTAGTGAGTTTGAATCCTACCTTGTTTTCGGCAAAGTTACCGCTCTCGTCGTCGACTCTTATCATTATCTCGTACTCGGTATCGGCATCGAGGTCGGTAAACTTATTCTTGGACGTCCAGGTCTTTCCTCCGTCTATCGAATACTGGTAAGTAAATCCGATTATCTCGTTCGATACGTTGATGATTATCGTATCCGCAGTCTTCTTGTCAACGGTGTACTTGATTTCCGTAGGAGTTACCTCATAAGTTCCGTAGTCGACTCTCAAATCGCCGAAATCATAGTTGTCGTTTTCGAAACGGGCCTTTATCTTATAAATTCCGCAATCGCTCGTGCTTCTTACGGGGTTAGTTCCGTTTCCTCTGTACGCTTCGAGGACTACGCTCGTTCCTTCCGGCAGACCAAATCCGCTAAAGAGACTCATATCCGGCGTGAGTTTCAAGTTACTGCCGTCGTACGTCTTATTGAGGCTGACCTTGCTGTCTATTGTCGGAACGGTCTCGAACGCATAAGTCGCCTGCTTTATCTCGAACGGCATCGAGAAGATAACGTTGCCGCCTTCCGCAAGAGCTACTTCGCCGCTATCCTTTCCTACGAGTTTAACGTCGTCGCCATAAGCGTTGATAATACCGATAACGTACTTACCTACCGCTGTAGGAGCTTCTTCAAACGGATCGGCGAAATCGGTATCTTTCGCGTCGTAATACCTGATGATGACAGCCCAATCGTTATTATTCGTATCTATCGGCAGCTTCAGCTCGTCGCCGTAAACGTATTCGGTCACTATGTCCTCGCCGAATGAGAATTCTATATTGAGCTTCTTGATCTCGTATTCCCACTCTACCACGCCGTAACCGTCTCCGCTTGCGATAACGTAATTCTTCTCGTCCACTTCGTTCACGGTCATAAGATACTTGCCTGCGCCGCTTATGACCTGCGTTTCGACGTATCTCGTACCGTTATCTATTGCGAACGAAGCCTTATAGCTGAGTTCGTAACTCTTATCGCCGTCGACATAAGTCGCCGTTATGACAGGAGCTTCGCCGTTAAACGTATCGATATCGCTTGCAAATACGAGTTTGCCTATATTAGCGCTATCGTTGATTATGAGTTTATATACGTTGAGCGTGAAGTTCGCATCCTTTACGATAACGTTATTGTCGTTATCGAAGTAGCTTACTGCGATATTGTATACGCCCGAGTCGCCGAATACAAGGCTTTCAGTCTTCTTACCGTTCACGCTGAACGCTACGCCGTCGACGTCTTCGGCGAATTCTCCGAAGAGAACGTCGTTTCCGATAAGATCGAGGCTAACTCCGTTGATATTGTAATAAGTCTTATAGTAGTTATTGTCTCTGTCGAACGTAACGCCTTCGCCGCTGACTATCTCGCCGAAGAGTTCGTTGTTCTTATCCGTAGTTATAACGCCGGGAGTATCTATTACCTTACTGTTGATGATGAGCGTCTGAGTTACGCTAGCTACGTCGTACATACAGCTATCGCTCTTCTCGATAACGACGGTATACTTTCCGACGGCAAGTTTTCCGAGCGCGAATTCTTCGCCGATATCGTTGCCGCTAGCATCCTTATACGTTACGGTGTAATCGGACGGAACGAGTTTCCCGTTGCCCGCGACTATCGGATACGTCTCGCCGTACGTCTGATTGAGCGAAGTAAGATCTATCGCAAAATCTATTACCTCTTTGACAACTCTTATTCTTATCGAACTTACGCTCGCATTGTAGTTGTTCTCCGCGTTATCTTCATTCGGAAGAACGCTCAAAGTTATAGCGTATTCGCCGAGCATCGTCGAGACTACCTTGTCGATACCGTCGAGTACTTCGCCGCCGAAGGCTATGTCGAACGCGTATTTTTCAACTATATCGTCATATCCCGCCGGATACTTAACGGAATCAATGTCTCCGTTATAGTAAACTGTCTTTATTCCGCCGCCGTAAACCGACGAAGTAACGTAATCTTTCTTATCTACGACAACCGTAAATACCTTCTCGCCTACGAAATTGACGTTCGTAGAAGTAACTTTGACGGTATACTCGCCGACCTCTATAATGCTATCCACTTCAACGCCGTCTTTTGCGATAACGACGTTGACGTCGCTCTCAACGTTCAAGAACGCGTTGTTCGATACTATTCCGAGAGCTATAGGATCGTTTAGACCCTTGAATATCTCCGTTCTGTCGGAATTGGTTATCGCTCTCTCGAGCGCTATAGCGTTGACTGTCAAACTGAACGTATTATAGTTAGCCGCTATATTCTGGTTCTCTCCGAAGGATACGCTCACGGTATACGGCTCGTTAGTCTCCGAAGTTATAGCGAATACGTCCTGAGTATCGCCGCTCACCGCGAATGTGAAGCTGTTCATTATCTCCTTTCTTACCGACTCTTTGATATTCGTCCAACCTTTTACGAAAGACTGGAGAATAGCTTCTCTCTTACCCGTAGAATAATCGTAGATATTCTTGAGCTCCGAAAGCGTGAATCCGTAATCTTTCTCTATATCGGCAAAGTTGAATTCAACGTTCTTAGCCTTTACTTCGTAGTAACACGGATCCCCCGCAAGAGAGAGAGTATAGTTCCTGTCGAGAGTCTTGAGCGCGAGAGCGTACTTGCCTACAGCTACGGACATATCCGCCGCATTGGCTCTTACGACGCTCACGTCGATACTTTCATATCCGGGAACGAACTGTCTTGCGTCTATCGAGTATTTCGCTTTGCTTGCGAACAGTTCCGCTTCTTCGAGGAACGAGTATTCGCCGAATTCCTCGGTTATCGGATAATCGTTGTTGAAGAAGTACTTGAGTTCCTTAGGCGCGACCTTTACGCTCACGGTATCCATATCGCCGTGTACGAGCGTGTAGTTGACCTTATCGAGGAGCTTGAAGTTAGTTCTGATAAAGTGAGTGCCGACTACCGGATAATAATGTTCGGAATCGCCTATCTCGCTCTCTCCCTCAACGCTTATGATGCCGTTATTTTCGATAGGAGTAGCAGTAGCGTCGCTCTCTCTCAAAATAACTATCTCGATACTGTCGTATATCTTTTTAGCGTTATCGCCGAATACGAACGAATATCCGTTCTCACCCTCGGCGTTCTTCTTATTTATCTTAGCGTTGATAACGCAAGGAGTGACTTTGAATACGAATATCATATTGACGTCATAGAGATACATCTCATCGCTCTGAGCGATCAGGGTATCGTCGACAACGAAATACTGACTGCTTCCGTTGATGGAAATAGGCTCGTTTTGAACAGTAAGAGCGTTATAAGCGTCGACTCTTGCAGGATCGAGTTTCAGGAACCTTGTCGTCGTCTCGTCCACAAGATCGGTAAATACGTACGCCTTATCGGTATCGAATACAAAGCCCGTTACGTTCATATTCGCAAACGGATAGGTCTCTTCGCTGTAGTCAACCGCGTATTCTTTGCTTCCTATTCCCGCATTGATACTGAGGAGAGCTCTCTTAGCTTCTACCGTAACGCCGTCTCCCTCCGCAATGCTTATAACGTAGTATCTATCGAAGTTCTCGCTAAATTTATCAGCGACCGTATAACTCTCTACGTTGACGGTAATATCGCTGTAACCTTCCTTATCCGACTTCTTCACAGCCTTAGTTATCTTGAACTTCGTCGAGATACCGCTTGCAAGAGCCGCGTCGAATGAAGGCAGACCCGCTATAGACGCGGTAAAGTAGTTAAGGAAATTAGCGTTGTATTCAACGATGTTACCGCTAGCTCCGCCGCTCATTATACCGACCGTTATATCCGCCTTTTTAACGACGTATTCAATGCTATCGGCTTTGATTTTGATGTTATAGAACACCTCGTTTTCAACGCTGTAGTTAGCGATAGTTGCCTTGAACGTAACGGTTCCGTCGCCGTTATCTCTTACGAACTCGGGAATTATATCGCAGGTGAATTTATCTCCCTCAACAATGCCCGGAGTATTCACGCGATACGAATCGACGTTATTCGGATCGAACTCGTTCTTTCCGTAGACGTAACCGCCGACAGGCTCTTCCACGCCTACCGCTATCGAAAGCTCGAGAGAAGCTCTCTTGATATTGACCTCGAATCTGGTATCGCCTTCGTCCGTCATATTTCTAAGAGTATAGGTCTCGTAAAGAGGTCTTTCGTTACCTATTCCGTCTCTGAAAACGATTCCGCTCACGTCTATCGTATATACGTAAGGAACGGTATCGGTTATCGCATCGTATTGACCCTTTGTGACTACTATCTCAGGCGTCTTTTCAAGATAATCGGATATATTATTGATAACGGTTCTATCGCTTCTGAATCTATATCTTATATCTATCTTGCTCGGATTGAAGGAATTAGCATCCTTACCGTACGTCGGAGAGGTCGGAGCAATCGTCGAATTATCGTAAACAATCTCCGACTCTATTATTTTCTTACTGAGAACGAACCCGCTCCATTCGGAAATATTAAAGACGTAGTTCGAATCCTGTATCGCAGCCGCGTAACCGTTAAACTTGATGTCATATACGGTTCTTTCCGCAGTTACCGAAGAGCTTCTTGCAGTAAAGTCGTACTTGAGATTGCTTGCGAACCTCTCTTTGAACGCGTCGACGTTATCTGCGTAGTTAGTCACTTCGAAATCAAACGAATTGATAAGATCGAACGTGTAATTTACTCCGTTATTACTAATTACCTGTCCGAATACTTCGGAGTTCTCCTGCTGACCGTCCTTTCTCACCATTCTGATATTTACGGCTCTCTTGGTAATGGTAAAGCTGTTGCTTCCCTCTATATTGTTCTCGTTCGTGTTGAATATGTAGTTCTTCATCGAACTGATATTACTTGTATACGTAGTATCGAGAAGCGTTATTTCGTCGACGTATACGAGTCTGTATTGACCCTGATTGACAGCGTTCTCGCCAAGAGCGCTCTGCGCTACGAAGTACGCGACTTCGCTGCCGCTCTCGTCCGCAATCACTCTGCCGTACTCATCGACGAAGACCTTCGCTTCCATAACGTGAATATTGCTGTCGTATACTCCGTTCTTAACGGCGCTTGCGTCTCCGCCCGCTTCCTTAACTATCTTCGAAGTTATTCTTGCGTAAATAGCTACCTTATTTATCGTTATGCGGTTATTGTGTTCACTCGTAAATACAAGTCTGTAGTTAGGAGCAGACGAGAAATAACCTTGGAGGATCGAAAAGTCTATCTGATACACTCCCGCGTCAAGATAAGCCTCGGGATCGACTATATTCACTATGGAATTAGTATCCGTATCTTTGATCTTTACGGTCGTACTGCTCGTCAAATCAAGCTGGGAATGTAATCCTTCGCTTTCAAGATAAGCTCCCTCGTTTATCGAATAAGAGAACGCTTTCTTTGCTATCGCCGCGATATTGTCGGTTCTGTAATTCTGTTCCAAAATATTCGACGTTACGGATATCGTGACAGGGCTTATCGTGAATTCGTAGATATCGCTATCATCAATGGCTACGGTTCCTCCGCCTATCGCAGGTATCTTGACCGCTTCGCCGTCGACGAGGTTGACTATCTGATAATTCTCGCTATTCGTATTATTGCTTATAACAGTATATACGGCTATCTGACCCGCAGAATAATTGCTCTCATCGAGCGTTGTCCATATTCCGCCAGTCTTAGTATTGTTGACCTTATATTCTAGCGTTATATTTCCGACCGACAGATCTTTTAACGTAGTTACGCTGCCGGTGCTGTCGATAATATCGAAATTACCGTTCATCTCGCTGACGATTATAGACGGAAGTTTGTTGTCGAGAGATATGCTTCTGTCGTCGTAATAGTGCGTTCCCGCAAAGTGCGAAGCGTTGAACTTAAGATAAAGTTTGGCGGCTATTATCTCCGCTTCCGCATCCGAAGATACGCTGAAACTGTAGTTCTGCAGCGACATCTGATCTTTATACGCGTCGGAAAGGAACTTCCATACGTAATTTCCGACTCCGATTCCGCTCTCTCCGCCTTCATTGACGAGGGTGAAGCTCATATTGAACGCCGCGTTCCTGAATTCATTAACGCTTGCGTCAAAACTCCACGAATCGTCTATAGATATACCGTCGGTTATCGTGAAATTGTCGCTTTCGCCCGTATACTTCGAGAACGTAAGAACTTGCGTCTCGCCGGTATATTCCAAAGCCGTAATATTGGGTTTAACGACAAGAGGTCTCTTTCTGATCTCGTAGAAGCTATTTCCGTCTCTCGTATACGTAACGTTATAGTTACCTGTAGCTTCGCCGTTAAACGTTACTCTGCTCGTCAATCTGCCGATCTCGTGGACCATTGCGTTGACGGCGTTCGGCATATCGAAAGTTATATCTATCGAATAGCCCGATATCATATCGTAGAGCTCTCCGCGGCCGTCGCTGACGATATAAGTTATCGCATTGGCTCCGGCAGCGCCGTTAGCCGTGAACGTCTCTTGATACTGAACCGCCAAACCGTCGTAATACTTGAAGTTGACGAAAGCCGACGCGTCGCTCACGTTATCCGCTCCGACTTTCTCCGCTATCTTGACGTACAATTCCTTCGGAGTGATGAGATAAACGAACTCGTTATTTCCCACGATCACGTAGTTATCTATAAGCGAATTATCGAAAGTGAGAACGTACGAGCCCTGATCCCAAACTCCCAACGGATCTTTTCCGTCTCTCTCGACGGTGTATACTCCGTTAAATACAGTCGGTATACCGTAAGAATCTACGGAAACTATCTCGCCTTTATCCATCGTGACGTCGCTCTCTGCAAGTCCCGTATAATTGAGCGGATAATTGAATCCTTTCGCATCGAATTCCTTGAACGTTCTTACGCCTTTCTTATATGAGATCGTGATCTCTTTCTTCTCAATATTTGCATTAATTATTATATTATCGCCTTCTACGTCCTCGAAGCCTCCGACTATATAGTTAGCGGAAGGCGCTCCGTCAACGTATATATTGAAAGCGTCTTTAGATATGGTGATAGTTCTGTCGCCGGCATTCTTCGAATCGAGCACGAGTACGTCCTCGCCGAATTCGAAAGATACGTCTTCGCCCATAACTACCGCTCTGACCATAAAGTAATAATCGGAAGTATCTCCGCGTCCTGCCATGAGTTTTTTGAAATCATCTATATCCTCATCGCAAACTTTATCCGTACCGTCGTAAGTCTTTGCGTACTCAAGACCGGTGTATTGTAATAACAACCTGTAAGGAGTAATATTGGCGTCTTCGAAGAATATTTCGTTCGCTCCGTTATATTGATAGTTTTCGTTACTGAATCTGAATCCTCTTATTCTTGCGCCGTTGTTTGCGTCAAGTAAGACGCCTTCGCTGTCGAACGTGAAGGAATCCGCCATAAGATTGAGTACGGATAGGCTCTCTCCGTCGGCAAGATTGCCAAGCGTAACGTACTGCGACCAATCCATATGGTTAGTAGATGCTTCTACAATATCGGTACCGTCGTACTCGCGATCCACAGAGCCGCCAATAGGCGTAACCGTAAACTCTCTCTTTTCAACAACAAAATCGTAGGTGAACGAGATGTCGTAATCTTCGATATTATCCGAATTGTTTGGAACGCCGCTTGAATATCTGTAACTGAACGCAAATGTATATTCTCCAGCGTTCTTTATGTTTGTAACGGTTTCTCCCGATCTTCTGTCGGTGAGCGTAAGATATGCGCTCACGTCGGCAGCGTTGATTATTCCTTCGATGAACTTAGCCGTGAAGTCCTCGGTTCTCTCGAGCGTATTGCTTTCGCTGTTGATGACGGGTCTTTCGACGCTGAGAAGATAATTTCCGCCGTTATTTATCGCATAGTCGCCGTTTTCATCCTTCGTGACCTTATTGAAGAAAAGGCTGTTCACGATATCGGACACGTTTACAAAATCTACATTATTGTAGACGTAACTACGAGCCGTGTTATTTATATCGAAGTCGATTCTCAGCGACAGTCTGTTAGATATAACTACCGAACTCATGAAGTAGTCCGACATATAATATTCATACTTACCTAAATCGCTTATAGATATCCTATACGAATAGTTACCGCCTTCACTTCCTATATAGCTGTCTATATCGGAACCTCTCCAAGCTCCGTCCGCGTAATATTCGACCTTCAAATACTCCGTGGAAGAAAGATCTATGGAGACGTTCGCATCCGCGAATACCGTCGCAGTACCCGTAGGTACTTTGATGCTCAAAGCGCCGCCGCTCAAATCTATCTGCATATTGTTGTCGATATCGCTTATGATCACGACCTTCTTGAATACTGCGATAAATTTGTAACTGGCATTTTCGTCATAAGCTACGATGAACGTCTTAGAAGCGTTAGCGTTAGCTTCGTCGTCGCCGTCAACGTCCGTCTTATAACCGAGGAATATAGCTCCGTTTGCAGCAGTAGCTTCGAATGCGAATACGCTGCCGGCTTTAACGGTCTTCGTTACCTCGCTTACGGTAATACCTTCGCTGTTTGCGGTAAAGGTACCGTTCTCGGAACTCTTATTGAGTACGACCGAATAATCTCTCGAGTCTATCACAGCCTCGAGCGTATCGGTCTCTTCTCCTTCTACGAGCGCCGTAGCTATTCCTATATTGCCCGCCTCGTCATAGCTAAAGATATAAACGTAACATTTACCAAAGCCTACGCTAGCGTTTGACGCCATATAATCGCCGAAATTCTGTATGCTGACATTGCCGCCCGACGATACGCTGTCCGTAATGACCATGTCTCCGACCAGCGTATCGAAGGTCACCTCATTAAACAACGTTTCGATATCCGTATCGGACATTACCTTATCGGTCACTATATAGACATACTTGTTTTCGCTGTATTTATCGGTATTATCAAGCGTTACTTCAGCGTTAAACGTATGAGCGTCATCGGTAATATACTTGATATTATCTTTGCTCGACGTCCATTGTCCGAGCGTTATTCCGTCGGCAACGGTATCTACCTTAACCGTATAAGCGATCGAACGGAAGCGATCGGAACCGCTCACTACGTCTACAAGGAAAGTATACATCTGCTTATGCTGTATGAGACTGGGATAAGTATAATTTCCTGCCGAAGTAAATTCGTCCGTCAAGATAGGTTCTATAGTTCCTCCGATACAATCTTCGTAACTTACCTCACCTTCGAATACTTTCACTGTGTATTTAAGTCCGCTCGGAGAATGTTCCTGTCCGTTGTCACCCGCCTTAAACTCGGTATTATAATTGAACCACTTAGCGAGACTCTCCATATTGGTATACTCGTCTATGGTTATGGGTTCGTCGTTACCTGCAGTTATAACGAGCGCAGGCAAAATATTATCGTAATATAACCAAAATCCGCCCTCGGGCTCCTCTACCCCGTTAGCCGTGGTTACGGCTCCTTTGTTACCCGCGGGAGTAACGAGTTTCAAGCCGAAGCGTCTCACGAAATTATGTACGTCTACGCTCTTGCCGATATGCAACGTATATATTATCTTATCGCCTTCGATTTTGAGGTGTTCGCTGTCAGAGCCTCCGTCGCAGTAAATATCCAGATTCGGGTCTCCGAAAATATCTTCGAAAGCCATATTTGCCGCGCTGTCGCTCATATTGAGACTCATAAGGTCATTATAGTTATTGAGCGTAACTACCAATTTAGCATCTCTTGAGAACCACTTTCCGCTCGTAACGTCTATCCACTCTTCGTTGCGAGTCATGTGCTGTATCGTAACGGTAGCCTCCGGAGCTACGTTATCAAGTCTGCTGACTATCAGCGTATTGTCGGAATAGTTTTCAGGATTCTCTTCCGTCGTTTGATCGAAATACAGCCACTCTCCATCGAAAAGCGCTACACGGAATACTATTTTTCCGGTATGGCTCGTTATATTATTACCGTCTTTGTCGACGAGCCTAATCCAGTTAGTTCCGTTATAGGAGTCGCTTCCGCCGATACCGAGATACATATTCAACTGTCCGTTTGAATTATTGGTATTGTAATTCGCGTCGATCCACGTCGCTCCGGCAAGATCGCTCGACGTCGCATTATAATCTTTTCTATCATTGAGAAGAGCATACTGGATATACATCTTCCTGCCTTCTTCATAAAGCGAAACGTATCTTCCGCCGTTTCCGCCCGTTACGACGATAGCAATATTTTTATTTCCGTTGATAAAATCGGTATCGTTCAAATATCCGCTTTCAACGCCGTTCTCGTCGATACTCTTTATCGAATATTCAAGTTCCGCGTTCTCCAAACGAACCGTATACTCTGATTTATCTATAGCGACGCCGTTGTCGTCGACAAAACGTCCCTCGAGTTCTATATTCTCATTGGCGCCCTTCATCGCAGAGATCTTTATGTCGCAGAACTGAGATATTATTGCAAACTTTGCGTCTATTACATCCGTACCGAATCCGTACGTAGCGGTATAGACGCCGTCCTTCATGCTACTGGCGTACGGGTTAGTTATATCTATTATATTACCCGCATCGGCCCTGTCTTTTGCCGTTATCTTGAATATAACGCCGGAATTCTGTACGTAAGACGTAGTTTCGTTCTTTCTGTACGTGAGCGTAAGTTTTATGAAGCCCTTCGTCCAATCTGTCTCCGTCTTTCCGGAAATAGGATTATATGAATAATCCAATCTCTCTATCTTAGCCTCCAAACTGCCGTTCGTTATATCTCCCGACTCGTCGACTATGATATTGACCGCTCCGTTCGTATTAGTCTCATTTGGATACTTAGTGCGCACCGTGATCGGAGCCGCGTTACCGGCTATATCTTTAACGTAAAATACTACCCTATATTGCCCGTGCGGTCTGTCGTTCATATCTCCGCTGAACACGTTAGGCAGATTGGAAAGCATCGACGTCGTTAAAGACTGACCGCTCGCATTCTTTATCTCGGTACCGTTCACGTTGGAAAGGTTGATGCTGTCAAACGTCTCCGCCGCGCTTAGGAAATAATAATACAGTTTGTCTTGCGATACGTTCAAACCGTTAGCGGCGCTCGTAGCAAGCGTACCTCCCGAAGCTATTTCGGATATTTTGATAGGCAATCCTCTTTCGAGGAGATTGGTTACCATAATATTGATATTATTATTAATAGGTCGTTTGGAATCGAGGTATTTGATTATTCCGGTCGATCCCGTTCCTTCGCTAGATCGATCTATGCTGGCCTCGACCCAATTTCCTCCGTTATTAAATCGGACTTTGAGTCTGCTAGTTCGCAATTTCAATTTTACGCCGGCGCCGACCTTATCGGAATTCTTCGTCGTAATATTGCCGTCAAGATCGGTGGCTCGTATCGACGTCCCCGCCCGTCCCATATATTCGGCAAGAAGTCTGCCGTCAGCGCCTCTCGCGCTGCTAAGATTGTCGACCGTAACGTTATTTACCCACGCGCCTTCGCCGTTATTGGCGTTGTAGTCGAAAAGATCGAACGTTATCTTTCTCTTAAGATCGCTCTCTGCAAGACTGAATCCGCCGTTATAAGCGTTGAATTTTACAGATACGGTTTTCTCGTTAGTCCAGTTATCGCTGTCGCTATCGACAGTTATCTCGCTGCTCTTTACCGACGTCGACGAATCGTTGAACGTTACCTTGATATCCTGTAAAGAAGAATAAGCGCTGTAGTTCTTAGAGCCGGCAATCCAGCTACTCGAACCGGCGTCCCATGCCTCGACTGCAAACATTACTCTTATGAACCTCGTGCCGTTCGGTACGCTTACTCCGTTCGCGGAAAAAGTGTGATTTACACTGCTCGACGCCTCAAGACACTGAGCCGCGATCCTCGTCTGACCCGCCGCGTAACTCAAATCGTCGTCTAATGCATTTATCAACTTGACGGCGTCGACCTTTGTATTCGCATCCTTGAAAAATCCTTGACTGTTAGTAGTCGAACCCGTACGTCCGGTAAGAACCGAGTTTATACCGTTGACGTCAGTCTCCGCAATGACGGAATACGCAAAACGCACCGATCTGCCGCTATTAGCATTTCCTATCGCTTTTGCGGAAAAGTTCATCGTTACGCCGTTATTCTCGACGCTGACGCCGTCGGGAAGAGCTAACGTGGTATAATAGATGATCCTTCTGAAAGGAACTATCTTTAAATTACCGACAACCGACGCGCAGTCAAACGACGCTCCTATCGCATATTCGTTATTTCCATAACCGTTGCTGTTAGTCCAGTCGCCAGTATAATATTGGCTCGGCTTGAAAACTATATTGTTCGCGTTCTCATGATAAAACGTTTCGACGCCGACGGCTCTGCTGCCGACGCTGCCGCTCGTGGACGTGGCAAATAGTTTTCCGAGATTGTATTCCACTCCGTAGCTCGGTATCTCTACGTAATTGGTCGGGAAACGGGAAGTATGGAAATCGGTGCCGCCTGCAGTATCGGTAACGTCTATCGAATTATTGTTACGGCTGGTATGCTTATTGAGCCTAACGTTACTGCCGCTGATAGTAGCGCCGTTAGACTTTAGCTCATTGCCCGTAATATCCGCCGTAGTAACGGGAACGTCTACGCCGCCGGCTATGCCTCCTCCATTCGTATTCGCTCTGAACGTAGCGTAAGCCGCTATCGACAGTACCATCGCAAATATCAATACCGCCACTATAGCTACCGCCGTTATTTTTTTAGATTTCGACCCGTATGCTCTCATACTTACTCCTTTACCCTTATCGGATACTCAAACGATTTTTATTCCTTCGAAACACTTTTATTTTCATATTCCCTCAACGTTCGGGAACGAGTTTATCAAAACGTGATTTTTACTTAAGTTGCCTTTCCCGAATTGCCTTCGATTTTGCGACGACTATTCTCATTCCGCCGAACCCTATTTTCTCAAAAGGGTATACCTCACGCTTTTTAGGGAAACCGAGAATATACCGTTCACTCGGGTAATAAGTCCGATATAACGGCAATTCTACCTATATATAATAGCATTGCGTTAAATCGAGCGCAATAGCTAATCGCCCGAACTTACAAATCTTATATATTACTTAATAAATTCTTGATAATATTAAAACAGCGGTTTACATCAAAAAAATTGCAAAAATATAACTTAAAATTATTTACATTCGCGAGTTTTTACCTGCCGATTTATTGCGAAACGCGAGTTTTTACAAAATAGTATAACTAAAAATAATAATATTAAAGTTTTTATAAATTTTATTAAGAATTACTTAACTCAAACAAAATCTCAAATATTTTTTCTTTTCGAAGATTTTTTCTTTCGGCATAACGATGTCGGCAAAAGTCAAAACAAGTCTTACATGCACTACAAATTTCACCGGATCATTAGCGTCGCTCAAATGATTTTTTTCTTACTAAAACAATGAAAAACAGCGATTTAGAGCGATAAAAAACATGAAAAAATAGGAAACTTTTTCTTGACTCGATAAAGAAAAAAAGCGGTTTCGCGCTACCCTAGCAAAACCGCTTCAAACGTAAGATCCATATGAATAAAAAGCCGCCTAAACCGATAAAAAAAATCAAATAAATCCGCCGTCTACGACTATATTTTGTCCCGTAACGTACGCGCTCATATCGCTCGCGAGAAAGTACGCTACCTTGGCGATATCTTCGGGCTCCCCTATTCTTCCGAGCGCTATCTCTTCTCTCAGCGATTCTATAGTCTCTTCTTCAATACCTTGAAGCATATCGGTCGCTATAACGCCCGGTGAAATGCTGTTGACTCTTATCCCGCTCCTGCCGACTTCGCGGGCAAGCGCGTTAGTGTAGCCCACTACGGCGAACTTCGAAGCGGAATACGCCGCCTCCATACTGCTACCCTTTACGCCCCATATAGACGCTATATTTATTATATTTCCCTCGCCCTTTGAGAGCATATCGGGAAGAATATTTTTCACGACGTTATGTATGCCGCAGACGTTGACATCCTGTATACGTCCGAAAGTGTCCGCCGTTGTCATATCCGTGAGCTCGTAGCGGCATATTCCCGCGTTATTCACTATAACGTCGATTTTGCCGAACTCGAGTTTCGCCTTATCGAGCATTCGTTTGACGTCCTCTTCTTTCGATACGTCAGCTTGAACTGCGATCGCTCTCGAATAACCGTTGATAATATCGACGGTTTCCCGAGCCTTTTCTGCGTTTTTGATATAGTTTACGACGACGTTATAACCGTTCTTTCCGAAATACTCGGCTATCGCGCGTCCTATTCCTCTCGAGGAGCCTGTTACAAGCGCCGTTTTGTTCATTGTTCGTTACCTCTCTTTCAAACTGCCGTCGATATTTGACGTACATTTATTTTATCTGACCATTTGACCGGTTGCCGCTTAATACAAAGTAATATGGAATTTTAAGCGTTAAAACTTTGATAATCGGTCTTATTTTCAACATTATAGAAAAACAATTCATTTACGAGTTAACCGATATATCTTAACGCTTCTTACGTTCGGCTTTGGTTTTATCGCGTCACGTCAATAAGAACGCTTCGAGCGAATATAGTCCCATTCCCAATAGCGCGGATATGACAATGAGTAATATCGGAGAAATTTTCTTAAAACACTTTTTGAAGAGATACGCTATCTCGGCAATAATTATCGCCACAAAGTCAATGCTCAAGAAATTAGCCCAAGTAGAAGAGTCCTTCATCTTGAATCCGCCGAAGAACGTCGATAACAACACTTCGAAAAACGCTACGCCTATGAGCGCCGCTATTACCGGTCGTATCCCGCTGAACGCGCCGGCAAAATATTTGTTCTTCATAAAATTGCCGAAGAACTTCGCTATGACGTATATTATAATAAACGACGGCATAACCACTCCGAGCGTCGTACATACGGCTCCCAAAATTCCAGACTGCGACATTCCTACGAACGTAGCTATATTTATGGCGAACGGACCTGGCGTCGACTCCGCAATGCCGACGAAACTCATTACTTCGTCAACAGTGAGCCAACCTTTAGCGACAACGCTTTGCTGTATCATTGGTATCATAGCGTATCCGCCGCCGAACGTGAATAGTCCTATCTTGAAAAAAGTGAAAAAAAGTTCGAGGTATATCATAGCTCTTTTCCTCCTTCTTCATTATCGGATATTAAGACGTTGCCCTCGCTGACGCGATTATCTCCGCCGTCGGCTTCGGCGGCGTTTTCTTCGTTTATAGCGCTATCGCCGCAAGACGTATCTTCTTCGACTCCCGACTGCGTTTTTTCAGTAGCCGATGCGTCTTTCTCGCCGTTATTTTCGCAGTTTTCCAAATCGCCGCCGCAATCTTCGCCTTCTTTATCCGCCGCGGACTCCTTCTTTTTTATCTTGTTCGAACGAACTACGTTGATGACCGTAAGAGCCAGTCCGAATCCTGCGCCGATAAGTATGATGAAAATAACGTTGAATCCCGTAAAAAACGATACTGCAAACGCGCCGATAAAGAGAACGATCGGTATCGGGCTCTTTTCCATAGCCTTGAAGAATTTCACAAAAGCGTTGCATATGAGCACGACGACGCACGCCTGAATACCGCGAAGAGCGTAATTAACGAGTTTGATATCTTTTACCTCGTTAAGCACGAGCGACACCGCGACTATTATGAAGAACGACGGAAGAACCAATCCCAACGTCGCGAAGAACGCGCCGAGGACGCCCTTGACTTTCGTTCCGACGAACGTAGCGGTATTTACCGATATAGGTCCGGGAGTCGCCTCCGCTATCGTGACGATATTCATCATATCTTCACGCGTCATCCATTTACGTTTGACGACGACGTCTCGCTCTATCAGAGATATCATAGCGTATCCGCCGCCGAACGTAAAGAGTCCTATTTTGAAAAAAGTTATAAAAAGTCTCATTAAATCTTTCATTTTCTTATATCGAGCTCCCAAACTCCTCGCTTTAGATTGATTTTCAACACGTTTATAATGCGGCGTTACTTGTCGATAGGTTGAATTATTTCGTTATAACGAAGGTTTATCCACTCTTTGACCGTTTACCTAAAGTATTCAAAATACTCGAACGTCGCCGCAATATGATTTATCGACGTTTACCGATATTTATATTACTATAACGAGGGAAAAAAATCCAGCGATACGGCATACCTTTCTTAACGCAGTTTCGATCAATATCCGCATTTTTCGCTTGTTCGTCCGATACTCGATGATACTTGACGATTTTTACGACGGCTCCATACTATAACGAGTTATTACGAATACCCGTAAACCGTGAAATTAACGTTATAATATCCGAAAAAGAAAATAAAACCGAACTGTCGGATTGCTATGACCCCAAAAAGTTGGACAGTAAAATTTAATTAGTTAATTCATTTATCTTATTTTGCTGGCAATATAGCTTTAGAGTACCGCATCGAGAACAAAATCCTGCCGCGTTGTAACTGCAAATATATAATATATGTATGCACAATTTCTGCTTTTGAAACAACTTTTCTAAAGTCTTATACGTTCGTTATCTCGATAAGACGTTTAGATCTACGCCCTTCAATTTCTTACGAACTCTCTATCTTTATCGGGAACTTCCTCTTCAGCATACCTCTCTGCTGTCACTGAGAGATTGTACTTTTCCCTCAGACGCATTATTTCTTTCATCATAGGCGTAGCGTGATGTCTGTCTATAGCCTCCTGATCTTCCCATCTATCAATGAGAAGAACAGTTTCGGGATCGGACAACGACAAAAAATATTCGTATCTTTCATTGCCTTCCTCCGCCCTTATCGCGTCTGCAGTTCCGCTCGTCTCCATTTCCTCGGCGAACTTTCTTGCGGCGTCGCCTGCGCCCTTGTAATATAGATTGACCGTAATGCTCATTCTTGACCTCACTATCTCTTTATAGAACTAATACCGATAATAATACTTTATCATAATCGCCGCTTTACGTAAAGCGTATAAAAAGAACCTTGCTTCTATACTAACGAGTCAAAGCTATAAAATTCGTCTTTCAATGACTTATACGGCTTCGCATCTATTGTTATACCATCTTTTCTCCGAGTTACTTTTTATTTACGGCGCGTACAAATTCATATATGAAAATGAAGAATCCTATCAGTATCACCACGATCGATATACCTATGAATAATCCCCGCAGATAACCGAGAAAAAAGCTGTCGCCCCTAAAAAAGAACGAAAGGAAAAGCACCAGCGCTCCCGTGAGCAATAATAATATACCCGAAAAATACGAGCGTTTCGCGGCTTTCACGTCAAGCGATTTTTTATTCTCTATATCAGCGTCGGAGATGAGCTCGTCAACGCTCACGTTAAAGAGATTCGATATCGCTTTGAGACTGTCTATACTTGGATAACCTTCGCCGGTCTCCCACTTCGATACTGCGGTTCTTGTAACAAATATCTTCTCCGCTAATTGCTCTTGCGTCAATGCGTTTTCGCTTCTGAGTTTTTTCAATTTTTCACCGAAAGTCATATGTCGTCCTCCATTGAACGATCATATTATAACGCTTTGAAAATGTATTTGTCACGACACTATTTCTCACATCGCCATATTTTTCGCTATTTTTATGGTCGAATTACGGATAAAAACGTAATCTTTCGCCTGCATTTCTAAAATTTGGGTAAAAACTTATTAGCTGTTTCAATGTAAAAATGTAAAGACGCTTATCCCGTAAAATACGACTATATGGTAAAGCTCTTTTCGAATTCGCTCAGCAAGCGGTTTTTCTATATAACAAAAATACCGCAGAAGATATCCTACGGTATTCTATTGCTTATCGTATATTTACGCCGTCATTTTATTTGCGACCTTATACTTCCAGATCATTTCGGCATGATTTTGTTCGTCGGTCATTATCGCATTGAGCACGTTACGAACTTCGGGAGATACGAAATAAAATAAGTCGTTATTGTAAGTTGTCGCGACGTACTTTTCCGTAGCTATGATATCTGTACACAAAAACTTATCGAAGTCTTTGCTTGCCTGATCGCCCTTATGCGTAGCGGTAGGCTCGTACTTTGCCGAGCTCGGCTTTCTAGTCTTTATAGCGGGCATATTTCCCTTCATCAAATCGTTGAGCATATCGTAATGATTCTGTTCGTGCTTCAAGATTTTCTTGAACAACTTCTTGAGCTCAGGGTCTTTCGCTTGCGCAGAGTAAAAGTCATATTTCTGCATACAGAGCTCTTCCTGCGTTTTCAATTCGGTAATTAACTGCGTTTCTTTTTGGTTAAGTTTCATATTGACGCGTATACGTATGCGCGGTATTTCCCGAGACGTTTCTCCGCGCAATTCTCCTTTTTATTTTTGTCTCGAAAAGGAGTATTGCCAAAGCCTCAACTCTTATTCCTATCACAATAAATTTGCGCTCTGTACGCAATATTCAATACTATTCCGTAGATCTAGTTTAGAGTATTCATGCAATAATTCGCAACATATGTCATTATTAACGAATCGTTATACCTCTATTATGGATTATCTCTAAATAGACATTTATTTTATATATAATCAGCTTGTCTATCGAGTTTGGTCAAGTTAACAGTATAGAACGACCTTTTACCTACATTATTTATTTGTATTATTTCTTTATTCAGCTCCAACGTTTTCCTAATCACAGAATATCCCAAAGATCCGATTTGCCGCAAGTCGGACATCTTTAATCCTTCAAATCCAAATAACGCATTTTGCAACAAAAAGAATAATATATCGTAATATTTCTCATTACCGCAATAAACTTTTTCCAAAATGATTTTATAGTATTCAAGTTTTTCCTCTTTTTCCATAAGTTTATCGTTCATATGAAGCAAACTTGTCTTTATAAATTCCAAAAAATTAGTAATAAACGGCGTAAGATCAGCTCGGTTTATTTTATCATTTGTTATTTTGAAAAACCTATTATATTTATTTTTGTTTTCTTTTATTACGGCTGAAAGCCCGTAGCTTATAAGATTATTAAGTTCTTTTGAAAGCATATAACTGCTTATAAACCTGTTCATACGCCCGTTCCCATCATAAAATGGATGTATAAAACCTAACAAATAATGAAATATTGCAATATCTATAAGTTTATTACCTGTTTCGCTATTCAAAATACCTAATGCCTTTTCCATTGCGTCGTTTATCGCTTCTTCTGGCATGAGTCCGCTATGAATCTGCTCTTGTCTATTGTTCCATACGCTAACGGAATTTTTCCTAAAGTATTTACCATCGGGCACATTATTTAAATTAGCCGTAATCACTTCTTGCAAAACTATTTCATCATAAAGTTTTCTTACGTCTTCACAGCTTTTTAAATTAATTTCTTCAGCGTCCATAATTTTCTCATACTTTTTTACCAAACTGACAAATCTCAATGATTTATCTTTGATACTGATATCATCAAGTATATCGCTTATTTCTCGCTTAGTACTGTAAACACCTTCTATTTCATTAGTTATATTGATTTCATCTATCAACTTATTTCTTTTATATTGTGTCAATGCAATACCGGGAAGCCTAGCGCAAATATTGTCCAGTCTCCTATTCGCTTGCATTATGTCGTAGATCAAATTAGTAATTTCATTTGTGTTAACATAAAATGCCTGATAGCCGTTAATAAAAAAATTCAATTTTTCCGCGGACACATTATTAAAACACAATAAATATTGCGTTTCATACTCTTCTCGACTTTTATAATAGAATTTTTCCAAATTTTTATATATCATATATAACTCCTTCGTTATCATAATATCAAATTTTATAACGATTAACAAGCAAAAATCAATCTATAATTTTAATTTTGACCATTTTTAAAACTGAAATACTCATAATTAAAGAAATTCATTCAAAAAATATTAAAATTACAACCTCATCCAAATGTAAATTTTACCAAAATTTACATTTTAAACAAATTTGATTAATGTTGTTAACAATTAACATATATATTTACAAGCTCTATTAATAACTTTTCGCTCACTTTTATTAAAACATAAATATAAATAATATCATATGCGACATTTATGCTGTTATACAATAATAATTTGTAGCAAAAGACGCGTTATTATTTCTAAAAAAATTTCAAGAATAATGTAAAAGAAAAAATAAACATAAATTAATGAAAAACTGCTTAAAGAATAGTAAAATATCACGTTATTAGCAATCTTTATCTTATATTTTAAGTAACAAATACCGCCTAATAATAGGCGGTATTTGTTTTGGTGGAAGTTATAGGGCTCGAACCTATGACCCTCTGCTTGTAAGGCAGATGCTCTCCCAGCTGAGCTAAACTTCCTAATATTGGTGACCCCAAGGAGAATCGAACTCCTGTTACCGCCGTGAAAGGGCGATGTCTTAACCGCTTGACCATGGGGCCGTAGAAGTTACAACTTTCTCCGTTGCCATAACACTATATAATATTATCGGCGCTGCTGTCAACTAAATAATACAACTTTTTGAGCAAATTTTTATTTTTTATATAACGCTAACAAAAATCATTATCACTATCGCTCGTCAAAATCAACTATCACTAGTTAAAATCGCCATTGATCCATCTATTAAACATCTATACAGTACAAAAACAAAAATCCATATCGTTGAAGCCGTCAACGTCGCGTATACTGCTAAAACGCAATATCAAGACGTTATCACACGATAAGTATTAAACAATATAATCTACCTCTTTAAACGTCAAATCATATTAATGATAAAAGGCAACGCGAACAAAACTACGCCGCGTTGCCAAAATCATTTCAATCGAATATTTTTATTATATAAAGGATCTATCCCAAGGCATCAATTCTCCGATACGACGTCGGCAACGGTCGTTTCCGCCGCCTTTTCTTCTATATCTTCTTTAAGAGTCAGATCTCCGTCCTTTGACTTAACTATCTCAAGCATCTTATCGAAGTCGTCTGATATTTCCTGAGACGGCTTCTTTTTGTCGAGGAGAGATACTATCCAAAGCGCGGCGGTCGCAAGGATGAATCCGGGAAGCAATTCGTAAATCGCCCAAAAACCTCCGAGACGCGAAAGTCCGTACTTGAAGATTATCGTTGTGAGAGCGCCTGTAACTATAGACGCAACCGCGCCTTTCATCGTTATACGCTTCGAATAGAGCGAGAAGAGAATCACGGGGCCGAACGATGCTCCGAAACCTGCCCATGCGTACTGTACGAGCTTGAATATCGAACTATTCTCGTCATACGCTATTATAAGAGCTATGATGGCGATGACAACTATAGCGCCTCTACTGACCCAAAGCGCTTCCTTGTCCGAAGCGTTCTTTCTTATGAATTTCCTGTAAATATCATTGGAGAACGCGGAAGCCGCTACGAGTAACTGCGAATCCGCCGTAGACATTATAGCAGCAAGCACCGCCGAGAGGAAAATACCCGCAAGTATCGGGTGGAAGAGTTTTCCTATCACGGCGATGAGTATCTGCTCCGGATCGTCGACGTTAATACCTAAGCCCGTAGCGAGTATTCCTATCGCAAGAGCGCAACCCATAGATATGAGCACCCATATCATAGCTATGACCGTAGCGGACCGTATCGTCTTCTTGTCCTTCGTCGCCATAAATCTTACGAGTATATGCGGCATTCCGAAATAGCCGAGTCCCCAAGCAAGCGAGGATATTATTCCCAAAAATCCGAACGTCACGCCCGACGCCGAGCCTGCCGCCGCCTCTTCATAGAACAGGTCTGCGATATTCTTAAACACGCCGTTTGCCGTGATCATGCCCTCTTCGCCCATATTGGTCATCATGACGATAGGAATGATCATCAATGCGAAAAACATGAGCAGTCCTTGAAAAAGGTCTGTCCAAGACACCGCAAGAAATCCGCCGAGGAAAGTGTACACTATTATAACGACCGCCCCGATAACGAGCGCAGTACGGTAATCGAGAGGGAATATATTGGAAAACAGTTTCGCTCCTGCAGAGAACATCGACGCCGTATATACCGTAAAGAATACAAATATGACTACTGCCGCGACCGCGCTCAGTATTCCCCTTCTATCCTTAAAGCGGTTGCCGAGATAACTCGGTATCGTCAGCGAATTCCCTGCGACCTGAGAATATACCCTAAGACGCTTTGCGACGAACAGCCAGTTGAGGAACGTACCTATCATAAGTCCTAGCGCAGTCCATATAGCTTCCTTTGCTCCGTTCACCGTAGCGAAAGCCATTCCCGGAATACCTGTGAGCAGCCAGCCGCTCATATCCGACGCCTGCGTCGACATCGCCGAAACCCACGGATTAAGCTTTCTGCCGCCGAGAATGTAGTCCGAGAGCGACATCTTCTTCCTTGTAAAAATAGCGCCGACTACTATCATGCTGATCATATAAAGAATAAAAACAATGAGAATACTGATCTCTTTTGAAGACATTTTAACCTCCGAAAACCTTTTCTATTACCCCGAAAAAACACTAAGTATAAAAAATACAAAATGAATTGACCGCGTTAATTATATAGTAAAACGATCGTTATGTCAAGGAAAGAGCCGATAAGCCCGCCGTACGTATCGAAAACGTATATTTTATAACGGAAATCAACCGTTTGAAGAATTTTCTGTTGCTAAACGCATAAAACGGCGACATACGTAAAAGTGGCAATGAAAAGTTCAACGACATCACCCTAATACGGAAGCGTCGAAAAAAAGCAGCGCCCCTTAAAGAAAACTTTTAGCTTAAATAGAAAATAATAAAAGCTGTAAAAGAATAAAAAATCCCCGAAGTCAAACGACTCGGGGCAATATCGCAACGCTTATATCAAAATCGCGTTACGATTTCATTTTATAATTTTTCTCTTAATAAAAAATCATTGTTCAGCTCTGAATATCAATAGCGCTGTTTTTCACTTTCAATTGCAAGATCGATACTAAAAGAGCCGCTATACTTATCATACACAAAACGGTGAAGCAATAAACGTATCCGATAGTCTCTATACCTGAGTCCATTACAGACAAAACGATATAACAAACGATAAATACTAAGATGACTGCTTGAAATACTATTTGCGATATGATCAAAGCCGATCTTTTGTTTTTCAAATATTTTCCAAGCGCTAAATTCATACCTACCCAAATTGCTATAAGCAATATAGATCCTAAAAAATTCAACGTGACGTACATCATATTGACAGATACCATTATGATACTATGCATCAATATGACAGCGATCAACGAAGGTATTGCCGCCAAAAATATTTTGTTTAATTTATTAACTTGCTCGGCATCAAGCTCTATCGCATTTCTAAATAGATCGATATCCGTTACGGATGCAACCAAATCGCATATCATTATGATTATTGCCGCAAAACCTATGACAATAAAGCCGTACACCAAATATTCAGCAAATTCGGTATCATTTGTCTGCATTTGACTTACGTAAAAAATATAGATTATTATATGAGCAAACAAAAGCGCTTGAAATATCACGTTTGCCGACACTATAGCCGATATTTTATTCTTCAATACTTTTTTTGATCCAAGATTAGCGAATATCCAAACCGCCGCAAGTACGATCTGTCCTAAAAAGCTATACCAATTTTGAATATCTCTCTTAGTGAAAAAAGTAACTATGCTGTATATAAAAGTTATTAAAAACAACATAGGAATTATCGCTAAACGGATATTTTGCAATTTTTTCTCATGATCTACCCTCTTTGTCATATGGATTTTCATATCTATACCAGTATGATAACACACTTTAGAACTATTAGCAATATATTTTACATTCCTCAACAATATGCTCCGTTTTACAGCGCCTAGACGCCCTTCGCATTTTATATTCCGATCATAACGCGCGCCGCTAAGGAAATCATCGTGTCCGAAATCAACGACAAACGATAAATAATACCGTAAAAAATCAAAACTTATCGGTAACGTCTTTGCGTCACATAAAGAACGTTTTAACTATCTTCTCGATACTTTGATAATCCTTAGCGTCGCTCGCGCCTTTTATCGTATACAAGCCATCGTTCAATACAAAATACGTTCTATTATGATTCTTCGATACGTAGTACTTCGTAGCTATTCCGCTGTTTGATATGCTCTTCTCGTCGTACTCCGCTTCGTTTGGTTCGAACGTAACGCTCGCCAAAGGATCGATATTCGCGTTTATTTCATAACGAACTCCGTCCATTTTCAAAACGATCAAAAAGCCAGACGCTTTTTCGTCATAACCGTTGACGGACGCCGCGTATTCTTTCGTAACGGCAACATTATATACGACATATATCTCCGTTTCGTCATATCCCGCGATCTTGGGTATAACGAGTCTTTCGCCTATCGCGACGCTCAGCTCGCCCATGCTATTTAGTTTCCTCTGGCGCGTAACGTTATTCTCTCCATCGCGAGATACGTGAAGCGTTAGCGCAAGAACGATCGCGACGGCAACTACTACGAGAACTGCGACGCTTATTCCTATGACGATCAATTTTTTCTTCTTATCCATAATATATTCTCCTATATGAAAATAACTCAAAAGCCAAATACGTCAATCTCTTTCCATATCGAGAACGGCTTTATATATCTCGTCCTTAGGCACGCCTCTCTCTCTTGCAGTCGCCTTGATCGCTTCCTTTTTATTCATGTATTTCATGAGATTGACTTTGTAGTGTTCCTCAGCAGTCATATCGGTGAAGTTATCTGAAGAGTCGTCCTTCCCCTCCACTACGACCACGTACTCTCCTCTCGGGTTCTCGACGCGTAAACTATCCAAAAAGCCCTCTTCTACGCTCTCGTAAAGTTTAGTCAGCTCCTTGATCATAAAAACGCGTCTTTTGCCGAAATGAGCGTACATATCAGATATATCGTCGTTGATATTATAAGGCGAAGAGTAGAATATCAGCGTAGAATCTACGTCGGCGTATCTTGCAAGAACATCCTCTCTTTCCTTCTTCTTTTCGGGCAAAAATCCTAAAAACGTAAACGACCGCGCGGCGATCCCCGTAAGGCTCAGCGCAGTCACGCAGGCGCTGGCTCCGGGTATCGAAGTCACGTAAAAGCCTTCCTTTCGAACTTTATCTACAACTATAGCGCCGGGATCCGATACGCACGGCATACCCGCGTCGGTTATGAGAGCGACGCTTTTACCTTCCCTGATAAGGGCGATTATCTCATCGCCCGCCTTCATCTCTTTTTCCTTATAACAACTAATTAGCCGCTTGTTTATTCCGTAATGCTCGAGGAGTATCCTCGAGTGTCTCGTGTCTTCGCACGCGATCACGTCGACGCTCTTTAACGTATTTATCGCTCTTAGCGTTATATCTTCGAGATTTCCTATCGGCGTTGCGACAAGATACAGTCCTTTATCCATTTCGTCCGTCCTTAAAATACATTTTTTCAGCCTCTTTAGTCATAGAGCCGTCCTCGTTATAGACTACGAATCTTTTCATTATGAGACCGTGTTTCGCGCCCCTCTTGCCCTTCACAATGAACGTATCGGCTTCCTTCGACGCTTTGGGATATATGAGAGTTATCTCCTTCGGAATTATATCGGCGTCGGACATTACAGCTATGACCTCGGCAAGTCTCGATACCTTCTGAACCATATAGAACGAGCCTCCGAACTTGAGCGTGCTGCGAACCGCCGAAATCAGCTCTCTAAGCGTCAGCGTCACTTCGTGTCTCGCGATGCGTATCTCCTCTTTTTCCTTCATACCGCCCGACGTAAAATATGGCGGATTGGAGATAACGATATCGAATATACCTATACTGTCCTTAACGTCGTTGATATCGGCGTTCATAACTTCTATCTTATCGCCGAGCGAATTGTACTCGATACTGCGTCTTGCCATATCGCACATCTCAGGCTGTATCTCTACGCCGAGAATACGTCCGACGTTCTTTTTCGCGGCAATGATCATAGGCATGATAAAAGAACCACTCCCGATGTCGAGCGCTCTATCCGACGAAGACGCCGAAACGCTGTTTGCCAAAATCACCGCGTCCGACGTGAAACAGTACATGTCTCTATTTTGAATAATTTTAAGAGAATCTATTCCGAGCTCTTCTAGTCTCTCGTTTTCTTTTAGTTCTATCCGTCCGTTCATATCGTTTTAATGATAACACATTTATAAGAAGGATTGCAAGACATATGAGACTCAATAATCTTACCGACGGATCTTGTACATGTCTATCGTTACCGAAAACAGTATTTTGCCGTCGTTAAAACACGGAAATTTCACGGTATTTATCAAAAAACGGTATTGACAACGGACATTTCTTCGTATATAATCGTTAAGGCTTGTCGAAAGACAAAAAGCTCGCAAATAATGATTCGGAGGAAAAAATAATGATTGCAAGACACGAGAAGTACGACGTAGCTATAATAGGCGGCGGCATAGGAGGACTCATGTGCGCCGAGAGACTGATAAGCGCCGATGCGTCGCTCAAGATAGTAATATTTGAAAGAGGACGCGCGCTCAAAGACAGGATATGCCCGATAGTTGCGAAAAAATGTTCGAAATGCGTAAAATGCGACCCGTGCGCCATTATGAGAGGAGTCGCCGGAGCGGGAGCGTTTTCCGACGGGAAATACGTGATAAGCACCGAATACGGCGGTTGGCTCACCGACTTTGCCGAACCGAAAACGGTCATCGACTACATAGAACAGGCTGATGAGATACTCGTCAGACACGGCGCGACGAAAGAGCGATACCGCCCGAGCGACGAATTGAAACTAAAGTGTCTTAAATACGATCTGCATATGCAGCAAGCCGAGCTCAAACATCTCGGCACCGACGAAAACTTCAGCACTATGCTGAGCTTTACAGACGAACTCTCGAACAAGGCGGAGATTCTTACGCTCACGGAAGTCGTCGACGTCGACAAGACCGACGGAACTATCAGATATACAAACGGCTGCGATACTCTGTCTCTGAAAGCCGATAAAATAGTCTTCGCCGTCGGACGCGCAGGCTCTGATTTTTTCGCTAAGTGGTGCAGAAAACAGAATATAAGACTTGCGAACAACCAAGTCGACGTAGGAGTAAGGGTCGAGCTTCCCAAGCTCGTATGGCAAGCTTTCAGCGAAAAAATATACGAACCTAAAATATGGTACAGAAGCAAAAATTACGGCGATACTACGCGAATGTTCTGTTTTAACGAAGGCGGCAACGTAGTAGTCGAAAACACCGACGGCGTTCTGACCGTGAACGGACACGCATATAAGGCGAAAGAAAAAAAGACCGAAAACAGCAACTTTGCGCTCCTTACCACGACGCGTTTTACAGAACCTTTCAAAGAGCCGATAGAATATGCGAAATACGTTGCGTCGCTTGCGAACAAGATAAGCGGCGGAAGCGTACTCGTTCAGCGATTCGGCGATCTCATAAAGGGAAGACGCACCAACGAAGAGCGGCTCAAGCAGTCGACTACGCGTCCTACTCTCGACGCCGTAGCGGGAGACCTATCTCTATGTATGCCTAAACGTCAGCTTGACAACATTATCGAGACGATCTACGCGCTAGACAAGATCGCCCCGGGAACCGCGAACTACGACACTCTCCTATACGGAATAGAATGTAAATATTACTCGGCGCGTCCCGATACGGAAAACTTCAGGATCAAAGGAACGGAAAATATTTACGCGGTAGGAGACGGTGCGGGCTTTACGCGCTCGCTTTCGCAAGCCGCAGCCAACGGACTTATGACAGCGGACGTTATGCTCGGCAAGAAAACGTTCTCGAAAACGCATAATAATTGAACCTTTTACCCACACTATCCATAAAAGACATCGAAGTGTACGGCGATCAAATATTAAGTTATATCGCGTATAATATTTTGTATAACGCTTGACAAAACAACTTCGCTGTGATAAACTGAATTTGTGTTTATGGGAAATAACCCTATTATCAACATATGAAAAGGAGATCTATAATGGATAATAACGAAAGAAACGACAATGTTTTCGACGATAGACCTACGGGAGAACTAACTTTCGGAAGGATATTCAAAATCATAAAATATTCCGCTCTGCGTATTTTGGTATACGCGCTCGTCGCGGTCATTATCGCCGGGATCGCTTCCGTCGCGTTGACGTTAGTCGAAAAGCCTGTAGAATCGGTTTCCGCCGTAATAGAATTCAACTACGACGGTATATCCGAAGGAAAGGATCCTATCGGAACTTCTTTCAACAGCGACATCATGAAAAAGCCTATCGTACTCAACAGAGCGCTGGACAATACCAATCTCAGAAGCGATAGCGTGAACGCGTCGAATCTTCAAAGTTATATCTCTATAACGGGAGTTATCCCGCCCGAGACTCTCGCTAAAATAGAGGATCTCAAGAAGGATACAAACACCTCCGTCGACACCAACGAGCAGATAGCGAACCTCAAATATTATTCTACGAGATTCGTTCTCTCTCTTAATAATTACGGATCTTTAGACCTTTCCGAAAAGGACGCGACAGTCCTTATGAAGGAGATAATCAAAGAATTCCAAGCTTACTGGGAAGAGACGTATAATAAGACTCCTATCCTATCGACTTTCGTGTATAAGGATATCGTCGAGAACGGCGCAAGCAAGGAGTTCGCTCACTACAGCGATATACTTTCCAACGAGCTTAGCATACTGAAAGATTATCTTTCTTCTAAAGTAGATATCCCTTACGTTTATTCAAAGACCGGCGACACGTACGCAAGTCTTTTGAGTCAGCTCACCACCTTCGAGGATACCGTATTCAGAAGCTATGACGCGTTCATATATTCCAATAACGTATATCAGAACAAGACCGATATAATCAACGAGCTCAATCATAATATAATGGAACTCGACGCCAAGATAAACGCGGCTTCCGCCCTTATCTCGTCGCTTAACGAACAGCTCAAAAACTACGAACAGAATACGACCATTTTGCCGGACGGGAACGGCGGTCAGACTATCATTACTTCATATCCCGAACAGTATTCTAAAATACAGGAAACGATAACCAAGAAACTCGAAGAAAAAAGCGATTTGGAATCTAAAAAGAAAATAGCGGAGCAAAGAAAAGAAAAAATCGAAAACACGCAGGATTCGCCGTCTGCAGAGGCCGACGTAAAAAGAGCTACCGAACTCCTTGTTCAATCGGCAAGCGAATTCCTCCGCATATCCGAAAACGCGCAAAATCTTACGGACGAATACCGTGAAAACGTATCTCTCGCGAACTCGGTAAAGCAGGTTACTCCGGTAAGCGCAAGCATAGAAAAAGGTATAGGAATGAAAACCTATCTCATAATATTCGCAGTAGCTATAGTACTTGCCGCATTAATTGCAATAGCCGTAACGCTTAGGCTTCAAAAGAAATTTTCTTTACCTAAAAGAAATAACGAGACCGTTGCCGCGACGGTCACAGCTACCGAAATAGATAACGATTCGGAAAGTAAAAAAGAATAAGTATTAAAAACATGATAAAAAATACGGCGTATCTTTTGAGATAACGCCGTTATTTTTTACATCAATGATAATTTACTTTTACTACGATCTTAACGGCGGATATTTATCGAAAATGATAAATATCCGCCGTACATCCCACCGTTTTACAATACTTTTCCTCTTGTCCTTCGGCGAACGGACAGCAGACGCTTCCTTTAGATATATAAAAACGCTTGCGTTCTTTATCCTAAGAATTAGTTCTCGGTATCAGTTCGACTTGCTTTCCTATTAGCGCGTTATCGAGAGCGGCGTTGACTTTATCCTTTCTGAAGACGAGCGACTTCGGCTTGTTGAGGCTGTCGTCCTGTTCGTACGGCACGAAATAGAAATTCTTCATATTCATGAGTCTGCCGATATTTTCGTAACTTGCGCCGAGACCGTCGTTCGTAGAAAGCGCGATAACTACCGGCATATTTCCCCTCATATGCGACTTTACCGCCATCGTTACGGGAGTATCGGTAATGCCGTGCGCTAATTTTGCGAGCGTATTACCGGTACACGGCAGTACTAGCAAGACGTCGAACATACGCTTCGGCCCTATGGGCTCGGCGCCTTCGATAGTATCTATTACTTCTCTTCCAGTGACTTTTTCGATTTCTTCCCTGAACGTCTTTGCGTCGTAAAATCTCGTATCGAGTTTCGCGACGTTAAACGACAGTATAGGCTGAACGGAATATCCCTTTTCGACAAGACTTCCCGCGATATCGACACACTTATGTAGCGTACAGAAAGAGCCGCATATCGCAAGACCCAGCTTAATATCCTTCATGATTACCTCCTATTGAAGCGATCTTATAATAGCTCCGGCAAGGCTTTTTCCGGCAGACTCGGGCGTGAATTTCCCGGGAAGTCCCAGCGCGATATCATATTTGAGCTCTAATTTTTCCGCCTCTTCCGCGTCAAGCACGTTCATGGACGCTAGCTCAAGTATGTAACACTCTTTACGTATACTCAACAGCTTTTCCGCCGCAACTATCTCCGCGGGAATAGTATTGACGATAACGTCGACGCCCTCGAAAGATGTGCTCAGATCGCGTACGTCGTCCGTCGTGAGTCTCGCCGCCGCCCGTTCGACGTAATTACGCGCCGCAACGGCGAATCTGACGCCAAGCGAATTCAAGAGCTGCGCCATCGCTTTTCCCACTCTTCCGTATCCCATAATGAGCATATTCATATCGTATACCGACTTCGACGTGTTGCGTATAATGAGCATCAGCGCCGCCTCCGCGGTATATATCGCATTCTCATACGCAAAAATCTCATCCTTTAACATATTTACGTGCGCAATGCCTCTCGATCGCAGCACTTCTTTTCCTCTTTCGTCGATATTACCTGCGTAAATTATGCTGTTTTTGGCAAGAAACGCAAGTTCGTCCTCTTTGAACCTTCTCGCCGGTGAGAATACGTAAATAGCGCTTCTGCTTCCGTCGAACGCCCTATAATCTATAACGGAATACCCATTCTGAACGAGAATTTTCTCGAGATATACCATTCTCGTATCCTTGAGTTCTATTACAAAATCATACATTATTAAATTTCTCCTTGCTAATCACATAATATGCGTACTAAACGGGTTATGTACCAACGGCGCGATTTTGCATATACTATACTGAAAGGAGGAACATATGATAAAGAAATATTTTTCGGCAGGAAATACTACCGAAGGCTTCGTCAACTATTTCGACGGAGCTATAGACACTGCCGAAGCGAAAAAACTCATATATATAAAAGGAGGCTCGGGCGTCGGCAAAAGCACGCTGATGAAAGATATTGCGAAAAAAGCCGTAATTCTCGGTTTGGACGTGAACGAAATATATTGCTCGAGCGACGTTTCCAGTCTCGACGCCGTCGTGATACCCGAGATAAAAACAGCGGTATTCGACGCCACTTCTCCGCACTCGAAAGACCCTGAATACCCCGTTATGAACGGCAAAATATTCGACCTTGCGGAATTTCTCGACGAGGAGAAACTACGTCCGTATAGGACGGAAATAATTTCCCTGATAGCTCTTAAAAAGTCGGCTTACGCCTCCATGTACGACTCTCTTTCGTCTGTTTCGGGTATAGAAAGAAATATTCAAAGACAGCTTGAGAGCGACAACGGCTCTATTGCCGAAATAAAAAAGGAAGTCTTAGACGTACTTATGAGCGACTGCTCTACAGCGCCTGTCAAAGGCTTTCTCAAGGCGATAGCTCCAAGCGGAATAAAAGATCTCACGGAGAACGTCACCGCCCGCAAAAAGAAAATATTCATCTCTTCCGAACACTGCTCCGTGTCGAGAGCGCTCGTCTCGGACGTATCTAAAGCGCTTGAGCTCGGCGGCGTTACGCACGAGAAGTATTATTCTATATTCGACCCGAAACTCGTCGAAACAATATCCACGAAAAACTACGTCCTTACATCATCCCCTATTTCGTCAGTCGATATAATATACGACCTCGAAAGTGTGGTAAAAGTAAAAAATGAACGCGCATATACGCGATATAACGATATTTTGAACTCATTGCTCTTATCCTGCGAAGAAGAAATAAAATTCGCGAAATCATATCACGGCGAAATCGAAAGCTATTATTCGAAAGCTATGGACTTTGACAAAGCCGCGCATAAAAAAGAACTTCTTATAGACGAGCTTTTTAACTGATAATAGCGATGTATATATTACGTTACGGAAGCAAGAGTCTCCTATCGGACGGCTCTTGCATTTGATTTCGTCCGCTTTCACTCTTCACTCCTTTAGCTCGGCGTTACTTTACATTATCTAAATATTATGATATAATACCGATCGTAAAGCGTATTGCGACGCGAAATCAAAAAACATATCGAAGAGGTCGGACATATGGTCAATATCGGCAACAGCTGGGATAACGTTCTCAAAGACGAATTTCAAGCGGACTATTACAAAAGCCTGAGAGAGTTCCTCAAAAACGAATACTCAACGAAAACAATATATCCGAATATGTACGATATATTCAACGCGTTCCGTTTCACGTCGTACGAGGACGTAAAAGTCGTTATTTTGGGTCAAGACCCGTATATCAACGAAAGACAGGCGCACGGACTCGCATTTTCCGTACAGGAAGGAGTATATCCTCCGCCATCTCTTATCAATATATTCAAGCTGTTAAAGGACGACTTAGGCGTGGAGAGAGGTCTAAACGGTTGTCTCGTCAACTGGGCTAAGCAGGGCGTATTGCTTCTCAACACAACGCTTACCGTCGTAAAAGGTCAATCGGGTTCACATAGAGGACACGGCTGGGAAACATTTACCGACAACGTGATATCAAAACTTAACGATAGAAATGAATCTATACTTTTCGTTCTTTGGGGCTCGAACGCAAGAAGCAAGAAAAAACTCATAACGAACCCTGTCCACGAGATAATCGAGACGGTCCACCCTTCTCCGCTTTCTTGCTACAACGGATTTTTCGAAAGCCATCACTTTGCCCTTATTGAAGATTTTCTCAAAAGAAAAGGATACGACGCGATAGACTTTTCGTAATATTTACACAATTTTCACATAATGTAAGTTGATAAAATAGAATAGATGAATTATAATATCCAAAATATAGAAAATTAAGTTTATCTAAAGTTTGCTTTTGCCATTTTCAAATAGCGGTATTTGCAAAAAGGAGGGCAGAATGTTCAAAATACTGAAATATTTCAAGCCGAGCTATTGGGGTATGACGGCGATAATATTCGTACTCACGTTAATAGGCGTCGTATGCGAACTCGGCATAGTTTCCTATATGGAAAAGATACTCGCTCTCGTCTTGGAACTTGCTCCCATATCGTCGGTATTGCCTATCGGCGGAATAATGCTCGCTCTTTGCGCGGGAAGCGTCGTATCTAACGTCTTTATAGGATTCTTCGCGTCGAAAATAGCCGCGGGATTCTCGAGAGACCTCAGGAAAAAGCTGTTTGACAAAGTCAGCTCTTTCACTATGGAAGAGATAAACAAATTCTCGACCGCGAGCCTTATCACCCGTTCCACCAACGATATTCAACAGGTACAGATGGCAATAGCCATATGCCTTCGTATGGCTCTCACTGCTCCTATCATGGCTATCGCTTCGATAATCATGATAGTCGGAAAGAACTGGCAGCTCACTCTAACGACCGCAGTCGGCATAATCGTTCTCATAATATCTATAGTCGTTATCTTCGCGCTCGTTATGCCGAAGTTCAAAAGGATACAGACCCTTACCGACAGACTCAACGGCGTTACGCGCGAGAACTTGACGGGACTTCGAGTCGTAAGAGCCTATAACGCCGAAGAATACCAGCAAGCTAAATTCGAGAAAGTCAATACCGAACTCACCGGAACGCACCGTTTCGTTACGATAATGATGGGAATACTTATGCCCGGCTGTCAGGCGGTAATGAATATACTCTCCCTATCTATAATATGGATCGGCGCGTATCTTATCAATAACAGCGTTCTCTCGCTTCCTGAAATGACGGCTTTCCAGATCTACGCGTCTATGGTTCTCATGAGCTTTATGATGCTGACGATAATATTCGTCATGATCCCGCGAGCCAGCGTCTCCGCTAACCGTATAAGAGAAGTGCTCGAAACAGAACCTAAAGTCGTCGACCCCGAAAATCCGGTCGCGCCAAGCGCCGATACCGTCGGCAAAGTGGAATTCAGGAACGTATCTTTCCGTTATCCCGACGCCGAAGGCGACGTGATCAACGATATTTCGTTCACGTTAAACAAAGGCGAAACGCTCGCCATAATAGGTTCGACGGGAAGCGGTAAAAGCACTATTATCAATCTGATACCGAGATTTTACGACGCGACGCAAGGGGAAGTCCTCGTCGACGATATCAACGTCAAAGACTATAACCAAAAAGACCTTCACGACAAACTGGGCTTCGTACCGCAAAAAGCGACGCTGTTCAGCGGAAGCATAGAATCCAACATAAAGTTTTCAGACAGCGATATGTCCGACGAACAGATGAGAGAAGCCGCGGAAATAGCGCAGGCGGAAGATTTCATCAATGAAAAAGAAGACAAGTATTCATCCCGAATATCGCAGGGCGGAAAGAACGTATCGGGCGGACAAAAGCAGCGTCTCAGCATAGCGCGGGCGATAGCTAAAGATCCCGAGATATTCATATTCGACGACTCCTTCTCCGCGCTGGATTACAAGACGGACAAAACGCTGAGAAAAGCGCTGTCGAAAAAGACCGAAAACGCCGGCGTCATAATCGTCGCTCAGCGTATCGGAACAATAATCAACGCCGATAAAATAATCGTCCTCGACAAGGGCAGAATGGTCGGCATGGGTAAACATAAAGAACTGCTCAAAGACTGCGAAGTCTATAGAGAGATCGCCCTATCACAACTTTCAAAGGAGGAACTTGACAATGCCGGGACCGCATGGTAATCCTCTGGATAAACCTAAAAACTTAAAAGCGTCGACTTTCAAACTCGGAAAGTTCCTCGCTCCCTATATCGTATATATAATCATCGCCGTCGTCTTCGCCGTAGCCGGAACCGTATTCAGCATAGTGAGCCCGAGTCTTCTCGGAAAGATCACTAACCAGATACAGAGCGACATCATGGCGGGCAGCGCTATAAACTTAGCGACGATAGCGAACATAGGTATCGTTCTATTGATACTGTATATGCTCAGCTACGTCTTCTCGTTCGTTCAGTCCTTCATCCTTGCGTACGTGACCATGGGGCTGTCGAAACGGTTCAGAAAAGCCATAGCGGAGAAAATCAACAACCTTCCGTTCAAATATTTCGACACGAGAAGTTACGGCGACGTTCTCTCGAGAGTCACGAACGACGTAGACACGATAGCTATATCGCTCAACAATATAGCTTCCCAGATAATCTCGTCCGTAGTAATGTTCGTCGGCACGATAGTCATGATGTTCGTCGTGAAATGGCAGCTTGCGCTCGTCGCGCTCGTCAGCATACCTCTCAGTCTTATCGTAACGTTCTTCATAGCGAAAAAGTCCAAACCGCACTTCAAACGTCAGCAGGCTAGTCTCGGCGAGATCAACGGACATATAGAGGAGATTTTTTCGGGACACGAAGTCGTCAAGGTCTTTAACGCCGAAGAGGACGCGAAAAAGACGTTCGACAAGATCAACGATACGCTGTATACCAGCGCGTGGAAATCGTCGTTCTATTCGGGCGCGATACAACCGCTCATGTCTCTCATCGGCAACGTGATGTTCGTAGTCATAATCGTATTCGGCGGAGTACTCGCGATACAGGGCGCAGCGCTCATCGGAGATATACAGGCGATAAGCATATATATGAAGATGTTCAATCAGCCTATCTCCCAAATCGCGCAACTCGCGACACAGATACAGTCTACGATGGCGGCGTCCGAGAGAGTATTCGAACTCCTCGAAGAAGAAGAACTTTCTCCCGAGAAAGATACCCAATATCTCGACCCGAAAGAAATAAAAGGCGACGTCTCCTTTGAAAACGTAGTGTTCGGTTACGATCCGTCGCGTATCATAATAAAGGACTTTACGGCGCGCGCAAAAGCCGGTCAGAAGATAGCTATCGTAGGACCGACCGGCGCAGGAAAAACTACGCTCGTCAACCTGCTCATGCGATTCTACGAAGTAAATAGCGGCGTAATATCAATAGACGGCGTTCCGATAACTTCTCTCACGAGAGAAAATATCCACGACATCTTCGGCATGGTACTTCAGGATACTTGGATATTCGAAGGTACCGTTCGCGAGAATATCGTCTATAGCAAAACGAGCGTCAGCGACGAAGAGATCGATCGCGCTTGCTCGCTTGCGAATATCGACCACTTCGTCCACACGCTGCCGAAAGGCTATGATACGCTTCTCGACGACAAAGCCAACCTTTCGCAAGGACAAAAACAGCTCATCACGATAGCGAGAGCCATGATAGAAAACGCCCCTATGCTCATACTCGACGAAGCTACCTCTTCCGTCGATACGAGGACGGAGATACTCATCCAAAAGGCAATGGACGAACTCATGAAAGGACGTACCTCTTTCGTCATAGCACACAGACTCTCTACGATAAAGAACGCCGACCTCATTCTCGTCATGAAAGACGGAGACGTCGTAGAGCAAGGCGATCACGACGAACTCATGGCTATAGGCGGCTTCTATAAAGAGCTTTATAACAGCCAGTTCGACAGCGATATATAAAATCACTCTTGTATAAGCTTTATATACCGAACTGGCGAATCAAAGTTAAAAGCTCTCGGAAATATGTTTCGTTCATACGGATTAAAATGTATCTATAAAACTCGGCTTCTCAAAAGCCGAGTTTTCTTTTATCCTCACAAAACTGCTTGATAAAACTTTTTGTTTTTGTTATAATAACAAAGTCATCGGAGGACAGTACACCGTAGTGTAGGGGATAGTAAGTCAAAAGCTTGCAGGCCGCCTGTCAGAAAAGATGTCGAGTGAGCTCGGTTAAGCGTTAAACACGTTTTACCGAGCATTTTTAATTAATAGGCAATAATAATTTTTATAAGAAAAGTGAAATACACCGCTTATCAACAAATATGCCGAGCGAGAATATATTCTCTCCCGGCGTTACGTTATTCAATTTTGATAGAACTTAACGTTTTTCGTAATAAGGTCGGAATAGGGATACGAATAGAGTTTTCCGTCCTCGAGTGACTTTACTGTAAATATCGCCTTATACATTCCGTCGACGACTCCGACGTAATTCTTTATTTTGTTCCGTCCCTCGTTGACTCTTAGTTTAACTTCGCGTCCTGCCAAAAGTTCTATTCTTTTTTTAGCTATTTCCAATTCCTTGATATTCGACTTCATTCTCAACCTCGAGAACGATTATTGCCGAATACCTAAAAAATATACTTCGATTGTCGATATATTATATATTGACGGTATTCTTTATGAATTCTCTCACCTTCTCTTCGTTCTCTCGCGTGTCGATCTCGCCCCTCTTATCCACGTTTTTGAAAAACAGTCCGCCGCAATACTTACCCCCGAGCGCCATTGAAAAACATCTGAGCGTCCTCACCATGGGCTCAAAATTATCGTCAAAGTTCTGTCCTCCGACGGCTATCAAATATATTCTCTTATCCCGCGTTCCGCTTCGCGTATTCCATAACGCCTGCGCCCTGTCTATAAAACTTTTCGTATGACCGCCGAATCCGAAAAAATGTACGGGAGCGATAAACACGACTTTATCGGCGAGCTTGACTCGCCTCATCAACTCGTTCGCGTCGTCGTTTATCACGCACTCTCCGCTCTTTATACATCTATCGCAGCCTACGCAGGAAGAATACTCAAAATCGCGAAGATAGATAACTTCACAGTCGATATCGCAGCGAACGTACTTTGTGATACAGTCGCTGTTCCCGTTCGCTCTCGGACTGCAGTTGATAACGAGAGTACTCACTTTCTATCAAGCTCCTTTTTTAGCATATACACCGTCTTGCGGAGAACGGGATGAACGTATCCCGCGCCTATCTCGGATAGCGGATTGAGCACAAAGCTACGCATATGCATCTCCAAATGCGGGATCTGCAAATCCTTAGTATCTATTATTTCGTCGTCGTAGGTCAGTATATCGACGTCGAGCGTTCTCTCTCCCCAACGCCTCGTTTTCACTCTGTTCGCCTTTTTTTCAATGGCGTGAGCAAACTCCAACAGCTCGTAAGGCGTTAAAAGCGTCTCTATTTTTACCGCGGCGTTCAGGAATTTCTCTTGATCTTTAACTCCGTACGGCTCGGTCTCATGATACGACGAGACGGCTTTTACGCATACGTTCCCGTTATTCTTCATCTCGGAGACAGCCATATCGAGATACCCCTCTCTATCTCCCATATTCGAGCCGAGCGCGATATACGCGACGTGTCTTTTCTTCCTCACGACTACAGCCGCGCTGTCAAATTCGAGAGGTATCGGAGCGTCGGGCTTATCTATCCTGACCTCAGTCTCCTTCACGTTGTCAAAGCGTAAAAGTATCTCTTTAGCTATGGCGTTCGCAAGGCTCTCTATAAGGTCGTACGTTCTATTCGTAGCCGCGGTATACGCTATATCCGCCGCTTCTGCATAATTGACGGTATCGCTTAGCTCGTCGCTGTCCGCGAGGTTCTCCGGCGACATCCTTATACTGATATAGAAGTTTTGTCCGTTCCTCTTTTCCTCTTCGAATACTCCGTGATACGCGAATACTTTGATCCTGTCAATGATTATCTCGTCCATAATAATTAATTCCCGCTCTTTATTATAGCTTCCGTCATAGCTATCGCTCTTTTACTCTTCTTTACGTCGTGTACTCTTACGAAAGACGCTCCTTTCATAGCGGCGATAACGCTCGTTGCGAGCGTTCCCTCTTCACGCTCGTCTATCGGCAGATCGAGCGTAAGTCCTATCATAGATTTTCTCGACGCTCCGAGAAGATACGGAACGTCAAGCTCGAGGAGCCTTTCCATATTATTAGTTATCATAAGATTTTGTCCGAGCGTCTTTGCAAATCCTATTCCGGGATCGGTGATTATCTTCTCCTTTTTAATACCGCTCTTTATAGCAATATCCAAGCTCTCTCTTAAATCGGCGATAACGTCGTTCACAAGATCCGCATACCCGGCGTCTTTTCTGTTATGCATAAGGCAGCACGCAATACCGCTCTTTGCAATTACGCTCGCCATCATGCCGTCATATTTTAGTCCCCATATATCGTTAATAAGATCGACGCCGTACGGTATTACTTCCTTTGCGACCTCTCCCTTATACGTATCGAGAGAAAGCGGTATATCGAATCTCTTCTTTATCTCTTTAACGTACGGGACGACTCTTGATATTTCCTCTTCCGCGCTTATCTTGATATGATTCGGACGCGTAGATTCTCCGCCTATATCTATAATATCGACGCCTTCTTCCGCCATCGTCTCAACGCGTTTTAGCGCGGCGTCCATATCATTATATTTGCTACCGTCTGAGAACGAATCGGGCGTCACGTTAAGTATTCCCATAACGTAAGTTTTACTGCCTATCTCAAACGTCCTATTACCTATTTTGATACTCTCTACCATTTAATAAATTATCTCCGTATTCAATAAAGTCCACTTGCAACCGCTCTTCGCGTCGCAATACGCGCATACTCTCGAGAGCTTGTCCGCCTCTCTTATTACGTCGGACAGCGTCTCTATATCCTCTCTGCCGTCCTTTTCTCTGTGTCTTTCGACAGCTTCTGTAATAACTTCTTTTTCTTCTTTTGAAAAACCGCAAATATCTAATATATGTATAGCTATTTTAACGCTTTCTTTCTCATGCTCCGCACTCTTTGAGCTTCGTCCTATATCGTGAAGAAGCGCCGCGGCGTATATCGTTTCTTTATTAAAAGACAGTCCTCTCTCAAGCGATATTATATACGCTATCCTTGCCGTATCGAGAAGATGCTCTATGCCGTGCTTACAGTATATCCTATCCTTCTCGAGTTCGTCTATCCTTTCGATCGCCGCCCTAAACTCGACACATTCCGTTATCCTGTTGATCCTATCCATATATTTCGCCGCTCGTTATCTCATCAAAGCGATCGTATCGCTGAAAAGTCTTTGATTTTCCTTGAACTCGCCTCTTGCCGCGTAAGTCACGGTCTTGCTCCCCGGCTTTTTTACTCCGCGCATAGTCATACAGGTATGCTCCGCTTCGACGACAACCAACACTCCTTTCGCGTCAAGACACTCCTCTATAGCGTCCGCTATCTCGTTAGTCATCTGTTCTTGAAGTTGGAGTCTTCTCGCGTATACCTCAACAGCGCGCGCGAGTTTGCTAAGACCTACGACCTTATCACTCGGTATGTACGCTATATGAGCCTTGCCGAAGAACGGCAAAAGGTGATGCTCGCACATCGAATAGAACGTTATGTCTTTTTCTATTACCATGTCGCTTGACTTGACGTCAAAGACTTTGCTTAAATGCTCTGACGCGTATTCATCTTTTCCTTCGAGTATTTCGCTGTACATTTTAGCGACGCGTTTGGGAGTCTCGATAAGCCCTTCTCTCGTTACGTCCTCGCCTATAGCTTCAAGGAGTTGCCTTACGGCATCTTCCGCCTTTTTAATATCTACCATAATTATCCTCCTCGTATCTTTTATATTCCGCTTTGATTTCTTTTAGATGCGACAGCGAACCGAACGCGACTATAACGCTGTTACTATCGGCGCTCTCGAGAGCGTACTTTACCGCTTCCCTCGCATTTTTCATAAAATGAGCGTTATCCATATACTGCGAAACTATCTCCTTTAGTTTCTCGCCTCCGAGTTTCCTCTCATGCTCCCAGTCGAAAGTAATTACTTCGTTCGCCAGATCCACGGTATTTTCAACTATCTGCCTAACGTCCTTGTCCTTGAATATCCCCATAATGAAAATCAATCTCTTATCGGGAAAATATCTCTTGAGCGTGAGCGAAAGCATTGCGCTCGCCCTTTCGTTATGCGCTCCGTCTATTATGAATATCGGATCTTTTCCTATTACTTCGCAGCGCGCGTTCCACGTAGCGCTCTCGATACCCTCTTTGACGCCCAAGTCGCCTATCTTACTATAACCCATACGCTTAAGAGTTCTTAAGACCTCTATTGCGAGCGGCAGGTTCTCAAGCTGATGCTCTCCTATTAGTTTTGTCGGAAACTCCCTGCCTTTATACGAGATCACCTGACCGTTCACGTCGCCGCCCATAAATTCGCCCTTAGACGCAAAGTATATCGCGGACTTCTTTTCCTTCGCCGTTTCCAAAAGAACCTTTTCGACGTCGCCTTCCTGCTTGACGCTGATAACGATAGAATTTTCCTTGATTATCCCCGCCTTTTCTTCCGCTATTTCGCGAAGCGAATTGCCGAGTATTCCCATATGGTCGTAACTTATGGACACGAATGCCGAAATCAAAGTATCTTTAACTATATTCGTCGCGTCGAGCCTGCCGCCGAGCCCCGTCTCGAGCACAACAATATCCGAGCGCTTTTCCTTAAAATACATAAACGCTATCGCAGTCTCCATTTCAAAGCGCGTGGGCTCAAGTCCGAATTTCTTTTTCATCTCGGGAAGTACGCTCGCAATTATATTCATATACTTTAGGAAATCGTCACGGGAGATATTGTCTCTGCCTATTCCGATTATATCAGTTACGTCGAACACCGCGGGCGAAGAATATCTTCCGACGGTATAACCGCATCTATCGAGCGCCGCCGTAAGATACGCGACGAGCGAACCCTTGCCGTTAGTGCCGGCTATATGTATGAATTTGAGATCTTTTTCGGGATCGCCGAGATAGGATAAGAGCGTCTCTATACTTTTGAGACCGAAAGAACTCGGTGAACGCTCTTCAAGATAAGACAACGCTTCGTCAAAGCTCTTGAACATAAAAAAGAACCTCCTTAGAATTACTCCTTTGGAAGCTCGCTCGAATATTATCATTGTTCACGGCGAAAACGCCTAGTAAAGCGGGAGCGAATAACGCACCGTGAATCTTGTTCTTCGCCCAACGGCACTCCCCGTCCGATTGGTACTTAACGCGCGTTATCCTAGTCTTCCAATGCAATCATTTTAACATATACGGCGTCAAAATGCAAGAATTATCGCGACCGTCGCCGCAATAATATTTATCTTAACGCCCGCTAAATATGACTCTCCCCGTTATTTTCCTTTTTTTGTATGTCTACGATTCCACGCCGTTTCAAAGCGATATAATAATAGCCTATATTCTGACGATATAATATCCCCTTTGCAATACGTCTCAAGCTATAATGCAGACGATCGTCGGAGTTCCGTTCGCAGCGTCATATCTCTATATCGAAAGACGGCAGTTCCTCGATAACGTACGGGCATGCCGTTCTCCGCTCTACGGACTTTTTCCCGTCGAGGATACGCTGATTTGAGCTTCCTCTATAGAGGAGCGTCAGATCTCTCTTTCCGATCTCAAACCTTCCGTCGACTATGAACGTCGCAAGAGAGATGAGTTCCTCAGTGTCGGCGTCGCCTCTCTCCATCAACTGCTCGAACGTAAATCCCGTGTATATTATAAGGTCGAGTTTCGTCTCTTTCCTTATCCTCCTTGCAAGTTCGAGCAGCGGCTTCACCTGCGCGAAGGGTTCTCCGCCCGAAAAAGTCACTCCCTTTATCATCTTGCAAGATATTATCTTATCAAAAATATCGTCCGTCGATATAACGTATCCGCCGTTATAGTCGTGCGTTTGAGGATTATGACAGCCCTTACAATGATGCGGACAGCCTTGAGTAAAGAGCGAAAACCTAAGTCCGGGACCGTCAACTATCGAGTCGCCTTCCATTCCGCTGATCCTTATATCCATAATAACCGTCCTCCTATTCCATACCGAAGTATTCTACCGACTTTAGTCGGAACAAACGACGCAGTAGAATATACTGCGTCGTTACGTTGCGCCGTAAATCGCCGATCTTAGTACGCATTCATATCAATATATGCTATATGCGCCGCGATTTTCTCGATTTCCCGATCATCAGACCTTATGCTTTACTCTGTCTTTTTCCTCGGCTCTCTTTCCGTTATTGAATCTGTCTACCGTACCTACGAGATAGCCTGTGATACGTCTTATTCTCTCAAAGCCTACGTCGCCGTCCGTCTCCTTCCTTCCGCATTTAGGACAAACGTTATCTATAAGACCGTTATATCCGCAGCACGGATCTCTGTCAACGGGGTGGTTGATGGAGCCGTAGCCTATTCCCGCGTCCTTCATACATCTTACCACCTGTTCGAAAGCGTCGAGATTCTTGAGCGGATCGCCGTCAAGCTCTATGTAGCTTATGTGACCGCCGTTAGTCATAGCGTGATAAGGAGCTTCCTTTTTGATCTTGTCGAAAGCCGAAATGGGATAATATACGGGAACGTGGAAAGAGTTCGTATAGTAATCCCTGTCGGTTATTCCCTCTATCTTTCCGTATCTCTCGGCGTCTATTTTGACAAATCTTCCCGAAAGTCCCTCTGCGGGAGTTGCGATGAGCGAATAGTTGAAGCCCGTAGCCTGAGTCTTTTCGTCCATCTTATCTCTCATATACTGGATTATTCTAAGACCGAGAGCCTGCGCTTCGTCGCTCTCTCCGTGATGCTTGCCGATAAGAGCCTTAAGACACTCCGCGAGCCCGATGAATCCGACTGTGAGCGTACCGTGCTTGAGTATCTCGCCGACTTCGTCGTCCTCTCCGAGCTTATCGCTCTCTATCCATACGCCCTGTCCCATGAGGAATGGATAATTGCGTACCTTCTTCTTTGCCTGTATCTTATATCTGTCCATTAACTGGTCGGAACAAAGCTCCAACATATTGTCAAGCGACTGGAAGAACTTATCTATATCGCCGTGAGCCTCTATTCCGAGACGCGGCAGATTGATGGACGTGAACGAAAGATTTCCTCTTCCCGTAACTATCTCCTTCGTCTTATCGTAGTAGTTAGCCATAACTCTCGTTCTGCATCCCATGTAAGCGACCTCGGTGTTGTAATCCCCTTTCTTATAATACTGGAGATTGAACGGAGCGTCAATGAACGAGAAGTTCGGGAACAGTCTCTTTGCCGAAACTCTCATAGCAAGTTTGAAGATGTCGTAGTTTGGATCGCCTTCGTTATAGTTGACGCCTTCTTTTATCTTGAATATCTGTATCGGGAATATCGGGGTTTCGCCGTTGCCGAGTCCCTTGTCGGTCGCAAGAAGGATATTCTTCATAACGAGTCTGCCTTCTTTCGAAGTGTCGAGTCCGTAGTTGAGCGACGAGAAAGGTATCTGCGCGCCCGCTCTCGAATGCATGGTATTGAGGTTGTGTATCAGCGCCTCCATAGCTTGGAAAGTCGCTCTGTCCGTCTCTTTCCTCGCAAACTTCAACGCAAAGTCCTGCGCCTTTACTACGTCGGCTTCGGGATAAAGAGCTTTGAGCGCTTCTCTCTCCGCCTCTACGTATCCGTTCTTATCGTCAAGCTCGGGAATCAGTCCCGTCTTCTCGGTAACGCTTTCCGAAATCTTCTTTATCTCTTCGAGAGAATCGGCGTGTCCCGAAAGTTCCAACGCCCTCGCCATGTTGGCAAGATAAAGTCTCTTATACGTCTTTTTAACGCCCTTAGCCATAGCGTACTCGAAATTGGGTACGGACTGACCGCCGTGCTGGTCGTTCTGATTGGACTGTATCGCGATAGCGCAAAGAGCGGAATACGACGCTATGTCGTTCGGCTCTCTGAGATGTCCGTGTCCCGTCGAAAAACCGTTCTCGAAAAGTTTTATCAAATCTATCTGACAGCAAGTAGTAGTGAGCGTCAAAAAGTCAAGGTCGTGTATATGTATATCTCCGTTCTCGTGAGCGAAAGAATGATCGGGATTCAAAACGAACATTTTATTGAACTGTTTGGCTCCCTCGCTGCCGTACTTGAGCATAGTTCCCATAGCGGTATCGCCGTCTATATTGGCGTTTTCTCTCTTCACGTCGTTATCTTTTGCGGACTTATATGTAAGATCCTTATATATATCCATTAAAACGGTATTCATCTCGCGGCGTCTGTTACGGTTCGCTCTGTAAAGGATGTAACTCTTAGCGGTACGCGAGTGACCCGCCTCCGAAAGCACGTACTCGACGACGTCCTGGACCTGTTCGACCGACGGCGTAGACTTGCCGTACTTTTCTTCGAGCATATCGCATACCAAACTTGCAAGACGCTCCGCCTCATGATAATCGTTACCGCCGACAGCCTGAGCCGCTTTGAAAATGGCGTCGGTTATCTTATCCATATTAAACGTAACGACACGTCCGTCTCTCTTGACTATCTTTTTGATCATAAAACCCTCCTCATTGGCTAAAACGAAATTTACTTCTTTAAGATACACTATTTCTTGATAGATGTCAAGGGTAAAAACACAATATATTGTGGAAATTATTAAATTTTTCCAATCTTTTTCAGCGTGAGAATTATTGACTATGCAAGAGAAAATATGTCTTAATTTTTAATTTTTCAAGCAAAACTTCGATATAACGCGTTTTTCCGTTACGTTGAAAACAAGGTTGATTTTTCATTTCGCAAATTGTGCATACTAATTGTGAAATTTTATACATTTGCATAAATTTTATACATTTATAAAAGTACAGACGCCGCCTTTGACAAAGACGCGAATACGTATCATTCCGTCACTCAAATAAGCATTGCCGTCGCCGCTCCCTACCGCTTAAAACAGATACAAAAAACGACGCTTCTTATTATATTGATAAAAATAATAAGGAGACAACAGTTAAAAAGCCGTTATATACAAATAATTGAAATCTATGCAATACTTCAAAATGAAGTATCAGCGGCTATTGATATACAAACGTTAATTTTACAGACGTTAATCTGTATTGAAACAAATAAGATCCAAAATACGTTGAAACGCGTACGCTCTCTTAACTATAGGAAATACGCTTCCTCATACGCTGCATAAACAAATGAAAATATCGGAATGATACCGTCAAAACGCAACGAAATCCCCCTAAAAGCCGTCTTTTACAGGGGATTTTTTGATTTTTCATACGATTTTTTGTTATAAACTCATTGTAATTTATAAAAAATTATTATATAATGTAGATAATTATAAAGTTTCTGTTAAGAAATCGTAAACAAAAAACATATTGAAGGGGAACTGTTATGTCAAATTTGTTAGTAGTCGAGGACGACGTTGAGATCAACGGACTGCTCGTCAGACTCCTCAGAGACAAAGGTTACGAAGTAGATACCGCATTTTCCGGCAGCGAGGGCATGATGCTACTCGAAAGAAGTTCGAACTACGACTTGATACTTCTCGATCTCATGCTACCCGGAATGACAGGCGAAGAGATAATCACGAGACTTAGAAGCGTCAACAATCCCGTTCCGATAATCGTAATATCGGCAAAGACAGACGTTGATAATAAAGTCAGCGTTCTCGGACTCGGCGCAGACGACTTCATAACGAAACCGTTCAATAACGAAGAGGTCCTCGCCCGTATCGAAGCGCATCTGAGACGTTATACTTTCTCGGGAACAGGTCCCATCCACGCCATATACAAAGCGAAAAATATCGTTCTCGACCGCGATCAGATGGAGGTATATATCAACGATAAACCTATGCCTTTCACCGTTATCGAATACAAGATACTCGAACTTCTCATGACTAATCCCAAAAAAGTCTTCACGAAAGAAAATCTTTTCAAGAATATATGGAACGACGAATACTACGGCAACGACAATACGGTCAACGTCCATATATCCAACCTAAGGAGCAAGATCGCAAAGGCCGATCCGCACAACGACTATATAAAAACTGTTTGGGGAATCGGGTTCAAGTTCATAGAATAACAAACGAAAAAACGCTCTCGGGATCCCGAGGGCGTTTTTTGAAACTCCGCCTATTTTACTAACCAATATACGCATCCGCTTACTTTCCTTTTGGAGCAAATATATATGGAATACGCTATCAGAACAACTCAGCTCACGAAAAGATACAAAGGCATTGCCGTTGTCGACAACGTCGATCTTTCCGTACCCAAAGGCGCTATATACGGACTGATAGGACGAAACGGCGCGGGAAAATCCACGATAATAAGGATGTTATCGGGGCTCACGAAACCCAGTTCAGGGAAAATCGAGATACTCGGAACGTCAGACGCAAAGAAGATATCCAAGCTCCGTCTCAATATGGGAGTATCGACAACGCCGTGCTTTTTCGGAAGCATGAGCGCCGCCGAGAATCTTGAATATTACCGCATACTCAAAGGTTATCCTAGAAAAAGCATCGTAGCCGACACAATAAAACTCGTAGGTCTCGAAGAATCTTCCAATAAAAAATACCGTCATTTTTCACTCGGTATGAAACAAAAGCTCGCTCTGGCGCTCGCCGTTATGGGCGACAACGAAATAGTTCTTCTTGACGAACCCACCAACGGACTCGATCCCATAGGAATGGTAGAATTCAAAAATATAATATCCTCGATAAACGCGGAAAAAGGCACTACCTTCGTTATCGCCAGCCATATGCTCAGCGAACTCTACGAGCTAGCTTCGCACTTCGCGCTCATCGACGACGGAGAGCTTCTTGAGGAGACGAGCCGAAGTTCGATAAGCAAAATATGCCGTTCGTGCATAGTTCTCAGCGTCGATGACACTTCCAAAACCAGCGTTATACTTGAAAACGTTCTCGATCTTAAAGAGTTCGAGATACATCCCAATAACGTTATAAACATATACGACTTTTACGGAAGCAACAGTTTCATTGTGAACGAACTCGTCGAAAACGGTATTCGCGTCGAGTCGATATTCACCAAGTCGACCTCTCTCGGCGACTATTTCATGAACATAATAAAAGGAGGCGGAAAAAATGATTAACTACCTAACGGCGGAAATAGGCAGAATATTCAAACGCCCGCCCCTCTATATTGCGCTTACTTTCATAATACTTATCAGCATAATGAACGTCATATTCACGCTGGTCATGTCGCTGACGCAGAATACCGCCGTTACCGCGGATATGGCGGCGAACGTTTCCGCGCGTCTGTTTCTCAACAAATTCGTAGCCGTCATAACGGTATACGCGGTGACTGCATTCACGTCGGAAGCCGGTTCAAATACCGTTGCTAACGCCGTAGCTGTCGGATATACCAAAAATACGATATTTATCACAAAACTCATCGTCGGCATCTTGGAAATAATGCTGATAACCGTTTCGTCGATGATAGCGACGCTGCTTATGGTGACGATATGGTTCGACGACGTATTTACGCTCATGATGATGTGGCAATCCGTATTAAAGCACGTTATAGCGATGACTGTATATATCGCGATATACGTTACGGCCCTTACGATCCGCTATCTCGTCAACAATATGATGCTCTTCACCGTACTATATTTTACGCTCGTACTGATAGTAACGGAAATAGCGTCGGTACTCGTCGAATATTCGATACTTCCGGAGTTGACCGCCTACTTCATACCTACAAGTCAGCTCGAAATGCTCGCTGCCGAAAGTTCCGCTAAAATAATGGGAATCACTATCGGCGCTTCGGCGGCATACGGCATACTTACCGCATCTGCGGGCGCGGCGATACTTTCGAAAAAAGATATATTATAAATAAAAAAACTTCTGCATGAACGCGAAAAAATCCAATATACGCATCAAAGGAGAAACATATGCTCGGAATACTCTCCGTATCCACACTCGTTCTGTCTATCATATCCGTATCGCTCGTAATATATATCATATTGAATCATCACGCCTACGGTAAAATGTACCGCGATATGAAGTACTCGAACGCAGTCAACGACGAACGAGAACTGCGCGTCAATTCTAATTTTAAGAACGAAACTTTGATAGCCAACGAATTCAACAAACTGATACTAAGAATAAAAGATATAAGAAAATTATCCGACACGCAAGAAAAGGAGCTTAGGATCGCAATAGAAAATATGTCGCACGATCTAAGAACGCCACTCACTTCAATAAAAGGATACCTGTCGCTCATAAAGGAAAAAGACGATCTCGGCGAAGAAGAAAAAGCAGAATACTATAGAATAATAGAAAAGAAAATTGCTTCCCTCGAACAACTCATCGGCGGCTTTTACGATCTTTCGAGACTGCAAAATAACGACTACAAGATGTACAACGAAGTTATACGTCTTGAAAACGTGTTATTCGAAACGATAGCGAGCAATTACGAGGCGTTTGAAAAGGTGGGGATAGAACCCGAACTCAACGTCGAAGAAGATCTGCCCGCAGTCTACGCAGATCCGTTCGCAGTCGACAGAATTTTCGGCAATATCATTACGAACGCGATAAAATACAGCGACGGCGACCTTAGAATATCTGCATACTTTGATAAAAGATCGGAACGCATAATAACGGAGTTTAGGAACAAAGCCGAGAAAGTTACCGCCGGCGAAGCGAAACGCCTCACCGAAAGATTCTTTACCGTCGACAGAGCAAGAACGGGACAGTCTACCGGTATCGGACTCGCGCTCGTCGATTCGCTGCTTCAAAACATGAACAACAGCATAGACTGCGAAAAGGAAGGCGACGATATAGTGTTCACGATACGCTGGAATATCAATAAGTAGCGTATATGTATGTTCTATTTAATAGTATATCATTTTATGCGAGTTGAATTTTCATTGCTTTTGCATATTACTTAACATAATGAAAAGCTCTTTGAGGCGGTTTTTCGCGGCTATCCAAGGCATTTGCATATGGATATATCCATAAAAAATCAGCGTCCTAAAATAACTTTAGGACGCTTTCTTTTTCATTTTTCGTTAAATCTTACCTCTTTCGGCGTAACTGAACCCGCATCGAAAATAGGCTTTAGAACAACTTATTTTTTCTTAGCTATTACCTCTTCGGCGGCATTTACTATATCGTCGACGGTGAGCCCCATTATTTCGGAAAGATATTTCTCATTGCCAACTTCGCCGAATCTATCCTTGACGCCCACTCTCTTCATCGGTACGGGCGCGTTCTCCGATATAACTTCAGCTACAGCGCTGCCGAGTCCGCCTATTACGTTGTGGTTCTCTGCCGTCACTATAGCTCCCGAACGCTTAGCCGCCTTTACGATAGCTTCTTCATCGATAGGCTTTATCATATGTACGGAAAGAACTCCTACCGAATATCCTCTGCCCTCGAGAATATAGCTGGCCTCTATAGCTCTTGCGACCATAATTCCGCTCGCAATTATCGTCACGTCCTTTCCCTTCTTAAGGTCTATCGCCTTGGTAAGGGAAAATTTCGTGTTTTCGTCGAATACAGACTCCGTCTTTTTACGGAAAAGTCTTATATACATCGGCTTATCATACTTGACGACTTCGGGCAGGAGCTTCCTCAGCATCACGCTATCGACCGGCTCGAACACGCTCATCGTCGGCATAGCTCTCATGATGCCTACGTCCTCGAGACTCATATGAGTACCGCCGTTATTCGTAGCCATGATACCGGGGTCGGTACCCACTATCTTGACGTTCTGCTTCGCATACGCGACGCTTATCGCTATCTGGTCGTAACATCTTCTCGTCGCAAACGGCGTGAAAGAATGAACGAACGGCAGTTTCCCGCACGCGGCGAGTCCCGCGGCGACTCCTATCATATTCTGCTCGGCAATACCGACGTTGATAAGTCTCTTTGGATAGACCTTCTTGAACTCTTTCGTTCCCGTAGACGACATCAGATCCGCTTCGAGCATAACTATCTTCTTATTCTTTCCGGCAAGCTCTATCATCGTCTCGCAATAGACCGCCCTCATCTCTTTGTTTTCCAACATAATCAACCCTCCAATTCGTTACGCCACATCTCTTCGCTCGAGAATGTCACGCTGTGAGAAGACACTTTTCCTTCGCAGAAAGATATTCCCTTTCCCTTTACGGTATTGAGAATGATCATAGTCGGCTTTTTCTTCGACTTCTTCGCGTTCTCGACAGCCTCGACTATCGCGGCGACGTCGTGTCCGTCCACTACTACGGTCTTGAAATTGAACGCCTTCCACTTATCCTGAATAGGATTAAGAGTACATATTTCGTCGGTAGTTCCGTCTATCTGCATCCTGTTGTAATCGGTAAATGCGATAAGATTGTTAAGTCCCATACTTCCTGCAAGCATACCTGCTTCCCATATCTGTCCTTCCTGAGACTCGCCGTCGCCAACTATTGCGAATACCTTGTATGTCTTCCTGTCGATCTTGCCGGCGATAGCCATTCCGACAGCCGCCGAAAAGCCCTGTCCCAGCGATCCCGCCGTCATATCGACGCCGATAGTCTTATTCATATCGCAGTGAGACGGAAGGTTGGTTCCCGGTCTGTTGAGCGTATCGAGAACTTCTTTCGGGAAATATCCTCTCTCGGCCAGCGTTGCGTAAAGCGCAGGACCCGCGTGACCCTTCGACAATACTATTCTGTCTCTGTCGGGATCTTTGGGATTCTTAGGATCGACGCTCGCGCACTCGAAATAGAGCGCTGTAAGAACTTCGACGACAGACGAAGAGCCTCCGATATGTCCAACCCCGAATTTACCGATCTCTTCGATCGTGAGGTTACGGATATTCTTGGCTTTTTCGTTCAAAAACTCCAATCTACTCTTATCCATTATGTACTCCTTAAATCAGTGAGTTATTCTTATCGCTTCTATTATAAAAATAAACGCTCATAAAATCAACCTTAATAGACGAAATTATATAAATTTTATATTAATTAATTTTTTCACAATACCATACGCCCGAATATACGTTGATAATAAGGCAAATTATGTTATTAACGGCGTTTTTGTAAAGTCGAACGCAAAACTTTGACATATACTTATTTCCCTACGCTGACCTAAAGCAAAAAACATATTACTGCCCGTTTGACAGCGTATCGCTACCATACATAAAAGTTTGATAATACTTTTACTCGAAAAGATATAAAGAATGGCGGAACATATAAAAGCTTATATCAAGATAACGGTTTCGCAACTGTTTATTATTGTTTTTAGAGCATATTTTCAATAAATAATAATTATTTTATTAATAATGTATTAATAATTATATCATTAACGTATCAAGCGTTTGACACATCTTATACATAGTGATACAATGAAAATATTGGAAATACGAAAAAATAAGACTGAAATAAGGAATTAGAATGAAACCTTTAGCTATGAGATTTCCGAGAATCGAAGAATTTTTGCACTCGACGTACTTTATCGTTATGTGCTCGCTGATATCGTTCTTCGGATTTTTCTTTCACGTTGAGAATATTGCCATGGCAGTGCTTATAGCGCTGCTTGGCTTTGTATTCGTCTTTTCGAGAGATCTGACTCCTTCATACCTCATATTCTTTCTCGTGTGCTGGACTCCTCTCGGGAAATACGGCGAAGGCTTCGACTACTTTCTTCCCATATTCTACTCGCTCATCCCGACGGCGCCCGCTATAATATTCCATTTCGTGAACTATCCCCCCAACAGGGTGAGAGGTCGCTTCTTCGTATCGCTTCTTTTCGTAGCCGTCGCGTGCACTATAGGCGGATTGACGGCAACTAGCGCGAAAGAGTATTTTGCGCTGCCTGCTATATACTATATATTTATGCTCGGCTTCGGAATGGTTCTCTTCTATCTCATAGCCGTCAACTACACGTCGTTTGACAAGCGTTCTATATTCTTCATCGTACGAGCGTTCGTCGTCCCGGCGTGTCTCTCGATGCTCATATATTTGCTTAACTATTTGCTCGAGATACCAAACTATGCCGAAGGAAAAGAATTCAGGCTGTTATATTTCCAGTTCAAAAACAATTTCGGAAATTATCTACTGCTCGGCATACCTCTTACTTTTTATCTTTCCGTAAAGAGGTCGGGCGTAAGAAGCGTATTTTACTACGTTCTCGGACTTATGGAAATAGCGACGATAGTCATATCCCAATCGCGAGGCGCGACTATGGCGATAGCCGTAATAGCTCCGATAACGCTCATCGCCATGCCTTTTATGGCGAGCAAAAAGAAGGACAAGATAAAATTCGCCATTTGGGTATCGCTGACCGTTATCGCTCTCCTTGCAATAATTTTCGCGGTAAGACACGAGCTTAAGGAATTTCTCGATAAAATCTCTATCAAAGAAGACGAGCCGCGCGAGTTCCTATATAAACTTGCCTTTGAAAACTTCAAAAAACATCCCATATTCGGCGTGGGACTGCAATATACCAATCCCGATTTCGAACACTATCAGCCGCAAAAGATGGCGATGTTCTGGTATCATTCGACGCCTATGCAGATACTAGGAAGCCTCGGACTAGTCGGCGTATTCGCATATACTGCGCAGTTCTTCGACAGACTTTCAGTTCTATTCAAGAACAGCAAATTCAACTTCTTCGTAGCGCTCTCGTTCGCGGGATTCGAAGCATATCAAATAGTCAACCCCGGCGACTTCACTCCCGTTCCGTTCGTATTCATGCTGATGATGCTGTTATCACTTGCCGATAGACACAACTATAACGTACGGTCGGGAATAGAAAAGGACGCAAGCGATACTATCATCAAAAAGCTGAGCTACGATATACTCCCGAGAGACAAAATAATCGCTCGGCTCAAAGCCAACAAATTCTTTGCTATATTCTTTGACAACAACTCAAAGCCGAACGTATACGCTACAAGCGACGAGATCGACATCATGAAGGACGCTATCGTCGAGGAAGAAATAACGGACTCCACCTCGATCTCCTATCTCCTATACGGAGACGACGAACATGTAGATCAAGAAGAGCCGATAGTCTCGGACGACGATAAAAGCGGCTCCGACGACTAAAAAGGCGTAACGTTCGCTGTTCTATTACGTTATTCTACATTATTCGACATTTTTCTACGTATTTAGACAAAGCGAAAATTTACGGTCACTATGAAAATAATATTTAGTAAGATATGAAATAACGGCGGATCTCTCCGCCGTTATTTCGATAAATAAAATAGTGATGATCGCCGCGAAGCGACGATTAAAAAATTCCGATACTATTAAAATCAACTATTCCTCGAACGTTTTGAAATAGCACATAGAGCGAACGTTGACGTACTCAGCGAAGTTCTTCACCATTATATTGCCGCTCGCCGAAACTCCCGCTATCTCGAGCGTATTGTTCGCGATCACCGTATACTTCGGCAACGCGGAAGTACCCGTGCCGTCGGGTCTTACGCCCAACGCTATAACGTAATTCTGAGTGTCCTTCTCGTATGCGGCGAATATAAAGAACGCCGACTTGTTATTCGTGTTGAATACTCCTATACCGCCCGCATTATTGGAAACGCCCACTCCAGTAAACATCTTCGCAAACTGATCGGTTATCGCCTTTTGCGTCATCGTCTTATCAACGCTGTCGCCTATCGTATGCGCAAGTTCGGGAGTAGCTCCGTCTTCGCCTCTTACCTTTCCCAAATCAAATTCCATATCTATCTCCTTTTCAAACCGTAAATATTAGATGTCCGTCTTCGTTGATGCTGAAATTATTGACGGCATTATCAGACGGATATTTCACTATAAGATGCCCGGATTCATTGATATAAAGATGATAAAAACCGTTGACTTCGCTCATTACGGCATCGTTGCCCCTATCGCCTTTTTCGCCCTTCTCGCCTCTCGACGGCTTCCCCGTATCAACGTTTCCCAAATACCAATTACTGTTCGCTCCTATAGAGGGCGTGAGCCCCGGAACTCCGGTATACCCCATATCGCCCTTCTGCCCGCGTTCGCCCTTCTCTCCTTTTGCTTCGACGCCGAGATCGGTAGACGCGACGAACCAATGCCCGTTGCTCCCGATATACGGAGAATCTCCTCTGTCTCCCTTTTCTCCTTTTTCCCCTTTCTCTCCGTCGGCGCCGTTGAACTCGCCTCTCTCGACCTTACGCCGAAGCTCGCCTTCGATACCAAGAGCCGTATCCGCCGCGCTGTCCGCCCGTCCTATCGCTTCGAACATCTTCGAAAAAAAGTCGTTCCTGTCGTTTTCGTCGAGTCTGCTCTCCGCCCTTATCGACGGCTCGATATTCACGCTTACTATCTCGCTTCTCAAAACGGCGTCGCCCTTTGTCAAAACCAACTGGAGCTCGCCGAGTCCCGAATACCTCGTAACGCACGATGGAATATCGTATACGTAATTTTCTCCTTCGAGCGGTAATTGAAAAGACCTGTGCTTTCTCTCTTTCGGAAGTTCGAACTCCAACATAACGCTGTCATATGCGCCGCTGTTTTCGCATTTTACCAAAATGCGATCCGCTAAATGATTGCCCTGTCTCAAAGTAACGGAATCTTTGCCGACGTTAGCTCCTTCCGAGTCAAAATCAAGTAACGTATCCATGATCCTCCATAAAAAAACGCCTTCGTTATCGAAAGCGTTCCTGCCTCTATCCAAGAGCATCATAACATATAAAACGGCGTATCCGTTCCGTTACTGTCATATAATTTCAATTTTTTTGAGTGATTATCTTTAGCATTTCCTTGATGTAAAGTTCTCTGTATCTATTCATGCCCTCCGTGTCGTTTTCACCGAACTTTCTCTTGAGATTGACGAATGTGAGTATATGACTTGAAAATACGATAGTGAACTTCATCTCGATAACGTCGAGCGGCTCGCTTGGCAAAACCTCGCTCATCATGGGTTCGAATATTTTGAATATCTCTTCCATCTTTTTACTGGTATATCCGAAAAGCGGATCGGCGACGTTAAAATCTTCGGAAAGAATATACCGTATGATACCGTAGTTTTTGTCGAAAAATTCGTACAGGAGATCGAGGATCATACGCACGGTATCTTCGACTGATATGTCTTTCGCCTCGCTTTCCTCCCGTATTTCCTTGGAGCTCGCTATCACTTCGTCAAAAATATTGTTTATTATTATACGAAGCAAGCTTTCCTTGTCGTTAAAATGATAGTTGACTGAAGCTATATTGACGCCCGACTCGTCGGATATATCTTTGACCGTTATTCTGCCGTTTTTGCGAAGGACCTCCGTCGCTGTATCCACTATCAACTTTTTAGTTATCTCGGACTTTCCCATATAGATATTCTCCTTCGGAAATTTTTGTATATTTTGCGTTAAAGCCGCAATACCTTACAACCGCGACGAAAACTTAACGACTCCGTCTCTCTATCTTTTCCTTATTATATATCACAATTATCCGTGACTTAAAATTTCAAGTCGCCGTTATCGTAACCGTCTTTTACGCCGTCGCAGTCATTTACGTCCGTTTCGTTATTATCGCCGTTCCGAGTCGAATTGCCGCCACGTTTTCTCGCCTTTCTTCGTTTTTTCTTTTCTTCGATATCCGCCGTTATCTTATAGTAGCGGCCATCCGCTCCGACGAGCCTTAGAAAAGCATCGCGTCTTGAAAAGATCCGCATGAGCGCGTATCCGATACATACCGAAACGAGTTCTCCCGCCGTAACCGTTAGAAGAGACATAAAGAACGGCTCTCCCAAAATATAGAGTTCCAGAGCGACGAGGATAGACGCGACGACGGGCGGAATGATCGCAAGATACATACGCTTTGCGTAGCGAATCGCAACAACTGCGAAAGCCGTGCCTAACGTTCCGAAAAACACGTCTATTATGCCCAGCGGCGAAAACAGATTGACGATAAAGCAACCAAGTATCATTGCGTAAGCGTAGTCTTTATTAAAAAAGCACAGGAGCACGAGCATTTCGGCAAAACGTATCTGCACGGCGCCGAAAGACAGCGGATATACGGCGAGCGACATAACGGCGTACAGAGCCGCCGAGATAGCTATTCTTGCAAGTCTAAGCGATGATTTTCTCATAACTCTCCCACCCCGAAATCGGTATTGCGCGCGAGATAATCTACGTTGTCCATACCTCTCAGCATATCTCCGTACTTTCGATCAAACCATTTTATCAGCTCTCTGTCCGCTTTTACTGGAGTGGAATTATCATTGAATATATTTACGCATCCGTACTTGAAATTTTTCATAAGTATATCTATATCGCGGCTTATCGACTCTTTTTTCTGCCCCTTTACGCCGACTAGTAAACATATCGAATCAAAATAATCGCTAACATCGGAAATATTATCTATATGTATGCCTTTATTCAAAACTTTGTTGCGAAACTCATCGTCGAACGTCTCGATCCCGCGCTTGAAAATGATCGGTATCCCAAAATATTCTCTCATCTCGCCGAGCCTTTTTCTATAGGCGTAATAGCTCTCGAAATACAAAAGTTCGATGCCCTTTTCTTCTACTGCGCGTTTGATCTCCTCTAGCGTCCTCTTATCGAGCTCGAATACGCTTCCCGAGTTGATGACATCGAGCGCTTTGAACTCTCCTGTAACGAGTTGCAACGTCTCCGAGTTGATACGGTACATTTCGTCTTCGTCGATCGAATTATCTTCGATATAATCGCAAAATGCGCATTTGCCCAAACGCGCGGTTTGCCTTTGAGCAGGACAAGCTCTCTTCTGCGAGCTTTACCCACCTCTCTTGAATACCTATTCATAATAGTTCTCCTTGTTTTAGTATTTATAGAGGTGGTTACCAAGCACACCTCTTGAAAGCGAATATTTTAGCTTCCGAATATATCATATAATTTTAACGGCTCCGTGTCAATCGTATTTCGGAAAATCGTTTGACGCAAACTTTGTTTTATTATTAGCTTTAATGGGATAAATATGTTGAATTTTCGAATTTTTTACTATTGACTTTGACGCGTCGTAAATATATAATAATAGTTAACGGTAAAAGTCGGCAAAATGCTTTTTACGTTAGCAAAATACAAATAAAAGGTGAAGTTTTATGAAAGGAAGAATAGGAATCCGCCCCGTAATAGACGGCAGAAGACAAGGCATTAGAGAAAGCCTCGAAGATCAGACCATGAGAATGGCGACAATGACGAAAGAGCTTCTCGAAAATAATATATTTTATTCCGACGGAACGCCCGTCGAGGTCGTTATAGCGGATACGACCATAGGCGGCGGAGCGGAATCGGCAAAGTGCGCCGAAAAATTCGCTAAGGAAAACGTATTCGCGACGATAACCGTCACTCCCTGCTGGTGCTACGGCACCGAGACCATGGATCTCGATCCCGCTACGGTCAAAGCCGTATGGGGATTCAACGGCACGGAAAGACCGGGCGCCGTATATCTCGCCGCAGTTATGGCGGCGTACGCGCAAAGAGGGCTTCCCGCTTTCTCTATATACGGTCACGACGTTCAGGACGCCGACGACAAGACTATCCCCGACGACGTTCGCGAAAAGCTGCTTCGCTTTGCAAGAGCCGCAATGGTGATAGAGTCCATGAAGAACAAGGCGTATCTCAATATCGGCGGCGTTGCAATGGGCATAGCAGGTTCTAACGTCGATCCGCTCTTTATGCAGAATTATCTCGGACTTCGCACCGAGTGGGTCGATATGACGGAAGTATTAAGACGTATAGAGCTCGGCATTTACGATCGCGACGAGTACGAGATCGCAAGAGAATGGGTGAGAAAGAACTGCCCTTACGGCATCGACATCAACGCTGAACCCAAGAGCGCCGAAGAAAAAGAAAAGGCGTGGGACTTTAACGTCAAGATGACTCTGGTAATTATGGACCTCATGCACGGCAACAAGAAGCTCGCGGATATGGGCTTTATCGAGGAGTCCAACGGCAGGAACGCAGTCGTCGGAGGATTCCAAGGTCAGAGGAACTGGACGGACTGGCTTCCCAACGGCGACTTCCCCGAGGCTATCCTCAACTCCACCTTCGACTGGAACGGTAAAAGAGAGCCGTTCAACCTCGCTACCGAGAACGACACGCTCAACGGTATCGCTATGCTTTTCGCCAACAAACTGACGCATAGAGCCAGCGTATTCGCAGACGTCAGAACCTATTGGTCGCCCGACGCAGTCAAGAGAGTGACTGGTTGGACGCCCGAAGGTAAAGCTTCGAACGGCTTCATCCATCTCATCAACAGCGGCGCCGCGGCGCTCGACGCAACGGGCGAAAGCGTTGACGAAAACGGCAAGCACCTCATGAAAAAATGGTGGGATATGACCGAAGAAGATATCAATGCCTGCCTTAAAGCTACCGATTGGTGTCCCGCTAACCTCGGCTACTTCAGAGGCCTCGGTTATTCGTCTCACTTTAAGACGGGCTACGAAATGCCCGTTACGATGATACGTATCAACCTCATCAACGGCATCGGACCGGTTCTTCAGCTCGCGGAAGGCTACACCGTAACGCTGCCCGACAAAGTACACAGGATACTCGACGAGAGAACCGATAAGACTTGGCCTACGACTTGGTTCGCTCCTAATATTACAGGCGAGGGCGCGTTCAAAGACGTATATTCCGTCATGGCTAACTGGGGCGCTAATCACGGCGCATTCGCATACGGACACATAGGTAAAGATCTCATCACGCTCTGCTCTATGCTTCGCATACCCGTATCTCTCCATAACGTAAAAGACGAGGATATTTTCCGTCCGCAGTGTTGGTCGGCGTTCGGCACGAAAGATCTCGAAGGCGCAGACTACAGAGCTTGCGCGAACTACGGAGCTCTTTATAAGAGGTAAACGGATTTTACGAGATTTGATAACTTATAGCTGTCAGCTCGTTTACTATACGCAGCGAATATAAAAGAGGAGCGCTCGTACTTCTCTTTTATATTAAACGTAATAATAACTAAAAGAAATATAAATCGGGAGAGCATCATGAAAGGATTCTTGGAAATACGACGGAAAGACGTACGATATTATTGACAGCATGGTAAAATGCGACAGCACGAAATACGTCTTTTACGGTCACACTCACGCCTTGGGTTTTTCCTATTTCGACGAGCCTAGCGGTATCCTTTTCACGAACGGCAACAAGAGCGGTTTCAACTATAACGACGCTACCGCAAAGACAGGCGGAACGCTCATAGAACTTTCCGCGGACGGAACCGCCGAAATAAAGTGCCTTTACGACGATCTCGTATCGTTAAAAGAGCTCGCTTGATTTAATGAATAAATTATAGCGTTATATTTTTATGCTATTATCGAAAATTTTTTGAAAAACGTAAGATAAAAAGAGCGTTCTTTTTCTCAAGAACGCTCCTTTTACGTATGATATTATTCAGCGGTAAAATCTTGCCGTTTTGACTTTCATCGCCTCGGAAAGTTTTAGCGATTCGTTAGTATCCGCGAGCAGTTCGTAAAGACATATGAAACTGCCTACCGTTTCTCTGTCGATACATTCGGGATAGCTGTTAGAAAACTCGATGAGATCGCCGATTATCAGCTTCTGCCTCTTCGTAATGCTGTCAAGCCATACAACGTAGGCTTTTGAAATATTTCTCTCAGCAAAATCACTGTCGTTATCGTTCAGAACCCTGCTTTTTAATATGTTTTTCATTCTTCATTAGTCTCCCTTCTTTACGTTTACAATGCCATTTTATAACGCCGCCGTTGACAAAATTGTCATATTAAAAAATTTTTATTTTGGCGGAAAAATTTTCCTCATAATATTGAATTATAATATAAAACTGTGATAAAATGTTATTATGTTTAGGAGTTCGCATAACTGCTCGCGGACAGCTTAATAGAAAATTATAATAACGGAGATAAAATTATGAAGAATCAGGAACTTATCAGCAAGATGACGCTTGAAGAAAAGGCGTCGCTCTGTTCCGGTCTCGACAACTGGCATCTTAAGGGCGTCAAGAGACTCGGTATCCCGTCGATAATGATAACCGACGGACCTCACGGACTGAGAAAACAGACCGAAAGCAGCGCAGGCGTTCACGATTCGGTGAAGGCGACTTGTTTCCCGACGGCATGTACGACGGCTTCGTCTTGGGACGTCGATCTTGTCAAAGAGGTCGGAGTAGCTCTCGGCGAAGAGTGTCTGCAAGAAGAGGTCTCGGTGGTCTTGGGTCCGGGCGTCAACATCAAGCGTTCGCCTCTTTGCGGACGTAACTTCGAATACTTTTCGGAAGACCCTTACCTTGCGGGACATATGTCGGCGGCGTTCATCAACGGCGTACAGTCTCAGGGCATAGGCACTTCGCTAAAGCATTTCGCATGCAACTCGCAGGAAGCGAGACGTATGACGATAAGCGCCGTCATCGACGAGAGAACTTTGAGGGAAATATATCTTACCGCTTTCGAGATAGCGGTGAAGGATTCGAGCCCCTACACTCTCATGTGTTCGTATAATAAGATAAACGGCGTATACTCGAGTGAGAACAAACACCTTCTTACTGAAATCCTCCGCGACGAATGGGGATTCGACGGCATAGTCATGAGCGACTGGGGCGCCGTAAACGTTCGCCCTGACGGCGTGGACGCAGGTCTCGACCTCGAAATGCCGGCAAGCGGAGGCATCAACGACAAACTCATCGTCAAGGCGGTAAAAGACGGCTCTCTCGACGAGGCGGTTCTCGATAAACGCGTTGACGACCTTCTTACTCTCATACTCAAGGCCGAGAAGAATAAAAAGCAGTTCGTATACGATATCGACGCTCACGACGAGCTCGTAAGAAAGGTCGCGAGAGAGAGCAGCGTTCTTCTCAAGAACGACGGTATCCTCCCCCTCTCTTCCGACGAAAAGATACTCGTAGTCGGAGCTTTGGCTGACAAACCGAGATTCCAAGGCGCGGGCAGTTCTCACATATGTCCGCATAAGGTCACTTCGATACTTGACGATCTCAAAGCGAAGAAAATACCGTTCGAATACGTTCCCGGATATAAAGGTTACAATATGGCGTCCAAGAAGTCGGACGAGGCTCTTTTGAACGAAGCCGTCGAGCTCGCCAAGAAGTACGATAAGATACTCATCGTATCGGGACTTCCCGACGAGTACGAATCGGAAGGATTCGACAGAACGACTCTTTCGCTTCCCGATACTCACAACGTTCTCATTGACAAGATAACGGCTCTCGGCAAAAAGGTCGTTGTCGATCTCAATATGGGATCGCCCGTGACCATGCCGTGGATCGACAAAGTGAACGGCGTGCTTGTGAGCTACCTCGGCGGACAGGCGTCGGGCGGCGCGGCTGTCGAACTTCTCTACGGCTACGACAATCCGTCGGGAAAACTTGCGGAGACGTTCCCGCTTGCGCTTGAGGACACTCCCTGCTACAACTATTTCCCGGGCGACAAGTTCACTGTTCAGCACAGAGAGAGCGTATACGTAGGCTACCGCTACTACGAGACGGCGAAGAAAGATGTTCTCTTCCCGTTCGGTTACGGTCTCAGTTATACGAGCTTCGAGTATTCCGATCTCAAGATAGACAAGAACGAATTTGCCTCTAATGAAGACGTGACCTTCTCTGTATCGGTAACCAACACGGGAGACAGAAAGGGTAAAGAGATCGTCGAGGTATACGTATCTCCGATAGACTCCAAGATAGACAGACCGGTAAAAGAACTAAAAGCGTTCAAAAAGGTCGAACTTCTCCCAGGCGAGACGAAGAGCGTTACCTTCACGCTCGGCAAGAGGGCGTTCGCATATTACGATATAGATAAGAACGACTGGAGCGTAGACAAGGGCGAATACGATATCATAGTGGCAAAGAACGCAAGCGACGCTTCGCTCGCGGCTCGCATCGCGATAACCGACGGAAACGAGGAGAATAGGCGTCTCAAGACCGACAGTTGGTACAACAACGTCAACGGCAACGAGATACCCGAAGAGGACTTCGCCGAACTTTACGCGGCGCCGATCCCTCCCAAGATGTCGTTCCCGAAGAAAGGCGAATTCACTCCCGACCATTGCTTTGACGATATGATGCCCGCATCATGGCTTGCGCGCAAAGTATCTTCGCTCGCAAAGTTCGCGATAGGAAAGATAATGCACGTCCAAAAGACCGATCCTAGCCTTCTCATGATGCACGAGACGTTCCTCAATTCGCCGCTCAGAAGTATTCCCGCGACGTCGCAAGGCATACTCTCGCCTAACGGTATCGACGGTATGCTCCTCATCTTCAACGGACATTTCTTCAAAGGACTCGGCTCTGTCCTTAAAGATATAATGGCGCAGGGAAAGGTCAAAAAGGCTGAAGAGAAAGCGCTCAAAGAAGCCGAAGCGGCTCTTGAAAAAGAGGCGGCGGAAAAAGAAAAGAGCGATAAAAAATAACAAAACCGATAGCGATCAAAATCGTATCGGCAAAAATCAAAAAGCCGACTTTCGTTTGAAAGTCGGCTTTTTAATTGCCGCAAGAGGCTTTTACTATAAAGATATTTCGTTCCGTCTTTATAGCGATCCTTTATAAAAGCGTCAGATAATAACAGCTCTTAATATTGAATAATGACAGCTTATTTTTGCTAAACGAATAAATATATTTTACTGATAGGCGCAAAATACAGAGAGCTATATTATAATTAAAACATAGGTATATGTATGTAATAATTAACGTTGATCACTAAGACGCGAAACGTGATATATGGACATCACGTTTCGCCGTTTTCGTTATCCGCTATTTTTTTGGCGTCTCTTAGAGCTTTGCGTTTTTCTCTTCTCTGCTGTTTTTGATACGCGATATTCTCGTCTATCTGCGTCTTTCTAAGGTCGATAAGATCCTTAGCCATCTCATACGCAGACTCTCCGTCTATCTCTATCTCCGTCTCCTTTATCTTTATCTCCGCGTCGTTCTCCCTAGCGTTCCTGCGTATCGCTCTCAGTCTCTCGTCCTCGATCCTGAAGTACGCCATGACTTTGCCGTCCTTGACGCTGAGCTTTATAACCTGCTTCGCTCCCTTGCCTACGGTCAAGTGATACTTTGCGAAAGACGCCTTGTCTCCCGACTTTTCGATAGCGTAGTCGCGTAGTCCGAAGATGTAACGCTTTTGGTCGTCGCTGAGAAGGAGTATCGAGTCCTTGATGTCGAGTCTTTCGCTTCCGTTGATAACTATCGCTCCGTCGGCTACGCTTCTGAGCGTCTCTCCGTCTCTTTTTTCAAATGCGTAGAAAGAGCCGTCGTCTTCGAGCCTCTTCGCCTCGTCCTTGTTAGCTAATTGACCCTCGGCTATTACTACCGCGCCTTCGGGAACGTATCTCACGCTCTCGGTATTCGCCGCAGCTATCTCTTGAGCGTAGTCAGCGGCGTCGTTATTGACCGTAGCGGCGTTATCCTCTTCTTCCTCATCGTCGTTTCGTATTCGTCGTCATCGTCGTCTTCGCTCTCGTACTGCGAAGCGTACGGGGGATACGGCGGATATGGCGGGTACGGAGCGTTGTTCTCGTTCTTCTTCATCGCTATGAGTATCATCATACCTATGAACAGTCCTATCACGAGCAAGAACGTCGCTACGATGAAGCATAGCGCCACTATCACTATCGGCACGAGCCACTCGGGGATATTAGTTACTGCGTTCGGCTTGGTATCTTCATCAGGAGGCGTCGTTCCGTTATTTAACTCGAACGGTTTCTCTTCGCTCATAGCGGGAG
>CAJUMY010000008.1 GCA_910587685.1 uncultured Christensenellaceae bacterium
TTGTATCGAGTCCGCTTCCGAATACGAGCTCGCCGAAGTTTCCTCTCATCTCGCTGTCTTCGTCAATAGCGAACGTCGTTATATGCGATCCCGCGTCGGAGTATCTTCCCGTGTCTTCGCCGTATATGACGAGCTCTTCCAGTCCTTCGGGCAGTCCTACAAGATACACACCGTACTCCTTAGCCTTGCCGTTCTCTATTCCGAATACGAACGGACTTTCCGTATTGTAGTTCCACGTCACTCCCGAGAGGTCGGGCGTGTACGGAGTTATATTCCAAACGAATTCGATATTCTCGGGCGTGTTCCAGTTAGCGGAGTCTATGACGCTGAACTCAACTATGACTTTATACTCGCCTGCATTCTCGCCGGTGAGGTTAGCCTCGGTATCGGCGCTGTAGCCGATAGTGAGCCCCTCTATTCCTTCAGAACCGACGAGCGAGAGCGTATGGCTCACGCCGTATGCCCACACGTAGCTATCGGTATACTCGGCGTTACCGTTCTCGGTATCTACCCACTTGAGAGACGAGATGTCGTAAGACGCCTTCTCTATCGTGTAGTCGAACTCGCACTCGCCGACTATTGCGTATTCGCCTTCGCGTCCGTTGTCGAGCGTTATAACTACTTTATAATTTCCGGCGTTGGTAGGAGCTCCCGAAAGCGGAGTTCCGTCGGCGTTCTTGTACGTTATGACGAAGTTTTCGAGCGTTAGATTGCCGCCCTCGAACTCTATCTCGACGGGTTGAGCCGACTTATTATACGTAGTAGTATTCTTGACGAGCCCTACTCTTACGGGATTCTTCTGATCTCCCGCTTTAAAGCCCTGATACGACTCCGTTACTTCCTCTCCGCCCTCTATGAGCACGCAGTTAGTCGCGTTATACGATCCGCCCGACGCCCTGAGCCTTACGCATACGTAGTAGTCCTTCTGAACAGTCGCGTCGTAGTCTGCGAATATATCCGCAAGCGTCATCTCTACAGTTTTGTCCGCGTTATAGTACGTGTACACTAACGCCCCCGTCGAATTGTCCGATACCGTAGGTACGAGTATTACCGTTCCGTCCTCTCCCGTCTGTTCGCCTTTAATCCACGTTACCGTTATACGTTTCTTTATTATATTCCACTTATGCTTGAGATACTCGCTCGCCTGTATCTGCGAGTTAGTGGGCACGTTATAGTTCTTAGCTATCTCTTGATTAGTCACGGTGAGAGCCGAAACTTCGGCGGTATACTCGCCTACCTCTCTGCCGGTTGCGCCCGTATTGTACGACGCGGACAGGAACGACGGAAGTCCCGACTCTATAGACACGCTCTGATTGACCGCGTTATACTCGAGCTCGTCGGCGCTCCACTTGACGTTCGAGAAGTCTACGTCAGCCTTATCTACTTTGATATATATAGTAAAATCCTTGTACTGCTGAGCTAACGGCTTGCCGTTCTCGTCGTTGAACGCGTACGCGTCGTCGAGAGGCATTATCCTAACCGTTATAGCGACGGCGTTTGCCGTAGCGTCAGTCTGCGAACCGTTCGTATACCCGTTAGAGCCGTACGACGCGTCTATCTTGACGCCCTGCGACGCGAGGTTCGAGGTACTTATTGCGAATACGTACGCGCTACCGTTATACGTCACTGCAAACGGCGAACCTTGAGTTAGCCCCGCTCCCGACGCTATCGGCGTAGGTACTCCGTTATTCTGCGAGTACTGCCAGTTCACGCTGTCTATGACTACGTTCTTCGCGCTGACGGTGAACTCCTGACGAGCCTCGCCGCCTTCGAGCGAATAGTTCTTGTTGTCCTTAGCCGCGTCGTCATTTAGCGTAGCTATGAGGTAATACGTAGACGGACTGAACGCCGAAGCGTCGAGCTTGTCGCCCGTGACGGGTATCCTTACGCCTGCATTTGCCGAATTCACGTACTCGAGCGTGAGCTTCACGTCGTCGCCGTCTATCACGTTATTTCCTTCCGCTCCGAACTTCACGTCCGAGCCCGCCTGCAAAAGGAAGCCTCCGCTCGTTGACGTGAAATCCACTACGAGCGTCTTCTTCGTTACCGTTATCGTGAAGGTCTTTGACGTAAGATCTTCCTTGCTGAAGTCGCCTGTATTCCAACACCAGTCGGTCCGTTCGCTAGACTTGATATTGGCAATAATGTCATAACTTCCCGCCTCTCGCGCCGAAAGACTCCAACCGTCCGTATCGTTACCGCTTAACGTTACGCCGTCGGGCAACGTCAATTCCGCATAGTTAGCCCAGTCGGACGAATAACTCGACAAAGCGAAACTCTGTTCTTTGCCTACGTACGGCTTGCTACTTTCAGCGACGCCTACTATAGGGAGACGTCCTCTGTTGATAGTCACCGTACACGTCATATTATCCGCGTCCTTTATGACGTAGTTGCCGTAGTATTCGGTCTTGTCATCCGCGGACTTTATAAATACAGCCTTAGCTGTATACGTACCTCGTCTATTAGGTACTACGTCTATCTGATCGAACTTCGTACCGTTCTCGGCAGTACCTGTGAATCTCGTCGCTATCACGGGTCTATCCGCGTAAATTTCGCTCTCGTTAGCAAACGTCGCAGGCGTGAATACTCCCGTGCTCGCATTATACGACGGGTTAGTCAGCGTCAATTCCTTAGGTTTGACTATTATCTTGAACCATCTGACAGTGTCAGATTCCATATGCTCTGGATCGCTAACGTCGGCTTCCCCAATAAACTTTGGCTTTCTAAGTTCATATGCATCGTTTTTCTGTTCTTCTGTCCAACCGTTTGCCGTTGCATCAGCCTCAACTTCAGCCCTTACGTCGTCGAACCACTTCTGCTGTAATTCGACGCTGACCCAATATTCGCCGATGTTCTTGACAGATGTTTCGGGATACGTTACCTCGATATATTCGTTCGTATGTTCGTACCACTTCTTGCTGTACCAGCTAACGGCTTTAGCATCTGTCGCAGTCAGCGATCTAAGTGTCTGCGATTCGCCGTTGTAAGTCGTAGTTACGTCCTCGGGATTATTAATTGAGAAATTTAATCCTATAGCGCTTAAATTCAAATGAAGCGCGGGACGGACGCCGTTAGTATTATAAACATAGTTGCTACTATTAGCGCCCGAGACCTGCAGATTCCACGCGTCGAGGTAATAATAATAAGAGCCGGACCGTAGCCAAGATAAAACCGATTCAGAAGAATTGTATCCGCGTTGGACATCGCTTAGATTCCATATGGATGAAGTTGCCGCGACGTTGCTTGCGCCCGTCTCGGTTATAGACGGTAGCCATATATAGTCGCTACCCCATTCGTCATACCGGTGTCCGTCAAATTCGTCCATTGGTTTGTACGGATTAGATACAAATTTATTATGCCAACCGCTAGGCAAGTCGCTGAGAGCATCGTTTGGACAGTTGTTCCAACCATCTTGACGTCCCAATATCGTCTCGGTCTGCTGATACTTAATATTCTTAGGCTGTACTAGATACTTCTCTGCAAAGCTGTCCGCTCCGCCCTGAGAGAACATATTCCAAGTAGTATTGTCTTTGTTTAATAATACGTTATTCCTTATGATACTTCTGCTGTATGAGTTAATTCCCTTAGCATCAGTATGACTGGGATAATACTGCCCCTTTCCTTGACTATTCGCCAAATACAGCGTCGCTATTACGTTATCTTTACCTTTGTCCGTATCAGCAAGAGTCAAAGACGCGACCATCCACTCGAGTCCGCCGAGGGTTATAACGAAACCGTTATCCCTCTTCGTCTCGTCCGATATCCTACTATTGATAGTGGACGCGGGAACCACATAATACTGCTCGCCTGCAAGCGCCGAAGGAGAATTCTTTCCGTACGTCTCCCAGTCACCGGCTCCGTTAGTCTTGATGTACTCAACGGGGTCTTTGTATCCGAATAGTTTATCTACGAGATCGCTCACAACGTCACCGTTAAAGTCTCCGCTATCTCTATCGTACAGTTCCGCACCTCCGCCTATCTGTGTCGCCGAGCTCGGATCGGCAAGAGCCGACACCCTATCAGGAAAAGCAAAGAACGCCGTCGCAATGAGCGACAACGCGAATACAATTACCGTCATAACAACTATCAAGCTGTTGACCCTACTTCTTACCCTATTATTCATAGTTCTACTGCGCTCCTTTAGTATTTCACTTTCGTACGAATATGTTCCTTCTCACTCTCTTTTGAAGAAACAAAATGAAGGTAAACCAAAATTTACCTTTGAAATTGCCATATTTACCGTTTTTTCGAATACATCTCCTGTCACAAGAGATGTATTTTTTGAACATTTTCGGGTAAATTGAGATATGAATTTCGTGTTTTAATGTATAAAAGCTAAAAAAACTGCAAAAACTATTGACTTTCTCGCATAAAATATTTAATATGATAATGTATAGTAATATATGAAAATACATCTCTTGTGACAAGAGATGTATTTTTCTTCTATTTCATATATTTGGAAATTCTTATTAGACCAAGACGCGACGATCGAAAGTTGATATTATGAATCATTGAAGTCCGTACGTAAACGCGTCTAAGAGCGATCTTTTAAGTAAAAACATACGGTAAAACGGCGGTGTTTCCACGCTTTTGCATTCAATATAACTTAGTAAATAATATATAAATGATAGAAGTTCGGCGCTATACTACGCCGAACTTTTATACGCAAGATATCAAATCTAATATGCATATACCGCATATGATACCTATCTATATATAATATATATAAATATAATACTATCCTTAATACTATATCAATAGCTCTTAGCAAAGTATATGACGTGCTTTGCAGGCTTTCCGCAGTGTACGCACACGTCGCCTATCGGCGTCTGGTCGAAAGGCATAGCTCTCGTCGTTGCGGACGTAAGCGCCTTTATCTCCGCCTCGCACTCCGGACAGCCGCACCACATAGCTTTGACGAAGTTCTTTCCCTCTATCGCCGTCTTGAACTCCTCAAAATCGTGACATTCTACGATATGGCTCATGAGGAGAGCCTTCGCCTTCTCGTACATATTCTCGTGAATATCGTCGAGTATCTTCTTGACAGTATCGCCGAGTCCCTGCATGGAAACGGTATCCTTTTCGTGAGTATCTCTTCTAGAAGTCATAACGACGCCGTTCTCGATGTCTCTCGGTCCGATCTCAATTCTGAGCGGTACGCCCTTCATCTCCCATTCGTTGAACTTCCAACCGACGCTCTGATCTCTCGTGTCTATCTCCACCCTGACGCCGCTATTCAACAGCTCGTCTCTTATCTCGTACGCCTTATCGAGAACGCCTTCCTTATGCGCCGCGACGGGTACTATTATGACCTGTATCGGAGCAACTCTCGGAGGAAGCGCGAGTCCTCTCTTGTCGCCGTGAGCCATTATGAGCGCGCCCATGAGTCTCGTCGATACGCCCCAGCTCGTCTGATACGGATGTTTGAGCGTTCCGTCCTTGTCGAGAAACTTTATATCGAACGCCTTGCTGAAATTCTGAGAAAGATAATGCGACGTTCCCGCCTGAAGGCTCTTTCCGTCGAGCATCATCGCTTCCATAGTGTACGTAGCGCCTGCGCCTGCGAACTTCTCATTCTCGCTCTTTCTTCCCGTTATGACGGGTATAGCGAGCACGTTCTTCATGAACTCTTCGTACACGCCGAGCATCTTGAGCGTCTCTTCCATAGCTTCCTCTTCTGTCGCGTGAAGAGTATGTCCTTCCTGCCATAAGAATTCGCTCGTCCTAAGGAACGGTCTGGTCGTCTTCTCGCACCTTACGACGTTCGCCCACTGGTTGACGAGTACGGGAAGATCCCTGTAGCTCTGCACCCATTTTGCGAACATATGGCATATGATAGTCTCCGAAGTAGGTCTGACGACGAGCTTCTCGCTGAGCTCTTCCTTTCCGAAGTGCGTGACGATAGCTACCTCGGGAGCGAAGCCTTCGACGTGCTCCGCCTCTTTTGAAAGAAAGCTGTACGGAATGAACATCGGGAAATAAGTATTCTTATGTCCCGTAGCCTTGATACGATCGTCAAGCTGTCTCTGTATATTCTCCCATACGGCGTAACCGTAGGGTCTTATTACCATAGTTCCCTTTACCGGACCGTAGTCGACCATCTCCGTCTTAATAACGACGTCGGTATACCAACCTGCAAAGTCGGCGTCTATATCGGCTATCTCCTGTACGAAATCGGCATTGTTCTTCTTTCCCATGACTTTATATTCTCCGAAATTTCTTATTATTATTTTTAACTATATTTTATATATTCGAACACACTTTGTCCAGTCTTTTTCACGGTTTGGCTAATCTCTGTCTTGTCTTTATCTGAGCCCCGCGAGTTTTTCGGTAAGTTTCTTGATAGCGTCGGGATCGCCGCCTATTATTATCGACGTATTCTTCTCGAGCTTGCAGTCTCCGCCCGGGCTCGCGGTTATCTTCTCCCCATCCTTTACCAGAAGGACTATGATACCGTACCTCTTTCGAAGATCGAGCTCTATGAGCGTCTTGTCCGCCCACTTATGCGGTACCTCTATCTCCGCTATCGAGAAATTGTTAGTCAGCTCCATAACGTCGTGCATCAGCGGATTGGTCAGCTTGATAGCAAGTTTTGCCGCCATATCGTCCTCGGGAACGACTACGAGATCGGCGCCGAGCTTTTCGAGTATCTTTTTATGATTCTTATTCTTTGCCTTGCATATGACGACCGGAACGTTGAGCTCCTTGCACGCCAATGTCGCGAGCACGCTCGTCTGCATATTATTTCCGACGCATATTATCGCAACGTCAAAATTGCTGATGCCGAGAGATCTGAGACATTCCTCGTCGGAAGCGTCCGTTATCGCCGAGTGCGTGCAAAAATCCGAGATCGCGTTGACTTTGTCCGCGTCGCAGTCTATCGCCAGTACTTCGACGTTTTCTTCGTTGAGCGCCTTCGTAAGAGAACTGCCGAACCTTCCGAGACCTATTACAGCAAACTGCGTGAATTCCTTATTTATTAACGACATAATTTCCTACCTCCATCTATCCCACGAGCAACTTTGCGTCGGGATAAGTTATCTTATCTTCCTTATGATTGGTCGAGACCAGCGCGACGCCGACCGTAAGCGGTCCCAAACGTCCGACGAACATCGCAAGTCCCAATACGAATTTGCTCCCCGCGGTCAAGAACGGCGTTATCCCCCGCGTAAGTCCTGCCGTCGAGAACGCGCTGATACATTCAAAGACGATATTATCCGCCGTTACTATAGCGTTCACGTTATTCCGCTCGAAGAGCGTGACCAACAGTATCGAAGACACTACTACGCCGATACCTATGGTTATTATCGTAAGGGACTTTCTGACCATAGTCTCCGTAATGCGTTCTTTGCTGACGTTGATATTCCTTTTTGCCCTCAGCGCGCCCGTAACGGAAAGAAGGATAACGACGAACGTCGTAGTCTTTATACCGCCGCCCGTGGACGCTGGCGACGCGCCTATGAACATCAGCACCTCGGTAAGCACCATTGACGTATCGCTGAGCTTTAGCTGATCGACGCTCGCAAAGCCCGCCGTTCTCGGAGTCACAGCCTGAAATATCCCCGCAAGTATCTTATCGCCCGCGCTCAGATCTTTATACGCGTAATTCCATTCGAAAACGATGAACATCACCGACGACGCGGCAATGAGTATCGCAGTAGTTATAAGCACCATTTTCACGTGGAGCGACATCTTTTTCGCCCTCTTAAGACCGCCTATCTCCAAAAGAACGGTATAACCGAGTCCGCCTATCACTATGAGAAGAGCTATCGGAAGAATAACGAGCACGTTGCCGACGAACGGCGTCAAACTCTGCGGACCTATAACGTCGAAGCCCGCGTTACAGAACGCCGACACGCTCAAAAAGACGCTCTTGAAAACTCCGCTCCAAAATCCGTATTTCGGGATAAACGGTATCATTAGTAAAAATGCGCCGACCGCCTCGATCACAGCGGTGTATATCAGTATCTTCTTTATGAGTCCGACGACTCCCTGCAGTTTGTACTGATTGAAGCTCTCCTTTAGGAGCAGTCTCTGCTGAAGAGTTATACGCTTCCCCAGTATCATGAATATGAGCGTCGCTCCCGTCATAAAGCCCAGTCCGCCTATCTGGATGAGCAAAAGCAGTACTATCTGCCCGAATATATTGAACTCGTCGACGGTACTCGCCACCACAAGCCCCGTACTGCATACGCAACTCGTCGCGGTAAAAAGAGCGTCGGAAACGGAAAACCATTCCCCGTCTTTATGCGTTATCGGCAATACGAGAAAAAACGCGCCGACAAGTATGATGCACACGATGCCGAGCAAAACGATTCTCATTGAAGATGGACGGAAAAATCTCTTTATACTGTCTTTCATCATTAACATTCGACGTAACGCTACGCCGCACTCCATTAGTTATGATAGCACATCGGCTAAGAATTATCAACTTATATAACGCATTAATTATTGACCTGTTTTTTATTATCGAAATATGTTTTTTATTATTGTATTTATCTTTTAGAGCATTGATCCGGAAATTTTCGAAAGCCGCCGTTTTGGACGCTAAATCTATTGTTATTAAATGCTGAACTATGCTATAATATCTAGCGATACGACCGAATAAAGGAGCGAATAGAGTGGAACTGACGCCGATGATGAAAGACGTTCTGTCAAAAAAACAGGCTCGGGAAATGAATCCCGTAGTGCTCGCCTACGTCGGCGACGCCGTGGAATCGCTGTATACGCGAACCGCGCTCTCCGCTTCGTCGGACGCAAAAGCCCACGCTCTGCACGTCAGAGCGTCGAAGATAGTCAACGCAACGGCTCAGGCAAGACGCGCCGAAAAGATACTTTCTTTGCTTAGAGAAGAGGAACACGACATATTCAGACGCGCAAGGAACAGCAAGATAAACTCGAGCGCGAAAAACGCCGAACTGTCCGACTACAAAATCGCGACGGGACTCGAAGCCGTATACGGGTATCTATACCTTACGGGCGATACCGAAAGGCTATGCGAGATACTCTCCTATATCGAAATATGACTTCGTAAAGCGAAATACCGACGTCACGCGAAAGCAAGCGAGGAGAGCAAATCGGCGAGAGCCAGCAAACATAAACAGAAAATCAATAATACATATACGTATGTTTTGCATTAAAACAACAAGACGGGCAATGACATTGCCGACACAACGCCATGCGTAAAGGAGAAAACAGTATGCCAAAAGTATTACCGCGCGTCGAACTCATCACCTACACCCCGAACCCCGAAGAGACGATAGCTACCGCCGCAAAACTATGCTACAGCGACGCTACGATAGAAGATATCAAGAAAGGCGTCGAAAGTAAGGATATATCGAAATTCATATCGAGACTCCTCTCTCTCGGACATATGTCGCCGTTCGAGCACGCTTCGTTCACGTTCGGGATCGAAGGAGTATCGAGAGCGCTTCTCGCGCAGATAACGAGACACCGTATAGCTTCGTTCTCCGTCAAATCGCAGCGTTACGTCTCCGCTTCGACGCAGGATACGTTCAACTACGTCATACCGCCCGCTATCGAAGAGCTCGGAGACGGGTACGTCAGAAAGTTCGAAGAAGAGATGAAGATAATGCAGGGCTGGTACTGCGAATGGCAAAACCTTCTCGGCGGAAACAGCGAATCGGCTAACGAAGACGCCCGTTTCGTCCTCCCCAACGCCGCAGAGACGAAAATGATAGTCACGATGAACGCAAGGGAACTCATGCACTTCTTCCGTCTCAGATGCTGCAACAGAGCGCAGTGGGAAATAAGAGAAGTGGCTTGGAGTATGTTGAAACTCGTAACTAACGTCGCTCCGACTATGTTCGAGACCGCAGGACCTTCCTGCGTAAACGGCGCCTGCAGCGAAGGCAAGATGTCGTGTCTCAAAATGAAAGAAGTAAAGGAGAAAAGAAAAAATCTATGATCATCGAAGGTAAAAACCCCGTAAAAGAGGCTCTCGTCGGAGGAGTAACGATATCCAAACTCTATATTCAAAAAAATCATCACGATACCGATAAGATAATAAATCTCGCCAAAGAAAAAGGCGTACGTTTTTCGATAGTCGAAAAATCCGTTCTCGATAAAATGTCGGAGAGCGGTGGAAGACATCAGGGCTTGATAGCGGTAAGCGAAAGTTTCAAGTACTCCTCTATCGAGGATATAATAAACGCGGCGAGAGAAAAGAGCGAATCGCTCCTGCTCCTCATTCTCGACGGCATCGAAGACCCGCACAATCTCGGCTCGATAATGAGAGTCGCCGAGTGCGCCGGAGTACACGGCATAGTCATCCCCAAACGCCGCTCGGTAAGCGTCAACGATACCGTGGTCAAGGTATCGTCGGGCGCGTCGTCGCACGTAAAGGTAGCTCAGGTGACTAATATCAACGATACGATAAGAGCGTTAAAAGACGATTTCGTCAACGTCTACTGCACCGATATGGACGGCGATAACATCTACGAAAGCCGTCTCGAAGGCGACGTCGCTATAGTCATAGGAAGCGAAGGCTTCGGCGTTAAATCTCTTACGAGAAAGCTCTGCGACAAGGCTCTTAGCATTCCACAGTACGGCAAGATAAATTCGCTCAACGCGTCGGTAGCTACGGGAATAGTCGTTTACGAAGTCGTTCGTCAACGTCTTCTCTGATATATAAAATAGAAAAATAAGCATACATATAGATATATTTAATTGAAGGAGGAAAATATGAGCCTAAGCGACGAAGAACTCGTCATATCGTTTCGAAACGGGAACGCTTCGTCTTGCGACGAGCTCCTCTCCCGTCACAAATCTCTCGTATCGGCTTTGGCTCGTCCGTACTTTTTAATAGGCGGAGAGAACGAAGATCTCGTCCAAGAGGGCATGATAGGTCTATATAAAGCGATCACGACGTTCGACGTCGACAAAGGAAACAAGTTCACTTCCTACGCCGTGACGCTCGTACGTCAGTCTATCTACGACGCTCTAAAGTCGGCAAATCGCGACAAGCATAAGCCGCTCAATACGTTCGTATCTATAAGCGACCTTAACGAAAACGCTACACAGAGCGACTCCCCCGAGGATATCTATATAAGTAACGAAATATATAAAAGTCTCATAAGCGAAATATCTCTCCTGCTCTCTTCCGGCGAAAAAGACGTTCTCAACATGTACCTAGAAGGTTTTTCGTATCAGGAGATGGCAAAGAATCTCGGAAAAGACGCTAAATATATCGACAATGTACTGCAACGAATAAAAAGAAAAATACGCAAGATACGAAAAACCAATCGTTAGTTAAATCAAATATCTATTTTGGAACAATTAACCGATCAAAATCCGAAAGGTCGTAAACTTACGGCCTTTCGAAATAAATCAAGATCAAACGGTTAAAAACCTCTTAAAGAGAACTACTGATCGCTTTTATTAAAACATTATAATGTCTTTCATATTATATAACTAAAATATCATTCTTCTTCGCTTTTATCCTCTTCGATAACTTCCTTTAGAAGAAGTTTTTTACTGAACGTACCCTGCCCCGTACGCTTTGCGTCGAGTATTCTTTCGAAAGACTCGTAAGGAAGTCCTATCACGTCGACGAGCGCGTGAATTATCTCTTCCATATCGGCAAGAGAACGAAGCGCCTTTTCGTCGTCCTTTTCGCTAAATTCGCGAACGAAATTTTCAGTCTCGTCGCCGAGTTTCTCAATGAGTTTTTCATAATAAGTTTCGTCGTCCATAGTCTCGACGACGCATTTCTTGCCCGCCTTTTCCAATAGCTCGGGAGCGTGATCTCTCACAAGTTTGTCATAATGCAAAACGTTCATATTATTTCCTCTTTTCTATTTTAATTTGACGCCGAAGAACCGCTTTAACTGCCTTTCGAGATTTTTTACCATTCTCGGATAAACGTACGCGTAGCAGGCTCCGCTGAGCATATAACATTCTATTTCGTTGTAGAGCGCGTAAAACGCAGTCTTAAGGTCGACTGTCTCGCTCGTCTTATATTTTTTCTTATACGTGTCGTATAGATAGTACGAATCGCCGTTCTGATTGAATAATTGATGCAATTCAAAATCTACGTCCGCGTACATCGTCCGCCACGGATCTATTATCGACTTGAGTTCGAGTGTCTTTTTGTCGACCATAAAGTTGCACACGTTAAGGTCGGCGTGTATCAACGTCGGCTCGCCTATAGGCTCTTCGAATATCCTGTCGAAATTTTCATAAGAGTACTCCACGAGCTTTGCCATCCTCGGAGATATTCGATGCCGTTTATCCTCTCCCTCTTCAACGACAAAATTATAGACCTTATCCACGATAGGACGATAAAAATCAAACCACGTATCGTATTTCGCGTCTTGAATAAGTCCGTATTTTTCGCCCTTTACTGAGTGTATCCCGCGTAACGCTTCCGCAAGCGATGACGCAAGAGAAAGTCTTTTCTTCTTCGAATACTTGAAGGGGCTTGCCTCTATGCAAGTTATCCCGTCCATAAACTCCATACCGAGCGCGTCGAAAGGGATCTCGCCGTCTTCGTCGTGAATAAAGAGCGTTCTTGGAAAACTGACTAAGCAATGTCCGGCAAGCGTCTCCGTCTCAACCGCCTGCGTCCTGTGCATACCGCTTACCTTAAACAGCTTCACGACCTTATTTTCGCCGCCCACTCTAACCCGATACGCCATCCCGAACGAACCGCCGCCGAGAAAGAGCGCTTCTTCGGGTATCGCATTAAAATATTTCGCCGATAAAGCATTTACCGCTAACTTGCAACTTTCCTCGGTGTAGTCTCTCTTCGAGTCTTTATATTCCAACATTGCCATAGTAGCTTCCCTTTCGTAAAACGTGATTTATATCTACAAAACGCCCGCGCGTTTTCGGTCGATCAAGCAAATCCGCGATATAGCTATCTTTACTTATCTAAAAACGCCGTTACAGGTAAAGTAACAGCGTTCTCAAAGCGTGATAGTATAGCTTTTCCCTCTGTCATACCGTATATTTATGATTATAACATACAATTCGGCAAAGGTAAATACTATATATTAAATTTTGATCCTGCAATTTGCACTATGCGCCATACCGCGTATAGAGACTCGGTCACCCACAAAAAATACTATCAATTACCGTCTTTTAGGTGCGCGGTCAATTCGTCTTTTTCGCTGTCGTACGTTGCGAGTATAACGTTCTCGAGCTCTTCGTCGGAACTTATCTTCAGACGCTCCTTAAGCCAGTCTTCGCTCTTATCCGCTTCGGCAAGCCCCGAATAGGAAATCTCTCCGTCGACAATGAGCACGTTCGAAAGCGACGACGGCTTTACCTTTTCGTTATCTATATCCTCGATAACGACGGGTCTCTGGTTGCCTTTCGGGAGAACCGATAACTCTCCGCTCGTCTCGAATATAGCGTACGCCACGTCGTTCACGTCGAAATATCCCTTTTCCCTTAACATCGAGAGCAAATCGTTGGTATCTATCTTGCTCTTCTTTAGCATTTCGTAATTGATCTTACCTTCGTAAATAAGCGTCAACGGCTTTCCTTTAAGTATCCTCTTAAAAAACGTGCACTTCCTTCCCACAATACTTACGATGAGCGCGAGAGCAAAGAATATCGACATCGCGATAAGATAATAATAGAACGGCGAGTCGTAATCTATCGCCATCTCCGCCGCAATAGATCCGAGCGAAATACCTACGGCGTAATCTATAAACTCGAGCTGGGCTATCTGCTTCTTTCCGAGAATCTTCGATATTATGAATAGATATACGAACGATATAACGGAATTTATAAGTATCCAATATATTGATTTTATTCCAAACAGCATATTTTCCCTCCGTAATAGCAGTCTTTGCAAAAGAAGAAATTTTATGCAAAACGCAAAATAACAAAAAAATAAGTCTGTCGGGGAATCTTAAGCAACCTCTGTTTCGACGATATATTAAAAATTAACGGCTCGACGTCGTTTCGGTGAAAAATCTTACCTTATTCTTACGCCGACAATGCGATAAAGGAGCAGAGAACGCTAAAATGCGTTCTCTGCCGATTCAAGGTTTTTGTATATAAGGCTTTTATTGTATATGGCAATATCAATAGCTACCGAGCGTAGCTAAGCGTATATTATAGTTAAATTATATCGCACAAATAAGTGCAAGTCAAGCTTATTTCACAAATTTGTGAAATAATATATAAGGTGAATTTATGGTCAATTACGGAGAAGCGTTAAAATTTCAAAGAGAACAGCAGGGAATAAGTCAGTCGCAGCTAGCGAGAGAGATAGGAACGTCGCACCAAAACGTCAATAGATGGGAAAAGGGCGTCGTTCTCCCCAGCATAGAATTTTGCATAAAATTGGCGGACTACTACGAAATATCGTTAGACGAACTAGTCGGACGGGATTTTATAGGACAAAGCGCTCGCCCTACGTCGTTCAACGCAGTTAAGGCTGAACCGCCGAAGCCGCGTATGATACCCGTAGCCGCGCGTTCCAAGGGCAATAAGGTGAGAAATCTCGAACTTTCGGAAGACGAGATAAGAAAAATACAAGCGAGCCGTATCAAAAAAGCGGACATCTGACACTACGGTTTTTCCATGAACGATCGATTCCTATACGATTCATATAGAGACGCTCGCGACGTCGTATGGAAAGTTTTGACGCGGTATAAGGTAGTTGACTTCCCCGTCAACGTGTCGAGACTGGCTCAAAAGCTCAATATAGACGTCAACGAAGTCGCATACTTGCCGAACGGGCTTTACGCCGTCAGTTACAGCGACGGCAAAAAGAACTACATAGAGTTCGTATCGAGCGGCAACGTCGCGGTAGACCGCTTCACCTTAGCGCACGAACTGGGACATTTGCTTTTGCGGCATAAGAGCGCAAGCTCCCGCAAAGAGTACGAAGAGGAGCAAGCCAATATATTCGCCGCTCGGCTCTTAGCTCCGATGATAATCATCCGCGAACACGACCCGAGCTCCGCCGCCGAACTATCCGATATTTTCGGGATGTCCGCTTCATCTGCGAATATACGCTTCAACCGCTATCTCGAAATCAAAAAGCGAAACAAATTTTTGACCAACTCTTTAGAAAAAGAATACTATAACATATATAAATCAGGGCGCGTTAAAACCTATTCGGGATAATCAAATTCTTCTGTTAAACGCATGAAAAACCGTCGTTTTGAAAACGGTATCGACATATAAAAAGCGAACTTTTCTAAGACACAGCATCGAAAAGTTCGCTTTTATTATCCACAAATTTTGTTCTATCTAAAACTTTGAAACGTTATCAAAGACCGTCGACCACCTTCTCGACAATGGAAACGTACGCGCTTATACCGTTCTCGACAACGCTTTCGAAGCTGACGGGCGCCGTTTCGTCGGCGTCGTCCGATACCGCTTTGATAAAAAGACAGGGAACGTTATACTTCTTCGCCGCGTAATAGATACCCATACTCTCCATATCGCATATATCCGCCGAAAACTTATTGATTATCCAGTCGCGAAGCTCGCGTTTTGCAACGAACTTATCCCCCGACGCTATCTTTACTATCGGCGTATCGGGAGATATGCTCTTTAGCTTGTCAAGCATATCGGTATCGACGCCGAATTCCGCCTTTTCTCTCTGCATGGGATACTTTCCATAGCTGTCGTCGTCGAGAGTATTGAGCGAAAAATCATAGTGGACTATCTCGCCGACGGCGACGACGTCAAGGCTCTTATACGTCTTGTTGAGCGATCCGACTACGCCGAAATTGATGATATAATCTATTCCGTACTCCCTTATAAGGTGCTGCGTAGCAAGCGCCGCGTTGAGTTCACCTATTCCGGTGCCTATCATATAGAGTATCTTTCCGTTACGCGTATACTTCGTGACTCTATATCCGTACTCAACGGACTCGCTGAGTTTTCTCCCCAGTCTGCCGTAAATATTCTTCGACTCCTCTTCCATTGCGACGATCAGTCCTATCTTTATCATAATAATTTTCTCCGATGATCTCTTGTGATTTTTACCGCAAAGAGCGATTTTATACGAACACCGAGCGCAAAAGTCTTAAACCCTTCTCTCAAAACAGCTTCGCCGTTATCGCTTGTTTGCAAAAGCTACTTATATGTATGTCTCATTTCGAATTTTCACCCAAGATGCGTCGCGTATCCGACACGTCTTAAGTAAAATCAAAACTTAAATTCTTCAAAAAGTCTTTCGTTCTTTTCTTTCGAAAGTTCGAGCGTCGGCATTGCCGTCGAGACGTAGACCTTGAGTTTAGGCTCCGTTCCGCTAGGACGCACGCACACCCATTCGTCGTTGCCGAGATCGTATTTGATGACGTTGGCTTTTGGCAGAGTTATATCGCTTATATCCCCGTTCTCCGATACGGATATTCCCTTCTTGAAATCCATAAAGTTCTTGACGGCGTATCCGCTTATACTCTTCTTCGGATCATTCCTGAGCTCTTCCATGATATTCGCCATCTTCTCCATACCGTCGAGACCCCTGAACACTATGCTCTTGTTCTTCTCGACGAAGTAGCCGTATCTGTCGAATATATCGGTGAGATGATCGTAGAGTTTCACTCCCTTGTCTTGGAAATAACACGTCATCTCCGCAAAGAGCATCGCCGACACGACGGCGTCCTTATCCCTCGCGTGAGTTCCCGAAAGATATCCGTAGCTCTCTTCGTATCCGAACAGGAAGGTATGCTTTCCGCTCTTTTCCCATTCCTTTATCTTCTCGCCTATGAACTTGAAGCCCGTCAATACGTCGTAGACCGTAACGCCGTAGCTCTTCGCTATCTTGTCTGCAAGACGCGTCGTAACTATCGTCTTAACGACAGCTCCGTTATCCGGCAGAGTTCCCTCTTCCTCACGTCTTCTCAAAATGTATTCGAGGAGCATCGCTCCTATCTGATTGCCGTTCAGGAGAACGAATTCATTGTCGTTATTCCTTATCGCTACGCCCATTCTGTCGGCGTCGGGATCGGTGCCTATGACTATATCGCTTCCCAGTCTGTCAGCAAGCTCCATTCCCATCTTGAGCGCGTCGGGCTGCTCGGGATTCGGCACTTCCACCGTGGAAAACTCCGTATCGAGCGTCGCCTGCTCCTCAACGACGTTGACCTTTATGCCCATACGGGCAAGTATCGTCGTAACGGGCATATATCCCGAACCGTGTATCGGCGTATATACTATTTTGATATCCTTGCCCACTCTCTTAACGGCGTCGCCCGAGAGCGCGACTTTCTCTATCGCTTCGAAATACTTATCGTCGATACTCTTGCCGACGACGGTGATATTCTCCGCGACCTTAAAATTGTCCTTGCCCAAATAGTTTTCTCTTCCGCCGGTCTCTATCTTTTTTACGGAAAAATAGTCGTCTATCCTGTCTATATACTCGACTACTTTCGCAGTAGCCTCGGGAGACATCTGAGCGCCGTCCTCTCCGTATACTTTATATCCGTTGTATTCCTTAGGATTGTGCGAAGCCGTTATCATTATGCCCGCAACGGCGTTAAGATAGCGTATCGCAAACGAACACATCGGTACGGGACGCACATTCTCGAATACGTACGCGTTGATGCCGTGATACGCGAGCACTTCCGCCGATATTTTGGCGAATTCGAAAGAGAACCTTCTCGTGTCGTACGATATGAGCACGCCTCTCTTCTTCGCTTCCTCTCCAAGAGACTCGACGTAGGCGGCAAGACCTTCGCTCGCGCGCATTACCGTGTAGCTGTTCATCATATGGATACCCATGCCGAGAACTCCTCTCATGCCTGCCGTTCCGAACTCGAGCGGAAGTAAAAATCTCTCCTTTATCTCCTTGTCGTTATCGGAAATCGCTTGAAGTTCCTTCCTTTCCTCATCGGTCACGCGTGTCAGCCACTCGCCGTATCTTTCAAGATAATCCATATTGCCGCCTCCTGTATTTATAAACGATCGTTTCGACCGTTTGTATTTATAATTATATAACTATTCTAACAAATATTGCCAAGCGTTGCAATAATTAATGACTAATTAAATATATTTCCGCAACGCTCTTTTTAATAACTTCTATTTTTCAACAATAAGTTTCTTTTTTCGTTCTCCTAAAAATAAGACATAAAAAACGCGTCTTAAAGACTCTTGCTTTCAAGACGCGTTAAAGTTTTGATTTGTTTCAAATCATAGGAGCAAACCTTTTCGACTTTCTTCGGATGTTATCTCGCCGCCGACGTTTTTCTTACGTTATGCTTTTAGAAAATAACCTCAAGAACGTACATCTTCTTGACCTTAGGGAAATAAACTATGTTGAGCGAATCCCCTACGCTCTTAAAAACGTATTCCCCGCTCCAATCTATGACGCTCTTTACGGCGATCTCGCCTTCTATGGACTTCATGAGCTCGTCAAAGTTCTTTTCGAACTCGTCGCTTCCGTTCTTTTCAAAGTCTTTTAGAAACTCCGTCGGCTCGTTCTCGAACGTTATATAGACGTATCTCTCGCCCTCTCCGAACCACCTATCGGGGCTCTCGTATCCGTACTCTATCTTTCCGTCCCTCGGAATACTTATATTGCGGTTCTTCTCAATGGATTTTAGAATATCTTCTCCCGTTATCTCGCGGTTATTATCTACAGCGACGAATATCCCGTAAACGATATAGGGAATGATGATAAGAAGAAGCAATATCGAAATTATAGCTACAGGTATTATGGTTTTTGCTTTTTTATCCATATTCTCGCCCTCCTCTCACACTCTCGTTTCATAAAGATAAGCGGCTTTGGCGCTCGGAAAATACAACGCGTAAAATCTTACGTTCCCGTCGCTCTTTTCAAGATAATAATAGCTCTTTCCAAAATCTATTACGCTCTTTACCGCTATCTCCTTCGATATCTTTTCCATATCGGTCTTAAACTTCGTTTCAAACGCCGCATCGCCCTCTTTCATCGTTTTAACAAGCTCGGCAGGCTCCTTCTCGAATTTTGCGTAGGAGTACTTAACGCCGTCCGCAATATAATTATACTGAACTTTAATATCGCTCGGCAAGTCTATCTTCCACTCCGACTCGTACTTCTTAACGACTTTATTAAGATCCTCTCCCCTTGTCTCCCTGTCCATTTCTATAAAGAATATGGAAAAAGGCGTTATTACCGCCAGAACGAATAGTATCGCTATTACCCCGACGACTATTCCCATCTTTGCCTTCTCGCTCATTTTGCCCTCCTGTCTTCTCTAGTATTTTACGTATCGACGTTATAAAAGCCCGATAAAAGCGACAAATATCAGGCTATCGTCTAAAACGATTATATCACGACTCATTTCAATTTTCAAGGAATTTGCCAAAATTTCCGACGATTTTAGTCCTCATCCGATATTTGTATCTATTTTCAGTCCGTAAAGCGTTTGTTTTTTCTGCAACTAGTCTGCACTTCAAAATAAATAAACGGACAAAAAAGTCTAGTTATTTTACCGTCCTACGCTAAAAACCCTCCGATTTGACTCTTGACTTCGCTATAAAACTATTATATAATTATAGTTAATATATAAAGTAAGTTCGGCGCTGTTTTTCATATTCGAAACGCTTTGTTTCGCGAACAGAGAACAGTTCGACGCCGACGCGAATAAAAATAGAAACCGCGAATTTTATCGCGTTAAAGAGGAGTACTGCTATGAAGATCTCATTGACCGGAGCTTGGAAATTCAAAGACACGAGCCACAGAGAATGGATGAACGCCACCGTCCCCGGATCCAACTATCTCGACCTCATGAGAGCGGGAGAAATACCCGATCCGTTCGACGGCATGAACGAAAAAAAGGTCGCTTGGGTATACGATAAAGATTGGGAATACGCGAGAGAATTCGAACTTCCCGAAGAAGCGTTCAATAAGGAACATATCTATCTTCACGCGGATATGCTCGACACCCTCGCCGACGTATACGTCAACGACAGGCTCATAGGAAAGGCTAACAACTGCCATTTGGCATACGATTTCGACATCAAAAACTTCGTCAAAGAAGGCGTCAACAAAATAAGAATATATTTCTATTCTCCTGTTGAATACATAGAAGAGAAGCAGAAAGAAGACGCAATGCCTCGTAATAATATGGGTATAACAGGCGTTCCGCATATAAGAAAACCGCAATGCCATTTCGGTTGGGACTGGGGTCCGATACTGCCGTGTTCGGGAATAACGAGAGATATCTACGTACACGCCTACGACGACGTTAAAATACTCGACCTTCGCGTCCTTCAGCATTTTAACGACGATATGTCGGCGGTCGACGTGGAGATGATCCCTACGCTTTCGGGAGAGAGTATCAACGGCACTTTCTCGATAACGGCGCCCGACGGCAACACCCTATCGCTCGGCGGCATAGTAAAATCGGGAGTATCTAAGTCTTTCCATATAGACAACCCGGAGCTGTGGTGGACGAACGACATCTCCGACAGAGAGACTCAACCTCTATACACCGTTACGCTTTCTCTCGCTAATCACGAAGAAAAATCGTTGCTTATAGGCATGAGAACGATAACGCTCGACAGATCCGCCGACGAATACGGTTCTCAGTTCCGCTTCATCCTCAACGGCGTTCCGCTCTTTATGAAAGGCGGCAACTGGATTCCCGCCGATTCGTTCGTTACGAGATTCACGTCGGACAAAATCGACTATTTCCTAAAATCTATCAAGACGAGCAATATGAATATGCTCCGCGTCTGGGGCGGCGGCTATTACGAGAGCGACGAATTTTACAATACCTGCGATAAGTACGGTATACTCATATGGCAGGACTTTATGTTCGCGTGCGCTCCGTATCCTTTCTACAACGAAGAATTTTACGCGAACGTCTTAAAAGAGATCGAGTATAACGTTAAGAGACTGAGAAACCACGCGTGTCTCGCGCTCTGGTGCGGAAATAACGAGATAGAAGCGATGACGCCCGGCTGGATGCTCATGAAAAAGCTGATAGACTGGACAGGTATCTTCTTCCACGAAAGACTCCCCGAGATAATGAAAGAGCTCGACGGCATCACTCCGTTCACTCCGGGTTCGCCTAACGGCACGGCTTTCATGGAAAAGGTCGGAAGCGACAACGACGGCGACACTCATATGTGGCACGTATGGCACGGTCTCGAACCGCTCAACTACTATAGGAAGAGATTTACGCGTTTCTGCAGCGAATTCGGTCTCGAATCGCTCCCCGATATGAAGACTATCCAAGGTTTCGCGAAGCCGTCGGACTATTCGCTGAAATCCGACGTATTCATGGCGCATCAGAAATGTCCTTCGGGCAACGATAAGATGCTCTACTATATGTCTACGCGTTTCAGAATACCGAAGAGATTCGAAGACATCGTATACTATACGCAGATAATTCAGGAAGAGTGCGTTAAGGACGCAACGGAGCACTGGAGACGCAACAGGGGCAGATGTAACGGCTCGCTATACTGGCAAATCAACGACTGTTGGCCCGTTTCGTCTTGGGCGTCTATCGACTACGAAGGAAGATTCAAAGCTCTTCAATACTGCGCGAAACACTTTAACGCGCCGATAACCGTATCCGTCGAAGACACCAAAACGTCGCTCCGCTTCTTCATCCTAAACGATAAGAAAGAGCCGTTCGAAGGCAGACTCGAGCTGTCTCTCGAGGACTTTAACGGCAAGATCTACGATAACTATATCGGAGACATCGCAGTCGACGGCGTTACTTCTACGTGCGTCTACAAGAAGGACTTCAAGACGCTCATAAAAAAGAGCAAAGAACGCGTTCTCTACGTTTCGCTATACGACAAGAAGGGCGTTCTCGTCGCAAGAAGGACGCATCTTTTCGCTCCTGAAAAGAATTTGAACCTACCGAAAGCTCGCTTCATCTCGTCCGTAAAGGTGGAGAACGGCGTCGCATATATCAAGATAAAGTCGGATAAATACGCAAGATACGTCAAAGCGGACATCGAGAATACAAAGATGCCGCTCAGCGACAACTTCTTCGATATGCGTCCCGGCGAAGAGCGTATACTCTCCGTTCCCGTCGAGAACAACATGTCGGATAAGGAGATACTCAAGGCTCTTTCGATAGTTTCGGTCGCCGACGCAACTCCCAAAGCCAGCAAGGCAAGAGACAGTCTGCTGCGTTTCAGGATACGTATGATCCCCATCAATATTGCCAACTGGATATACTATCACTTCACCTGATATGCTATGCGACCTTTGTCCGAGAAAGTGTAATAAAGACAGAAATAACGAATACGGATACTGCTCTTCTCTTGGCGGTATCCGCATTTCGAAAGTTATGCGTCACATGTGGGAAGAGCCGATAATAAGCGGCGCGAACGGTTCGGGCGCGATATTCACGAGCGGATGCAACCTGCGTTGCAGATACTGCCAAAACTACGAAATATCTCATTCGTATATAGGACGCGACTACACTCCGAAAATGCTCGCCGAGCTCATGAAAAGGCTCGAGGAGAGCGGCGTTCACAATATCGACTTCATCACCGCGTCGCACTACGCAGACGGGATAATAAGAGCGCTCGATATATATAAGCCGTCTATTCCCGTCGTATTCAATACGGGCGGTTACGAGTCCGTCGATACTCTTCGGCGTCTCGAGGGCTATATCGACGTATACCTTCCCGACTTCAAATATTCAGACAGCGCGCTCGCTCGGTATATGTCGTCGGCGCCCGATTATTTTGACGTGGCTAAGGAAGCGATAAAAGAAATGTACCGCCAACAGCCCTGCGACGTCATCGAGGACGGGATCATGAAAAAAGGCGTCATTATACGCCATCTCATCATTCCCAACGAAATAAAGAATACCCTCGGCGTAACGGAATACCTTGACAAAAATATCCCTCACGATAAATATATCAGCCTGATGAGCCAATACACGCCGTCGGGCGAATGTCTAGAAGGCAGATACGCAAGAAGAATAAAACCCATAGAATACAAAATAGCGTTAAAAAGCATAGAAAATTTCGACAACGCTTTTATCCAAGACGCTTCCTCGGCAAAAGAGGAATTTATCCCCGATTTTAATAACGGCATGGAATACGAATTTTGATCGTTTTTATAGACGGCAAAGGAGAAAATTATGGTAGAAAGAGGCGCTCTCGGCATCGACGAGATACTTCCCTTCATAAATAAGACGTTTAAGGAAAAATTCAAGACACTTCTTCCGAAAATATACAGTTCGAATAAATATCAAAGCTATCACTACTCCGTACGCGAGAACGGAAAGATACTCGGTATTACCGCGGCTATACCTGCGGAAATCGCCGTGTATGACAGAAAACTCTCCGCAAGAGGGATCGGTATGGTATCGACAGCGAAAAAAGCGAGAGGCCGCGGCATAATGTCCGCAATGGTAAAACGCGCTATCGCCGACGCCGAAAAGGAGAACGTCGACTTTATGTTCCTGTCGGGCAACCGTCAGCGTTACGAATATTTCGGTTTCGTTCCCGCAGGCTACAAATATACTTTCACCCTTCTCAAACATAACGTAAAACATATGAAAAGAAAGCTGAGCTATTCTTTCGTTCGCGTGAGCGAATCGAGTCCCGAACTCGATAAGATCATCGCCTGTTATAACGAGAGCGACGTACGCTTTATCCGCGAAGACTTCTACAATATCGTCTCTTCGTGGAGAACGAAGGAGCTGTACGCTATAATCAACGCGTCGGGAAAGGTCATAGGACATATCGCTAAAAAGTGGTGGAAAATAGTCGACTTCAACACTGTCGAACCTCAAAATTCGGCATACATAATCAAGGCTTTTATGGAATTTCGCCATCTGCCGACGGTAAAGACGGAAATCTATCCGTCAGCTCCTAAAGCCGTTCGCGACCTATCCGCGTACTTCGAATATCCCGAAGCGAGCTCTTGCTGTAACATCAAAATACTCAACTATAGAAACGTCATAGAGACGCTATTATATATGCAGTCCAAAGAAGTTCGCATAAGCGACTTCGACATCAATATTCTCATCGGAAACGAACTGATCAACGTTACTTCAAAGGACAACGAGCCGAAGGCTATTTCTCTTGGGAAATTACCGCCCCAAAATGCCGAAGCTACCGCCGTCAAAACGCCTTCGGATATTGAAATAAAGACCGAGAACGGAGATATTAGGAATTATCGCGTGGACTACGCCTTCTCCGAAAAAGAAGCTGCGATCTCGCTCTTTTCAGCTTCGCTTTCGGCGCATAACGGACTTCCGTTCTCACTTCCGATATTCGTCACCTTTGCCGATAACGTGTAAAATGTTATCTTTGCAGTTTTCATAGCTTTTTGCGACGCAGGCGGCAAAACCGGAAACGTCAAACCGTTGAGTTAATAAACCGCCGCTTCAGCGTTATAGAAAAAATCGTTGCAATTTTCTTCTCGATATATCAAAACTCCGCGATCTGTTAGGTCGCGGAGTTTTCTTTATTGAATTATGATATTCCAAAATAAGCGTCGATATCGCGTTTATTTAACACCGCATATCCGTTTACTTTTTCTTATATACTCTTACGTAATCGACTGCAAAGTCATACTGCTTGCTCTTGTCGTTATCTTCGGGGTCACCCGCCCAATGCGGTTCGTACCCTCCTTTGCCGTCTTTTTGCTTTCCGACGAAAAGATTTCCGTTACCGTCGTTCTCCCCGGCTATCTCTACAGTCAAGAGAAGATATTCGCTCACGCTCGATACTCCGAGCTCCTTGCCGTCTACAACGTATTTCGTACGGTAAGTCTCTCTTCCGTCGATAAAGAAAATATATTCGTCCTCCGTCCACATAACGCCGTACGTATGATACTCGTCATACATTTTCGGAACTCTGTACGCCGCTGATCTATCGCTCTTGAGGTTGTCTCCGTAACCGTCGCCGTGCACAACGTGGATCACTTGATTCTTTTCCTTTGACCCATAGAACGGCGATTCCATAATATCAATCTCTACGCCGTCTCTTCCGGTATTTAGCTCGTCTTTGTCAGTCATTCCGACGCCTTCCTCGGGCATCATCCAGAACGCCGACCATATACCGCTCGCCTTGGGCGTCTTGCACCTTGCTTCGAAATATCCGTATTTCGTAGCGTAGCCTTTGTATTCTTCGCTACCGAGAGACGCCGAAGTGTGTCCCCTCGTTATTCCCGACTCGACCCAAGATGTATACCACCCTTTGCCGTATTCTCCGTTTTCTCTGTATTCTGTCCTTATTATGAGATTGCTATCTTCTACGAACGCAAGGTCTTTGACGTAATAGCCCGCTCGTCTTAGCGGATCGTTGAGTCCGACTCTCCACCTTGTCGCGTCAATGCTGTCGCCTTCGAAGTCGTCTTCCCACTCGAGTTCGTATCCGCCGTTTCTCAGCGCCTCTCCTAAAGTTTCATTTTTCGGCAACGGCTTCAACACGCTGCAGGATGCAAGCGAAAATACCATTATCGCCGTGATAATAACGGCTATCGCCGCAATAAATAATTTCTTCATTTCTTTCTCCGAATTTTTTTATTTCGACAACTCGATTTTATATATTAATACGTTATATATGTACGCGTAATTTTATAATATTCGTCATATAAGACAAAACGCCGTTTTTCTTTTTTATTATCGAATTCTACTCTATCCGTTTTCTAAATGCTTTTCTTAAAAGGCATGATAACTCTTAGTCTCGCCGTAGTTATACGCGTCGTTTCGAATAGATATAAAGACGTCCTTAACTTTTCAATTCGATTATATATCGCCAAAATGAAATAATTCTAAAAACTAACGAATTTACGCGTAAAATTTTTCATTATTTCATTATATTTCAAATATTTTCCGAAAACGCAATCTTCGACGTTTCCATTGTTTCCGCTACATCATAATGTGATATCCCCGTAAAAAAGCGGCGGGATAGACTTTCCTCACCGCTTTATTATAAATTACCGGATTTGACAGTTAAACCATATCCTACGCTTTAACGTATAAATACGTTCAAACAGCTTCAATAAAGAGACTCTTCTACATCCCTTTTGAATTATTGTCCTCTGCTGTGATCTCCGACGTTTTTTCTTCATCTTCGCCGCCGGAAATTTCTTCGGTTTCGCTCGGCTTTTCCTCTCCGCTCTGTTCGGTTACCGCTTCGCCTATCGTCTTGTTCTCTTCTTTAGCTTTACTGCTCTTATCATTTATGACGTTCTCTAACATATTGAGCGAACCTTCTTCTTCCGCTATCTCCTGAGCGTTGACCGCGGTCGCCTTCAACTGTTCGACTATCTTTGCGTGCTTCTTCTTATCAAGCGTATAGAACAAGAGACATATTAGCATCAACGCGCCCGACCCTGCGGACAACCATAGCGCTACGTTACCGTAGTTCTCGGCAATTTCAATAAGCTCCGGCGAAAGGACAAAGACCTCAACTCCGTCGGGAACCAAATAATTCGCGGGGTTGAATCCCATCTTATCCTGAATAAGCGCGGGTATGAGCGCCGCCGCCTGACCTACGACCGCCGTCAACGAATATGCGAACGTCTGAATGAATCCTTCGAGTCTGTAACCGCTCTTGACCTGCTGATAGTCGCCTATTTCCGAAAGTATGAGCGGTTGCAAGCTACCGAGCGCGTTAAAGCAAGCGATAAATCTAAAGACTGTGATCACGTACGGCGTCCAGCTTCCTTGCGGGAAATTCTGAAATCCTATTATTGCTAGCAATAGATACGCGCCCGTGTTACAAGCCTGCCAGAATATCATTATAGTTCGGTTATTGAATTTCCTCGTCATCCAAGGAAGCAGTATCATATTAGGCGTCGCCGCAAAACCTACGAAGAGCGAAAGGCCTCCGAAAATAGCGACCGCGGTGCCTACGTCTCCCGCATATTTAACTCTCGCCATGATCTCCCAGCTAAGGTCGATAGTTCCTTTGAGACAGCCAAGACAAAGCGCCAGCGTAAGTATCAAAAGAGGTTTGTTCTTAACTATCATCTTGAGACCTTCGATAGTAGACACCTTCTCCTTCGCATCCTCTTCAGGAGTAACGAATACCCTCTCCTTTACTTTGAGAAGCAAGAACATGAACGCAATGCCGAGAACCGCGGATATGAGACCGAACGCTCTCGTCGCCCAAACGTCGCCCGCAACCTTGACTATAACTCCTTTGATAGCGTTCATAACGGTAGGAGCAAATCCCATGACGAGACCTATAGGCGCCCAAACGTCAGCTCTTTCCTGCTGATTCGGAGTAAATACGCCAGGGAAGAGATTCCAAGTGTTTATCCACAAACTCCAAAGAAGAAGCGTAGGCGTACAAGTCAAATACACGTAAATGGTTCTCTGCGTCGTAGTCAGTCCGCTTGGAGACCACATCGCAACGACGCCGAGAATAGCTACAATTGGAGCCAAACAAATTATGTACGGTTTGTACCGTCCGAACTTCGTCTTCGTACGTTGTATCATACGTCCGTACATCGGCGTAAATATAAGAGCAAGAACGTTCGCGACAAGATACATTATAGTCGCGTGTAACGGACCTTTCGTTCCCATATTGTAGATGAGCGGTACCTGACTCACGGTGATATACATACCGATAAAGCTCGTAATGAGACTGACGCCCATACTTGCTCCGCCTAAAGAGAGTATCTCTTTCAGATTGAGAAATCTACCGCTCGTCGGTTCTTTCCAAAACCGCTTCAGATTGCCGCCTAGCGCGGCAGCTCTCTTCGCAACCGCCGACGGCTTCTTTTCCTTATTAGCTCGAGTTGCCTTTGCTTGGACGCGTTTTTCTTTCCAAGTTAATTTTACTCGATCGCTTTTTCCCTTCGGAGAATCTTTTCTTTTTCTCATAATTCTATTCCTTATAATAAATAATCAATAATATTAAAAGATTTTCTTTTTTAAGTTTCCTATTATTCGTATTTATCTATCAATTTCGATTACACAGCCAAAGTACAAGCGTAATCTCACGCTTGTACTTTGCTTTCTATCAAAATGAAATATTAAATTTTATCGTCTTCGGAAATGCTATCCTCGGTAACGTTGACGCCGTCGGCGCCCGCTCCGCTTGATTCTATGATCTCCTTTATTTCTTCCGCGCTCTCTCCCATCTCTTCGAGCTCGCGGATAGCCGAATCTTTAGCTTCTTCGAGACTCTCTTCTTCCTCGAACGTACTGCTGACCGCTCTCAATTTTATCTCTTCCATATACTGCTTGTGCTTCTTCTCATTGAACGTGTAGAAGAATAGCGGTATCATAGAAAGAACGCACGCGATAAGAGCGATATACGTCGCCGCATTGAACCAACTATTCGCAATGCCGACTACGTAGTCGGGATTGAATACGCCGCTCGCAATGCTTCCCGGTGACGGTCTGAATATATCAAGACCCTGCTCGAAGCCCAAAAGATTGGTCTGAATAAGAACGGGGATAAACTGGAACGCAACGCCGAAGAGCGACGAAACCCACATATTGAAAGAGTTGAGATAGCCTTCGATACGTTCGTTCGAAATATACTGCTGATAGTCGATAAGATCCGCAAGAAGCGACGGGAATACTATGATATTAAGACCCGTACAAAGATTATACAAGAATCCGTAAAGAGTACATATTATTATACTTGCGATACCGACGGGCATATTCTGGAAGCCGACTATCGCGAGGACCGCCAGTATAACGGTCTGGATACCTGTACCGAAAAGAATTACGTTCTTCTTTCCGAATTTTTTTATAAGCAGCGGCGCTATTAGCATACCGGGCGTCGCGCCGAAACCTGTGATAAGAGTGAGCGACGAATATGTAGTTACGCCGTAATCGCTCTGATATTTGTATTCTCCGAGGAGCGGCATCTGCAAATAGAACGTAGTCTTAAGCACCGTAAAGATACCGAACGCCACGTACAAAAGAAGAGGTTTGTTCTTCGCTATCATGGAAATACCTTTGAGGAATCCCACCTTTTCCTTCTTCACGTCTTCCTGCGTGTCGTACACTCTTTCCTTCGTGAATTTGAATATAAAGAACGTCAACGCAAAACCGAGCAGCGAAAATACGATACCGTAGATACGGAACGCCCAATATTCTTTATTCATCCTCTTGAATACGTCGCGGATAGGTCCGAGCAAGAAGTTCATGATAGTAGGCGCAAGCGAAAGTATCAGCGACACCGGCGAAAGCATATTCGCTCTTTCCTGCGAATTCGGCGTCATAACCGCCGGATAGAGGTTAGAAAGCGAAACGAACAACTGCTGAAGACACAGCATCGGCACCGCCGTACAGTATAGATATACAAGACGCACGGTCTTATTCGTTATGATGTCAAGCGGTGAAAAAGACGCCAGTATCGCAAGCACCGTTATCAACGGAGTCATCCACAAAAAGTGCGGTTTTAACTTTCCTTTTCCTTTCTTCTTGGGATTGTCGATAATGTTTCCGAAAATCGGCGTGATAATAAGGTTAAGTATCGAAACCGCAACCGTAATTATCGTAGCGTGTATAGCCTCTACTCCGTAAGCTATAGGAATGATCGCCGCCGTCAAAACGAGATATCCGACGTTGATGATGAAGTTCATACCGAGACTCGATACGCTGAATGCCGCTACTTCCTTAAGACTAAGATGATAGTCCGGCGACAAGGGTTGCTTCCAAAATTTCTTTAGTTTCTTAGCGCTAGCTTTAAGGTCGAAACTTTTCTTGGTTTTTGCCATATTAACCTCTCATAATTTCCTTGAATAAAAATATTCATTTTATTTTATCATATATGCGATAACAGTGTCAAGACGCTTTCAAGCCGTATTTCATTTTATTCTGCAACAATAAATCAACAATATAACTTATTCGAATAAAAACGCGGCAAACTTTCTATTCGTTTGCCGCATTTTATCCAATATTATGAACCGCTACCGTTACTTCCGCGGTTGCCGACGGCTCCCGTTCTTCCGTTAGTCGAACCGATACCGCCTTGTCCGCCAGCTCCTCCTGCGCCTCCTATTCCTTTAGCTCCGTCCTTTCCCGTCGCTCCGGCATCGCCGCCGTTTCCTCCTCTACCGCCTGTTCCGCCATCGCCGCCCGCGCCTCCGACACCGCGAATTCCCAGCGAGCTATCTACGTTTACGGCAAATTGACCGTTTCCACCTTTTCCGCCTCTGCCGCCCGTACCTCCGCTACCGCCCTTTCCGGGATCTCCCGCTCCGGTAAACGGATCTGCATTATCATCGTCGTGACCGTTTCCGCCTGCGCCTCCGGTTCCGCCGGTTCCTCCTTTGCCGCCTGCGCCTCCGATAAGTCTAAGATCGGTCGTATCGCATGAAAACCTTTTCCCCGAATATACATATATGGCATAACCGCCATCTCCGCCGTCGCCACCGCTTCCGCCGGTCCAGCCTGACTTTCCGTCATCTCCGTTTACAGGCTTAAAAATACTGCCTGAAGGTCCGTTCTTTCCGTCCGCTCCTCTTTTCCCTGTGCTGCCGTCAGTTCCTGCCTTACCTTGTCCTCCTACGATTATACCGGTACAATCGATATAAATGAAATTTGTAACATATATTGCATCGCTTCCTCTGTTACTTCTCCATAAATCCGATATTTTAAGCAATGGCGCGCCTGCTCTTATCTCCACTTTTCCTATTAACGCCAGATTATCCGCCCAAATACAGTTTCCTTTGAATCCGTCTCCATCGATAATTTTACCGATGTCTCCGATTTTCAACGTTCCTTCCTTTACTATCACGCTGTAATCGCTTCCGTATATCAAACCGTTATTATGCTCGTTATATCCTGTAACGTATATGTCTCCGTACGAACGCAACACCGAACGACCGCCCTCGAATCTGACGTATGTTCCGCCGGCGTGAACGATTGCGTTAAGGTTCCTGCATATTAGCAACTTTGTCCCGCCTGCAGAAATACTTACGTCGTACGATCTATCTCTATTTCCGTTAATGACTATGACTTTTACAATACTCGGCACGTTGATCGTATAGCTAGGACCAAATCGAGAACTAGCTTCGTCTGCCGTTGCGTCAACATACATGAATTGAGTTTTTTCGGCGTTATTGAAATTGGACATCGTCACGTTCGACTCGCACAGATAAAAATTAAACGTTTCCCGCAATACATATTCGTATCCGTTACCTTTTAACGTAATTCCAACGCTCATACGTTTCAGCCTTTCATATGAATACGTTTTATAATCGTAACTTGCATATATTTGTTTTCCGTTAAGAGCTACGTTTTTGATAGGCGCATTATTGATTTCTATATTGTTGTTGTTAAAGAATCTAAACATAAAATCAGCGGTTATCGCAGTCAATTTGTATTGGGAATTCAATCTTGCGGTAAATCTGGGAATCAAATCGTGCGTTTCATAAGTCTCGAGATCTATATTATACGCGTCCGTTTCGAAAACCACTTTTACATTCAAATTCAAAAAGTATGTTACGTAATAATATTCCAACATAAATTCGATTTGCTGATCTATCGCGCTACTCTTAACTACGAACGACGAACCGTAGAATTCTATATATTGGCTTCCTTTTTTTACGGAGATTTTGCTGAAATCTACGTCTATTACGTTTAAGCCGCTTACCAGAGAAATGCTATATCTCATTGTCGGAATAACGATTCCAGAATCTTCGACTCTGTCCGCCTTATCGTTCCCCGAATACGCAATAAGTTTTATGCTATCGTACCTTTCCGTAATTTGGAAATATACCGTATCCATATTATAAACGGACTCTCCGGTCACAATAAAATAATATTCTTTTCCGCTATCAAGAGAATACGAATACTTGTGTATTCTTCCGTCACGCATTATCGTCGGCGTCAGTTTAGCAACGTAGCTTGTCCCGTCGAATAGTTCGACGGAATAATTATCGTCGATCTCCTGTTCTATATACAAATTATACGCCGTACTTTTTTTCGGAACGAATTTGAGCGCGACTTTTTTTCCTTCATTCATCTCTACGCGCTTTGCCGCCTGTCCGTCAAAGAGCTCCATCTGTTCGGAATCGTTTATATGATTTCCGCTCATATATATAGCGTTAAATATGATCGACTGATTCGACATATTGTTCAATACCAGTTTGAGATAATATACCGTATTCGCAGAAAGATCCGCCGTTAAATCAACGTATTTCGCGCTCGACGATCTTGACCTTTCTTTCAAATTCGAATCATATAATATTATCTGTCCGGTATGCGTATTATTGTTATTTCCTCTAATATAGAATTTGTATTTTTCCGTATATAATGGAACGAATCTAAAATAAGACTCGCCTGTTTTCGTCACGTTAAGCGACGAGCCCACTTCTATTCCTCCCGGCATGAACAAAACGTTCAACTTGCTGTTCGCATTCTTCCCGACGGCTATTTTCACGATGTATTTACCGACCGCCAGTTTGCGTTCTATTGAAGAATTCCCGCTTTGTTGCAAATTCATATTATTATCGAAAAGATATATGGTTCCGTTAGAAACTAATCTGTAATTGTCGCCGATAGAAATATCTAAAGTATAATAAGCGTTTCCGTAATTATCGGCAGTCTTTACGATCTCTTCATTGAACTTGTCTACCTGCATCGAGTCAAGCGTTATATTAATATTGCAAGGCATATTCGATACTTTGAAGTAATATGTATTTCCTTCCCGAAGATTGACTACGCTGCTGGCGATATTGGAATAAAGCTCGTTAAATGAAGAGTCATAGATAACTATCGCCCCGTTTCCGACCGAAATACGATAGGATTCAGTAGCTTTCGGGATGAATTTAACGTACTTTGACGTGACAGTATTGTTACCGAAACCAACGTCTCCCGAACCGAAATATATATTTAACTTTGCCGTCTTTACAACGTTTTTTGTGTTGCGTACGCTTATAAAATAATTTTCCGAACTGAGAAACTCTAAGTTCTTATACTCTTTTGCTGATTTGTCAAAAACTTTTATCTCGACGTCGCCGTTCGCTACCGTAAAAGTATATTCGCCGCTTAACTTAGGCTTGAACCCGTAATACTTGGTCTCATATCCTTCGAGCGTGATTTGCTCTTGGGAGTCGCTCGTCAGACTATTTCCCGCAGACATTCTCACCGAACCGTTGATACTGCCGCCTGATTGATTAACGATAGATACAAAGTAACTTGAACCTCCCTCTATCAATATTTCCGCAGTTTTGCGATTCGTATCTATAAGATTTTCGGTTTCTCCGTATTTCCACACTTTTAATACAGTTGCGCCCGAAGTTGCTAGCCTTATTACGTAATTTGCGGTCTTTTCGGAACTTATGAAATAGTTTTTCGTTTTATACGCTTCGACGTTAAACGTATCTTCTCTGTCCGTCAATAATTCCGACGCGACAAGCTCGATCCGCAGCGAAGTATTGTTCGTTGTTCTAAGTCCTTCTTGCGATATTTTTACTCGATAGCGTTCTCTGGCGTTCAGTTCCGCTACGAAACGATTATCTGCATTGCGCGTTATCGGAACGCTTCTGCCGTTATCTAAATTAATAAGTCCGAGATCATATTTACCGCTTCTCTTTATTTCAAAACTGTGCTGTCCGCTACGTCTTGCGATCGCGTCTATAGACATATCTCCATTCGGCAGTAGGTACATCGGTATATCGCTGTAACATTCATGAACGGTACTATCTTCAGTATCAAAAAGAATTTTATTATTCGTAACTCTGAAGCGAACGTCTTCTCCGTTTTCGTTTTTATCGCTGTAATAAGTCAAATTCGTACCGTTGACTGTGGATACTATTTCAAACTCCACCTGCTGTATTAAACGGCTTCTGCGGTCGGTATCGTTCAATAACGTTATACACTGAGCGTATCCGTCCTTATCTACGAATATCTCTTCCTTCGGCGATATATATACAGCGCGAGTATACGAGGGAAGCGAATTATCCGTCATTTGCATTTCCTTTGATTTTTCTGTAAATATATCTTTTTCGTTATTACACTCTATTTGTTCGCTGTTTTGGGAAAACGTCTCCAAAACGTTGGCAAAATCCATTCCCGCCTCGAAAAAATCAAATACGTCGCCCATTATAGGCAACGCTCCGATAAGCTGGTGCGCTGAAAATTTCGTCAACTCAAGCCATCCTTCGTCGGTACTCTTTTTCTTGATTCCGCTGTAGTTCAACCGCGTCTGCAGTATGATTAGCCCGTTATCGCGCTGTTTGTTATACCCGCTGTCTCCGTAATTAAGTTCATTCTCGTTGAGAAGTTGCGCTCCGAAGCCGACGTTAGTAAGATGAAAGTCCATATTAAAACGATACGTCGTCACGTTATTTCCGTGGTAATAATTATATTCCGCTTTTGACTTTTTCCAGACTTCTTCGCCGTTATCTCCTATTTCGTATTCGAGATCCCCGTTTATAAGCGGTTTGATCGTTATAGCTTGTTGATTATTATAATTTTCCCAATTGAAATAGATAACATATATATGTATATAGTTGAGCTTCTTATCGTTTGGCGGTACGACGTGAGTTGTGTGAACTACCAAAAAACCGTACTCTTCTCCAAAATACTTATATACTGCACTCTCCCCTTTATGGCGCAGATATTCTATAGGTATTACTCTCTGTATGTCAAAAATAGTATCTCCGTATTTCGCATCATTAAATGTATTTGCGAAAGCAAATATATCTACCTCTCTTTCCACATTTGCAAAATTAGATTGATTAGTGAAACTAACCATATTTTTGATTACATTCTCTTCCGCTAATGCATTATTCTGCGAAAAACTAACTATTCCAACAATTAATATCATCAGAATAAAACATAGAATAAATGTACGTCTTTTGCTAAATGTTTTTCTCATAATTTGCTCCCTTTATATTTTTTTATTTCACTTTTTGTCGATAAGTTTCAACTTATACAATATGCACAGTTACGTAACATAAAAACGGAAAATAATCTTCGCTCCTACTATCCATTAATATCACTAATCTATAAGTTCCTCTTTCATACGCATGTTCATCTGGCTCTCCTTTTTCTCCATCCGGCGTTGTGTAGCTTATACCGTCAAAGCCTATTCTTCGATTTGACGAATAATGATAAATACGCCCGTCGTCAAATTTTACTGCCGCGCCAAAATAATACCCAACTTCCCTATACGGCAACGTTATTTCTTTTTCATTCTCTTCTTCCGTTATTTCGCATAGATAGTCGTTTGGTCGACTTGTTTGATATATTAATACAGTAACGTGTTCTCTTGTCTCTTCTTCACATCCGCCGAAAGCAACTAAAAACGTCGCTATTATTAAAAATAATGCTATTGCTACTATCTTTTTCTTCATGATCTTTTCTCCTTTCCTATCTTATCTTTATATTATATATTTTTGATTTTCCATTTGACATTGCATCTATCTTCATTTAACGTTATATTTTCGTTCCTAATTTTAATACTGTCTCTTTACACAATATGCACAGTTAAAAAACAAAGAAACGGAAAATAATCCTCGCTCATACTATCCAAGCATACTTCTAACACGTAAGTTCCTCTTTCATATGCATGTTCATCTGGTTTTCCTTTTTCCCCTTCTGGTGTTGTATAAATTACGCAATTAAACCATATTCTTCGATTTGACAGATAATGATAAATACGTCCGTCGTCAAATTTTACTGCCGCGCCAAAATAATATCCGCCTTCCCTATACGGCAACGTTATTTCTTTTTCATTCTCTTCTTCCGTTATTTCGCATAGATAGTCGTTTGATCGATTTTTTTTGATATATTAATACAGTAACGTGTTCTCTAGTTTCTTCTTCACATCCGCCGAAAGCAACTAAAAACGTCGCTAAAATCAAAAATAATGCTATTGCTATAATCTTTCTCATTAGTTCCCCCTATGAAATTGTAATAAAAGTTTTATTTCCATTATGATTGTAACACTATATCCAGATTTTGTCAATATCGCTATTAAAAACTTAACAGCTTTTTGAGAAAATTTTTCGCAAATATTGACTTTGCTTATTTTGATAAAATATTGAAAATTCCTTCTGACAAAATAAAAATAATATAAACATTTATAGCAACGTCCGTTGAACCGTTCTCATTTAATATATTGACTATTTTACGCATATGGTATATACTGATAACGTTGATAAGAGCTAAAAACGACCTGCGGATAACAGCCGAAAGCGGAGTCATATAATGACCTCTTCAATCGGAGAATATCGCGGTAATGCAATAATTGTCAATACATATAGCTATGTTTTGATTTTGGAGGTACATATGTATTATATAGGAATAGACGTCGGAGGAATGAGCATAAAGGGCGGCATCGTATCGGAAGAGGGAAAAATACTTCATAAAAGCGTCGTCGAAACGCGTGAAAGCTACGATGAGAATTACAGCATTTCGCTAGATATAAAAAGAGCGATAGACGAACTTCTAGACTCCTCGAATATCGGAATGAACGAAATAAAAGGTATCGGAATAGGTGAGCCCGGTTCTATAGACTACTACAAAGGCATAGTTCGCTATTCCAACAATATCGCAATAACCAACGTTCACGTCGTCAAAGAGCTTAAGGCGTACTACGACGTCCCTATATTCATAGATAACGACGCAAACTGCGCGGCGCTCGGCGAATACGTTTTCGGCGAAGCCAAAAGCTATAAGAATATTCTCTTCGTGACCTTAGGCACGGGCATCGGCACGGGAATATTGACGGACGGCGTTCTCCTTCGCGGGAACGGTAACGCAGGCGCGGAAGGCGGGCATACCGTGATAAGAATGAACGGCAACCGATGCAACTGCGGAAGAAGAGGCTGTTATGAAACGTACGCTTCCGTCACCGCGCTCATCCGCGATACGAAGATCGCAATGGACGCGCATCCCGAATCGCTTATGTGGGAAATCGCGAAGAACGAGGGCAAAATAAACGGTAAAGTATCGTTCGCGGCGGCAAAGAGAGGAGACAAGACTGCCCTTAGCGTCGTAAAAAGATATATAAAATACGTTTCGGAAGGGCTCACGAATTTAGTCAATATCTTCCGTCCCGACGTAGTAATAATAGGCGGCGGCATATCGTTCGAAGGCGAATATTTAACGAAACCTATAGAGAGGTATATCAACCGCAATTCTTTCGGTTCAAAATACAACCCGAAGACAAAGGTCATCCCCGCTTCTCTGACTAACGACGCGGGAATACTCGGCGCCGCGGCGCTGCTTCTCGCGAAATGATACGATTTGTATGATTTTCATCGCTAAACAGACTCAGTTATAAAACACTATTCCCGTATCCATTTCGAACTGCTGTATAAATACTCTTTTTATTCGAATAAACTATTGCAATAAATTAAAAGACCGAACTAATTACGTTTGGTCTTTTAATTTATATTTTTTGATTCGTTGATTTTTTATAAGACTCGGGATTAACTTCTTCCTTTCACCGTATCGTCTTTTTCGAATAAGTCGCCGTTTTCCCGTTATCCCGACTGTAAATCGGGATATATCAGTTATTGATAGCGCCGATAAGAGCCTTTATAGAAGCAGTGATGATATCCTTGTCGATACCGACGCCCCAAGTTATCTTGCCGTCTTCTCTCGTAATACCGACGTACGCCGCCGCCTGCGATCTCGAACCGCTGCTCAACGCGTGCTCTTTATAGGTGAGATCGGTGAAGTTCGCTCCTACCTTTCCTCTTAATGCGTTAGTCACCGCGTCAAGACGTCCGTTTCCGTCGGCGGTAAGATTGATCTCTTCGCCGTTCTTGCTAACGGTTATATACGCCTTGAAGGTGTCTCCCTTGTTGATGAAATGATATTCGACGAGTTTTATCGGTTCTTCCTTATTAACGTACGTCGAATAGAAGAGTTCATTGACTTCGTCGGGCATCATTTCCTTGTGCTTGACGTCGGACACGCCCTTTACGATATATCCGAAATTCTCTCTCATCTTAGGCGGCATATCGAAACCGTACTTCGTCTCCATGAGATACCCTATTCCGCCCTTTCCCGACTGCGAATTGATACGTATAACGTCGCCGTCATAATCTCTTCCGACGTCTTTCGGGTCGATCATGAGGTACGGAACGTCCCACTGCTTCTTGTTCTTCTCCTCTCTGAACTTCATACCCTTGGCGATAGCGTCCTGATGCGAACCCGAGAACGCGGTAAACACGAGCTTTCCGCTGTAGGGGTGTCTATCGGAAACCTTCATTCCCGTATAAAGCTCGTAGTGGCTCACTACGTCGCTCATATTTTCAAACTTAAGATTGGGATCTACGCCCTGCGCGAACATATTGAGCGCGACGGTAACTATATCGACGTTACCCGTTCTCTCGCCGTTACCGAAAAGCGTTCCTTCCACTCTGTCGGCGCCTGCGAGTATTCCCATCTCCGCGTCGGCGACGCCCGTTCCTCTGTCGTTATGAGGATGAAGCGAAACCTCGACTGCGTCTCTGTACTTGAGATTCTTCGACATATACTCGACCTGCGAAGCGTAAACGTGCGGCATAGACATCTGCACTGTTGCGGGAAGATTGATAATGACTTTATTATCCGGCGTCGGCTGCCATATATCGAGAACCTTATTGCATATCTCGAGAGCGAACTCCATCTCTGTTCCCGTGAAACTTTCGGGCGAATATTCAAAGCGGAAATTGCCTTCCGTCTTTTCCGCAAACTCCTTAACGAGCTTAGCTCCGCTGACCGCTATCTCCACTATCTCTTCCTTCGACTTTCTGAACACCTGCTCGCGCTGAGCGACAGACGTAGAATTGTAGAGGTGAACGACGGCGTTCTTCGCGCCCTTGAGCGCCTCGTAAGTCTTCTTGATGATATGTTCTCTCGACTGAGTGAGCACCTGGACCGTCACGTCGTCGGGAATGAGATCCTGCTCTATTATCGCGCGGAGAAACTGATATTCCGTATCGGACGCCGCAGGGAAACCTACCTCTATCTCTTTGAAGCCGAGCTCTACGAGGTATTTGAAAAATTCGAGCTTTTGCTCGAGGCTCATGGGAATAATGAGCGCTTGATTTCCGTCTCTCAAATCGACGCTGCACCACTTCGGCGCCTTTTCGATGTGATCTTTCTTCATCCAATCGAAACACGGCTCCGGAGGCATAAAATAACCTATTGAATACTTATCCACGTTCTTCATAATATATCTCCTTTCGATGATCTTCTTTCTTACGTTGATCTCTATATTTTTATTCCTTATACTTATCACGCTAAGTCAAAGAATATATCTTGACATGATTTATTTTGGGCAAATATATGCCCGACCGTCCCACGCCTTCCGTATCGGTATACGGTATGTTCCGCTCCGTTACCGCTTCAACTTTCATCGGTTTCTATGCGGCTCTTTCTTCCCGTTACGCCGTATTTTATCTTTGACGTTAAAAAAGCCTTCCGTCCTTTTTCAAAGACGAAAGGCTGTAACTACTTCCGCGGTACCACTTCGATTACACTTTTGACAAGTGTCTCTCATTAAGAATACTTCTGCCCTCAAGCTCTATATTCCTCGGCTGTAACGGGCGTCTCCCGTACCGACCTACTATGATTTCAGCCGATCGACTAAAAGGCGAGTTCGCAAATATACCGTACTGTCTCGCACCGTCCGACAGCTCTCTTTAACAGCTCTTTATCCGCTACTTATCCTCTATCAACGTCTTTTGTTTTAAGTTGATCGTTAATATTTTACCACGATATTTCGAATATGTCAATATCTGTTTTCACTTTTTGACGAATATTTTTACCGAACTTATGGATCATATTACGCCGTTTATACGCCTATGATACGCAATTTTTATGCGACGCTCACGATTCCCTCGTAATGCAGACCGACGCCGTATTCTCTGCCGTTGATCTCTATAACGAGATCTCCCGCGACTATTTTATTGACGTGATTTTCGTCCTGATCATTACTGAGTATCTCGGCGTAATATACGGTAAGACCGTATTGTTCCGCGTCCGCGTCAACGCAAAATTCCATTGAGTCATATCCTATCCCCTGAATAATATCATCGAATAATCCCGGTTTAACGGTTTTATAGCCGGTCGAATTAATGGTCATGGTCTTATATCCTATGTCGTCGTCGGCGATATATATCTTATTGTTCTCATAAATCGGGCGTATACCGCTTTCCGTAATAAAGTTTGATCCGATCTTTACGCTTTTGACCGCTCCACCGTTCTTGTACTCGACGAGATTGGTATAACGATATCTAAATTATAGGAACCTTGAGAGTCTCTCCCTGATATTTAACGCTTTTGATCTCCAAGTCGATACTCGCAACGCCGACAAGTTTATTATCCGCAACGAAACATACTTTTTCTTGTCCGTTCTTTCCCGAGTATTGTTGCATCAGTTCGAAATAATCTATTTTTTCCCTATCTACCTTCGCCTGCTTCCTATTACCCACAGGCGAAAATGCGTATACATATATAAGATATACCGTCGTATCGACTATCTTTCCCGAATACGATCTGTTATCTGTGATACGTACGACATGTCCTATAATATCGCTGCCGGTATCGTCGTTTAGCTCCATAACGGTATAGCTGTATTTGACGTATTCTTCATCGTCCATATTGATGTTCGCGACCTGCTCTTTAGTTCCGTATATGAAAAAATACCAGTAATCGCTCGCCTTATCGCCGTAACCTTCGTACTTTTTATTCATCTTACCTACAGCTTCTTTAAGCGTCGTTTTAGAAAGGTCAACTTTCTCTTCTGCTTCTACAGAGCTTATCGTATATATCACGCTAAATCTGTAGCTAAGTACAACGGTTATAGTCGTAATGATTATAGCCGCCGCAAGCAAAACCGCGATCACCGATACCGTTATCTTTTTTCCGCGCGTTAGTTTCATAATTAAATCCCTCTTTACCATTATTTTAATACTAATATTATTAAATTATGGGTACGTATTCAATGCGTCATATTATATAAAACAAAAGTATAACTCAAAATTTATTCAAGTTATACTTTTATTTTAACATATTTTTTTCTTATTGCAAATACTATAGACAAATATTTGATTAATTTTTTATTTTTTTACTCTTCTTTTCTACTGCATTACGCCTTCATTATAACTCTCTCCATAGCTTCGGCAACGGCTTTATGCAGGGAATATTCGTAGCTGTAAGGCGCGTCGCAGCACATACGGAATATCATTACTCCTCCAAGACCGCTCGCTATTGCGTACGTAGTCTTGTCTCTATTCATTGCATATCCGTTGACGTAAGCGTCGCAATACTTTGTCAAGCCGTCTTCGACGTATTCAAAGTCTTTTACGTAATTTCCCCATTTGCCGAGCGACTTTCCGTTGACGTTATAGTCCCAGTTCATATCCGGCCACGCGTTGCTGGAACCGTTGACCGTTCTGCCGTAAAACGAAAGTCCCGGCATCACCTGTTCGGGCTTGAAATTCGTACTTGTCAAAAATTGCTCTACAGCGCTCTTTCCCGTAACGTAATGAGAAGCGTGTTCTCCCCTTTCGTCGAAGATGTCATACGTCATGAGATTGACGTATTCTATGGCTTCGCACGCTTCTTTCGAAAATTTTACTCCCCAATGCGCGACCGCGACGGTTATAAATCTTCCTTCCTCTTTAAGCGCCGACGAAAGCCTCGTTATAAGCGTCGAGTACGCGTCCCATTGACTCTTTTTATTAGGATATTCCCAGTCGATATCTATCGCGTCTATCCCGAACTCTCTTGCAAAAGCCGTCATATTCGTAATTATTTTGTCAATATTGCGGTTGATCCATTTCTTAACGCCTTCGGGTTCGTTTCTTCCGTTGTCAGCGCCCGTCATACTCTGAATATTCACGCTCACGACAATATTCATATCCTCTTTTATACGTCTTAGAGTAGCGACGTCGTTTTCAAAATCATCCTTTCCCTCTCCGTATACGATCTCCGCCGCCGAGTTCATTCCAATCTCGCCGATACATATTATATCGGTCACCTTATCGAAATAACCGACGAAATCTGGATTGTTCTCGTTCTTTTGCAATTTTCCTTTTTCGGTCGTGAGATATTCGGTCACGCGGAACGGCTTCTCCCTTCTCTCCTTCGTACTGTCGTAAGCCTTTACGGAATCTATCTTCGTCTTGCCTAACGCAGAAAAGATCTCTATACGCAGTTCGTCAGTAACGATACCGTCCAAAGAACAAACTCTGTATCTATCTATTCTATCCTGCCTATATACGAGAGAATAACTTCCGTCGTCTTTCTTTCCGTATACGCCGAAATTAGTGACCTTATCCGCTTTCTCTTCAAGAACTAGCGTATCTACGTACTGCTTTCCCTTTAGAGATACGGTATAGACGTTGCCGCTTTGCTCTACGCTTTTGACGAGATCGCTTTTAAAGAGAGACGCTTCACAGCTCTCTTTACAACCTGCAAATACGAATATCCCCGTCGCTAGCATGACGAGACAAAGAATAATAACTGCCGCTTTCTTCATTATTTACGCCTCTTATTATATTTCTTATATATAATACTCTATCCTTATTCTTGATCCGCTGTATTCTCGGGAAATATCAACTCTGCGGTATTGATCTCGACGTATACTCTTTCTTCGACGCTTTCTCTCTTCCGTACAGCCGTTATAGCGGCGACGTCTACGTCTTTCATTACGATAAGGACGTCGTTATCCTGACATTTTAATCTACTGTCTTTGATACTCTTTATGACAAAACCTCGTCGAAGAACCGAATACTCGTATTCGAAACCCCTAAAAAAATAAAGCTGTTTGAAAAGGATCGAAAAAATTCCCTTTTGCGCCGTGTTCATTTCCTCGTCGTCGATCTCCGCGGCGATATAACAGCCGTCGTTAAAATCGTAGGTATAAGTATAAAAATAACCGTCTTCGTTCCTATCGTAATATACGTTGTTTCCGTCGGGGATCGCCAAATAAAATCCTCTTTTTCTGTCGAATATGCTCACGTAAGTATCGACGCCGACGTCCTCGCCGTAATCGAACTCTACCTTTATCTTAAAATTCGAATATTTGCTCGTATCTTTAAGAAATCTATCGAGAATATCGGTATCCCTAACGTTGCCGTCGTCGCACGCCGCGAACGAAACGGCAAGAAGCGTAAACAAAACTAATACGGCAGTTACTATCGTTATCTTTCTTTTCACTTTTTCCGCCTTTTATTATCTATACGTTACGTATCGTCTATATTATTTTAACCTATCGCGTCTATTATGTCAATAAAACGAAAAATTATATTTTTTATAAATACTATTGTTTAATATCTTTTGAAGAAAAGAGCAGCTCGACGTTCTTTGACATTTTTAAGAAACTGTCATTAATTGGTCGATAGTTTCCAAAATCTTTTTCTTTCAAAGCGAAAGTATCAAGTAAAATAAGCGGTAAATCAACAAATATTACAAAACAGCCAAATATATTATACATGGCAAAACTGATATTAAAAGTGGAATTTACGATATTAAATATGGCAAAATCATTTTTTGCAGTTTTTTGACGTTACTTTTAGGTGGAATTTTTGAAACTAAAGGTGACATTTTGTTAATAAAAGTGGAATTTTTGATATTAAAGGCGGCAAAACTCTTTTTAATTATTTTTTACGCATTTTCTTAATATCAAATGCTTACGTAGTCGGGAAACTTTATTTTTTCGCCGTTAATTGTAAGAACGTATTTATTTTCTTTGCCGTCAGCGTTAAAAAAAATCGTCACCGTAACAATATTATCCTTCATCTTTATAGTAGCTCTGCTGTCCTCGCCGAATACTGTAGCCGACGTATCTTTTATCTTGAACGCCTTCATTTGACTGTCGAATTCAACGTTATCCTTTTTTATTTCGCTAACGACCGTCTCTAGCATATCTATCAAAGCTCTTTCTCTCTCGTTATATTCTTCCTCGTCTATAGCGCTCTTGACGTAATACCCCGACTCGCTCTTAACGTATGCGTAACAATATCCTTCCTCTTTAGACAGGTATCCTTCCGTTCCGTCGTCGAGTCTTCCGTACATTCCCACTCCTTTTACGTACGTCATATCGGCGTCTACGGTCTCGATCGAGAAGCTGTCTATATTCTTTCTCATGCCGTTACCTTCTTCCCTTTCATCTAAAAAACTTATAAGAACGTCAACTTCGCTCTCATAACCGTCGCAAGATACGAAAAGAGTAAAGCTAAGAGCTATGATTATTATCAATATTGATCCTATATATCTGTTTTTCATCGATCCCTTATTATTTTTCATTTAGAATAGTTTTTTTATCTATTTTTTTACTTTTACATTATATCATATGGACGGCGAAAAACACAAATAATTATAAAAACAAGGAATAATACAACCTTTATCCAATAATATAGACCCATCTGTTGACATACTTTATCTCGTTATTTCAATATCATTTCTTTTATTAAAAAAGGAGAGTACTTCCAAGCGGAAATACGTTCCTTTTTTATATATGGATCATTATGAAAAACCTTATTTTTTTATTTAACCTATACTATCTATATTTAATATCCGAAAGTATCCGTTAAACAATATATCTTTAGTTTCTCCTTAACATCTTTATCGGAGATATTCTCCTGACTCGTAGAGACATCAGCATCGAAAGCAGGAATACTACGGCGTTGATTCCGATAAATATATACGCAATATACGCCCAATTAACGATAAAGCCCATACTTGCGACTCCAAACGCCGCTCCTACCGCGTCGAGAAGAGGAGTGACAAGCAGTCCTCCGAGCAGTCCTCCTACGATTCCCGCTATCAAACTCACAAAGAGCATACTCACCGATATTGACAGCATTATATTGAGCGAAGTGTATCCCAGCGATTTGAATATCGCGTAGTCTTCTCCTTCCTTCATGACCTTTATCTTTATTATCATCAATAACAAGAACGCTATTATGAGTACGCCGAGTATGAAGAATACTTTTAGTATCGCGTCGCTAGCCGGCGCTGCTACGCTGAGAACTGAATTATAAATATATCTTTCTTTATAACTTGTAGAAAGGCTCGGTTCGTCTGTCAATTCATCTTTTATATCGAACATATCGTCGATGAATCTACCCATCTCTTCTTTATTCCTGTATTCATCCTTTATATATATAAGGAGAGATAAAGACAAATTCAATATCATCTTTTTAATACGAGCATATACGCCTTTCCCCAATAAATTTTGATAATAGCTCCTCTCTCTTCTCCTATCTTGTCCCTTATTCTCTTAATATGAACGTTGAGATTATTTTCCGTATAATAACCTTCTCCCTATACGTTATTGATTATTTCGTATTTGTCTACTACTTTTCCCCTGTTCTCATAAAGATACATGAAGAGTTTGAACTCGAGATTTTTCATCTCTATCACTTTTTCTTCCGAAACGAGTCTCATACCGCCTTCGTCTATATCGTATTCTCTGAACTTCTTTTTGCTCTTTTCCTTTCCTTTATTCAATATATTCATTACCTTCATGAGCAGTATATTCATCTGGAACGGCTTTACTATATAGTCGTCGGCTCCGACGCTGTAACCCATTATTATATCTTCTTCTCTTTCTCTTGCGGATATGAATATGATATGCTGAGACTTATCGTTTTCTCTTATTCTACGGCATATATCATAACCCGACTTATTAGCGAGATTGATATCCATTATTATTATCTTATAAGTCTCTTCATTATCAAAAAACGAATCGTCCAAACAGGCGTCCGCTCTTATATTAAAATTCTCGAAATATTCTTTGAGAACGAAAGAGATCTCTTTTTCATCGTCAACTATAAGTATATCCTTCATATTTTCCTTCTTTACTAAGCGATACGGCGCTTATATAGAAATTTTATTTTTTCATTTAATAAAATATCTATGATAATATTATTTAATATTATAAAGTCTTTCTATTTTAATATTAACACTTATTATTATAATAGTAAATATAAAAATTAAATATCGAGAGTATATAATTATGACCTAATTCTTAAAAATGATAAAATTAATAATTAAAGTATTCAATAATGATATTGATAACCTTCTGTAATATGAAATAAAAAAACGCGATTATATATAATATTAATATGTTTGATTGAGATAAATCATATTAATATAGAAGTAGATAATGTTGAGAACTTCGAATTTATATAAAATTATATATATAAAAGATAACATATATAGGTAAAAATGAAAAAAATCGCAAAAATAGATGTAGATAAAGTGTTAAGAGAAAATGAAAGTTATCAATATAAGTGTTGATAACTTAAAAACAGTTAAAAAAGAGCTATAAAATAATAAAAAGGAAATATTTGAATATCGACAAAATAATACAAAATAATTTATTATTGATGAATTATATGATATAATCAAAGAGTAACTATGTTAAACGTCTTAAGAGGAGCTATATGTTATCTAAAGCGGAAGAATGCGTAAAAAACATAATATATATAGAGCTAAGAGAACACGTCGAATATCTCATAAATATAAGACGCGAGCTCGGCTATTCTATATATAACGTGAGAACGCAGGATAATAACGAATATTCCGTAAAAATATATAAAGAAGATAATAAACATAGAAAAGAAGAAGAAGAGCTATATCGTTTGAGAAAGATGTCTCTCGTGAACGTTCCGAAAGTAATAAGAGTGACGGATAAATCAAAAGATATACCGTACGACGCGCTTATTCTCAGTAAAATAAGCGGAAGCTATAACGTAAAATTCTTTTTGAGGAAGAAGAAAAGAGAAAAAGTAGCGCGAGAAATAATAGATAATATGATAGCCGTATCTCAAGATAAGGGAGACGGAAAATTCGGAGACGTAACGGGAAAAAGATACGTGAATTACATAGACTATCTCGAGGACAGATATAAGGTAACTCTGATGAAGGCAAGATTCCTTCTCGAAAAGAAGAAAATAACCTTTGAAGAACTCATGAGAGCGGAAGAACTGTATAATAATATAAAGCAAGTATTCGGAGAAGAGGAGATAAAGCCGGCTCTCGTTCACGGATATTATTCTCTTGATAATATAAGAATAGACGTCAGGAATGGAGAAATAAAGATAGTGGTCAATCCGCTCAATTCGTTTTACGGCGACGAGGAATATAATCTCGTCAATTTAATGACCCCTCTCGGAAAAAAATACAAGCTCTTCGAGATATATAAAGAAAAGAAAGGAATAAGTAATAATTTTAATAAAAAAGCAGAGATATACAGAACATTTTTTGAAATAGAGGAGAAGTACGGCGAGATGACTATAGGACAGCTAGAAAAGAAGAGAATGAGAAAGAGATACAAGAACGTTCAATAAAAATATATTATAGGCTATAAAGGCGTTGCTATTAAAAGAATTTAACAGCAACGTTTTTTTATTTTCATATTATAGTAAAAGAAGATTGTAATAAAAATAAAGATAAGAAGATAATATTTAATAAAAGAATCATAGTTTTTCTAAAATATTTCCGTTAAAAAAATAAATATCTTCTTTTTTATATCCGTATGAGCCGTTTTTCCTTGAAACGTGAGGTTCGAAAGTAAAATATTTTACGCTTGAAAGTTTTTTCCCGTTACCTTTTTCAATATAGATCCTATTGTTTTTGAATTTTTCGATCGAGTGACCTAAATTATCCGAAAAATCCAAATTGATATAGCCGAGAGAAGAAATCATTTTGTTAAAATGCTCGTATATATCTTCGAAAGTAGCGTCGGGATGAGCGAAGGAAACTAGTTCTTCGTGCAATAAGTTTTCTGTGATGAGACCGCTCTTCCATTCCTCGTTTTTTATATCGCCGATATTTTCTTTTATATCGCCGTCTTCAATTATCAGCGTTCTTGCGAAGTCTCCCCATATCCTATTTTTAGACGGCGACAAATCTATAGTTATGATATCGTTTGTCTCTATGTTTTTTTGAGACGGTATATATTTCTTTCCGGAGACTGATAATAAGGTCTCTTCTCCGGAAAATATAAGAGCTCCTACGTTATGATACCAGAACGAAGTCGCGCCGAGTTCTTTCATTTTATTTTCGGCGAGTTTCTTTAACTCTATAATTGACGTACCGACTTTTATTTTTGTCTTTATATAAGATAAAGTGAGTTTTGCTATGTTCTGAACTTCAAGATGAGTCATCGCGTTATGCGTTCCTTTGAAAATGTTTTATAGGATTGATATAAAAATAGTATCATATTTTTGACAAATTGTCGAGATAAAGAATAATATATTATTTTTCCGAGAAATAAAAAACGATAATAATAAAAACAGCGTATATATAGTATATGTACGCTGTTTTTTATGTTTATAAAGATAATGTCACCGTAATAGATACGATATAAAATGTATTTATATCAAGTATTGATATAGAGCGATAACTTAAATATATAAGTCGTTATCAGAGGTCTTCTTCGCTTTCGCTATGCTTTATCTCTTCGCTCATAGACGCGTTATCGTTCTTGATATTTTCCTCTTCGGCTTTTTCGAGAGTGTCTTCATCCATTCTCGGAACTACGGTGAAGGAACATACCTTAGATTCGTCGCCCTTCATTCTCATAACTCTGACGCCTTGAGTCGAACGTCCTATCTTGGATATCTCGCTCGCGTTGATACGGATGATAGTGCCGTTATCGGATATTATCATTATATCGTCGTCGGGAGTTACGAGTTTCAAGTTGACTATGTTGCCCGTCTTGTCATTGAGAGTACCTACCTTGATTCCCTTGCCGCCTCGCGACTGGAGACGGTATTCAGATATATCGGTCCTCTTTCCGAATCCGTTCTCGGTAAGAGTCATGACCTCAGCGCCGTCCTTTACGATAGTCATATCTACTACCGATTCGTTATCGTCGAGACTTATAGACTTGACGCCCTGCGACGTACGTCCCGTAGGTCTTACGCCCTGTTCTGCGAATCTTATACACTTACCTCCTGACGATGCGAGCAGGAGTTCGTCCTCGCCGCCAGTTATTTGAGCTGAAATGAGTTCGTCGCCGTCGTTGAGCGTTATAGCTATCTTGCCGTCGTTACGTATAGAAGCGAATTCTTCGAGCTTGGTCTTTTTGATGAGTCCTTGCTTTGTCGCGAGCATGAGATAGCCTTGAGTATTAGTAGGCAGCGGCATGAACGCGTTGACCTTTTCTCCGTCGGCGAGATTGAGAAGATTGACTATAGCCCTTCCCTTTGCAGTTCTTGAAGATTCAGGTATCTCGTACGCCTTTATTCTGTATACTTTACCTCTATTAGTAAAGAAGAGGAGAGGTTCGTGCGTGTTCGTCATGAAGAGGTTTTCGACGAAATCTTCGTCTTTAGTCTTATGAGCCTGCACTCCCGTACCGCCTCTGTGCTGAGCTCTGTACTCCGATATAGGCATTCTCTTGATATATCCGAAGTGAGTCATAGAGACTATGATGTCTTCCTGTTCGATGAGATCCTCTATGTCGATAGAGCTGAAGTCGTAGGTTATCTCGCTCTTTCTCGGAGTAGAATACTTATTCTTTATCTCCGTCATTTCCGTCTTGATTATCTCTATCACTCTCTCTTCGGAGGCGAGTATAGCTCTGTATTCCGCTATATCCTTCTCGAGCGCGCCGAGCTCGGCGTTGAGCTTCTCGACTTCGAGATGGGAAAGTCTCTGCAACTTCATTTCGAGGATCGCATTCGCCTGCTTTTGAGAAAGCTCGAACGCTTCCGTCAATTTGTTAGCGGCGTCGGTCTTGTCCTCGGAACTCTTTATGATGGCGATAACTTCGTCGATATTGGCAAGGGCTTTGACGAGACCCAAAAGGATATGCTCTTTCTCGAGAGCTTTGTCGAGATCGTACTGGGTACGCCTTACGATAACGCTCTTCTGATGGCGTACGTAGGCCTCAAGTATCTCTTTGAGGTTGAGTATCTTCGGTCTGCCGTCGACGAGCGCGAGCATTATCATGCTGTTGCTTATCTGCATATTCGTGTGTTTGTAGAGCATATTGAGAACGACCTGCGGATTTGCGTCCTTTTTGATGTCGATAACGACTCTCATGCCGTCTCTGTCCGACTCTTCCTGAACGTCGGATATGCCCTCTATCTTTTTCTGCTTGACTAGCTCTGCGATGGTCTCGATGAGTTTCGCTTTATTGACCTGATAAGGTATTTCCGTGACTACGATACGGCTTCTCGTACCATTGTTGAACTCCTCTATCTCGGCTCTGGCTCTCAGTATCGCTATACCGCGACCCGTCCTATATGCCTTCTTGATCCCGCTCTTTCCCATGATGAGAGCGCCTGTAGGATAGTCGGGCGCGGGAATGATATCCATGAGCTCGTCTATCGTTATATCGGGATTGTCAAGGAGCGCTATAGTGCCGTCTATGACCTCTCCGAGATTGTGCGGCGGGATACTTGTCGCCATACCTACCGCGATACCGTCGGAACCGTTGACGAGTACGTTCGGGAATCTCGACGGCAAGACTACCGGCTGTTCAAGCGTGTCGTCGAAGTTTGGATAATAATCGACGGTCTTCTTGTCTATGTCTCTGAGCATTTCGCCAGCTATCTTGCTAAGTCTCGCCTCTGTATAACGCTGAGCCGCGGGGGGATCGCCGTCCACCGAGCCGAAGTTACCGTGTCCGTCGACGAGCGTACACCTTATAGAGAAGTCTTGCGCCAGTCTAACGAGCGCTTCGTATACAGCAGAATCGCCGTGAGGGTGATATTTACCGAGTACGTCTCCGACGATCCTCGCGCATTTTCTGTACGGTTTGTCAGCCGAAAGACCTAGCTCGTTCATCGCGTAAAGGATACGTCTGTGAACGGGTTTTAAGCCGTCTCTGACGTCCGGTATGGCTCTTGAAACGTTGACCGCCATCGCGTATGCAATAAAGGAGGTCTTCATTTCCTTGTTTACTTCTTTTTGTATTATGTTCGACCTCGAAAGCATCTCGAGGATATTGTCGTCTCTTTTCTCTGCCATAATTCCTCCTTAAATGTCAAGATCTTTGACAAGATCGGCGTTCTCTTCGATAAAGCGTCTTCTTCTTTCGGGTTCGTCGCCCATAAGGAGAGAGAATATCTCGTTCGCCTGTTCGGCGTCCTCTATCTTGACCTGAATGAGAGTCCTCGTCTCGGGATTCATAGTAGTAGACCAAAGTTGTTCGGCGTTCATCTCTCCGAGACCTTTGTAACGCTGCAGTTCGCCCTTTCTGTCGATGCTCTGGAGATATTCTTCAAGCGACGCGTCGTCGTAGAAGTATCTCTCCTGTTTTCCGCCTCTCGTTACCTTGTAGAGCGGAGGCTGAGCGATGTATACGTGACCCTGTTCGATAACGGGACGCATGTATCTGAAGAAGAACGTCAGCATAAGTATTCTGATATGACTTCCGTCTACGTCGGCATCGGTCATACATATTATTCTGTCATAGCGGAGTTTCGACGGGTCGCAGTCCTCGTTGATGCCGCAACCGAAAGCCGTTATCATAGCTCTTATTTCTTCGTTTTCGAGCGCTCTGTTGATACGGACCTTCTCGACGTTGAGGATCTTGCCCCTTAGCGGAAGTATAGCTTGGAAACGCCTGTCTCTTCCCTGCTTTGCCGTACCGCCTGCGGAATCTCCCTCGACCATGTATATTTCGCATTTCTTGGGATCTTTATCGGTACAGTCGGCAAGTTTTCCGGGGAGCGTAGTCGATTCGAGGACCGACTTACGTCTCGTGAGGTCTCTCGCGTTACGCGCCGCCTCTCTCGCCTTCTTTGCCGTTATGCTCTTGAGAATGAGTTCCTTAGCTATCTTTGGGTTTTCCTCGAGGAACGAACCGAATTCGTCTTGCATAGCTTTCGTAACGACGGCTCTCATAAAGCTGTTGCCGAGCTTGGTCTTGGTCTGACCTTCGAACTGCGGATCGATGAGTTTTACCGATATTACCGCGACGATGCCTTCTCTGACGTCTTCGCCCGAAAGTTTTTCCTCGCCCTTTAGTATGTTGAACGTCTTTCCGTAGTCGTTAAATAGCTTCGTCAGACTGTTCTTGAATCCGTCAAGGTGAGTTCCGCCTTCTTCCGTATTGATGTTGTTGGCGAAAGAATATATAGACTCGTTGTACGAATCGTTGTACTGGAGAGCTACCTCTACCTGATATTCGTCGTTGACCTCTTGAAAATAAAATGGCTTTTCAAGCATCGGAGTACGGCTGTTGATGTTCTCGACGTATTCTACGATGCCGCCTTCGAAGTGGAAAGTCTCTTCCTGTTCCTGACCGACTCTCGAGTCCTTGAGCGCTATCTTTAGTCCTTTGTTCAGGAAAGCAAGCTCTCTCAAACGGTGCTTTAGCGTATTGTACTGGAAATAAGTGGTCTCGAATATCGTGTCGTCGGGATAGAAAACTATCTTGGTTCCCGTCGTGTCGGCGTCGCCTACTACCGAAAGCGGTCTTTGAGCTATGCCTCTGTTGAAAACTATCTTATGAAGTTTTCCGTTCTGTCTGACTTCCGCTTCGAGCCATTCCGATAACGCATTGACGCACGATACGCCTACGCCGTGCAGTCCGCCCGAAAATTTATATCCGCCGCCGCCGAATTTGCCGCCTGCGTGAAGTTTTGTCAAAACGACCTCGACCGCCGACTTTCCTTCCTGCGGAATGATACCGGTCGGGATACCTCTTCCGTTATCCGTTACGGAAATCGCGCCGTCGCGCGTGATCTCTACCAATATCGTATCGCAATGCCCCGCCATAGCTTCGTCGATACTGTTATCTACGACCTCGTATACGAGATGGTGCAATCCTCTCTCGTCGGTCGAACCGATGTACATACCGGGACGCTTTCTTACCGGCTCGAGTCCTTCGAGCACCTGTATCGCGCCTTCGTCGTAAACTCTTTCTTCGCTCATTAATACCTCCTTATGTTTCCGATAATCGAATTTTAGTGTAATTAGCTTTTTATTATCTTGCCTAAAGACCGTTCTCGCCTGTTTCGGCAAGCCGTATATGACGCCGTATTCTTTTTGCGGATATTAACTCAAGCGTTACGTCCGCGTCGGTGATGATACTCTTAGCTTTAACGGATGGATTTTAATATCCGTACGCTAATATATTATAGTTGAAATACTATATATAGTTATTCAAGCTAAAGAAGTATTATAATATATAAAATATTATAACACTATATAGACGAAAAGGGAAGAAGAAAATTGAAAAAAGTTGCGAAAAATCATAAAAAATATCCCCTCGCCGTTACTTTTCGAGGGGAATATCTATAAAATTCGGTTTGAGACCGTCCGCCGAAAGGTTGAACTCGGTGCACGTCAGCATCGTTTGGATGCCTTCGGTCGCTTTTAAGAGCTGCTTTTGTCTCGTTTCGTCGAGCTCGGAGAGAACGTCGTCGAGAAGAAGCACGGGGTTCTCTCCCGTTTCGTTACGGAAGCCTTCTATTTCGGCTAATTTCAGCGAAAGAGCAGTCGTGCGTTGCTGACCCTGCGAACCGAACTTCCTAATGTCTATGCCGTCTACAATGAGTTTGAGGTCGTCGCGGTGAGGTCCGACGCTCGTATGCTGGAGAAGTATGTCCTTATCGTACGCCGCGGTATACGAGTTTAGGAGAGCGTCGCTCATTTCGCCTAAGGACGCGTTTTCCACGCCCGTCTCGTATTCCATCTCGAGCGTCTCTTTGCCGAGAGTCAAGAGAAAGTGTTTGCGGGCGGCGATCTTTTTGAGCTTTTCTACGAAAGCGTACCTTTCGGATATTACGATAGCGCCTTCCTTAGCGAGCTGTATATCCCACACGGGAAGAGTTGATTTGAGAGCCGTTATATCGCGCATCGTCTTTAGAAGTTTGTTTCGCTGAAGAAGTATCTTGTTATATCTTGAAAGAGCGTAGAGATACGTCTTTTTCTGTTGGGTCAAAGATATATCCATGAACCGTCTTCTCTCCTGCGGAGACTCCTTTATCAAACGGATCTCGTCGGGCGAAAAGTAAACGATATTGATGAAGCCGATAAGTTCGCTCATCTTGAGAAGAGGTATCTTATCTATCGCTATCCTTTTCTTTCCTTTGGAATCGAGGTGAAATTCGAGAGTGTGCTTTCTATACTTTTTAACGACGTCTATAGCGATATAGGACTGGTCCTTGCCCCACATGATGAGATCCTTGTCCTGCGAAAGACGCGGAGACTTTCCGAGACCTGCGAAATACACGCTTTCTATGAGATTCGTCTTGCCGACGGCGTTAGCTCCTCTTATGACGTTGAGGGCAGGCGAAAAAGCGACGTTCGCGCCGTCGTAGTTCCTGTATCCGTTAAGTTTTACTTTTTCGATATACATATTCTTCCCTCAAAAGTTTTGTGTTGTCCGACGCGGCGTTTTCGTGTTTTATCCGCCCTGTGGCCGCAAGCGTTCGATATGCAAATATACCGTATATGTAAGTACATTTTTATAGTTTATATCAAGCGGCTCATTTATTATCAGCCGACTTCAAAAGACGTTTAAGCGGTGTTTTCGCTTGTTTACGCTTCGTCGGCGTATATATTGTTACGGCGTGATTTCCCGCGGTCTTGCCGGTCGTAGATTCGCAAAAAAGGCGTCGTTTTTGAGCCGTCTTTTTACATTTTGATAAAAGCCGTTCTTTACTCTTTACGATACTTATTATTATAGCAAAGACCGAAAATAAAGTAAATCGAATTGACGCTCTCGTCAGCGCTCTTTATCGGTAGAGAGTAAAGCAGAGTCAAATCGTTATAAAAGGCGTTTGACGGCGAAAACGGACGTTTTATAGAATGGCGGCTTTTGGGAGTTGTTGATAAGAGCTTTAGTTTATTTTAAGATTATTTTTATTATTATCAAGTAAATGGCGATTTATCATTGAAATTTTTTCTCACTCATAGTATAATAAAAACATTATGAAAGATGCAAAACAGTTATGGAAAGAAGTACAGGACGTATTATCGAAAGAACTATCGGTAGTCGCTATGGAAGTATGGATACAACCGCTCGAACCCGTATGTATTTACGGCAATAAGCTCATACTCCTCGCAGTGCTCAAGAACGCAAAGGCGAGTATCATGCGCAACTACAGCGAGAAGATAAGGAACGCCATTAACGACGTCAATACTTTCGTTACGGACTTCGACGTTATAACCGAGGACGAAAGACAGGCGTACGAGAGCGGAAATGTTGAAAAGAAAGAGGAACCGAAGGAAAACAAGTGCGTTTTCGATCCGTGTTTCACGTTCGATAATTTCGTCATAGGCGGAAGCAACCAGATAGCTTACGCCGCCGCTAAAGCCGTCGCCCAAAATCCGGGACAACAGCACAACCCGTTATTTATTTACGGAGGCGTCGGTCTCGGCAAGACGCACATCATGCACGCTATCGGCAATCACATTTACTCGAAGAATCCGTCCGCAAAAATACTCTACGTCACCACGGCGCAGTTCATCAACGATTTCATAGACTCTATACGTAACAATAACGACAACGAGAACCGTATGTTCAGAGAAAAGTATAGAGACGTCGACGTGCTCATGCTCGACGATATACAGTTCATCGCGGGAAAAGAGGCGACGCAGGAAGCGCTCTTCCATACGTTCAACGACCTCTACCATTTCAAGAAACAGATAATCTTGTCGAGCGACCGTCATCCGAAAGAACTTACGTTTTTGGACGAGAGACTGCGTTCGAGGTTTTCATACGGACTGACGTGCGATATAACGGCGCCCGATATTGAGACGAGGATAGCTATCCTCGAGCGAAAGGCGTACGCGAAGAAGTGCGCGGTGCCTAGCGACGTGCTCAACTTTATAGCGGAGAATATCAATACCAATATAAGAGAACTCGAAGGAGCGCTCAACAAAGTAATATTTTACGCCGCTCTCGTCGGTCGGGAGATAGATTCCGTCGACATCGTAAAAGAGGCGCTCAAGGACGAGATAGAGTCGGGAAGCCACGCTCTCACGATAGATACGATAGTCGAAAAGGTTTGCTCTTACTATAACGTTTCGAAAAAAGATCTCGTCGGAAAGAAGAGGACGAGCGCGATAACCGAGCCGAGATTCATGTGTATATATCTCATCAACGATATTCTGTCTCTGCCGCTCGTCGCGATAGGCGAATACTTCGGCGGACGCGATCACGCCACGATAATCCACGCCCGCGACAAGGTCGCAATGGCGCTCGAGAACGATATGAAGACCAAAATAGATTTCAAGAATCTCAAGAATATGATAATGCGTAAGTAAAATAAAGAGGAAAACGACACCCTTGAAAGGGGAAGGAGAAAGATATGAAACTGATATGTAACGGACTTGAACTGGCGGACGCGTTCCAAAAGGTAATAAAAGCGATTCCCGTCAAGAAAGGGATACCGATCTTAGAAGGAGTCAAACTATCGGCGCAGGGCAACGAACTCGTGCTTTCGGCGACCGATACTAATTTTGCGATAATAAAGACCATAAGGGCCGACGTCATGATAGAGGGAGAGACCGTAGTTCCCGGTAAGTTCTTTGCCGAGTTCGTGAGGAAACTTTCAGGCGAGAGTCAGATAGAGCTCGATATGATAGACGATTTGGTCATAAAAGTGAAATATATGGACAGCGAGATCAAGCTGCACTGTATGGACGTGAACGAATTTCCGCCTATCAATATACTTTCTCCCGATACGGTCGTTACAATGAAGCAGGCGGAGCTCAAGGACCTCGTAGATAAGATAATCTTTTCCGCGTCGCAGGAAGATTCGAGACCGATACTCAAAGGCGTGCTCTTCAAGCTCGATAAGGATACCCTTACGGGAGTCGCGCTCGACGGATACAGGCTCGCTATCGTAAAGAAGACCATCGACAGAGAATACGACTCGAGAGATATCGTGATTCCCGCGAAGAACCTCTTTGAAATATCCAAACTCATAGAGGACGGAGAGAATATACTCAAGCTCGTCATTTCCGATAAGATGCTAATGGTCGATATGGATCATACGAAGATAATTACTTCCCTGCTCGAAGGAGATTTCATTGCCTACGAGAAAATAATACCCAAGCAGTTCGAGACGGAAGTCGTCATTAACAAGGATCAGTTCGAGAGCAGTCTCGACAGAGTCTCGATAATTTCGAGGATCAGTAAGAATAACTATATAAAGCTCGATATTAAGGAAAAGATAGTCACGATATCCGCAGACGCAAATATAGGAAACGTCAAAGAAAACGTCGCGATCTCTCTCGAGGGAAAGGACCTCACTATAGGACTCAACGCGAAGTACGTTGCGGACTGTCTGAAGGTGATAGGAGACGAGTTCGTTAAGATAAGAACGACTAATTCGATAATGCCCTGCACGATAGTTCCGACGGAAGGAGACGAGTTCCTCTATTTGGTACTGCCGCTGCGCGTAATGGAATAATATTCGGACGAAGAAAACATATACGGCAAAACGAGAATAACGCGTTTTGCCGTTTTTTTTATATGGTTTTTATCCATAAATAAGTTTATAGCTACAATATCAAGTATTCCGCGTAAAAGTAACAGAAAAAGACGGCGAAAAGTAGCTTTTGCCGCGTTTAATATACGAAATTCCACCTATAATATCAAAAATGTCACCTTTAGTTACCGAAATTCCACCTAAAAGTAACATAGAAAGACGGCGAAAATAGCTTTTGCCATATTAAGGGTTGCAATGCTACCGAAAGTTTAAGAAAATAAAAAAGCATACCGAAAAAATCGGTATGCATATATGTAGGTTTTATTAAATTTTGCCTTTAGTCCTTGAGACTCATGATGAGCGAATATATGCGTTCGAGGTCGTCTCGCGTATAGTAGTCTATATAAAAACGTCCTTTGCTGTCCGTTCCTACCGCCTTTACTTTCGTTGCGAAGATACGTTTCATATCGTTGACCATATTCTTGAGCTCCGCGGAAATCGGCGCTTTAGTCCTGACTCTGGTATCTCTAGTTAGATATGCGTTGACCATCGCTTCGAGATCTCTGACGCTCATCTGTTTGTCGGCGCAGGCGCGAGCGTAGCTTATCTGAGTGTCCTTATCCTTTATCGCGATGAGAGTTCTCGCTTGCCCTGCCGTAAGACGGCCTTCGCGGACCATTTCGATGACTTCGGGATAAAGGTTGAGAAGTCGCATCGTGTTGGCGAGCGCCGAACGGCTCTTTCCGAGACGTTGCGCAAGTACTTCCTGCGTTACTGAGTGCTCTTGCATGAGCGACTTTAATGCGAACGCTTCTTCTATCGGGTTCAGCTCTTCTCTTTGGATATTCTCGATAAGCGCGATTTCTTTCCGCTCCTGCTCGGTATAGTTCCTTACAATGACGGGAACGGCGGACAGTCCTGCAATTTTTGCCGCTCTATATCTCCTCTCGCCTGCTACTATAACGTATCTTCCGCCCGTTTTGCATACCAAAAGAGGTTGAAGGATGCCGAAGTTGCGTATGGAGCCAGCGAGATTATTGAGCTCTTCTTCGTCGAAGTTCTTACGCGGCTGATCCTTGTTGGCATCGATAAGATCGATAGCTATTTCGCTAACGCCTTTGTTGAGCTTTCCTTCGTTGTCATAGGTTTTGACTTCTACCTGAAGGTCGGAAAAAAGTGCGTCAAGCCCTGCTCCCAATACTTTTTTACTTGGATTAGCCATAGAGAAACCCCTCGCTTTTTTATAAATTTTGTTAAACAAATCATATAGCGTCTTTTTAAGCTATCGCTTTATTTTACAACAAAAAACACAATATAGCAATACTATTTTTAGAAAATAGGTTAAAATTTTTGTATAAATGTCGAAAACGTTTGATAAAATCAAAAATGTTTCACACTGTGACGCAGGGCGTTATCCGGTATCGGTAAAAAATAGGAGTTGAAAAAGAAAACCCATGATACATCTCTTACGAGACCCAAAACGGTAGCGTACCAACAGCAAAGACGTAGAGAATCTCGCCGAATTAGAACGTGAACTTATATATGGCAAAGGGTAAAAGCCAACAAACTGCTGTTTCCACTTTTAATATCAAAAATTCCACTTATAATATAAGAAATGTCACCTTTGGTTACTAAGATTCCACCTAAAAGTAACAAAGAAAGACGGAGGGAAGTAGCTTTTGTCACGTTTGATATATGAAATTCCACTTATAATATAAGAAATGTCACCTTTAGTTACCAAAATTCCACCAAAAAGTTACAAAAAGTACGGTAAAAACGGTTTTTTTCGCCTTTAATATAAAAAATGCCGTATAAAAGTTATGTTATAAAACTGTGAAAGACGGCTTTGCCACCTTTAATATCAATAATTCCACTTATAGTTTACAATATGTCACCTATAAGTTCTTCTTCTATTATTTGCAAAATGGCGGCTCGGGGCGATAGATAGTTCTCGAAAGTCGAAAAATTCGCTTCTTTTTCATCAATAGAGGTATAAACGTTCATTGATTGCCGTTAGTTTTACGATGCGGACTTCGACCTCGCTATAAATTCCTCGACAAGCGCATTGTACGCCTTCGCTCCCGACGATTTCATATCGTATTTTACTATGGGCAGACCGAAAGAAGGCGCTTCCGCAAGGCGAACGTTCCTCGGTATCGTCGTTTTGAATACTTTATCCTTAAAGTATTCTTCTATCTCGCGGCGAACCGAAAGCGTCAAGTTGGATCGCTTATCATACATCGTAAGGATGATGCCCTCTATCCGAATGTTGGGATTTAGGTATTTTTGGACCTGCCGCAGCGTGTACATCAGTTGGCTGAGACCCAGCATCGATAGATATTCGCATTGAAGAGGTATCATGAGGGCGTCGCTCGCGCTGAGCGCGTTGACGGTGAGCAGTCCCAAAGAAGGCGGACAGTCTATCATAATGTAGTCAAAGTCGTCTTTTATCGCTTCCAAGGCCTGTTTAAGTATGAGTTCTCTGCCCTTTTCTACCGAGCAGAGCTCTATCTCCGCTCCCGCAAGAGAAGTGCACGACGGAATTATCTTAAGGCTCGCTATATCAGTGTCTCTTATGACGTTATCGCGTAAAACGTCGGCTTTTCCTATCAAAAGCTCGTATACTGTATTGTGATTGACGTGTATGCCGAGAGCGTTCGATGCGTTCGCCTGCGAATCGAGATCTATTATGAGGACTTTATATCCTTTGCTTGCCAAAAATGCCGAAGTATTGACGCAACTGGTAGTCTTTCCGACGCCGCCTTTTTGATTGATGAACGAATAAATCATAATATTATAGCTCCTTTTTTATTTTACGATAGCCGGTGATTCTTTTCTTTTTACGTATTTTAAGATTTTCTTCTGCGTGTATCGGTCAATAGAAAATATGAGCCGCATAATATAAAAATAGCTATACATATATCATAGTTTTGATAAAGTACAGCTTGTCTTCAGTATATTTTTTCGCCAAAAGCGCCGCTTTCTTTGAATGTTAAGTTTTGTATCTATAACTATAAAAAATAGCTTTATCTTAGGAAATTTATGTAACAATAATTAACATTTTGTAACTTTTAAGTGGAATTTTTGATATTAAAAGTGGCAAAATTGATATTACAGCTTACATTAAGACCATTTGCTTCCGATTTTGGTTGCAAAAAATTTTTTGCCGCGAAAACCGCTCATAACGGCTCGAGTCTCGGCTTGTTTTTTCCTCTCGGGTATTTTTTATCGGTGTCTCTGCATTTTTTTATTATGACGAAAGAGTGAGTAATGTCGCTTGACGGAAGAACTACCTCCTCCGCGGCTATAACTTCGCCGTTTAATAGTCTTAATGCGTTTTTCGCGACGGATATCTCCTCTTTATAATTGCTTCCCTTATATGCGACGAGCGTTCCGCCTACCTTTAGGAGCGGAAGAGCGTATTCAACGAGCGTCGGAAGCGGAGCTACCGCGCGCGCGACGGCTGCATCGTAACGGTTTCTGCTTTTTAACGCCGCGTCCTCTATCCTCATATGCGTAGCCGTTACGTTCCTAAGCTCGAGTTTTTCGGCGACTTCGCGAAGGAAGCCTACGCGTTTAAGCAAAGAGTCGTACGTATCGATCTTTATATCTTCCCTTACGATGCATAGAGGTATCGAAGGAAAACCCGCGCCAGCGCCTATATCTACGACGATAGAGCCCTTCTCTATATATTTTTCGCCGTAAACGCTGTCGATGAAGTGCTTTAGATATACTTCATTCCTATCGGTTATTGCGGTAAGATTGAATTTTTCGTTCCACTCTATCAAAAGCGAGTAGTATTTTTCGAACTTTTCGAGTATATTTTCGCAGGCGGGCAGCGACAGTCTTTCAAGTTCGCCACATAAAACGGATCGCATTGTTAGTCCCCCTTCATCTTGAAAAGACATATCATGAGGACCGTTATATCGGCGGGAGAAACGCCTGATATTCTCGACGCCTGTCCGAGACTTCTCGGGCGTATCTTATCGAGTTTTTGTCGAGCTTCGAGTCTCAATCCTTCGAGGGAAAGATAGTCGAAGTCGTCGGGAAGAAGTCTTTCTTCGAGCTTCTTGAACTCTTTTATATTGGCGTTTTGTTTGTCAAGATAACCTTTGTATTTTATGCGGGTCTCCACTTCGGCAAACGCTCTTTTGTCGAGAGAAGATAGTTCGTCAAAATATTCCGTGAGATCGCCTGCCGTTATATTCGACCTCTTGAGCATATCTTCGTAAGTAAGCCCGTTCGTCGGGATATTTTCGCCCTTTGCAGTGAAGAGCGCTCCGTATTCTTTTGGAGATATTGAACGCGAAAGTTTCGATTCGATATCTTCGATAGCATTTTTTCTTTTCAGATATCTTGAATATCTCTCCTCGGTGACTAAACCTATTCCGTAGCCTTTGGGCGTCAATCTAACGTCGGCGTTTTCCTGTCTCAAATTGAGACGGTACTCGGCGCGAGCCGTCATCATGCGGTACGGTTCGTTGGTGCCTTTGGTCACAAGATCGTCGATAAGAACGCCGATATACGCCTCGTCTCTTCCGAGCACGAACGGCTCACTTCCTTCGAGATAAAGCGCCGCGTTGATACCCGCCATAAGACCCTGCGCCGCCGCTTCTTCATATCCGCTCGAACCGTTGACCTGTCCTGCGAAATAGAGTCCTTTTATATGCTTTGCGCTAAGTGTCGGCAATAACGATAGCGAGTCTATGCAGTCGTATTCGATCGCGTACGCGTAACGCATTATCTTAACGTTTTCCATGCCTTCGACGGAGCGGTACATGAGCAGCTGAACGTCGTGCGGCATTGACGACGACATTCCTTGAACGTACATTTCGTTAGTCAAGAGCGATTCCGGCTCTATGAACAGCTGGTGCCGCGATTTGTCGGCAAAACGCATTACTTTATCCTCTATCGACGGACAATATCTCGGACCCGTCGACTTTATCGAGCCGTTATATAAAGGAGAACGATGGATATTGTCGGTTATTATCTTATGCGTTTTTTCGTTAGTGTAGGTAAGATAACAAGGGCATTTATTCTCGATATATCCGTCGGTCATAAATGAAAACGGATATATCTTATCGTCGCCGTTTTGGACGGTCATTTTGCTAAGATCCAATGAGTTTTTATCTACTCTCGCAGGAGTTCCCGTCTTGAATCTTCTTACGGGTATATCCAATGAGAGGATGCTTTTAGTAAGATGCGTCGCTCTCTTGAAGCCCGAAGGTCCTGTATAGTCGCGCCATTCGCCGATGATAATGTCGGAATCGAGATATACTCCCGTCGCAACGATGACGGTCGGCGCGTAATATATGCTTCCGAGAGTCGTTTTGACGCCGGTAACGATCCCTCCGCGCGTCAATATCTCGCTTGCTTCGCTCTGAAGGATCGTTATGTTCTTTTCGTTTTCGATAACGTTTTTCATAGAATGATGATACGCTATCTTATCCGCCTGTCCTCGCAACGAGTGAACGGCTGGTCCTTTCCCTAGATTGAGCATACGAAGCTGCAGGGCAGTTCTGTCGGCGTTGAGTCCCATTTCTCCGCCGAGAGCGTCGATCTCGCGAACAAGATGCCCTTTTGCCGTTCCGCCTATAGACGGATTGCACGCCATAAACGCTATGGCGTCGAGCGAAAGAGTCAAAAGAAGCGTCTTATGCCCCTTTCTTGCCGTCGCAAGCGCGGCTTCTACGCCCGCGTGTCCGCCGCCTATAACTATCGTATCGAATACGTTATCTTTTGCGGAGATATTAGAAAAATTATTTTCATTTGTTAAAACTTCTGAAAAATTCGTCATTTCGTTCTTATTTTCCTACGCAGAATCTTGCGAATACTCTGTCGATAATGTCTTCGCTTGCAGTCTTGCCGGTTATTTCGCCGAGCGAGGAGTATGCGTTCCTGAGATCTACGAGAGTACATTCTATCGGAGCGTCTTCTATCGAGTAGTTGCACGACTTTATCGAATCCAAAGCTCTCGATATGGCGTCGACGTGTCTCTCCGACGTTATGATATTGCCCGTGTTGTCGAGATGATTGTCAAGGAAAATGTCGACGATATGCTTTGTGAGCGCGTCGATACCTTCTCCCGTAAGCGCCGATATAAATATATTATCATCTTTGGATATCGAGGGGTGAATACCTTGGTCGCATTTATTGTAGACTTTGAGTAATCTTTTGTCGGAATATGTCTCAATAAGGTGTTTTTCTTCCTCGTTCATAGCTCGAGTCGAGTCGAGAAGAAGAATAACTAGGTCGGCTTGCTTTGCGACCTTAACGGCTTTTTTGACGCCGATCTCTTCGATGATATCGTCGGTTCTCTTGCGTATGCCCGCGGTGTCGATAAGGTTGAGTATTATGCCCTCGACTTCGTATTTTTCCTCGAGCGTATCTCTCGTCGTTCCTGCGATGTCCGTAACTATCGCTCTGTCGCGTTTGAGAAGAGCGTTAAGAAGAGAAGACTTGCCGATATTGGGGATACCGATGATAGCGACGTTTATGCCGTTCTTGATGTATCTTCCGAATTTTGCCGACGTGAGAAGATTTTTAAGCTCTATATGTACGTTTTTGATGACGTCCACGCCGTTTCTTTTAACGTCTTCCTCAAGCTCCTCGGGATAGTCGAGACTGGCCTCGAGCCCCGATATGAGATCGATTATCTCGTCCTGAATGGAATCTATAGTTCTCGCGATATCGCCGTTCATGAGCCTGTAGCTGGCTTCGAGTCCCGCTATCGATTCTGCGTTGATCATATCGACGACGCCTTCTGCGTCCGCGAGAGTCATCTTGCCGTTCAAAAAGGCTCTTTTGGTATATTCGCCCTTCGTCGCAGGTCTCGCGCCGAAATCTACGAGCGATCGCAATACTTCGCTCGTGAGTCTCACTCCGCCGTGGCATTGAAATTCGACCATGTTTTCGCCCGTATAGGAATTGGGAGCCTTGAAGTAAACGGCAACGCATTTATCGGAGATCTTCCCGTTCTTGAAAGTACCGTAATACGCTTGCTTGGGCGCGGCGTCGTTAAAATCTTTTAGCGAAGACGTTTTGAAAAGTTTTGCCGCTATGGAAAGAGCGTTGTCCCCCGACATACGGACGATGCTTATCGCTCCGTTTCCGAGAGGAGTCGCAATGGCTGCAATAGTAGTGGTATCTTTCATGGTAATTCCTCCTTAAAGAGAATAGCTATTTGTAAAAACGAGCGCACATATCATATACTTTTATATCAATACGCATCTTTTTGAAGTCAAAATAGACGAACTTTATCAGCGTCGAATAATATACAAAAAAGGAGATCCTATCTTTGAATATTTCGTGACATCCGTCGAGTAAACTCGTTTTTATATCTTATTATAATACTTATTATTATATAAAGTCAATTATCAATCGTCTATAGTTTCAAAACTTATTTTATATATGTATTTATTCGGTAAGCGAAACTTTTACGTTATCTATGAAGTAAAAGAATTATCGTTATGCTATAGCGCCGCGTTTTTCAGCGCAGTTTATCACCGTTATTTTGAAAGTTCTTCCTCGCCTTATTACTGCTTTCTAGTCACATTATAGCAAAAGAATATCAAAAAAAGCAAGGAACGTGTGATTTCCCTTGCTTTTACTCATATAAAATATACGTTTATTATTTCTTTTATCTTTCGATCCGTTTAGGTCTATTCGATAGAGATAATGCCAAATAACAGATAATATCAGAATCTTCTGCGTTTATTGCCGAAACTTCTGGTTTTGATGCCGTTCTTCTTAAAATCGTTTTTCTTCGAGTGATCGTACATATAATTCTTAGCTTTTTCGCTGGGCGAAATCACAAGATGTCTGTTCGGATCCTCGCCGACGCTCGAAGTAACTATGTATTCGTCGTCTTGAAGCGTCGTATGTATTATACGTCTTTCGAACGGGTTCATCGGCTCGAGTTCTACGGGGCGGAGAGTCTTCCTGACCTTATACGCAAGTTTTTTTGCAAGAGATGTCAACGTAGCGACTCTTTTGTCTCTATAGTTCTCCGCGTCGATGAGAAGTCTTTTTTCAAGAGGCTTTGATTTATTCGCAACGAGGTGCGAAAGGTACTGGATACTGTCGAGCACGTCGCCTCTGTATCCTATAACAGAACCGGTGTCCTTACCGCTGATGCGGATAACGTCCTGCTCTTCTCCGAGTTCGAGAGTCGTAACGCAGTCGAATCCGAGAAGACTCAAGGTGTTGTCGATGAATTCCTTTGCGGCGTCGACGCCTACGGCTTTTTTCTTAGTTATCTTTACGTGCGCTTTTTTGAACAGTCCTTTCTCACTCAAAACTTCGACTTCGACCTGTTCCTTCGTCAGACCCATCTCTTTGAGTCCTTCTTCGATCGCAAGCTCTATGCTTGACGCCTTCTTTTCGATACTTTCCATTATATATCTCCTTAACGTTCCACTTAGAGTGGGTACTTATCTATAGTGTTCGGGCTACTTCCGTCAGAGTTTATCTTCTGAAAGTAGTTTGGAGCATTTTCTCTTCCTCTTTTTTGTCGATTTTCTTTGCGACGATATTAAATATGAGGTTAAATACCGTCGTGAATAGCGAACTTATGAACATATAAAGAGAGAATGCCGCGCTGTAAAAGACTGAGAAAACGCCTACCATGATCGGCATCATGAGCATCATCATTTTCTGGGTCATTTGCTGCTGTTTCTGTTGTTGTTCCGTGCCGACAGCCGCTTGCTGAGCCGCCGAGTTTTGCGTGAGTTTCGATGAGAATAAACTCGTTACTATCGAAAGGATAGGCAATACGAGATAACCGTTCCATTTTCCGATATTCCAAAAACTCGATTTGTTGTACGCCGACATGACGGCGCCCATCAGGTTGTTGTATTCGGTAACGTTTCCTATGACGACGGGCAGGCTCGCGCCTATCTGACCGATACTGGTTCCCGAGTATTCGTTAAACGTCGGAACTATGTTCGCCCATGAGTCAGGCATGAAAATATTGTCGATCCAAAGGAATTGATACTGATTGCCTACGATACCGTTATAAAGAGCGACTATCTGCTCGTTGGTCATGCCCGATTCGTAACCTTCGTACATCTTGAAGAGGATCATTTCGTTCTGATACCTTACCATCGCGTTAAAACCGCCGAAGACCACGAAGAAGACTACCATCGTAACTATCATCGGAAGACACGATGCGAACATCGACGACGTAACTTTTTCCTTTCTATATAACTCCGACTGCTTTACTCTAAGCATTTCGGGATTGTTAGCGTATTGACGCTGGATCTTATCCATTTGAGGTTTGAGCCTTGCCATCGACTTCGACTGCTTTCTCATAGCGAGCTTTTGCCATACGTCGAGCGGCGAAAGCGCTATCTTGAGGATCAAAGTGAAGACAATGACCGTAACGCCGTAATTACCGATACCGTCGAAAAGAACCTTTATGAACTTTCCTATGATATTCGTAAGTTCGGGCGTCGGCATTTCCGTTAATAGCATACTAAATATATTCATAATAGCCACTTAGCACGTCCTTTTATGTTTTCTTTTACGGGGTCGAATCCCCCTATCGAGAACGGGTTGCACCGCATTATTCGATACGCGGCGAGCGTTCCGCCCTTTATTATTCCATGTTTCTCTATAGCTTGATACGCGTACGACGAACAGCTCGGTACAAAACGGCAATTATTCTGCATCAAAGGATTGAGACTTGTCTTGTAAAAGCGTATCAATGCGTGCGACAGCCTTTTTTTCTTCATACTCGCATCTCCTTGCCGTGTCTATAAGACCTGTTTTCGTCAATACATATATGAGGGATGCCCTCAATGCGTGGTAATCGGCTCCGGCGCTTGCGCTCCGCGCTACGATCACGTAATTGTGACCCTTGTCGACGTATTCGATAAGGGAACGGAAAGCTTCTTTGAGTCTGCGTTTCGTCTTATTTCGAACGACGCTCTTTCCGATTTTTTTGCTGACTGAAAAGCCCACTTTGAGAGAGAATTTCGTAGGTGCAAAAAGTAAAACCAAATGCTTGCAAGCATAGCTTTGACCTTTACGATATATGTAGTTAAAAGCGCTCGATTTGCTTAATCGGTATACTTTTTGCATCTTCGTGAATTCCTTCGGTCAATTATGCGGAAAGTCTCTTTCTGCCCTTGTCGCGTCTTCTCTTGAGAACTCTTCTTCCTGCCTGAGAAGCCATTCTCGCTCTGAAGCCGTGTACTTTACTTCTCTGTCTCTTCTTAGGTTGATAAGTCTGTTTCATCGCTATATCCTCGCTTTATAAAATTTTTCGTATTTATAAGAGTAATTCCGCGAATTGCGGAAAATACTTCTTATAGATTATATATTAATTATCTATCGCTGTCAAACGAAATCACGTCATCTTTAATAATTATAATTACTATAATTATGCTCAAAACAAAGAAATTTGACGAAAACACAATTAAAACGTGGAAAGACGCGAATAAAATATTAAAGCCATTGTTTTAGGGAACTGCTTGATAAATGTAACGTTTGAGAATATAAAAAGTCCCGTATGGTAATTGTTTTGAGAATATTTTTACAAGCAAACTAATAATATATTTGTAGCGAACGCAACTAAATTTTTAATAAAAAAACGTCGCTCAAATGCATATTGATAAATCGGCGGAACGCCGGTAAAATACATTGTAAAAAGAGTCCGTTGCTTTATTTGTCGCTATTTTAGAGTTTGATCAAACAAAGCGAAGATAGCGCAGGCATACTTGGAATAAAGAAAGAGGATTGAACGGTAATTATACGGTCTCACTGAAATATCAATAAAATGTGCGATTTAGAAAATATAGCGATTTTAAGAAAACAAGGACAAGGAAAGTCTGTAAAATAAGCAAAGAACAGCTATTGAACAGTTGTTTTGCATTTTTATTGTAAAATTCGGAAAAATTCTATAAAAACAGTTTCCTGTGGAACAAAAGCAATCGCAAATAAGAATAAAAAACTCTTAAATGGCGTCGATATTGGAATATTAAACTCTAAACAAGCAAAAGTCTATAGTAAAAGTACTGTTGTAAAAAAACGGGTCAACATCGAAAAAATTTTGCCCTATTTTAAGATGTTTCACACTTTTGTGAAACAATATGAAAATCTGACCGTTTAAGTATAAAAAACAAGGATAAAAACAGTGAAAAATATGAAAAAATTGTTATTTGTGACGATTAAAAATACAAGAAGAGGCTATTTTTCAATGAAAAAGCGTGTTTGTTTGCTTAAACGTAGTTAAAGTTGTGCGCTTATCGTGTCGCTTGGGTGTGTAGACTAAGAGACGTTTGAAAAAGTGTTTACACTATATAAATTGTTTTATTTTATTGATGATGCAGGAGAAATTAACAAAAAATGCAAACAAAAATCATAAAAAAATAAATGTCACTTGAAAAATGTCGCATTTTTGTGGCATTTTTGAGCATTTTTTTGAAAAAATGCCAATAATTAGCAATATTTACATAAATCAAAAGTAAAAATGCCGAATATATTGAAGCAAATGTATGATCGAGCGTCTATTTGTTGTGATTTCGTGAAAATAAGAGGGGATGATGTGTATTATGTTTTATTATTAACCTTTTGTAATTTTATCGGATGAAGCTGTAATAAAAATCAACGTTGTTTTTATTGCTTTGCCGTTTATGCGCGGTGTTGCTAAAATGAGTTTATATTGATTGCAAACGCCGGCTAGTGTGTTATATTGAAAATTATTATGAGATGATCGTCAAAAGGGAAAAGGTTTGCGGTCATTGTACGATTAAACTTTGACGAACGTCGCCACCGTTGATATTTGTGCGCTCGGTGGAACTTTTGTATTTATTTTACATTGTACTTTGCGAGAAGGTATCTATTCATTGGTTGAAACGGATTTGTATTATGTAGCATATATAAAATTATCCGCTTGCTATTTATTAACAATTATTTGAGCTCTTACATTGATTTGCTTGGTTTTACGATCATTTTTATGATGTCAGGTGAATATAATTAATAGTTATACTTGATAATATTTTGATGTGGTCGGATGGATTTGATTTTGGCAAAACAAAAACAATAACTGTTGGTTATTGGCATTGTTTTGCCGGATAATTGCTTTTGTTTAGATAAAACAATTAACATAAAGAAGTTTACGGAAGAAAGAGATGATGTCGCTTAAGTTGTTTGAGTAACTACTCTGAGATAAGATAATAAAGATGTTCTAAGCGCCGTATTGTTTTATTGCGCGTAGCAGGATGTTGGGGTTTTACAAGATAAGCCTATACGCTGTTTTATTGATAGCAGAGAAAGAAGACAAGCGAGAGGCGTTTCGTATGATCAAGATTATTATTTTTTTCTAAGTAGCCGATCAGTATTGTTTCACGTGAAACATTGGTTTGATATAAGTCGTGAATAATAAAATTCTAGCTGATAACAGGTATTACAACCAAGATAGTTCATAACGATACAAAATTTGTGCAAATGAGAGATCGGTTTTATTAATTAACGGAGTTTTTATTAGTAATGTGGTTGTTTCACGTGAAACATTGAAGAAACAATGAATATATTTAATTTTCCATAGAAATGTCGTATATAAATAGTTTTAAGTGCTATATCATAGTAAAAAGTGTTTTAATTGTAAAAAGCAATTATGCGAAGCAAATGATTAAGGATGATTAAAATATATCGATATATAATATAAAACGCGTAAAAATGTTTGTTGATATAAAAGCATTATTGCATTTGATGCTTTTGTTGTTGAACTTATTTGATGCAGCAATACTTGGTTGCTTTTATAATATATGACGTAGTTTTAATGAAAATCATGTTAATATTAGTTGTAGATCAATAAATATAATAAATTGTTAACGAAAATGAATAATATGCGCTTAAAAAAAGATGTGATTTTGAATTAATTATAAATAGTAAATGATATTTTTTTGAATAGTTTTATTAAAAGCGATAAGAAGTACTAGCAAATGTGTGAGAACAAGAAGAAGCTAGTTGATTTAATTATCTTTTTTTACGATAATAAGATAATAGATGCTATTTTTTGGAATAATAGCAGATTTTTATGTTAAAAGCGGTAATAATCTGATGAATTATATATATATAATCAAAATAGCAACATTGTTTAAGTAATTTGTAGACTATTATTGAGAATATGTTTTTTATATGGTTTATTGCTATATTTATTTGAGTTATTAGCGTTTTAATTTAATATAACTATTAATTATATTTAAGGTTTGTATACTATACGAAGAAAAGTTTAATACGATAGCATCAAAAATCCTGAGGGAAACGTTACGTGAATTATTTTTCTTTTGAATTTATGATAAATATTTTATATTATTTGTAAGTTTGCTTATTTTTCTTGACATGAAGATAATTTTCATTTATAATGAGAAGCACCTTGGAGGTATAGCTCAGCTGGTTAGAGCGTTCGCTTGACATGCGAGAGGTCATAGGTTCGAGCCCTATTATCTCCACCACAAAACACCTTGACACCGACTACGTCCTGCTCAAGGTGTTTTTTTATATTCCGATAAGTAGGGCAGTCCGAACATTAGTCTCCGCAAGCTGCGACGGCACCGATTAAGGAATCGGTACGCGAGCCCTATTATCTCCACCACAAACACCTTGACACCGACTACGTCCTGCTCAAGGTGTTTTTTATATTTCGATAAGTAGGGCAGTCCGAACATTAGTCTCCGCAAAGCTACGACGGCACCGATTGAGAATCGGTACGCGAGCCCTATTATCTCCACCAGTCCAAACCTAAAACGAACTCCTTTTGCGAGAACAGTTTTAGGTTTTTTCTTTTGCCTTTTTTAGGTTGTTACCGTGCCGTGTAACGCCGTTATATCGCCGCTGTAACGCTTTTGGGTGTTCGGCGGTAATTCTATCAATCGCGCATAAACGGCGGTTTATGCCGCGAAAGCCGCTTGACGTGAGAAAGGGGCGTGTTAGGCTATTAACGCCAACGGTAAACAAAAACCCGACTGATGTCAATCGGTCGGGTTGCGCATTTCGACCTTATTTGCCTATACACACGCCCCTGCGAGGCTCACGTCAAGCGGAACGTGGAATAAATAGCCGTTTGGTATTTTGAAATGCACCCCAAAAGTTGGACACAACTAGAGGAGGTGCATTTTTAATGGAAA
>CAJUMY010000009.1 GCA_910587685.1 uncultured Christensenellaceae bacterium
GTACTCCGTTATTCTGCGAGTACTGCCAGTTCACGCTGTCTATGACTACGTTCTTAGCGCTGACGGTGAACTCCTGACGGGCTTCGCCGCCGTCTAATAGATAGTTCTTGTTATCCTTAGACGCGTCGTCCTTTAGCGTAGCTATGAGATAATACGTAGAAGGGCTGAGCTTGGACGCGTCGAGTTTATCGCCCGTAACGGGTATCCTTACGCTCGGGTTTGCCGAATCGACGTATTCGAGCGTGAGCTTCACGTCGTCGCCATCTATCACGTTATTTCCTTCCGCTCCGAACTTGACGTCGGAGCCTGCCTGCAAGAGGAAACCTCCGCTCGTTGACGTGAAATCTACTACTAGCGTCTTCTTCGTCACAGTTATAGTGAAGGTTCTAGGCGTTGTCAACTCTTCGGTAAAGTTAGACGTATTCCAACACCAATCGGTAGTCTTATCCGACTTTATCGACGCTATGACGTCGTAACTGCCCGCGTCGCGTACCGACAGGCTCCAACCGTCGGCGTCGCTTCCTGTCAAGGTCACTCCTTCGGGAAGCGTAAGCGTCGCGTAGTTAGTCCAGTCGGACGAATAGCCCGAGAGCGCGAATGTCTGCGCCGTTCCTATATACGCTTTACTGCTCTCCGCCGCGCTCACTATCGGGAGACGGCTCCTGTTGATAGTCACCGTACACGTAATATTATCCGCGTCCTTTATGACGTAGTTGCCGTAGTATTCCGTCTTGTCAGTCGCAGACTTTACGAATATCGCCTTAGCGGTATACGTGCCTCGCATATTCGGCGCTACGTCTATCTGATCGAACTTCGTACCGTTCTCGGCAGTACCTGTGAATCTCGTCGCTATCACGGGTCTATCCGCGTAAATTTCGCTCTCACTTACAAACGCCGCGGGAGTGAGTACTCCCGTATTCGTATTATACGACGGTTTACTGAGGGTTACCTCTTTAGGCGTAACTTTTATCTTGAACCACCTAACGGTGTCTGATTCCATATGCTCTGTATCGCTCGTATCGGGATCACCCTTGAACTTCGGCTTTCGAGACTCGTATAACGCCTCTTTTTCTTCTTCCGTTAGACTATTTTCGATAGCTTCCGCCTCGACTTCAGCCCTTACATCATCGAACCAATTCTGCTGAAGTTCGACCTTTACCCAGTATTCTCCCGCATTAATAGTACCTAATTCGGGATACGTTACCTTGATATATTCGTTCGTATGCTCGTACCACTTCTTATTGTACCAACTTATAGCTTTCGCGTCTGCCTCAGTCAACAATCTAAGAGTCTGGGATTCGCCGTTGTACGTCGTAGTCACGTCTTCCGGATTCTTTAACGTTATACCGGAATTTATGGCGCTTAAATTCAAGTGAATAGCGGGGCGGACGCCTTTGGTTTCATTTACACTGCGATTGCCAAAACCACTCGAGGCCAGTATTGCAGACGAGACACCGTGATTCTGCCAACTGCCGGATCGCAGCCAAGATTCATTTATTTCAGAAGAGTCAAATATAAGTTGTTCTATACTCAGCTTCCATATGGATGAAGTAGCCGCAGCTCCGGCCGTGCCCGTCTCGGAAATAGAAGGAAGCCATATGTAGTCATTTCCCCATTCGTCATACCTATGTCCGCTAAACGTATCTGTAGGCTTGTACGGATTAGATGAATAAATACTATGCCAACCGCTAGGCAAGTCGCTGAGCGCGTCGTTTGGACAGTTATTCCAAGCAACTTGACGTCCTAACATTGTCTCGGTCTGCTGATACTTGATATTCTTAGGCTGTACTAGATACTTCTCTGCAAAGCTGTCCTTTCCACCCTGTGAGAAAAGATTCCAATCCTCATTACTAGCATCGAGAAGTACGTTGTTTCTTATTATACTTCTGCTATACGAGTTAGTTCCCTTAACAGTTGACTTATCAGAATAGTACTGCGACAACCCTTGACTGTTCGCCAAATATAGCGTCGCTATAACGCTTTCCTCTTCTTCGTCCTCACCGACATTCGCGAGCGTCAAAGACGCGACCATCCATTCAAGTCCGCCAAGGGTTATGATGAAACCGTTATTCCTCTTCGTCTCGTCCGCTATCCTACTATTGATAGTAGACGCGGGAACGACGTAATACTGCTCGCCTGCAAGCGCCGAAGGAGACTTCTTTCCGTACGTCTCCCAGTCGCCGGCTCCGTTTGTCTTTACATACTCTACAGGGTCATTATCCCCGAATAATTTCTCTACGAGATCGCTCACAACGTTAATATTAAAGTTTTTTCTATCTCTATCGTAAAGTTCCGCGCCACCGCCTATCTGTGTCGCCGAGCTCGGATCGGCAAGAGCCGACACCCTATCAGGAAAAGCAAAGAACGCCGTCGCAATGAGCGACAACGCGAACACTATCACCGTCATAACAACTATCAAGTTGTTGACCCTACTCCTTACCCTATTATTCATAGTTTTTCTGCGCTCCTTTTTCTTCTTAACTTTCGTATGCGTAGTTCCTTCCCTATAACTTTTGAAGAAACAAAATGAAGGTAAACCAAAATTTACCTTTGAAATTGCCATTTTTACCGTAACTATGAGTACATCTCCTACAACAAGAGATGTACAATCTGAATAATTTTGGGTATATTGGAATATAAAATTTACGCTTCTTCGTATAATTGCTACAAAAACTGCAAAAACTATTGACTTTCTTACATAAAATATTTAATATGTTACTGTATAGATTATATGAAAATACATCTCTTGTTGTAAGAGATGTATTTATCTTCTATTTCATATTTTTGGCAAAGCCGAGAACGGTAGCCGTCGCAATCAAATCTTTTATCCTCTAGTAAAAACTATATAATTATTAAATCAATATGATATAAATAATATAATACGCGTCTTTAACGTATTCATTAAATCCTAACTAATTTTATAGATTATGGATATTAAAATCATATATTTATTAAAAGTCTGATTCAATAATATATAGAATAGCATTATCGAATAAAAAAACGAAACGATATGACCTGACTCGATCATACCGTTTCGCTCTAATATATTCGCAATCATCCAACAGCAGTCGCTATGAACCGCAGGAAATCAAAGGTTCTCTATAACGACCTTAGTCATTTCGCTACACTTCAAAGCCTTCTCTCCCTTCTTAGCTATGTCGCCCGTCCTGTAGCCCTTGTCAAGAACTCTCTCGACGGCTCTCTCGATAGCGTTAGCCTCTTCGTCAAGATCGAACGAAAGTCTGAGCATAAGAGCGGCGGAAAGTATCGTCGCGAGCGGATTGGCTATATCCTGACCTGCAATATCGGGGGCAGAACCGTGGATAGGCTCGTACATTCCTCTCGTTCCATCGCCTAACGACGCGGAAGATAGCAGTCCTATCGAACCTGTGAGCTGAGACGCTTCGTCCGAAAGGATATCGCCGAAAATATTGTTGGTAACTATCACGTCGAACTGAGACGGGTTCTTGATGAGCTGCATAGCCGCATTATCCACGAGCATATCGGTAACGGTAACGTCGGGATATTCTTTAGCTATCTCGTGGACCGTCTCTCTCCAAAGCCGCGAACTCTCGAGAACGTTGGCTTTGTCAATGCTGATAACTCTCTTGGAACGCTTTCTTGCGAGCTCGAACGCCTGTCTCGCTATCCTCTCCACCTCGTATCTGCTATACTGTTCGGTGTCGTACGCGGTATTACCGTCGTCCTTTCTGCCCCTCTCTCCGAAATAACAGCCGCCGATAAGCTCTCTCATAATGACAAGATCTACTCCGCCAGTCGCGATATCGCTTCTCAACGGGCAGGAATCTTTAAGACAGTCGTAGAGCTTCGCAGGTCTGATATTGGTATAGAGTCCGAGCGCCTTCCTTATGCCGAGAAGAGCCTTCTCGGGTCTTACGTTGCCGGGGAGCTTATCCCATTTCGGACCGCCGACCGCGCCGAGCAGTACGCTATCGCTGTTAAGACAGCCCTCGACGGTCTCCTTAGGAAGAGGCTCGCCCGTCTTGTCTATCGCGTTACCGCCGGCAAGATATTTATTGAAAACGAACTCGTGACCGAATCTCTCGCCGACCTTTTTCATTACCTCTATAGCAGAGCCTACTATCTCCGGACCTATTCCGTCGCCCTCTATTACAGCTATATTGTATCTCATTATCTATTACCTCCAAGCGATCTCATGAGTCCGCCCTTTTCTATTATATTCTGCAAAAACGGCGGGAACGGCGGGAATGAGTACTCCTTGCCCTTAGTCGTATTGACGAGTATGCCGTCTGCGAAATCTATCTCGATAACGTCGCCTTCGTCTATATCCGCGTCGCACTCTATGATGGGAAGTCCGATATTGATAGCGTTCCTATAGAATATCCTAGCGAAACTCTTTGCGACAACGCACGCGATACCGCTCGTCTTTATCGCGAGCGGAGCGTGTTCTCTCGACGAACCGCAACCGAAATTGTCGCCTGCGACTATAACGTCGCCCTTTTTAACTCTCTTGACGAAAGTCTTGTCAATATCCTCCATGCAGTGAGCGGCAAGCTCCTCCGCGTTGGAAGTGTTGAGATACCTTGCGGGTATAATGACGTCGGTATCGACGTTATTTCCGTACTTTATAACATCAGCCTTTATCTTCATATATCATTCCTCCATAGTATCGGGCGTAGCGATATAACCTGCTACTGCCGAAGCCGCCGCAACCTCGGGGCTTGCGAGATAGACTTCGCTCTCGACGTGACCCATACGTCCAACGAAATTTCGGTTAGTCGTAGAAACGCATCTCTCGCCCTTTGCCAGTATTCCCATATGTCCGCCGAGACACGGTCCGCAAGTAGGCGCGGATACGATAGCACCCGCCTCTACGAACGCCTTGAGATAACCTCTCTCTATAGACTCGAGATATATCCTCTGAGTTGCGGGAATAATGATACATCTAACGCCCTTTTTGACCTTCCTGCCCTTGAGTATCTCATACGCTTTCTCCATATCGGAGATCCTGCCGTTAGTACACGAACCGATAACGACCTGATCTATATATACCTTTTCGGACAGCTCCTCGACTACTCTCGTATTCTCGGGAAGGTGCGGGAAAGCCACCGTTGACTTTATCTTAGAAAGATCTATCTCGTATACCGCGTCGTATTCTGCGTCATCGTCCGCGGCAAATATTCTCGGCTCTTTAGCGCTATGCTCTTTGACGTACTCGAGAGTCTTTTCGTCAACGGGGAATATGCCGTTCTTAGCTCCCGCTTCGATAGCCATATTGCAGATACAGAATCTGTCGTCCATACTGAGATGCTTGACGCCTTCGCCGCTAAACTCCATAGACTTATAAAGCGCGCCGTCGACGCCTATCATACCTATGATATGTAGAATAACGTCCTTTCCGCTGACGTTTTTGCCGAGTTTCCCGCGAAGGTCGAACTTTATCGCGGACGGAGTCTTGAACCAAGCCTTACCGTAACTCATACCTGCCGCCATATCGGTAGAACCTACTCCCGTCGAGAACGCTCCGAGAGCGCCGTACGTACAAGTATGGCTGTCGGCGCCTATTACCGTATCGCCACAAACGACCAATCCTTTCTCGGGCAAAAGCGCGTGCTCGATGCCGACCTCTCCGACGTCGTAGAAATTCTTAATATTCTTCTCTTTCGCGAACTCTCTCACGGCTTTGCACTGCTCCGCCGCTTTGATGTCCTTATTCGGCGTGAAGTGATCGAGTACGAGCGAAATCTTTTCGTCGCTGAAAACGCAATCGCAACCGGCTTTCTTGAACTCATTGATAGCTACCGGCGACGTTATGTCGTTGCCGAGCACCATATCGAGATCCGCCATAATCATATCTCCTGCTTTCAGGGTCTTGTTCCCCGAATGGTAAGCAAGAATTTTTTGAGTCATAGTCATTCCCATACTATATATTCTCCTTACTTAAATAATATTCTATCGAATCCACAAGCGCTGACCAGCTTGCTTCTATAATATCGGTAGATACACCGACCGTTGTCCATCTCTTTCCGTCCGTTCCGCTCTCGATGAGTACTCTGACTTTCGAGCCTGTGGCGCTGCCCGTGTCGAGAACTCTGACCTTATAGTCGACGAGCTCCACCTTCTCAAGCGACGGATAGAATACCTTGAGCGCCTTCCTCAACGCCGTATCGAGAGCGTTGACGGGACCGTTGCCCTGCGCCGCGCTCACCTCGCATACGTCGCCTACCGATATCTTGACGAACGCGAAGGAATTCCTTTCGCCCTCGGGAGCGGGACACTCCTCGTTCGTCTTGTACATGACGAGCTTGAAATGCTCCTTAAACTCCCCCATCATCCTCTTGACCAAAAGCTCGAAACTTGCGTCGGCGCCTTCGAACTGATAACCGTACGCTTCGAGTTCCTTTAGCTTCGCAAGTATTTCGCCGAGTATAGGGTCGTCCTTTTCCACGTCGTTGGAAATATTCTTAAGTTTTAATAACAGAGCGTTCTTGCCGCTGACTTCCGATAGCAAAAATCTCCGCCTGTTGCCGACGCTCTCGGGACGAACGTGCTCGAACGACTCCGAAAGTTTATTAACGCCGTCGATGTGCATACCGCCTTTATGAGCGAACGCGGAAGAACCGACGTAAGGTTTCCTTTTGTCAATAGCGACATTGCTTATCTCTCCGACGGCTCTCGAGAGCGACGTCAAAGACTCTATCTTAGACGAAGTATCTATGCCCAGCTTCAAATTGAGATTGGCTATAACGCTGATAAGGTCGGTGTTTCCGCACCTTTCGCCTATCCCGTTGACGGTTCCCTGAATATGCTCGGCGCCCGCTTTAACCGCGATACATGCGTTAGCAACGGCGCAACCCGTATCGTTATGGAAATGCGTTCCTATCCTTACGCCCCCAAATCTCCCGACTACATCCTTCGTGATAGCGTATATCTCGTCGGGCATAGTGCCGCCGTTCGTATCGCAAAGACACACCGTATCGGCGCCGCTGAGGATCGCCTTCTCGACTACTTTGAGCGCGTACTCGGGACTGTCCTTATAGCCGTCGTAAAAGTGCTCCGCGTCGAATATGACCTCTTTCCCGAAAGACTTTACGAATCTTACCGTGTCGCCGACCATTTCGATATTCTCATCGAGCGAAACCTTGAGTATATCTTGAACGTGCATCTTCGAGCACTTGCCGAATATCGCAACGCAGGGAGTATCGGCGCCGATAAGAGCCTTGAGCCCTTCGTCGTCCTCCGCCATAACGCCCTTTCTTCTCGTACTGCCGAAGGCGACGAGACGCGCTCTTAATAGCCTCAATTTCTTAGCCTCTTTGAAAAACTCCGCGTCTTTGGGATTGGAGAAAGGATTTCCCGCCTCGATGAGATCGACGCCGAAATTATCGAGAGCATTGACTATCTTCATCTTATCGCTTAACGAAAAAGATATTCCCTCGCATTGCGCTCCGTCGCGGAGCGTCGTATCCAATATCTCCATAAAACCTCCGAATATGTATATCGAAATCTATATATTGCTCATCAGATCCGATCAAATGAAAACCGTAGTATCGAACTGTTTTTATAAGCTGAAAAGTCGACTTTTCAGTGTTTTTGTCAAAACCGAAACGACGATTTTCGCTGAAAAGCCGATAACGTAAAGTTAGCTATATCGAACTTTCCCGAAAGTATTTTTATATATTATAACATATTATAATGAAAATACATATCATTCCGAAACGTTTTTTCGATTTTTTCTTCACTTATGGCGAGTCAGAACGCTATCGAGATTCTTTCTCGGCGGTATCATGGGAAGCACGAGCTCATCTTCGTCGATAACGCACTCGATAAGTACCGGTTTTTTCGTACTAAACGCGGCGTTCATGCACTCTTCGAGCGTTATAGCGTCGTTCGCCCTATATCCCTCTATACCCATCGCCTTTGCGAGCGCGACGTAATCGGTCTTTCTTCTCAGTTCGGTATTAGAGTATCTCTTATCGTAAAACAGCTTTTGCCACTGTCTTACCATGCCGAGAGTATTGTTGTTGAACACGACTATAACTACGGGGATATTTTCGCTCGCGACGGTCGCGATCTCGTTCATATTCATATGAAAACTGCCGTCGCTCGTTATGAGAACGCTCCTCTCGCCCGTACCTATCGACGCGCCTATCGCCGCGCCGAGCCCGAACCCCATAGTTCCCAGTCCGCCCGAAGTTATGAAAGTACGCGGATAACGCACTCCGAAATACATCGTCGTCCACATTTGGTGCTGTCCGACGTCAGTGGTTATTATCTCGCTGTCCGACATGTTTTGACGAAGAGCTTTCAGTATCATTTCGGGAGTGAGTTTCCCCTCCATAGACATATCGTTACGTCTATCTCGGACGTACTTTCTTATATTATCATTCCACTCTTTATTGTCTTTCCCCTGGATCTCGCCCGTCATATCCCTTAATATACATCCTATATCTCCGATAATATAATAGTCGGCGTCTATGTTCTTGCCAATCTCGGCAGGATCGATATCTACGTGTATTATCTTCTTTTTGTTGGAATAGTCGGATTTGTCGCCCGTAGCCCTGTCTGAAAAACGCGTTCCCACGGCAATGAGCAGATCGCTCTCGCGAAGAACTTTGTTCGACGCGTACGTTCCGTGCATACCTGCCATTCCGAGGAATCTACCGTTCCTCGAATCTATAGCGCCGAGCCCCATCATACTGGTAATGACGGGAGCGTCTATCTTTTCCGCGAAGGCAAGAAGCTCCGTCGCCGCGTTAGACGATATAACGCCGCCGCCTGCGTATATACACGGTCTTTTTGACTCTGAGATCAATTCTTTCGCTATCGAAAACTCCGTCCTGTCGCGTCTGTAATCGCGTTTTACCGCCTTATATTTTCCAAAATACTCCGTCTTTGCTGTCTGTACGTCCTTAGGCACGTCTATAAGAACAGGACCGGGGCGTCCGCTCGAGGCTATTTCAAAAGCGTCGTTTAGCACCTTTTCAAGATCTTTGACGTCTTTAACTATATAATTGTATTTCGTTATAGGCATAGTGATACCCGCAATATCGACCTCTTGAAAAGAGTCTTTGCCCATAAGCGAAGTCGCGACGTTGCCCGTTATCGCGATAAGCGGCGCGGAATCGAGAAAAGCCGTCGCAATACCCGTCACGAGATTAGTAGCTCCGGGTCCCGACGTGGCGATGACGACGCCGACCTTTCCCGTCGCTCTCGCGTATCCGTCCGCGGCGTGACACGCGCCCTCTTCGTGAGACGTAGTTACGTGTCTTATATCCTTTCTCGCCTTGTACAGCTCGTCGTATATGTCTATCACCTGTCCGCCCGGATAACCGAATACAACGTCCGTTCCGTGGGCTATTAGCGATCTTACTATTATCTCAGCTCCGCTCTTCTTCATAAGAGTCTCCTTAAAAGTATTCTATATGTATATCGTATTTTTAGTTTTATAACTTGCGTCACAGCTCTATAACGAGCGCTTGACAATACTCTAAAACTTACTTCGCATTACGGTGACAATAGCTTCATACGTCTAAAAGCAGTTCATTCAAAACGCGTGATGAATTAAATATATCATTATATCCATTTCTAAACCCGTCTTTCTCGCCGCTTCGCCGTCGACTAATATAAAAAATCGACCCTACTCAGTAAGGTCGAATCAATCAGCGCAAAATTTATAAATCTACCTTACCGCTTTTAGCTCATCGAAAATATGTCCACGCCCCTAAGGACGAGAACAAAATTCACGTTTAGCAAATTCAATGCGGTCGAATATTTCACGTTTTTGCTCCTTGTAATCGCATATAAAGCTATTTTTTGTAATATTATACCACTGATCGTCAAATCTGTCAATACCCAATACGAAATTATTGATATTTTTAACGTATCGCCGCTTAGAGCTATATCAAAAGGATATATTTATATATAGCCATAACTAATTATTTTGAAATGAAAAAAATTTTTGTAACGCTATTGACATTCACCCCGAATACTGATAAAATATAAACAATAAGTTTGAGACAAGGAGATTATGATGTACAATATCCTTTCCGACAACTTCTATTACGGCTATTTTTACTTCGGCTATTATTATCCGAAGAGTTTTTGCTGTCTTTAGAAGTTAAGAGGAGTTTCAAATATCAAAACGAAACCGGGGACAGCAAACTATGAAGGTTTGCTGTCTTTTTATATTAAAAGGAGATATTCATTATGATAATCATATTAAAAGAAGGCGTATCCGCAAATGCCGTCGATAACATTCTCGGCAAGATAAAAGACGCAGGACTAAACACGCATATGAGCGTCGGCGCGTCTAAACACATCATCGGAGTGATCGGCGATACGACTAAGATCAACGTCGGTCAGCTCATGACGCAAGAAGGCGTCGAAGATATCAGACGCGTCAGCGAACCGTTCAAGACCGTCAATAGAAAATTTCACCCGAACGACACTCATATCGCCGTCGGCAACGGCTTTATCGGCGAAGGTTTCTTCTCGGTAATGGCAGGTCCCTGTTCCGTCGAATCGGAAGAGCAGATAATAGAGATCGCAAAGAGCGTTAAAGCGAGCGGCGCTACCTGTCTTCGCGGCGGAGCTTACAAGCCGAGAACCTCGCCATACGCGTTCCAAGGACTAAAGAGCGAAGGCATCCGTCTGCTACTTGAAGCAAAGAAGATAACGGGACTCCCGATAGTGACGGAAATAATGTCCGCGTCCGTTCTCGACGACTTCGCCGACGTCGACATCATTCAGGTCGGCGCAAGAAATATGCAGAACTTCGACCTTCTAAGCGAACTCGGTCACTCTAAAAAACCTATTTTATTAAAGCGCGGACTCTCGAGCACTATGGAAGAGCTCCTTATGAGCGCGGAATACATCGCGTCCGGAGGTAACGAAAATATAATCCTGTGCGAAAGAGGAATAAGAACGTTCGAGAACTACACAAGAAATACTTTGGATATATCCGCCGTAGCGATGCTCAAGAGGCTCACGCACCTACCGATAATCATAGACCCGTCGCACGCGACCGGAAAATCCTATCTTGTGTCTCCGCTCGTTAAGAGCGCTATAAGCATAGGCGCGGACGGAGTTATCGTAGAGGTGCATAACAATCCTCCGATGGCGCTCTGCGACGGAGCCCAGTCGCTCACGCCTTCGGAATTCGACGAGTTGATGAAAGACGTCAAGCGGAGAGTTGAATTCGAAGGTAAAAAACTATAAAGCATATCGGCGATCATATCACCAATGCCGTTGTAAAATCCGTTCAAACTCTATACTTGCAGTAGACTTATCGTGAATTTGCGCCGTTTAACAGCGCAATTAACGCCATTATCTATTGCAAGTATAGAGTTAGACGCGTGATAAATAATACAATATAATAAAAAGGAACAATCAGATGAATATAGCTATCATAGGACTCGGGCTCTTAGGCGGCTCTTACGCAAAAGCGATATCGACGCGTACGAGGCATAGCGTATACGCCCTGACGAGAAACGAAGAAACTATAAACAAAGCCGTTCATGACAAAGCGATATTAAAAGCGATCGACAAATCGGAGCTTTGCGACATGGACTACGTCATAGTCGCGCTGCCGCCGAACGCTACCGTATCGTTCATAAAAGAGAATCTTAAACATATGAAAAAAGACGCTATCCTTACCGACGTGGTCGGCGTCAAGACAGCGATCAAAAATGCCGTAGGAGAGCTCGCTAAGAAATACGGCGTCAATTACGTAGGCACGCATCCAATGGCAGGACGCGAAGTCTCGGGATACGATAATGCTCTTTCAAGCCTATTCGACAACCGTTCCCTCATAATAATGAACGACAACGACGTTAGCGAGGACGTCCTAAAGACGGTCGAAAACCTGAATGCCTCTCTTGGATTTTCAAAAATAGTGTACACTACGTCTGAACATCACGACAGAATAATCTCGTACACCTCGCAACTCTGCCACGTTACGTCGAACGCGTACGTGAAAAGTCCGTCGTCGAGAGAACACAGAGGATTTTCGGGCGGAAGTTTTGAAGACCTTACGCGAGTAGCGTATCTCGACCCGAAACTTTGGATCGAACTATTCTCACTCAATAAGGATAATCTTCTTAAAGAACTGACATTATATATCGAAGAACTGAAAAAATATCAAGAAGCTCTTAAACAAAACGACTTTGACGGACTTGAGAAACTCTTAGCTCAAGGGCGGGATATAAAAAAAGAAATATCGAAATAAAAAGTTAAATAGTTAAAGTAACGTATGAAGAAACGTTCAAAGCATAATTACAAATTTAATAAATTACTTGTCAAAAGAGACGCCGTTAATAGACGTCTCTTTTGATATACATAATCTATATCTGCTTTATTTTCATTAAATAATAATATGAAGATTCAACCTCGACAGCTCCCAAATAACAATGCCGGCATAGATTATAACAAACTTTGATAAAACTCAATATCCGAATATCGCCTTTACCGTCTCTTCCTCGCCGAAATCGGAATCGACTACGTGATCGGCGACTTCGCGATACTTTTCGTCGCGTTTCTTATAAAGCTCATAAGCCTTGTCTTCGTCTCTGAAAAGCGGTCTGTCGCTTCCTTTGACTCTTTTCCTGATTATCTCAAAATCGCAATTTAAGTATATCACGAACGCGTCCGGACTTGTGAGCATATCCTTGTTTTCGCTATTCTCGACTATACCGCCGCCCGTTGAAATAATAATGCCTTTACCGACGCACTCTTTTAGAGTCTTATGCTCGATATTTCTGAAATATTCTTCGCCGTTTTTATCAAATATACCGCTTATGCTACCGTATTTATTGGCTATCACCGCATCGAGATCTACAACCTGCATATCGAGATACCTTCCTATATCCATAGCTATAGTCGTCTTTCCCGATCCCATAAAACCTATGAAGATAATATCTTTTTTGCCTGCTTTTTCAAGTTTTTCTTTGAGCATTTTTCCTGCGATACGCAAATGCGTTTCAACGATATTTCTCACGTTTATATTATTTTTAAGAAAATGCTTTTCAGCGACTGCTCCTTGTATCACGAGCATCAAAAGACCGTCTCGCGTCTTGATGCCTTTCTCGTCAAGCTGTCTCATGAGTTTAGTACGTCTCGGATTATATATCAAATCGAAATAGTATTCAATATCCGATATTTTGTCGGCATCTACCGGCGTAGCGTCCGTCTTAGGAGACATTCCGACGGGAGTCGCGTTGATGACCGCGTGATAGCCTTTTTTGACTGCAACGTCTTTTGTAGCGTATATGCCCGCCGCATCGAGTTCCGCGATAAAAGAATCTATCTTATCTTCGTCTCTTCCCGTAACAAAAATATTCGCGCCTCTTGCGCTCAGAGCGCACGCGACAGCTTTACTCGCTCCGCCGTAACCTATAATAAGGCAATCTCTATCCTTTACGTCTATGCCGTCCATCTCAAGCGTCGCAGAGAATCCGTCGACGTCCGTATTGTATCCCGTAGCTTTACCGTCTTTAACGACTACGGTGTTGACTGCTCCTATCTTTTTAGCGCTTCCGTCGATGACGTCGAGATACTTCATTATTTCCACTTTATAAGGCACGGTAACGTTAAAACCGTCGAACTTTTCCTTTAATAAATCAACGCTATCTTTAAGGTCTTCTACCTGAACGGTCAAATATTCGGCGTCGGTAACGCCTGTCAAACTGAAAAATTCTTTATGTAACGCGCTCGACATGGAGTGCGCTATGGGATTGCCTATAACGCCGAAACGCTTTGATTTCTTATTCTTATTCGGTATTTTTTTAAGGTCGGTATCCTTATATATCATTCGTGAAGTCCTCCGAGAATATTATAAAACTCGGGGAAAGATATGTCAACGCATTCGGCGTCGGCTATTACCGTCTCTCCACTCGCGACGAGACTCGCCACAGCCGCAGACATCGCTATCCTGTGATCTTTGAACGATTCGACCCTTGCTCCCGACAATTCGCCTGTTCCCTCTATTATGAATCCGTCGTCAGTCTTTTCGATCTTACCGCCAAGCGCCGTTATCATGCGATAGACGGTATCTATCCTATCAGTCTCCTTGACCTTGAGCTCCGCGGCGTCTTTCACGACGGTAACTCCTTTAGCCATACATGCGAGCACCGCTATTATAGGCAACTCGTCTATGAGCGTAGGTATCTCGTCGCCGCATATGACAGTACCTGAAAGTTCCGACGACCTTACCGTAATATCGCCGGCTCTTTCGCCGCCAGACGCATATTCTTCGACGGATATATCGGCGCCCATTCTACGCATGACAGATATTATACCCGCTCGCGTCGGATTGAGCCCCACGTTCTTGACCGTTATTTCGGAATTCGGAGCAATAGCTCCGGCGACTAAAAAGTACGCTGCCGATGAAATATCGCCCGGGACCCGCACGTCGCGCGCAACAAGTTTCTCTATAGGGCGTACGGTTATCACGTTGTCCTTCTCTTCGATATCCGCCCCCATACTTTTGAGCATTATCTCGGTATGATCGCGTGATTTCACCTTTTCTGTTATCACGCTTTCGCTATCGGCGTAAAGAGAAGCGTATATTATAGCCGACTTTACCTGCGCGGAAGCCATAGGCATATCGTATTCTATACCGTGAAGTCTTCTTCCGTATATCTTAAGAGGCAGAAAATTTCCGCCACTCGCTTCGATCCTCGCTCCCATAAGAGAAAGAGGCTCGATCACTCTCTTCATAGGACGAAGTCTTAGAGAATCGTCGCCGTCGATCGCGCTTTCAAAACTTTGCGGAGCAAGTATTCCGCTCAACAGTCTTGTAGTCGTTCCCGAATTGCCTGCGTTCAAAACGCCGTTAAACGCTCTCAGTCCTCGCATACCGCGTCCTCGAACTATCACTTCTTTTCCAAAAACGCTAATGTCGACGCCGAGAGATCTAAATATATTGAGAGTAGATATACAGTCCTCTCCCGATAGAAAATTAGTGATCTTAGCGTCGCCGTCCGCTATCGCGTTGGTCATGATAGCTCTATGAGAAACAGACTTATCGCCTGCTATATCCACCTCGCCCAAAAGCCTTTTAACGCCTTTCATCACTCTTTCCATATCATCTTATCTCCAAAGTATTATTCAAAATATAGCGTACATATACGTACATTACGGATATTATACTATTTTCGCGCTATGCAGCGGCTCGCTATTATGAGCCGATCCAAATAAAAAATTCTTAGTATTAAAATTCATTCGACGGCGTCGTACGACCCGAGCAATCTTACGAACGGAAGCTCCTTCTTCAGTTGATACAGCATAGCTCTTACTTTTCTGTCTCGAATATTCCCTTCTATGTCGACGTAGAACCTATACGCCCATTTTTCGCTCTCCAGCGGTCTCGACTCTATCTTCGACATCGAAAGAGAATACGCCGAAAAGATATTGAGAACGTTCGCCAAAGTACCTGAACTGTTCTCAAGCGAAAATACCAGACTCACTTTTCCGCCCGATTTCGGAACCATTAATTTATTCGATACGAGAACGAACCTCGTTGTATTCATAAGGGAATTATTGATATCCTCTGATAGCACTTTAAGAGAGTACAGCTTAGCGTTCTCTTTTGCCGATATAGCGGCTATATCGACGCGTCCGCTCTCGCTGACTTCTTTGCTCGCTACGGCGTTATTGACCGCGTTCACCATATTTAGTTCTCTCTCCACGATAAACGACGAGCACTGCATAAGCGCCTGCGGATGCGCCGTAACGCTCTTTATGCTATCTAGCGTCGCGTCCTTATTCGCCAGCAAACAGTGTCTTATGCTAAGGTCGTAGCTTTTTACGATATAGAGCCCATACTTGAGGAAGAGATCGTATACTTCTCCGACGCTTCCCGCAGTACTGTTCTCCAAAGGAAGAACGCCGAGCGTGTCGTCGTCTATAGCTTTGAACACGTCTTCGAAATTTTTAACGAACTTTATATATCTCTCTCCGCCTTTTTTAATAAATTCTCTTGCGGCTATCGACGAATACGCGCCTTCGATACCCTGACATACGAGCGTCGTAAAAGTATTGGTCTCAGGATCCGACGTCAATTCGTCTTCGTCAAGAGAAACCTTCTCATTATCGACTGCGTAAACGTACTGAAGCGCCCTTGAATTGACAAGTAGCTTCTTATATACTTCGACGACGGCTTTCGCCTCGCTCTCGGCGAGTCCTGCGGTAAGTCTTTCGAGTATTTCGTCCTCTCTCTCTTTAACGTAAACAGTCGGATTGATCGTTCCCTCGCACTTTACCTTCGCAACGTCTAACGAGCGTTTCAATCTCTCGGTCACGAGTTTAACGAGCGACGAATCTATACCGTCTATTTCCTTTCTTATTTCACTTAGTTCCATTATATCCGTAAGCCTCCAGATACATATCGCATACCGTGAGCGCGGCGACGGCTTCGATAACCGGTATCGCTCGTATCGCAACGCAGGGATCGTGTCTTCCGTTGATAATAAGCTCCTTTTCCGTCATAGAACTGATATCTACGCTCATTTGCGGCTTATATATCGAAGGGGTAGGCTTCATCGCTGCCGAAAAAACTATCGGCATACCGCTAGTGATACCTCCGAGAACGCCGCCGTTGTTATTCGACGACGTGATGACTTTTCCGCCCTCTATCTTAAAACAGTCGTTCATTTCGCTTCCGCGTCCGAGAGCGTAAGAAAAACCTTTGCCGAACTCTATCCCCTTAAGCGCAGGAATTGCGTACATTGCCGAAGCGATACGCGATTCGACGCTTCTTGCCATATATCCGCCTATGCCCGCCTTAACGCCGAATATCCCGCACTCGATGATCGCGCCTATCGAATCTCCGTCCTTAGCTATGTCACCGATGAGTTTTTCTATCCTCTCGGAATTGCCTTTCTTTATCGAAGGAAACGTCTTATTCTCTATTCTTTCTATCACGTCGGCATTTGCGTAATCGACGAATGAATCGTCGGATATATCGCCGATATTGCGTATATGCGCCGCTATTTTCACACCGAACGAATGAAGATACATCTTAGCCAAAGCGCCGGCGAACACCATAGGAGCAGTAAGTCTTCCCGAAAAATGTCCGCCGCCGCGAACGTCGTTATGCCCCGAAAACCTCTCGTAAGCAGTGTAATCGGCATGAGACGGTCTTACCGTGTATTCGATATTTCCGTAATCCTTTGAGCGTCTGTCCTCGTTAAGTATCCTAAACGCGATAGGACTGCCTTCGGTAACGTTATCCTTTATTCCCGAAACGACGACGGGAATATCTTTTTCCTTTCTCTTTGTAGAGAACGCCGAAGACGAAGGCGCTCTTCTCGCCATTTCGCAAAGCGCAAACTCTTCGTCGTATTTTACGCCGGCGGGAAAACCGTCGATAACGCCGCCGATCTCAGGGCCGTGAGACTCTCCCCATACCGTCATTTTAATATTTCCGTCGATAACTATGGACATTATATCCTCCTTTTAGCTCGTCTGCTATAAACTGTAATTAAAGCCGTCAAATCGGCGAATACCGATTATTATTCTTCTAAGAAGTGAATTATTTCAGCAAAATTCTTCAACGTTCTTTAACGCTATTTTCACGTCGTCAAAGCTCATCTTTCTAACAACAGGCTTTCCTATATCCTCGATAAGTACGAAATTGATGCCGTCTCCTCTACGCTTCTTATCCCTCGCTATATATTCTAACATATCGTCCGCGGTGAAGTCCACGCTAATATCGAGCGAAAATTTTCTCAGCGCTCTTTCCAAAACGTCAAAACATTTTTTATCGAGCGATAGAATATTTTCCGACATTTTGACGGCGTATTTCATTCCGACGGCGACCGCCTCTCCGTGCAGATACTTCGTATATCCCGAAAGAGCTTCTATGGCGTGCGCGACGGTGTGTCCGAAATTGAGTATCATTCTTTTTCCGCTTTCGAATTCGTCCTCCTCGACGACGCCCGCCTTTACTCCGAGCGTCTTTTCAATGACGTCCTCGACGTTATATCCGTCCGAAATGATATCTTCGAGTATCGAACCGTTCTTTATAAAACCGCATTTTATTACTTCCGCCATACCCGAATCCGTCTCCCTCTTCGGAAGCGTAGTTAGATAAGAAGTATCTATGAGCACCGCCTCGGGTTGAGTTATGACGCCTATCAGGTTCTTTCCGTACTTTGTATCGAATCCCGACTTTCCTCCGACGGACGAATCGACCATTGCAAGAAGCGTCGTCGGCATCTGTACGACTCTAACGCCTCTGAGATACGTCGCTCCCGCAAACGCCGTCATGTCTCCTACTACTCCGCCGCCGAACGCGACTATAACGTCGCTCTTAGTAACGCCTATCCTGTTAAACTCCGAGTACATATAAAGAACGGTATCTATATTCTTATTCTCCTCGCCCGCGTTCACTAAAATAAATTGCGCCGCTATACCCATATCGTTGCACCTATCGCGAATACTCGAAAGCCACAGCTTGGCGACGTTGCTATCCGTCACGAACACGAATTTGTCCGCTCTTATATCCTTCAATCTTTCTATGGCGTCTTTTTCTATTATTATATCGTATTTTCCCGTCTTGGTAGTTACGCCGATAACTCTGCTCATTTCATCATATCTCCCTGTCGACAGCCTCTGCGACGCGTCTCAGTCTTAGAATAAGCTCCTTAAAATCGTCGGGAAGGATCGACTGTGAACCGTCGCAAAGCGCCTTCTTAGGTTCGGGATGGACCTCTATGATCAGTCCGTCGGCGCCTGCCGCTATCGCCGCCTTACTCATTGGCTCGACAAGCGACGCGACTCCCGTAGCATGCGACGGATCGACTATTACGGGCAAATGCGAAAGCTGCTTCAATACCGGAATAGCGCTAAGATCGAGCGTATTCCTTGTATACGTCTCCATCGTCCTTATTCCCCTCTCGCATAGCATTACTTTATCGTTTCCGCCGCTCATGATATACTCGGCGCTCATCAAAAACTCTTCTATGGTATTAGCAAATCCGCGTTTTAACAAAATCGGTTTGTCAACTTTTCCCAGCGCCTTAAGCAGTTCGAAATTCTGCATATTTCTCGCGCCGACCTGTATTATATCTATCTTCTCCATGAACTCATCGAGATATTCGATATTGGTGATCTCGCTTATCACGGGCATACCGTATTTTTTACGGGCGTAATCGAGCATCTCAAGTCCCTCTTCTCCGAGACCTTGGAAAGAATACGGAGACGTTCTCGGCTTGAACGCGCCGCCTCTCATGATCGAAGCTCCGTAGCCCTTAAGAGTACTGCCGAGAGCGTCGAGATATTCGTAGTTCTCGATAGAACACGGTCCTGCCATAACGACTATTTTTTTATCGCCTATCTTAACGCCGCCGACGTCTATTACGGTATTGTCGGGATGAAACTTTCTGTTCGCCTTTTTATACGGTTCCTGAACTCTCATTACCTTTTCGACTATATCGTCCTGTCTCAGCGAATCGATATCTATCTTATAAGTATCGCCGACCAGTCCGTATACCGTCGAGAGCGTTCCCGCTATAGGACAAACTTTTACGTTCCTCGACTCTTCGAGATGATTCTTAAAATCTTCCGCCTGCTTTTTCGTGATTCCGTTCTTAAGTACAATGATCATAGTAACAAACTCTCCTTTGACTGTAAATTTCAAGATAACGTCGCGGTATAAAAAAATACTCCTCTCCCCAAATGGGACGAAGAGTATAACTTTCCGTGAAACCAACCCATATTCGTATCGCAATGCGAAACGCGCTTTTGAGACGCAAACTACGCCTTTATCCTGTAACGGGGACGACCGTCCGAACCTACTGTTATTTCAGCTCGGCGCTCACGAGGGAACTTCGACACCTATTCTCCAAACGCGCTTCCAGTCCAAGACGCGTATTCCCTGCTGAAGAAACCGATATTTACTTTCCTCGCTCAACGCTTTACGTTAAGATTATACAACACTCTAAATGCCTTGTCAATAAGCTGATAAAAAATTTTTATAAAGAATCTGCGTTAAACTGACAGAACCTATTATTTGTCGTAATTCAATTCCTCTCTCAGCTTCTCCATTTCCGTCTCCGAGTACGATAACATTTCGTCGGGCGTCGTTCCGAAATACGAGCATATTCTCATGAGCGTGACGAGGTCTGGTTCGCATATTCCCTTGCACCACCTGCTCACCGTCTGCTGAGTAGTGTAAAGATATTTTGCCAACATTTCTTGCGTCACGTTATTCTCTCTCATTGCGATCCTTAACATTTCGCCGAATCCGCTTCTTAACTTATCCATCTATACGCAATACTCCTCGCGATTCCTTGAGATGATTATATCCAAATTTCGTGTCTCATTATTTAGATACACGTTTTTAGTGTAATTATGCAATCTTGTAAAAATTTATGTGAGTATATATAACGATAAACCTTGTTTCATACGTTAAATCTATCATTAATCATAATTTCAAAATCGCCGAAAAGTATATTGATATAGAACTATAAGAGTGACATTGTCCGTTTAATTACATTAAAAACCGTATTCGTGTAATTTCATTTTCAAAACATCGTTTGAATTTTTACATTTTTATTCCAAATTATGCGTTTACGGCATTGACAATCTCATAAAACGAATAGTATAATATAACTACAATACTAACTTTCTTGGAGGAAGAAAAATGAAAAAATTGGCAAAATCTTTAGCAATCGTTATGCTCATCGTTATGAGCCTTGCGCTTCTCGTTTCCTGCGGACCGAACAGCGATCCCGATAAGGCGCTCGCTTCGTTAAAGAAAAACGAATTCGTTGCAGGAAAAGCAACCGACGCTTTTTCCCTCGGCGTTGTACAGGTTGCGATCGGCGCAGATAACGGCGACATCACCGCTATCGTTAGCGGCTCGAAAGTAGCAAAAGACGACGAAAACAATACGAAAAGCGATAGCATCACCATCATCTATTTCAAAGACGGCAAGACCGCTAACAATCTTTGGACTAAGATCGAAGAGTACGCTAACGAGAAGAACGAAGACAAGGAGTCTGACTGGGTTATTAAGAAGTCCGGCGCTATGGTTTACTTCGGCACTAAGGGCGGAGTAAAAGCTGCCGCTTAATTGCGACTTTAGATAAATTGATTTTTTCATGAAATAAAAGAACTTCGGTATAAACTCCGAAGTTCTTTTATTTTAATCTTTATTCCTAAACTCTAGAAACTATGTTTGATCGATATATTGATTTATAAAAATGCAAAATCGCCTAGCTTTTCAAAATAATATATCAAGTTAAAAAACCGATTTCTATAAATTCCGAACGATATATTCTATAGCTTTCGTATAGCTATCCTTGCCGAATCCTATGAACGACGCTACGCAGACGTCTTTGATAACGGACGTTCTTCTCCACTCCTCTCTCTTTGAAATATCGCTGATGTGAACCTCTACAACGGGAACTTCTGCGCACTCTATCGCGTCTCTTATAGCGTAACTGTAATGCGTGTACGCTCCTGCGTTTATCGCTACGGCATCAAAGCCTTTTTCGTGCAGCTTATCTATGATAGCGCCCTCGTACGCGCTCTGAAAAAACGATACTTCGACGCCGAGCTTAGCTGAAAACTCTGCGACGTAGCCCTCCAGTTCGCTAAGAGTAAACGAGCCGTACTGCGCTTTATCCCTTTTTCCGAGCATATCGAGATTAGGTCCGTTGATAACGAGTATTTTTTTCATATATAAGCTCCTTTTTTAACGTCGTACGATAGCGGCTTCCTGTTTTTGCATTTATCTTTACAAAACAATAAACATAGTCCTATCCGCCGCATATATTTAGTATACTATAAATCCCGATATGCGATTTTGTCAAGAAATTATGCAAATATTACGCCGATTAGCTTAAATTACCATAAAATAATTGAACGATAAAGTTGCTTATCTTTTACAATGTATATTATAATAATATAATCTTAACGTTATATCGTGTCGAAAGAGGTCGTTATGCTCAATAAAAGAGAACTGACATTATTAAGAGGATTACGCGACGGATTGCCGATAGCTCTCGGCTATCTATCCGTTTCTTTTACCTTCGGCATAATAGCTATAGCCAACGACGCGCCTGTCTGGGCTCCGATATTGACTTCGCTCACCAATTTTACGGGAACGGGACAATTCGTCGGAATGGATATGCTCTATAACGGAAGCGCCCTTTTCGAAATAGCCGTTACGATGGCTATCATCAGCGCAAGATATATCCTTCTCTCTCTTTCGCTGTCTCAGAAACTGCCCGATAAAACCAACACTCTAAAGCGATTCATAATCGCGTTCGGAATAACGGACGAAGTCTTTGCCGTCGCAATAAATAAGCGAGAACAAATCAACTTCAAATACCTTGTCGGTCTTATGTTCGGCTCGTTTTCGGGCTGGGTCGGCGGCACGTGTATAGGAGCGTTAGCAGGCAAGATAATTCCCGATTCTCTGCTCTCTGCAATGGGCATAGCCATATATGCAATGTTCATGGCAATAATAGTTCCTCCAGCAAAAGGTTCGAGACCTATTCTAATCACCGTGATACTATCTGCGGCGATTAGCTCTTTTCTCTACATATTCAAGACGTTCAGAGACAACAGTTTCTATCTCATACTCATCGGCGGCGTAGGCGCCGCGATCGTCACGACCGTTCTATTCCCGATACAGGACGCAAAAGACGGATCCAATACGATGGGAAGCTCTGCGGATGATAAAAATATCGCGGAAATATATTCGCAAAACGCAAGCGACGTCTCTTTCTCTTCATACGAAATAGCTTCAAATCTCTCGAAAACGAGCGAGATAACAGCCGAAAGCGACGACGGTAAAAACGAGGAGGAAAAGCTATGACCACAGAGCGTATTCTCCTAGTTATAACGATAATGGCGAGCATTACCTATATATGCCGTATGTTACCGATAGTATTCATAAGGCGGAAAATAAAGAATAAATATTTTCGTTCGTTCCTCATATATCTGCCTTACGGCGTTATGGCGGCTATGGTGTTCCCTAAGATATTTTTCTCAACGGCGAGCATCTATTCGGGAATACTCGGAGCAATAGTAGCCTTCATATTAGCGTACAAAAAAAGAGGACTCCTTGTAGTAGCCCTGTCGTCGATATTGACGGTCGCTCTTGCAGAATGGATAATATCGCTGATATAAAAGCGATATATCTAATAGATCTATAGCCATTAAAGAAACGCAAAAAATAACCGTATCTTAACGGAATTTCCCGTTTATGCGGCGTAAAACGATTCGGAGAAAAGTGTGAACAACAGACTGCTTATAACGAAAAAGAACTCGATATTCCATACTATCCCTTACGCGATATTCACCGGTTTTGCATCGGGTATCGCGGTTTCGTTATACACTCTTTTCATCGAATACGCAAGTAAGTACTCTAACGCCCTATTCGCCCTTGCCGGCGAGAACCGCTGGTATATTTTTCTTATCGTCGGCATACTCGCATTGGCTTTTACTATATCTTCGCTGATGATAAGACTGAGCAACGTCTCGCGCGGAAGCGGAGTACCCCAAGCGATCGGGCTCTTAAGAGGATCTTTTATAATGAACGCCGTCAAGGGCTTTAGCGTGATGTTCGTCATAAGCGTCGTCGGAACGCTCGCAGGGCTCTCGCTCGGAAGCGAAGGACCCTCAATGCTTATAGGCGCGGCGACGGCGATGGCGGTATCGAAAATGTTCCCGATGTATACCCGTCAATACATGATAAGCGGCGGCGTAGGCGCAGGACTTGCAGTCGCGTTCAACGCTCCTCTATCGGGAACTGCTATCGTTCTCGAAGAAGGGCACAGACGCTTCTCCCCCGTCATCGCATTCAATACAATGCTGACCGTATTTACAGCGGTAGTCACAGCTAACGTCATACTCGGAGAACGAATAATCATACCCGTTACCGATTTCAGCATATCTCTTATAGATATTCCTTTCCTTATAATAACGGGAGTAGCCGTCGCATTGTTCGGAATACTGTTTAGCAAACTCATACTTATATTCAAAAAGGGCTACAAACGTCTGAAATTCAAAAGAGTCGATCTCAGATTTTTACCGCCGTTTATTCTCGCGCTTTTCGTAGGTCTCTTCTTACTGCCTGCAAGCGGCGGCGGTATATCGCTCATAAAATCGCTCATAGACGGAAACTACGCAATAAAAATGCTTGTTATCCTCTTCGTCGTCAAACTGCTATTTACAACGCTGTCGACGAGTTCGGGAATTCCGGGCGGCATTTTCGTACCTATGCTCGCCGTAGGCGCGACGATCGGAGGCATACTTTCATCTCTTTTAGGATCATCCCTCGACGTGCACGCATCGCTCTTCATAGTCGGCGCAATGGTAGCATTCTTTACGGCGGTATCGCACTCTTTCTTTACGGCAGTTTTGCTCGCCGTCGAACTCACTGGGAACATAATGTACGCTATACCCGCTATAATAGTCTGCGGAACCGTTAAAATAATACTGCGTATAGTAAAGTCTCACGGACTGTACGACACGCTTTTGAAGCAAACCGTAAAAGACAATACCGACGGATTCGAAGAAAAAACCACTTTCATAGCGTTTGTTCAAAAGAATTCGTTCTTAGACAGCCGACGTATCAACGACGTTATTCTCCCCGAAGGAGTCCGTCTTGTAAAACACGTCGACGAGAGCGATTCTCTCATAACGGAAAAGAACGCGAGAATATCGGCAAACGATATGCTTACCTTCGAGATAGAGACTCTTGACAACTTCTACGCTAAAAACGTGATACTGTCTCTCGCAACGTCCAAAAACAGAGACGACGAACTCGACGGCGTAAAGCCCAATATAATCCTTTGAAAAATAAATATATCCGTATAGTTGTCGCTAAAACGTACAAAACGCAGATTTTTGTGTTAGAATAAATATAGAGGTGGGAATATGAAATTCGTCGTGCTCGACAAAACTTTCAATATCTGCAAACTTTCGTCGCCGGTAATAATATCCAATCCGTACAATTTTTTATCTCTGACAGCCGATTCGGTAACGCTCGTATGCCCCGAAGAAGATACTCCCGATAACGCTATCGAAATAATGCAGACGTGGTCTTGCATCGAGATAGTTGGCGTGAGTTCGATCAACGAATCGGGTATTATCTCGTCGTTATCCAAAATTCTCGCGTCAGGCAACGTTCCTATCTACGTTGTCTCGACTTTCGGCGCCGTATTCGTATTCATAGACAGCAACAGAATAATCAACGCTATACAACTGCTTGAAGCGAACGGTCACAGTATCGAATCGCTGTCGTATTAAACACTATTGAGTAAGTTTTGAAAAAGAACGTCGATATTTTATAATAAACCAAAGGCTTCCGATATGAGATGTACGGAAGCCTTTTTATAATAATCGGTATTGTTAGGAAGTTTCGAAAGCGGGTTTATATCAATTCCTCCGCCGTTCGTCAAGATGCATGCTCTACGCCATTCTCTTATGACCGACAAAGAATACTCCGATAGTATCCGGACCGCAATGCGAACCGACAAGATACGTGAGAGGAACCGTTATGACGTCCTTATTAAACTTCGCCTTAAGCGCGGCGTTGAGCTCCTCTGCGTCCTTAAGACAACCCGAATGAGTGGTCATAATGAAATCGTTATTCTCGGGAATACAATACTTTTCTGTAAGCTCGAGGAGCGCCGATACGGCTTTTTTCTTTCCTCTTATTTTACTGACGACGTGATTCTTGCCTTTCGAATCGAGCATGAGAAGCGGTCTTATTCCTATGAGAGTGCCGAGTATCGCCTGCGTCTTCGATATCCTTCCGCCCTTTTTTAACAATTCAAGATCTCCGATAAGATAGAAATGGTTAAAATTGAGCTTATTATTCTCGAGCCACTCAGCCGCCTCTTCGACGCTCTTGCCTTCGCTCCGCATCTTGACCATATAATACGTCATGAGTCCCTGTCCCGCAGCGCCCGAAAGAGTATCTATAACTATTATCTTTCTATCGGGATACTTCTCCTTCATCTCGCCTCTTACTATGTTGCTGACGTTGTTGAAGCTGCCCGAAACGCCTCCCGAAAAGCTGATATAGAGAACGTCTTCGCCTTTTGAAAGATGTTTTTCAAAAAGCTCCGCCGCGTCTGCCATATCGGTCTGCGACGTCGTCGGAACTCCGCCAGCTCTTATGAGATCGTAAAATTCGTCGTGCGGCATAGCGGTATCCCTGCCGTATTCCTTACCGTTGATCCTGAACGGCATCGAAGCTACGTCTATATCGTTCTCCTTGAAAAAACTCTCGGGCATATCGCACGCCATATCCGTTATAATTGCAAATTTGTTATCCATGATGATTTCCTTTCCTCACTCGAGAGGGCAAACTTTCTTAAATAGTTTGATAAGACCGTCAAGATCCGTATCAATGTCGATACCGAGTACGTTACGCAGAGTATATCCGTCGATGAACGTCAATATGAGCTGCGCGAGCGCTTCGTTATACCTTGTCTTTTTGTAACCGTCGAGAGCGTCTATTATCTGTTTGTACCATTTGCGGTAACGCTCTCTTATCATAACCGCTACCTTTTCGTCCTGAGTTATTCCGTAGGTTATCAAAAGATAGTGTAACTTCGCAGTGCCTTTCTTTTCCTTAACGTGCTTCGTTATACCCTTCGCTATAGCCTCTATCTTAATTCTTGCCGAAAATCTCTCGACCAGTACGTCTATCGCTCTTTGCGTATTATCTATATACCTTTCCGTTACGGCCTCTATGAGCTCCTCTTTCGATTCGAAATAGTAGTAAAGCGAGCTCTTACTGATGCCGACTTCTTTGGCTATATCGGATATACTGGTCTCGTTTGCCCCGTTTTCGAGAATCAATCTCTCGGTGGCGTCTAAAATTACGTCCTTTTGCATATTTCTCCGTTTACCGAACGACTGGTCGGTAACATAATAATAACATTTAAGAAACGAAATGTCAAGACCGTTATAATAATATTTCGGTAATATCAATGTAAAATATTTGTCGAAATAATTTTACGTATCTTATCTTATTCTATCGAAGTATATGCGATATGTATTATCGTTTATAATATATGCTTTCGATCGCGAAGGCATCTTGTCATCTTTCAATAAACCGAGAACTATTATACGGCAAGCATCAAAACTATTATCAATTAATTGCCGAAAACAAATAAAGCCTTTTAAAACACTTAAAAGACTTCTTTATCGTCGCATAAAGCGAAATCAATGAAAATCATGGAATCTACCGCCTTTATTTCAGATATTGTCCTCTATATCGTTCTTCTCGTCTTTGAGACTCATCTGATGGTTGGCTTTGTCAACGCCTCTCGGCTTGATCCTTTCGTTTCCCTCTTTCCACTTTGCCGTTTCGTTATTTTTTTTAGTATTCTTCATGAAACTTTCCTCTATTTTTTCAAGTTTGATTTTATTATTTGCAAAATAAGGAAAAGTATTCGTAAAATAGTTTTAATGAAAATCGCGATCTTAACGTTATAATACTCTTATACACGCGATCGAGACGTCAATCAGAATTATTGTCTTTGATAATATTCGTCATGATAAGGTATATCGTCGTTAAATATATTCAAGAGTTTGTAATGATAAACATATAAAAACGCTCCTTGAAGTCCAAGGAGCGTCTTACTATCATTTAGACAGTCAACACGGTATATTACTTCTTAGCGCTGACCTTTTTGAGCTTTGCGAATCTCGGAAGTCCGTCTTCTTTCACCATATTCGGTTCGCCCTGAATGAGCGGAAGAGCGTACTTGACGAACTCGTCGGAAAGATTAGTACCGTTCTCGGTGATCCACTCGAGCGGAACTTTCTTTTCGGTATTCGCGACAAGATTAAGATCGAGAACGTCGTATTTGCACTCGTAGCTGCCCGACGACATATCTCTTACGAAAATGACCATCTTATCGGTCATACCGTCGCAAGCGCATTTGACCGCGGTAGCTCCCGCATTGAACGCCTCTTCGATATCTCTGCCCGAAGCAACGTGCGCGCCGCATCTCTGCATAAGACTGAACTCGATACCTCTCGTCTTGCAACCGAACTTCTCTTTGCAAAGGTTAGCGAGAGTAGTAGCGATACCGCCGAGCTGAGCGTGACCGAACGCGTCCTTTGAAAGATTCTCCGCGAACTTCTCCGCGATGAGAACGCCGTCTTTATCGTGGATACCCTCGGATACAACGACGAGACACTTGCCCTTATTCTCGTCCATCTTCACCTTGACGTCGGCAAGGAACTTCTCTATATCGAAATCAACTTCAGGGAGATAGATAAGGTCTGCGCCGTGACCCTTTGCTCCTGCAAGAGCCGCGGAAGCAGTTATCCAACCGGCGTTACGACCCATAGCCTCGATGACGGTTATCATCGGAGTATCATAAACGTTAGCGTCCTGCTTTATCTCCATAACGGTTGTAGCAACGTACTTAGCCGCGCTACCGAAACCTGGACAGTGATCCGTACCGAAAAGATCGTTATCTATCGTCTTTGGCACGCCCATGACTCTGCATTCCCAACCGGAATTCGCCATGAACTTGCTTATCTTGTTACATGTATCCATAGAGTCGTTACCGCCGTTATAGAAGAAATATCTTATATCGTACTTCTTGAATACCTCGAGCAATCTCTTGTAATCGGTATCGTCGACCGTTACGTCCTTGAGCTTATATCTTACAGAACCGAGCGAAGACGACGGAGTATTCTTGAGAAGCTCGAGCTCCTTTATATCCTCCATACCCATATCGTAAAAATCTTCGTCGAGTATACCTCTTATTCCGTGAGCCGCGCCGTATACCTTAGTGATATTCTCCTGCTTTAACGCCTCGATGAACACGCCTGCCGCGCTCGCATTGATAACCGAAGTCGGTCCTCCGGACTGACCGAACATACACGCACCTTTAAGTACTCCCATTTGTTACCTCCGTATAAAGTGTAAATTATTGTATTTTTGATAAAAAGCTATATATCTTATATATGTAGCTGTATTTCGCTATGTTTATTATAGACTGAGTATCTTTGCATCCTCGTAGAGTTTCTCGTTGAAAACCTCTTTTTCAGCAAGCGCCTCGTCTATGTCCTCGTCTATTATCTTGTTATTTCTGATACCGACGACTCTCTTAGTCTTTCCTTCCATGATGAGCTCGACGGCTCTTACGCCGAACTCTGCGCCGAGCAGTCTGTCCTGCATCGTCGGAGTACCTCCTCTCTGTATGTGTCCGAGCCTAGTCGTACGAAGCGAAGCAAGATTCTTGCCGATACGGTAGTCGATCATTATTTTGAGTTCCTCCGCGCTGCATACTCCCTCGGCAAGAACTATTATATCCGACGATTTCCCGTTTTCGAGATTTTCCTTGATCCTCTTGCAGACGTCCTCGATATCGAGCCCCATCTCGGGAGTAAGTATTATCTCCGCTCCGCCGGAAATACCCGCGTAGAGAGCTATATCTCCGCATTTTCTTCCCATGACCTCGATAATGCTTACTCTGTCGTGCGAGGTCATCGTGTCTCTAAGATTGTTGATCGCGTTGAGAACGGTGTTGACCGCGGTATCGAATCCCAGCGTATAGTCGGTATAATGAAGATCGTTATCGATAGTTCCCGGTATTCCTATGGTATTGATACCGAAATTGTTCGAAAGATCCTGCGCGCCTCTGAAAGAGCCGTTACCGCCGATGACGACGAGCGCCTCAATGCCGTATTTTTTGAGAGTTTCAGCTCCCTTTTTCTGCCCTTCGAGCGTCGTGAACTCGGGACAGCGGGCAGTCTTGAGGATCGTGCCTCCCCTTTGTATGATGTCCGAAACGGATCTCTTATTCATAGGAGTTACCATATCGTTGATGAGTCCTACGAATCCTTTTTCTATTGCGAAAACTTCAAGACCGTTGTATATTGCGGATCTTGTCACGGCTCTTATCGCCGCGTTCATTCCGGGAGCGTCTCCTCCGCTGGTAAGTATACCTATCTTTTTGATCATAAATTATTTCCTCAGCAAATTCCTTGTTATTTCTCGCTCTTTACTATACCGTGCTTGGTATATATCTCGGCGTTTCCGCGGATCTTGACAGCCGATGTCTTCTCCGTGAATTGCAATATGATCACTTCTCCCTTATCTAGCATCTCGGTATGGTGCGGACGCGTCTCCGTTCCTCTCGTCATGCCTATTATCTGTACGTTGGGCGCAAGCGCCTTTACTACAACGTATTCGCCTATCATACTTGCCGTTTCGTCAGCCATATCCAAAAACCTCTCTCTTTTCACTCCTAATGAGTATATCAAAAACGCGATACTTTTACAAGTGATTTGATCAATTTGAACGCCAATTTACATCGATGTTCATAAAAATAATTAAAATTTTTAGATTTCGTCTGATTTACGCGCTTACGCATATGTATTAAACAAGACGCAAATCTATGATATATTTCAAATCTCAACAATAAACAAAAAATATGATCTGAAGACGCTTTAGGTATTACCGCAAAAAACATGGCATATAATCTATTGACAATAGGAACAATTTGAGGTATCATATATGTGTAAAGAAAACATTAAGGAGAAAAAAAGTATGGCAACGCTTACAAAATCGAGAGAATATATCGTACCGAAAAAAGATACCGATTTTCAAAAGAAAGAAACGGCTTCTTTTACTAGATTCAATGAAATTGTCAATTCAAAAAGTTCGTCTACCGATTTAAGCGCCATAGATAGATTTTTGAATGACAAAAATTCAAAGTGAACAATTTTTTATAGTTTCATACGATAAGAAAAAGTATTTTCATATTATTGAGGATTTTAACTGCGGAGTTGAAACCCTCAATAAATTTTTAAAAGAGCTTCCCTCTCATTATTGCAGCGGATTGCTATTCATGCAACGGGATCAAAAAGGACATGAAAAAATACTAGCGTATTGCGCATACAGATGTTACTCGATCAAAATTGAAGACGACGTATACCCTGCAATTGAAATAAGAGGATTTGCAAGAGACCAATGTGTTAAAGGCAAAAACATCGGCAAACTTTTTCTCGCAAACGTCTTCAAATTTTTCGAATACATATCCAAAAACCTCATATCCGCAAAGTATATATGTTTACACGCAATAAATACTCCTGAAATCATATCGTTTTATGAATATTTCGGTTTTCAGCGAATATCGTCGGATACCGTGATTTTAGAAGACGGTTTTAATGAAGAATGTGTTCCTATGTTTGTAGCGATTTCCAAATGAACGGTCAAACTAAGGTCTCGCGATTATAATAGTACGCCCAAAAAGTTCAAAACGTTTCGAGGCGTATTTTTCTTTCATAAATATTTTTATTCCATTTTTTTATTTACTTTTTCTCAACGTATTTAACGTTCTTTTCTCCTACTATCGCGCTCAGTTCCCAAATGAGCTGATTGGTCACCGCGACTTTGATGTTGGTATCAAGCAGCTTGCCGTTACGCTGACCGTACGCGGGACAGTCGCCCCTATAGCTTTCAAGCGTTCTCAAGACTCCGCCTATTTCATCGTCGCTCAGTTCGCTGAAGTTGACGTAGAGCCTGCCCGTCGAGTTGGTCTCGGTCTTTTTGGGCTGTTCTTTTACCTTTTCTTTGTCATCCTCTGAAGAGCTCCAACTTCTGAGGCTCTGAACGTTTATCTGCGTTCTGTCGCCTATTTCGAGCGTTCCTTCTATCAGGATTATATTATCTTTTTCGAGCAGTTCCTTGTGTCTTTCAAATACCGCCGGGAAAAGTACTATATCGATACTTGCGTATATATCTTCGACGCGTCCGAAGCCCATGGTCTTACCCGACTTCGTTACGCTCCTCTTGAACGACTGTATCATACAGCCGAGCGTAACTTTTTTTCTGTCGAACTGCTTTGCCAGTTCGCGTCTTTCAATATCGTCCGCGCCGTTTTCGTCCTCGTCGCCGCTATCTTCGACAAGAAGATCTTTTATCTGGGAAAGGTTGAACTCCATACTTCTTATCTCGTCGCTGTAGCTTCCGAGCGGATGCCCCGACATATATACGTTAAGCACTTCTTTTTCCATCGAAAGAAGTTTCTGCGTATCGTACTCTTCTATGGGAACGAGCTTTTCGTCGGCGCTGCCGTCGTCGTCCATGAGTTCGAATATCGACATCTGTCCGAGCGCCTGCATCTTGCTGTCCTTCGAGTGGAGCGACACGAGCTTTTCATAAGACCCCATACACGTCGCTCTGTTGTCTCCGAGCGAATCGAACGCTCCGCCCAAAATTAGCGACTCGAGAAGTTTCCTGTTGAACGCGAATTTCGCCGTTCTCTTAAGAAAATTGTCAAGCGACTTATAAGGACCTTTTTCCTCTCTCTCGTTCACGGCGAGCGTTATAGCGCTCTCTCCGACGTTCTTTATTCCGCTTAGTCCGAAACGTACGCATACCTCGCCGCTATCGTCTATCTCGCATCTGAACTCCGTAAAACTCCTGTTGACGTCAGGTGGCAACACCTTGTAACCCGTATCTCTCAAATACTGAACGTACTTTGCGACTTCGTCCGCCTTTGTGATCCTGTCGTTGATAACTGCCGTTATGAACTGAACGGGATAGTACCGTTTGAAGAACGCCGTCTCGTACGCGAGAACGCCGTAAGCCGCGGCGTGCGACTTATTGAACGCGTAACTTGCGAACGACTCCATCTCGTCGAATATCGCAGAACCTATCTCTTCGCTCACGCCTCTCTTTATACAACCGTCGACGGCTTTTACCTCAGGCTTGAGTATCTGTCCGTTCGCGGGGTCTAGCTTCGCGGGGGTATATTCGCAGCCGTGCAAAAAAGTGTCCTTCTCCGCAAGCATGACGTCTAGTTTCTTCTTACTCATCGCGCGGCGTAGAAGGTCGGCTCTGCCGTAAGTATATCCGCCGAGCTCTCTGACTATCTGCATGACCTGCTCTTGATATACGATACAGCCGTACGTGACGTTGAGTATCGGCTCGAGCATCGGGTGCGCGTAGCTGATAGTCTCGGGATTGTTCTTCGACTGTATATATTTAGGTATCGAATCCATAGGACCGGGGCGGTATAGCGATATGCCCGCTATTATATCCTCGAGACTCTTCGGCTGAAGCTCTTTCATGAACTTTTTCATGCCTGCGCTTTCGAGCTGGAACACGGCGTCGGTCTCGCCCGTACCTAAAAGTTTGAAAACTTCTTCGTCCTCGTATCCGAGCTCCTGAAAATCTATTACTCTTCCCGTAGTCTCTTTGATGTACTGTTTCGCCTTTTTGACGTCCGTTAGCGTCGTAAGCCCCAAAAAGTCCATCTTGAGCATTCCGAGCTCTTCGACCTCGTCCTTTTGGAACTGCGTCGTAATGTCCTCTCCGTTCTTCTGAAGCGGCACGAAATCGGAAATTATCTCCTTGCATATGACGACGCCTGCCGCGTGTTTTCCCGTCTGTCTTGGCATACCCTCGACGGCTCTCGCCATATCGAGGACCTTCCTTATTTCCTCGTTTTCCTCATACATCTCTATGAGTTCGGGAACTTTCTCTTCGGGTTTTCCCTGTCCGAGAACGCCGTCGACGGATATCTTTCCTCCCGGGATCAGCTTCGTTATCTTATTGACTGTCTCGAACGGGATATTATATACTCTCGCGACGTCCTTTATCGCAGCCTTGCACGCCATCGTTCCGAAAGTTATTATCTCGCAGACCTTGTCCTTGCCGTACCTGTCTACGACGTACTCTTTGACCTTTCCTCTTCCTTCCTGACAGAAATCTATATCGAAATCGGGGTTCGAGACTCTTTCGGGATTGAGAAATCTCTCGAAAAGAAGCGAATATCTGAGCGGTTCGACGTCCGTTATTCCTATAGCGTACGCTATTATGCTTCCGACGCCGGAGCCTCTTCCTTTGCCGACGGGTATATCGTGCCTTCTCGCAAAGTCGATAAAGTCCCATACGATGAGATAATATTCGGCAAATCCCATTCTGATGATTATGTTGAGCTCGTACTCCGCTCTTTCTTCTATTTCTTTCGTTATTGTTCCGTATCTCTTTTCCAAGCCCTCGAACGCGATTTTTCTCAAATAATCGGCTGGCTTAGACTTGTCGTCGGGTTCGTACGGAGGCATAAGATCCTCTTTCTTTATCGTAACGTTACACTTGTCCATTATCTCGAACGGCGTCTCGAGCGATTCGGGATAGTCCTTGAAAAGCTCGTACATTTCGTCGTAATCTTTCAGATAAAACTCGTTGCCTTCGAACCTCATTCTATTTGGATCGTCGTAAGTCTTACCCGTCTGAACGCACAAAAGAACGTCGTGCATTTCGGCGTCTTTTTTCTCCAGATAGTGACAGTCGTTCGTCGCGACGAGTTTTACGCCTATTTCTCTAGCGAGTTTTACGAGATAAGGCAATACTTTTATCTCGTCGGCGATGCCGTGGTTTTGTATCTCGATATAGAAATCGCCCTCGTCGAACATACCTTTGAGCATAAGAGCGTACTCTTTTGCTTTTTCGTATTCGTTATTCAGTATATACTGCGGTATCTTGCCCGCAAGACACGCGCTCAAACATATGAGTCCCTCGGAATGTTCCTTTAGAAACTCGATATCGATCCTCGGTTTATAATAAAATCCTTCCGTAAAGGCGAGCGAATCGAGCTTTACGAGATTTTTATATCCTATATCGTTCTTTGCAAGAAGCACGAGGTGATTGAACTCTCCGTTCCTTCCCGTTCTCTCGCGCATATTGGAACAAGTATAAAATTCGCAACCTATTATAGGCTTTATACCTTTGTTTTTACACTGCTTGTACAAAGTGTAAGCGCCGTACATATTGCCGTGGTCAGTGATCGCGACCGCGGGCATATTTTTTTTGATTAGGGTATCTACGAGCGGCGTTTTCTTGCCTCTCGTGAGTCTAGCCGCTCCGTCGAGAAGACTGTATTCCGTATGCACGTGCAAATGCACGAAAGGCTTTTTCTCATTTTCGTTATTCATCTTCTCATTCGTATTTTCGTCAGCCATGTTTGCCCTCCCTCTTGAGTTCGTCCGCTATCTCCACTATCTTGGTAAGTCTGTGATTGAGTCCGCTTTTACTAATCGGCGGATCTACTTTCGCCGCCAGTTCTTCAAGAGAAAGCATTGGATATTCGACTCTCAGATCCGCAACTTCCTTTAATTTGTCGGTAAGCCTCCCTATTTCGCCGGTATCTTTAAGATACTGTATAGCGAGTATATGTTTCACTCCGCTGTCCGCGACCTTCAACGCGTTTGCCGCCTTGCAGTTGCCAAGCCTATTGGCGTTGTTTTTCTGCGAACGGGATAAAATCAGCTCTTGAAGAGCGAAATAACTTTTCGAAGCGCCCATCAAATATATGAAGTCGCATATCGTATCGCTTTCCTTTATGTAAAGCGCGTACTCTTCGTTGCGCTCTACTTTTTTCAGCGATATTTCGATCTCTGCGAGCTTGTCCGCAATTTCCGACGCGATGACGCCGTCCTTGAATATCATTTCAAGATGATACCCGCTCTTTTTAGTATCGCTCGGAACGGATACCCTGCCGCACAGCAAATATTGCGCCTGAACGTAGGCGACTATCTCTTCTTTTGAATCCAGCGAAAGTCCTATCCCTTCCGTAAAAACCGAGCCATCCGCCGAAGCCGAAACTATCCCTATTTTCTCGAGAAGTTCTTCTCCGTACGGGATAGAGACCGTAACGCATCTATCCATGCCTTCGCTCTTCATATTCATCTCGACGGCGGCGGAAAATTCTTCTTTGAGCGCGCTTGCAAGCCGCATCGCTATAACGGCGTTGCCTAACTCGAATACTATTTTCTTTACGTTCGAGATTATCGCAACGCTTCCGCAATTTCTGAATATACCGGAAATAAAGGCGCGTCTCTTGCCGCTCATATCTAGCGAGATCTTTTCCAGTATCTCATCTTTTACTTCTCTTGAAAAACTCATTTTCTAATTCCTTTACGTATTATATAATGCCGTCGGTCGCCGCCGCTTAAAACAAACTTGATATATCTATAAAATAGTTTCCTTGAATACGCTCTCAATACGAAATCGTATATCCGGAACGGAATCTGAATCCGACGCCCGCCGTATTAACGATACGCTTTGGATCGACGCCGTACTCCTTCACTACGTCTTTTGCCTTTTCCGCGTTGCCTATATTCGCAAGAGAATGAGCGTCGGAATTGACGGCGAGCATTACGTTGGTCTTTACAAATATATCCTCGTAGTCCTTTTCGGTAAGATCCTGATGTCTCGACGAAAGTTCCAAAACCGCCCCGTTATCTTCGCAAGCTCTTGCAACTTCGTAACAGTTGACCTTAAGATGATAGTTGGGATGCGTAATGATATCTATAGGATTCTTTTCGATAGTATTTATATAAGCCTTTGTGTTACGGGCTATCTGTCCCTTCGTAGGCTTATATACCGCGTACGAATACGAATTGTAAAACAGCTTGAAATAGTCGCCTATCTTATCCGCCCACACGGGTTTATGAAATCCGCAAAGAACTATATCGAATAGTTCGAAGTCTTCCTTTTTAAGGTCTATCCTTCCGCTGAGGCCTTTGATATCGCTCTCTATTCCGAATAGGATATTCATATCTGGGAATTGCACGCGCGCTTTTTCGACGTCTTCTTTCTCTTTTACGAGGTTCTTTCTCGAAACGCCGTATATAAAATGGTCGATACCGTGATCCGTTATCGCTATACTTTTAAGACCCATATCGTAAGCCGTCTTTACGTTGTCCAAAACGCTTCCTTTGCCATGCGAATACACCGTATGCGTATGCAGATCCTTATCTATTATTATCCTGCCGAACGCGTCATATATTTTCAAGACCTCTTCCAATATATCTTACCTCTCTTTCGAGTTTTACTCCGGATTTTTCATAGACGCTGTTTTCTATGAGCGTAACGAGCGATACAAAATCGCCGCTGGTCGCGTTAGCAACGTTTATTATGAAATTAGCGTGCTTTTGCGAAACTTCCGCTCCGCCTATCCTTACGCCCTTAAGTCCCGCCTGCTCTATGTAATATCCGGCGCCTATATCGCCGACCTTTTTGAAAACGCTTCCGAGCGACGGAAGATTCGGCTGTCTCTCGCGTCTGTGCGTAGCATAATTCTTCATCCTTGACGATATTATAATAGGATTGCCTTCTTTGAGCGAAAATTTCGCGCCCACTATAACTTCGTCCTTAAATCCCGAATTTCTATAGCTAAACGGTATCTCGTCGCGCGTAAGTCTCACGGGTTTGCCGTCTTTTATGACATCCGCGTATTCGATAACGTCCTTTATCTCGCTCTCGTAAGCTCCTGCGTTCATAAATATTCCGCCGCCTACGCTCCCCGGAATACCCGTCATGAATTCAAGTCCCGTAAAGCCGTTGTCTCTTGCTATCTTAGAAAGAACTATCATATTGAGACCTGCGTCGGCGTAGATCCCGTCCTTCATGACCTTATGGTCGTTAAGTCTTACGAGCGAAAGCGTATCTTCTTCGACGCCGTAATCGGATACGAGAGTATTGCTGCCCATACCGAGGACTTTGAATCCGCCGTCTTTGAGTATGTCGACCACTTCGCCTAGAGTATCGCTCCTAGTCGGATATATCAGCCTGTCGAAAGTGCCTCCGCTCTTAAAGGTGCTGAGATTCTTCGCGCTATAATTATAACAAATTTCCGCTCCGACTGCAATAAGCCTGTCATACTTTTTCATAAAATAATTCTCCTTAAAAGATTTACGTTATAATATACGCTAGACCCGTCTCTCTCAATACCGTAATAAAATAATTTTATAAAAAGCGTCTTTGTTTTTCGCGCGTCTATATACCGAAAAGAATACTTTAACGCATAAAAATAGGTTTCCGCAATATTTGCGAAAACCTATACATATGCATACGTATTAATTGTATTATATATGACATATAAAGCCGATCGTTAAACGTCGGCGTTTATATCACTTTTCCAAGAAGAACTCGTTATATATAGCCGTGATAGCCTTCTCGTAATCTTTCGTGTCGACGCCTACGATTATACTCATCTCGCTGTAGCCTTGGTCGATCATCCTTATATTAACGTTCGCCTTTGCAAGAGAATCGCAAAGACGCGCCGCGGTACCTATCTTGAAAGACATACCGTGACCTACCGTAGCAATGAGCGAATAACCGCTGAGCAGTTCTATATGATCGGGCTGAACTGCCTTAGTTATCCTATTGACGACCGCCTTTTCCTTACCTGCAAGCTCGGCGTCGGGTATAACGAGACTTAACGAATCTATACCGCTCGGCATATGCTCGAAAGATACGCCGTAATATTCGAGTACCGACAGAACGCGGCGCGCAAAACCGAGTTCTTTATTCATCATAGACTTCTCTATGAAAATCGTCGAATAACCGCTCTTTCCCGCGATTCCCGTTATCGTCTTGTTATGCGTATTCTCGTCCGACGCGGGAACTATCATCGTGCCTTTATGTTCGGGATTGAACGTATTTCTGATATTTATCGGAATATTACTGTATCTAACGGGGAATATAGACTCGGGATGCAGTACGTTCGCGCCCATGTAAGCTAGTTCGCGAAGCTCTCTGTACGTCAACTGTTCGATATGAACGGGGTTCTTGACGACTCTGGGGTCCGTAGTCATAAATCCGTCTACGTCAGTCCAGTTCTCGTATACGCTTGCCTCTACGGCTCTAGCTATGACCGCTCCCGTTATATCGCTGCCGCCTCGCGAAAATGTAACGATATTACCTGCGTCGTCGCTGCCGTAAAATCCGGGAATGACGGCGTTACCGGTCTTTCTCACCGCGTTCTTGACGTACTCGTTGGTAAGCTCGGAATCAAAGTCGCCGCTTGCATTGAACTTGATAACGTCCTTTGCGTCGATAAAGGAATATCCGAGAACTGCGGAAATTATAATACCTCCGAGATACTCTCCTCTTGACGCAGCGTAGTCCGCGGATCTGTATTTGACGATACCTTCTTCGACTTCGTCGAGATACTTATCTATGTTGATGTCTATATCCAACTCTTTGACGATGCCTCTGAACCTTTCTCTTATTTTATCGAAAGTTTCGCGGCATTCTCCGCAAAGCTCCACGTCGTGATAACAGCTATAGAGCATATCCGTTATCTTTCTGTCCTCGGAATATCTCTTTCCGGGAGCCGAAACTACGACGTATTTTCTTTCAGAGTCTGACTTTACTATATTTGCTACCTTAGTGATCGAAGCGGCGTCCGCCATCGACGTGCCGCCGAACTTTACTACCTTAACTGCCATACCTATCTCCATAATCAACCTATAGCTCCGATAACCAATACCTCATACTTGAGTATACCTAACGAAGCGACATAGCGTTACATTCGTTAAAATAAAAATCGGAAGAACGCCTTCACCAAATTTTGCGTACTTCGAGATAATATCTCTTATCTTCCGCCTCTCCCATCGAGAAAGATTTCCTCGGGAGAACTCCTCTTCTTGCAACGTAATCGAACAATCCTTCTTTTTGAATCGTCGGCATCAAAATGCCTAAAGAACCTTCTTTTTCAGAGACGGATCTCAAATGTTCCTCTCCGTGAATATAGTCAACGTCTTTGCCTTCGACTCTCCTGTCTATAAAGTCCTGAATATCTTTTATTGCATCGCTCGGATTAAGCGGCACCGATACATTATATTCCTTACCGTTGAAAATTGCTATTATGCCGCCCTCTCCGGAAAGCTCCGACTGCATCGCTTCGATGAATTCTTCGCCGACGCCCTTCACCGTTCTATGTATCGGTTCGAAAACCAAACTTTCATCGTAAAGATTCACAAGTTCGCACATAGCGTACCTTGCCAGCAAGTTATGACCTTCGCCCGAACGCTTCTTCTCTTCCCAACATTCCTTCGCCGTTGCAAGAGAGTGATTGCCGTCGCCTACCGCGAACAGCAGTCCGTCTTCCGCAAGACTCTCGATCCTGTCGGAGAGCGTCTCGTCCTGTATAAAATATCCCGTCAGATGTCCGCCGTCCATATTGAGGTCGGTATCGTAAAGTTTCGGGAAATAGTCGCGTCTTTTATACAACTCCTCTATTATGCTCTTTTTTCTGTCGTTCATAAGCAGCATTATATGCGGAAGCTCGAGCGTCGCGTTGCGTCTTATGTCTATCCTTATCGGGAGACGTTCTACAACAGTCTTTTCCGTCGCCCTTATCTCCGCCTTGCTGTTAGGCGAATACTCGTACGCTTCGAGATCGACGAGTATCATGAGTCCCAGTCTCTTCTCTCCGCTTCTCAGCGTTCTCTCTACGAGCACGTAACCTTTGTATTCGTCGAATATGTCCTTTTCGACGTACTCTCTCATCGTGTCGTTGATCGCCGATATTCTCTTGGAGTTATCGGACGAAAGATACACTTCCGGAAAAATTAAATTGAGAGTAGAATAATCTGCTCTCACATAATTTCCCAGTTCTTCCCAATATTCCTTTTGCGACGTGAACTGATCGCACGCGATAACAGCCCACTTCTCGAGCTCCACTCCCTTCTTAGGTAAGAGGAACTCGGGTTCAAGAACTATACTCATTAGTAATCAACCTCTTTTTTTCGACTTATAATTGATACCGTAAGCTATCTCGATCTGTTCATACAGCTTATCCGGCGTCATATATCTCTTTATTTTTCCGTGCGAAGCGATACTGATAACTCCTGTCTCTTCGCTGACGACTATCGCAAGCACGTCGCTCTCCTCGGTAATGCCTATCGCGGCTCTGTGCCTGGTACCGAGTTCTTTCGACACAGTAGTATCCTGCGTCAAAGCAAGAAAACAGCCGGCGGAAAGCGTCCTATTGCCCTTTACGACTACGGCGCCGTCGTGAAGCGGAGCTTTCGTGTTGAAAAGCGACTCCAAAAGTCTCGACGATACGAGAGCGTCGAGCTCCGTTCCGCTGTCGAGTATGTGACTGGGCACGCTGTTTGGAGCGATTATTATAAGAGCGCCGACGTTGTTCTTCGAAAGAGTCTGGCACGCCTTGACTATTTCGCTCGCGGCGATCCTGAGATCCTCTTCCGTATAGTCTACCTTGCTCATATCGTAAGACTTTGAAAGACGCGAAACCATCTGCTTTAAGTCAGCCTGATAGATGACCGCGAAAGCCGCAACTACGAATACCGCAAGATAATCGAAGAGTCTCTTCGTGATATACATAACGTTAGTTTCGGAAACAGCGCATATTACGTTGACGGCAATATACGCGAGAGAAAACAGCGAGTAAAAAATAGCCTGTTTCAAACTGTTCCTCTTTTTGAAGAATATAAGAAGTATCGTTGCAAGCGCTATTATGACGATAATATCCACTATCACCGTCCAGTTAATATTTTTAAGATAGACGAGCAAATCTTCCATAGAAACTCCTTTAACAAACGTTTTGTTCTATACATTTTACAGTATATACTAATGCCGAAAAAAAATAAAGTATTTTTCCCGAATTTACCTTAAAATCGTTAAATAACTACCTTAATCGCCCGTTATAGGCGAAATATTCGAGCGATTTTAATATCTTATTAAGCAAAAAAAGCCCGCGTTAGGCAAATAACTATGCTGCGCGGACTCTTATTATTAAATATTCGGCGTTATATCAAAGGCTCTTGTCCGTTCGATCGCCGACCGTCTCCAAGTCGAAAAAGAAATCGCTTCCTTCGCCGACTTTACTCACTACTCCGTAATGGCAGCCGAGCTTGTTAAGAACGGTCTTTACTATCGATAGTCCCAGACCGCTTCCGACAGACTCTCTCTTATGCGTTCTCTCTCCTTTATAATATCTGTCCCATATGTCGGTGAGTTTGCTCTCCTCTATTCCGTCTCCCGTATCTATGACGTGTATTCTGACGTATCCGCCCGCCCGCTCTTCAAGCGTCAAGTATACTGTATTGTCCTCGCCTATATGGTTGATGGCGTTATTGATGAGATTGTATATCACGTTCGTTATTTTGACCCTGTCCGAAACCGCGAAATGCTTTTTATCGCTCTTTTTAACGTCGAAAGATACGCCCTTCATCTTGTACATACTTCCGTATCTGCCCGCTATTTCCGAAATGAGTTCGCCTATCTCGAATCTTTCCGCATCGTAACCGACTACGTCCGCCTCGAACTTCGTAATATCCATCATATCGTTGACGAGACTCGTGAGATACTCTGCCTCTCTTATTATGACGTCCATATTTTCGGCATTATTCTCGTCGGGTATATCCCGCATTATTTCCGCGTAGCCTCTTATCATAGTCAGCGGAGTTCTCAGATCGTGCGATATATTGGCGATGAGTTCTCTCCTCAATCTATCGGTCTTGCCGAGCTCTCCCGTCGCGTAATTGAGCGTTTTGCTCAGTTCGCTCACCTCTTTATAGCTGTTCTCGTCGAATACGACTCCGTAATCGCCGTGAGCAAGCCTCGCGGACTTGTTGTTGATATTAACAAGCGGTCTCGATACGTATTTCGCAAGAAGTATCGCGACGCATAGCGCGACCAAAATCATCGTCGCAGTCACCGTCACGAGCTCTATATTGATGGTCTTGACGGTAGACGTCATAGGCAATACGCGGCAAGTGAGAACTATCGTCCCCGTCCCTTCCCGAACTTCTCCTATTCCGCCTATTCTATCTCCGATCTCGATATTCTTTGCGTATACTACTCTTTTAACGGGTTTTTCCGCGTCGGAATTGACGCTCGTCACTTCCTTGATGAATATACCTTTCTTCGACGCAAAAGCCTCGTTCCTCAATTCCGAAAGCTCGGAAGGAGCATACTCGTATCCGTCGGATTCGCTTTCGGAAACAAGTACGATATATCCGTCGCCGTCGATTATAGCGATACTCGTATCGTTATTGACCGACAGCATCGAGACGTACTTTCGTAAATCTCCGCCTCTGTTTATCTCGCGTTCTATGTCGGCGGCGGTCTTTTCCACTATCGACATTTTGACCTGCTTATACATCATATCCATAAACAGCAGTCTAAACGTCCATAGAAGCGCTATCATAATAACTACGAACGCTATAAAGTAGCCGAGGAAGAGCCACTTGACGCTGCGCTTTGACTTATCAAACTTCAAAGATATAACCTACGCTCCTTACCGTTCCTATGAATTTGGAATAAACGCCAAGATTTTTCCTCAACATCTTTATGTGCGTATCGAGCGTTCTGTCAAAGCCGTCGTAATCATAACCCCATATTTCCGATATGAATCTCTCTCTCGAAATAGCTATGTTCTTATTCTTAGCGAGGAACACGAGTATCTCATATTCTTTCGGCGAAAGATCGACCTTAGCGCCGTCTACGTATACTTTTCTAGAAAGAAGGTCGATGCTGAGCCCCTCGAATTCGAGAACGTCGCGTTTCGGCTCTTTCGCCACGCTTCTTCTGAGCACCGCGCCTACGCGAAGCATCAGTTCTTTAGGCGAAAAAGGCTTCACGACGTAATCGTCGACTCCCATCTCGAAGCCGTGTATCCTGTCATATTCTTCTCCTCTCGCCGAAAGAATGATTATAGGTATATTTTTAATTTTCCTTATCTCTTTCGCCGCGGAAAAGCCGTCGAGTTCGGGCATCATAACGTCCATTATGATAACGTCGTAATCGTTATTTCGTACCATTTCTATGCATTCGAGCCCGTTCTTCGCCTCGAAAACCTCATATCCCTCGAATTCGGCATACTTTTTTATAAGCATCCTTATCATTTCTTCGTCGTCGACTATAAGTAATTTACTCATTTCCCATCTCCGTATACTGTCCTGTCAAGTCGTCTCGGCTTCGCGTCTACGCATTTTCGCCGAACGCTTTTCAAGAAGATTATAATAAATCATTGTGAATATTTTGTGTCGAAAAAAAGAAAGCGTAAAAACGCTTTCCCTTTACTACAGTCCGAATATATCGTCGCCGTTGCCGCCATCGTCCTTTGAGTCCAAGCCGAAAGGATCCTCCTTAGGCTTTTTCCTGTTCTCGACGAATTCTTTTATAGCGGCGATCTCTTCTTCCAGACCCTCTCCGTCTCTTTCGGCTCTCGCTCTGAAATATTTATACCAATCGCCGTAATAGTCGTCGACGGTATACTCCTTGACGTTATTGCGCGCTCTCTTGACTAAAAACGCCGCTAACGACAAAACAACTATTGCGGATATCAATATTGTCACGAAGTAAAAAACGTCGCTGTTTATTATCGAATAATCAGGCATATTTTCCGCGCTTTTCATCATGACGTCAACGAATTCCTTGTCGGTGAGCGCGTTATAGCTTACGTCGAAAACAGATGACAACTGCATCAATATCTTTTCTTTTCCCACCTTATCCGCAAGGTATTCGAGATTGTCCTCTTTTTTATTGGAGATATTGATCGAGCCGTCTCTTTCCTCTATCGCTTCAAACGACTCTTTTTCCCAATTCAAGCTAAGGAAATTGACGGAAGGTATTCTCGCGTTGAAAAAGTCTATATGGCTGTCGAAAATGCCTGCGTGGGTGTAAGGAATCACCTGATTTTCCCTTATAAGTATAGGCGCCGACTTTTTATACGCCGGGATCTTCGTAAAAGAACTTCCACTCTCCTCGGCGATTTTTTTAAGAAATTCCCCGTGGATCGTTTTCGTCTCTTCGGTATACATATATATATTGTTGCCGCCTACAGGCATAGTATAATTCATAACGAAAAGAGTGTCGCTCTTTTGATTCCTGATATAAAACTGTTCGTAAAAATCTCCTGCTCCTGCATAATTCATTGCGTTCGCGCCGAGCCCTACGAAATATACGTCGTAGCCGAGCTCGATATCTTTCAATTTTTCGGCGAGCGTCAGCATAACACTAACGCCCATAGCTCCGCCGTAATACACGGCTTCGTTTCCCTTCGTCTCCTCGTATCCGTAAAGATTGGAATAGCCCGTCATTACGATGACGTGTTTATCCGTACCTTCCGCGTCCTTTTTGAACACGACGTTCCTCGAGGTATATGAAGCGTTGTTCATAAGCACGTTGTCGAACGTAAAATCGTATGAATAGTCTTCGTATCCCAAGCCGCCGAGACGCTCGATAAGATATTCCGCGAATTTCCTTTCGCCGTCGGCTCCCGCCGTTCTGTCCTTATGATATAACGAGATATTTTCCGCTTCGCCGTATATTTTTTCGCCTAAGCCGACGTCGTTTTTCGTAGATTCTTCAGCGTGAACGTTCCCGAAAGCGCAAAGCGTAAAAACTATCAAGATCATCAATATCAATAACGTCTTTTTCATACCTTCACACTCCCAAAACAGCCATTACGGCGAAAATCATGCCGTAACAGGCAACCATCTTCGACGTAAAATTCACGTCGAAACTTCTTCCGTTCTTGCTAAGAGCTATTACCGCCGCGTACGCCGCCGCCTTGATAACGACTCTGGCGAGCGCGTTCACTATGTTCGAATACATCTCGTAATCGTATACCATCACGCCTACGGCTCCGATAACGACATTCGCTATTATCATGACGAAATACGCGTGGTGAAAGAGCGATCTCGACGAAATGGGCATCCTTCTGTCTCGCAATTTCAAAACCGAACGCATACACGACGTATAAGCTATCCTTAAAGCGAATGCGAATATGAAAAAACTCGCTATCGAAGTAAAAAGAGTTACGGCGACGAAGCTGATCGATCCGCCGAAACCGTAATTCGCCATAATTCTAACGCTCTTATCGTTCGACGGAAAATTCGCAAAAGCGTAACTCAAAACAAGAATACAGGAAAGCGCCGCGCCGACTTTTTTAGCGTACGGTCTTTCCTCGTTTAACCAAAACATATTAGCAATTTACTCCTAAGAAAATATCTTTACCAAAATAGCTCCGAGAGCCGTCTCTTCCGACATTACGCCGCTCTTGAACTGAAATTCTTTTTCATTTATTTCGTCGTATATCCGCTTTAACGCGACGGGCGAATAGTTCATAGCGCTCTTTTTCGTATAGTTTAGCGCGTACGGCTTCACCCCGAGCGCCTTAGAGAGATCGTCGGTACTTGACGGAGCGAGTCTCACGTACAGCATCTTTCTGAACACGCCGGAAAGCTGTGAAATTATCTCGCTTGCCCGAACGCCGTCTTTCTGAAGTTTTTCTATTATCTTCATGGCTTCGCCGTACTTTTTATCTGCGACCGCGTTCGCTATATCGAATATACGGTATTCGACGCGCGCGCTCACGCACTCCTCGACGGTCTCTTTATCCACGGTTTCGCCAAGACAAAGCATAGAGAGCTTTTTCAGTTCGCTTTCGATACGCATGAGTTCCAAATTGGCGTACGTCGCAAGAGTTTTCGCCGCGTCGTGAGTTATCGAGCTTCCCAGTTCCTTGGCTCTGCGTTTTATAAAATCCACGACTTCGCTCTCTTTGAGCGTCGAAGCGTCTATCTCTTCCGCAAACTTCTTGAACTTCAAGAACGCGTTGCCGTCGTCCGCGAGAATAAGAATACTGCTCTCGTTGGGATCTTTCATATATTTTTCCAACGATTTCGCATGCTCGCCGTCGATAACGCCGCTTAGACGTTTGAGAAAAACTATCCTGCGCTCGGCAAAAGCCGGCAGAGTATTCGCCGCCGCTATTACGTCGTCAATGACGCTTTTGTCGCCGTCGAAGACATTATAATTGAGATCGCGTATACTCTCGTCGATAGTACCGAGCGCGTGTTTTACGACGCTTTCTCTTAAATATACGTCGTCGCCCGTCAAAATATATACGCTCCCGAAATTCTCGAGATTCAGAAATTGCATCGCGGTAATCATATTCTTACTCATCCGTCCTTATCCGTTATTCTACCATTTTTTATACGGAATGTAAAGTGCGTTGTATCACTAACGGATAATTCTTCCGCCAAGTTCAAATAATATTCGGCAAAAGTTCCTCCTGTCGAATATCTATCGTTCATTGCAACGACAAGCGTGTACTTCTCGGCTTTTGAAAAAACGTTTTCGGGATTTGCGAAAAGATACCTGCCCTCGCCGTTCTCGACGGTAACGTCTCCCGTTCCCGATACGCTGATATTTTCGCCGCCGTAAGCGACTTTTATCCCCTCGAACACAAAAACGCCGCGCGGAATGATCACTTCTTTAGCGCCGCTCATTCTGACGAGATAACCGAGTTCGACCGCATTTTTATCGCTATAAGTCGGAGCGACTATCACGTCTATCTTACCGATGCCGCGTCTCGAGATCATATTGGCGGTCCTATATGCGGAAAATTCGTCGACGTCTCCCGTGATCACGCATATTTTCTTCCCGTCTACGCCGTCAATGAGCGCAGAATATACTCCGAAGCCGCTCTTTTCCACAAATATATTTCCTCTCCCCAACGAATGAGAAACGCAAGGCGTAAGTAAACTCAAGACGATAATGATCAATAGACCCGACGCCGTAGCCTTCTTGAACGCGTTCTTGGTAAAAACGTAATTTGACGAAAATATCATTATAACGATATACGCTATCAAAAACACGTAACCGAACTCGAACGTAATATTCGGGATATCCAACTTAAATACCGCCGACGAAAGTCCGTTGATAAGCGCGAACGGATAAGACGCTACGCCAAGAACACCTCCGAGCCCGAACGCCGCCGATATTATGAATAATGCGAAAAATATCGGGAAGTAGAGCGAAACGAAAGATATCGCTATAAGATTCATGGGAACAGTCAAAAGAGAGACGCTACCGAACGAAATAAGCATTATCGGCAAGAGTCCGATATTGACGGAGAGCGTACCCGCCAAAACCGACGCCGCTCCTTTTGGCAATCTTTTCATAACGCGCATGACAGACTTCCCGAAAAGTATCAGAGAAAATACCGCAAGATAGCTAAGTAAGAACGACGTATCGAAAAGATAGGCGGGCTCTACGGCTAGCGTCATTATTCCCGCTATAGAGAAAGACGTTATAACGTCGTATCTTCTATTGACGGCGTTAGCAAGAAGAGCTACGCCCGTCATAATGACCGCTCTTACTACAGACACCGTAAAACCCGTGACGTACGCGTAAAAAATGAGAAAAGGCACGACCGCAAGTCGGTATCTGCCGCTCACGCCGAGCTTTTTAAGAAGAAACGAAACGGCGGCGGCTATCACTCCGACGTGAAGTCCCGATACCGCGAAAAGATGCGCTATCCCGAGTCTTGACGAAATAGTCTTCATCTCCTCAGACATCGCCGACTTGTCGCCGAATATCGCTCCTATAATGAACGCGCCGGTATCCCGCTTCGTATTGTTCATTACGAATTTCGTTGACGCGAGAACTATCTTTTCTCTCAAATCGGTTTCGTTCCCTTTGACGCCGTAAAACCTTTTTACCGATAACGACCAATATATTTTATCTACGTAATTAGCCGAACTTCCTATTCCGTCTATCTCGAGCGGCATCTTTTTCATCTCCGCTTCGAAAGATATCATATCGCCAACCTTGAGCTCTGTCTCTTGAGCGTCGTCGAAATTTTCGAATTTCAAAAGTGCCTTCCCTTTTATTTTCTCCCCGTTATATACGATATCTTCAACGATTATCCGTCCGTCCACGTCGCCCGAGCTGTCTCTGTCGCTCATGAGAGACACCCGCGCGGCGATCGCGCCATAGCCCTCTGGATATCCCCTACCGTTATATACGGCTCTTGCCGAATATGCGTATGCTCCTCCGCCTATAAAGAATATCAAAAGCAAAATGAAAAATATAGGTTTCCGTCTCTTTATTCCGACAATAACTGCCGGAACAAGAAAAACGACAGACGCCGATATGCCTGCCGTTAAATCAGTAAAAAACGCTATACCCAAAATGAAGAACGCAAAAGAGAGCGCAATATACCTTATATTGAACATTCTCTTTATCTTTCGCATCTTGATTTTTCCTCTTTTCTTTCGTACCGTTCGCCTTCAAGCGGCGTTATCGTCTATATCAACGTCCGTTATCAAGCGAACCCATATTTTTTTATAGTAAAATTCAGTATTTTACGCCGTTAGACAACGTATATACTCATTTCTTTCGCGAGCTCGGCGTTTTCGTATACCGACCTAGCTTCTCTTTCTATCTCCTTTATTTCCGCTTCATTATCGGGAAGATGCGTGAGCAAAAGTCTGGCTCCGCTATCTTTCACGATCTCGGCAATATCCTTAACGCTTATATGCGGGCTCTTCTCGCTCCAATCTTTAGCGAGAATACACGCGTCGCATAGAGCAATATCGACGCCGTTAAAATACTCGCAAAGCTCGGGAAAATACGTCGTATCTCCCGTATAAAGGAGCGTTCCCGACCCGTCGCTTATACGTACGGCGTAACACTCGACGGGATGTTTAGTCCTAAAAAACGATATATCGAGCGAACCGACCTTCACGCATTTTCCGTGCGTTTCGGTATCGAAAACAAACCTCGACTCTTTACCCGACGTCATCGACAAATATTTCTCTTTCGGGGTCTCGGGAAGAAATACGTTGACCCGTTCCTTCCGCTCTCCTCTTTTCATCTTGTACTCGATCATATAATTGAACGGAAGAAAATCCGACATATGATCGCCGTGCAAATGACTGAAGATCACAGCGTCTATATCGTTTAGTCCGATGAACTCCGACATCCGCGAGATTGTTCCGCTTCCCATATCGAGAAGTATCGCGGTATCCCCGTTCCTTACGATATACGATGAGTTAGCTCCTCCTCTTGCGGGATAGCGTCCGTGTCTTCCAAGTACGATAAGTTCCATTATTGCTCCCTTACCGACGTTGCGACCACGTCGACGCCGGTATTCAAAACGTCTTTTATTATAATATCGCCTATATGTACTGGCTTTTTTACTCTTACGTCCTTGATAGTCCTTAGGATATCTCCTATCATAGACTTGGGAATGAGTCCATTGGTCTTGACCGATACGACTCCGCCATCTTCGAGTCTCACGAGCGAAGTCACGACGCGTTTTGGCGAGGTGAACTCGTTTTCGCCGTATACTTTTCCTCTAAGACACGTATTGCCTTTAACGCTGATATTTCCGCCGTCGCTCTCCACCGTAAGCGAACATCCCATGGGACACATTATACAAATAGTTTCCATTCTGTCCATAATCAAACCTCCAACGCAATGCTGACGTCTCCGCTGAGCGACGACTTATCGAGCAATACGTACTCCATCTCTCCGGGAGAGAGTATCATGTATTTTTTAGTAAATATCACGTTATCGCCCGACTTTACTACGAGTTTTGCATTCTTATATATATTGCCCACTCTGAAGAATATCTTTACCTTTCCTTCGCCGGAATAGACTTTCTGCGGAAGCGCGTATCTGACGCCCGACGACGCCTTGACGCTATACGGGCGACCGTTCTCTCTTACTCCCTTCGAATACTCTCCCGCGTATCTTCCCGCTATCGCCGACTCTTCGCTGACGTTATCGACGAGGTCGTGAACGTGCAGTACGTTGCCCGACGCAAATATCCCTTCGATAGAAGTCTCTCTCCTCTCGTCTACAGCCATACTTCCAGTTACGGGGTCAGTCTCGACGCCAAGCGCGAGCGCCATATCGTTCGCAGGTATTAGCCCGACCGAGAGAAGCAGCGTATCGCATTCGATATATTTCTCTTGCTCTAGTATCGGTCTTCTATTCTCGTCTACAGGCGCGTAATATATACCTTCGAGTCTGTTCTTTCCCTTCGCCCTCGTTACCGTATGCGAATAGTAAAGGGGTATATTATAGTCCTCGAGACACTGTACTATATTTCTTTTAAGTCCCGACGAATACGGCATGAGTTCTAAGACCGCCAGCACTTTCGCGCCCTCGAACGTCATTCTCCTCGCCATTATGAGACCAATATCTCCAGAACCTAGTATCACTACCTTTTTACCTACGAGATAACCGTCGATATTCGCAAGTCTCTGCGCCATTCCCGCAGTATATATTCCCGCAGGACGGCTGCCAGGCATAGCTATAGCGCCTGCTGTCCTTTCCCTGCAACCCATAGCTAGAACTACGGCTTTTGCAGTCATATTCATAACTCCGTCGACGGGATTTACCGCTACTATCTTTTTATCCTTAGTCATAGAGGTCACGAGCGTATCGAGATATACGTCTATATCGCTCTCGTCAACGAGCTTCACGAACTTATTCGCGTATTCGGGTCCCGTGAGTTCTTCCTTGAAGTAATGAAGTCCGAAACCGTTGTGTATACACTGATTGAGAATACCGCCGAGACGGCTGTCTCTCTCGAGAATAGCTACTTTTTCCGCTCCGTTCTTTCTTGCTTCGAGCGCCGCCGACATTCCCGCCGAACCGCCGCCTATAACTATTACGTCGTAATTATACATCTATTCCGTCCTCCTTAACGTACGATACGGCTATATTGCTGTTCTTTCCGCCTTTTTTGACGGCGGTAAGCGGAATATCGAGTTCCCTTGCTATTATCTCCATAACGTCCGGAGCGCAGAATCCGCCGCCGCATCTTCCCATACCTGCTCTCGCGCGGCGTTTCACCGCGTCGACGCTCGTCGCTTTGACTGGCGAATTGATAGCTTCTACTATCTCCTTTTCCGACACCTTTTCGCACCTGCAAACTATCTTGCACCAACGGGGATCCTCTTTTACCAGTTCGTTTAGCTCATCGACGCTCATAGACGCAAAGTGCTTCGTCCTCTTGTTGGGAATAAGTTTCTTCTTTTCCTTCTTTCCGAGCCTGTCCGCTATTTCCTTCGCTACGTATTCGCCTATAGCCGGCGCGGACGTAAGTCCCGGAGAACATATTCCCGCGAGGATAAAATAGTTATCGACCTTATCCGACCACTTTATCACAAAGTCGCCGCCTACTATGCTTCTCACTCCCGCGTATACTCTTATGACGTTCCTATAGTTCGGACATTTATAGCTCTTCGTGACCGAAGCTCTTATTATATCGAGTCCTTCGCCCGTGACGCCCGTATCCTCTATGCTCTCCACCTTTATCGAAGTAGGTCCGTAGATAACGTTGCCGTCGACGGTAGGAGCTACAAGCACGCCCTTGCCCCTCTCGTCGGGAAGAGGAAAGAGCACGGTAGAGATATTCTTCGCCTCCTTAGTGTCGAGAACGAAATAATCGCCGCGTCTGAACTCAGTATCGTATATCTCGTCGCCTAGCATCGCGTTGATGTCGTTAGCGTGACCGCCCGCGCTGTTGACGACTATTTTCGTTTCGTACGACTTGCCGTTTTCGGTATAGACGGTGAATTTGCCGCCGTTATTATCTATCTTCACGACTTTAGACTCGAGAATGACCTCTCCTCCGTTGATAACGGCGTTATCGGCAAGAGCTATGGTGAATTTATACGGCGAAATGATACCGCCGTCCTTTGCGTAAAGAGCGTATTCGATATCGTCCGCTACGTTCTTTTCTATCCTCAGGATTTCCTCTCTTCTTATTATCTTAACGTCGACGCCGTTCTCTTTTCCTCTCTTTTCAAGGTCTTCGAGCCCCTTAAGCCCCTCTTTAGTCGAAACCACCAAAGAGCCTATACGCTTAGCGTCGATACCGAGTTCGCCCGCAAGCTCGTAACAAAGAGCGTTGCCCCTTACGTTGAACTTCGCCTTGAGACTGTTAGGCTTAGCGTCGTATCCCGCGTGGATAATGCCGCTGTTAGCCCTGCTCGTTCCCGTAGCAACGTCGTCGTCCGCTTCGAGAAGTAGCGCCTTCATACCGTAAGAAACGGCTTCCCTCAGCGCGCTCGCGCCGACTACTCCTCCGCCTATTATGATCACGTCATACATAATCTTCCACCGCCTTGATTTTGATTAGCTTGATATAACGCCGACGCGGAAAACGTTCCTCACGCTGCCCGATTCGGCATATTTTCACTCTTTATTATTACCTTAATCTATGAATTTCGAATATTATCTATAATTCCATTTATCGGATATTCGCCGCGACAAATTTACTGCTTATAGATATCGACGAATTTCTCTTTATAATTCGCCATTGACTTCGCTATCTCTTTCTCGGCTTCCGCCCTGTCGTACAGTTCGAGAACGACCATATTCTTTCCTTCGAGCTGCTTGTATACGTTGAAGAAGTGTTTTATCTCGTCTATGATATGCGGAGGCAGCTCGCCTACGTCGGAATAACAGTTCCACGTCGGCTCTTTGAAAGGTATCGCTATAATCTTGATATCCTCTTTGCCGTCGTCGTTCATCGCGATGTGTCCTATGGGATAGCACCTGACGAGAGACAGCGGAGCTATCTCCTCTCCGCACATGACTAAAACGTCCAAAGGGTCGTTATCGTCGGCGTACGTTCGCGGAATGAATCCGTAGTTCGCGGGATAGTGCGTCGAAGTATAAAGTATCCTGTCGAGCATGAGCATACCCGTCTCTTTGTCGACTTCGTATTTGTTTTTGCAGTTCTTGGGAATCTCGATAACCGCGAAGAAATCGTCGGGATTTATCCTGTCTTCGCTAATGTCGTGCCAGATATTCATATTTTTCCACCCTTTAAGTACGCTTTCCTTATACATAGCCGGCCGCTTAAGAAGCGTAACTATTTTTATTGTCCTTAACACAGACAGTCCGAAGTTGATAAAAATCAAAATGGAATTTTAAGTATGTATTTCGGATAATAATATTATATATTAATATAGATCGTTAGTCAATATACATTTTGATTATTCTCGTTATAATTTCGAAATAAAATACGGCGAAGCGTTCGATCGTCGAGACGTAAAACTGAAATTCTTGCGATTTATCATTCAAAACTTTCTTAAGGACGCGAATATTCTTGTACATTTTCCGATTAATATAGTATACTTAACGTATGATAAAAGGCGATATACTCGAGGTAACGATAGCGGATATAGGGATGAACGGCGAAGGCATTGCGAAGGACAACGGTTTCGTTATATTTATCCCTTACGCGCTTAAAGACGAACAGGTAAGGATAGAAGTGCTCAAGGTAAAGAAGAATTTCGCATATGCGAAAATAATAAAGCTCATGACCGCTTCTCCCGTAAGGCAAGACAGCAGATGCAAGTATTTCGGAAAATGCGGCGGTTGCGACTATCAGCACGTCGTATACGAAAAACAGCTCGAATATAAAAGACAGGAGATAATAAACTGTTTTAAGAAGAACGCGGGCGTCGACGTTGATCCTAAGCCGACCGTTCCGTCCGACAGGATATTCGGATACAGAAATAAGGTCCAGATGCCTATCGGTTCGATGAACGGAAAGATATACGCGGGCTTTTTCAGAGAAGGCAGTCATTACATAGTCGACGTCGGCAAATGTATTCTTGAAGAAGACGGTTTTAACGGATATATAAGATCGTTCTTGAAATGGGCGAACAAATACAAACTGACCGCATATAACGAGCTGACGGGAAAAGGTATCCTTAGACATATCCTATTAAGACACGTCGGAGAAACAACTCAGATAGTCATAGTCGTCAATGCAAACGAACTGCCGAGACTCGCCGAGCTGATATCAGTGTTCAAGGCGTATAACGCTAACTTCACTCTGCACGTTAATATCAACCGCGAAAGAAGCAACGTAATACTCGGAAAGAGGATGTTGCTTAAGTACGGAACTAACGCGATAAAGTGCGAAATGCAAGGAATAAAGGCAGAGATATCTCCCTATTCCTTCATGCAGATAAACAACTCGATAAGAGAGTCGATATATTCAAAAGTATCTGATATGCTGTCAGAAAACGACGATAATATCGTCATAGACGCTTACTCGGGCGTTGGTATACTCACGAATATATTGGCGAAGAGAGCAAAAAAAGCATACGGAATAGAGATAGTAAAAGACGCCGTCAAGAACGCCGACGAACTCACAAAAGCCAACGGCAACGAAAATAAAGTAACGAATATCCTCGGCGACGCCGCGGTGTGTCTTCCAAAGCTCATAGGCGAACTTCGCAGCGACAAAGAGACGATGGACAGCAATATCTCCGTAGTTCTCGACCCGCCTAGAAAGGGCGCGGACATCGACGTTATGAACGCCGTTCTTTCGGCGAATCCCGACAAAATAATATATATATCCTGCAATCCGTCGACGCTCGCAAGGGACTATTCGTATATAAAGGACAATTATGAAATAAAAGAGATCATACCCTACGATATGTTTCCGAATACGCGACACGTGGAGACAGTAGTATCTATGTCTTCAAAAAATAAACTATAAAATCAGAAAAAATTTTTACGAAGAGGTGTATAATCACTATGAAAAAACGTACGAAAAAGATTGCTCTTGCATTACTGATCGTATTCATCGTAACATGTCTGCCGCTTTGTCTTACGGCATGCTCGATATTCGATAAGTATAATTCCGCGAGACTCAATATGCTTGCGGAAGAATTTCCGTTCGTCCTGCTCGGAAACGACGTACTGAGCTGGAACGTATTTTCCGTCGATCCCGAAAAATCGTTCGGTTATAAACAATCGGGAGAACCTTCGTGGTACGACTACCAAGCCGCGACCGAAGAAGATATGAAAGATACATACGAAGCGCTCAATATGTTCCACAGCGAATTCAAGAAGGTCAAATTCGCAAAGCTGAAGGGTAACGAGGTCACTATCTACCGTTATCTTGAAAATTCGCTGACATCATATCTTTCCTATTACGGCTCGACTTACGCTTTGGACTTTACTCTAATAGGCAGTTCGTATATCGACTCGCAGGGCGGATACGTCGCTTCTTTTGCGGATTCCGTTGAGAACTTCGCTTTCCGCAACGAACAAGACGTTAAAAACCTTCTTGCGATAACTCGTTCTACGAGAACCGCCTTCACTACCTATCTCGACTATCTCGGCGACAGAGTAGACGAAGGATATCCGCTCTTTGACGAGACGATCGTCGCTATGCAGGACTATCTCAAGTCTGTTATCGAAAAAGGAGGCGACTATTATCTTTACGCGCTCATAAGGAATAAAATAAACTCGGCGTCGTTCCTTAGCGACACTGCAAAGAAAGATTACATATCTCAGTACTCCGACGCGCTGACGAACAGCTTTATGTCGGGAATAAAAATTCTTGCCGAAGGTCTCAACGAATACAAAGGCTATTATACCAAAAATGGAGTCAGCTATCTCACAGCCTGCGGAAAGGCGGGAGAAGCGTACTATGAGTGGCGTTTTGAGCATCAGACCGGGATGAGGAACGTCAACTATGACGAAGTGTATGATGAATTGCTCGATATTCTTATCGATTCATACACTAAAATGAACGGCATTCTCGAACAGGTGAAAAATCTGACAGACCCCAAAGTCAAAGCCGATTTCGAAGCGTATCTCAACGAAGAAAAAGCTCTACTCGGTCTGACGACGCCCGAAGAAATGCTTACGTATCTCAAGACTGCGGCAAAATCAATAGTTCCCGATCTCAAGACCGTTCCCGAGATAGATTTCAAATATATGGACGAAACGGTTGCCGAAATATCTTCGTCAATGGCTTACTACCTAAAGTCGCCTATCGATGAAAAAGATTCTACCGAACATATAACGCTCAATCCCCACTATCTCGAAGGTCAGCCTACCACTATGCTCACAACCATAGCTCACGAAGGCTATCCCGGTCACCTTTACGCATATGTGAACGAAAAAGAGAACTACTCCAATCTTTTGATGACGAGCTCTTCGACTACGGCATTTGCCGAAGGTTGGGCAAAGTACACCGAGATCGCGCTACTCGAGCACATAGCGGCAACCAGCAACGACAAAGCCGTAAAATTGTACGCTGAGTTCTATTCATATTATACTATCGTAGGATACGCGGAGAACGCGCTATACGACATTGAGTATAATTATTTCGGTTACGGACTCGACGACTTCATCGGCGAGGACGACACTCCCGAAGATATAGAATCGCTCAAAGGTCTATTGCAATTATTGATGGAGAATCCGACGGTATTCATTCCCTACGGATACGGCGTAACGGTAATGGTCGACATCCACAATACCGCAAGAACTGCGCTCGGCAACAACTACAGCGAAGCAGACTTTAACGGCGTTCTTCTTTCCGAAGGCATGGGGCCGACTCTCGCGAGAGCCTATGAGATTACCGAAGAATATATCGCCAATAAAGGATAAGTATCCAAAGCTATCGAAAACAACTTTTAATACGACGTAATAAAGTAACGCCGCGAAATATCTTTCGCGGCGTTACTGATTTCTTTTTTATCTCTAATGATACCGCATATTTCACAGCGGCGAGTTACCGTACTTGCGCCGCATACCGACGTAGAGCGATACTATCAATACGTTATTTCTATAGCGGACACCGGACAACCGTCCGCGGCTATCTCTACGCTATCGTCGCTATTATTTACTTCCGCATCGACAGCGACCGCCCTATCTCCGTCCGACATGGAAAACACGTCGGGGCAAACTTCATGGCACATTCCGCAACCGATACAGTTCTCGTTCACAAAAGCTCTCATTATCTCATAACCTCCTTTTTATAAAGTACTCCGCATTGATAATTTATTGCCATATTTTTGATTATAAAACTGTCGTTGCGATTTATCTATATCTATAAATATTAATATCCGTACTCGCTATAGAATCATCTTGCCCGTTGGAACGCTTTCCTCAAATTCTTATCGTTAAATAGGAATATATTAGCGCCAAGAGCTAAAACGTGTATACATATAATAACTGTTATGGATATAAATATTGGAAGAAAACTTATAGGCAATAGCGTATATGCCGCATTATTGTCGAACGTTCTTAAAAGCCCGTCAAAGAGCGCCGTTAAACCTATACCTAACGCTATTCCGATCACTAAGTCAAATAAAAGCAACACTCCCGCGTTTATTGCAAATACTTTCAGAATATCGAATTTTTTTGCTCCTAGCGATTTTAATATCAATATATCGCTTGCGTTATATTTGACAGTAACAATATAATGATTGAGCGCCAACAGCGCAATTACCAAAATTACGAATATCAATATCGGAATGAATAGATATTCGCCGTAAAATCGAATATTTTGAACGGCTCCTCTAAGTTCGCCGGAATAATCATACTCGAACATTACATATCCCGTCGAATCCATATCAAGCGCATTATCCAAACCGTACGTAAGCGAGCACCAATCGTATATGTTTTTTATCTCATTAGGAGAAAGTTTCCTGCCATCGATAAAAAGTTTCTTATTCCCCTCTTCTATTCGCGTGTGTTCGACTGCGTCTTCGCCAACTATAACGCTTTGGATAAAGAATATTTCCAGGGCGTTATACGTATCGAAAAACAACTGACTCAACTTTTGTTTTTCGTAAAACTTTATTCCTTCGATATTAACGTTCTTGCCGTTATAAAACTCCTTTGGATTAGCGGCTATTTTATTATATTTGATCTTATTTACGTCAAAATGATCTTCGAATACTCCGACAACCTTCAAGTTACCGTACAACGTAGGCTTAGCGTATATGTCGTTATAGCTATTATAGGCTATATATTCAGTCTCGTATTCTCCGTCGCCCCTATCTTTATACCAAGCGTGATTTTTTACTTCGAGCATAAAATTTGCTTGCGTCTTAGATATAATGATCTCGTCTTTTCCGTTAGGCGCCCTCCCATCGATGATCTTAATACCTATATTTTCGATATCGTTCGTCGCTATCACGTATTTACTTTTGTCCAAATTCATAAGCACTTTTTCTACAAGCGTAACCGGTCTATTTTGTATGACGTACTCGTCTCCTATATTTGGAACTATATTGTATGATGCGAAATTGTCGATGCTCTTATATATGAACGCGTTGGGTATTTTTTCACCGTCGAGCTTTTCTTTCAGCTTATCAAGAGGCAGTTCGCGCCTGCTTTCGTTATCTTTTTTTTCGCACGTTACTGCAAATGCGTTACCGCCGTTCTTTCTCATATTATAATAGATAGCGTCCTCTTCCTTAAGCATAGCTAACCCCATCATAAGAACAAGCGCCACAGTCATAATTATCGAAAGCGTGATATTGATTATTTTTAACGCCTTTTTTCCTTTATTAAAAGACTTCGCAAGGGCTAAGGTAGACGCTGAAGAAATCTCGCTCTTTTTAGATATATATTCTCCTTTTTTGCAGATTTCCACCATTTCCGAGATCACATTATCATACTCTATTTCGCCGTAATCGAGCTTTATTATCCTGTTACAGTATTTTTCGGCAAGATCGGTATCGTGCGTTACAACTATGACAAGTCTCTCTTTAGACACCTCTTTTAGAAGTTCGAATACATTATTGCTGTTGACTTTATCAAGATTGCCCGTGGGCTCGTCCGCAACCAAAACTTTAGGATCTCTTATCAATGCTCTGGCTATGGCTACTCTCTGCTTCTGACCGCCGGAAAGATTCGTTACCGATTCTTTTCCGCAATCTCCGATCTTTACTTTTTCAAGCAAATCATCAATATTAAAATCGCTGTTCCTTCCGCTCAACTCGTAACCGATACGGATATTATCAGCTACGCTTAAATGCTCGATAAGTTTGTAGTCTTGATAGACGTAAGAAAACTCGTTCGATATTCTGTTACGAGTTAGATTAAGATAATCTTCGCCGTCAAAGTATACATTTCCGGAAGTCACCGAGTCGTTTGCAGTCAAAATATTAAGCAACGTAGATTTACCGGAACCGCTAGCTCCTACTACCGCGATAAACCCCTTTGCCGGAAACTCCAAAGACACGTCTTTGAGCGCTACAGTCCCGTTCTCATATATTTTAGTAACATTGTGAAGTTTTAACATCTTAAACACTACTCCGGATCAATATGGAATTTTCATACTGTCAAACGACACTCTTGCGATCCAGTCATTGGGACTGCCATCATTATAGTTCTCACTACAGCTATATGAAGAAAAACCGCTCTTCATATTTCCACTTCCGCTAATAACTATCGTTTCGCCGTTATTTTTCCGTAATCAGGAGCGAACCAAGCTCCGTCAATTTGCAACGTTCCAAGTCTCGCATCAAAACTCTTGACAGAATCCCTATTAGGATCAAAATTTTAACTTGGATCAATATCCAAATATTTTATATTAACTATCAGTCATATTATATGATATAATAAAAAGAATCGCAATGATTTAGACGTATTTTTTGCATATTACCAAACAATATTTTTCTGTTTTGTCAAATATGATTTTTGAAATAATTATATTGAGCATAATATTTGCAAAATGTATTATTAAAACATGAAAAACTATTACTTGATTACAAACGCTTAAACACAGAAATAACTTTCATAAAATTCACTTTCGATATATTTCGATAATAAACGACACGAAGAATATGCTCGATATTCAAATTCATCTGTTAGCTATTAAATATTGAAAAAATATGCAATCAAAGATTGTAACTCACACAAAATCACTGTAATTCAAAGATTTGCTAAAACACCTTTATTGCTAAATCACAAACAATTTTAAGTACTTACAGACGAATAAAACATTCAATCAAAATTCATTATTTTCTATACCGTCAAGAACTCCCTTGAGCGCTCCTGTATATATCTCGTTCATTCCTTTGATGTTAGGCAGATCGTCGGGAGACATCAGCCATATGTCCTTTGGCAACTCTTTGATCGCGCCCGATTCGATAAGACACTTCGCAACGAACTGCGAACAGACGTATCGCCATTTGCGTTTCATAGATCTATTCAACTGAATAGCGAATAGTCCTATCATATTATATTTATGCTTTTTATAATTTTTCTTGAACGAGTCGATAATACCTATTATTTTATTATAACTTTCCTCGCTCACTTCGAGTTCGAAAAGTCGCGTCGGAGCGTCTTGATTCCAAGCGTAAACTCCGTCGCGGACGTTTTCTTTTATAAATCCGGCGATAAGGAAATTGTGAAGTCTTCTGCGTCCGAACGAATAAAGCTCGCTCAGATCCCTGTTCAACGAAATCGAAGAGTGAGTATAGTTGCACTTATTGACGTTCTTTATAAGTTTCGCAATACTCGTCTTTGTCTTCGTCAACATAATATATATCTTTTTCGCGTTACTATGGTTTATACCCTTATCCATTTGCTCTCCATTATCATTTTGCCGCGACAAGCGATGTATATGCGACGCTCATCTAACGTTCCTTTCCTTATATACATATATATTGTATTATATTTATCGAGTTTTTTCAATGATAATTTATGTAACATTTTGTGATTTGATAACCATATATCGACATAACGTGAAAATAAGAGTAAAAATTTGTACTCAATTGTAGTAAAATTGCGCGTCAAATGCTAAAACGGTTTTAGCTTACATACCGCTCATGATACTATCTAACGGCTAGCATCTTAATACCCTCTATCGCAACGCTTGCCGCATTGGTATTGCCGCACACTAAGAGAGTTGCGCTTCTCTTCGACGTTTTGTCTACGCTCAAAACGTAATTGCACAAAATCGTAACGAAAGTAAATAGCATGATTACGATAGCAAGATACAAGTAATTCATAAAAGGCGAATCTTCTTTTTCATAATCGTAGTATTGTTGAACGGTCAACGCCTTGAATCCCAAATTCCTATAGAAATCCACGCTTTTATCATTGATGAATATCCCGCTCGACAAGCTCGCAAATTGCGGCAATTCATCGCGCACGAGCATCTGTAAAGTTCTGAAATAGATATCTCCGCTCGAAAATACATAGTAATCTTTGCCGTTCAAATATCCCAGTATCTTTACCTTTCCATCATAAGTATCGCCGTGATCGTCTACAGATATATCGTATATTTCGCCTACGCGGTACGTTTCGGCAAACGACTTGTTAACGTACGCTTTCCGATAATCGCTTGGAAGTTCGTTAGAAAATCTCAATCCCTTGCTATTAAAATTAGCGCATAACGCCCGAAGATCTATGGGACAAGCCTATTTATTCGTTCCCGTCAGTCGATAGGCAAAAACAAAATAAGCGAATGGTTCAAAAAAACAGACGATGAGCTCAATATCGTTGCAACGGGCAATCTTTTGTATAATATGTCATTGCTCGTAGAAGAAGGTCTGGGGTATGCCGTCAGTTTGGAAAAAATAATCAACACAACGGGAAACTCGAATTTATGTTTTCGCCCTCTTTATCCCGAACTCATCTCCCATCTCGATATCGCGTGGAAGAAATATCAGGTGTTTCCGAAATGCGCGCAAGTTTTCTTGAAACGATTGCAGGATCTTATCGGTTAAGTCACAGCATCACCTTGTTGAATTATATATAATTTTATTAGATATGATCGACGGGCGAGAACGTCTCGGCAACTTTTTTCTAAATTTTTATTAAAGTCCTGTATGTATTTTTATACTGCGATTATTTGAGCTGAACAATATGAAAAGTACGCTTTATTTTCTACAACAAAAAAGACCTTGTAAAGGAACGTTTTTCCGTTTCAAGGTCTTTCTCTGTTAATAAAAATGGTCGAGATGACAGGATTTGAACCTGCGGCCTCTTCGTCCCGAACGAAGCGCGCTACCAAACTGCGCTACATCTCGAAATATCAAATCTATTCCGCGCTTTTTGTGTTGCGTGCTTAATTATACAACTTAAATCAATGCTTGTCAATCTTTATAACTAACTTATTTCGCTTAAAATATATGTTTTATCAACTATTTAGTATCCTCTTTGCGCGCGTTATGTGTAAACAACCTATTCCAACGCAACATAATCTGTACTATCATCAATAAGTTATCGCTTGGTTTAGCTCTTGATTTCTATTTCTTTCTCTTCTTATTTATCGGAAGCTCATCGTACATACTTTCAAAGAGCTCTTTAGTAAAAGTTCTGTTCTCTATATCCTCGAGCAAAACCATTTCCTTTGCCCCGCTGTAAGGTATCTCGAGTTTTACTTTAGGGATCATCCTATCTATAGCGGGAACGCGTTTCAACAATACTCTGTTATTGTATATACCGCCTATCACCTTATCTCTAAAATACAATACGTATTCTCCCATCATAGCTCTCGTTGACACTCCGTCAAAATGACCGAGCATGTCCATTACGTACCCAACGTATCCTTTATCGGTTGCCATAATTCACCTCTCCGTATTCCGTAAGTTCACGGAAAAAATTTTTTCCTCTGATATTTTACCAAATATCGAACGGTATTTCAATATAATTTTATAATATATTAGATTTATGACGCCGATTACGCGATATTAATATCAAACGATGAAAAACAATAGCAATTTCATAATGCGTTATGATAAAATATCGATAAAGAGACATATGTTAAAACGTTCATAGATATACCGCCGATATCACGTATAATATAGAGCGGTTACGTTTGGTTCAATAAAACTTTATTAAAAATCAGAGAGGGAAAGATGAAAAAGAATCTAAGCGTTATTGTAGTACTTATATTGTTACTGTCGCTATTTGTAAGCTGTACGCTTCACGACAATTCGACAACAAGCGTAGCTGAGCTCGGAGTAGCTCCCGAAAAGCCGTTAGCGATACATACCGACAAGCAATATACGTATCTGCAAAGAGCGCTATCTTCAAACGCTTCCGCCTACGCAAACGGCAAGAAAGAACTAAGTAAACCCGTAGATTTGAGATTGAAATGGGATATTAAATCCTCCGACTGCACCGTAAAGATCAGTGAAAATAGCGATATGTCCAACGCCGTTACTTATAAGACGGATAAGAACGATATTTATCTCAACAATTTCAAGATAGCCGCTTCATATTACTGGACGGTAACGTCGAACGGCGTCGAGAGCGAAGTCAACGAATTCATGACCGACGGCGCTTGTCCTCGTAATCTATCGGTTGACGGAGTGACTAACGTGAGAGATCTAGGCGGATGGGAGACAGGGAGCGGAAAAAGAACGAAACAGGGGCTTATCTACCGTTCGGGTCGTCTCAACGAAAGCAGCGCGAAAACTCCCAATATCGAAATAACCGAAAGCGGTAAAAAAGTAATGCTCGAAACGCTAGGCATAAGATGCGAAATCGATCTTAGAAAATCCGACGACGGCGAGATCGGCGGCATCGATTCAAGTCCTTTAGGCGATAGCGTCAATTACTATAACTGTCCTATGGAGTGGGACGGAAATATGTGGCTTGACAACAGAGCGCAGATAATCTATATGTTCTCCCTACTTGCAAACGCAGAAAACTATCCGCTCGTATTCCACTGCAATATAGGAACCGACAGAACGGGAATGATGGCGTTTTTGATCAACGCTCTTCTCGGCGTTAGCGAAGACGATCTTCTTAAAGATTATATGTTCTCGAATTTAGGGAAAATCGGAGGTACGCGTCACAAAACGGGCGTAACGGACAGTCCGTATTACAAAGCCGTAGCGGAAGCAAACGGCTCGTCGCTAAGCGAAAAGACGTATAACGCGCTCGTCGCTCTCGGCGTAAGATCTGAACATATAGATTTTGTGATCTCAACGCTCAAAGGAGAATAAAAACGCATTATCTTAACATAAAAATATATCCATATGTATATCGAATTAAGATAATATACCCAAATCGACAGTATAATAAAAATCAAAAACGCCGCTTGATACCTTTAAGCGGCGTTAAATATTTTGATAAATCTAAATATCATCAATGTGATTTTTTACTTTTAATAAACTCTTTTATTTACGTCCGAATAAAACCGAGAAACGTATTAAAAAGACTTATATCAAATCTTCTTTAACGAGCGAATACATTCTCATATCCAGTATCTCTCCGTTCTTAACTGCGTTACTTCTAAGCGTTCCTTCAAACTTAAATCCCGCCTTCTCAAGGGCTCTGCAAGACGCCGCGTTACGGGAAAAAGGCTCCGCGAATATCCTTATAATATCGGTATTGTCAAAGACGTATCTCGTAACTTTTGCGATAGCGTTCGACGCAATACCTCTCCCCCAATACTCTTCGCCTATATAATAGCCCATTTCGGCAGTCCTTGCGTGTATATTCTGCTGTCTGAATACGCCGATGCTCCCAACGAGCGCGCCGTCGAAAACGATAGCGAACGCGATAACGTCGTTCTTATCTTCTCCGAGCATTGCCGAAATGAACTCAACCGCGTCGCTCTTTTTATACGGATAAGGCAGACCGTCCCTTAAATTATCGAGTACTTTCTTATTGTTGACGATAGCGGCAAGTTCTTCCGCATCGTCCATCTTCCACTCCCTGATCTCGCACTCCATATCAAAACTTCCTCCGACGAACCTGAGACGCTTTAGTAAGTTGTTTTTCAAAAATTAGACTTCGAAAAACCATAAACTTATCCTACAGCTTTATAACGCAAGCATCGGCGGTCTTTCTTTTTCCCAATACCAATTCTCCGCTCATTATCTTATATACGCCGGCGACGGGGATAGCGCATACGAACGTCGCGACAGCGCCGATAGCTTCGTACGGAATATCGCTGAGGATATACGCCCCGAACGGAACTTTCCAAATAACTACAGTCGCAATGACCGATACCCAGAAGTACATAAGTTCGCCAAGCGAAGCGATAGCGGCATATGAAAATACGCTGATATTTTTGTGACTGCCGTTAAGCGCTTTATAACAAATAAGCGGCATACTGTACCCGATAACGACCTCTAAAAGCCACAGTTGGACTCTCGGCAACTCCATAGGCATCCAAGCTATACAGCTAAGTTCGAATATCAATGAATACGCGAGTATCAAAACTATATTTTTTATAGGCGACATACACGCGGCGCAAACCGCCAATATCGGGAATGCGATATTCATAAAAGGTATCTCCAGTACAAACTGGTCGAAGCACATTATCGCCAGCAAGCATACAAGCGAAAACCAACCTTTTATTCCCTTTGTCTTTGAAAGTCTTTCGACCTTATTTAATGAAATCCCGTTCATATTTCACTCCTTTTAATTAACTTAGCCATCCTTTATATACTAGCACTAAAGTGTCGAGGTCGTCAACCGTTCCCGCAATGTTATCCTCTCCGAGCAACTCGATAAAGTTCGCGCATTTTGCATATTTGCCGTCCGCCGAAATATATACCGTCTCGAGATCGTACTCTCTTCCGTCCGTAAGAACGCATTTTGAAAACATATAGTACCTGTGTTCCGCAAGCCTGAAAGAAATACTGTCGTCCCTATCTTCAAAGAACTTGGATACCGCCTCGTACACAGTCGCGCCGTACATAGGTATTTTCCACGAACAAATAATATCGCCGTCGATAGAAGAATGGTCGTATCTTCCTCCTTCGCTTTCAAAGGAACTCCCTTCCTCGCGCAACTCTAGAGTAAAGTATAACTGCTCGCCGTTAAGCGTCACGTACTCGGGATCGCTCGACGTCTTATCCTTTCCCCATACTCCGTCGCACGCGGCAAAAACGAACAAGATAACAACGACCGCTAGCGATATGATAATAATATTGATGATGCTCTTCCTTTTCATAGAAATACCTGCCTCGCTTTATGCAAGCCGACGCGTTTTGCGGCGCCGCAAACGTCGGTTTTTGATTTTCGAATTTTCGGCGCGAACCGCCGCATAATTATAGCGTATCGATTTATTATGCTATTTTCATATTTATTCAGCCTATATCGACGACTTTATCAGCGGAGTTGTAAAGTCCGAGCGGAGACGGCGCCTCGACGCCATAAACCATCGCGCAGTAGGCTATAGCGACAGCCATATCCGAAGTGTTGTCTATCACGTAACGTCCTTCGCTATCTTTTTTAAGCGTCTCTCTCCATAGAGTTATCACGTTGTAAACTTGTCCGACTTCCTCGTCGATATGATATTTACATCCTTCGCCGACGCATATTTCTAAATGATAGACTTCTTTGACGTAATGCTCCATATCAACTCCGTTCATAAATCCGTAAAGAAGTCCGTAAAAAGGCTCCGCGCTCGCCCCGGTATTAAGGTCGCTGTTATAGAAATTGCACAATCTATCCATATTGATCATCTCTTCAAGCGGCTGATCCCAACCGTCGGTAAACGGGAAATATCCCTGCATAGTCTTTTCGTACGCGACGTCGTATTTTTCATGATTCCTGAATATCGAACCTGCAAGCGGTCTGCCGGAAAACCCTACCCAATTCGCAGTTCCTCCGTCCTTTATCCAATTCCCGTCAACGTCCTTATCGTAATACGAGAGCATATATTTTTCGGAATTTTCTACAGTATCTGATAGCGGCAGTCCTAGATTGTACGCAGTTATAGTCAATACGCTCTCGATATCGTAACCCCAAGCGACTTTCGTATTGGGAACGCAAGAATACCATAGCGTCTTCAGTTTCGCTTTCATCTCGTTACGCATATCTTTAGTCATATCTGCGTATTCTGCAAAGGCGCGTTCGTAAGTTGATAAGAATTCTGCGTGTCCGCTGTCTTTGCCCGTTGCGGAATATATGACGCCGAGGATGTCTCTCATTACTTCATACTCGAGCCTATAGCTGTCGTTTGTAAAATTATTGACGCAGTTATTTCCCTTAGTAAGTATTTCAGAGAGAGCGATCTCCTCATTGCCAAACGTATACAGCGCGTCGGAATAAAACGAATCGACATACTTTAAGTAGTCCTTTATCATGACGTCGTATTTTGAATACTCGGTACTCGGCGTTTCGGACAAAGAACGACTGTCGAGATATTGATTATATATCGCCGACCAGCTGTAAAGATAATCGGGAACGCCGTACCAACCCTGCCGACCTGCTTCGGATGAAATAAACGCCGCGTCGGATATAGCTCCGTCCTCGATTATCTCCTCTATCATATCGAGGTACTTCTTGATTTGCGCCTTAGCGTTGTCGTTATAAAAATCTCCTTTTACGTAACGCAAATATAGTAGAGGAAGTCTCGCCTCGGCGGTCTTTGCGTTCTCTGCGGCGTTCTTAAAGTTATCGGAGGACAGATATTCTTTGAGAGAAATTTTCAATTCCTCCGCAAGCTTATCGAATCTCTCCCACACTCCCTCTATCTTCATATCCGACGTAGGCGTAAATGTACTTTTCAAGAGTTTACCGTCAGAGTACCAACCGACGAAATTATAGCCTTCTCTTTCGTCGGGATTTTTAAGAGTATAGCTGTCGCCGACTTTTATGACCGCAGTATATGTATTGCCGTTTTCCGTTATTGTCAAAACATACTCGTTCGCGGCGCAGCTTGCCGCAACGCTTAAGACAAAACAAACTATGAGCATAGCGCTCAATATCTTGAATATTTTTTTCATCCTTTTCATCTTCCTTTTATTTTAGTAAAATATCATATTTCGACGCGTAGCCGATCTTCATATTTCATGATATGAGCGTAAAAAACGCTCCGAGCAGTCGTCCGATCATCGCCTTTACTATCGTTTCGGTAAAATAAAAAACGCGTAAACACGGCAACCGATGCCCTTTACACGTTTCTCGCCACAACGAGTAATAAAATACGCAAGGTAATCTGACTCATGACACGTCAAAATATCGAATAAGATCGCATAAAAGCGTCCTATTATTTCACACAGTCAAATACAGAAATGGCGGTTGCTCGGGATTCGAACCCGACTTCCTTTATATCTACTCAGTTCGCAACTTTTCAAATCGTATTTTTATTAAATTATATTTTAGATCCGCGAACGAGTAACCAATATATATCCGTTCGCATCTTTATGATAACATATAAGAACCTATCAAGTAAAGCGATTATATAACGTATATATCAAAGAGAAATGCATGTTAATATAAAAAGCTCGGAAAAGAATCTCCTTCTCTTCCGGGCTGACCGATATAAGACTATTTTCATAGAAACGTCTATATATATGCTTCACTCGATCAATGATGTTTTAATCAAAACTTTGATCGCGTCGCTTTAATTTACTTGGATAGACTGTTTTACCGCTTCGCCGCCGTTAGATGATCGATGTCAATTTCACGCATTGTCGCCATCGACGATATTCTCCGCGTTCTTATCCTGTTCTCTTTTCGCCTTACGTTTCTCTTTGAGGAGCTGTTTCCTGTACTCGAGATTTTCCTCTATCTGCGTAACTCTTAGGTCGATTAGATCCTTAGCCATTTCAAAAGCCGATTCGCTGTCTACGGCTATCTCGGTCTCTTTTATCTTTATCTCCGCGTCGTTCTCCTTCGCGTTCATTCTGAGTTTTCTGAGTCTCTCGTCCTCGATCCTAAAGTACGCCATGACTTCGCCGTCCTTGACGCTGAGCTTCACTACCTGCTTAGTTCCTTTGCCTACCGTCAAGTGATACTTTGCGAACGACGCCTTCTCTCCCGATCTCTCGATAGCGTAGTCGCGAAGTCCGAATATGTACCTCTTCTCCTCGTCGCTAAGTAATAGTATCGAGTCCTTGATATCGAGCCTTTCGCTGCCGCTTATTACGACCGCGCCATCCGAGACGTATCTTCCGCTTTCGCTCTCTGCCGCGACTATCTCATCATTACGTCGGGCACCCTCCTTGTCGTCGCTGCCTTCTGATTCTCTTCCGCTGGCTTCGCCTTCTCTGCCGCTCCCGTAAGTCTCGTCTTCGTCGTCCTCGTCATCATCGTCGTCTTCATATTCATCGCCGCCGCCGTTATTGGGATAGAACGGAGGATAAGGAGAATATACTACGTTATTCTCGCTCTTTTTCATAGCTATGAGTATCATTCCAATGAATACACCTACTATCAATAACAATATTACTACTATCAAGCAAGTGATCACTATGAGCCACGTGAGCATCCAATCGGACATACCTACGCTTCCCTGATCAGTTCCGTTATTGTTATTATCGTTATCGCCCTCGACTACAGCCTCGAAATTATAAGGCATACTAGCAGTAGGCGTAGGCGATACGTCGCCCGTAGCCGTTATAAACTCGAAGTTATTCACGTACGCGGACTTCAGCTTTGCTACTACCTGATACGTCTCTCCGTCCTTTAGCTTGCTCTTAGATACCGTCTTGC
>CAJUMY010000010.1 GCA_910587685.1 uncultured Christensenellaceae bacterium
ATTTCATCGGTTATATCTTTGACTTCGTTCCCGACCTTCTCATAATGGCGATTATAAGTAAATTATTTCGGTGGTTATTTATTTGTGTTAAAGGGTTAATTTTGGTATAATATAATAAAAACATTTGGGGTTATTATGCCTATAATTCATTACAAATTTGCGGACGGACATACAGAAGAAATCGAGGTAACGAAAGAAGGTGCGACGATGTTTTAGCAGTTGGCAAGTACGCAAAATAAAAAACCGCTTATCATCTTATAAGCGGTTTTTTATTTTGGAGCTGCTAACCGGACTTGAACCGGTGACCTCGTCCTTACCAAGGACGTGCTCTACCTGCTGAGCCATAGCAGCGCATTAAATTTTGCCGATTTTCGTAACGAGAGTTCTTTACGTTATTATAAAACTACGCTATGATATCGCTACTGTGATTTTATTAGTAACAAGCGTCCGACATCAAAATCGGACGCTTGTCAGTGGTGACTCCTAGGAGATTCGAACTCCTGAACCCGCCGTGAGAGGGCGATGTCTTAACCACTTGACCAAGGAGCCACAATTCATTGCTTTAGTATCTTATCATAATATTGTCGCATTGTCTAGCGATTTTTGATAGATTTTTACGGAAAATTGCGGCAAAACTCGGTAGCATCAAAATAATCGTTAGAATATCATTGTAATGAGTATATAAAATATATCGGTTCAATGCGTTTCATATTTTAGCGTTAATATGATCGCTCCTATTATCGGCGTTTCGACGTTTTGTTAATGATACTAATAATTCTGTAATAGAATTTCTTTTTATTATAACAATATTAAAAAAGTCATATTATAAAGTATATGATAATCGCTATTTATTGTTAAAATACTAAAGATACTTTTTATTAATCGCAGTAAGGCGGATAAATATAAAAATTACGCTAAGCAAAATCGATGTTTTTTGAAATACTTTGCAATCGTACGGTAGGAGAGATTTGCAAGTAAAATTATATCGCTTCGGATTATTGTCGGTATATTTTGAAAATTTCAAATCAAATACAGACTCATTATGCTCTAAATGTATATCGACAAAGATATAAAGTAAAATTATCGTAAAACAATTAGAAGTTTATCAAAACGTATTGACAGGCGAATTTTTGTATGGTAATATTTAGACGTAGATAAAAATGTTTTTGACAGCGCGAGGACAGGATGCAGAAAACTTTCAAGGCATTAAGCGATAAGACGAGGAGAGAAATACTTGTTCTATTGAAAAACGGAGAGATGAGCGCAGGTGAGATAGAGTCGCATTTCGATATGACGTTTGCAACGGTATCGCATCATCTCAGTATACTCAAAGACGCTAATCTCGTGCAGGACGTTAAGAAAGGCAAATACATCTATTACGAACTCAACACGTCGGTATTCGACGATCTCATTGCGTTCTTTATGGGAATAAAAGACGCGAAGAACGTGAGAGACGATATAGCCGAGATAGCGGAGAGAGAAGACGAAGAAAAGTAATATCGTGGAAAAAGTAAAAAGCTCTCTTAGCGACAGCAGATATTATGTATGAGAGTTGCATCGAAAAAATCAAAGCTATTATGTAATATGATAAAAACGTAAATATTCGGAGGGAAATAACGTGAGAAATTATATGGAGCAAAGATGTCGGAAAATTATTCTGATAGAGGGCGGTTGTTTTTTATTTATGCTTGCTTTCGGAATAATAATGATGTGTTTATTCGGCGGTAACAGTAATACGAAATTGGCGATTACTTTGAAAATATGCGCATTTTTTATTATTATCATACCGTTTGATATTTTTGCATTTCTTGTGCCGGCGATTTACTGCTTCGTCAAACTGCGAGATGTAAAAAAGGATGAGCAGCGTATCGAACGTAGTGTAGGCGTTGTAACTAATTGGAACAGGAGTTCGTGGCGAAAAGAGTTGAGTAAGGTATTTCTCAATATTGACGGCAAAGAGTATCCCTCTTACGATTGCTTCTATTATAATGAAGCGTCGAAAATCGTAGGTAAGAGCGTGGAATATTTTATACATAACGGTAAAGTCGTCATAACGAAAGTGCTGAGCTGATATTTGCATCGACATGATTTAGTTGTAATTTAAGTTTTGCGAATGATCGTATTGCAGTTGACATTGTGAGAATAAAGAAAGTTTAGGTCAAACAAAAACCTAATAGCGGTTGTGAAGAATAGTTTTGGTGAAAAGGAGAGAAGTAGGTAGGTTATGGAAGCAAGGACGTTAAGCGGAAGGGCGAGGATCGCGACGATCATTGCCGTGTGGGTCACGGTAGCCCTTGATTTTGCTATCGCGGGTATCGCGTACGCGCTTTTGCCCGATAAGATTCCGAATTTGTGGACGATAAACGGAGCGGTGAATGAATTGGTGGATAAGAACATAACGGTGTTCATACTGCCGATAGCGGCGTTCGTCAGTCAGTGCGCGTTGGCGGTTTTGCCGCATATCGACCCGAATAAAGGCAATTACGCGAGATTCGAAAAATCGTATATGACGCTTAGGGCGTTCATATCGGGTATGATACTGACGCTCGTTATCATGCACATGATAAGGCTGAAGTTCTACGAATACGGGATATCGTATTCGATATTCAAATTGGTCATCGCTTTGTACATAGTGCTTATCGGCAACTTGCTTCCGAAAATCAAGCGTAACTATTTCATAGGACTGACCAATCCGTGGAGCGTGGCGAGCGAAAAGGTTTGGTTCTTGACGCACCGTTTCGGCGGACGGTATTTCATAGGTATAGGAGCGATGCTTGCGATCCTTTCGTTCTTCGAACCTATCGCTGTGAATATCGTATATTGGTGTCTTATCGTGACGCTGTTTGCCGTTCCGACGGTATATTCTTTCGAAAAATATTACGTGAGAATAAAGAAGAAAAATAACGACAGGGAGGTGTGACTATGACGTTTTGGCAAGAGTTTGCATTGGTATTTACAGGTATGGGAGTGATCCCTGCGATATGTCTTATAATTGGAATAGGTCTTGTGATCACGGAGATGTTCATTCCGGGGTTCGGGGTGTGCGGGATATCGGGAACTATTCTTATAATAGCCGGTATCGCTATCCGCGTTGCATATGCGGGCGAAGGAAATCCCGTTATACAGTTCTTCGTTTTGCTGTTTTTGGTGCTTGCCGCGCTTGGCATAGGATTTATGATAATGTTGCGATCAGTAAAAAAAGGATTGCTTTCCCGAACGCCGATAGTAGAGAACGAAACGGCGGTCCCGACGGGTATTACGGCGGGAACCGAGGACTATTCGTCGCTCGTCGGCAAAGTCGGCATTACTATAACGACTCTTCGTCCCATGGGTATGGTGTCTATCGAAGGCAAAACTTACGATGCGACGGCGCTATACGAGTTCATACGCAAAGACGAATTGATAAAAGTAGATAGTGTCGAAGGCGGAAAGATAGTCGTTCGGAGAAAGGAGACGGAGCCGTCTAAGGAAACCGATAAGACGGATGAACACTCAAGTATATCGGAGAAATAACTTTTCATATATAATTAAATAAAGATATTGCTGATACCGAAATGGTTTCAAAGAATCGGTATTGAGCGATAGAAAATCAAAACATGGTTATATGTACGTCAAAAACGTATATAACATATAAAAATTTGGAGGTAAAGGATATGTTTATGAATATGGCTACTGCGCTTGCCGACGTGTACGAGGCTATGTCGCCCGACGTCGGAGCGATCATCGGCATTACTGTCGGAGTCATAATTGCGGTAATTATTATTATCGCGCTCTTTGTATTGCTGCCTGTTGCGACGTGGTTCAGAGCGCTCGTATCGGGAGCAAAGGTTTCTATGGCGAGACTTGTAGGTATGAAGCTTCGTAGAAACAGTATGAAAATGATAGTAGAGGCGTATATCAGCGCTAAAAAAGCGGGACTCGACATAGCTATTGATTCTCTTGAGACGCACGCGATGGCGGGAGGCGACGTCAATAAGGTCGTTTACGCGCTCATTTCGGCGCACAGCGCAAATATTACGCTCACGCTCGATACGGCTAAGGCGATAGACCTTGCGGGACGAGACGTATTCAACGCCGTTAAAGTGTCCGTCAATCCCAAAGTTATCGAAACTCCGATAATAGCGGCGGTAGCGAAGGACGGTATCGAGCTTAGAGTAAAGGCGAGAGTTACCGTAAGAGCTAATATCGCAAGACTTATCGGCGGAGCGGGAGAAGAGACGATAATCGCGAGAGTCGGCGAGGGCATAGTTACTACGGTCGGTTCGTCGGAGACGCACAAGGAAGTTATCGAAAATCCCGACAGAATATCTAAGACCGTGCTTGATAAAGGTCTTGACGCAGGAACTGCATTCGAGATACTCTCTATCGATATTGCGGACGTTGACGTCGGCAGAAATATCGGCGCTCAGCTCCAGATGGATCAGGCGGAAGCCGATAAGAGAATCGCGGAAGCGCAGGCTGAAGAGAGAAGAGCTATGGCTGTTGCTCTAGAGCAGGAGATGAAAGCTAAGACGCAGGAAATGAAGGCGCTCGTTATAAAAGCCGAAGCCGAAGTTCCGATGGCTATGGCAGAAGCGCTCAGAAGCGGAAAGATGGGCGTTATGGACTACTACAATATGCAGAACGTCGTTGCCGATACGAACATGAGAAACAATCTCGCAGGCGACGTTCCTACCGATAAAAACAATAAGTAATATCGGGTGAGTAGCTATCCGTTGTTGATATAACGGGAAACGAACTCCTTTATGCGGCTGTCTGCTGGGAGGCAGGCAGCTTAAAAGGAGATAGGAGGCGAAAGATGGAATTTTTTCCGATTTTAATCATTCTTATGATCGTGATAAGCGTCGGAGCTTCCGTTGCTACGCAAGCGCGTAAGAATAAGGCAAAACAAAGTGGCAGAAGCAGCGAAATTTCCGATAGCAAACCGGAGATGACGACAGGATACAATACGCAGAGGAGAGAGGCAGATCCGTTTTTCGATAACAGCGGTAAAACGAACCGCGCGTTAAACGAGAATAAAAAAATCGCCGTTGAAAAGCGTAACAATCAGGGAAACGCCGCAAAGGAAAGAGCGAACGGTTTCGGCGCGTCGATCGCCGGTGAAAATACGGCGCTCGGTACGCTCAAAGACTATAAACCGATAACTTCTAACATCAAAACTCACGCTCATATAGGACGCGAGGAAAAGAATATCCCGACCGAGGAAAGCATGGGCAAGATATCTGATCTTCAGGGATGCGGAGAACATTACTATTCGAGGTTTGTGTCGGATACTTCTTCTAAAGCTACGCAAAGAGACGACGAAGCGGTGAAGAATTCGTTAAAGACCGCGATAGTGCTCGGAGAAGTTATCAATAAACCGGCGTTCAAAAGGAAGGACGGCAAGATAAGATAAAATAATTTTGTTTTATGTAAAAGTATATATTTTGTAATATGCATCGAAATTAGTTGTCGATGCATATTTTTTATGTAAAATTCTAGAAAATAATAGTGACATTTTTATATATTGATGTTATACTCAAAATATAATATAATTTGTGAATTGGGTAGGTGAATTATGAAAAAGATGTATTTAATTAACAAAAAGATGCTTATTCCTATGTTTTTGATGATAGCATTTATTATTATTTGGATATTTTTGCCTATAATAACTTATGCTGAAGAAGGATTTCCGGTTAATGTTGATGAAACATGGACTTTTGTAGGTAGGAGTATTGATAAATCATTCGATCCTTGTAATATAGAAAATCAATATCCGCATGAAAATTATGAAGATAACGTTCACGAAAAGCCTCGATTTTCTTTTAATAATTACTTTTTTACAAAAGAATGTAACGGAGATATGTTTGTAGCCGTTGTCAGTCAGATGTATATGGATCCAAATTATTTACCTGAAAATCATCCTAACGATACGATGCGGTCGCAAAGGTGTCATGTGAAATCAGGTATTACAAAAGCTGAGATGAAGAAGGGATTATTCGGTGTAAAAAAATATACGGATCTGAAAACAACCGGAGGATATTTTACCTATGCTTCGCCTAAAACCACCGGCATAAGTACGTCTGTCAGCGTTGGAGGACAAGTTGGAGGAGGAATTACGGGATCTGGATCTGCTTTGGGATTTAGCGGTGATATCGGCATCAACGGTTCTTTCTCAACTGCAACCGTAAGGGATAATCCGGCTTTATCGACATATTGGAAATTTTATTATGATAGCGCAAATAAGATCAATGGCATTGACATACAGTACGAATATTATGACCCTTCATATAACAAAAATTTTTTTGCGTCAAATGTGACGGATTTATTATACATAGCTATATATAGATGCGCTAATAAAGAAGACTATATATGTATTACTATGGAATATCAGCCGGAGTTCTTTTTTGATAGACCTATACTAACTAATATAAGAGTATGGGGACATAATAGATACAAATATTACATTAATCCTTCAACCGGAGATTTTAATGCGGCTATTTTATTTGGCGAAGACTCTGATAAATTGAATAGTCTTACGAACTAGTATATAGTTTATAAAAAATTTGTAACTCGGATATTGATTTAATTTTTTTGTGGGTGTATAATTAAGACATAATATTTTTATTTTAATATTTGACAAAGCGTAGTTAAAGAGTAAATCAAAGATTTTGAAATAGAAATTTTTATACAATAGGTTACACGATATTAAATCGCAAGTTAGAAAAATACAAGTAAAATAAAGCGTTATACAAGGCGGGAGATCATATATGATAGAGATAAAAAATTTAACTAAAAAATACGATTTTACCGTTCTTGACGGGGTGAATTTGACGTTGCCTGATAGAGGACTCGTATGTATTACGGGCGAGTCGGGAAGTGGGAAAACGACGCTTTTGAACGCCATAGGCATGAATATTTCGGTAGAAGGTGAAATCATTTATAACGGAGAAAACATTGTCGAGCTTAAGGGAAGGAAAAAAGATGGTATAAGGAGTCGAAGTTTCAGCTATGTCGGACAGAGAGTAGTTTTCCTTGAAAATATGAGTGTTAGCGATAATATCAGGCTTATGACTTATAAAGATATAGACGTCGAGGAAACTCTAGCGTTTTTTAATATGTCCGGATTAAAAAATTCGCTTGTCAAAAGTCTGAGCGGCGGAGAAAGGAAGAGAGTCGCTCTTATTATGGCATATCTTAGGAATACTCCTGTTATACTTGCCGACGAACCTACGGCTGATCTCGACGAAGATAACGCCGTTCTTGTAATGGAAGTTTTGAAGGAACTGTCTAAGATCGCGCTTGTCGTAGTGTCGAGTCATATGAGAGAACTTGCAAAACGTTATGCCGACAAAATATATATTATCGAAAACGCCGCAATAACGCTATTATATAACGGAGAGGAAGAAAGAGAAATTTCGAATAATAATGATTTAACTTGTCGTAGACCCGAAACGCAAATTTCGAATAATACTGTTAAAACGAATCTTACGATGAAGGAGACGTTCGTTACTTTTGTAAAATGCGTCAATAAAAACAGAGCGTTGGCTTTGAGCTTTGCGGTAATCACTGTACTTTCGCTGACGGTTTTGCTCTGCGGATTCGTTTTTTACATGAATCCGACAAATGATATGATCTCCGATAATATGCATAAAATAGGCGTACGATATTATTATACGTTTGAAAAAGGAGAAGAAACTTTTTTCGGGAATAAAAACTGCAAAAACTGTATCGGAGAATATTACGTTGATACGGAAAAACTGTTTGCAAAGGATATTGAAAACGGTAAATTCAAGGGAAGACTGCCTCAAAAATTCGGAGAATATATCGTAAGCGATTATTTCGAAGCAAATTTCTTTCAAGGAGACGCAGTCGGAAAGATTATTGAGAAAGGTTATTTGTCGGCAACGATAGATATGACGGTATGCGGCGTATACGGTACTGGCTTGTTGGGATGCACGACGGATAAGTTCGATATTAACGACATGAAAGACGTTGAAAATCACGTTTTGTTGTCAGTGTATTCCGATATGAAATATACGGACGCTCGTGCTTCGCTAAATTCTTGTAACGAAATCTATATTGCGAATAAGATCGATCGGGGGGAGATAATTGCAGGCAGGGTCCCAAACGCCGATGGCGAATATCTCGCGACTGCGGACTTTGTAGCCTATCAGTTGAGCAGTAATGAAAAAACGATAACGCGCGAAGACGTGTTGAATTATCCTAACGAATATTTGAATACGTTCGGCGTATCTCATCAAATATACAAGCACGGTATGTATTCGGCGGATATAAAAGTAGTAGGTATAACGGATAGGGTGACAGATCATAACGAAAACCGTTGCTATATATCGGAAAAGGCAAGTTTAGACGTGTTGATAGACGGTTACGTTGCAGCTGTAGACGAAATAGACTTCCAAAAAGAGTATTTAAGTAGCGGGTATTCGGTATCTCCATATGGGGATTCAATAGATTTTTTGAATATCGCGTCTATAATTATGATAGTTGCTGGAAACTGCTTTTTTGCCGTTTCGATAGTTATCGCGGTTATCTATGTACTGTCGGTAAAGGAAGAGAACGGAAAGTTTTTACGTACGCTATACCTTTTAGGATTTACAAAAGATGCCGTTAAAAAATGTATATTCGCTTACATAACGTGCGTACTTGTTTTATCTTTCGTTCTATCGCTTGTTCTCGGACTTATTTGTCTGTCCGTCTTTGATAGCGTCGCTGTTGTCGGAACGAGTATAACGTTTTTAGCTTATAAGATAACGTTTAGTCCGATACTCATACTCGTCGCATTTGTTTTAACGGAAGCGATGATAATTGTCTTAAGTTCGCATAACGTTTGCAATACTATAATCGGAGGCGTATATGATAGACGTTAGGGGAATAAATAAAGATTACGGCAACGGAAGAGGAATATTCGATATTAACGTTTCGCTGCCGAAAAGCGGCATTGTCGCAGTTAGCGGAAAGTCAGGAAGCGGAAAAACGACGTTTTTGAATTTGCTTCTCGAGATAATAAAGCCTACGTCTGGGGAAATAGCAATAAACGGCGAAGCTCTTTCATTTGAAGACGTCAACAGCAAAGGTTATTTTGCGTGCGTGTTTCAAGAAAACAGTCTTTTCGAATACTTGACGCTTCGAGAAAATATGCTGCTTTTTTCAGATAGCGACTATAAGATCAAAAATGCGCTAAGCGCTCTCGGCATAGCAAAGTATACGGATACGGAAGTTTCTAAACTTAGCGGCGGAGAGAAAAAGAGAGCGAGCATAGCCGCGGCAATACTCGGAGAAAATCCCGTTATACTTGCCGACGAACCGACGTCGGGGCTTGACGCTCGTAACGCAAGAAATATAATGGAGATATTGAAAAAACTTTCCGATGATAGATTGGTGATCGTCGTTACGCACGATACATGTTTTCGAAACGAATTTGCGGACAGAATTATCACGCTTGACGGGGGGAGGATAATAAACGACGCGGAAAACGTAGGAACCGGCGAAGGAAAGATCGCTGTAGAAGACGACGAAGCGGAAAGAGACGAGAAGAAAGCATATTCGGATACTGAAGTTTTAAGGCGCGGAGAAGACGTCAAACGGGATGGGAAATCGAAAGAAGCGATAAGAAAGTTTAATCTGAGTTTCATAATGAAAACGGTAAGTTTTAGAATACGTTCTTCGATTTTAAGGAATTTGATTTCTCTCGCCGCGTTCGTAATTATCGGAGTTCTTGCGTTCTTCACCGTAGGATTCGTAACTATGGACAATACGGAAAATCTTATATCGTCGGCGGAAAAGGGCGGGATAAGCAGAATAATAGAACGCAATGCGAACGGAAATTCGCTTTCGCCGGAGATTTGTAAAAGGCTAGAGAGCAAATATGAAATATATCTCGGCTATTTGAACGCAGAGGCGCTCTTTTATGCCGACAACGTTTTTGTCGATGAAGGATATCGCGTCGGCAAGGTGACAATGACGGAATATACGTATTCGAAGTTTCTTCTAAGTGGAAAAATAGACGGCGGATATGCTATTATAGGAAATAAAAATTACGAAATATATTCGATAAAAAACGACGACGCTGTTTTGGGGAAAGAAAAATATAAGGACTCGATATATATGAACGCGCAAGACGCAGATGATATAATGAGTTCTTTCGAGATAAATACTAAAATGCGTATCATGGGAGGGTATTTTGTCGGCGTTACGTTGAAGCGTGACGCTTCCCTTCAGGGTAACGACACGATCGTGACCGTCGATTTGGCGGAGCGCATCGCAGAGGAGGATATATTATCTCAAACGCTCGGCAGCGGCAGACCGCTTGCGACCGATATAGAGTTGTATTTTTCTTTTGACAAACGTTTTAGCTACGACGTCAATATCGTGAGCGTCGAGACGGATAATGAACAGACCGCAATATACGTATCGGACGATAGATACGCGTCTTTTCTTAAGAGCTATTTCGGATATTCTGCGTTCATTGATAACGATAATACGAAGGGAATAAAAGATATGATATCCGGCGGAAATCTTATCATTGACGTTGAAGGCGCGAGCAGCTTTGAAACGTATGAGAATATGAAAGAAAGTTATCTATGGCTATATATACTCGCCGTAGCGATAGTTCTCGTAGCGCATTCGGGACTCGTTATAGGGGCGATGAGACATTCTTTTATCGCCAATAGACGCAACTTTTTATTGATGAAGACGCTTAATTCGGGAAAGAGAGATATCGCGGCAATAGGCGCGCTTTCCGCCTCTTTTGAAATTGTCGGCGGATATATTATTTCGACAATAATTTCCGCGATCGTCTTTGCTATCTTGAAGGCAACACTCTTTACCCGATACCTGATTGCGCTCAATTTTGCGTCGGCTATCGCTGTATTTACAGTAGTTACGGCGGTAACGGCGTTTGCGTCGGCGCTTTCGTTTCTTCTGTTGTTTTCTAAGAGATACGACGTCAACGATATGCGTACGTGTGACTGATAACATACGTATATGTATGTACGTTTCTGTTGTTAATATATTTTTTGAAACCGGTTTGGCGCTGACGGTATATACGATATAAAACAAGAATAATCGTAAGGATAACCTCGCGCGGATCTATGTTTTATTGATAATCATTATAGATTATTGATTACGAAACGAGTCATTACGTTCGGCGCGGCGAAAACGTCAAAAAATAAATTTGACGTCAAATCGCTTTACACGACAAGAAATTAGTGATATAATCACAGTACATTTCTCTGCTCTTGCGGAGAATCCTTGCCTGCATTGCAGGTCATTAAGTCCATAAGGAGGTGCAGTATATGAATAAGTACGAAATGCTGTACATTATCGAGAACGAGGTGTCTGAAGAGAAGAAACAGGCAGTCATCGACAAACTCTCAGATATTGTTACTACGAGCGGCGGCGCAGTCGAGAGTATCGACAAGTGGGGCACGAGAAAGTACGCTTATCCAATCGACTACAAGACGGAAGGATATTACGTTCTCATGAACTTCGAGTCCGATGCAAACGTTCCGGCAGAGCTTGACAGGCAGATCAGGATCAATGACGATACCGTCAGATGTATGATCCTCAGAAAGTGATCGGAGGCAGAGCGATATCATGAACAGAGTTTTTTTGATAGGCAATCTTACTAGAGATCCCGAGTTCAATACGACTTCGAGCGGAGTAGCGGTCTGCAGATTTTCGATAGGCGTCACGAGAAGATTTTCTCAGGGCGAATCGGACTTTTTCAATATCGTTACGTGGAGAGCTACCGCTGAAAACTGTCAGAAATATCTGAAGAAAGGAAGCAAAGTAGCTATCATCGGAGCCATTCAGACGAGAACGTACGAGGCGCAGGACGGTACGAAGAGAAACGCGGTCGATATAGTAGCCGACGAAGTACAGTTCCTCAATACCAGAGCGCAGGGCGACGAAGGAGACGCTTCTTCTTCATACCGCAAGGAGTCGCCGGTCAACAAGTTGACCCCCGTAGAGAACGACGAAGATCTACCGTTCTAATTATCTTTGATATAAAGAATAATTAAGAACGAATAAAGTATCGGACTGTTTAGCCCGAGGAACGTCAGTTTCGAAAGAAACTGCAGACGTTCCGAAAAGAATTTAATTTTAGGAGGTATTAACTATGGAAGAGAAAAAGGTTAATCGCGCGCCGAAGAGAACTCCGAAGAAAAAGGTTTGTTCTTTCTGTGTCGATAAGATTGATTCCGTAGATTATAAGGACGTTGCGAAACTCAAGAAATACATTACGGAGAAAGGTAAGATTTTACCGAGACGTAATACCGGAGTTTGCGCAAAGCATCAGAGAATTCTTGCTGAAGCTATTAAAAGAGCAAGAGTTATGGCGCTTCTTCCTTACAAGGCGGACTGATCCGCTTTTACAAATTTAGGCATAAAAATATTTAACATATGATTTTGTTTTGCAAAAACGGTTGGCGTAACGTCAGCCGTTTTTGCATTATAATCATATGTTTTAATATGTTTTTGTTGAAAATCAATGTAAAATTTAACCGTTACCGCCGAAAATTTTTGGGAATACACTTTACAACGGGTATTTTATAGTGTAAAATAACATTATAATAAATATAAAGGCTCGCCTAGGCGGGTAAACTAAGAGGTGAAAATTATGGCAAAGTTGTCAAAAGGCGCGAAGATTGCTATCGGCATAGGTGTTCCGGTCGTAGTCATTCTCCTTATCGTGGCTATCGTATTCATAGTCCTGTTCGCAGGTCCTTCGGTAGAATACAATAAGCCGCTCGCAGAAGTTTATATGATGGGTCAGATGCAGAGAGCATCCGCTAATCCTAACGAGGACTACACTCTCGTGGAAAGCGGTAAGATCTGGTCGGTTGAAGATATGATAGACGGCGCTTCCGGCGGAAGCATTTCTATAGACGATCTTAAGAACCCCGAGGATTTCAACGCTCTTTCCGCAGAGGATAAGGCGAACGTCGTAGCATGGATATACAGAACGGCGGTATTCAACTATTCTCAGGTAGTGAACAAGGCTTGGTATCTCGATACTTATTCGACGGTTCAGGCGTACGATACGCTCGGCGTCGATAAAGTTACGGTCATAGTTCGTTCGCCGTACACCGATATTTTCGGTGAGAACGGACACTATTTCCAGAATAACGCGGGTATCGCAGGATTTAACCTCGGTTCCGCTTCCGTAGGTTCTAACATTACCAATATGCTCGGTTACAACTATCAGTCTATATCGAGCGCGAAGGTCAACGCAGGAAGAACCGGTAAGAACCCCGCTGTTTACTACGGTACGGGAAGCGAGGAGCTTGCTAAGAAAAATATTCTCGGAGCTTGGTGCGAGAACTTCGAGGGCGCTAAGATAGACAGAAGCGCAGGCGATTATAAGCCTTCTACGAGCAATCCTTATTCTGATTATTCCGACGCTCCTTGGGAGATCATGGCTGAAGACGACGGCGGATACCTCAGCGCAGGTTGGGCTAAGTACAGCATGGACGATCCCGAGTGGCTCGACGTTGAAAAGACCAGTTTCGAATACGACGCGGCTCGCGACAGATTCGTTATCAAGTTCGTATTTAACGACGATGACGTTCAGGACGCAGGTCGTAACTCGATGAATACCCTTATCAACGATACTAAGGCGTATATCACTCTTACCAACCCGACTTATACCAAGTGTGAGAATACTCTCGAGATCTCTGCCAGCGGACTTATCACGAAGTGGGCTAAGGTCGAGGTTCTCGAGTCCGGCGCGGCTAAGATAGTCAACACTTTCAACGCTTCTAAGGGCGTAGCAAGTAACGACCAGATCAACGTATTCTCTTACGACAAGAACGATTGCGACGCAATGAAGTGGGCATCGTTCTATATGCCGGAGCTCAGAGACGTTGCTGAATTCGCAAGCTACGAGACTTTCGAGAAGTATAAGCCGAGCGTTGATACGGAGTCTGCATTGGGCAAAGCTATCTATGAAGATATGCAGGAGTTCGTAGATACGAGAGACGCAAGAATACAGGAAGCTCTCGGCAATAAGAAGGCAGCTTAAATTCATTGCTTCTTATCTAATAGAGTTCGAAATGAACTTGAACTTAAACTTTTTAGAGAGTTCTGATTTTCAAAAGACGAGACCTTCGCGATAAGCGGAGGTCTTTATTTATTATTATTTATTAAAAATAGGACATTTCATGGATTTTGGATAGCGTACTCGCATACAAATTACAAATAATTGGAAATAGTTGTTGAAAAGTATTACGATTAGTGGTAGAATATTATTAATAACATATAACGCCTTTTCGGTGTTGAGACGAGGTTTTAGAAGTGGAATTTAATGAAATAATCAGCCGTTTTGATTTTGACGGACAGTTTGTCGGAATAGAGCCGTACGGAATGGGTCTTATCAACAATACGTACGCAGTCAGCGTTAAAAGAGAGAACGGCGAAATCAAGAGGTATATTCTTCAAAAGATCAACAAGAATACTTTTAAGCAGGTAGATAAGTTGATGCGTAATATAAGGCTAGTTACCGAGTATCTTAAAGATATATCAGTTAAGAACGGCGGTAATTGGGAAAGAGAAGTTCTTACCCTTGTCAAGACGCTTGACGGTAATTCTTATTATTTGGACAAGAGCGGCGAATATTGGAGAGCTTACGTGCTCATCGAGAATACGATAGGATACGCTATCGCCGAGAGCCGCGATATGTTCGAAGACGCGGGACGCGCTTTCGGAACATTCGTACGCAATCTGTCGGGATTCCCTGCGGAAGAATTGTACGAGGTCATTGCGAATTTCCACAACACCGAGTCGAGATTTAGTGACTTCAAAAAGGCGCTTGAGAATAACTACGAGAATAGAAAAGATAACGTAAAGGAAGAAATAGAGTTCGTTCTCTCGAGAGAAAAGTATACGTCGAAGGTAGTGTCTAAACTAAAGAGCGGCGAGATACCGCTAAGAGTTACGCATAACGATACGAAACTCAATAACGTGCTCATGGACGTCGATACGAATAGAGCCGTATGCGTTATCGACCTCGATACCATCATGCCGGGCAGTCTTCTTTACGATTTCGGCGACGCTATCCGTTCGGGATGCAATACGGGGCTTGAGGACGAGAAGGATCTTTCGAAGGTGTCTTTCGATATAGATCTTTTCGAGAGCTTTTCCAAAGGATTCCTCGAGGGCATAGGCGATAACATAACGAAGGAAGAAATGGAACTTCTTCCGTTTGCGGGAATACTTATGACTTACGAGTGCGGTATGAGATTTTTGGGCGACTATCTCAACGGAGACGTTTATTTCAAGACGCAGTATCCCGAGCACAATCTCGTGAGATGCAGGACGCAGTTCAAGCTCGTTCGCGATATGGAAGAAAGGCTCGGCGAAATGAGCGAGATCGTGAGCAGGTACGCTAAGATATGAAAGAATACGTTGTATCGAAGACGGATAACATAGATATAGAACGCGTAGACGAAAGATGGTCGTCGATCGAAAGAGGACAGCTTGTCGATAATGCGTCGGGCGGAGAAGCTGAGCCGCGCGCAGAGTTTTCTATCGCGTATTCGGAGGAAGGATTATATTTTCTCTTCGACGTTACAGACGGCGCGCCTAAGGCAACGATGAAGGAATACAACGCGCCCATATACGACGAAGAAGCCGTGGAATTTTTCTTCGCGACGAAGAAGGATCTTAAAGATTATCTAGAGGTGGAGTTTAACGCCGTCGGCGGAGTATTCGCGGCGCATATAGATAACGACCTCAAAGGACATACGTCGATAAACTTTATAGAAAAGAATCCCATAAAGTCGAAAGTAATAGCTAAAGACGGCGGTTTTTACGTTGTGGGACTCATTAATAGGAGCGCTTTCAAGGGAGAGATGGATAACTGGCTCTTTAACGCGTACAGGATAAAGAGGAGAGACGATAACAGTATGATACTGAGCGCGTTTTCCCCTACGTTTGTTGAAAATTTTCATAAACCCGATCGGTTTGCAAATCTCGTATTTGCAGAGTAATATATTTGGAGGTAGTAAATATGGCAGTATTGGTGACCGGAGGAGCAGGATATATAGGTTCGCATACAGTTATCGAATTACTCGATAACGGCTACGAGGTCGTAGTCGTCGACAATCTTTCGAACAGTAAAGAGGCGTCGCTCGAGAGAGTGAAGAAGATAACGGGCAAGACGTTCAAATTTTATAAGAACGACGTATGCGATATCGACGCTCTCGACAATATTTTCAAAAGCGAAAAAATAGATTCGATAATACATTTTGCAGGGCTCAAAGCCGTAGGCGAGTCGGTGGCAAAACCTATAGAGTACTTTGATAATAACCTTGTCTCTACGCTGAACCTTCTCAAGACTATGCGTAAATACGGATGCAAAAATATAGTTTTCAGTTCGTCGGCGACGGTGTACGGAAAACCCAAGAGCGTGCCTATAAAGGAAGATTTCGAGCTTTCCGCGACCAATCCTTACGGCAGGACCAAGCTATTCATTGAAGAGATATTGAGAGACGTGTACAAGGCAGACCCGAGTATGAATATAGCGTTGCTCAGATACTTCAATCCGATAGGAGCGCACAAGAGCGGACTAATCGGCGAAGACCCCAACGGTATCCCCAACAATCTCATGCCGTATATAACTCAGGTCGCTATAGGCAAACTTCCGCGTCTTCGCGTGTTCGGAAACGATTATGCGACGCACGACGGAACGGGCGTGAGAGACTACATCCACGTTCTCGATCTGGCTCACGGGCATCTTCTTGCTATCAAGAAACTCGAAAAGAATCCCGGTCTCGTTACCTATAATCTCGGTACGGGCAAAGGCTACAGCGTGCTCGATATGGTGAACGCGTTCATCAAGGCTACGGGAAAGGATATTCCTTACGAGATAGTCGAGAGACGTCCCGGAGATATCGACGAGTGTTATGCGGATCCGGCTCTTGCAGAGAGCGAGATCGGCTTTAAGGCAAAGTATGACCTTGAAGAGATGTGCGCCGACAGCTGGAGATGGCAGAGCAGCAATCCGAACGGTTACGGAGACTGATAGTAAATATATCCGAAAACGATAAATAACGACGTTGAGATGAGTTCGAGATAAAAGCCGAACTCATATTCATTAACAACAAAAAGGAGATAAATATAATGATTCGCGACGATATTAAAAAGGCGATAATAGACGCTATGAAGAGCAAGGACGTGAACGCAAAGAACATTCTCGGCGTAGTAAAGAATAAGATAATGGTCGAAGCTATCAATAAAAAGAAGAAATACGAAGATATGAGCGACGAGGAGATAACGCCTATTTTGTTGAAGGCGGTAAAGGAGCTCGTCGAAGAGGCTGATACCTACAGGAAGGTCGGCAAGGAAGATATAGCGGCTAATATTGACGCTCAGCGCGCGTGCGTTGAAAAATTCGTACCGAAAATGATGAGCCTTGACGAGATCAAAGAGATCATCGCTTCGCTTGAAGATAAGAGCGTGCCGTTCGTTATGAAACATTTTAAGGCGAACTATAACGGTAAATGCGATATGCGCGACGTGTCTAAGGCGCTTAAGGAGCTTTGATAGTATGAAGAGCGCGATATTCGATCTCGACGGAACGCTGCTTAACACTATCGAAGATATCGGCGAGAGTATGAATACAGTGTTAAAAAGACACTCTCTCAAAACGCGCGATATCAGCGAGTATAAAATATTCGTCGGCAACGGAGCGAGAGTCTTGACCGAGAGAGCGATAGGTCCTGAGAACGCCGCTTTAACGGATACAATTCTTCATGAATATAAGGAAGAGTACGCAACAAATCTTGTCAATAGGACAATAGCGTACGAAGGCGTTTACAGTATGCTCGATAGACTCGTAAAAGATGGCGTAAGAATAGGAATATTCACTAACAAGCCGCATGCGGATATGCTCGTTCTTAAGAGCAAACTATTTAATATGTATGAGTTTTTTGCGGCATACGGCGCGCGGGACGGCGTTCCGCTAAAGCCCGATCCGAGCGTTCTTTTGGATATGACTAAGGGAATAGACGGAGAGAAGTTTTTCATCGGAGATACGTCCGTCGACGTATTGACGGGAAAGAACGCGGGATTTGTGACGGTGGGCTGCGAATGGGGATTTCGATCGAGAAGCGAACTTTCTGGCGCTGATTTTATAGCTGAAAAGCCTGACGACGTCGCAGATCATATAATAGCTTACGGCAATGAATGATAGGTTTTGAATAAAACGAGACTTTCCGTCGGACGTCTTTATTATATGACATAACGGAAAGCGGCTCTTCCCATGAGGAAAGAGCCGCATTGTTATGGAGATATATATATGAGTGTTGACTTGTTGCGTGTTAGCTGATAGAGCGAAGCATATCTTCGAGAACGTCAATATGTATCTCTTCGTCGATTATTATGCGTTCGAGAAGAGCCTTTGCGGACTCGTTCGATAGATGCGCTATAGCGTGTCTGTATCCGCGTATCGCGGACTTTTCCCCCGCTATTCTGCTCATAAGTATCGGTCTTACGGCTTTTCTATACGTCACGTAGCTTCCGCTGAACGGATAACGCATTCCGTAATAGATAGGATCGCCGCCAAGCGCTACGATAGCGTCGCCGAGAAGTTCGAGATGGCGCATTTCGCTTATCGCGATTTTTTTCATAACGGCGGCGATGTCGCTGTCGATCTCGTCGAGAATCAAGTGGTCGTATATGTATCCTAGAATAGCGGTCGTCTCGCTTACCGATCCGGCGTAGGTTTCGCGTATTATCATCGCGTCTTTTAAGTTCGGCGCGTCGGACTCGACTTTGGGATAGGGCAGATCTGAATAGCAGTTCATATCGTCGGTGTCTCCTTCGTTAATAACACACTATGTCGTGTTTTGTCGAAACGTGACGAAAAATGAAGAATTTTTTGATAAAAACTATAATTTGCGGCAATACGGCGAAAATTTTGTCAAGCGAGGTAGTTATGAAGATATTTGCTCTCATACTTTTGGTTGCGGCGCTCATGGGAAAGATAGCGTTATATCTTTACGAGTTCATGAAAAGGGACTCGTACACGTCCGATACCGAATATAACGCCGTGTGGCTCACTATAATTTCGAGCGTCATAATGTATGCAGGCTATTATTATCTGATCCAAGGAGTATACGTCGGGTATTTCATAACGCTTGCCGTCGCAGTCGGCGTATTCGCGAGCGGAATAGCCGTGACCTGTCTCAGGAAGTGGCGTACGTTCCATATTAATACTGGAGACGGATACGTCTCGTATTTGATCGTCAATACGGCGCTTGCGAGAGTGAAAAAGCTCGGAAGGTACGTTATACACGACGATGATATTGCGATAAATAAACATATAAGGGTGACTTTTGCAAAAGACGTTGTTTCGTGCCGCGATATGGCGAAGACAGTCAGGGGAATATGTCTTGAGAAGGGCGCGAAAGGAAATATCGGCGAGATAATATTGCTAATGTCTCTTATCCATGCGGTAGAAGTGATATTGGACGTTTCGTTCTTTATCAACATTTATACGATGTGAGCGAGAATCTCTCGGCGTAAAACGTTCCGTTGGAAATAAAAAGACGTTTTGTAGCGTTTTATATGCGGAGCTCGGTTTTGTCGGGAAGAGAGAAATAATAAATATTAATAATTTTCGGTTTGTTTAAGATAATAAGAAAGTACTGTTAAATGATACAGGTACGAATAGATAAAAAGAGGGCGAGGTAATATGGACTTTGCAATGAGTATTCTTTCGGTAATATTCAAAATAGATGAACTTGTCAACAACGGCGTAAGAAACGACGTGGAATATGAGGACATAATTATAGAAAAGGACGTAGAGTATGCCGAGAACCTTCTCTCCGATCTTTACTATGACAAGAATATCGAAAACCCTAAAGGAGTAGTCGTCAACATACACGGCGGAGGATGGCTCGTAGGCGATAAAAAGTGGAGAAAGGGAATAGGACTTCATTTTGCAAAGAACGGTTTTTTCACTATCAACGTCAACTATTCGCTCTCTCCGACGACTTTATATCCCGAATGCGTAAGGGATATATTCAAAGTATTCCCGTTCATTGAAAGCATTGCGGAAAAGTATAATCTCGATACTGACCGAATTTACGTTACCGGAGACTCTGCGGGAGCGCATCTTGCGGCGGTCGTCGGGGCGATAGAAAATAACGACGAGGTACTTTCGAGAATGGGAATAGAGAAGCCTCGTATTTTTGCGTCGAAACTTGCGCTTTTTTGCGGAATATACGACTTTACTCGGTGCGTAGACAAGCCGGGAGCCGCGGGACTCGTCAAGGAGATGACGGGCGTTCTGCATAGCGAATATAAGGACAGTTTCGAATTTTTCAAAGAACTCTCTCCAATCAATTACGTGACGTCAGAATATCCTTCCACTTATATGGTGTCGACGCTTGGCGACATATTTTGCGACGGACAGAGCGAACTGATGAGGGCGAAATTCGACGAGTGCGGAGTCAAATACGTGGAATACATTACACCGCATAAAAAGGCGATGCATTGCTTTCATCTAAATCAGCGCCGCAAAGATTCTATGGAGGCGTTGAACGGAGCAATTGAATTCTTTAACGACTGTGAGGAGAAAAAAGAAAGTTCGGGAAAATCTTCGGAACAAGCGCTGATCGTTTGAAATACGCGTTGAGATCGCTTGTATTTTCGGTGTGATACCGGCAGGAGCAATATGCCGATGCGTAATGCCGTTGGCGTAAAACTCATTTATAAAAAGTTATATGCGTTTCGCGGATAGGAGTGTTTACGGAGTTCCTCAGCCGTAAAATTCATATGAAATAAAAAAGAGTTCGTTTTACTATATTTCCCATAGGGAATTATAGGTAAGCCGCAGGTTGTAGAGAATTAGGCGTATAGTATCGCGCCATACCTTTTCTATTATATTTTGACGTGGACGAACTTGGTTACTTATAACCTAGTGAGATATAGATATGTTTTATATAGCACGTACGATGAACAGAAATTTAAGGATGGGTTGTTATGAAACATCAAATTAAATATAAAATCATTACATTTGTTATATCTTTTATTTTAGTCGCCGTTCTCATACTATTGTTCTTTTTAGATATATCATTAGAATGGGGTTTTGAAAAAATACTTTCCTGTGTTGTATGCGGTATTTGGATATTCTTTTTGCCGCCTACCGGTTTATATTTCGCATATAAAATGAAAAATTCCGATTTGGAATATAGCGTAAAATTAGGGTTTTATATCGGCACGGGTTGTTTTATCGGTTTGTTGATTACGCCATATTATGGAATAAAATCCTATTTTTCCGATCTTAACTCAATTTACTATAATGGTGAAATTATTTGGTGAAATATAACGATAAATTTCAATTTATCGCTCTAAATTTGCGTAGTTAAAAGCTCTCGAATATTTGTTCGAGAGCTTTTTATTGTCGTTCGTTTTTGTATTCCCTATTGAAAGCGCGTATTTCGCGAACTCTTTTAATTGTTATCAAAACGTTGTATTTATATATTTTTTGTTGATTTTAGCAAAGAGGCGTTTTCTTATATTTTCAAAAGCCGACGGGAATATCGTTATTACGATTCCTTTACGATGGCGGCGTTATCGTTGAAGATATTGTTCGATTCTTTGTCTTTGTTGATTTCCGCAATGATAGAGTCACCGTCGGGAAGCGAGATGTACGCGCCTTCGAGAAGGTAGTCTATTTTGTATTTTGTTACCGTGTTTTTGAATATCAATATCGAATTGCCCTGCGTCTCGTCTGCCGAGATGCTTGTGAGCTTTCCGTTCGTAAGTCTTATGGATATATCGCCGAGATCGCTGAGTTTTTTATCATAGTCGCCGTTGATCTTGACGACGATATTGTCTACCATACCGTTTTTAGAGCCTTTGACGAAAGAATAATTTTCGCTTTTGAGGTTGTACCATGACGAAAGAAGGTTTTTTTGTCAAAGTCGGAAAACTCCGCGTAATCGAAAATGTTTAGATTTTTGATTTCCTGACGCTCATATACTGTCTTGCCCTTTTCCTTATCGTAGTACTTTTTATATAGGAATTGCTTTTCCGTTTTATTGTTCTTGCTTCCTACGGTCTGTTTGCCCGCTCAATAGCTCACTGTCGACGCATTTCCAAGCGCATCGTATTCGGAGATCTCTATATACGTTATTCTGGAGTTTTCATCTCCGCTTTTGCTAAGATAGGTCTGGACTTTTGCCGTAGTTACCAGTTCCTGACGCATTATCGGATTGGAATCTTTGTCAAACCGCGGATTTCCTTTGCTGTCTTTGCTCTGAAAACTCATATATTCCTTTATGGTTATATACGCCGAGTCTGCGGCAAAGGACGTTTTAATAGCTTCGTCCAAAATGACTTTAGCGTCGTCCGCGCCGATTTGTACGTTGCAGGCGACAAGCGATAGCGTGACTGTTAATAGCAGTAATACGGTAAGTAATCTTTTTATCTTCATAATTCCTCCGTTATCTCAATCAACGAAATTAATTTCCATAGGTTATGTTAGCATTATAGCATATACTCTGTTGTTTTTAAAGAGTTATAATAAACCATATAAAATATTATTTTAATAATAATATATTAAACGCAGCCGATTTGTACTATAAGGGGATGGATAAGAAATATTTTTTTGATACGAGCCGATAAAGCATAGCTATGTTCTTTGGATATTCCGTCGACAAAAAAGGTGCATATATGTATTGTCAATTTTGGAAATAGAGTATTGAACGTATACGCTTTTTGAAAAGAGTTTGACGGTCTTATGGAGATTGACGGGAAAATAAAAGAGGCGGATATCTAAATCGAATTGAATTTTTTTCGGGCGGTATCGACATATTTCCGTACGGCTTGCATATAATTAGATGCAATTTTTTATCTATAAGCTGTTGAAATTATTTTAATAATAATATATAATGGTTATTATAGTGACCCGATCGGGGCACAATCATTTTAAGAGTATAAAAGAGCATCATAAATCAGAAGGAAGTACAGACATGAAGAAAGCAAACTATATCGTTATCGCGGTTTTGATACTGGTTATCGTCGTTGCGGGAGTTATCGTTGCGGTCGCTCTTACCAATAATTCCAAGACTTACACTTACGCAGTAGGCGATTTTATATTCACAAGACGGGGAAGCGAGGTCACGCTCAAGGAGTATAAAGGCTCCGATACGGAAGTGCAAGTTACGGATATCATCGACGGATTCAAAGTAACGGCTATAGGCGAGCGCGCGTTCTACGGCAATGAGACCGTAGAAAAGGTGGTGGCGCCGAGTAGTGTGACAAGTATCGGGTCGGAAGCGTTTTCGGGAGCGAAGAAGCTGAGAAATATATCGATGAAAGGACTTGTTAAGATAGGAGAGCAGGCTTTTTCGGGATGTACGTCGCTTAACAATCTGCTTATTACCGAGTCACTGAGGGAAATAGGCGCGAGGGCTTTCTACGGTTGCAGCGCATTGCAGGATCTCAACTATATATATAACGAAGATTACACCGTCAGATCGTCTCTTGAAAGAGTAGGGGCGTTTGCGTTCAAGAATACGAAGATAGATACGATACTCATACCCGAGTCGCTAAAGACGATAGGCGAGAACGCTTTCGCGTCGATGAAACTGCAGGCGATCGTCTTTTACGAAGGCGTTGAAACGATAGGCGAGAACGCTTTCGCGTACGATAATACTACGACGAGGAACGTCTTCACGTTCGATCGTCAGTCGGATAAGAGCGTACTTGACCAGTATGCTAGCGACTTTAAGTCAAAGTATATAAAGGACGTGTCCAAGCAGAATTATTTCCCTGAGTCGCTAAAGACGATAGGCGACGGAGCGTTCAGATACGATAAGAGTTCGAAGTCGGGGCTTGGCGGTTCGCTCGTATTCGGAAAGAACCTCGTCAGCGTCGGCGAAGCCGCGTTTGAAAATACGAGAGTATCGGGCGTGAAGTTCGATAATGCTAATACGGAAATAGGCGCTTACGCGTTCGCCAATACTTCGATCTCGTCGGTTTCGCTTCCCGAAAACATCAAGGTCCTTAAGGAAGGAGTTTTCTTAAGATGCAGTATAAATAACGAAGTAGTACTGCCTAAGAGCGTAGAGACGATAGAGACTGGAGCTTTTGCCGGCAATAACAGGACTTCGTTCAAGATCTCGATAAACGAAGAGTCGCCCGCCGCGAAGAAGTACGTTTTCGCGAGCGTTGACGGAATAAAGACGCTCAAGTCCAAAGACGGCAAAGTACTCTATTCGATACACTCCTCTTCCGTTTCCGAGGGAGAGAACGGACTTACGCTTCTCGAGAACGTGAGCGTTATAGAGTCCTACGCGTTCTCGGCTGTGACAACGGTCAACGGCTCCGCTACGTTCGCTACGGTGAGCATACCCGAAACGGTCAAGGAGATACGCGCCGGCGCGTTTGCCGACGCTGACGTGAACAATTTCAATCTGCTTCATTCTTCTCTCGATTTCACCATTGACAAGAGAGCGTTCGACGCCCGTTACACGACGGTAAAAGAGGACGAGAAGGCAGTGCTGAGAGTACGCAAGGGAGGAGATATACTTGCGGCTATGCAGAAGATTTTCGAAGGAAGCTCGTACGTCGTAGTAACGACCATAGGCTCGTCGTTAGCGTAAGAGCGCTTACGGACGCGTTTTACGATCGAGCAGGACGTTACGCTGAAAAACAAGCGATATATAAGAGAATAAACGAAGAACTAAAACAGCCTAAATAATAATAGGCTGTTTTGCCGTAAAAAGGGCAAGTAAAGTTTTGCGAACGTGGCTTTTATCCCGAGAGCGGCTTTTAATGAAAAATAAGATCAGCGGCAAGGAGAGATTTATGGCGAACGTTGAGATAAGCGTTGAAACCAACGGCGTAGTAGGATACTATCACTATACAAAGAGCACTTCGCCGATAAAGAGACTGTACGTCAAATCGGACGAGGATATAGACGACGTTAAGATATCGGTCACTTCGTCGCCCGAATTTTTACTTCCCGTAGAATTCGGCGGAGAAACGCTTCCGAGAAGAAGCAAGGTAAACTTCGACGTAAAGCCCGCAATGTCGCCGCCGTTTCTCGTCGGTCTCGACAGAGCGGAGGAAGGAGAAATAATAGTAAAGGCGATAAAGGGCAAGGAGCTTCTCGCCGAAACGCGCGCAAGTATAAGAATACTGGGATATAACGTGCTCAGGTATAAAGAAAACGCGGAAATGATAGCTACGTTCGTTAGGCGTTCTACCGTTGTCAGCGAGATAGTGACGGCGGCGAGAAGACAGCTCGGGAAGTGGCGTAAGAACGACGTCGTGAACGGATATAAAGGCAATTCGAAGAACGACGTAAGGAACGTATTCGCAAGCATATATAAAACGCTCATGGAGCGTTCGTTCATCATGAGCGAGGAGAAGGACGACGGCGAGATCGAAATATCGTCGCATAAGAGCATGACCGATTCGCTTCTTGTGAAGCCTATCGAGCTCAGTCTTCTCTTTGCGTCGGCGCTCGAAGCGTTCGGACTCAATCCCGTTATCATCAAGACCGAGGGAGAATGGCTCGTCGGAGTTTGGCTTCACGAGGAGTGTTTTCCCGAACTCGTTATAGACGAGAGCGAATTTATCACGCGACGTATGGCGCTCGGCGTCAGCGAATTCACTATGGCGTCGACAGCGGACGTATTCAATCGCGTAGCTTTCGAGCATGCGGAAAAGAGAGCCGTCGATATAGTCGACGCGTCTTTTGAATTTGCCCTTGACGTCAAAAGGGCGAGAATAGGCAGAATATTCGCGTTGCCCGAGAGGGTCAGAAAAGCCGGCGGTTACGACCTTGTAGACGATAATATTTACGATGCGGACGACGTTCCCGAGGACATAAAAGAATACGACGGCGACGTCTCTATCGACAGGAAAATGACGAGAGAGAAGCAGTGGGAACGCAGATTGCTCGATCTCAGTATGAGGAATCCTCTTGTCAATTTCAAGCCCAATTCTTCCGCTGTTAAAATAGTTTCTTCGGGTATCCGCGATTTTTCCGATAGATTTTCCGGCGATAAAGAATACAGCGTTATGCCGAGACCGAAGGGCATTAGTTCGCTTGAAAGTTTCGATTCGCATATCACGTTGCGGCCTGAAGTCGACCTTGTCAATATCAGTCTTAACAACTTGAAACTCCATACGGTCATAGAAGGCGACGCCTTTGATAAGACTATGACTAACATATACCGCAAGGATAAGACGTTCCTCGAAGAGAGCGGAACCAATTCGCTCTATATCGCAGTCGGATTCCTTAGATGGCAGAGCGACGAGGAGAAAAAATACGCGCCGCTGTTTTTGTATCCCGTGACTCTCTCGAAAAAGTCGGCGGCGAGCGACAAATACACGGTCAAACTCATAGAAGACGAAATACGTATCAATAATACGCTTCTCGAATATCTATATCAGGAGTTCGGCATAGATCTGAGAGGACTTAGGAATATTTCCGAATTTAACGGCGAGACTATGAGCGCCGTTATCGGAAGGATAAGAAGGGAAATAATAGATCGCAAATCATGGGATATTACCGACGATATATACCTTACGACGCTGTCGTTTGCCAATTATCTCATGTGGAAGGACGTGCGGGAAAAACTCGAACTTTTCAAGTCGAGCAAAATAATATCGGGACTCCTCGATACGGGGAAGACGGTATTCACAAAGGAGGACTATACTCTTTCGGAGCTCACCAGCGATAATTCGTACGAAGACGGCGGAGTATATCTGCCCATCAGCGCGGATAGTTCTCAGTATTCCGCGATAGTAGATTCGCTATCTAAAAGTTTCGTTCTGCACGGACCTCCGGGAACGGGCAAATCGCAGACTATATGCAATATAATCGCGAACAATATTTTGAGAGGAAAGAGAGTGCTGTTCGTCGCGGAGAAGACGGCGGCGCTGAGCGTCGTTAAAAAGAGACTTGACGATATAGGTCTCTCGCCGTTCTGCCTCGAACTTCATTCGAATAAGAACAATAAGAACGACGTAGTTAAAAAGCTGTCAGACACGATGAATCTCAGAGAGTCGGAAGACGCGAGCGGTTACAGTGAAAAAGCCGACGAGATAAGGTCGATAATAAGCGGTATCGACGCCGGTATGAAAGCTCTTCATAAAAAGAGGAAGCTCGGAGTATCCGTATACGAGGGAGCGATGAGATATCTTGAGAACGAGGACGCGTCCTCTACTCTTAAGATAGAGCCGATGTTTTACGAAAGGCTCACCGAGGACTCTCTATCCAAATACGAAGAGATACTTACCGAACTTACCGTCGTAGGACGCGAGTGCGGAGATATATCGGGATCGCCGTTCAGACACGTCGGTTATATCAATTACGAGTCCGATACCAGAGAGAAGGGCGAAGAAATAATAGATATCCTTTCGCTCGAAATAGAGTACTTAAGGGAGTACGCGCGTAAGTTCACCGATCTTTTCAGAATACGCACGGTAGCGATAACGGGAGCGAGACTCAAGGCAATGTATGATATATGCAGGCTTGTTTCAGAAAGCGACGCCGTAAAAGAATTTTTCAAAAACAAAAAAAGATGGGATAACGCGTACGGCGTTATCGAAAGTTACAAGGCTAATAAGGCGAGATATAACGCGCTCTATAAGGAGTGTCTGTCGCTATACGAGTATATACCCGACGATCTTCCAAAAGAGGCTCTCGTAACTAGCAGCGACAGGAAACTTTCGAGACTGATATCAAAGACCGCAAGGAGAATGGACAGGCTGTCTATAAGAGAAGTCGGTAATGATCCGGAGGAGAACGTACGACTGCTAATAGGTCTTTTCGAAGCTGAAAGAGAATGTGAAAAGATACGCGCGGAGGTCTCAAAGATATTCGGCGGAAAGCGCGGCGTCGAAGAAGCCGTTAAAGATATGGATACGCTCACCGCGAGCGCAAAAGTTCTATACGCCGATTTCAGAAGGGAGAGCTTCGAGAGCATCGTCGAGGACGTTATATGCGGGAAATATATGCCGTCGTATTTTATGAAGGCTTACGAAAGCTATTCTTCGGCGTACGGCGACGCTAAAAAGTTATTTGATTTCACGTTCGATACGGATGCGGCGGATATTGCGGATCTGACGGTTTATCTCAAGAGACTAAGAGACAATCTCGACCTTATGCCCAGCTGGTGCAAATATAATTCGTTGCTTAAAGAGTGTAAGGAGACGGGACTGTCGTTCGTCGTCGAACCGCTTCGTTCGGGCAATATAACTACGGGAGAGCTTCTCAAGAGTTTCCGCAAGTGCGTGTACGGCAATTTCGTCGAGTCGGAGCTTGCTCTCGACACCGCGCTCAGCACGTTCTCGGGCAAGAGCGTGGAGGATAAGATAGAAAGGCTGAAGATACTCACTGACAATTACGAGACGCTGACGAGAAGAGAAATGTATATGCGGATGGTTGCGAATATTCCGCGGAAAGACGAGGAAGGCGCGCATAATCTCGAAATGGTCGTTCTCTCTAGAGCGGAAAAGAGTAACATGAAAGGAATAACTTTACGAAAGCTCTTTACGGAGATACCCACCGTTATGAAATACGCTTCGCCGTGTATGCTCATGAGCCCCGTATCGGTAACGCAGTATCTCGATCCCGAACTTGACAAGTTCGATCTCGTCGTATTCGACGAGGCGTCGCAGGTGCCGACGTCAGAGGCTATAGGAGCGATCGCGAGAGCCGAGAGAGTGATAGTCGTCGGCGACCCGAAGCAGCTTCCGCCTACTAAATTCTTCAACAGCGAATATAAGGACGAAGAAAACGCCGATATAGAAGATCTCGAAAGTATCCTCGACGACTGTCTTGCTCTCGGAATGCCCGAAAGACATCTCCTTTGGCATTACCGTTCGCACGACGAGAGTCTTATCGCGTTCTCCAACGCAATGTATTACGACAACAGATTGCTCACGTTCCCGTCGCCTGACGAGCTCGATTCGAAGGTAAAGTTCAGATATGTCGAAGGAGTATACGAACGCGGCGGATCGAAGCGTAATAAGGCGGAGGCCGAAGCGCTCGTCAATGAAGTTATCGAAAGACTTACCGACGGAAAGCATATGAGCATCGGTATCGTTACGTTCAATACCGCTCAGCAGAACTATATCGAAGATATGCTGCACGACGAGATAAAGAAGAGGAAGCTATACGTCGAAGCGTACGAATGCGACGAGCCGATATTCGTTAAAAATCTCGAGAACGTTCAAGGCGACGAAAGAGACGTCATATTATTCAGTATAGGTTACGGTCCCGACGCCGGAGGCAAGCTGTCGCTCAATTTCGGACCTATCAACCAGAGCGGCGGTTACAGACGTCTTAACGTCGCTATCACGAGAGCGCGTTCGGAGATGGTGGTATTCAGTTCCATAACCGGCAATATGATAGATCTCAACAAGACGGACAGCAAGGGCGTCAAGGGGCTCAAAGCGTTCCTCGAATATGCCGAGAGGGGACGAGATATGCTCGTTGTGGATTCGAAGAACGTTGCTAAACGCGTGAGCCGCGATATCGGTTGGTATATAGCTAACGATCTTAAGGAACGGGGATTCGAGTGCGAATACGACGTAGGAGTTTCCGACTTCAAGATAGACGTTGCGGTGGTCGATCCTAAGAACAAGGACAGATATATCCTCGCAATTATGTGCGACGGCAGGAACGCTAACAATATAGGAAGCGTTCGCGACAGAATGTCGATGAACGTTAATATATTGAAGAAGCTAGGTTGGAACGTATATTATCTTTGGACGGTAAGCTATCTCAACAACAGCAAGAGAGAGGTGCAGAAAATCAAAGATTACCTTATGACCTTCACGAGGAGCAAAGCTCCGTCCAAGAAGGCGGTAAAGGAGACTATATCCAAATATAGGAAGGCATATAAAGGGTATAATGCGAAACCGTGGGCAAAAGGAAGTAACGACTATATTCTGAACGAAGAAAACGGCGACGCTATTTTCGAGAGGATAATGGACGTGATAGCCGTAGAGACGCCGATAGAGCAGGAACTCTTGATGTCGCGGCTCATGTCTATATACAACGTCACGAAAGCTAATAAAAAGGCTTGCTCGAGACTGATAGAGATCGCGAACAGAGTAGCGCAAAGCGAGAGATTCGGCGATAAGATATTCTATAGAACGGCAAGAGAGGACAGTTACGATTCGTTCAGACCTATAGACGAGCTGAGAGGCAAGAGAGAGATAGATCAGGTTCATCCCAACGAGATAATTACCGCTATGAGGTGCGTTTTGGAGAGCAAGGTGAAACTCGACAAGGAAGAACTCAAAAAGGAAGCGCTTGCCGTGCTCAATTATTCGAGAAAGACGAAGATAGCGCCCGTTTGGCTCGACATGTGCGTTAAGATAGGAGTGGAAAGAGGAAAACTCATAGAGACTCTAAACAATATGGTCACGATGTGATTTTAGAATAAATAGATATGTTTACAATGTAATATTGAAATATTCTTGACATACGACGTATTAATAGAGTATAATATTACTAAACTTATGTAAATTATTTATCTGTCGATTTAGATTTATGTTCGTTAATAATATTTCGGGAGGTAATAATATGCAGGATAAGAAAATCATATGCAAAGATTGCGGTAAGGAATTCGTATTCACCGTCGGAGAGCAAGAGTTCTATCAGTCCAGAGGGTTTGAGAACGAGCCGGTACGTTGTCCTGATTGCAGAAAAGCCAAGAAATCGCGTAATGCCGATTTCAGCAGGAAGAATCGCTGATCAGTATGTTAAAAGTCAAAAGGGAACGGTCATGACCGTTCCCTTTTTGAATTGTTTTGCCGCGTACGCTCGATCGTATGGAAGATAATAAGCTAAGACTTTAGTCTGAAATTATCGGCGAAAATCAAATATTATGAAAAAACAGCTTGGAGATGCGTAAATCGTTCTTCACGCTGTTTTTTTATACGCTTATCGATCCTTGTCCTTTTTCTTTTTCTCGGAATACTTTTTCTTGACCTTGGCGTTGTCGACGAGGTTATGTAGTCCGTGCCAGCAGAGTTGGCGGCGTTCCCACCACAGTTTTTCGAAAAAGCCGAGAAGTTTCGACGGATTGGCTCTTTTTACGCTCGCAAATCGCGTAACGCCGTGCATTTTGAGCAGTTCTTCATAGCTCGGGATCTTTTCAAGGAAAGTTTTGTAATCGAGTTTCTTTTCTTCGCTCCACGCTTTCTCAGCGAATGCGCCTAGTCTCGGGAATGTCTTGAAGAAGGCGTTATCCATATTGGGAACGAATTCCGTCCATAGGAACGCTTCTAAGCCTATCATACGATCGTTCTTTTCTATAAAGTCCGCGCTTTCGCTATATATGCGTTCGAGCGTATTCTGAGCGTAGGGCAGGTCGAGATAGTTGGGTTCGCTGAGTCCGTTGATAACGTACCGACCGTTCTTCATCTCGTTTAATATATTCGCGTGATTTTCTTTCGGTACGTTCCACGCCATCCATATTATATCGGAGTTGGATTTGCCGCTTATCTCGTCTTCGTTCCACATTATAGCGGTATAGCCTTTGCTTGAAATGTATTTTCCGACTTCGCTGAGAAAATGTCCTTGCAGTTCGTTTTCGTTTTTGAGTCCCAGCTCTTTTATCTTCGCTTGACAGCGCGGACATATCTGCCAACGCGTTTTCGGAGCTTCGTCGCCGCCGATATGAATTAGCCCGTCGGGGAAAAGCTCGGTTATTTCGTCGATAACGTCTTTAACGAACGCGAGAACTTCGTCCTTCCCTCCGCACAGGATATCGTGCTTTATGCCCCAGTGCGTTGCAACTGGCAGCTTTCTGGCAAAGCATCCGAGCTCGGGATAGGCGTGAAGAGCCGCTTGCATATGCCCCGGCATATCTATTTCGGGAATCACCTTTATATGTTTTTTGTGAGCGTAGGCGACTATCTCTTTTACGTCGTCTTGCGTATAGAATCCGCCGTGAGGACGCGCGTTGAAATTCGTATGGCTGCGTTTCGACGACTTTTGAGTCAGAAACGGATACTTTTTTATTTCCACTCGCCAGCCCTGATCTTCCGTAAGGTGCAAATGAAGGAAGTTTAGCTTGTGAAGAGCGATGAGATCGATGAATTTCTTTACGTCGCTCACGGAGTAAAAATATCTTCCGACGTCGAGCATGAACGCGCGGAAAGAAAAGCGCGGCTTATCCTCTATGGTAAAACAGGGAATACGCATGGAGTATGCGAGAGTTAGCTGTTTTAACGATTGCATAGCGTAAAAGCATCCCGTTTTTGAAGAAGCGCGTACCGAAATGCGATTGTCGGAAATTTTTATATAATATCCTTCGTATTCGACGGTTTCGTCCGCTATAACGTTTATCTCGTTAAGGGACACCTTTTCGCTCCTAAGCGAAAGTTTATGGGCAAAGTCCATAAAGTCGTCTATCTCGTCCTTCCATATTTCAGGAAACGAGATGGAAAAGCCTTTCATAAGATTAACGGTTCCCGCGTCGAGCGAATAGCGATAGGGCTCCGGTATCAGTTTTATCATATCGACCTCGCAAATCAAACGTTGATCGTTTCGTCTGTTACGGCGAAAGCCGCCGAACGTACGATGCAAACAACGGAAATTTCGTACGCGAATATTTTATCATACGGAGAAAAACAAAGTCAAACGCGTGCGGTTTCAAATAACGTTTCTTTGAAATTTTGTTTCGAAAACCACTGTCACACGTAACGGCATAAGAGGAAATAAATCTCGTTTTTTACACTTTTATGCTACGCCGAATATGCGAGAATATTCCAATATTGTGAAAGATGCGAAACCGCAGAAACGGGCGGCTCTGGTTCCATGCAAAATATGAATATTTGAGGGTTTTCAAAAACGAGTTGAATCGGATTCAAGCGAATATTACGGGCAGTCATAGATTTTGAAGAAAACGCTTGATACAGTCGGTTAAGAGGTAGCGTTTTGCGAGCATAAGCGGGTGTTTTTACGTGTGCGGGATTGATGAGTTATCCACATAAACGTGCGTTCGTGTGAACAACTATGTGGATAACTCGTATAAAAACGACAAAATTTAACGTTATGAAACAAAATCATATTATTTTTGACGGCAAAACGGATAATGACCAAGAATATGATTTCGGGAAAATTTGCGATAAGAAAGATGTTTTCCAAAGATAAAGAACACGATAAAAGAAATATAAAAAACGAATGAAACTAAGTGCTATTTTATACGGCGCGTCAATACATTAAAAAGGGAGATCGTTTATGTTTGTTATTGTTAAAAAGAAGGCCGTTATCGCCGTCGTATTGTGCCTTACGGTCATGAGCGTTGCGCTTACGGCTTGCTTTACGGCGAGCGCGAGCGTTTCGCCGTCGTTTGATAAGGTGATAGTGCTCGACGCGGGTCACGGAGGAGTGGACGGAGGAGTCGTCGGAAGCAGCGGCATAAAGGAGAGCGAGCTCAATCTTAAGATAGTCAAGGAACTCGAAAAAGAATTGAAGCGTATGAATTACGGCGTAGTTTTGACAAGGACGGGCGACGAGGCGCTTGCAGGCGGCAAAAAAGCCGATATGCAGGCAAGAAAGAAGGTCATAGACGAAGCGAACGCCGATATGGTCGTCAGCATACACATCAATAAGTTTTCCGACGCGAGACGAAGAGGCGTTCAAGTTTTTTACGACGATACGAAAAGGTGGACGGCGCAGGGAATGTACATGCAGAACGTAATGAACGAGTTCGTCAACAAAAAGTATGCGAAAAGGGATAATCTTTCGGCGCTGGGCGGCGATTATTTCATAGTTAAATGCAGTAACGTTCCTTCCATAATAATAGAATGCGGATTCATATCGAACAGCGAAGATCAAAAACTTCTTACGAGCCGCGAATACAGAGAATATCTAGCAAAGTATATAGCGATAGGCATAGATTCTCTTTTGTCCGACGGATCTCGATGAGCGGGAAGACGGCGTTTTTTTAATGTAATTTTTTCGATTCAATTATAAAACGCGTATACAAATTACATATTTTCTCGGTTTACTTTCGATTTTAAGTATGGTATAATATTTAAAACATTGTATTTGTTAAGAGGTTTCGTTGATATGGGAAGGAAGAGAGATAACGCGGAAAACAATTCGCCCGATAACGTTGAGAAGGTAGGTAAACTTAAAAAGAGAATAATTAGAGCCGAACAGCTCTATCTCATCGCGAATGCGCTCATTACGCTGCTTCTTGCGGTATTCTCGGTGAAGGATATGTTTGCGGACGGTACGCTCGGCGCGATACAGTACGTCGTCATTGCGCTCATAGTTGCATACATTTTAGCGTTCGTTACTCTCATTGCTCTATTTAGCGGGAACAGGTCCGAGCTGAAACGCAATCTTAAGAATTATAAGTTTGCCGTCAAAATAATGAAGGGAGTTATCGGTATAATCAACCCGATAATGGCGCTCATAGTTCTCTTCGAAGGACTGGAGAGCAGCGTCGGCGCGAGCAAGATATTCGCAGTCATAGTAGGTATTCTCGGCGTTGCGCTTGCTGTCGTAAAACTGTTGTCTAAGATAGTGAAGTTCGCGCGTAAAAAGAAGAAAGAGAAGAAAAAGAGATTAAAGAAAGAAGAGCGGCAACTGAGAAAGGAACAAAGGAAACTTATCGCTGATAAAAGCGCCGTAGAAGAGATAACTTCGACGGACGAAGAAGGCGAAAAGTAATATAAATATTTAACTCAAATAAACGATCGGCTGAGTCGAAAGGGCATCCTGACGGTAAAGCGACTTAATAATATTACAGCGGCTTTGCGCTCAATGCCGCAATATGATTACGTCGGGTACGCCTTTAGGCGTATCTTTTTTATAGCGATAACGTATTTGGAAGGAGAAGAATTTATGGATAACAGAATAGCTCTTATCGGAATAATCGTGGAGTCGGAGGGTAACGACTCTATAGATCGACTCAACGATATCCTTCACGCGTACGGCAAAGTGATAATCGGCAGAATGGGCATCCCTTACAGGGAAAAAGGCGTTAATATAATAAGTATCGTCGTAGACGCGCCGAACGACGTTGTATCGTCGCTTGCCGGCAAGATAGGCGCGCTTAAAAACGTCAGCGTCAAGACTATGGTGGCGAAGAGATGACTCTGTCCGATAACGAAATACTTGCATATCTAAAAGGACGCGACGACAAGGAACTCTTTGCGCTTGCCGACGGCGTGAGAGAAAAGAACGTAGGCGATACCGTTCATATAAGGGGGATACTCGAGTTTAGCAACAAATGCGCGAGGAACTGCGCGTACTGCGGACTTAGGGCTATGAATAATACCGTTACTCGGTACAGCATGACGAAAGAAGAGATAGAGAAAGCGAGCGACGAAGCGTACGTCTCGGGATACAAGACCATAGTGCTTCAAAGCGGAGAATATATTCCGTATCCTATAGATATGCTAGCCGAAATCGTAAGTTATATAGCGGAGAAAGGAATGACCGTCACGCTGAGTATCGGGGAAATATCAAAGGATAAAATGAAGCTTCTCTATGACGCGGGAGCGAGACGATATCTCATAAAGCACGAGACGGCGAACGAAGAGCTGTATAACAGACTGCATAAAGATTCATCCTTCGAGAAGAGAATGAGGGCTATATACGACGTTAAGGATATAGGCTACGAGGTAGGCGGAGGTTTTCTCATAGGACTTCCCGAGACCGATGAGAGAGATATTCTCAACGATCTTCGGCTCGTGGGATCCGTGCCGCTCGATATGTGCGGTATAGGAACGTTCATACCGTGCGGGAATACTCCTCTTGAAAACGAGAAGAAAGGGAGCGCGATATTGACGAAGAGAGCCGTTGCGCTTACGAGACTCGTTCTCGAAAGGGCGAATATTCCGGTCACGACCTCGTTGAGATCGATAGATGACGGAACGCTGTTCAATTACGGAGCGAACGTTATTATGACCAAACTCACTCCCGAAAGATACAGGAATATGTACGAAATATATCCGCTCGACGTCGTTTCTAAGGGCATAAAAGAGGAAAGAGCCGAGATAGAAAGTCTCATAGCGAGAGAAGGAAGGAAGCCGCTCTGACGGCGCTGAAGAGATACCGACGGGAAATGATACGGTTTGGTAAAATAATAACGATTCACCGTTTACGGCGTGAAACGCTCATTGATAGGGAAGCAGATAAAAATTACGTAAATGTATAGATAGAAAAAACGTCTTTAAGACAAGGAGATATGGGATAATGTACGATAGCAGGTCGAAAAAAGCTGAGGAGTTCATTGACGATAGCGAGATAAAACGTACGCTCGAATACGCCGAAAAGCATCGCGGCGATATCGAGCTTCTTGAAGCGATACTTGAAAAAGGAGCGTTATTCAAGGGTATAACCTATGAAGAGGCGGCGCTTCTCCTCGAGTGCGCCGATAAGGATATAGAGGAGAGGATATTCGCTCTTGCGGGTGAAATAAAGCGTAAATTCTACGGCAACAGGATAGTTATGTTTGCGCCGCTGTATCTTTCGAATTATTGCATCAACGGCTGTAAATACTGTCCGTATCATATGAAGAACAAGGGTATCGCGCGAAAAAAGTTGAGTCAGGAAGATATCAAGAGAGAAGTTATAGCTCTTCAGGATATGGGGCATAAAAGATTAGCAATCGAGTCGGGAGAAGATCCTATCAACAATCCTATAGAGTATATTCTCGAAAGCATAAAGACCATATATTCGATAAAGCATGAGAACGGAGCGATAAGACGCGTCAACGTCAATATCGCGGCGACGAGCGTCGAGAATTATAGACGGCTCAATGAAGCAGGTATAGGAACGTATATCCTGTTCCAAGAGACCTATCACAAGGAGACGTATGAAGAACTTCATCCGAGCGGACCCAAGAAAGATTACGCATACCATACCGAGGCGATGGATAGGGCTATGACGGGAGGAATCGACGATGTAGGCATAGGCGTTCTTTTCGGGCTCAATCTTTATAAGTACGATTTCGTCGGGCTCCTCATGCACGCCAAGCATCTCGAGGATACGTTCGGAGTGGGACCGCATACGATAAGCGTTCCGAGAATATGCCCCGCTGACGATATAGACGTCAAAGATTACGATAATTCCATACCCGACGCCATATTCAAGAAGATAGTAGCGATTCTCAGGATAGCCGTTCCGTATACGGGCATTATCGTGTCGACGAGAGAGTCCGAGAGAGTCAGGAGCGAAGTCATAAAGCTTGGAGTTTCGCAGATCAGCGGAGGTTCGAGGACGAGCGTCGGAGGCTACGCCGACGGCGGAGAGGAAGAGAATTCGTCGCAGTTCGACGTGAGCGATAAGCGTTCGCTCGACGAAGTGGTCGGCTGGCTCATGGACAGCGGGCATATCCCGTCGTTCTGCACGGCGTGCTACAGAGAGGGCAGGACGGGGGACAGATTCATGTCTCTTTGCAAGTCGGGCAATATCGCGAACGTATGTCAGGCAAACGCTATAATGACGCTTTCGGAATATCTTGAAGATTACGCGTCGCCGAATACGAAAATAAAGGGTTACGAGACGATAGAAAAAGAAATCGCTTTAATACCGAACGAGAGAACGAAAGAGATAGTTAAAAACAGGATAGAGGAGATAAAAGACGGCAAGAGAGACTTCCGTTTTTAGCGCAGAAATATGAATACTTTGCCAAAGGCAGAAAGATTGAGAATAGGAGTATTCGGAACGGCGAACGCAGGTAAGTCGACGTTCGTCAATACTCTGACGAGACAGCAGATCTCGATAGTGTCCGACGTTAAGGGAACGACTACCGACCCCGTAGAGAAGGCGGTCGAGCTTCCGTCCATCGGAGCTTGCGTTATAATAGATACGGCGGGTTACGGCGATAACGGCGGGCATCTTTCGAATATGAGAGAGGAGAGAACCGAAAGAGCGTTAAGTTCGACGGATATAGCTATAGTTATAGTATCGGGTTCTAAGGAAGATAACGACTTCGTTAAAAGGCTGAAACGCATGAAAAAGAAGGCGTTATACGTTGTTAACGCGTATAATGACGTTGAAAAAGCGAAAGAGCTTTTGACAAAGAACGCTCTCGAATACAGCGTTATCGACGCGGCGAATTATAAAGACGTCGTTTCGCTCTTTCCGAAAATCGCTTCATTGATACCCGAAGATTTCAATGCAAGCGCCATCATATCTCATCTTGTGCGCGAGGGCGACGTCGTTATGCTCGTTATGCCGCAGGATAAAGAGGCTCCGAAAAAGCGGCTCATCCTACCCGAATCTTCAACTATAAGGGAACTGATAGACAGAAGGTGTATCACGGTCGCAGTGAATGTCGACAGCGTAAAAGACGCATTGAAACTCGTTACGCCGTCTCTCGTCGTCGTCGATTCTCAAGTGATGAAGACAGTGTCGGACATCATTCCGAAGGACGTACGGCTGACGTCGTTTTCGGCGCTTTTCGCAAGGTATAAAGGAGATATAGACGAGTTTGTAAAAGGAGCGAAAGCTATGGATATGCTATCCGAAAATTCGCATATCCTTATTGCGGAGGCTTGCAGTCACTCACCCTTAGAGGAGGATATCGGCACGGTCAAAATACCGAAACTCTTGAGAAAGAGATACGGAGAAGGGATCGATATTGACTTTGCGAGCGGAGTAGATTTTCCTAAAGATATAGAAAGTTACGATCTTATCATCCATTGCGGGGCGTGTATGTTCAACAGGCGATTTGTGCTCTCTAGACAGGAGAGAGCGAAAGATGCGGGCGTTCCTATGACAAATTACGGTATAGCGATAGCCTATCTATCGGGTATTTTGGATAAAATAGTCTATTGATATAAGTTGGAGATATTATGCGAATAAATAAGGACTTTGCTCTCTTTACAAAATATGTTTCGATGAATATGTTGAGCATGATAGCGCTCGCTTGCTATTTTCTTGCCGATACTTACTTCATTGCGAACGGAGTGGGCAGCGGAGGAATAGTTGCGCTCAATATCGTACTGCCTGTCTTTAGCGTAATGCACGGTATAGGTCATATGTTCGGTATAGGCGGAGCGTCGCTGTTTTCTATACGCAAATCGAACGACGACAAGGCGGGAAGCAGAATATTCACGGAGGTCGCGGTCATAGGCGTTGCTATCGGCATAGTTATAACCGTGATGGCGCTTGTATTTCCAAAGCAGATAATAAGGCTTCTCGGCGGCGAGGAGAATATAGTCGAACTTGCGAAGACGTATCTTACGACTATCGTGATATACGCGCCGTTCTTTATTCTCAACAATACGGTAGTTGCGTTCGTGAGGAACGATAACGATCCTAAACTTTCGATGATAGCTATGATAGTCGCGAGTTTGAGCAACGTTTTACTAGACTATATTTTCATCTATCCCATGAAACTCGGTATGTTCGGCGCGGCTCTTGCAACGGGACTTTCTCCGATATTTTCGCTGCTGATATGTTCTTTCCATTTCATCAAGAAGAGGAGTACGTTCACGCTATCGAAGTGCCGTTTCAACGGCAAGGAGATACTAAAGAGCATGACGCTCGGCGCGCAGGCTCTTATCGGAGAATTGGCTTCGGGAGTAGTGATATTGCTCTTCAATATGGCTATGCTAAAATACGTAGGAGATATGGGAGTTGCCGCCTACGGCATTATCGCTAATATCGTCCTCGTCGCGATCGCTCTCTTTAACGGCATAGGGCAAGGTATGCAACCTATTTTGAGCGACGCTTACGGCAGCGGACAGACCGAGCGAATAAAACGGGCGCTCATATACGGCGTAGTACTATCGACGGTACTTGGAACTCTAGTCCTGATATTCGGTACGGTATTCGACGGAGCGATAGTAAAGATATTCAACAAAGACGGCGGCGAAGAACTGCAACGCATCGCAGAGAGGGGTATAGACGTATATTTCATCGCGTTCTTGTTTTCGGGAATAAATATCGTCTTGACGTTCTTTTACGGCGCTACGAATCGCGCCGTGGAATCAATGGTCATTTCCCTTTTAAGAGGCGTAGTCGGCGTATTCGTATTCATTATGATACTTCCGAGATTTATCGGCGTCGACGGGATATGGGCGACGACGCCCGTTGCGGAGGGTTTGACGTTCGTCGCGGCGGCTGTATATACGGTATTTTTCGTACGAAACATTTACGGAAAGCAGAGAAAAACGAACGAAGCGGATAAGAAATCCGATCGAGAAGAAGATATGGTCGTCGATACTTTGCCAAACACCGATCAGTGCGATATAAAATGAGTACAAGTTCCATCTCGAACGTTTAGATAAAATGCGAAAATTTATAATTTATATTGAACGTGTATAATAAAATTTAACCGCGCTAATTGATTTTTATAAATAACTGTGTTAAAATTTAACGATAAACTATATCGACCCTTGACCGATGCGTTAAAAAGTGTCTTTAACGTAAGTCCGGGAAAAATATATGGCGTTTACGATACGCGGCATAACGAATGTAAAATAATGAAAGGGAAAAGGAAAAATCTATGACGAACAAGGCAAAAAAAATCACGTTTATAGCGGTGGCTTCCGTACTTATCTTCGTAGCGGTTCTCGCTATGATAATACTCATACCGAGACAGGGTAAGAAGATGTATAACGTATGGGGCGCCGGCGACGAATTCGACGTAAACAGCGTTACGAAGCTCGAAAAGAAGCAAGGCGAAGATTTTAAGATATTGCTATTCACCGATATACAGCTTTGGACCGCGATAGGCGATAATAAGCGAACGCTCAAGATGATGGACGAATTGGTCGAAAAAGTGAAACCCGATCTCATTATATTACCTGGGGATAACGTTTCGGGTGTTTCGACGGATATACTTACGCTTCAGTTAGTGAAGAAGATGGAGAGTTACGGCATACCGTGGGCGCCCGTATTCGGTAATCACGACAGCGAAGGCAACGCAACGCTCGAGTGGCAGGCTGACAAATTCGACGCGGCGGATAACTGTATTTTCGACAGAGGTCCGTCTAATCTCTACGGAGTAGGAAACTATTTCGTCAATATCGTTGAAGGCGATAATATAGCGTACTCTCTCGCTCTTTTAGATAACGGCAGATATTATAGGTATGACGAGTCGACAATAGACGAAGTGTATATGGGATACGAACAGATAGCTTGGTACGAGTGGAATATGAGAGGAATAGCTAAGGCGTACGGCAAAGAAAGAGTTCCCTCTATGACGTTCTCGCACTGCGCGCCGCCGGAGTTTAACGAAGCTATGGAAAAGTACGGACAAGAGGGCGCTGACGGCATATATTACGTTCCCGAAGAGTATGGGTTCGGATACTGTCAGTATCTTCCGAGCGTAGCTCCTAAGAACAGCGGATTCATAGATAAGGCGAAAGCTCTCGGCTTAACGCACGTTTTCGTCGGACACGACCACGAGAATAACGCAAGTATAAAGTATGAGGACGTAATATATACTTACGGACTCAAGACGGGTCCTTCTCCGAAGCCGTGGAACGCCGCTAAAGAGTACGGCGGAACCGTAATATCTATCGGAGATAACGGCGCGGTAAGCATTGCGAACGAAGTTATCGAAACCGTTAAATGAAGAAGTATTCGTCATTAAATTAGATGATTTGAACGCGTTTTGATTTTTTTATGAGCGCGATCGTTAGAAGATTTATATGAGCAGGCGGAAATACGCCGAGTAACTTAAAAAACTTGTCGGCAGTCTTTGCCGCGATATGTTATAAAAGTTTTCGAGATATTGTTTAATTGATATGATTTAATTATGAGAACGGTTATTTAACGTAAAAAGCGGCGTCAAATCGACGTCGCTTTTTAGAATTTAGATACGTTAGCGTTTATTATTATCTTGGGAACCGTCGCTGTCTAAGTCCTTTTTACGGTTGACTTTTTCGCTTATCGCTTCAACTAGCATTATTATAGCTCCCAGTACCGCAAAACATAGCGGAAGTATATAGCCCATAGGATCGCACCATTTTGTCAAAGTCATGGGAATCGAAGATAAAACGATCCCGAATACAAAAAATATTATGCCTGTGATAAATAGTTTTGTTTGTTTCATATTATAGAGCCTCCGCTAAATAAAATAATTAATAATCGACGTATTTACGTTTTGACAAATTTCGTTTACCGATATTATTCAAAATATATAAAGATGAAATCGATGTAAATCTCGCCATATTTTTTCTTTATTATAGTTCAAAACAAGAAAATTGTCAATACTAAAAGAGACAAAATTAAAGAAATTTTTAGTAATATATGATTAATGAAATAGCTTACATTTGTTTTTAATAAATGTAAGCCATTTTACTACTTATTCATTATATTCGACATAAATTCGCGCGTACGCTCGTTCTTCGGAGAGTCAATGACTTCTTTTGCGTCACCCATTTCAAGAATAGCGCCTTTGTCGAGGAATATTACTTTATCCGCTACTTCGCGAGCGAACATTATCTCGTGAGTGACTATGAGCATCGTCATTTTAGTTTCTTCCTTTAGCGAACGGATAACTCTGAGAACTTCGCCTGTAAGCTCCGGGTCGAGCGCGCTTGTCGGCTCGTCGAAACATAGTATCTCGGGTTTTAAGCAGAGCGCTCTGGCTATTGCGACGCGCTGTTTTTGACCTCCCGATATTTCGCAAGGGTAGGCGTCTTTTTTATCGAGAAGTCCTACGGTAACGAGTGTATCGAGCGCGATCCTTTCGGCTTCTGACTTATTGAACTTTTTGACGTTAATGAGCGCCAAAGTCAGATTTTCGAGTACGGATAGGTGGGGGAAGAGGTTAAAGTCTTGAAATACCATTCCTATCTTCAACGCTTCTTTTCTCAGCTCTTTTTCTTTCGGATATTTGGCTACGTCTATCGTTACTTTTTTATTATACCAAAGAGGACGGATTTTTATCTTAAATAGTTTGCCGTCGCTTCGAGCCTTTTTCGAGACGAATACGGGATATTTTATATCGAAACTCTTTTCGTTTGAGGCGGTTTTATTGCCTTTTTTAATGATTTTGACGTCTTTTTTGACAGTCGTAATTACGTCTTTGTCATTAATGCAGAGATCGCCGCTATCTATTTTTTCAAGAAAAGTGATGCACCGAAGAAGCGTTGACTTTCCGCCTCCTGACGAGCCTATTATCGCAACGACTTCGCCTTCGTCTATCGAGAAAGAAACGTCTTTGAGAACGTGATTAGCGCCAAAGGATTTGTTGATATTGTTTAGCTTGATAATGCTCATGATGATCCTCCTTTAGCCCTTATAGTAATCGAATCGTTTTTCGATCAGTCTGAATATTATCGTGAGTATACCGACGAACGCCAGATAGAACACGCCTGTGCAGAGCAAGGGGATAATGCTCGTCGTTTTTTCCATAATGCTTTGACCTGCAAATACGACTTCCGCAACTCCGATAACGTTTGCTAGGGAGGTATCTTTTACAAGCGTTATTATCTCGTTAGACATAGGTTGAAGTATGCGTTTCCCGACTTGGGGTAAGATAACTTTAGTTGAACTTTGTATACGGCTTAAGCCTAATACTCTTGATGCTTCCGATTGACCTATCGGTATAGATTGGAAGCCTCCCTTGTATATAACGGCGAAGTACGCCGCATAATTTATACCGAATGCTATGACTGCGCCCCAAAACTCATCAATAAGCGGAATTTTGAATAAAAAACCGGGACCGTAAAAAATAAGTACGATCTGCAGCATAAGAGGCGTTCCTCGGATTATCCATATGAAGACGTTTGTGATAAGCGATAGCGGTTTGAACTTCGATACCGACATGAAGTAGATAAGAAGTCCGAGCGGAAGCGCAATTATGAGCGTCATAAAGAATAACCCGATAGTAAGTTTCGAAGCCTCGAGTATTTGTTTGAATATGTTAGCGTAATCCAAGTTCATTAACGTATATACCTTTGTTGCCTTTATATCGATAAATAACAGCGGTTATTTATATTAGCGTATTTCGGCTTTTACATTACTCCGTAGCAATATTCATTTTAAGATTAGTAAGACCGTACTTGTTGAGAAGTTCGTCATACTTGCCGTTTTTGACAAGAGTACGGATAGCGTCGTTCACTTTACCGATGAATACGGTGTCGCCTTTGCGAGCAGCGACAGCGTATGTTTCTGTCTCATTAAGAAGGATAGGCGAGCCGTTTGAATCGCTGGCTACCATACAATCGGAATTCTTTGAGCAGTAATATTCTGCCATTGTTCTGTCAACAAGGGCAACGTCGCTACCTTTTAGCTTTACGTCGTTTAAGGCATTAATTTGCGCTTTAAGAAGTTTTACTGTGTCTTTATCGCTTGTTTTGAAAAGTTCGTCAAATACGTCAGCTCCCGCGCTTCCGTCTTCTGCTACGAATTTATTTGCAGTCTTGAGTGTAGCTACAGAATTGTACTTAGTCGCATCCTCTTTTCTGATCACTGCAACTTGGTTGTTGTAGAGATAGTCAACTGAAAGTTCATAAGCCGCCTTTCTCTCCTCGGTAACGGTAAGACCGTTCCATATAAGATCGATATTACGAGTTTGAAGTTCGCTATCCTTCATCTTCCAAGAAATCAACCTAAATTCTACTTTAACGCCTAGAGCTTCGCCGACGGCAAGAGCAAACTCACTATCAAATCCGGGCATATTCTTATCGAGTTTAGTCGCATCGTTGTCGTCAGTTATAGCGATCGGCGGATTAGGCGTCCAGCCTATAATCATAGTGCCTTTTTCCTCTATGTATTCCCAGTCGCTCGTCTTATTACAGCCTACGAGTCCCACTGCGAGCAGGCATACTACGAGGAGTGTTGCAATTATTACCAAAGTCTTTTTCATTTTTGTTCTCCTAAAGTTTAGTTTATATGAAAGTACATTATATGTACGCTCATTTTTAATATTTGCCGATAATCGGTTCGGCGTTTGGCGAATACTTTATATTCGTAGGCGTTTGACGCCGCATCGTTTATATGCTAAACGACAGTTTTCTATCGAAATTCGATAATAGCGATAGATTTTTTATACTGCGCTGATTATTTTGTTATCTTTTCCTTACCGCCCATATACATTTGAAGCGGCTTCGGAATATTGACGCTGCCGTCGGCGCAGAGGTTATTCTCAAGGAATGCGATGAGCATTCTCGGCGGAGCGACGACGGTATTATTGAGCGTGTGAGCGAAATAGTTGCCGGTCTCCTTATTTTTTATCCTTATGCCGAGCCGTCTAGCCTGAGCGTCTCCGAGATTCGAACAGCTTCCGACCTCAAAGTATTTTTTCTGTCTCGGCGACCATGCTTCGACGTCGATGCTCTTGACCTTGAGATCGGCAAGATCTCCCGAACAGCATTCGAGCGTTCTTACGGGTATATCCAAAGATCGGAAGAAATCGACGGTATTATTGTGGAGTTTTTCAAACCACGCCGGGCTTTCATCGGGTTTGCAGATGACTATCATTTCCTGCTTTTCGAACTGGTGTATTCTGTATACGCCGCGTTCTTCTATGCCGTGAGCGCCGACTTCCTTCCTAAAGCACGGCGAATAACTCGTGAGCGTTTTAGGCAGTTCCTCTTCGGGTATGATGGTATCCATGAATTTTCCTATCATGGAGTGCTCCGACGTGCCGATGAGATAGAGGTCTTCGCCCTCTATTTTATACATCATATTTTCCATTTCCGCAAAGCTCATGACGCCGTTGACGACGGAGCTTCTTATCATGAACGGAGGAACGTAGTAGGTGAAGCCTCTGTCTATCATGAAGTCTCTGGCGTAAGAGAGTATCGCCGAGTGGAGACGCGCGACGTCGCCTCTAAGGTAATAGAAACCGTTGCCGCTCGTTCTTCTTGCACTGTCGAGGTCTATGCCGTCGAAACTCTCCATGATATCGACGTGATAGGGAACTTCGTATTCGGGTACGAATGGCTCTCCGAACTTTTCTACTTCAACGTTCTCGCTGTCGTCTTTTCCTATGGGGACCGACGGATCTATGATGTTAGGTATGACCATCATTCTCGTTTTGATCTCTCCTTCGAGTTCCGTCTCTCTCTTTTCGAGACGCAAAAGCTCGTCGGCAAATTCTGCAACTTGCTTTTTAGCTTCTTCCGCTTTGTCCTTTTCTCCTTTCGCCATGAAGCCGCCTATGGTCTTGCTGATCGAATTACGCTGACTTCTTAAAAATTCGCATCTTTTCTTGGCGTCTCTGTATTCCGCGTCGAAAGCTATCACTTCGTCGACGAGCGGGAGTTTTTCATCTTGAAATTTCTTCTTTATATTCTCTTTTACGATTTCGGGATTGCTTCTTAAGAATTTAATATCTATCATATATTGTTTATTCTCCTTGAGTCCGCGTTAGGCGTTATTTCATTTAGCTACGATATTGACGAGTCTCTTTGGAATGACTACGACTTTGACTACGCTCAGTCCCTTGAGAGCTTCGACGACGTTGCCGTCGTTGAGCGCGGTCTTTTCTATCTCTTCCTTAGTTGCGTCGGCAGGAAGAACTATCCTTGCCTTAACTCTCGAGTTTATCTGTACCGCGAGCTCGTATTCGTCTTTGACAAGAGCCTTTTCGTCGTACTTAGGATAGCTTCTATTGTGAACGGAATAGGAGTTGCCCATCAGTTCGTTGAGCTCTTCCGATACGTGCGGAGCGAACGGCGCCATAAGAAGTATGAGGTCGTTGATGCACGATACGGCAAAGTTACCGTTATGGTTTTTAGCCGACGAATCGTATTTGTAAAGAGCGTTGACGAATTCCATGATACGCGCGATAGCGGTATTGAACGAGAACGCCTCCGTATCGGCGGTCACTCTCTTTATCGTGTTGTGGCGGATGAAGTTGAGCTCTTTTTCGTCGGAAGACATTTCGTTATTGTCGGTAGGATAGCTCTTTGCTCTCAATGCTATTCTTTCCACTCTTTCGAAGAACTTGGAGATACCTTCTATACCTGCCGAGTTCCACGGACCGCCTTCCTGATATGCGAAGCCGAACATAAGATACATTCTGAAAGCGTCGGAGCCGTACTTTTTGATGAAGTCGTCGGGGGATACTACGTTTCCTCTCGATTTGCTCATCTTGAAGCCGTCTGGACCGAGGATAAGACCTTGATGCACGAGCGACTTGAACGGTTCGTCAAACGATAGGTAGCCCATATCTCTCAAAGCCTTAGTGAAGAAACGCGCGTACAAAAGGTGCATACAGGCGTGTTCCGCGCCGCCGATATACTTGTCCACGGGGAGCATCTTGTCGATGAGCTCCTTATTGAAAGCCTCTTTGTCGTTCTTTGCGTCGGGGTATCTCAAATAGTACCAAGAAGAGCATACGAACGTATCGAGCGTATCGGGATCGCGCTTTGCAGGGCGACCGCAGATCGGACAAACTGTATTGATATATTCTTCGCACTTGGCGAGCGGCGACTCGCCGTCGGGCTTGAATTCTACGTTATACGGAAGTTTTACGGGCAGTTCCGATTCGGGAACGGGAACTTCGCCGCAGTGTTCGCAGTGGATTATCGGAATAGGACATCCCCAGTATCTCTGACGCGATATGAGCCAGTCGCGGAGACGGTAATTGGTCTTTTTGCCGCCTTTGCCCATCTTTTCTATTTTGGCAAGTATAGCGTCTCTAGCATCTTCGCTCTTCATCCCGCTGAACTCTTCGGAATTGACGCTGACGCCCATTTCGCAATAGGGAAGCGTATCGTCGCTGCCGTCTGCGCTCTTGACGACTCTCGTTATATCGAGAGAATATTTCTTAGCGAAGTCAAAGTCTCTATCGTCGTGCGACGGAACGCCCATTACCGCGCCTGTGCCGTAGGAGTAGAGGACGTAATCGCCCGTCCATATGGGAACTCTCTTGCCGCTTACGGGGTTGATACAGTACGCGCCGGTAAAGACGCCCGTCTTTTCTCTCGTGGAACTGAGTCTGTCTATCTCCGTCGTCTTAGAACATTCGCGTACGTAATCCTCTACCGCCGAGAGCTGCTCTTTCGTAGTCAGCTTTTTGACGAGCGGATGTTCGGGCGCGAGCACGACGTAAGATACTCCGTAGAGCGTGTCGGCTCTTGTCGTGAATACTCTGAACGCGTCGCCGCTCTCCGTCGCGAATTCTATCTCTCCGCCCGTTGATTTTCCTATCCAGTTGCGTTGCATAGCCTTCGTCTTTTCAGGCCAGTCGATAGTATCGAGACCCGAAAGGAGTTCTTCGGCGTAATCGGTTATCTTGAAGAACCACTGCGTGAGATTCTTCTTGACGACGAGCGAGCCGCAGCGTTCGCACACGCCGTCGACGACCTGCTCGTTAGCAAGGACGGTATTGCATGAAGTGCACCAGTTGACGGGGGCTTCCTTTCTGTATGCGAGACCTCTCTTGTAAAATTCGAGGAATAACCACTGCGTCCACTTGTAATAATCGGGCATACACGTCTTGATCTCGTAATCCCAGTCGAAAGTAGCGCCCATAGCCTTGAGCTGTTCTTCCATATTGGCGATATTCTTGAGAGTGCTGTCTTCGGGATGGATACCCGTCTTTATCGCGTAGTTCTCAGCAGGAAGTCCGAACGCGTCGAAGCCCATAGGCTGGAATACTTCGTATCCCTGCATCCTCTTGAAACGGGCGAACGAGTCGGAAGGTCCGAAATTGAACCAGTGTCCGACGTGAAGTTTCGCTCCCGAAGGATACGAAAACATTTCGAGAGTATAGTACTTCTTGTCCATCTTGGACTTGTCGAAAGCGTACAATCTGTCTTTCGCCCAACGATCTTGCCATTTCTTGTCAATCTTAGTAAAATCCATAAACTTCTCCGTATATAAATCGGTCATTACGAACGATCCGACACAATTTGTCGGCAATATATTGTCTTACAGGTTTAATGAGACGCGATTTGACGGCAAATTACCGCATTATCGGTAAATTTGGCGCAACTTGCGCCGCGTATCTTATCTACTCTTATCGGCGTCGATCTTGCCGTAATCCCATTAGACGGCAAAGTTACATCGAATAAAAGATACTAATATATTAATACATACGCAAAATAATGTCAAGGTAATATCCGTAAAAGTATCGAGATAAAAAATACGACGCTGTCTCGGACGGTATCGCTGGCAAAACGGAAATCATCGCTACTTTACGTCGCCTCGGCGTAAAATCAATGCCGCAGCGTTATAGATCGCAAATTATTAAGATGTCATGGCGGAGTTTTAATAAATGCTTATGAAAAATAAATATAATTAAAATTTTATAAAATTTACGTTTCTTCGTTCAATTCGGAAGAAAGTTCGTTGACAAACAGCTTGCGCGTGAATTATAATTAACGAAAGTTATATCGGAACGCGTATATCCATAGGTTAAATACGGCTTTTGATGATTTGTCGAAAAGTGTCGCATATGTATCGTAGATTTGCAGCTTTTGCGGTATGGCTCAAGTGTTTTTTGGAAGAAGAATTGATTCTATTGGAGGTAAGCGTATGAAGTTTGCGGAAAGGCTCAAAGACGAGCGTAAGCGTAAGCGTTATAATCAAACGTACATTGCAAAGTATATGAAGGTTTCGCAGGTATCGGTAAGTAACTGGGAGAGAGGTGTAAAGGAGCCTAATTTTCAGGCGCTCATCGACCTTGCAAATCTGTTCGGAGTATCTACGGACTACTTGCTAGGCATCAAAGATACTAAGGACTGATTTTTTATTAAAAGCGTTGCCGCGGCGTATTGCGCGGTAAGATGTACTGAAATTTTATTTTGAAGAACGCGGCTTAGTCGCGTTCTTCTTTCCGTATATCGGTTATCGGAAAACGATTTTTCGTTCAAGCGTTAAAAAAGCAGAAAACTCATAAACCGCAGAAGTAGCGACTGCGTCTCCGCGTTGTAATTTATAAGCCGCTATCTTACGTTTTTATTTTTGATTTATGCCGAGTATTTCGTTAGCGTCGAGATCGAGGACCGCGCACAGATTGGCGAGCGTATCGAGGGCGGGAAGAATATCTCCTCTCACGTAGTGCGCTATAGTGGACTGCGACATATGCAGTTCTTTGGCGATAGCCGTCTGCGTCATTCCGCATTGTCTTATGGCCTCGATGATGTTCTTCTGTATTGTTTCAAGCGTTATCATGTAGCTTCCTCACAATATATAGTATTTCAAAATTATTTTATGCGTTGCGGTCATAAAAATATTTTCTTATGCGTACTAATCATTAACATAAGACTATTTAAGAGAAATATGTTGAGATAAAGTCTAATTTGGAATAACAAAATTCCTAAAAATAACGAAGAGCAGGTCAATTTTTTCTACAATATGCAGAAAGTTTTAATTCGTTAAATTATTGATGAATATTTTGGCTATTGACAAAAGACAGTTTCTGATATAGAATAAATAATATAATAAAAAGCTATATTTTTATATTCAAATAAGTGTTTTTAAGTACGCTTGATATATTCGTTACATATACTCTAAGAAAAGAACTAAGCTTTATGAAGCGACGAGGTAATTATGCGCAAAGATCTACGACACGTTATCGATATCTGGAAACGGCCTTATTTTGCATTGTATATCAATCAGCTCAAAGCGTCGGCGTATACGCCCGTTGCCATGCTGACGGTTAAAGTAGGAGAGAGCAAAGATCCCGTCGAATATGCCGACAGGATGTCTCTTCAGTATCGAAACATAGAGAAAGGTGAAAAATGGGGCGAATTCTTCGGCTCCGCGTGGTTCCATATTACGGGAATAGTCGACGAGAACGTCGTTGAAAATCTTGTCGATCACGTCGCGGTGTTAGACATCGGCGGAGAAGGGTGCGTGTTTAACGAGCGCGGAGTAGTTCAAGGCATAACCAACGTGTTGGGTTTTCCCGATAGATTGCAGTGTATTAAAGGGAAGAAGGTCGTCGAACTCGAAAGAATAGGCGTACACGACGATAATAATATCGGCATATGGGTAGAGGCGGCAAACAACGGGAAAAATTACAATAACGTCGGAGCTATCTCATTCAGAGGGGCGTATATTGCTAAAGTAAGAAGGGATATCATCGAATACTATTACGACTTCCTCGCGCTTATCGAGAATATGGCGCGCGATAATAGAAAAGAGAGGCGGAAAGAGGTCTTAAAAGCGTTGCATAAGGCGGTAGATGCGTCGGGCGATTTTTACGAGAGCGAGATAGCGGAGGCGAGAGGGATATTGAGTCCTTTTCTCAACGCGGTCAAAGACGACGCGCTCACGGTGTATGCTGTGGGGCACGCTCATCTGGATCTTGCGTGGCTTTGGCCTTTGAGAGAGAGCAAAAGGAAGGCGGAGAGAACGTTCTCTAACGCATTATACAATATAGGAAAATACGAAACTTACGTATTCGGCGCAAGCCAGCCTCAGCAATTCCAATGGGTCAAGGATAAAAGACCGGAATTGTACAGGGAGCTACAGGAAGCCGTTAAGGACGGAAGAATGGAACTGCAAGGCGCTATGTGGGTGGAGAGCGATACCAATATCCCGTCGGGAGAGAGTCTCATAAGACAGATATATTACGGCAAGAAGTTCTTCCGCGACGAATTCGGAAGAGAGATTGATACGGTGTGGCTTCCCGATGCGTTCGGCTTTACGGGAGCGTTGCCGCAGATAATGAAGAAGTCGGGGGTAAAGAATTTCTCGACCGTCAAGCTGAGCTGGAATACCGTCAACGAATTTCCGCACTCGTCATTTGTTTGGGAAGGCATAGACGGCAGTCGCGTGACGGCGCATATCCCTCCCGAAGGAGACTATTGTTCGTACGCCGATCCTCTTGCGATGAAGGAGCTTGAGAGCCGATTCAGACAAAAGGAAATATCAAACGTCGCGCTCATGCCGTACGGTATAGGCGACGGAGGAGCGGGTCCCGGTGAATATCATATCAATATGATAAAGAGAATGGGCGGTATCGACGGAATGCCGAAGGTCAAACTCGCGTCCGCGGGAGAGTTCTTCGCCGCGCTTGCAAAAGAGATGGAGGAAAAGGATTTCCCCATCCACAGAGGAGAGCTTTATCTCGAAAAGCATAGGGGAACGTATACGACGCAAGCTAAAGTCAAGAGATATAACCGCATGGCGGAACGCGATATGAGGTGTACGGAGTGGCTGTTGACTCTCGCCTATATCAAAGGTATGGAATATCCGCATGCCGACGTGGAGAGGATATATAAAGAGATGCTTCTTTATATGTTCCACGATATATTGCCGGGATCGTCGATAGACAGGGTATACAAAGAATGTTACGAACGCTATCCGATACTGCTTCGCGAACTTAAGGAGCTCAGAGACAGAGCGCTTTCGTATCTCGATACGGGCAGCGGAGACGCGTACGCGGTCAATCCGTCGCCTTTCGCTAGGTCGGGAAGCGTGAGCGTATCGGGCGATACGTACGAATATTCGCTAGCGGCGTATTCTTCGGGAAAGCCTCGCCGCCGCTTAGCTGACTGCAAGGGAGCTACCTGCGATAAACACGTAATGGAAAACGAAAATATAAAGATAGTCTTTAATAAAAAGGGCGAGATATCGAGCTATTACGATAAAAGGAGCGGTCACGAAGCGGTAAAGAGCGGAAAGAGTTTCAATATCTTCAGAGTTTACACTGATAGAAGAATGATACCTTTCGACGCGTGGGATATAGACCCCAATTATATGAAACTCCCGAAGAGTAGAATGAAACTCAAAAGCGTTGATTTCTACGTCAAGAACGGCGTTGCCGTAAGGACGCAGGAGTATACATATAACGATTCGACGCTAAAAGAGACTTTGATACTCGATAAAGACAGCGAATATATCAAATGTGTGTGCAAAGCCGATTGGCGCGAGACTCATAAGATGTTGCGCGCGGAATTTTATCCCGCCGACTATTCCGATAAGGTCAAGTGCGACATCCAGTTCGGTCACATCGAGAGAGCTACGACGGAGAACGATGCGATAGAAAAGGCTCAGTTCGAGATAGTCGCTCACAAGTGGGTCGCGCTCGACGGAGCGGAGAACGGATTCGCGCTCATCAACGATTCGAAGTACGGACACAGAGTGAAGAACGGTCTCGTCTCTCTCAATCTTCTGCGTTCGCCTGTTTGGCCGGACAAGAAAGCTGACAAAGGCAAACACGAGTTCTCTTTCGCGATATACGCGTATAAGGGAAGATCAACGGAAAGCTCTCTCGTCAAGTACGGCTACGAGATGAATGAGAACGTCATCATCGCAAGCGGCGCCGCTATAGAGCCTATAGTGACGATAGGTAATGAAAAGATAGTGCTCGAGAGCATTTTCGTGAACGAAGACGGCAACGTGGTTTTAAGAATGTACGAGAGTAGCGGAGTAGCGAATACTACTGATATGTATATCAATTTTGAATATTCAGACGTGTACGAGAGCGATATGCTTACCGAAAAGAGACTGTCCGATATAGAGGGAAATCTGAGCTTTTCGCCGTTCGAGGTAAAGACCGTCGTTATAGTATTGAAGAAATAGTATGGACGGCGGAATTTGATATAATATAATGATAAGAGGGGTGTTGTAATCGAATTATGGAAACGATATTTTATGTGATCATAGCTTTCGTTATGCTTTTTGCTTTAGCCGTTGCGATTAGCTACTGTATGGGAAAGAAGACTTTGGCGTTCATTTTCAAGATGATAGCGTCGTCTGTTTTGGTATTCGCCGTTGCGCTCACGGTATTCGAAAGGGAGCAGAGCAACGTATATACGGGGCTCGTGATCATTGCGGTAATGACGTCGTTTTGGGGCGATTATTTTCTTGCGAAGAAGGAGTTCGCGTCGGACGGGAAAAAAGATCTTATTTTCTTCGCGTCGGGCGTTTCCTCATTTTCCGTGGCTCAGATAATGCTCATCATTGCGTTTTGGCTCGTCGTCGGCGAACTCAAATGGTATTTCCTTCCGCTCGTACTTGTGACGGTGATACCTACGCTTGTCGGCAAGTTTACCAAAATGCTCGACTTCAAGTCGGACAAATATTTTTATCTCACTCTGTTCTACGGCATACTGTTATCCTTTGCGATGCTTACAGCGGTGAACAGATATTACGTTATGCGTACGAAGGGAAGTCTTATAGCGATGATAGGCTCTATTTTCTTCGTCGTGTCGGACTTGTCTCTCGGCTTCTATTACTTTTCGAATATGAAGAAAAAGAAGCTGTTCAACTATCCGATAATGATATTCTATTTCCTCGCGGAACTCTTTTATATCGTATCGGTCGTATTCGTATGAAACGTATAGTGAGCGGAAACGGTTCGCGTTGTTTCGAGAGCGATTTGACGTTTCGGAATATATTATATATTCTTTAGCGCGAAAAATTTGTCGAATTTTGCAGAAAATATGTTTAAGTCGCTATTGATAATATCAATAATCAGTGTTAAAATATATGAGTAACTACTTTAATTTGATATTAATATAAAGAGTGACGGCTTTGTATGAAAAAGGCGGTAAATCATGAAGAAAAGCATACCGATTTTATTAATCATCGTTATTTCTATTGTTTGTCTTGCGGGATGTGTTCCCGAAATAAAAGACTATAATATCGACGCTCCGGACCTTAGCATAGGCGCGACTTTCAGAGACGACAGCGGAATAGACCTCGGATCTTTCAAACTCAAAAGGAATAACGGCGCAAAAGGTTATGTCGACGTTACTTTTCCATCGCCCAAAGTAATTAATACCGTAGTTTTGAGAGAGCAGGGCTATAATATCAGCGATTTTGCAATATACAATATTTCGAACGGAAAAGAAGAGCTACTATACCGGCAGGACGGTATAGACGGCATGAGATACTGCGTGTTCGATACGGTGAGCGTATCTAAACTGAGAGTAAAAGTACTCGCTTCGTACGGCGGATATAATCTCAACGGTATTTCGATATACGAAGCTCCGAAGGAGGAACGCGATTTTTCCGTTACCACTTATCTTCATATAGACAGATTCTTAAGCCTTGAGGATTACGACAGAGATTTCGGCATCGAGTCGTTTTCTTCGATAACGGACGTGATACTGTTTGATGCCGCTACGCTTCGCGTAGACGGTACGCTCGACGTAAATCCCAATATTGCCGTCGCCGTTCGCAATCTTCGCGAGGTTGAAAAGAGACTGCAAAAAAAGTTCACGATATACGCTTGTATTCTTAACGGAAAGTATAACGGAGATCCCGATAACTGGAACAACGATATGAATCTCAAGTCGGCTCATTACGCGAAAGCCATGAGAGACAACTCTGAAAAACTCATAGACGAGATAAATACGCTCATTGACAGAATGGGAATAAACGGAGCGGCGTTCGACTGGGAATATATTCTGAAGAACGAGTACTGGAACGTATTCGCCGACTTTTTGATAGCGCTTGACGACGCTATCGGCGAAGAGAATAAAATATCTATCGCGCTCTCCGACTGGTCGAATAAACTGCCCGAGCGAGCGTTCGACGCTGTGGATTCCGTCGAGATAATGGCGTACGACCTCTTTGACAGCAGAAAGAACCATAGCAATTTCTACGATTGCACGTACAAGGCGGTCACGGAGTTCGTCGACAGGGGATTTCCTATCGAAAAGCTGAACCTCGGACTTCCGTTCTATGCCCGTGAGACGGAGGGCGGCGAGGCTCTTTGGTTCGAGTACAGGCTCGAAGCGGAGAAACTTGGATACTTCGGTAACTCGAGCGACTACGTCGAATACGGGAACGGTCAGATATACGCCTTCACTCATTACTATAACGGCGCGCAGATGATAAGAGATAAGACTGCGTGGGCGTACGATTACGGACTCAAAGGCGTAATGGTATGGAATCACACTTGCGATACTCGTTACGATCTTACGGAGAAATCGACGGGCAAACCGCTATCGCTATTCAGAGCGATTAGCGACGCTATAGCGTCAAGAAAGAAATAGAACGTAAAAAATTCATATAAATAATTATTAGTCAGAGCGAAAATAATACGCCGCGGAAATATCCCGAGGCGTATTTGTTTCATATCATAGTTTTCGAATTATCTATATTTGCGTTTATGCCTATTCCGCCGTCGGCGTCGATACCGTTATAGGTATAGACGTAGGGAGCGGCATACAGTTCGAAAAGAACGGCGGCTCCTGCGTTACGGTTATCGCATACGCGCCGTCAGGCGACGGCTTGGGCAGGTCGTAGGAAAAGTTTCCGTTTGCGTCTGCAACGACGGTTATCGGCGCGGCGTTTCCGACGTTTATCTTTACGACGTAGTTGGGATTGACTGTTCCCGATATTATAATGGGGTTTTCCGTTACGACGCTTCCTGCGGCAGGCGACGTCACGGTGGGCGCGGGAATATAGCGTCTCACGCCGAATCTTACGTTCTGATATATAGCTTCGCAGCATATACGCGTTTTGGCGTATATGACGTAGTCGCCGCAGTCGACGTTGGGAAGAGGTATTCTCCAGTATCCGTCTTGCGACGTACAGGTAGAGTAGACCTTTCCATTATATTTGATTTTTATTATGACGCGCGGCGCGGAAAAGCCGTACGTTTCGTTTACGCTCGAGTAGGTTTGTCCTTCAACGGGATAGAGTATCTTGAGCGAAGGACAACAAAAATTGTTAAACATAAGCCGATTCTCCTTGATCGCGGAGCAAGAAAGGGCGGTATCGTCGCCGCGGTATGTGTCAATCTATTGTATGAAACGCAGTCGCTTTATGTGAAAGCGCCGGATCGCGATAAAACCGTATTCTTGCTATCATTGCGGGAATTTTGTAGTTTTTTTGCAGTATTTTGCAAAATTTTGTCGAACTTCGTTGAAAATTGCGGCGGGCGGCGTTTGGAATGATATTCGATACGCGTCGGTATACAACTTCGTAACTTCTGATTTTATTGGAAAATTATTTGTCAAAACGCCTTATTTTCAAAATATCGCGGTTTTGATAACGGTTTCGGCGTATCAATAAAAATTGCGAAAATATTGCGGTTTTTTATATTGACATAAAAAGGACAATGCTCTAAAATATAGTTATAATAAATATATAAAGAGGGCGTTCATTATGGAATCGTTAAAGAATATCGCAACCCGAATCAAAGGACTCAGAGAAATGTCCGATATCAGCGTAGACGAGATGGCGGAGATAACGGGAAAGAGCGTTGAGGAGTATATCGAACTCGAGAGCGGAGAAAAGGATTTTTCTTTTACTTTTCTATATAACTGCGCTAAGAAACTCGGAGTAGGCATTACCGATATCCTCACAGGCATTTCGCCGACGCTATCCTATTACAGCATAGAGAGAGCAGGCAGCGGGCTTCCCATCAATCGCCGCCGCAATTTTACGTATATGCACGTAGCTCCCTATTTCAAACACAGGATAGCCGAACCGTTCGTCGTGAGCGCTCCGTATATCGAAGAGCAGCAGAATAAGGAGATCGAGCTCAGTTCTCATAAAGGACAGGAGATGGATTTTATCCTCGAGGGCAGTCTCAAGTGCAATATGGACGGTCATATCGAAATATTGAACGCAGGCGATACGATATATTACGATTCGTCGCGTCCGCACGGTATGATAGCTACAGGCGGCAGTCCGTGCAAGTTTTTAGCTATAGTAATGGAAGAAAAATAACGTTGCGTTGCATAGACGCTGCATAATTGTATAATTTATGCATAATAATGTATAAAACTAATAAAAATTCAGTAATTGATTGAATTTATGCAAAAAATATCGATAATTTATGAATATTTATGCTCAAAACGCTTGATTTTTATTTTGCGGCGAGTATAATTGTATATGTAATAGATAAGATCGCGTTGCGATCGATAAAAAGGAGATAATAATTATGGAAAATATAAAGAAAGTAGTTTTGGCATATTCCGGCGGTCTCGATACGTCGATCATCATTCCTTGGCTTAAGGAGAATTACAATAACTGCGAAGTCATTGCCGTAGCAGGCGACGTAGGTCAGGGAAAGGAGCTTTCGGGACTCGAGGAGAAGGCTAAGAAGACGGGCGCTTCTAAGCTCTACATAGCGGATCTTACCGACGAATTCGTCGACGATTACGTCGTACCTACCATAAAGGCAGGCGCGGTATACGAGAATAAATATCTTCTCGGTACGAGTTTCGCGCGTCCGATAATAGCTAAGCGTATCGTAGAGATAGCGCTCAAGGAAGGCGCCGACGCTATCTGTCACGGCTGTACGGGAAAGGGTAACGATCAGGTTCGTTTCGAGCTCGCTATCAAGGCGTTCGCTCCCGAGATGAAGATAATAGCTCCGTGGCGTATATGGGATCTCAAGTCCCGTGACGAAGAGATCGACTACGCGATAGCTCACAACGTCGATATTCCGATAACCCGCGAGACCAACTATTCTAAGGACAAGAACCTTTGGCACTTATCGCACGAAGGACTCGATCTCGAGGATCCCGCCAATGAGCCGAATTACGATAAGATACTCGAACTCGGAGTGACTCCCGAGAAAGCTCCGGACAAGCCGACTTACGTAACGATAGATTTTGAAGAAGGCAAACCCGTGGCTCTTGACGGCGAGAAGATGAAGGCTACCGATATCATCAAGAAGCTCAACGTTATCGGCGGAGCTAACGGCATAGGTATCGCGGACATCGTTGAGAACCGTCTCGTCGGTATGAAGTCGAGGGGCGTATACGAGACTCCGGGCGGAACTATCCTTTATCACGCTCACGAAGTGCTCGAGACTCTCTGTCTCGACAAGGAGACTCAGCACTATAAGCAGGGCGTCGCGCTCAAGTTCGCGGATCTTGTTTACAACGGTCAGTGGTTCACTCCGCTAAGAGAAGCGTTATCGGCTTTCGTAGATTCTACGCAAAAGACGGTTACGGGAAGCGTAAAGCTAAAACTTTATAAGGGCAATATCATTAACGCCGGCACGAAGTCTCCTTATTCGCTTTATAACGAAGGCATGGCGACTTTCGAAGAGGACGATTGCTACGATCAGATGGATTCGCAGGGCTTTATCAATCTCTTCGGTCTGCCGATAAAGGTCAAGGCGCTTATGGAGAAAGGTCTTAAGAAGTAATATAGCTTTATTTGCGAAAATAACGTTAACGGGGATAGCAAGGCTGAAATGACCTTGCATTCCTTTTTTATAAGAGAGTTCAAAAGCGTTGATCTTGCGTTATGATGATATGCGGACAATGCTAAAAGCGTATACATATAGATATGTTTTACGAAATGCGAGTTATCGGAGGCGAAGAGTATGGCGAAGATGTGGGAAGGAAGATTCAAAAAGTGCGTTGACGGCGTCGTGAACGACTTCAATTCTTCCGTTTCGTTCGATATGAGGATGTACAAATGGGATATTACGGGCAGCATCGCGCATGCGAAGATGCTCGCTAAGGTCGGTATCATTTCTGAAGAAGAGAGAGACATTATAGTTAACGAACTAAAGAATATACTGTCCGATATCGAGAGCGGCGAACTCGTTATAGATATGAACGCCGAGGATATCCATATGTTCGTCGAAGAAGTTTTGACTAAGCGCGTAGGCAGCGTCGGGAAGAAACTGCATACGGCTCGTTCGAGAAACGATCAGGTAGCTTTAGATATAAGGTTATATCTCAAGGAAGAGATAGACAATATAGTATCGCTCGTTCGGGAGTGCGCTGAGGTCGTGACCGATATAGCCGAAGAGAATCTCGAGAGCGTTATGCCGGGATATACGCACCTTCAGAGGGCGCAACCCGTCACTTTCGCCCATTATATAATGGCGTACGCTCATATGTTTTCGCGCGATATCTCGAGACTTCGCGATACGAAGGAGAGGATGAATTTTTCTCCGCTCGGCGCAGGAGCATTGGCGACCACCACATATGATATAGATAGAGAATTTACAGCGAAAGAGCTTGGTTTTTACGGCGTTACTAAGAACAGTATTGATTCCGTTTCGGACAGAGATTTCGTTCTCGAACTTGCTTCCGATATAGCTCTTCTTATGATGCACCTTTCGAGAATGAGCGAAGAAATAATACTCTTTTCGTCGTGGGAATTCAAATATATCGAACTTGACGACGCTTACGCTACGGGATCGAGCATCATGCCGCAGAAAAAGAATCCCGATATTGCGGAGCTCGTAAGAGGCAAGGCGGGACGAGTCATCGGAGATATGACGGGGCTTTTTGCCATGATGAAAGGACTTCCGCTTGCATACAATAAGGATATGCAGGAGGATAAAGAAGCGATATTCGACGCTATAGATAACGTTAAGATGTGTCTCAAGACGTTCATCCCGATGCTTAAGACGATGACCGTTATCAAGGAAAATATGCTTTCCGCCGCGAAGAAGGGCTTTATCAACGCGACAGATGTCGCGGACTATCTCGTAAAGAAAGGTATGCCTTTCAGAGACGCGTATAAGGCTACGGGCAATCTCGTCAAATATTGCATAGACAAAGGAGTCGTTTTGGAAGAGTTGACGCTCGGCGAATTCAAGAGCGTTACGGACAGCTTCGAAGACGACGTTTACGAAGCGATAGATCTTATGACGTGTCTTAAGGGAAGAAAAGTTATCGGAGGTCCTAATCCCGATACAGTTAAGACAGATATAGAAGAGGTTAGAAAGGAGCTTGAGAGATATGAGTGAAATTAAAATAAAGGTCGGAATAATCGGCGCTACGGGATATGCCGGAGCGGAGCTCGTAAGACTTCTTATAGCTCATCCGAACGCCGAGATAGCGGCGCTTTCGTCGCGTTCGTACGAGGGAAAAAGATTCAGCGAGATATATCCCGCGTTTTTCGGGGCGGTAGACGATATATTGACATCAGAGGACGCTGTCATAGAAAGATCCGACGTTATCTTCGCTTCGCTTCCGCACGGACTTAGCGAAAAGATCGCGAGAAAGTGTATCGACAAAGGCAAGAAGCTCATAGACCTCGGAGCGGATTTCAGACTTTCGAGCGAGAGCGACTATAAAGAGTGGTACGGACTTGACTATACGGATAAGGAACTTCACGAAAAATCGTACTATATGATACCTGAGCTCATGCGCGGCGGATATAAAGGTCAGCCCATTATAGCTAATCCCGGCTGTTACCCCACGAGTATCGCGCTCGGGATATCGCCTATCGTAAAGAGCGGCAATTTCGTTCGCGACAGTATAGTGATAGATTCAAAGTCGGGAGTGACAGGAGCTGGCAGAGGTCTTACTCAGAATACTCATTATCCCGATTGCAACGAGGCTTTCGGACCGTACAAGGTAGCCGCTCACAGACATACGCCCGAGATAGAGGAGAATATATATAAGGTTTCGGGAGAAAAGGTCAAGGTCATTTTCACGCCGCATCTAACGCCCGTGAACAGAGGTATAGTGTCCACTATATACGTAACGCTCAAAGAGGACGTTGCTCTTAGCGACGTTTACGACGCTTACGTTGGATTCTATAAGAACGAAAAATTCGTCAGAGTGTTGCCTCTCGGCAGCGCGGCTAATCTTAAGAACGTCAGAATGTCGAACTACGCCGATATTTCATTGCATAAAGACGCGAGAACGAACAGGCTCGTGATAGTCGCCGCTATCGATAATATGGTGAAGGGCGCAAGCGGTCAGGCGATACAGAATATGAACGTTATGTTCTCTCTTGCGGAAGACACGGGACTTACGGCTATCGCGCCGAGTTTTTAATAAGGAGATAGATATGGATATAAAATGGATAGACGGCGGAGTGACCGCGCCGAAAGGATTCAAGGCGAGCGGAGTACACGCGGGAATACGCAGAAATAAGATGAAGAAGGATCTTGCGCTCATCGTAGCGGAGAAGCCTTGCGTCGCAAGCGCGGTCTACACGCGTAATAAAGTATTCGGCGCGCCGATAACCGTAACGAGGAAAAATCTCGAGAACGGTATAGCAGAAGCGGTCATATGCAACAGCGGCAATGCGAACACGTGCAATGCGGACGGCGTAGAGAAGGCTGCCGCAATGACGAAACTCGTCGAGCTCCATACGGGAATAAAGAGCGAGAACGTAATAGTCGCTTCGACGGGCGTTATAGGACAGACGCTTCCGATAGAGCCTATCGAAAACGCTATGTCAAGCCTTGTCGGCGCTCTTTCTTTAGAGGGAAGCGGAGACGCGGCGAACGCTATCATGACGACAGATACCGTTAAAAAGGAATTTGCCGTCGAGACCGTAATAGACGGTAAAACGGTGAGAATAGGCGCTATAGCGAAAGGAAGCGGGATGATCCATCCCAATATGGCGACAATGCTTGCGTTCGTAACGAGCGACGTAAGTATCTCGAAAGAAATGCTCGATAAGGTTGCGAAAGAAGTTGTCGACGATACCATAAATATGATTAGCGTCGACGGCGATACGTCTACCAACGATATGATGACGGTAATGGCTTCGGGGCTCGCAGGCAACGCGGAGATAGACTGCGACGGAGAGGATTATAAAATATTCAAGGAAGCTCTTTTCGCGCTCTTGAAAAAGACGGCTATGACTCTTGCAAAAGACGGCGAAGGCGCTACGAAACTTATAGAGTGTCATGTCGTCGGCGGCAGCGACGTGAAGATAGCGAAAGCTATAGCGAAGAGCGTTATTACGTCGTCGCTCCTTAAAGCCGCGCTTTTCGCTTCCGACGCTAACTGGGGAAGGATACTTTGCGCCATAGGCTATACCGAAGGCGATTTCGATATAACCAAAGTCGACGTCAAGCTCGTATCTAAAGTCGGAGAGATAACGGTATGCGAGAACGGGTCGGGCGTAGAGTTCTCGGAAGAGAAAGCGACTAAAGTGCTCGATACCGACCAAGTGACCGTTTACGTCGATATGAAAGACGGCGACGCTTCGGCGACGGCGTGGGGCTGTGATTTGACTTACGATTACGTCAAGATCAACGCTGACTACAGAACGTGACGTAACGTTCGTATGGATCTAATTCAACTTAGATGCAATAGAAACGAAAATATATAAATCAAACGTACATATAGAGGTGTTTTGATGAAAAATCAGGAAAAGGCGGAGATACTCGTAGACGCTTTGCCATATATCAATAAGTATTACGGAAAGGTCATCGTAATAAAATACGGCGGCAACGCTATGGTCAGCGAAACGCTCAAGCAAGCCGTTATGCAGGACGTCGTTCTGCTCAATTCGATAGGAGTTAAAGTCGTGCTTGTGCACGGCGGCGGTCCCGAGATCAACGATATGCTGAAGAAGATGGCTATAGAGACGAAATTCGTGAACGGATTGCGTTATACGGATAAAGAGACTGCGAATATCGTTCAGATGGTTCTTTCGGGAAAGGTGAATAAAGGACTTGTCAACCATATTAATTCGCTCGGAGGCAGCGCGATAGGTCTTTCTGGCACGGACGGCAAGATGCTCGAGGTAGTGAAAAAGACCGAGGGCGGAGATTACGGATACGTAGGAGAAGTCGTTCACGTCAATTCCAAGGTCATTTGCGACGCTCTCGACAACGGATATATTCCCGTGATAGCCAGCGTTGCGCAGGACGCGGAAGGTAATATCTTCAACATCAACGCAGATACGGTCGCCGCGGAGATAGCCGCCGCGTTAAAGGCGGAGAACCTCCTTTTGCTTACCGATATAATAGGACTTTTGAGAGACAAAAACGACGAATCTACGCTGATTGCGAAATGTTTGCTCAGCGACGTTCCGTATCTTAAGAAGCAGGGCGTTATATCGGGCGGTATGATACCTAAAATAGACGGCTGCGTAGAGGCTGTAAGACGCGGCGTAAAGCAGGCGGCAATAATAGACGGAAGGATCGAACATTCGATACTCATAGAAATGCTTTCGAATAAGGGTATAGGCACTCTATTCGGCAACGAGTGATATAAGGAGCAGATCATGAATAGCGTAATAGAAGACGACTTGAAGTATATAGCAAATACCTATAAGCGTAACGGCGTTGCGATAATAGGCGGTTCGGGCGCCGTAGCGAGGGATATAAACAATAAAAAGTACGTTGATATGTCGAGCGGGATAGGCGTCAATTCGCTCGGGTACTGCGAGGAGAAGTGGGTAAGAGCCGTCAGAAAGCAGGCGGAGCTGTTGAATCACACTTCCAATCTCTTTTATACTATCCCGCAGGTAGAGTTGGCGAAAACGCTGTGTTTGCGTACGGGTTATCAAAAGGCATTTTTCTCGAACTCGGGCGCAGAAGCCAACGAGTGCGCCATAAAGACGGCGAGAAAATACAGTTTCGACAAATACGGCGAGGGAAGGAACGTCGTTATAACGTTGGTCAATTCTTTTCACGGCAGGACGGTGACGACGCTTTCCGCAACGGGACAGGACGTATTTCATAACTATTTCTTTCCTTTCACCGAAGGGTTCGAATACGTAAAGAGCGGCGACGTCGAAGGTATTAAAAGCGTTGTGTCGAAGGGCGGCGTATGCGCGATAATGCTGGAATTTATTCAAGGCGAGGGCGGAGTGATACCGCAGGAGAAAGCGTTTATTGCAGAGGTAGCGAAGATATGCGAAGAAAACGATATTCTTTTCATCGCCGACGAAGTGCAGACAGGCGTGGGCAGAACGGGCAAGTTCCTTGCGTCGGAGCATTTTAAGGTAAAGCCCGATATCACCACTTTGGCAAAAGGTCTCGGCGGCGGACTTCCGATAGGCGCGACGCTTTTTAACGAGAAGACCGCTGACGTTTTGACCTACTCGACTCACGGCACGACTTTCGGCGGCAATCCGATAGTATGTCAGGGCGCGAATACCGTCCTTGAAGAGATCGACGAGATGCTGCTTATGGAAGTCAAAGCGAAGGGAAACTATATAAAGAAGCAGCTTGAAGATTCGCCGTATATAGAGAGCATATCGGGATTGGGGCTTATGCTCGGCGTGAAATTCAAGGGCGAAATATCGGCGGGCGAAGTAGTTTCGCGCTGTATCGGAAAGGGAGCGCTCTTTTTGACGGCTAAGGAAAAACTTCGTATGCTCCCGCCCCTCAATATAACTATAGACGAGATAGACGAGGCGATCGGTATTCTTCTCAGCGTTCTCGACGACATAAATAAGGAGAAATAATATGAAACATTTACTCAAGTTACTCGATTTAAGCGAAAAAGAGATACTCGATCTGCTCAATCTTGCGGATCAGTTAAAGTATGAGAAAAAGCACGGTATCGCTCATAAGAGACTCGAGGGCAAGACGCTCGGAATGATATTCGAAAAGTCGTCGACGAGAACGAGAGTATCGTTCGAGGTCGGTATGTACGAGCTAGGCGGTCAGGCGTTGTTCCTAAGCTCGAGAGACTTGCAGATAGGACGCGGAGAGCCTATAGAAGACACTGCGAGAGTACTTTCGAGGTATCTCGACGGAATAATGATAAGAACGTTCAAGCAGAGCGACGTCGAGGATCTGGCTGCGTACGGCTCGATACCTATCATCAACGGACTTACCGACTTCGCTCATCCGTGTCAGGTACTTGCCGATCTTATGACCGTAAGGGAGTTCAAGGGACTTCTCAAAGGTCTCAAGGTATGCTTTATCGGCGACGGCAACAATATGGCGAACTCGCTTATAGTCGGCTGTCTCAAGGTTGGCATGAGTTTTTCGATAGCGTGTCCTAAAGATTACCGTCCCGACGAGAGCGTGTTAGATTTTGCAAAAGGTTACGGCGATAAGTTCGTTATGACGAACGATATAGCGCTGGCGGCTAAGGACGCGGACGTGCTCATTACCGACGTGTGGGCGTCTATGGGGCAGGAAGACGAGAAGAGGATAAGGGAGAAGGCGTTCAGCGGTTATCAGATAAACAAAGACGTTCTTTCCTATGCGAAGAGCGACGCGATTGTACTTCACTGCTTGCCCGCGCATAGAGAAGAGGAGATCACCGCCGAGGTATTCGAAGCGCATGCAAGCGAGATATTCGAAGAGGCGGAGAACAGAATCCACGCTCAAAAGGCAGTTATGGTGAGACTTATGGAAAACGCGTGAGTGTTAGCGTAGAAAGCTAAGTTTTACGGCTACCTTATAATATATTTAACGATAATAGAGTCCGAACGCGGTATGCGCTTCGGACTTTTGTCTTTCTAAAATAAAGAAGAACAGCGAATAATTCTATCGGAATAGCTATTGAAGAAAGAAGTTTTTTCGTTTCTTTACGATTTATCTTATAGTAGCGATAAGAATTAATTATATGAAAAAGCAAAACACTTTCTTTAAGAAACTTGTATATTTCGGCGCGATAATGTATAATATTGACGTAATGCGAAGGCAGTTTTATCTGCGTACGGAGGGATTCAAACTATGAAAACTATCGGAACAATTTCAAGAGGTATCAAAGCCCCTATCATCAAGAAAGGCGACGATCTCGTATCAATAGTCGTTGATTCCGTTCTTGCCGCGAGCGAAGAGGGCAAGTTCGAGCTTCAGGACAGAGACGTCGTAGCGATGACCGAGGCTATCGTCGGCAGAGCACAGGGCAATTACGCGACTCTCGCGCAGATATCCAAAGACGTTAGGACTAAGACGGGCGGCGGTACAGTCGGACTCATTTTCCCGATAATGTCGAGGAACAGATTTTCGATGCTTCTTAAGGGAATAGCTGGCGGAGTTGATAAGCTCATTATTCAGCTCTCTTATCCCGGCGACGAGGTAGGCAATCCGCTCATTCCTATGGATATAATAGATGAAAAGGGCGTCAACCCTTATACCGATACTTTTACGGAGGAAGAGTATTACGCTACTTTCGGCAAGATACTTCACCCGTTCACGGGTCTTGACTATATCGAGCTTTATAAGAGTATGGGCGGCGAAGGATGCGAGATCATTCTCGCTAACAATCCCAAGGAGATATTGAAATATACCGACGTTGTCATCAACGCCGACATACATACCCGTAACAGGACGAAGAGAATACTCAAGGAAGCAGGAGCTAAAAAGGTGTTCAACCTCGCTGACTTTATGACAGAGAGCGTAGACGGCAGCGGATACAATGAGAATTACGGTCTTTACGGTTCTAACCTCGCTACCGACGATTCGGTAAAACTTTTCCCGAGAGACGGTCAGCCGCTCGTCGACGCTATTCAAAAGAAGCTGTACGAGAAGACGGGAAAGAATGTCGAGGTTATGATATACGGCGACGGCGCTTTCAAGGATCCCGTAGGCGGTATATGGGAGCTTGCAGACCCTGTGGTTTCGCCGGCTCATACCAAAGGACTTATCGGTCAGCCTAACGAGCTGAAGCTCAAATATCTCGCTGATAACGAGATAGGCGATCTCAGCGGCGAGGCGGCAAAAGAGGCTATGAAAGATCTCATCAAAAAGAAGAAGGCTAATCTCGTAGCCGATATGTCTTCGCAGGGAACGACGCCGAGACGTCTTACAGACCTTCTCGGAAGTCTTTGCGATCTGACCAGCGGCAGCGGCGATAAGGGTACGCCTATTATTCTTATCCAGAATTACTTTACCAACTACGCAAGCGACTGATATTGACCGCTTGATACAGTTTTGGTTTACGGACGGCTAATGCGTTTCGACCGACAGCATATTCTGTCGGTCGTTTTTATATAAAAACTGTTTACAACGTCACGAATTGGCATTATACTTTAGATATCGAATTTATTCGGAGGAATATTATGAAGACGCTCTATTATAACGGATATATCATTACTATGAACGGAGGGAAGGTCGTCGGCGGTATGCTCGTCGGCGAGAACGGCAAGATAGAGGTCGCGGGCGACTTTTCCAACGTCGATGCGATCCCCGACAGCGCGGTAAAAAAAGTTGACCTCAAAGGTTGCGTAGTAATGCCTTCTTTTATCGACTCCCATTCGCATATAACGGCGGTCGCGAGAACTATGTCGCTAGCCGATCTTAACGGAGCGAGATCTGACGACGATATATATTCTCTCCTTACGGCGTTTAAGACGGAGAGAGGCGTGCGCGACGGCGAATGGCTTGTAGGGTATAATTACGATCATAACGTCATGAAGGGACGCAGGCATCCCGACGGAAGCGTTCTCGACGGCATTGAAAATCCCGTATTGATAACGCACAAATCGGGGCATATGGGCGTGCTTAACAAAAAAGCTCGCGATATATTGGGAATCGAAAGCGATAGCGACGGCTATCTGGAAGAGGCAAAATTCATAGACGCCGCGAATAGGACGCCTAAGCCGTCTATAGATGTTATGCGAGCGTCTCTCAAGGAGGCGGAAAAGATATATCTTTCTTGCGGTTATACCGTCGCGTCGGACGGACTTAGCGGAGAGGACGAGATCGAACTTCTATCGTCTTCGCCTCTCGACGTCGACGTCGTTAGCATTATCGACTACAAAAAGAAAGACGCGATACTTTCAAAGTACGCCGAATATTTCGGCAAATACGTCGGTAATCTCAAGATAGGCGGATATAAGATAATTCTCGACGGCTCGCCTCAGGCGAAGACCGCGTGGCTTTCGAAACCTTATAGCGGCGAAGACAGCTTTAGAGGAACGCCGTATTATACCGACGAACGCGTCGAAGAGATAATGAAAGACGCGATAAACGACGGAGTTCAGCTCTACGCTCACGCTAACGGAGATATGGCCTCCGAACAGTTGATAAGAGCGTATTATCACGTTCTTACCGGCGAAAAGCTCGAAGCGAAGTACCGTCCCGTTATGATACACGCGCAGACGTTGAGAGACGACCAAATAAGGCGTATGGCTACGCTTGATATGATACCGTCGTTCTTTGCGAGCCATATATATCATTTCGGCGATATCCATAGAGTCAATCTCGGAGTAATGAGAGCGAATAAGATATCTCCGATAAGGACTTCTATCGACTACGGTCTTAACTTTACTCTTCATAACGACAGTCCTGTAGTACCGCCTAGCGTTATGGAACTCATATCGTCCGCAGTGAACAGAATTACGAAAAACGGCGCGCATATCGGTACGTTTGAAAAGGTCGAGGCGTATGAAGCGTTCGAAGGAACTACCATTAACGCGGCATATCAATATTTCGAAGAGAAGGAAAGGGGAAGCATCGAAGAGGGAAAAGCCGCCGATTTTATCATTATCGACAAGAATCCGTACGAAATAGATAGAGAGGATATTTCCTCGATCAAGGTGCTTGCGACGTTTAAAAGCGGAAGAGTGCTGTATCGCAATGATTTGTTCGACGTGAATATATAATGATTGATTTAGTAAAAGTTTATATAAATGAACCTACCGTTATATTATGAATTTAATGGTTGAAAGATATTACTTTACGCGTTCTATTTCGGTAGTTTTTCATTTTAGAGTATAACGATAATGCCGCGAGTGATCGCGGCATTATCGTTAAGTAGGTTATTATGTTTAGGATAGTTTATCTTAGTTGAGCTTTTTTCTGCTTCTTTTGTCAATATAATATTATATAGTTGTGTGATCGGTGTTTTGAATTTGTGTTTATTTTGTGAAATATATGTTTATTTGAGAAAATTTATAGCCGTGTATCCTATCGAAAATGTCGTTTTTCCTATTCGATTTTGTATTTAGCGAAAAAGTAAAAAATCGAAAAGCACATATTAAGCACTAAGAACTTATTTTTGAAATATTGCTAAATTTCGCAAAATTTGCAAAAATATATTGTATGAAAAAATACGCTTTGGAAACG
>CAJUMY010000011.1:0-14218 GCA_910587685.1 uncultured Christensenellaceae bacterium
TTTCCATTAAAAATGCACCTCCTCTAGTTGTGTCCAACTTTTGGGGTGCATTTCATTTTTTATTTTGTTTAACAATTTTAATTAATAAGCAAATTTAATATATACTCGTTTATCTTTCTCTTTCGGCGTTCAATCTATCGAGGAGATACTTCTCAAGTAGCTTGAGTTTGTTCTCGTCAAGCGACGAAGTATTTTCAAGCGGATTGTCGATACCGAGCTCTCTGTATTTATAAAATCCCATCGTATGGAATCCCAGCAATTCATACTTTGAAATATCTCTGTTCTTCACTACCTCGACGTATCTGTCTATCGCTTCGAAAGTATCATTGACGCCCGGTATGATAACGGTTCTTATCCAAACCTCTTTTTTGAGAGCCAAAGCGTAATCCAAAAACTCAAGCGTACGCTCAAGCGAACCTTTAGCATACTCGCGATATTCCTCTTCGCTCGGGAACTTCAGATCGAGTATCACCATATCTGATAATTTCACCGCTTCCTTTACGTCGTCGTTCATATACGCGCCCGACGTGTCTATAGCTATATTGATACCCGCATTTTTGAAGAGCGTGAATAGTTCGATGAGAAATTTCGCCTGCAATAGAGGTTCTCCGCCGCTCGCGGTGATGCCTCCGCCTTTCTTAAAGTACGGCTTATAACGCGCTACCTTATCGAATATCTCCCGAGCGGTGTACGTACTGCCGCCCTCGAAATTCCAAGTATCGGGATTATGACACACCTTACATCGAAGCGGACAGCCTTGAAAAAAGATAGCGTATCTTATCCCAACGCCGTCCAGCGTCGCAAAACTCTCGAATGAATGAATACGTCCGTATTCCATACCTTACATTTTATCGTGGAAAGTACGTGAGATAACTTCGAGCTGCTGATTCTTATTGAGCTTATTGAAGTTGACCGCATATCCCGATACTCTTATCGTGAGATTGGGATACTTGCCCGGATTATTCATAGCGTCGATGAGCTTATCCCTATTGAGAACGTTGACGTTAAGGTGATGAGCCATCTGCGCAAAATAGCCGTCGAGCATAAGAGTAAGACGCGAAACCTGCTCGTTTTCGGTCTTGCCGAGTACCGACGGAATTATCGAGAAGGTATTGGAAATACCGTCCTGACAGTTACAGTAGTTTAGCTTCGCAACGGAATTAAGACTGCTCAACGCGCCCGAAGCATCTCTTCCGTGCATAGGATTAGCTCCCGGAGCGAACGGTTCGCCGGCGCGTCTGCCGTCGGGAGTATTTCCCGTCTTCTTGCCGTATACGACGTTCGACGTTATCGTAAGGATCGAAAGCGTATGCTTAGCGTTCCTATACGTCGGAGTCTTCTTGAGATCGTTATAGAAATTGTTGGTAACGAACTTCGCTATCTCGTCGACTCTGTCGTCGTCGTTACCGTATTTCGGGAAGTCGCCTTCTATCTTAAAGTCGGTGATGAGTCCTCTTTCATCTTTTATCGGCTTGACTTTCGCATACTTTATCGCGCTCAGCGAATCGGTGAGAACGGAAAGTCCCGATATACCGAATGCCATGAGTCTCTCGACGTCGGTATCGTGGAACGCCATAGTCAATCTTTCGTAAGCGTACTTGTCGTGCATAAAGTGGATAAGGTTGAGAGTATTGACGTAGAGTTTTGCCATCCAAGCGGAATACTTGAGATATCTGTCTATGACCTTATCGAATTCGAGATATTCGCCGTCGTAAACAGGACCTTCGGGAGCTACCTGAATACCGTGAACCTCATCCTTACCGCCGTTAAGAGCCATGAGAAGCACCTTAGGAAGATTGCATCTTGCTCCGAAGAACTGCATCTGCTTGCCCGTCTTCATTGCAGACACGCAGCAAGCTATCGAATAGTCGTCGCCGAACATCGGACGCATGAGATCGTCGTTCTCGTACTGTATCGAATCGGTATCTATGGAAACCTTAGCGCAGAACTTCTTGTAGTTCTCGGGAAGATTTTCGCTCCAGAGGATAGTAATATTCGGCTCGCAGCTCGGTCCCAAGTTATAGAGAGTATTGAGCACTCTGTACGAAGTCTTCGTGACCATGTGTCTGCCGTCGGAGCCCATACCGGTCTCGGACATAGTGACCCAAGTCGGATCGCCTGCGAAGAGGTCGTTATAGTCGCCCGTTCTTAGGTGTCTCACAAGACGGAGCTTGATGATAAAGTCGTCGATTATCTCCTGCGCTTCCGATTCGGTGATCTTTCCCTCCTTCAAATCGCGTTCGAAGTATATATCGAGGAACGTCGATATCCTGCCTATCGAGTTAGCCGCGCCGTTCTGCTCCTTGACGGAACCGAGATACGCAAAGTATACCCACTGTACCGCTTCCTTCGCGCTCTCTGCCGGTCTCGATATGTCGTAACCGTAGCCTTCCGCCATCTTCTTGAGCTGCTGCATGAAATCTATCTGCTTCCAAAGCTCTTCGCTGATCCTGACGTTCTCGTCGGTCATCGTCTCTCTGCCCAGTCTTTCCTTATCCTTCTTCTTCTCTTCTATGAGATAGTCCATACCGTAAAGAGCGAGACGTCTGTAATCGCCTATGAGTCTTCCTCTGCCGTAAGCGTCGGGAAGTCCCGTCAAGATACCTGCGTGACGAGCCTTACGCATTTCGTCGCTGTAAGCTCTGAAAACGCCGTCGTTGTGCGTAGTTCTGTACTTAAATTCTTCATAAACTATCGGATCGAGCTCGTAACCGTACTCTTTACACGCCTGAGTACACATACGTATGCCGCCGAACGGATTGACCGCGCGCTTTAGCGGAGCGTCGGTCTGAAGTCCTACTATAATATCATTATCTTTATCAACGTATCCCGGCGCGTACGAAAGTATCGAAGCTACGTTCCTAGTGTCGATATCCACAACTCCCTTTTCAAGCTCTACTTTCAAAAGAGCGTTGACCTTATCCATTATCTTCTCGGTTCTTTTAGTCGCCTTTTGAAGAAAAGACGCGTCGCCGTCGTACGGCGTATAGTTGGCTACGATAAAATCTCTTACGTTGATACCGTTCTTCCAAGTCTCTCCCGAGAATCCCTGCCATTTTTCCATTTTCCATTCCTCCTGTCTGTATAAAAAACTTTTATTTCCAAAGCCGCCGCCGATAACCTATGGCTTACAGCGACAGCAGACGTTAATACCGTCTAAAGGCATTATTTACTTCTGCCATCAATTTAGACAAAACCGCCTGAACAAACTACGGTAAAGTAATTAGCCCAGACGGTCGACTCTCACGCTTAACACTACTCCACCATAGTCTCCTATGTTATCCGTCAGTCGTAGTGTATCTCTTTTTTAATAAATAATACCATATATCGAAGGCAATGTAAAGTGTTTAGCGGAAGTTTATGGAAAGCGAATAAAAAGTAAAGCGAGACCGCCGTTTTCAGATCTCTCCGCCGCTAATATTTCAAACGAAGAAAATCAAAGACACACTTTGATATCTTACGTCAAACGTCACGATCTATGTCGTCTTCGCGACCTTCATTATCCTTGTCTTCACTCTTATCCTGCGGATATTTGCATACATATAGATACCTTTTAGCTACCGTATCAAGTCTTGCGACGAATACCGCGACCGAAGCTACTACGACAGAGATCGCTCCCTGAATGAGATTGCCGACGGATTCCGTCAAAGCGGTCTTTATCATTCCGTTATTGAGAATAAGAGACGTTACGAAATATCCCAGCGTCATAACGAGAGCCGCCGCTATCATCCCGCCAATAGTTATGAGTATCCTCGCGATACCGCTTAGCCTATTCTTGCTCTCGAGATTAAAGGCATAGTATGAAACGAGTCCCGCTACCAACCCTTCGAGTCCCTTAACTATAAGAGTAAACGGCGCAAACGCCGCGTAGCCGCCGACAAAGTCGGCTATCATCGAACCTATTCCGCCGATGAACGCCGCGGGCAACGCCCCAAGAAGAGACGCGCTGATAAAAATGAGCGAATCGCCTATATTGATATTGCCGCCGACGCCGTTAGGTATATTGACGTATACCGTAACGACGCACGTTAGCGCGGTCATGACGGCGGTTATTACGAGTTTGAGCGTTCTTGACTTTATTGTGTTATTCATAAAAATACTCCTCGAACTAATTGGTCAAGGAGTAGAAAAGATAGCTAAAAAAATCTCCGCGTACGCAGAGACCTTAAGATACAAACGAAGCCTTCTGCATATAATAACGAAACGGAACACCTCGCATTTTGAAAGTCATATACTTCGATCGCCAGTAATACGCCCAAAATCAATGTATGCCGCCCGTATCCATCGCTACGCAAAATACAAGCTGCGCCGTATATGGCTCTCTCCCATCCAGACTTTACTGACGGTTGCGGAATCTCACCGCATCGGCTGTTGGGGCTGTTGGACTAATCGGCTTTTCGCCGCATCACCACCGGTCGGGTACACCCTGCCCAAAGTTCCATAACGTTATTTAATTTTAATTAATTATAACACCGCAAGAATACGCTGTCAACGGTTTTGAAAGATTTCTCCTATAAAACGAATAGCGGCTCGTTATACTTGCGATAACGATAATTGATATCGACAATATAAAAAGCCGCCTTTGATCGATAAGACGGCTTTTCCCATACCTTATATACGACCGCTCCTCAAGCGGCGTTATTATCTTAGGAGATCACTCCCGCAACGTCGGCTTCTCTCTCCCAGTGTCTTCCCGCGCCTACGAGATAAACCATTCTATCGACGCACTCTTTACTCGGTATTGAGTTGCACGACACGAGAAGTCCCTTGCTCTCAATATATCCGTTATTTCCGCACTCGAGCGCATCGACTGCCGTGATCCCGCACTTTTCAAGTATCTTTTTACTTCCGCCGACGAGCATAACGGGCTTTAAGTGCTTATATGCGTCGTTCACGAATCCCAGCGCGTATCCGCAGCCGAGCAAAGTCGCGATACCTGCGTTATCGGGAACGAATACCGCGTTATAGAGGACAGAAGAAGTAGTTGCGAACGTCTCCGCCGCGGTGACGCCTACTCCGCTCGACGAAGTTATAGTTCCCTGTCTGTCGGCTACGACTTCGACGTTAGCGCCGACGCCTATAAGCGCGTTGCATACGCTGTCGAAACATTCCTTATTGAATCCGTCGGAAATGAGAACGGCTACCTTCCTGCCCTTAGGACAGTTGGGCTGGCACAGCATACTGAGAGCCGGCGAAGACGCTTTGCTGGCGACGGGCTTTAGCTTCGCAGGAGGCGTCGCTCCGCACCTTAAGGCGACGGCGCTGCTGAGTTCGCCGTCTATATGATTGAGCAGATCGACGGCTTTCTGTCTCACGTTCACGCTCTTACACTTTCCAAGCTCGAAAGCCAACGCGAGGATGATGTGTTTTTTCTCGACGCTCGACATACTGTTCCAAAACATCGCGGGCTGTGAGAAGAAATCCATGAATCTTTCCGCTCTGTCTCTCGTCACGTAACCGTTCACCGACGCGGGCATATGATTGAACTGACTTTCGCTGTTCGACGCAGGATGCGGTTCGCCGTCGGCTATAGCGTTCCTGTAGTAAGCGCTCACGCCCTCGTCAATCGACATACGGTGCATACCGTCGCGCTGGTTGTTATTGATAGGCGCGATAGGCTTATTGATCGGTATTTCGTGAAAATTCGGTCCGCCGAGTCTCGATATCTGCGTATCGAGATAAGAAAAGAGTCTGCCTTGCAACAGAGGATCGTCGCTAAGATCGATACCTGCGACAAGATTTGCCGGACAGAACGCTACCTGCTCCGTCTCGGCGAAGTAATTCGTAACGTTCCTGTTGAGCGTCATCTTTCCTATTCTCTGAACGGGGATGATTTCCTCCGGCCACAGTTTAGTCGCGTCGAGAATATCAAAATCGAACTTGAACTCGTCCTTCGGGTCGAGAACCTGTATTCCGAGTTCCCACGAAGGATAGTTTCCGTTTTCAATGTTGATGAAAAGGTCTCTTCTATTGAAGTCGGGGTCTTCTCCCGCTATTTTCTGAGCTTCGTCCCATACGAGCGAATGAACGCCTTGAAGCGACTTCCAATGGAATTTCACGAACTTAAATTCGCCTTTGGCGTTGACGAATTTGAAGGTGTGTATACCGAAACCGTCCATCGTACGATAGGATTCGGGTATCGCTCTGTCCGACATGAGCCAAATCATATTGTGAGCCGTCTCGGGATTGTTTCCGATGAAATCCCAGAACGTGTCGTGCGCCGACTGCGCCTGCGGAATCTCGTTATTCGGTTCGGGCTTTAGAGCGTGGATGAGATCCGGGAATTTTATCGCGTCCTGTATAAAGAATACGGGCATATTGTTGGCGACAAGGTCGTAATTGCCCTCTTTGGTATAGAATTTCGTTGCGAATCCTCTTACGTCTCTCACCGTATCCGCAGAACCTCTAAAGCCTGCGACGGTCGAAAAGCGTACGAATACGGGAGTCTTCTCCTTGGGGTCGCGTAAAAAGCTAGCCATAGTTATATCCGACATATCCTTGTACACTTCAAAATAGCCGTGCGCTCCGAAACCTCTCGCGTGAACGACTCGTTCGGGAATACGCTCGTGGTCAAAATGAGTTATCTTCTCTCTTAAGACAAAATCTTCGAGAAGAACGGGACCTCTCTTGCCCGCCTTGAGGCTCTCCTGATCGTTCCTTATCCCGAGTCCCATATTAGTGGTCAACTTATTATCGTCGTGCTTTACTCTCGCCCTGTCGATCTCAGCCGTTTTAGGATTGTCGAAGCTCTCGAGAGCAGGCTCGCTTCCCTTAGGCGCGGAACATCTCTTCTTATCCTTCATGATTTATTACCTCCAAATGTAATTATTTTAATTCTTCGAATAATTAAATCATTGCCAACTTTGAGCGAATAATAACTAAACGCCCTTATTTATACGGGATAAGTTCCAAAACGACGAGTTTTTCAAACCAGCAGAACGAACTGTAAAGCGATAAAACTTCTTAATACGGTAAGAAAAATAAAAACATTTACCACCGCTTATCTATTCTGCGACCGCGATCGCAATATATAAAAAACGCCAGTCGGCAAAAAATACCGACAGGCGTATTCGTAAAATCAATAATGCAACGCGTAAACGCTCAATAGTTATCGCAATGTATTTCGAAATAGCTCATAGGATGATTGCATACGGGGCAAGTCTCGGGCGCAGACGCCGATACGACTATATGACCGCAATTCCTGCATTCCCACACCTTGACTTCGCTCTTTTCGAAAACCTGCTTGGTCTCTACGTTCTTAAGTAAAGCGCGGTATCTTTCCTCGTGGCTCTTTTCTATAGCGCCCACTCCGCGGAACTTCGCCGCGAGTTCGACAAAGCCTTCTTTCTCGGCAGTCTTTGCGAAATCTTCGTACATATCAGTCCACTCGTAGCTCTCTCCGTCAGCCGCGGCCGCGAGATTCTCAGCCGTCGAGCCTATTCCCGAAAGCTCTTTGAGCCACATCTTAGCGTGCTCTTTTTCGTTATCCGCCGTCTTCAAAAAAATAGCGGCTATCTGTTCGTATCCCTCTTTCTTAGCCGCGGAAGCAAAATAAGTGTATTTGTTTCTCGCCTGTGATTCTCCTGCGAAAGCCGCCTGAAGATTCTTTTCAGTTTCCGTTCCCGAATACTTGCTCATGATAAGTTCTCCTTCTTTTCGTTTGATATAGATATAAAATCGCTTGCCGGATGTTTGCACCAAGGGCAAATAAAATCGTCCGGCAAGGTATTTCCTTCATAGACGTATCCGCATACCGTACACACGAATCCGCTCGCCTTAGGCTTGTCCGACGGCTTGATGTTTTTGCGGTAATAGCCGTAAGTTGCCGATTCTGTATTCGAAACGACCCTCGCATCCTCTACGTCCGCTAAAAAAAGAGTGTGAGTTCCGAGATCTACCGTCGATACCGTCTTTGCGGATATATACGCGTTACATCCCTCTTCGATATAAACGATACCGTTATCCGCTCTTTTAAGCGCCATACCCTTAGCTTTATCGACGTTCGCCCCACTCTGGAATCCCCAGTGTTTGTACGTCTCGAATTTAGAATCCACGCCAAGCACGGAGACGTTGAATTTACCGGTACGCTCCACCATGCCGTGAGTATAATTCCTCTTATCTATCGCCGCTACTATCCTGTTCGGCTCTATAGTGACCTGCATGACGGTATTGACTATACAGCCGTTATCTTTTTCTCCCTCTCTCGCCGTCAATACGAAAAGTCCGTACGAAAGCGAATACATTGCGTTAATATCCATATGCACCTCAACGATCATTAGTACTTACAATTATAGGTATTATCCGCGGATTTTATAAGAGCGTTCAGAGTTTATTTTCACGTTTTATATCGGCTGTCACATTTCTGTCATCTTATTATCGTATACGAATATATTCGCGTAACGCAAGACGAGATTTTTCGACTTTTATCCGCAAATCTTGAAAAAAGCATTTTTCAAAGCGATATATCCCTCTTCGGCGTCGTCGATATCCTTGACCGCGCTCTCCATAGGGCACGCGCCGTCGCCGCGTCTATTGATAATGCGATCGGTAATATGCGAATAACTATACTTGATACCGTATCTCTCGAGAGTCTCTTTACCGCCTAAGGAAAGAGTCCTCGCGTAGACTTCCTTTATTCCCGCCTTGACGAAGAGCATAGCGGCTGCCTTGCCGACTATGATATCCGCAACGGCAAATCCATTAAGATCCTCTCCGACGGCGATATATTCCATCATCGCCGATATCCCTCTCTTGTCGCTTATGAGTCTTTCTCCGTTCCTCGCAAGCGAAAGAGCGTGACCTTCAAGTCCCGCTATAGCAACTTCTATATCACTCGCCGCCATATTTCTTTTCCCTATCCAATGCGAATTTAGTTACTATAAGAACTATCGGAGCTACGACTGTCTGAGCAATAACGCCGATAAGTCCGCTCTTTATCTGCGATAATATCATAGAAGGAGTAAATATCTCCGATCCCGATATAAAGCTAAGCGACAGCAGAACCGCTCTCGAACATACGAACGCGATGATAACTGCGAGGAAGAACGCTAAAACGTTCTTCTCGGCTCTTTTCGAAAACATACTCATAACTAACGCCAGCGTCGCTAACTCAATAAGCATGAACGGCAGTCTTGCCGCGCCCGGCATAGCGTTCCCGCACAGCGAAGTGATACAAAAACTAACTATCGGCGACGCTATCGCGACCGTAACTCCCCATTTCATACCTAAAAGAGCTGCTCCGAGTATTACGGGAAGATACATGGGAAGCCACTTGACGCCGCCTTCGCTTCCGCCTACAGCGTGAACGAGCATGGGAAGCGCTACCGCAAGAGCAGTGAGAGCTACCGACACGAAACTCTTGATCGTAATTTTTGCCTTTGACGAATATCCTTTTCTGCTAAGCGCATTTTCTATCATTTTTCAAACTCCTTCGCAACCTTTTTAAGATATGACCTCACGGATAGATGCTGAGGACATGCTTTCTCGCATTTTCCGCATCCTATACAGTCCGACGCCTTTCCGCTGCCGACGGTGCATATTTCGTTGTAATAATAGTCGGCGTTCCAATCGTGATGGATATGTTTTGAATTCATACAGGCGAAGAGATCGGGTATCACTATATTTTTCGGACAGCCGTCGACGCAATATCTGCACGCCGTACAGGCTATGAGATTCATTGACTTAAAGACTTTCGTTACCTCTTCTACCGCCTTCATCTCCGCGTCGCTGAGCGGCTTAAAATCCTTCATATACGATATATTGTCGCTCATCTGCTCCATATTGCTCATTCCCGATAGAACCATGAACACGCCGTCGAAACCCGCGGCGAAACGGATAGCGTAACTGGCGTTGCTTCCGCCGTTAAGACTTTCGAATATTCCCTTTGCATTTTTCGGGAGATTGACGAGATTTCCGCCCTTGACAGGTTCCATGACGATAACGGGCTTATCGTATTTTCGGCATACTTCGTAACATTTCCTCGACTGCACCGCAGGATCGTCAAAGTCAACGTAATTGAGCTGAAGCTGAACGACCTCTATCTCGGGATGCTCGTTCAAGATCATTTCGAGCATTTCCGCGGAATCGTGGAAAGATATTCCGAAATGCTTTATCCTGCCCTCTTTTTTGAATTCGTACGCCTGCTCGTACGCGCGGCACTCCTTAAAGTGCCCGTAATTCTCTCTCGTCTGAGCATGCATCAGATAAAAATCAAAATAGTCGACGCCGCATTTTTTAAGTTGATTCTCAAAGAAAGGGCGTACGTCCGCGGCGCTCTTGAGATAGCCGCCCGTAAGTTTGTCCGTCAATATGTAACTCTCTCTCGGATAACGCTTTACAAGACACTCCCTGACGGCATCTTCGCTCTGTTCTTCGATATAGCCGCGCGCCGTATCGAAATAGTTGAATCCCTCTCGCATAAAAAGATCGACCATCTTTTTGGTTTCCTCGTGATCCACCTTTTTCCGTTTCATCGGCAAACGCATACAGCCGAATCCCAATTTCTTCTTCACGTTATCAAAGACCATTGAATTCTCTCCTTACTGAATTTTAATAAAAATACGGTTTCAAAGCCGTAAATACCAACTATTTGACAACCTGACCAACGCCGCGCGGCATTTACCATTTGAGCCGCTATTTTCAAGATCACAGCGCTATGCAACTTATAAAAAATGCGTCAACGCTATCAAACCGCTAATTATATTGTCATTATATCAATTAATTATGTTATTTTCAAGACAATTTTGCAATGATAGCGTCTTTAATTTCGCAAAATTTTATAAAACGAAGGGACGCCGTTATTCGGCATCCCTCTATCTCTTGAATTTTATAGTATATACTATTCGGCTTCGCTATCATCCCTCGGGTCGATCTCAGCGGCTTCGTAGCTCGACGCAACGCGTCTTTTCGAAGCTATCCTTTCGACGATACGCCTCAGCGCAACGGCTAAGAACATACCCGTTATCATATACTCGAACGTATACCCGCCGCCGAGCATTATATTTCCTCCTGAAACGACGAAACGTTTTAGCAGTTCTCCAGTTATAACGCCTAGCGCCGCAACGACCACGGCAGACTTTGGCGTCATACCGAAAACGAACGCGAATACGGCTACTATAATAGGATATATCAGATACTCCCATTCGAATGCCGCCGAGCTCACCCTATAGTAGGTGATTATGCCGAGAGCCAAGGCGCAAACGCCGAAGAACTCTACCGCTTTCATCCTCGCGTCTCCGACGAAGAGCCATAGCGCTAACGCTATGAGCGCCGTAAATATGCCTGCATATCCTATAGTTATGTCGGATAGCTCACTCTCGGGTATCGCCCTTAACACCGCTGTTATAAGTATAAGTATCAACGCGACGAGCTTTGGCATACCGAGAGATCTCAAAACGTATCTCGAGAAGCCCAAAACAGTTACGACAGACATAATAAGAAGTATTCCAAGTCCTATATACATAAAAAAACCTCGCTTGACTCTAGTATGCGGAGTCGGCGAGGTAATATTCATATTCAATCACCAGTCTTCTTTGTGCGATAACTTTATATCCGTATAGAACTCTTTATATTTCCGCTTGAACGCTTCGGGATCGCCGAGGTCTTCTTCGAAGAGTTCTTCGAGTTCGAAATCTTCGATATATATCCCGTCCTCGTCCATCTTCTGCGAGAACTTCATAAGTTCATAGTTGTCCATCGTCTTTCCCCTCTCCTTCGTCGCTATCCCTTACTTTCTTCGCCCTCTCTACGAACTTATACGCTCCGATAGCGGATAATATGATCCCTACGAAGAGCCAAAGGCTTGTCTTGACAATATCGCTCGTTCCGCTCTTGAGCGTAAATACTATGAGCAATACGCACATCAAAGAGAACAAGAATATATATGCTCCTATTATTATCTTTTTCTTTAACATTTTCACACTCTCGCTTGAAAGTCTTTTCTATATTCTATCACAACGCATTGTCTATTACAACAGTTTACGACTATTTTCCGACGCTTTCGGCGCAGACGTTTAACTATATCGACGACGAAAATTGTATTATGCCTATTCGATATCGATCCCGCTTCTATGAACGTAGGCGTTCTCAGCCGAACTTATTCGCCAATCTAGATAATAACTATTATTGCCAAATACTATCAAAATCTTTTGATGATCTCGTCACTGAACCAAAGTATTATTCGAATATACAACCGTTTTTTCTCGTTTCCGATTATTATAAAAAGCGTTCACGCAACTAAGCGTGAACGCTTTTATCAATAGCTAAGCGATGATCTTACTTTATTATCGACATTATTCATCTTCGCTTTTGGCTATATCTCCGTCTGAGCAGTGTACAACGTAATTACCTGTTTCATTATTCCACATGTCATCTTTTTCGACAGCTTTCCATTGTTCTTTCGTGCCGTTAAACGTTATGCTTGTAAGGGAACTGCAACCGTAAAACGCTTGCCAGCTGATACTTGTTATGCTATCGGGTATAATTATATTTGTAAGACTGCTACAATTATAAAACGCACTCTCGCTGAGACGTTCTCCACTTGTAATAACTACCGTTTTTAATTCTGAATTCCTTATAGAACTGCAAGCAATGGCGGGTATTGTAGCCGTTTCAATAGGACAACCGTTGAACGCAGAACTGTCGATACTTTCTACGCTGTCAGGTATAGTTATGCTTGTAAGACTACTACAATAGCCGAAACTACTATGGATATTTGTTACGCTGCGGGGTATGATTATGCATGTAAGGCTACTACACTTAAAGAATGCAAGAATGCCGATACTTGTTATGCTCTCGGGTATGATTACATTTGTTAGACTACTGCAACCATAAAACGCTTGCCTACCGATACTTGTTATACTGTCAGATATTGTTATGCTCGTTAAGCTACTACAATTATAGAACGCATCCTCATCAATCCTTTCACCGCTCGTAATAACTACCGTTTTTAATTCTGAATTCCTTATAGAACTGCAAGCAATGGCGGGTATTGTCGCCGTTTCAATAGGACAACCGTTGAACACAAAACTGCCGATACTTTCTACACTGTCGGGTATTGTTATGCTAGTTAAACTACTACAATTATTGAACGCATCATCTCCGATACTTGTTATGCTATCGGGTATGATTACGCGTGTTAGACTACTGCAATTATTGAACACAAAACTGTAAATCTTCGTTACGCTGTCGGGTATTGTTATGCTTGTAAGGCTACTGCAACCATAGAACGCTTCATAGCCGATACTCGTTACACTGTCGGGTATTGTTATGCTTGTAATATTGCAACCTCTGAACGCACGAACTCCGATACTAGTTACGCTATCGGGTATTGTTATGCTTATAAGACTACTGCAACCATAGAACGTTTCATCGCCTATACTCGTTACGCCGTCGGGTATTGTGATACTTGTAAGGTTACTGCAACCTTTGAACGCACTACTGCCTATACTTGTTACGCCGTCAATTATTGTTATACTTTTAAGTGAACTGCAGCCGCTGAACGCAGCATCGCCTATACTCGTTACGCTGTCGGGTATTGTTATGCTTGTAAGGCTACTGCAACCATAGAACGCTTCATCGCCTATACTCGTTACGCTGTCGGGTATTGTTATGCTTGTAAGGCTACTGCAACCATAGAACGCTTCATCGCCGATACTCGCTACGCTGTTGGGTATTGTTATGCTTGTAATATCGCAACCTTTGAACGCACGATCTTTGATACCAGTTACAGGACTGCCTTTATATACAGTTGCAATCACAATATCCGTATCAGTTGCCGTTCCTATGCCCGTTACAAGTATTTCACCGCCGATAACGGCATATTTAAGTCCTTCGGTAGGAGCGAAAGGGTCTTTTTTTCCGCAAACGCAATTACCATTCGTAAAGTCGTGTTCAGCGTAACCGTCTTTTTGCAAATTTTCCGTAACCGCGCATCCGTCAGCCGTACAATTATGCCAGTGGTGCGTTTCATCGCTTTCCCAACTCTGCGACCATACGTGAGTATGGGGCGCAGCTTTTCCGCAAACGCAATTACCATTCGTAAAGTCGTGCTCAGCGTAACCGTCTTTTTGCGAATTATCCGTAACCGCGCATCCGTCAGCTGTACAATCATGCCAGTGGTGCGTTTCATCGCTTTCCCAACTCTGCGACCATACGTGAGCGTGAGGCGCAGCTTTTCCGCAAACGCAATTACCATTCGTAAAGTCGTGCTCAGCGTAAC
>CAJUMY010000011.1:14318-61635 GCA_910587685.1 uncultured Christensenellaceae bacterium
CCATTCGTAAAGTCGTGCTCAGCGTAACCGTCTTTTTGCGAATTATCCGTAACCGTGCATCCGTCATCAATACAATTATGCCAATGGTGCGTTTCATTGCTTTCCCACATCTGCGACCATATGTGATTATGTACGGGAGGAGTTACAGTACCTCCGACTTTATACCCGCAGACTGTACAAGCATCGTCAATACCCAAAGTATTATGTGTCGATTTGTCTTTGATTTTTTCGGTGCAGCCGAAAATCAAACATTCCATCCAATGATACGTTTCATCATTCTTTTGCATATAGTTATGAGTATGTTCTTCTTCGGATTTTACAGCTTTACACTTTTCGCATTTGTTATCCGTACCCCAAACATGGTTCTCACTATTAATGTCCGGCGCATTACATCCTGATATAGAGCAATGCTGCCTATGAGTGCCATCACCACTATCTAGCCATTGATAGTTATGCGTGTGCGTGCCGCTCGGTTTGACAGGTATGTCACAAGCCACTAATCCAAACACGCAAACCGTTACGCAGACGAGCGACAAGAGAATTATCAAACATTTCTTTTTCATAACGTCTCCTTTTTTCTAGGGAATTTGTAGTAAAAGTGTACTTTTACTCAAATCAAATACTTGCTTTAATAATCACGCCTATGCTATACTTATAAGAGTAAATTCTATAATTTTTATTGATTTTCGGCATTGTAGTAAAAGTACACTTTTACTACAATTTTTGTTTTCGAGGCGTAACACTATTATTTAATGCCGATTTTTTGCTATTCTAGAGTTGATTTACTTATTTTCAAAGGAGCAATTTTTATGACTACATACGCATACGGCAGAGTTTCGGCAAAAGACCAGAATCTACAACGTCAATTAGCCGCATTTCACGAGTTTGGAATAGAACAGCAATTCATATATACGGATAAAAAGAGCGGTAAAGATTTTGAGCGAAAAGAATACAAACGGCTTTTGAAAAGGCTACGCGCAGGCGACCTGCTCGTGATAAAATACATCGACCGCCTAGGACGCAATTACGACCAAATCATAGAGGAATGGAACAGAATCACGAACGCGATGGGCGCAGATATTCTCGTATTGGATATGCCTCTTCTAGATACGCGAACGAAAACGGAAACACTCGTTGGAAAATTCATATCGGACATCGTTCTCCAAGTGCTGTCGTTCGTCGCCGAGAACGAGCGGGAAAATATAAAACAACGACAAGCGGAGGGCATAAAAATAGCGAGGCAAAAGAGCGTTCGTTTCGGACGCCCTTCGTTCATTTATTCAGATGAATTTTTATCCGTCGCCTACGACTATAAGGAAAAACGCATATCTTCAAAAACGGCTATGCGTTTACTCGGTCTAAAACAAGATAATTTCTATTTTCATATCCACAAGTTAAAGCAGTTGAATATGCTTTGACTATTTTTATATCTCGACAGGCATCAGCCTCGAATAGTCGTCAGCGGAGCAAAACTTCATATAGCGTAAATCTCGGCAATGAAAAAAATCACACCTGACGATATAAAACGCAGGAACGCAAATAAAATATAGATTTTTACATCTATACGCGTCCTAGAAGAATTCCCTACTGTCTTTTCGATAAAAAATAGGCGTATGCAATCATGTTTCGCATACGCCCCAAAGGTTATATTAAATTGTAACGCTTAACTTTAAGCTCTCGATATGTTCCTCTTCGTCCGCATTCAAACCGTCCGTGGGACACGCTGCTCTCAAAGTACGCCAGCTAACACTTCACGGTACGATTCAGAACATATTCTCCTCTTGAACCATCGGCAGTTACCTCCTGTTCATTCGTCAAATTGTTCGGCTCTCGCCTCTTGCCATTTCTTGTTGCCACTCACGTTTTTCGTATTTTGTAGATTTCTTTTTTCTACACTTTCATTATATCGTATTTTCGCAAGATGTCAATACTTTTATGAAAATCTTATGATTCTTAAAGTTTCATAAAATATGTATTCTTTGCGTTGCAAAATTTCTGAAAATATGGTATAATATTTAATTAGTTATACGTTCGATATTGACTTTACTCAGTAGCAACGAATATGTATTGATTTATAAAGTCATAGTTATGATATTTATTGATATTATATATTATTTTATATAAAACGATATAAAACAGCGGATAGCCTATAGTAAACGGCTATCCGCATTTTTATAATTGTCATATACTTCAAACATATTCGACAAATCTCTAATTGAACGTATATCGGGCTACTCCTTTCTCTTCATCGTATTCAACGGTAAAAGAAGAATGATTTTCATTTACGTTAGTATCTACTGTTATCATCTCGTCTTTAACGCTAACGGTATAATATCCGCCTATACCGTAAAAGTCCGCTATATCCTGAATTTTTACTCCGCTATCGAGTTCAATTTCATTCGAAACTTCGCTTTCTAAAGCAATACTGCGATTTATAAGATGCCACGGAATAAGCGCGCCTTTTGTTTTGCCTTCGCCGATATTCATCATTTTGTGACAGTTCGTAAGAAAGTATCTAATATTTTTATCGTAATACTTTCCTCTGTCGATAAGAACCGCGAACCCCTTGACCTCGTTATCCTTTATCGCCTTGATAAGCGCCCTGTCTCCGTACAGTTCGACTTCATAGGACGTTCCCTTATACGTACGAGTTCTTACCTTTTCAGCAAGTTGCTCTATCGAAAGATCGGAACCGAACGCGTTATGCGTCGGAGTATAGACTCCGTTTCTCATCTTGACGGGGATCTCTATTTCGCAATCTCCATAATAACTCTCGACAAGAATACTATTTCGATCATGCCGCCCTACCGTAAAGCAAGACAATGCTATAACGATTACAACAATAGCAATCAATGCTAAAACCGCAATGATCGCGACTGTCTTTTTTTGCGTCTTCGACATACCTTCCTCCTTATCTTTTATTGAAATGAATAACGACAGTCTGCCCAAAATCCGATTTTGTTTTCAAATATGCTCAGTACTTATATTTCTATTATAGGATATAAGTGATATTTTGTCAATACCCCATACAGCGATTTCATATTCATCGTTTCAAAAATAGAGTCGGCTCGCTGAAATCGCAAGCCGACCTCAATATTTATAAAACATTTTATTTTAACTAAATGAAACATAAATCATATTTATTATCTCTTATGGTAATATGGTTATTCTTCGAATATCTCGATATTTTTAATGACGATAGGAGTCTTCGGAACGTCCTGATAATAGCCTTTGGACGTTGTCGGCACTTCGGAAATAGACTTTGCTACCGCGATACTGTCGCTATCGACGCAACGTCCGAAAGCCGCGTATTCGCCGTCGAGGTGCGGGGTGTCCGCAACGCATATGAAGAACTGCGACGTAGCGCTGTCTTTTACCATAGTACGCGCCATAGAAAGAGTGCCGACGGTATGCTTTTCATCGTTATTGACGCCGTTAGAACTGAACTCGCCTTTGATCGGTTTCGCTCCGCCCTTCTGCTCGAGGTTTTCATTCATTCCGCCGCCTTGTATCATAAAGTTTCTTATGACGCGATGAAAGATAAGACCGTTATAGAATCCGTCTTTTGCGAGTTTTACAAAATTATCGACGCTTATCGGAGCCTTGTCTCTGAAAAGTTTTGCTCTCATGCTCCTTCCGTCGGAAAGATCTATCCTTGCGAAAAGCTCGGGAATAATATAATCCACGGAGTGAGAACTCTCCGTAACGCTCTTAACGTAAGACTTCACAACGTCGACGTGATAAGGATGCGACTGATACGCTTCCATATCGGCTCTGTTTTTGAACGTCGTTATAAGAACGACGTCAAAGCTCCTTTCACTGCCGAGAAAGTCCGCTCCGGCAGTCACGTCCACAAGAGTATCTATCTTGCCCTTCATACTCGAAAACTTATCGCAAAGCGCCTTCTTATTATCCTCGCTTCTATCTTTTAAGCGATACATAACTATATGTTTGATCATTTTACTTTACCTCCGTTATTTCGTTGATTTCTTCTATTTCTTCTCCGTCTATAGCTTGAAGGTTATCCTCGTTGCCGCTCTCGGCGGCGCCGACCGCTTCCTGCTCGAGAATTATCTTCTTTTCCAAATAATTGTTCTCCGCAAGCTCCATAACGCTCTCGACGAACGCGTCGATATTACTGCCGATATATCTTTCGGGGATCGCGTTACACTTCGAACCGTTTATCATGATGTCCGAGATGGAATTGACGAGTTTTTCTTTTCCCGCGCCGTCGTAGGCGTATCCCCTCATGATGAGATATGCCGCGTTCGCTCTCTCTACGTGCCCCGCGCCCTTTATCAAAACGAGCGGCTTTGAATAAATGAAACTTTCGGCGCAAACGCACGTCGTAGGCGTCGCGACGACTATATCGGCTATCGAATATATCTTCGCCATATCGTCAACGCTCCTGACGAGGAACACCTTATCCTTCATGTTACCGGATATGTGCATAGCTACGTTCTCTATCGTTCGACTGCCTCCCGTCAATACGACGAGATTATAGTTGTTGGCATATTCTATGAGCGTATTCATAACGTTCTTGATAACGCCTGCGCCATACCTTCCGCCGATGAGAACGACGCACGGCTTATCGTTCATAACGCACATTTCACGTCTTATCTCTTCCCTTTCGTATACCGTAACGCTGCCGTCGGAAATGAAAGAAGCGACGACTATCTTATCGTCGGCGACTCCGAGACTGACGAGTTCTTTCTTAACGTCGTCGTTCTGAACGAAGTATCCCGTCAGACGGCGATTGAAAAAGCGTTTATCGAGACAGAAATCCGTAAGACACGCGTATATTTTCGTCGTATACATTCTTAGCTGTTCTCTCGCCTTGACCGCCGCGTTGACGGTAGACGGCGTAAAAGCAAGTATCACGTCGGGATCGAAACGCCTTAGTATGTTCTTTATTTTTTGGAATCTTACCGTAATATCGCGCGTAAAGTTGTCGATACCGTTAAGTTCGGTTTTATCGGGCTTTATGTTCTTAAGAGGCTTGAGACGCGCCTTTTTGTTGTCTTTGGCTCTGCCGTTAAAGAGATCGTACATCCACATGGCGTTACGCATGCTGAACTTATACATCGCTCTCGACATAGCGCCGCTCGCAAAATTCGCGTACTCATCGTCGCCTATGCATATTACGTGGCAGTCCTTTCCGTACTCCTTCATTTTGTCGGCTATCATGAGAGCGTACGTATCGTACAATCCTCTGGTGTAGAATATGATGACCGTCTTTCTGTCCTTCATAGCGTTTACCTCAATTACTCTTTTTTCTCAATATATCTCTCTTTTGAAGAGCATATTCGCAAGGAATAAGTATTTCCTGCTGAACGAGTTTTGCGTCCTCTATAATGTTTCCGCTCGTATCGTACATCTTATCGACGGTAATACTGCGATTAAGATAATTATCGTCCGCCGATAATATCTCGAGCGAATCGCCTTTTTTGAATCTGTTGCGCTGCTCGACTATGAGCATTCCATTATCCCCGTCGTATCCTTTTACTTCCGCGATAAAGTCATAGTCGCACTCGGGCTTCGACGTCTCGAGACATACGCTGTCATATTCGCCGTAATAAAAACCCGTAGTATACTTTCTGTGGCTGTTCTTATAGAGTTCGTCGACGTATCTTTGCTCGGGAATATAGTTTCTGTCTTCGAGCGTCTTGTCGATGACTTTTCTGTACGCGTTGACTACGCCGCCAACGTAATACTGCGATTTCATGCGTCCTTCTATCTTGAACGAATATACGCCTGCGTCTATCAGATCGCCTATATGCTCTATCATATTAAGATCTTTGGAGTTGAGTATATACGTTCCTCTTTCCTCTTCGCCTATAGTGAGCGGCTCGCCTTTCCTGTTCTTTTCGAATATCGAATATTCCCATCTGCACGCTTGAACGCATTCGCCCCTATTGCCGCTCCTTCCCGTAAGGAAGTTGGACAAAAGACATCTTCCGCTGTAAGATATGCACATAGCGCCGTGCACGAAGGCCTCGAGCTCTACGTCGTCGGGAAGATGATCGCGTATCTCTCTTATATCGCGAAGAGTACTTTCCCTTGCTAAAACGATACGTTTGACGCCCTCGTCCGCCCAAAACTTCGCCGCGTACTTGTTCATGATATTCGCCTGCGTAGAAAGATGTATTTCAAGACCGGCAGCGACGCTCTTTGCAACGGAAAGAACTCCCGCGTCGGATATTATAACTGCGTCGACGCCTATTCTTTGAAGGAATACGAAATAATCTTTAAGCTCGTCAAAATCACTGTTATTTGCGAAAATATTTACCGTAATATATATCTTTTTACCTTTCGAATGAACGTAGTTCACCGCGGAGATCAATTCTTCGTCTCCGAAGTTCTTAGCGTTGGCTCTCAGCGAAAACTTATTGCCCGCAAGATATACAGCGTCGGCTCCGAAATGCAATGCGGTCTTCAGCTTATTATAATCGCCTGACGGCGCAAGTAATTCTATCATTTTTTCTTCCTCGTAACGGTTATTCCGTCTCCTTTGTCGATAAGCGCCGTCTCGTATCCGTCCTGACGGCTGAGTATCGAAAGGTACTCTCTCAGGTTGTTCACAATGCTTCTATGCTTTCTCTTCGGGATCCCTTCCGCCATTACTTTACCCTTAAACAGCACGTTATCGGCGAATATCACGCCATCTTCGCTAAGCATACTCTCAAGGAGAAGGATATCTTCCTTATAGCGGCTCTTACCTCCGTCCATAAATATGAGATCGTATCGGTTATCTCTAAGCGTCGGCAGAATATCCCTGCTGTCGCCCGCGTATATATTCGTTCTCTCTAAAAGCCCCGCTTTCTCGAAATTTATACGCGCTTCCTCTATTCTTTCCGCGTTCCTCTCGACGGTGTCGAGAACGGCTTTACCGTCGGAATTCAAAAGAAGCAGTATGCCGCTATAACCTATCGCCGTTCCTATCTCGAGTATACGTTTGGGCTTCAGTTCCCTAGCGTAGCCTATCAGTATCTCGGCGCTCTCTCCGAGAAGTATAGGGATATGCCTGTCTCTCGCGGATTTTTCGATCTCTCTTAAAAATTCATCTATTTCCGCCGTCGTCATATACTCAGATCTCCATTATTATCGGCAATATCATAGGACGCTGTTTGAGACTTAAAGATATGAACTTATTGAGCTGTTTTCTAACGCTCGCCTTGAACGTAGCCCTGTCTTCCGCGCCCTTATAGTCGAATCTCTCGAAGGCTTTTGCTATTATATCTCTCATCTCTTCGAGATTGTCGTCGTTGAACTGTATACCTCTCGCTATTATCTCGGGCTTTCCGACCAGTCCCTCGTTCTCAAGCGATATGCTTATGAGTACTGTAACGAATCCGTCCTTTGAAAGCTGACGCCTGTCTCTTAATACCATACTGTCGACGTCGCCGACCGTTAGCCCGTCTACGTAGACGTTGCCCGCGGTAACGCTGCTCAATTTCTCGAGCTTCTTTTTTTTCACCTCGACAACGCTTCCTATATCGGTGATGAGCGTATTCGATTTACCTACTCCGAGCGTCATAGCAAGCTCCGAGTGCTGTTTCAGATGTCTGTATTCGCCGTGAACGGGTATAAAAAACTTAGGTTTTATGAGCGAGAGCATAAGTTTCAACTCCTCTTTGCAGGCGTGACCCGAAACGTGCAACTCTTCGAGCGATCCGTAAAGCACCTTTGCGCCCTGCCTGTAAAGATTGTTGATAACGTTGTATACCGACCTTTCGTTTCCGGGGATAGGAGACGAAGAAAATACTACCGTATCTTTATCCGTGATGTGTATCTTATCGTCGCCCGACGCCATCCTCGTGAGCGCGCTCATAGGCTCGCCTTGCGAACCCGTGCATATAACGCATATCTTCTCGGGCGCGTGTTTCGATATCTCGTCAGTCTCTATTATATCTTTGGGATTATAATCGAGTTCGCCTATCTCTTTCGCCATTTCGGATATGTTTATCATGCTACGTCCCGAAAATACTATTTTACGCTTATTCCTCGTCGCCACGTTGATTATCTGCTGAAGTCTGTGCACATTAGATGCAAACGTCGAAATTATTATACGTCTGTCTCTGTGACTTTGGAATATCTTCTCGAGCGTCGCTCCGACGGCTCTCTCGGACATCGTATATCCTTCTCTTTCGACGTTGGTGGACTCGCCGAGCATCAGGAGAACTCCTTCGTCTCCTATCCTTGCAAGCGTTGCAAAATTGACGGCGTCGCCGTCGATAGGAGTATAGTCTATCTTAAAGTCGCCCGTATGGAATATTACTCCGACGGGAGTCTTTATCGAAAATGCCAACGCGCCCGATATCGAATGGCTCATCTTAACGAATTCGACGTCAAAACAACTGATCTTCTCCCTGTCTCCGCCTTTCACAACGACGGTCTTCGGTTGCGGAAGATGAGCTTCCTTTACCTTGTGTTCCATGAGCTTTAACGTAAGAAGAGTTCCGTAAACCTTTACGTTCGGGAATTCCTTTAACAAAAACGGCATAGCGCCGATATGATCTTCATGCCCGTGAGTGAGCAGTATCGCTCTGACCTTGTCTTTATTCTCGATAAGATAACTGAAATCGGGAATAAGAAGATCTATACCGGGAGTTTCGTCTGTCGGAAACGAAGAACCGCAATCTACTATAACGATATTACCGCCGTATTCAATCGCCGTCATATTCTTTCCTATCTCGCCGACTCCTCCCAAAAATATTACTTTTAACTGTTTAGCCATATAGCCTCCAAATATATTGAACGGGAATAGCATTCCCCTGATCTTTCATCGCATGATATAAAGAACGGCGCAACGCTTAAAGTAGACGTTTATCAAAATCATAACGCGCTAAGCTCGGAAATTTCAAAACGCTCGATAAAAAGTCCGCGTTATCGCTAAGACCGTTTATCCGCCGCCTTCTCTTAACTTTAATTATATACATTAATTATATAGTATAATATTAAAAAATACAAGGAAAAACCCGACAAATTAACGCGGCGAACGGTCATTATGAAAAATATGCCTGTTTTTTTGCCTCGCATTACGTCGTAATTTATCGAAACTCTTCTTTAACGTTCGCGAACGAGCGTATGTTCAAAAAACGGAATATTCGTATAAACGATAAAATCTTGTCTCAAAAATCATTAACGCTCCTCCTATTATCATTAATCTTAACGAATATGTATCGATAAAATATCCAAACCACTCAAGAAAAGCTAAACGTAAAGAATAAAAACGGGACGTCATTCAGATCTATTCAAATATATGAAATACCGCCTGCGTATTGCAAGCGGTATCCCTCTTTGACGCGTTTTCTTTCCGCGTTTGCCGCCTTTAACTCAGGCGTACACCGAAATAATCGGGCGAAAGAGCAACGTCGTTGTTAGTGAGGTAGTAGGAGGAGAGAGTACCGATGTCAGACCAGTAGCAATCTGAAAAATGAGCGTACATATCTCCCATGATTCGTGGAAATAAGTCCTTCGAAAAATCGTATTTCGTATCCTTCGGGATATAAGAAAAGACTTCTTTTTCGAGAATATAGATGCCCATGTTTACTACGTTACCGTCGGGATTTTCGGGCTTTTCGACGAATTCCGTTACTAGTCCGTCGTCATTAGTTTTTACGAGACCGAAACCGTAAGGATTATCGACTTTTTTTACCGACATCGTGACCATCCCGCCGCTTTTCAAGTGAAACTTCAGCATATTGCTGATATTCACGTTAGTGAACGTATCTCCGCTCATGACGAGACATCTCGAGTCGATCCTTTCTTCGACGTTCTTAACGGCTCCTGCCGTTCCAAGCGGGGCTTCTTCAAGAACATATTCTATGTTCGCTCCCCACTTCTCCCCGTCGCCGAAGTGACTGACAATACTTTCGGGCTTATAGCCTAGCGTAATGATAATGTCTTTTATTCCGTGACCGATAAGATGCTCGACAATGTATTCGAGAATAGGTTTATCGATTATCGGAACCATAGGCTTAGGCAAATTATTCGTTAACGGCCTGAGCCTTGTGCCGTATCCTCCGGCAAGTATAATGGCCTTCATTCCCTCTCTCCTTCACTCCTCATAGCTTAGTATATTGAACCGAAGGCTTATTATTCATACAATATCGAGTTAACGTATGATTTTTATCGTCAAAAAATTCACAACTATCATTTTTGACAACTAATATAGTTGATTAATATATTATTAAGTAGTATAATATTTGAAAAGTCACGATAATTTTTTTATTGAAATAAATAAAACTATTTTATTTAAGGAGTAATTATGCGAGTTTACAATTTTTCTGCAGGTCCGTCGATGCTTCCTCTCGAGGTTCTCGAAGAGGCTCAAAAGGGCTTCGTCGACTATAATAACAGCGGAATGAGCGTGACGGAGATGAGTCACAGGAGCTCTTTCTACGACGAGATCCACAACGAATGTATCGCTCTTTTCAGAGAGCTTTTGAATATCGGAGACGATTACGACGTTCTCCTCGTTCAAGGAGGAGCGTCCACGCAGTTCGAAGCGGTACCTCTTAACCTCCTTCATAACAAAGCCGACTATATCGTAACCGGAAACTTCTCCAAAAAAGCGTACAAGGAAGCTAAAAAGTTCGGAGATATAGCTCTCGCAGGCTCGTCCGAGGACAAGAACTTTACGTATATCCCGAAGGGCGACGCTCTCAACTTCAGAGAGGGCGCCGATTACGTTCACTTCACGTCGAACAATACCATATTCGGCACGCGCTTCACTTCGGTACCGAAAACCGACGCTCCGCTCGTATGCGATATGTCATCGAACATACTTTCGGAAGTTATTAACGTCAACGATTACGGACTCATCTATGCAGGCGCGCAGAAGAACGTTGCGCCCGCAGGCGTTACGATAGTGATAGTGAGAAAGGATCTCATTGAGAGCCCCAATCCGTTATGCCCGACTATGCTCAAATATAAGACTCAGGCGGATGCAAACAGTCTCTATAATACTCCTCCCTGCTTCTCGATATATATGGCTATGCTCAATCTTCGCCATCTTAAAAAGCTCGGCGGCGTTGCCGAAATACAGAAGATCAACGAATACAAAGCGGGACTTCTCTACGACTTTATCGACAATTCGTCGTTCTATACGAACGCTGTAGTAAAAGAGGACAGATCGCTCATGAACGTGCCGTTCGTGACTGGAGACAGCGAACTCGATAAAAAATTCGTCAAAGAAGCCGCATCGCACGGCATACAGTCGATAAAAGGTCACAAACTCGTCGGCGGTATGAGAGCGTCGATATACAACGCTATGCCGGTTGAAGGCGTTAAGGCGCTTATCGAATTCATGAAGAAGTTTGAGCTCGAAAATAAGTAACAATACTTATATGCGGCGTAAATACGGCGTTTTCAATTACGCTTTCATATTATAAAGACATAGATCTAGACCTAGATATTAGCTAAGAATAAGGAGACACAAAAAATGTACAACATTAAAAAACTAAACGAAATATCGCCTTGCGCTCTTAAGGAACTCAACGAAAACTATAATATGAGCGCCGACGTCGAAAATCCCGACGGAATAATGCTCAGAAGTTTCAATATGCACGAATACGAGATAGGATCGAACCTTCTCGCAGTTGCAAGAGCCGGCGCTGGCGTGAATAATATACCTATTCAAAAGATGACGGAAAAAGGCGTTGCCGTATTCAATACCCCCGGCGCGAACGCGAATGCCGTTAAGGAACTCGTTATCGCGAATATGCTCTTAGGCTCCAGAAAGATCGTAAGAGCGGCGAACTGGTCGCAGGCTCTTAAAGGCAAAGAAGGAGTGGAGAAACTCGTTGAAAAAGGCAAAAAGGAATTCATCGGCGGAGAACTCAAAGGCAAGACCCTCGGCGTTGTAGGTCTCGGCGCTATAGGCCGTATGGTTGCGAACGCCGCTATAGATCTCGAGATGAACGTACTCGGTTACGACCCGTATATCAGCGTCGACGGCGCTTGGTCTCTACATAGAGACGTAAAGCATATCACCAACCTTGACGACCTGTTCAAGAACGCCGACTATATCACTCTTCACGTACCGCTTACCGACACTACGAAATACGCGGTTCGCAAAGAGACTATAGCTATGATGAAGACCGGTACGGTCATAATCAACTGCGCGAGAGGCGAGCTCGTCAATAACGCAGACATCATCGACGCCGTAAACAAGGGAAAAATTTCGAGATACGTAACCGACTTCCCGACCGAAGAACTGCTCGGCATCGAAAATATCATATGTATTCCTCATCTAGGAGCATCGACTCCCGAGGCTGAGGATAATTGCGCGGTAATGGCGGCTAAGGAGCTTCGCGACTTCATCGAAAACGGTAACGTTACCAACAGCGTCAACTTCCCGCAGGCTCACGCCCCGAGAACGGGCGATAAGAGGATCACTATCCTCCACGAGAATAAGGCTACTATGATAGCTCAGGCTACGTCGTATCTCTCCGCTAACTCCATCAACATCGAGAGCATGCTCTCCTCATCGAGAGGCGAACTGGGATATATGATACTCGACGTCGTAGGCTCGCTTCCCAGCGACGCGGCTGAGAAACTCAGCGCTATAAGCGGATTCATCAAAGTAAGAGTTATCGACTGATAAATAGAGCCGTAGAAAACTCGTTCAAATCGTTAAACTAATGCGACGCGATATATTCAATATATGCGTCGCATTTTTTAGTTTCTTTCAAGATACGCATCCGTCATACGCCGAAATAAACGTAGCGATTAATTTATATCATTAATAAGCTCTTACTCATACGAAACTGCGTAATATCATGAGACCGCATTATCGCCGTTTTTACATTCCCTAGCGCCAAATAAATCTATATCAGATATAGATATTTTATATAAAATAATAGAGTTGCTGCCAATACGGCTTTGCAACTCTATTGCCATTACATAGTTTGACTGTTTGTATTACTTGATATCCTTCCTCTTTATCTTGCCGCTGATAGTTTTCGGAAGTTCGTCGACGAATTCTACGACTCTCGGATATTTATACGGAGCGGTATGCTCCTTAACGTATACCTGTATCTCTTTCTTCAGCTCCTCGCTTCCTACGTATCCTTTCGCGAGAATTATCGTAGCTCTGACGACCTGTCCTCTTATCGGATCGGGAACGCCCGTTACGGCGCACTCGAGAACGTAAGGAAGCTCCATGATAACGCTCTCTATCTCAAAAGGTCCTATCCTATAACCCGACGACTTTATGACGTCGTCCGTTCTTCCGACGTACCAAAGATAACCGTCTTCGTCTCTCCAAGCCATATCGCCCGTATGATAGTAACCGTCATGCCAAGCCTCTTTGGTCTTTTCTTCATCTTTGTAATAGCCCTTAAAAAGTCCTACGGGAACACCGTTTGCCGTATTAATAACTATCTCGCCCTCTTCTCCGTCCTTTGCCTGACTTCCGTCAGCCGCCATAAGTTCGACCTTGAACTGCGGATTAGGTTTGCCCATCGAACCCATTTTCGGCTCGGTACCTATAAGATTACCGACGGCGAGCGTAGTTTCTGTCTGACCGAAGCCCTCCATAAGTCTAAGTCCCGTCGCTTGATAGAACTGTTTGTACACTTCGGGATTGAGCGCTTCCCCTGCGACGGTGGCGTAATGAAGCGACGTGAGATCGTATTTTGAAAGATCCTCTTTTATAAGGAATCTTAGTATAGTAGGCGGCGCGCATAACGTTGTGATATTATACTTTTTGAACATCGGCAATATTTCATCGGGGTGGAATCTCTCGAAGTCATATACGAATATGCACGTCTCCGATAACCATTGACCGTAAAGTTTTCCCCATACCGCTTTGCCCCAGCCGGTATCTGATATCGTCAGGTGAACGCCGTCTTCCTCGACCTTATGCCACCATGCGGCGGTAACTATATGCCCGAGCGGATACGTGAACGAGTGCACCGCTATCTTGGGATAGCCTGTAGTACCGCTCGAGAAATACATGAGCATATTGTCTCCCGCAAGTATCTCGTCGTCGCCCGACGGCCTTTCGAACGTATCGCTCATCTTTTCTATACCTTCGTCAAAGAACTCCCAACCGTCTCTCTTTTCATTGACGGTTATCCTTATTTTAAGCGAAGGGCTCTCTTTTAGAGAAAGTTCTATCTCTCTTGCAACTTCGTCGTAAGGCGTGCATACCACGGCGCTTATCTCAGCCTTGTTGAATCGGTAGACCAAATCCTTTTTCATTAGCTGATTGGTAGCGGGCACTGCGACCGCGCCTATCTTATGCAACGCAAGCATCGAGAACCAGAACTGATAATGGCGCTTTAGAATGAGCATAACTCTGTCGCCTTTCTTTATTCCGAGACTTTTGAAATAATTCGCCGTCTTGTTGGAATAACGGTAAAAATCTTCGTACGTGAACTTTCTTTCCTCTCCGTCCTTAGACACCCATATCATAGCCGTCTTTTTATTTCCGTGTTTCTTTGCAAGTTCGTCCATGACGTCGTAAGCAAAGTTGAAATTGTCGGGATAATCAAAAGAAATATCCTCGAGAAAACCGTTCTTATCGAGTTTTTCCTTCACGAATCTCTTGTAGATCAAATTTTCCATACGTCCTCCGTATCAAAGCCATCGGCTTGACAAATCAATAAAATAAAAACCCCGTCCCATAATCAAGAGACGAGGCTGAAAACTCCGCGGTACCACTCTTCTTGCGTTAAAAACGCCGCTCAAGGTTGCTCCTATAACGTGAAGCTCACGTACTGTCCTACTCCATTTCGGCAGTCGGCTCCGAGGTGATAATGACTACTTTCGCTATAACGTCTCGCACCGAACGACGTCTCTCTGAATAGCTACCAAGCAGCAACGTCCCCGTCATTGCCTTTCCATGTATGAATAATAGCACACATACGAAACTTTGTCAACAACTAAAATTATTATTTTTTAACAAATTTTACATATTTCGTCATATGCTGCTACGCTTAAACTTCTTCTGTAAATAACATTAGCGTAAGCAAGCACGCGTTATGAATATCGTTATAACGAAAAGCTATTACGCCTTTCTCTAGATTGCCGTAACTGCAAAGAGTTTCACTTTACATATCCTTTCTGTCGCTCAAAGCTCTGCCGAGAGTCACCTCGTCGGCATATTCTATGTCTGAGCCTATAGGAAGCCCGTGCGCTAGTCTCGTGACTTTAACGCCGAGCGGCTTAATAAGTCTCGCTATATAGAGAGCCGTAGCTTCGCCTTCCGCGTCGGGATTGGTCGCCATAATGACCTCTTTGACCCCGTCAAGCCTTGAGAGAAGCTCTTTTATCCTGATATCGTTAACGCCCACTCCTCTTAGCGGATCGAGAGCTCCGTGCAAGACGTGATAGACGCCTTTATAATCTTTGACTTTCTCGAACGCCATAGCGTCCTGCGGTTCTTTGACGACGCAAATAACGCTCTTATCGCGGCTTTGGCATATATCGCAAACGTCGCCCTCCGTATAATTGCCGCAAAGAGAACAAAAATGCACTTTATCCTGAACGACGGCAAGAGCGGACGCAAAGCAGTCCACTTCTTCCTTCGGCATTTCAAGAACGGAGTACGCGTAACGCGTCGCGGTCTTTCTGCCGACGCCGGGCAACTTCGTAAACTCCGCGATGAGTATATCTAAAGCCTCTATTCCCGTCATTATTACATCATACCGCCAAGTCCGCCGAACGCTCCGAGCTTCTCTGCTCTAGTCTCGTCGACCGACTTAGACGCCTCGTTGAACGCCGCTACTATAAGATCTTCGAGCATCTCTACGTCATCGGGATCTACCGCTTCGGGCTTTATGGAAATACCGCTGAGTTTGCCGTCGCAAGTCATCGTTACCTCCACGAGTCCGCCTGCCGCGCTTCCCGTGACCTCGAGTTCCTTGAGCTCTTCCTGAGCTTCCATCATATCCTGCTGCATTTTCTGCGCCTGCTTCATTAATTGTTGCATATTTCCCATTCCGCCGAATCCGCCGAACTTTGCCATAAAAACCTCCGTATATCTTTCCGATCGTTTTATTTTTGATTTTTTATATTACCGCGGCATATATTTTGCCGCTTTTTTCGATTTGATATATGAACGCCGCCTGCGTTCATACGTTGACTCAACGATTTTACTTAGACTTTTTAGTCGTGACTATCTTATCGTTTTCGGTATCGAACATACTCATGACTTCGCCTATCTCGCTCTCGTAGTTCTTCTCTTCCTTTTTAACGTTCACGACTATTATACTGTCGATGTTAAAACGCTTCATTTCGAGAGCCGCAAGCATAAATCTGATATTATCAGCCTCTTTTATATAGTTATAGCTGCCTTCTCTGTCCACCTCGAGATACATCACTCTTCCTATCTTATAACTGCCCACGACGTCTCCAAGCGCCGATAGCAATGTAAAATACTTAGAATAACGCGCTTTTTGGATTATCTGTCCGAGTTCTGCGCGGCATTCTCGCCCCCTAGCCGCATCGCCGCCGTCTTCTACCGCCGCTCCTCTCGACATCGCGGCAACTCTTTCGTCTAGCTCGTTGATCCTCTTGACAAGTTCCGCGTTTTGAAGCGTCGCGTTGCTGTCGGCGGTATCTGCCTTTGCCTTTTCAAGCGGTTTAGCTTCGTCCATAGCCGCCTTCACCAAAGCCATTTCGAGAAGTATCCTCGGCTGCGCGCTGAATCGCATCGTATTCTCTTCTTCAGCAAGTATATCGACGCACCTCACGGCTTTATTAATGTCAGCCGTCGCTGATATCTTCTTTATCTTTTCAAATACGTTTTTCGGAAGATCGAGCAGTTTGTCGGCGTTATCGACTTTCGCCGAGTAAACTATATTCCTCATGCAGACCATCACGTCCTTTTGCAACTGCGTAACGCTCTTTCCTCCCGAAAGCAAATAATCGACTTTCGAAAGCAAATAGTCGACGCGTCCTTCGAGTATACTTTCTGCAATATCCGCTATGACCGCAGGGTCGCTCGCGCCCAATACCTCGAGAACCTCTCTGTACGTTATATCCCCGACGCAATACGAAAGACACATATCCGCAATACTTAGAGTATCTCTCACGCTTCCGTCGCCTGCGTTCGCTATCGCTATGAGCGCCTCTTCTTCGAATCCTCTTCCTATCTCTTTCAATATCTTCTTGAGCAGTCCGACGAGTTCGGCTACTCCTACGAGTTTGAAGTCAAAACGTATACACCTCGACAATATAGTCTCGGGTATCTTCCTGATATCGGTAGTCGCCAGTATGAATACGACGTGAGACGGCGGCTCCTCGAGAGTCTTTAGAAATGCGTTGAACGCGCTCGGCGTTATCATATGCGCCTCGTCAATGATGTATACCTTATATCTTCCTACCGTGGGCGGATAACCGACGCTCTCGTTCAGCTCTCTCATATCGTCTACGCTGTTATGCGAAGCCGCGTCCATTTCGATAACGTCGAGATTAGCGGGATTATTGAGAGCCTGGCATACCGAACACTTTCCGCAAGGCGAACCGTCGACGGGCTCCAAGCAGTTAACGGCTTTTGCGAATATCTTAGCGATGGACGTCTTTCCCGTTCCTCTCGTTCCAGTAAAGAGAAAAGCGTGCGCGATACTGTCGCTTTTTATCATATTCTTAATAGTTCTTATGACGTAGTCCTGACCTATCACCTTATCGAACGAATCGGGTCTAAAACGTCTGTAGAGCGAATTGTGCGCCATTCTTCCTCCTTTACGCATTAACGAATAACACGCCGAAAATATAAATATTACGTTCGTATATTTATGATACTATATATAAAGATTTTAGTCAATGATAATTCAAGTTTTTGCAAACGCCGTCCACGCGTAATAATTCCCGACGCTTCGACAAAAAACGAATAAATACCTATCTATCCCGTATTGATAAGCTCAAGGTAAACTTTTTATAAAACTTACAAAACTTAGGAGTATAAACGAAACGGCGTCGTTATCTATACCTTCATATTATACGGCAACGAAACGCCTAAGCTCCGCATATCGAGCATATTGACATTATTACCGATTTCTGTTATCTTATATATGACAGATATGCCGATATGAGTTTTGTTCGGCGAGCTCGCATATTCGGCGATTTAGCTATGTTAAAAAAATGAAAATACAAAATCAGCCGTACATATATTATATATTTGAGAGGGACATTATGAAATCGAGATGGTACAAAGACGCCGTTATATATCAGATATATCCGCGTAGTTTCAAGGATTCGAACGGCGACGGCATAGGCGACATAAAAGGAATAACGGAAAAGTTAGACTACATCAAAGACCTCGGAGTCGACGCGGTATGGCTTTCGCCGTGTTACAAGTCCCCTAACGACGACAACGGCTACGACATAAGCGATTACTGCGATATAATGGACGATTTCGGCACGCTCGAAGATTGGCAGGAAATGATAGACGGACTTCATAAAAGAGGCATAAAGCTCATTATGGATCTCGTTGTCAATCATACGTCCGACGAACACGTATGGTTCAAGGAAGCGATAAAATCAAAGGATAATCCCTATCACGACTATTATATCTGGCGAAAAGGCAACGGAAAACGTCCGCCGAATAACTGGCAGGCGTGTTTCACAGGTTCTGCATGGCAATACGTCGAGCATCTCGACGAATACTACCTGCACCTCTTCAGCGTTAAACAGCCCGACCTTAACTGGCGTAACGAAAAGGTAAGAGAAGAGGTCAAGAACATATGTAAATACTGGCTCGATAAAGGCGTCGACGGCTTTAGATGCGACGTTATAACGTATATCGCAAAACCGGAAAATATGAACGGTAATATTTCGTACTCAGCATACGTCACAGGCGAGCATTGGGAAGAATATATCAACGAACTTGCCCGCGAATGTTGGAACAAATACGATACGCTGATAGTCGGCGAAGCTACGGGCGTGAACAAAAAGAGAGCCGAAGAGATAACCGACGAGAAAAAAGAGCTCCTCGATACGCTGTTTCACTTCGAGCATATGCAGACCGACGCTTACTTCGGTTATCTTCCGAAAAAGCTCGATCTCGTGAAGTTCAAAAGAACGCTTTCAAACTGGCAACGCTCCCCGAGAAGCGTTTGGCAGTCGCTCTATTATGAGAATCACGACCAACCGCGCAGTATCCCGCGATTCATGCCGTCAGGTAAATGGCGCGAATATTCCGCAAAGGCGCTCGCCACGTCGTTATTCTTTCAGCGAGGAACGCCCTATATATTCGAAGGGCAGGAGATAGGCATGACTAACGCCCGCTTTACCCGCGAGGAGTTTAAGGATATAGCTTCAATCAATATCTTGAAAGTTATAGACAAGAGAGCTCCTTTCCTCTCGAACTTCGCTATAAAAGCTCTCAATATAAAGGCGCGCGACCACGCAAGAACGCCTATGCAATGGTCGAGCAATAAAAACGCGGGCTTTACCGACGGAACGCCTTGGATGAAGATCAACGATAACTATAAAGAAATAAACGTCGAGGATGATCTTAAAGATGAAAACTCCGTTCTCAACTTCTACAAAAAGATGCTAAAGGTCCGCAAAGAATATATAGATATAACGAGAGACGGAGACTATAACGATATAGATATAAGAAACAGATCGGTATTCGCATATTCGCGTACTTTGAACGATAAGAAGCTCGTAGTTCTGGTCAACTTCAAGAGCAAGCCCTCGAAAGTAAAATTAGACGGCATTAAGCTCGATAACGCCAAAGTTATCCTAAACAACGCAGGCAACGTTCCTTTTGTTAAAAACGGCTATGCCATGCTTGCTCCGTGTCAAAGCGTCGTGTACGCGTTAAGCAAATAGTTTTCCTAAAAACTTATAACGTGTCGTTAAAAACATATTATTTTCGAAGGCATATAAACAAACAGCAAGCGTTTCATTATCGAAATGCTTGCTGTTTTCTAATAAATCGTATCGTCAAATAACAATAAGTTCATAAAATATAAATATTAGAAAACACAGATCTATCTTTATTACTATAAAATTCCGTTACTCTATCAACATACGTATCAAATATCGGTTTCGTCGTCTAAAAAGTCGTCGCATATAGACTTTAGATCGGGCGGATTATTGATATCGTCGAGATTGAAGCCCCCTGAGCGTCTTGTCTCCGACACAAAATCTTCTTCTGCCGCGCTAAGCTCGCATTCGCTCTTTATATTGACGTCTTTCTCGAGAAGTTTAGCTATCTCCCTATCCATCGCGTCAAGATAATCCGCAAGGTTGTCTCTTTCGCCTATTATACGAAGATTGTCTTTGTGTCTGTCGCAATAGTTCATCCATTTAGAGCGGAAAATCTTTATCCTTTCGCCTTCTAACGTCAAACGTATCTTAGCTGTATAATCCATCTCCTTCGCTTTTTCGATAGCCCGAAGCAACGCCTCGTTGATGTCGCTTTCTCTGGATCTGTATTTATCGAGTTCTTTCGTTTTGATCGCGCATTCGAGCTTTAACGAATCTATTCTCTCCATCTGCTCGCTCAAAGTATCGTTATACTTCTTTTCCATACTCGATATATATGCGTCGACTTCGTCCTTCGCGTAACCTTTTCTCTTCACGTTAAATCTTTCCATTATGACCTCCAAAGCCGATATTATGAATCATGCGACACGCTCTCATGCGTTTTCTTAACGGCGATGATACGTTGATGGTTGCCCGTTCTAAAGAAACCGATGATAATAGGCGGTTGCCTATAATATAGCACAACGGGCAATAAAATATTTGGAAGAAGTCGCAATAAAAAGTCGTAAAATGCAATAATTTGTATGACATTTCTATTTTCTTATTAAACCGTATAACATACGCCGATCGTTAAAACTGCATAGTTGAGTAAACGGAAATCGACTTCGCATCGTCAAGCTTCTTGCGTAAACTCCGTAACCGCATCAAATAGTAAGGCATAAAAAATACGCTTCGAAACAATATTCGAAGCGTATAAATAATTAGTCGATTTTATCAAATATTATTCTTCGTCTTTTTTCTCGTCCTCTTTGACTTCAACAACGCTGTCTGCGGCTATCTCTTCGGCAACTTCGCCATCAACCGCTTCGCCTTTCTTTACAAAGAGCTTATCGTTCATAATGAGGAACTTCTCGGCAAAGAACATTATTATAAGATCCGCGGTCGAGTAAACCATAACTGCAAGAAAGTTTGCAACTCCGGCTGCCGATTCTTCATTTCCCTTAAAAAGTCCGTTCGTCCACCAATCAGCATTAACGAAAGCCTGTTCTATCGGTTGCTTAATAGATACCGAACCGAGCCACAAAACCACGCTGAATACAACATACATAGCTATACCGAACGCTAAGTTGCTTCTAGGCTTAAAAAGAACCTTTCTATGTAATACGAAGTTAATAACTTTACATATAAAGATAGCTATCATCGAAATTATGAACGAACCGACGCCGTATTTAATGCCGAACATTATAAAGTTGTTCACTGCGTCAAACTCTTTTACCGACTTAGCCAAGCTAATCTGTTCGATGATCATCTGCACGATAAATCCCGCCATACTCAAAAGTATGAAGATAACGAGCTGTAATAAGTTCTTTAACGTGTTCTTTTTTGAAGAGTCGGATTTTACGGCTTCGCCGTTTTCTTCGACTGCTTCAGTCTGCTTCAATTCATTTTTGTCTTCCATAATCTTCCTTCCTGTTTTAGATTCATTTATATTACGCTTCCCTCAAACTCTCATTCAAAGTCCGCGGTATAAATCAATATATCATAAACGTTGATTTTCTATCAAAATACATCTCGAATGTTTGACCGTATATAATTATACTCCTCATTTCCCGCTTTGTCACTGTAATTATTTTCCTTATCGGAAAAATTTTTGAATTCAATACATAGAAGCTACCTAAACTGTAGCTAACATACCTCTCATATAGCTTTCAGTGATTTATACGATAACGAACATTATATAGCTAAGTACGTATACGAGCGGAACGATGAATATGAACGAGTCTATCCTGTCCATAAAACCGCCGTGTCCCGGGAATATCTTTCCGTAATCCTTTATGCCGAGATGTCTCTTGATAGCGCTTGCTCCCAAATCTCCGAGCTCGCCGAGTATTCCTCCGACGAATCCGACCGCAAGATATATCGGAAGCGATATCTTCCAATTATCGTGAAGCGCGAATATCGTTATATTCTTCATCCCGTCGAAGAGACGGAAATAATCGAAAAGCAGGAACACTATCACCGCTCCGAGCATACCGCCGATAACTCCGCCTATAGCTCCGCTTATAGTCTTTTTAGGCGAAATAGCGGGACACAGTTTCGGTCCTTTGAACGTTATGCCTACGAAGTACGCCATAGTATCTTCGAGCACCGCTATAGCTATGACGAGAAGAAGCACGAGCACCTCTCCCTGCCCTCTGTTCATCTTGAAGAAGAGAGACATTATCATGAGCGGATAGAGGAGCACGAAGTTAGTGGCGAATAGATCGGTAAGCGAATACTTTTCTCTCTTGAACGTCATTATGATTATAGAAGAAAGCACCGCTACGACTATAGATATAACGAGTCCGTCCATTCCGAAGTATACGCTGAGCGGACAGACGATCGCCATTGCCAAGACGGCCGGAACAGCCATCAAATGAAACCTTCTCTCTCCGTCCTCCTTTTTTGCGTTGTTCAGAGAGTGAAACATCTCATATGTACCCACAAAACCGAATAAACATATCACAAGGTCTGCGGCGCCCACCCAATACTGTCTTACCCAAAAGAGCATCGAAAGCAAGAACGCGACCAATACGGCTGCCGTACCGAGTCTTTTTACCATAAATAATCTCCTTATTTGAGTCCGCCGAAACGTCTCGTCCTTTTCGCGTATTCGTCTATTATCGAATCCACCGTCGCGGCGTTGAAATCAGGCCACAAATCGTCGATAAAAATGAGTTCGGAATACGCCGACTGCCACAGCATAAAATTGCTGAGTCTTTTCTCGCCGCTCGATCTGACTATAACGTCGGGATCGCTCATACCTTTCGTATAAAGGCGCGACTCTATATTCTCTTTCGTTATCTCTTCGCCGCTATCGACGAGAGCCTTTACCGCGGTGACGATCTCATCGCGTCCGCCGTAATTGAGTCCTATGTTGACGACCATTCCTTCGCCGTTTTGCCGTACTGCGGAAGTGATCTTGTTAAGAGCGTCCAAGGTATCTTTCGGGAGTTTCGTAACGTCGCCCATGAATCTTACCGTCATATTGCGTTCGACGTAGCTCTTCAGTTCGTTATCCGCGAACTTTCTCACCATATCGAAAAGAGCGTCTATCTCCTCCTGCGGTCTAGACCAGTTCTCAGTCGAAAACGCGTAGAAAGACACCTCTTTTATCCCGCGTTTTTCGCATGCGTTTATAACGCGTTCTAGCGCCTTTACGCCCTCTCTGTGACCGATCTTTCGCGGAAGAAGTCTCCTCTTCGCCCAACGTCCGTTACCGTCCATTATGAAAGCTATATGTTTTAGCTCCATTCAATCCTCGCTTTTAACGTTCAGCAAAAAGTTCGATACCGTAAGTATACACACCTTTCGCTCTTCGTCATACTTTACGCCGACAACGAGTTTGGTATCCCAAAATAATTGTTTCGGCGAAATATTTTCGACGATCTCTACGCTATATCCCGCTTCTTCCGCGGCGCGCTTTGCATCGTCTTCGCTGTATCCTATCAGCGTCATATGCTGGTGACTTCCGATTCCTTGTCTTTCTGAAGTTTATCAACAGCGTCGATCTTCTCGTTGAGCTTTTTATCAACGTCCTTTTCGTACGTCGCGAGATCGTCCTCGGTTATAGCGCTGTCTTTTTTCATCTTCTTGAGAACGTCGTTGATGTCGCGTCTTGCATTACGAAGAGCAACCTTCGCATTCTCCGCCATAGCCTTGATGTTTTTCGCGAGCTCTTTTCTCTTATCTCCCGTGAGTTCCGGGAATATCAATCTAATGACCTTGCCGTCGTTCTGCGGATTGATACCGATATTAGCGGCGATTATTGCCTTTTCGATATTTTTGAGCATATTGACGTCCCAAGCGCTGACGACCAACATTCTCGCCTCGGGAACGGTTATGTTACCCACCTGATTTATCGGCGTAGGCTGACCGTAGTAATCGACTACAACTTTGTCGAGAACGCGCGGATTGGCTCTGCCTGCTCTTATATTTAGATACTCGTTTTTGAGCGACGTAAGAGTCTTATCGAGTTTTTCCTCGTAAGTATCGAATATTTCCATTATTTCCATTGATTCGTAAGCCATTGAAGTCTACCTCTCTTATCCTTTTATTAACTTAATATATCGTTTATGATTATCGCCCGAGTTTTTATTTGATAATCGTGCCGATTTTCTCGCCCTTTACGGCTTTCATGATACTGCCGCCCTCTTTAAGAGCAAAAGCTATGACCGGTATATTGTTCTCCATACACATCGAGACCGCCGTCGTATCCATAGCGCTAAGTCCCTTCTTTATAACGTCGATATACGCTATTTCGTCGAACTTCTTCGCGTCGGGATTCTTCTTCGGGTCGCTGTCGTATATGCCGTCTACGTTCTTCGCCAAGAGAAGCACGTCAGCGCCGATCTCTGCGGCTCTGAGCGCCGCGCCCGTATCCGTCGAGAAGAACGGATTACCCGTACCGCACGCAAAGATAACGATCCTTCCCTTCTCTAGATGTCTCATAGCTTTACGAAGTATATACGGCTCCGCGACTCTCGTTATGGTGAGCGCAGTCTGCACTCTCGTCGGCATACCCGCTCTTTCGAGAGCGTCCTGCATCGCTATCGAATTGATAACGGTCGCAAGCATTCCCATATGATCTGCCGCAGTCCTGTCCATAGCCGAATCAGCCTGTCTGCCGCGCCAAAAATTACCTCCGCCGATGATTATACCTATCTCTACTCCGAGCTCGTGCACTTCCTTTATCTGACCGACGACGTAATCTATGACCTTTTCGTCAAGTCCGAAACCTTTTTCTCCCGCAAGCGCCTCTCCGCTGATCTTTATGACAACTCTCTTATACATGGATCAAATCAAAACTCCTTAGTTCTTATTATCTTAAGCGGTAACGCCCGCAATGAAAGCGTTCCTGTTTTCAAAATCATTCTATCTTTATTATTTTACAACATCGCGGAAAAAATTTCAAGATAAATCTATTATCAATATAATAAAATATATATAATTATCATTAAGATTCTTTTAAGAGCGTATCGCCGCATATAGCAAGCGTTTTATCCTGAACGTATCTTACCGTAATTCTGATTTGTCGAAACCTACGACACTCAAAACGCGATTTTTATAAAGTAAAACGGCAATCGCGTATGCGATTGCCGTTTCGCCTAATGAACTGTATACGATATGCTACCTGCGTAGCGCATCGTCTTAACGTAATAGACCGATCAGTTGTTAGCCTTAGCCGCAGCTATCTGCTCCTCAACTTCTTTAGCGAGGTTCTCTTCCTTCTTCGCAAGACCTTCGCCCATAACGAAACGAACGAATCTTCTTATATCTATCTTCTCGCCGATCTTTGCGACTGTCTCGTGGAGATAATCGGTAACGGTAATATCGGGGTTCTTGAAGAAAGGCTGCTCGAGGAGACAAACTTCCTTATAATACTTACCGATACGACCCTCTATCATTTTCTCGATAATAGCCTCGGGCTTATTCTTATTCTTCTCGTCGTTCATAGCCTGCTGTTTCAAGATTTCTTTCTCTTTAGCAATCTCTTCTGCGGAAACCTCTTCCTTATTGACGTAAGCCGGAGCGGAAGCCGCTATCTGCATAGCTATATCGTGAACAAAGTTATTGAAAGCCTCGCCTCTTGCGACGAAGTCGGACTCGCAGTTTACCTCTACGAGAACGCCTATCTTGCCGCCCATATGGATATATGAAGCTACAACGCCCTGAGAAGCTATCTTTCCTGCTCTCTTAGCCGCGGAAGCCATTCCTTTCTCTCTCAAAAGTTCAATAGCCTTGTCCATATTGCCGTCGGACTCGGTAAGAGCCTTTTTGCAATCCATGATACCTACGCCGGTACGATCTCTCAATTCCTGAATCTGCTTAGTTGTAATAGCCATAGTAAATCCTCTCTCCTTATATATCACTCTGCGTCCGTAGCGGGAGCTTCTTCCTCAGCTACAGCCATATTGACGGCGTCGTCCTCATCCTTAGCCTCGTAAGCTATACCTTCGTTAGCTTCGATGACGGCGTTAGCGATAACGCTGGAGATGAGTTTGATAGCTCTGATAGCGTCGTCGTTACCGGGGATAACGTAATCTACGAGATCGGGATCGCAGTTCGTATCTACGAGACCTACTATCGGGATATGAAGTCTTCTTGCTTCCTTAACGGCGATCTCTTCCTTCTTGAGGTCGATAACGAACATAACGCCGGGGAGCTCCTGCATATCTTTGATACCGCCGAGGTTAGCCTCGAGCTTATCGCGTTCAGCCTTAAGCTCTGCAACTTCCTTCTTTGGAAGGAGTTCGAACTCGCCGATAGCTTCCATCTGATTGATCTTGTTGAGTCTCTCTATTCTCGAACGAATAGTCTTGAAGTTGGTAAGAGTACCGCCGAGCCATCTCTGGTTCATAAAGTACATACCGCATCTCGTAGCCTCTTCCTTGACCGCTTCCTGAGCCTGTTTTTTCGTTCCGACGAAGAGAACGCTCTTGCCGCTTGCCGCAACCTCTCTGACGAAAGCGTACGCTTTCTCTACGAGATCGACGCTGATCTGAAGGTCGATGATGTGGATGTCGTTTCTTGCCGCATAGATGTACTTGCCCATCTTAGGATTCCATCTCTTGGTCTGGTGACCGAAGTGAACGCCTGCCTCTAAGAGGCTCTTCATAGTAATAACTGCCATTTTCAATCCTCCTGTTTATTTCTTCCTCGAACGTCTCAGACCGCCGCACCGTTCTAAAACGGCAACACGCGACTAGATCTCTGTCCGAGTGCTTTATGGCGAGAGTCATTATAACATAATAATATAATTATAAGCAAACGTTTTCACGCTGTTTTCTCATTTTTATTTATGCGATAACGCTTTATTTCGAAAAAACGCTAATGAAGCGAACGCCTTCGGACTCGCCGCGCCGTTTTAGCCGCCTATCGAAACATATTATAAAATCAAAGAAGTTTTACGCTCTTCGCCACGTTGATATAGTGATCCGCAATACGTTCGACGTTGGTCGAAAGAGCTAAATACTGCGTTCCTACCTCGGGACTGTACGCGCCGTCATTCAAGCGTTTGATGTGCTTTTCGACCATATTTTCCGTGAACTCGTCCACGCTGTTTTCGACATCGTACGCCCTTTGAAGCGCATCCATATCTATATTTTCATACGTTGATACGACATCGTTGAACAGCTCTTTTACAAGACTTCTCAAGTCGTCTATTTCTCTCTTCACCTCCGCCGAAAACTCTTCTTTGGTATCCTTCAATTTATCGGCAGACTCTACGATATTCTCGGCGTAGTCTCCTATTCTTTCAAGGTCGATAATGCTTCTAAACACTGTCGAAAGGTATATCCTATCCTTTTCGCCGAGGTCGGACCTTAACAGTTTGACAACGAATTTTGCAATTTCTTTATTAAGATGATCGAGCAGTTGCTCGTTTTTTCTAAACGTTTTTACTTTTGCGTAATCGAGCGAACTCACTATCTCGCAAGCTATCTCGAAATTCTCAAAAGCTATTTTCGCCATATTTATTACTTCGGACTTGGTCTGATGAACGGCAATAGGCGGATTCTTCAGCATATGTTCTTCGATAAAATAAAGACGCGGTCTATCTTTTTCGCTCTCTCCACCTTCCTTATCTGGAACGAGTTTTGTCACTAACTTAACAAGCAAATTCGTAAAAGGCAACACTATTATTACCGTGATAACGTTAAATACCGTATGGAACATCGAAAGCTGTATTTGCGGCGTATGCGGGAATATTTTTGCAAAGATATCGCCGTAATCAGCACTCCCGATACGCATAAACAGCCCTATTATCATGAATACGAATACGCCGCTGACATTGAATATCAAATGGATAAGAGCCGTTCTCTTTGCGTTTTTAGTACTGGTCAATCCCGCGATAAGAGCGGTAACGCACGTTCCGATATTAGAGCCCATTGTAATATAAATGCCTTGATTGAGCGTTATAAGTCCCGTCACTACCATTGTGATCGCCATTGACGTCATGACGGAAGAGCTTTGAATAATTGCCGTCAAGAGCGCGCCAATAAGTACGAGAAGCAGCGGATTTTTGAACGCGGCGAGAAAGTTCTTTACCGAGTCAAGCTCCGAAAAATACTCCATAGAATCACCCATCATCGAAAGCCCTACGAAAAGCATACCGAATCCCGCCATTATTCCGCCGAGCTTTTGCAGTCGATCTTTTTTTGCGAAAGCAAGGATAAATGCGCCTATTCCCGCAAAAGTAGCGAATATTACTGACGTCGAGACGGAATTTCCTCCGAACATACCCAGCGCGACAAGTTGTCCAGTGATCGTAGTTCCTATATTCGCGCCGAAAATCACGGTTGCGGCTTGAGCTAGCGACATTATTCCCGCATTGACGAATCCTATGACCATGACGGATGTCGCGCTCGAACTTTGAATTACCGCGGTAGTAGCGGCTCCTACGCCCACTCCTATCAATCTGCTCTTCGACGCCTTCGAGAAGAGCGACTTTAGTTTTCGGCTTCCGAGAGCCTCGAGATTAGCGCTCATCATAGAGCAAGCTATCAAAAATATACCTACTCCCGCAATAAGCGACAAGACCGACGTTGCAATACGCACAGCGTCCATAATCATTTTCTCCTTTTATCGTTGTTATTTTAGTTTCTTATGATTATATATACAAGATATCCGATATATGTCAGAACGAGAAACGCTCCCTGCGATCTCGTCGTCTTCGCCTTTTTTGAAAATAACGCTATAGCGGTTATAAGAATACCCGATACGAATAGCGCTGCCATATCGACAAGTTCGCTAAAATGCAAACTTATCGGCGCGATAGTTGCCGACAGTCCGAGTATTAATATAACGTTAAAAATATTCGAACCGATAACGTTGCCGAGAGCAATATCGTTCTCCTTCTTTATAGACGCGACCACGCTCGTCACGAGCTCGGGAAGAGAAGTTCCTACGGCGACTATCGTAAGTCCCACGAGCTTTTCGCTCATGCCGAGAGCCGTCGCTATATCCGCGGCGTTGTCGACCACCATATCTCCTCCCAATATTATTCCCGCAAGACCGCCGATAGCAAAAATAATATTAAGCCATATCGGTTTCTCTTTTTTATCCTGCTTTTCATTAGCATTATTTAACTGCCCGTTTCCGTTAATATGAGATCCTTTACCGCTTTCCGCCAAAACGGCTTTTCTTTCTCTATTCGCTCTTACGACTAAAAGAGCCGTATAACCGACAAATGCCGCAAGCATTATTATCGCCTCCGATCTGCCTATTTCAAACGGTGTTATCAAAAATGAAAATACGATGAGGATACCATATATCAAAACCATTATCGGCATATCGTACTTTTTTATATCCTTGCCTATCGCAAGCGGAACTATAAGAGAACTTATCCCGATAATAAAAAGCGTATTGAATACATTAGAACCTATAACGTTTCCGAGACTCATGTCGTTCATCCCGTTTATCGCGCCGTTAATGCTGACGGATGCCTCGGGAGCGCTTGTTCCCATCGAAACCAAAGTCAAACCTATAACAAGCGGCGGTATTTTCATAGCTCTGGCGATACAGCTTGAGCCGCTGACGAAAAAGTCCGCCCCCTTTACCAAAAGAACCATTCCTATGATAAGAAGAACGATATCAAGGAACATATTAAAACCTCCCATACAAAACAAAAAGACTTTCGCCAAATGATAAATTCAGCAAAAGTCTCGAAATTTAAGCGTTACCGAGTATCTTAAGATACCGTATTGACGGGTAGCGCACGTTGAAAAACGCTTTCTACTCCCTTTTCAAGGATATTAAGTTTTCAAATAGATATTATCATAGTCCGGTATCATCCGTCAACCGATAACTCAATACTTTTTCATGAGCTTACAAAACGGCATAGATCGTAAACGCAAGCCGCGATTGCGAGAATCCTCTGATTACGTATTTTGCTCATATCCGTTAGAATACACTGTATGCGCAAATAGCGCATAAACGTTACAGTCTCGAATATTCACCGATATATCATGCGTTTTAGCTGAACTCGATAAACGCAACGACGTTATTTTCATCTCCCAACTTTGATATTTTACGTTCCCAAAGAGAATATTAAGTATGATTTTCATAAAAACTATGATATATGTATACTATATTTATGATTTAAGAGTTAGCGTATCGTTAAATTGGCGAGACTTTTTACCTATACTTGCAAGATCAAACCGCGGATATACCGCGAATTCTTCAAAAGACAATGAAAATACGGCTCAACAAATAGTAGAGCCGTATTAATTTTCTGAAACCTGCCGAGGCAAATACCTTGGTTAAAACTTATGATATTCTCCCGACGCGTCGGTCATTAGATCAGTGCTTGCAATGATCGCAGTCGCAATCTCCGTCGCAATCGTCGTCGCAGTCGCACTCAGCTTCTTCAACAAGCTTCATGAACTCGTCGAATACCGCCTGAAGCGTATCCTCGTCTTCAACGGGAATAAAAGTATCCTCGTCTTCGTCGTCGATACCCAGCTTGTAGATCACGACGTCTCCGTCCTCCATACCCTCCACCTTTTCGTTCGGTTCGAGCACGATGTACCACTCGTCCTTATAGTCAACGGTAGCGATATGAGTGAACTCTATCTCTTTTCCGCTCTCGTCTACGAGCGTGATGATGCCGTCTTCTTCCATTTCTTCCATCTCATTGATGTTCTCCGACATAATTATGTCCTCCTATTATTTTCTTTTTATGTTTAATGCCAAAAGACATTCACAACCTTATTATCGAGCGTTAAATCATGAGTCAACGCTAAATCACTTTTTTACGGCTCCGTCTCTGCCGCCGTCGCCTTTGTTATCCTTCGTCTTATCCGAGACTTCTCCGCCGTTAATCAATTCTTCTATTCGTTTTACGTACTTTTCCTTATCCTCTTGCGTCTTGATGAAGCTGTCGATAACGAAATAAAGCGCTACGAAAAGAGCTACCGCGACAATGAGTCCGAGTATTACCGACGCTGCCGCGACCGTCTGCGAAATTCCCGCGATTATACAAAACAGTATGAATACCGAGACCGACGCCACTCCCGCCGTCGCGATTAGTGACTGCTTTAGCATAGCCATAGACGACTTCTTTTTTTTCCTATCGGTATCTATGGGCTGCATATCCTCTTTGGCGGATATGTTGTCCGCAAGTTTCGATCTCAAATTCTTGACTCGCGTATCCATATACGTTCTCAAAAGCTCGGAAGAGATCTCGCCCAAGAAAGGAGAAAAATAATCGTATATCTGTCTTGCCGAGGAGAACGATATGTTCTTCTTATCGGAAATATATCCTATCATATCTTCTTTGTTGGTAAAGCAGGTCGAGCATACTTGATGTATCTCCATATTATTCGCCTGTTTATTGAGAAGTTTTATCTCGTTAAGTTCTTTGTCGTCGAACTCTCTGCCGCATATGGCGCATTTGAACATAATATATTACCTCCTTCTTTCGAGATAAGTCTGCAAAATGATAGTAGCCGCGATCTTATCGATAACGAGTTTCCTCTTGTCGCGTCTCATATCGGCTTCGAGAAGAGCTCTTTCCGCGCTTACTGTAGTGAGCCTCTCGTCCTGATAATCTATTTTCACTAAAGGACAGCGATCTTTGAGAAGAGCGGCGAACTCCTTGGTCTTTTCGACCCTTATTCCTTCGCTGCCGTCCATATTGACCGGAAGGCCGAAGACTACCGTGCCGACTCCGCCGTTCTCGATCATTGTCGCTATATATTCGATATCCTTTTTCTCTCCCTGACGTTTATAGCTTTCGATGCCGTTTGCGATAATGCAGAGCGGATCGGTCATAGCTATTCCTATCTTGGCATCGCCGTAGTCGAGCGACATTATTCTCATAAGATACTCTCTCCTATATAACTGTTATATTATTTCCGTTATTTTCGCTTTCAACGGAAATAAACCCGTAAATCTATCCTTTCGTTACTCAGAGTCAATTAAAAACAACAGATATATCAATCCTTATACTGCTGATCGAGATAATCTTCGTAGCCTATCTCTTTGTCGTATTCCTTAGTCTCGTTGAGCTCTATGATGCGGTTCGCGGTCGTCGCCATTATCTCGTGGTCATGAGTTATAAAGAGCATATTGCCCTTGAACGACGTCATACCCTTGTTGAGCGACGTTATCGACTCGAGATCCAAATGGTTGGTAGGCTCGTCGAGCATCAAAAAGTTTCCGCCCTCGAGCATCATCTTCGCGAGCATACATCTCACCTTTTCACCGCCCGAAAGAACGCTCGCCTTTTTCATAGCTTCCTGTCCCGAAAAAAGCATCCTGCCGAGCCAGCCTCTAAGGTACTGCTCGTATTTTTCTTTGCTGAACTGACCTATCCATTCGACCAGCGAAAGATCACAGCCTTCGAAGTATTCCGAGTTATTCTCGGGAAGATACGTCGGTATTATCGTCTTACCGAAACTGAAAGTTCCCGAATCCGCCGTCTCCTTGCCTGCCAATATATCAAAGAGCATAGTCACTCTGTTGCTCTTATTTGTCAAAAATCCTATCTTCTCGCCCTTCTTAACGATGAAGCTGACGTTCTCGAAATAGCCCTTCTTCGTGAGCCCTTCGACCGTAAGGATATCGTTGCCGATCTCTCTTTCGTACTTGAACTCTATGAACGGGTACTTTCTCGACGACGGCTTTATGTCCTCTATGGTGAGCTTCTCCAGTTCCTTCTTTCTCGAAGTAGCCTGTCGCGATTTTGACGCGTTCGCAGAGAAACGTGCTATGAATTCCATGAGTTCCTTCTGTCTCTGCTCGGCTTTTTTGTTCTGATCCCTCATCTGTCTCGCAAGAAGCTGACTCGACTCGTACCAAAAGTCGTAGTTGCCTACGAACAGATTAATCTTGCCGAAATCGACGTCGCATATGTGCGTGCATACTTTGTTCAAGAAGTGTCTGTTATGCGACACTATGAGCACGGTATTTTCAAAATCGAGAAGAAAGTTTTCAAGCCACCTGATAGTCTTTATATCGAGATTATTCGTAGGCTCGTCGAGTATCAGAATATCGGGGTTCCCGAAAAGAGCCTGAGCGAGAAGAACCTTCACCTTTATCTTCGCGTCCACGTCAGCCATGAGCGTATGATGATATTCTTCGCCTATCTTGAGTTCGTTAAGAAGCGCCTCCGCGTTGCTTTCGGCTTCCCAGCCGTCAAGCTCTGCGAATTCGTCTTCGAGCTCCGACGCCCTTATTCCGTCCGCTTCGGAAAAATCCTCTTTTGAATAAAGAGCGTCCTTTTCCTCCATTATCTCAACGAGTCTTCTGTGTCCGAGCAGCACCGTCTCAAGCACCGTCTTATCGTCGAACTCGTTCTGATTCTGTTTCAAAGTGGACATTCTTTCGTTTTTATCTATTACTACTTCGCCCTTGTTCGGTTCGAGTTCTCCCGAAAGTATTTTGAGAAAAGTCGACTTTCCCGCGCCGTTAGCGCCTATAATGCCGTAACAGTTTCCCTTTGTGAACTTAATGTTTACTTCGTCGAATAAAACTCTGCTTCCGAACTGAAGCGATACGTTGTTTGCCTGTAACATCTCTACCTCGTAATAAAATACTGTTGTTATTATAACATAAATTCTAAAATAGTGGTAGCAAAATCACGGTAAATAGTTCGTAAATATGTTGATATTATCCGATAATTTCGCTCAAAGCCGTCGAAAAATTCGCGTTTTCAACAAGTTTTTTCGAAACGGTCGTAAAAAAACATAACGCTCGCAACATTCGAGCGACGCAAAAATTTCTGATATCGTAAAAATATATCGGTGAAAAAAATATAAAAACTGCCGCGAAGACGCATTTACGCAACCATAAAATTTGAACCGAAATCAAAGAGATATTTGAAGATCCTACCTTTGAACCGACTTCGTTCACCTGTTATTATTCACGAAATCCTTCACGGCTTTAGAATATTTTTCGGGATAAACGCCGTAAGAACGACCGTGCGGAGCGCCGTCGAACTCGACGAATTCGGCGTCGGGGCGCGCGTCCTTCAGCTTATAAGCGTGCCTTATATCGGTGAACCTATCGCCGGTCGAGTGCATTATCAAGATAGGACAGTTTACTTTCTTTATCGCTTTACAAATATCGGTTTCTCTCTTCGGAGCGCCGAGAACTATTTTGAGATACGCGTTGACTGCGGGATACAGCGCCTTAGCCAGCGCCCTCGGCACCTTCTTTGCGGCCATTCTGTCGATAGTTATCTCCTTAAGAGACGCGTACGAGCAGTACGATACCAAAAGACGTATATCGTCGCGTTTGCTCGCGACCATGATAGCGGTCGCCGCGCCGAGAGAAATGCCGTAGAGCGATATCCTCGCCTCGGGATCTCTCTTGTAGATATAGTCGATCCAAAGGTTGACGTCGACGGACTCGTACGTTCCGAAAGTTATCCCCTTTCCTCCCGTCTCTCCGCAACGGCGCATATCGGGACAAAGTGTGTTGTATCCTATATCGAGAAGGATATTCGCGTATTTGTTCGCCGTGACCCTGTTGGAATTATATCCGTGCATTATTATGAAATAATCGTGCGACTCCCCGCTCCTTGACGGCATGTAACTTGCGGTCATATCATAACCTTGACTGCCTTTTATGACTACCTTTTCGAACGGAAGAACGCTGACGCTCCTCGGAATATTATACTTTTCATCTTGATAGAGTACCGTTTCGTAACTTCTTTTTTTTACGAAAAACGCCGACTTTGATATAAAAACGGCAAAGGCTAGATACGCCGCTATTAACAATAAGACTATAGATAAAGGTATAGCTATCCACCACATATGGTTTTCTCCGTCGAGTGCAATTTTCAAATGCTTATTTATTTTCATTATATAGCTTTTTAGCGAATTGTCAATGCTAAAATAGAAATTACCGAGAAAAGTCGGCGTAATTTTTCATAAATTAATAAAAATCATTTTACAAATGACTTTTTTGTGTTATCATAGTAAATGAAATATTATCGTAAGAGGTAAAAATGTCATCGTATTTAACGCATTATCATTTCGGTCAAGAAGTCAAAGCCCGTATCGGATCGAGACCGTGCATCGACGAAGCTCCATACGCTTTCAACATAGGACTTCAAGGTCCCGACCTATATTTTTATTATTTCGACAAACATTCTCCCGCGGTTGGAACGCTCGCTCATAACAATAAGATATACGAACAGTTCTCGAGAATGTTAGAATACGTCAAACAACATAAGGATGCGAAGAGTCTTTCTTACTTTTACGGTATGATATGCCATTACGCAATGGACTCTGTAACGCATCCTTACGTCTATTTTATGGAAGAAGAAGTATTGCCTTCGATTTATCCCGATCTCAGACCCGAAGCTCTTCATATAAGTCTCGAGACGAAAATCGACACGCTCATCCATAAAGAAAAACTTGCCTCTTCGCCGAAGTGTATGTCTAGCGTCCTATCGAGCGATAAGGAAACTCGCGAAGCGATAGCGGACTTCAATATCGCCGTTTTTGCGCCGCTATTCAACGCTCCTATAGATAGGAAAAAACTTATCGGAGCTATCAAACTCTTCAAAAATTATCAATCTCTTTTCGACGACCCGACGAAGATACTTCCTACCATATTCAAAGGAATATCCGCGCTTTCGAACTATCCGCCGAAACTTTATTCGTTCATACATCCTAGCGTGAAAGAAGATAAAAAGGGCGTCGATGCTCTCAACAGAACGCGCCGTTTCTTTCCGCGTTACAGAAAAGAGGACGAGGTGGTCGATTGGGACATCGACGGTATCATAGCGAACTCTCTCGACAAGGCGGAAATACTCATAGAGGATATGGAGAGAGCGTTGAACGAAGACGGCGGACAGCTTACTTCGACCCTCTATAACATAACTTACGACGGAAACAGAATACCGATCGAATTCATAGAGTGATCGTCGAGCGGCTATATACACACTGACCGCAATCACGCGAAGCGTATGATTTTCGCATACGAAAACTACCGCCGTAATCGACCTTCCAAGCTATAGACAGCGTTATCGAAAGTAACGGGAAAAGGTCGCAGACAGAATGAAGATAAACATAAAACATACGTATATGCATATCGGTTTTTACAAATACGACTAACTAAGGAGTAAAATTATGGCAAAAGAAAAGAATCAGCTTCGTTGGGGAGAACGCATAGCGTTCATAGGCGGCGAAGTGTACGGAGGAGGAGCTGTGCCCATACTTTCGGGCATATACTTTACCTTCCTTACGCTCGTTATCAAGATTTCCCCTGCCGTTGCAGGTACGATAGTGCTTGCGTCTAAACTGTGGGACGCTATCACCGACCCGCTCATGGGAGTCGTGTCGGATAACACGCGTTCGAAATACGGCAGACGCCGACCTTACCTGTTTTTGGGTTCAATACTCGTCGTATTCGCTATGATGCTGCTATTCGCTCCGGGCTTCATGTCTCCTGAACGCATAAACGATCCTCTCGATCCGCTCAAGATAACTTTTGCCTTGACGACGTACTTATTCTATAATACCGTATCGACCATATTCAACGTGCCGTACGTTTCGCTCACTTCGGAATTTTCAACGAACGTCAACGAGCGTTCGCTAGTCAACGCGATAAGAATAGTCGTTGCTATGATCTCCGGCGGTATCTGTTTTATGTTCCCGACTATGGTCGTCGATTCGCTCATCGACGAAAAGATAACTCTCAATCAGTTCTACTGGATAACGACGATAGTATTCGGACTCTACTTTGCTATACCTATGCTTTGCGTCGCGCTGTTCACGAAAGAGAGAGTTCCTTATAATAAAGAAGAAAAGGTCAAATTCAGCTTCAAGCAGTTCATCCAGCCGCTAAAGGTAAAGTCGTTCGCAATGCTCATGGTAATGTACGTATTTTCCTTCGCATGTATGGATCTCGTCGCGTCCAACCTCATTAGTTTTGTAAAGTTCGCTATAGGCGGCGTGAACGCTACGTTAGTATACGTTGCGCTGATGGCTACGGGCGGATGCGCTATGCCTATACTTCAGATAATAATGAGTAAAGGCGTATCTAAAAACTCGATATTCAAGTTCGGTATTCCGTTCTATATTCTCGGCGTTACGGGAATGGCTTTCTACCCATCGGGTTGGAATCCCAATTTCGTATATATTTTCGCGGCGATAGCGGGCATCGGTTTCGGTTGCGTGCAGATGATACCGTGGCTCATATTCCCCGACCTCGTGGACGTCGGAGAGTTAAAACTCAAAAAACCGAACGCAGGTTCGTTCAGCGGTATAATGACGTTCATGCGTAAAGTAGCTTCCGGTCTCGGCGTATTCATCATAGGTATCGGTCTTGAAGCGGCTCACTTCGACGCAGACCAAACAGTCCAATCTGACGAAGCTATCCTCGCTCTCCGTCTCGTCATGTTCCTGCCCGTCGTATCGTTCCTCGTTATCGCTCTTATCGCGTCGTTCGCGATGAAAATGACCAAGAGGATGCACGCCAACGTCAAGGAACTTCTCGACATCCAGCGCGAACAGGGAAATCTCGATAATCTTACTAAAGAGCAAGAAGAAAAGTATAGAGAGATCGAAAAGAAACTCTTTTAATTTATACGCTCGATAAAGCGTGTATAATACCGAAAAATTTCAACAAATACGCCGCAAAACGAATATCGTTTTGCGGCGTATATTTTATAATGTCACATTTTTATACGTTATCAGATCTTGAGCCCTTTGAGATATTTTACGAATCCTTCTCTCAGTTTCTCATCGCGAAGAGCGTATTCTACCGTAGCTTCGAGATAGCCCTCTTTGTCTCCTATATCGTATCTCCTTCCTTCGAAGTCGTACGCATACACTCCGTCGATATCTATAGTCTCCAAAATGGCGTCCGTGATATACACTTCGCCGTTAGCGTGAGGTTTGCTTCTCTTTATGATATCGAATATCTCTGGTTTGAGAATATATCTTCCAAGCCCCGCGTACGTCGATGGCAACTCGTCAATGGACGGCTTTTCCACAATGCCCTTCATTTCCGTATAGCGCCCCTTAGTCCTGCCCGGTACTATTATACCGTACTTCGGAGCCTCATCCCTCGGGACCTCCTGTACTCCTACTATACTCTTTCCCGTAGTCTCGTATGCGTCTATGAGCTGTTTAAGACACGGTTTGGATTCGTTATATATGAGATCGTCTCCGAACATTACGGCGAACGGTTCGTTACCGACGAACGCCTCGGCTTCCAGGATAGCGTTGCCCGAGCCGTTCATTTCTTTTTGTCTCACGTAATATATATGAGCCATATCCGCTATATCTCGAACCATCTTAAGTTCGCGGCTCTTGCCGCCCTTCACAAGTAGATCTTCGAGCTCTACGCTTCTGTCGAAATGATCCTCGATACATTTCTTATTCTTGCCTATTATGATAAGTATGTCCGTAATGCCGCTATCGACCGCTTCCTTGACGATATATTGCAAAGTCGGCGTGTCTATTATCGGCAACATCTCCTTCGGCATCGCCTTTGTCGCCGGCAAAAATCTTGTTCCGAATCCCGCTGCCGGGATCACTGCTTTCGTTATCTTCATTATAAGTTCCTCGACGTTTCCTTAGTAAATGTATATGTACGTTGTCTGTCAAAACTTGCATTTGACCGCAAAATATTTCAAATTCACGTTTAATATAGCTTTATGCTACTATAATTTGGTAAAAAAATCAAGTTAAATCGCCGAAAATTATGTATATATTCATAGTATCTTTCCATTTGTAAATAATATTAAAAATGTATTAAGAAATACTTTCTTCAAAAAAATTGTAATTATATACGATTTATGAGATAATATCTTTGTAAGGAGCGAGCGTATGTCGGAAAAAAAAGTGATACTTCATATAGACGCCAACAACTTTTACGCATCGGTGGAAGCGTGTCTCAATCCCGATCTTAAAGGTAAAGCGATAGCCGTATCGGGCGATCCCGAAAAGAGGCACGGCATCATACTAGCAAAGAGCGAACTTGCAAAAAAATACGGCGTAACTACAGGCGAAGTGATATGGCAAGCTCAAAGAAAATGCCCGAATCTCATACTAGTTCCTCCCCACCACAACGAATACGTCAAATTCTCAAAACGTCTGTTCGACGTTTATACCCAATACACCGATAGAGTAGAACCTTTCAGCATCGACGAGTGCTGGCTCGACGTTACTCACTCCCTAAAATTATTCAAGAGCGGAGAAGCGATAGCGGAAGAGATCCGCAGACGCGCAAAAGAAGAGATCGGAGTCAGCGTATCTATCGGCGTTTCGTTCACTAAGATATTTTCAAAACTCGGATCGGATATGAAAAAGCCCGACGCCACGACCGTGATCAACGAGGACAATTACAAAACTCTCGTGTGGAAACTGCCCGTACGCGATATGATGGGCATCGGCGGCTCTACCGAAGAGACGCTTAAAAAGCTCAACGTAACGACGATAGGCGGTCTCGCTCATACCAACCGAGACCTTCTGAAAAGTCATATCGGAATACTTGCCGACAAACTCATTGACGCGGCTCTGGGCATAGAAGACGAAGAGATACGTTATTATTACGACAACCGTATTCCCGAAAGTATAGGTCATTCCACTACCCTGCCGCTCGACATATCGACGCTCGGAGAGGTCGAAGCGATCTTTACCGCGCTCGCCGAGATGGTAGCGACCCGAATGAGAAGACACTCCCTAGTCGGGAATTCCGTATCTATATGGATAAAATATAATAATATGAAATCAATCACGAGACAGTCGACGCTCCTCATCCCGACTTCTACGTCGAGCGATATAGTCAACGAAGCGATAAAAATATTCTCGGCAAATTACGACTTTAGCAAAGACTTGCCTATCCGCGCGCTCGGCGTCGCTATGTCGAAATTGACGAATGAAAACGAAAGCGTATACCAGATGAGCATATTCGACGAAAAAGACGTAAAAAGCGAAAAGCTCGAAAAGACGGTGGATACCTTAAGGGCAAAGTACGGATACGATATTATGAAAAAAGCCAGTTCCATGAAATACGATAATATATGCCGCGACCTCAAAGACAGCGACTTCGTACCGTTCAAAAAATGACGCGTTACGATATGCTTTATCTATTTATTAGCGCTAAGCGGGATCGCTAGTATCATTGACGTCGGTTTTGTTATCGGCGTTATTTTTTTTCTTCGCGTCTGCGCTTCCATTAAGAGTCTCTATAGGATACTTTTTTATAATATAATGCGAGATCGCTCCGATAAACGCGCCGACTGCTCCTCCTATCAAAGTGAGATAAGGAAGATAGGCGAACACCGCCGCGCTGCCGGTAAACAGCGAAGCTACGGCGACCTGAACAAAATTATGCGTGATAGCGGATATAGAACTTATCCCTACAAGCGAAAATGCCTTGAGCGAAAGAAGCGCTACGCTGACGATGTAACTCACCGTTCCCGCGGTAAAAGAAAACGCGAACGCGCTGATATTTCCCTGATAAATAGCGTTGATAACGCAACGCATGACGACGATGAGATACGCTTCTCCTTTGCCGAGCAACAATATCGAAGTCAATATTACTATATTCGCTATGCCGACCTTGGCGTACGGCATGAACGGAATAAGCGGCGGAAGCGAATTTTCAACTATGCTGAGCAGTATAGCGAGCGCCAAAAAGATTGCGGTCGTCGTGAGTTTTACGGAATTATTTTTCATCAGCTCACCGCATCGACGTCGCCGCCGCCTTTTACGACTACCGTTATTTTGTTCGGCAAGCATACGATAGAACCGCTTTTGATATATCCTTGATGCTCGCACAGTTTATCTTTACACGTAGGGTCGACGACCTTTACTCCGTTGACGTCGATCGTGACGGTAAGTTTACCGTCTATCGTAAACGTACTGTTTTCATTAATATTAGACGCGAACACGAGTTTTCCGTCGTCGTAAACTTCGACGTATTCCCCCTTCGTATCGAACGTCATGACAAGAAATGCCGTCAGAGCCACGAGAACTATAACGAGAGCGAGCGTATCCCACGCTCTCAACGCTCTATGGTTTCTTACGTTTTCAACGCCCTTAACGTCCAATTCTTTTCCTCCTAAAGTACTAAAAGACACTTGCCGCCGCTCGCTCTATACAGTACGTTACGAAAATTTTTTTTAACGCGTAGACGGAACTCTTACGCGATATTAAACCGATACCTCTCCGCAGTCGTTCTTATTCAGTCATCCGCTTAGGCGACTATACAGCTATTCGGTCTTGCTCCCCTTTCGTATACGTTTCGACTTTGACGCCCGCCTCGCCGTCTTCGCTCATAAATATCGCCGTCTCTATATCCTCGCTCTGAAGAAGGAGCTCTCCGCGCTCTTTACCTAGTATCATGATAGAAGTCGTCAATATATCCGCGACAACCGACGACTTTGCCGTTACCGTCACAGATATGAGTCCGCTGTCTGACGGTCTGCCGTTACGCGGATCTATTATATGATGATAGCGTCTGCCGTCTTTATCTATATAATATCTCTCATAGTCGCCCGAAGTCACGACGGAAGTATTTTTCACGGTTATTATCTCTTTTATATAGTCGTCCGTCGCGCCCTTTCTCGGATTTTTGACGCCCACTCTGAAGGTTCTGTCTCCGTAAAGATACAGATTACCGCCTATATCCGCAATACCGCTCTTGACGCCGTACTTTTCAAATATTTTGTGCGCTTCGTCGGCGATATATCCCTTAGCAAGTCCGCCGAGATCGAACTTTGCGCCGTCTATAAGTTTTGTTATCGTCTTTTCTTTCCCGTCGTATAAAAATGCTCTGTCGAGCCCTACGAGCTCCATCGTCTTATCTATATCCCCGTTGCTTGGAGGAGTCTTGTTCTCCGAGTCGATTTTGTCGGGAGAGAATCCCCAAAGCTCTACGAGCGGATATACGCTGATATCGAATACTCCGTATCCGAATAGGTCCTTTAACTTAAAATAGTACGTATATGCATATCCAATTAACATATCAGCGATATCATCTAGGGCTACTTTCCCGCCGACTTCGGCGCGGTTGATACGGCTGATACATGAGTTATCTATTGCAGTCGAGACCGATCTTTCCACGTCGTTTATGAGCGACAGTATAGCCTTTTCCGCCTTCTTCGAGTTGTTGCCTTCTATCTTGAGATTTACGACGGTACCGATAAGATACCGCGTCGTCTCGACGCTGCAAGAACATAGCGAAAACAATAAAGAAACGGCGAGGATAACTGCGATAACGGGCAAAACGCATCTCGATACTTTTTTCTTTTTGATCGGCTTTTTCTCTTCGCAGTCAGTATTAAGTTCCATACCTAGCAACATCATTCTCCTTAACGTCTTATGTACTATTTCGCGATATACTCGGCTATAGGGATTATATTATCCCTTTTGACCCAACTCTGCGGATTGATGCAAGCGTTTACTATAGCGTTCTCGTCGTCGTTTAGGTTCTCTTTCATCATGATAGAACGGGCGAGCATCTTTATTATGGACGCGTCGATGCCCTTGAGCTTGTTTATATCCATAGTCCCGCGCAGGTAATAGAAGCGCATACCGCTCGGGATCGCATTATTTTTCCTAAGACGCTCGGCGTAATTAAGATCGGCTTTGAGCATACCTACGCCCATAACGACGACCTTTTTATTGTGGAGTTTGACACGCGCGGCTTTTCTTAAAAACTTCCTTATATCGTATATCATATACGCCTTTATTCCCGCAGCGTATACGATAATATCGTAATTATCGAGCTTGCCCTTAAAGTTTTTCAGTTCGCTCGTCTCGGTATCTATTTCTTTTGCGGAAAGCTCTTCCGAAAGAAGGTCCGCGTACTCTTTCGAGCTTCCGTATTTCGATTTGTATAAAATTATTGCCTTTCTCATTGATTTTCTCCTATATATACGCCGAAGACTGCGCCTGTCATCTGCCTGTTACTAGCGATTTCCTTTTTAATGATCTTCCGATAAAAATTTTACCATACTTTCGCGTTATAATCAATTCTTTTCGCAAAATGATTGCGCGCGCCGCCTCGCTCTTACTAATAAACGCCGTTAAAATATCGAGTTTTATGAAGACGTCCGTATATATAACTTCGCAATTTACATTTTTTTACCAAAATCGCGGCGAAAAAGGTTTACGGCGACTCTGTTATGAGCTAAAATAATATTAATATAAAAACGACGAACGACTTTACGCGTTATTAAAACTCTTTCGAAGTCTTAACGCAAAGCTGAGTCTAAAACAAAGGAGCGTATTTACCATGTCGGAGGCATTTGAACAAATAGGAACGGCTATCAAAGAATTTTTCGCAAACGCGGGGCTGAAAATACTTTCGCTGATCGCGGTCGTGATATTCGGCATCGCTCTCATCAAAATAATCAAATTGATACTGAAAAAAATACTTTTGAGAAGTCCTATCGACAACTCGCTGATTTCCTTCACGCTATCTATCGTCAACTTCCTGATGTACTTCTTGCTGATAATGATAGTGGCGCATATGATGGGGATACCGACAACGTCGTTCATAGCGTTGCTCTCGGCGTTCGGTCTTGCCGCGTCGCTTGCATTGCAGGACAGTCTCGGCAACCTTGCCAACGGCATTATCATAATATCGTCAAAGCCGTTCAAAGTCGGCGATTTCGTAGACGTAGACGGAATATCGGGAACGATAAAGTCGATAAGGATGCTTCATACAAAAATAGAGACCACAGACAACAAAGTCATAAGCGTTCCTAACAGTAAAGTCATATCGTCGGCGATAATCAATTATAATGCCAATCCGCTAAGACGTCTCGATATAGACGTTGCGGTAGCGTACGGCAGCGATATAGAGAGCGTCAAATCGACGCTTATGGATATCGTTACCGAGCATCCCTATTCCCTATCGACGCCCGAGCCACTCGTAAGGCTCAAGACTCTCGGCGAATCGGCGCTCGTATTCACGGTCAGGATATGGTGCAAGAGCGAGAATTATTGGGATCTATATTATGACGTCAACGAGACCTGTTATAACGTCCTCAACGAAAAAGGCATAACCATACCGTACAATCAGCTTGACGTACACATCAAGGACATCGGCGGCTCCGTTCTCGGCAGGCTCGAAAAGACGTCTGAAGACGCCGCCCCCGAGACAAGATTTAGCGATAACAGCGAGCCTAACGGCGATATACGCTCGGAAGAGGAGGATAAGTAATGAAGAAGAGACTAGTCGTATTATTGCTCGTTCTCATTATGAGCGTATTGATACTGCCCGTTACGGCATACGCGGAGAGCTACGGCGTCGAGGAGATATACGTGAGCTTCGAAAGAGCGGAAGCCGAGAATATCTCCTACGCGTTCCCAAAGAACCAGACTATAAAGAGCGTCGACGTATTCGTCGGCGAAACGCTCGATATAACGACCGCGTTAAAGACGCCTTTTAGCGTCGATCCCGACGGCGAACATACTCTCGAGTACGTTACGGAAAGCGGCGGAATATCGGTCGAGAAAAAGTCGTCGTCCGTGTCCGAGACTCCCTATCGCCGAATAGTTAAGGATACCGTCGCCGTATCGGGGCTTTCTCAAGGAAGCTACAACTTAGCCGCGGTATACGATGCGGACGGAAGGGAATATTTCGACGGCATCACCGTCAACGTTATGCCCAAAGAGGCGAAGACGCTTACGCTGTCTACCTCAACGAACTCGCTGACGAAAGGCTCGAAGATAGACTTCATACTGACCATCGACTCGTCTCCTACGCTGTACGTGCCTGAGAGCGAGATCGACGTCTCTGTGAACGGCGTGAAAATCGACTCTCTGAAAGGTTACGAGATTGGGAACGCGGATATACTCGACGTGAAACTCGAATGTCTCGGCAAGGAGCTGAGAAAGACCTTCACAGTAAAGGAACAGACGCCGCTCACGAGCCTCGAGTTCGAAAAGGACGTATATTCGTTCCTTCTCAGCGACAAACGCGGAACTATCGTCGTATACGCCAACAAGGACGCGCGCCCCGACGTAGTTCTAACCTCAAAGAGCGACTGTATCGCCGTATCGGCGGTAACGTCGGTCACGAGCGACCGAGAAGGTTTTGACAGATATGACGTCTCTATCGAGCTCAATAGCGAAGCCGTCGGCGAGACCGTTATGCTTCGCGCAGGCGATACCGTACGTTTCGGCGCGGTAAATATAATAGGAAAGGTGGAGAGCGTCGCGGTGAGATCGGAGAACTCGTCGTTCTCAACAAAGGAGGCTTCGATCTTCCACGCTGTCATAAACGGGATAGCGGACGTCGATACCTCCGTTACGTGGAGCGTGAACGGCGTTGAGCTCGACGAAAAGGGCCCTACCGTATCCGTTAGGAACAAATACGCGGGCGACGTTACGGTAAAAGCCAGCGTCGGCGATATCAGCGGCGAATACGCCTATACGATAGACGTATCGAAAGGACAGATAATTCTTACCGTGATATTATGCGTTGCCGTTATAGCGCTGTGTCTCCCTATAATCTTGCTCCTCAAAAAGTCGCCCAAGACCGACCCCAAGGAGACTATCATCAAGGATAACACTGTCATTATCAGCGATCTCATGACGCTTCGAAGATCTATAGAAGAAAAACCTGCGGAAAAGAACGTCAAACTGGTAACGAAAATACTCATCGCTATAGTCCGTTCTGAGAAGAAGTGCACCGAAGAAGCGTACGAGTCGACCAATAAGAGTTTTCTTAGCGCGGCAGACGCGGCAAAAGAAGCGAAGGCGATCGCCGACAGACTGCCACACATCCTCAAAAACTCTAAAAAGGAAGACGCTATCGCCGCTATCGACAGCATAATATCTTCGCTCAAGAGCTGTAACGTCATAATAGGCAAAGTCATCGAAAACAGTTGATATGCTTAATTAACTCTACCGAAACGTTAAAGCGGCGTATATGAAAAACTCGATAAAACGGCAAAAAAAGCAATAACGAAAAAGTTATTGCTTTTTTATTCAATAGTTCATATCCAAAATATAAAAACGTTAGCATATGCGTTATATTTTAGGCGTCTAAGCATATGAAAGCCGTTAAGCCGCGGCCGCTAAAGTTTACGATATTTCTCCGCCGTTACCGCTATTCTCGTCATTATCAGAGTTACTACCGTTATCCGCGTCGTTATCGGCGGCATTCTCCGCGTTCTTATCCTGCTCTCTTTTTGCTCTGCGCTTTTCCTTTAGCTGTTGTTTTCTATACTCGAGATTTTCCTCTATCTGCGTTACTCTTAGGTCAATGAGATCCTTCGCCATTTCGTACGCCGATTCGCTGTCTACGGCTATCTCGGTCTCGCGTATCTTTATATCCGCGTCGTTCTCCTTTGCGTTCATTCTGAGTTTTCTAAGACGCTCGTCCTCGATCCTGAAATACGCCATGACTTCGCCGTCCTTAACGCTGAGTCTTACGACCTGCTTAGTTCCCTTACCTACGGTCAAGTGATATTTCGCAAACGACGCCTTCTCTCCCGACCTCTCGATAGCGTAATCGCGAAGTCCGAATATATATCTCTTCTGATCGTCGCTAAGGAGCAGTATCGCGTCCTGTATGTCGAGTCTCTCGCTTCCGTTGATTATTACCGCGCCGTCGGCTACAGTTACTACAGACTCGCCGTCTCTCTTTTCGAAGGCGTAGAAAGAGCCGTCGTCTTCGAGCCTTCTAGCTTCGTCCCTATTCGCTAATTGACCTTCGGCTATTACTACCGCGCCGTCGGGAACGTATCTTCCGCTCTCGCTATTCGTCGCGGCTATCTCATCCCTGCCTCGGGCGTCCTCCTTATCGTCGCGGTCTTTCGGTTCTCTGTCGCTATAGTTTGAACATCCTTCTCTTCCGCTATACTGCGGTTCGTCGTCCTCGTCGTCTTCGTCATCGTCCTCATATTCGTCTTCGTACTCATCTTCATCGTCGTACTCTTCGTACTGCGACGTTGGAGGATACGTAGCGTTATTATCGTTCTTTCTCATTGCGATCAATATCATTACCGCGATGAATAGTCCTATTCCTATAAAGAACGTCGCAATGGAGAAACAAAGCGAAACTATGATAAGCGGATCTCTCTCCGTCTTTTCAATAGGCTCGTTCGGCTTGGTATCTTCAGACGGAGGCGTCGTTCCGTTATTTAACTCGAACGGTTTCTCTTCGCTCATAGCGGGAG
>CAJUMY010000012.1 GCA_910587685.1 uncultured Christensenellaceae bacterium
AGATAGACGAGAATATCGCGTATCAAAAACAGCAGAGAAGAGAAAAACGCAAAGCAAAAAGAGAACAGTCCAATAACGCAGAAAGAGAATACGGCGATACGTGAAAATTATTATATTCGAATTATTAACGGATATAGAGGCAATTACTGATAAAACTATATTATATGTATATTAAAATACAAGATTTCTTATAACGAAGTCTTGTATTTTATTTCCTTGTCGGGAGAACGCGTCAAATGTTTTAGGATTTCGGTTATATCTATCAATGATAATTTGCACTAATTTAAGTCTGCAGATTTTCGACGCTAAACGACAATTATAGATAATCATCGACTTTATGCGGCATACGCTATCATTTATCATTAAATGCGGACGCGTAAGGAGGCATACGATGAAAAAAAGAGTTATAGACGCGAGAGCCGTAATAAAGTACGGCGTATATTTTCTCATAATGTTTTTGCTCGGTCTTTCGGGGATAGGCGAAGATATCAATCCGTTCTATCTCGGCTTTTTTGTTGCGTTGGTGTTTTCGGGTGAAAATGCGCTCATACTCGCGCCGCTCTATGTGGTAGCGCTTCTTATCGGAGATTTTTCGTTAAAATCATTTATCGCAGGCGTTATTCCCGCCGTTATATTCACTCTTGCGGATTTCCTTCACAGGCGTTTCAAAAGAAGAATGACGCTGCTACTAGCTAACGTGTACGCGCTCATAGCTTCGCTTCCTTTACTCATATTCGGAATAGGAAATATCGAGGCGCTTATCGACGCCGTAGTCACGATAATAATATCTCAGGTATTTACTTACGCGTCGATAGTGGTAGTGTTCGCGGTTGTCGTCAAAAGATTGAGGTATCGTCTCAGCGTAGACGAAAAGGCGATGGGCGTCGTACTTCTAATGTCGATTTCGTTGGGTCTTTACAATATCGACATTTTCGGATTCAAGATATTTTACGTCGTTTCATCTTTCGCGACGCTGTTTGCTTCCGCGACGCTCTCTCCCATTACCGCGACAGTCGTAGCGTTCGCGATAGGCGCAGGCGGAGGGCTAGGCAGCGCAAATCTCGCTTTGGGCGGCGCTATGGTTTTAGAGTGTCTTACCGCCGCCGTGTTCATAAGATACAACAAATATTTTTCCGCGGTAAGCGTCGTGATAATCGATATAATGTGCGGACTGTATTTCGACGTATTCCCGACCTACGGCTATTTGCACGTAATAGCGGTCGTACTCGGAGCCGCTCTCTTTTTGCTCGTCAGGAAGAAGCATATCATCTATCTCAGGAATATCTATAACGGCAAGAACAGCAAAACCGCGCTGAAAGCTATGATCAACCGCAATAGGATAGACGTCAATTCGAGAATAGTAAATCTTGCGGGAATATTCAAAGAAATAGGGATCGAAATGAAGAAGAGCGAAGTAATACTAAAGGATAGGAAGGGACGAGAAGAAGCGGCGGAAAGAGTCGTCATGAAACTGTGTTCGTCATGTCCTAAAAAGGAAGAGTGTTTTTCGGCGCTCGGCAGCGATACCTCCGCCGTATTCCTCCCGCTAATAGATACCGTAATAGACAGAGGACGCGCCTCGATAGTCGATCTGACTACTTTCCTTACCAGCAGGTGCGTCAAAGTGGCGGAATTGCTGTCAACGGTCAATGAGTTCGGAGAAAAGTACGTTAATTCGCGGATACATACGGCTAACGTTCTCGACATGAAGTACGCCATAGGCAACGAGATGGAGAGCGTCGGCGACGTTCTTGGCAAGCTCTCGTCGAGCGTTTCGCTCAAAGTGAGCGCGGACGAAGAGATGGAAGAGAGGATCATCGAAGAACTCAATATTATGGGTATCGTCTGCCACGACGTATTCGTTATGCATAACGGAATGGGCGAGAGCGAAATAACTTTGGTCATAAGGAACTCGGACGCTTCGAGGAAGATAGTCAAGTCGATACTCGAGAAGCTGACCAGACAGAGACTCGTCGCGAGAGCCGACAGACAGTCGGAGATAAAGGGCTTCGCTACTATTCGCTACGTCGCCGCGCCGAAGTACAACTTGCTTTACGGAATTGCGGGCGTAAAGAAGGACGGTTCTGACGCCAGCGGAGATACTAAGAGCGTCGAGAGAATAGACGGGGATAAGGTCATAGCCGTGCTGTCGGACGGAATGGGGAGCGGCAGCGTTGCGGAGGCAAACAGCGTCAATACAATAAACGTCATCGAAAAGTTTTATAAGGCGGGATTTGACAGCGAAACTATACTTCCGCTTGCCAATAAACTACTCAGTATGCGCAACAGCGATAATTTTTCCGCGCTCGATATGTGCGTCATAGATCTCAAGAGCGGCGGCAGCGACTTCATCAAACTCGGCGGCGTGTCGAGCTACGTCAAGAGGAAAAATAAAGTTGAGATAATTTCCACGTCGTCTCTGCCCATAGGAGTGCTTGACGAAGCCGAACCTAATACCGTAAAGAAGGTGCTTGGCGACGGCGATATAGTCATCATCACGAGCGACGGCGTAAGCGACGCTATCGACGAAAATGCGATGATGTCGATGCTTCTCAATATGCGGGGACTCAATCCTCAGACGATCGCCGAAGATATACTGATAGAAGCTACGAAAAACGGAGCGAAGGACGATTCGACGGTGATAGCGCTAAGGCTCGTTATGGAAAGAGTGTGACGCGGTTTTATTTATTTATTATTTTAATTGCTTTTTGAGCGGCAAATAATGTACAATGTTAATACGGCAGAGGATATTCGCCGCAATAATTTTTCGGATGAAAATGATGTTAGACAACGTAAAAATAACGGATTTCGGAAAGATCGCGATAGCGGTATCGGGAGGAAGGGACTCGATGGCGCTGCTTCGTCTTGCTATGGAAAGAAGGGCGAAGGGTTCGTTTTACGTCGTCAATATCGAACACGGCATAAGAGGAGAGGAGTCGATATCCGACAGCGAATTCGTCATGAGATATTGCGAAGATAACGGAATAGAGTGCAGGATGATAAAGTGCGACGTGCCGAGTTATAAGAAAGAAAATTCCATGACCATGGAGCAGGCGGCTAGAGAGATGAGACGCGCAAGCCTCATGGAAGAAGTTCTTAGCGGACGCGCAGATAGAGTGGCGCTCGCGCATCATAAGGACGACAACGCCGAGAGTATCCTGATGCATATATTCAGAGGTTCGGGAATACGCGGACTTAGGGGGATGGAGTATGACAACGGCGTATTTATCCGTCCGCTTCTTTGCGTTACGAGAGACGAAATAGACGCGTTTATCGAAAAGAGCGGCGCGCCGTATCGCGAAGATTCGACGAACAGCGACGTTCGCTATACGAGAAATTACGTGCGTCGCGAAATAATGCCGTCTCTTAAAAAAGTATTTCCGAGCGTAGTCGACAGCATTATCAGACTGTCGAAGAACGCGGCGGAATGCGACGAATATATTTCAAAGAACGCATTAAATAGCGTTGAGTTCGGAGACGGATACGCGCTCATAGACGTCGGCGCTGACGACGCGGTTTTCAAGAGCGCGGCGTACGAAGCGTTTTGTCATCTCGGAGTGACTGCCGACGTGGAGACGAGACACTACGAATCGCTCCTTGCGCTCAGGAAAGAAAGGAGCGGCGTTTTTCTCGATATGCCGCACGGCGTCGAGGCGTCGAAAGAATATAACCGTATAGCTTTAGCGAAAACGACGGAGAAATGCGTATCGGAGGTCGCCTTTTGCGAAGGAACGCACTTGCTCGGAGAATACGCTTTGAAGGTCGAAAGGGTTTCGAAAGACGCCGTCGATCATTCGCTTTGCGAGAACGGTAAAAGAGCGCTGTTTTTGGACGGCGGCGGACTCGATAGCGCCGTTATAAGGACGAGAAGACACGGCGATACGTTCAGGAGTTTCGGCGGTCATACGAAAAAACTCGGCGATTATCTTACTGATAAAAAGATACCGTCAAGACTCAGGAATATGCCTATAATTGCTATCGGTAGCGAGGTTGCCGCCGTTGCGGGCGAGGAGATAGGCGCGCGATTCAAGATAACGGATAAGACGGAAATAATATACAGATTGACGCTTATCAAAAACATATAAAAATACTAAAGCCGCGATTTTAACGCGTTTCGAAAAGAAGAAAGACCGATTTTAAGAGACGCGCCGAAAATGCGGAAAATACTTTGGAGGAATAAAATGAAGGTATACGACAGCGTACAAAGAGTACTGGTATCAAAAGAGGAACTGCAAAAAAGAATTGCGGAGATAGGCAGTGAAATAAGCCGCGAATACGAAGGGAAACAACTGCTGATGGTGTGTATTCTGCGCGGTTCGGCTATTTTCTTTGCCGACCTCGTGAGAGCTATAGATATTCCTGTCAGAATGGATTTTATGGCGATATCGAGTTACGGCTCAGGCGCGAGATCCAGCGGCGAGGTCAGGATGGTCAAAGATCTCAATACCAAAATAGAAGATCTGCACGTCATCATCGTCGAGGATATTATAGATTCGGGATATACCATCAAATATCTTAAGAACCTTCTTTTGCAGAGAAATCCCGCGTCGCTGAAGGTTTGCACTCTTCTTGATAAACCCGAAAGACGCGAGGTTGACATCGAGGGCGATTATGTCGGATTCAAGATACCTAACGAATTCGTCATAGGTTACGGTCTCGACTACGCCGAAGACTATAGGAATATTCCCGAGGTGTGCGTTATCGCGCCAAGCGCGATCAAATAAGAAAACGAGGGGGGTACGCTCAAATGTCGCTTGAAAATCTTGCTAAGCTGTTCGGTGAAGACAGGCTCTATATCGTCGGCGGTTACGTTCGCAATATGCTCATGGACGTTCCCGCTTCGGATATTGATATAGCTTCGCCAAAGAGAGCGGAGGAAGTATTGGAACTACTTTCAAACAGCGAGTTTCGCGTCGAGCCGTCTTCGCTTCGCATGGGTACGCTCATTATAAGAGACGGCGATGAAAAATACGAATATACGGCGTTCAGACAGGACAGTTATCCCGAGGGAAGCGGCAGGCACAGACCTCTTAGCGTTACGTTCGGACGCGATATGGAATCGGACGCGAGACGCCGAGATTTTACCGTCAACGCGATATATTACGACGTCCTTGCGGATGCGTACGTAGACGTCGTTGGAGGGATTGAGGACGTCGAAAGAGGGATATTGCGGACGGTGAGAGAACCCGAGGAGGTGTTTTCAGAGGACGGTCTTCGCATTATGCGGCTTGCGAGATTCCACGCCGAGACGGGCTTTAGCGTAGAGGAAAAAACTTTCGCCGCGGCGAAAAAACTCTCGTATCTCATAAATGATATCAGCGTCGAGAGAATAACCGAAGAATTGAAAAAGATACTTATCGCGGACATCAAGCCGTATGGAAACAAGGGCGGACATATTCAGGGAATAAAGATGCTTTTCGAGCTTGGCGTTCTCGATCGTATATTGCCGGAACTCACTAAGGGGAGCGGAGTAGCGCAGAACGAGAAGTATCATAAGAGCGACGTTCTTACGCACTCGATAGAGACGATGGGATACGCCGATTTCGATATACGGCTCCCTGCTCTTTTACACGACGTCGGCAAACCGTACGCTCTCGAACGCGACGGCAATATGTACGCTCACGCCGTTATAGGAAGCGATATCGTGAGGAAGATAGCTGCAAGACTGAGACTTTCGAAGAGGGAAAGCGCCGAAGCCGTTAAACTTACGAAGATACATATGTTCGATCTCGACGGCAAAGCGAAGGATAGGACGGTCAAAAAATTCATATTGGAAAACGCCGACGTTATAGAAAAGTTTTTTAAGTTGCGAAAGGCGGATATACAGGCGAGCAAACAAGTCGATCTTACTTCGCTTTATAAGATGGAGAATATCTACGACGCTATGATGAGTAAAGGTACGCCTCTTAGTATCGGCGAACTGGATATCGACGGCAAAGACCTTATGGAGCTCGGCATAGTAGGGAAAGAGATAGGAACGACTCTAAGCGAGCTGCTTGAAAAGGCGGCTTTGGGAGAGGTCGAGAACAGCAATCTAGCGCTTGTCGAATGCGTTTTAGACTCGTTTGGGAAAAAGAAAAATAAAAGGAAAGTATGATATATGCCTATTGAATTCATAATTATCTTCATATTTCTCGCCGTTATCGCGCTGATAGGCGCGGCGTGTCTTGTATTGCTCTTAAAAGGAAGGAAGAAGGGTGGGACGCAATCTATCGACGACGAAATGATAGATACGGTCAATAAAAACATATACGATGCGAAAAACGAATTGAAGAACGTTATCGAGAGAGAAAGTATGGCGCTCGGCGCGATTGTCAAAACGTCCGCCGAGACTATGAATTCGTCCGCGGCGAATAACTGGGCTAATCTTCAGACCGCCGTCAAAGAGCAGCTCAAGACGAGCGGAGAAAATTCGGAAAAGAGACTCGGCGAACTCATCGCAAGCGAAAAAGAGAGCTCGGACAGGCTGGAGCGACGTGTCGGCGACTTTATGAATAACGTCAACAGAGAGCTCAAGGAGATGAAGGAAAACATCGAAAAGAGCTTGCAAAACGTGCGTTCGGAAAACGAGCGTCAGCTAAAAGAAATGCGAGAGAGCAACGAGCGTAAGCTCAACGAAATGCGTGAGACAGTAGATGAAAAACTTACTAAAACTCTTAACGACAGACTCGATAAATCGTTTTCTACGGTATCCGAGAGACTCGAAGCCGTATATAAGGGGCTCGGCGAGATGAAGAGCCTTACGGACGGCGTGAGCAATCTCAACCGTATGCTGATAAATACCAAGACGCGAGGAAACTGGGGCGAGGTCGCGCTCGGCAGTCTTCTTGACGAGATACTCTCGAGAGAGCAGTACGAGACGCAGTTCAGGATAGATTCGAAGAGAGAAGCCGTCGACTTCGTTATCAAGATGCCGGGGCAAAGGGACGGTGACAGACTGTATCTTCCCATCGACGCAAAGTTTCCGCTCGAAGATTACGAAAGACTCGTTGAGTGCTCGGACGCGGGCGATAAAGATGGTATGGACGACGCGGCAAAGAGACTCGTATCAAGAATAAGACAGGAGGCGAGATCTATAAGTTCCAAGTATATTTCGCCGCCGCTCACGACTAATTTTGCCATTATGTATCTTCCTATAGAAGGGCTCTTCGCGGAGGTTGTGAGACGTCCGGGTCTTACGGACGAACTGCAGAGGAATTACCGTATAGTGATATGCGGACCGACCACTATAGCCGCTTTGCTCAATTCTCTGCAGATAGGGTTCAAGACGCTCGCGGTAGAAAAGCAGAGCGCGGACGTTATAAAGGCGCTCATGACGTTCAAGAAGGATTTCACAAAGTTCACCGCCAATATAGACACCGCAAAGACGAGACTCGAATCGGCGTCTAAGGCGCTCGACGAAGCGTCGGATAGGACGGGACATATCAAAAAACGTTTAAGTAAATTCGAGAGCTCTATGCCCGACGAACTCATCGCGGATACCATAGGAAAGGAGAGTATCGAGGCATGAGAGCGGATCTTCACATACATACGTCGAAGAGCGACGGAACGGACAGTGTAGAGGAGATAATCGATAAGGCGATAAATATAGGGCTCGACGCCGTCGCCATAACGGATCACGACAACGTATCGGCGCTTGAGGACGGCGAAAGATATGCGAAGGGAAAATTAACGTTCATAAGAGGCATAGAATTTTCCGCCTATTCCAATCAGGAGGTCCATATCCTCGGATACGGATTCGACTATAAGGCGGATATAATAACGGAGACGGTCGATACGCTCATTAAGAAGAGAAAGGCGAGAGCCGAGAAAATAATAGAAAAACTCAACGCCAAAAATATACGCGTCGATTTCGGCGAACTCAAAAGCGGATGTATAGGCAGACCGCACATAGCTCTTCTAATCAAGGAAAAAGGTTACGTGAAGTCGATAAACGAGGCGTTCGATCTGTATTTGGGGTCTAAAGGCTCCTGCTACGTTCCGTCGGGGAGGATGACGCCGCTCGAAGCCGTTAAGATAATACGCGAGGCGCGCGGAATACCTGTTCTCGCGCACCCTTCGAAGTTCCTCGATACGGGAATACTTCCCTCTCTTATAGAGGGACTTAAAAGATACGGACTTATGGGGCTCGAATGTTATTATCCGTCGCACGATACAGATACGGAAAGAAGGCTATGTTTTCTGGCGAGAAAGAACGCGCTCATTATTACGCAAGGCAGCGACTATCACGGTAAAAACGCTGCTTCGGCGCTCGGACAGATGTCAAGAGATATTTCCGAGAGCGTAATTTCAAAACTCGCTCGCGGAGAAGCGCGATTCAAAACAAAGAGCGACTTATAAATTTCAATATACCAAGTAAAGATAAATAAGGGCGTTTTATGAAAAGAAATCTATCCATAATGATAAAACCTTCTTCGAGTATGTGCAATATGGATTGCGCGTATTGTTTTTATCGTTCGATAGCGGAGAATCGCAAAGATTTCTCTCACGGGTATATGACTAAAGGCGCGCTCGATACCGTTATCCGCAGCGCTTTCGAATACACTGACGGCGGAACTCTTGCGATAACGTTTCAGGGCGGAGAGCCTCTTCTTAGCGGAAAGGAATTTTTTCGAAGTGTCAACAGAGCGATCGGGGAATATAATGTATATAACGGCTCGGTCATGCTTTCCGTACAGACTAACGGCACGCTTATCGACGAAGAGTGGTGCGAAATATTGAAAGACTATCTCGTCGGCATATCGCTCGACAGCGGAATAAAGGAGTTCAATGCGCTGAGAGTCGAAAGCGGCGGAGATGCGACCGTCGATAGCGTCGTTAAGAATATAAAACTTCTATCGGAGCGCGGAATCGAGTTCAACGTTCTTAGCGTGGTCACTAAAGATATCGCCGATAATATCGACGAGGTATTTTGCGATTTTGCGGACAGAGGTATCAGATACCTTCAGTTTATTCCATGCCTTAAGCCTTACGTAATAAACGGCGACGAGAGAGGAATATATCTGAGCGGCGAGGAATACGGAGAATTTTTGATAAAGCTGTTTAGGTCGTATTACCGTTATTTTATGTCGGGCGAATACGTCAGCGTAAGACTTTTCGACAATATAGTACGTCTTGCGGCGGGCAGAGAACCCGAGCAATGCGGTATGAGCGGACGCTGTTCAAAACAGTTCGTGATAGAGAGCGACGGAGACGTCTATCCCTGCGACTTTTACTGTAGCGACGATCGCCGTATCGGAAATATATGCGAGTCTTCGTTTGAGGAGCTGGAAGATTCGGAGGCGTTCAAATCGTTTTTGAAAGAGTCGCTCGATATCTCATTGAAGTGCGCTCAGTGCGATATTTTCCGTTACTGCAGGGGCGGCGGATGTAAAAGAGAGAGAAGGGATATGGATACGTGCGCCGCGTATAAAATGTTTTTTGAAGAGTGCCTTCCCGATATCATGACTCTGGTTCCGTATTGCTGAGCATTGCGGGTATCAATACGCAGTGACAAAATGCGTTGAAAATGCAATCGAACGTCTCGCAACGCCTTTATCTATATAGTCGGCGTCGGGATATTGGAGAGAAATACGGTTTCGGAAATACTCATTTCCAACAAAGGGCGCTTATTGCGTAGAATTAGACCTAATAGCGTTTGACAAGATGAAACTATATGGATAAAATTATATAAGATATTATAATATATCGGAAATATCCAGAAAGGAAGAGAGGCGATTGTTTTATTGCTTCGACTGATATAAGATATAGGATCTGCCGACGGTACGCTTCGCTCGATATATCGCTATCGAAAAGCAATACTCAGACAGCAGTGACCGATAAACGGACGGCAAAAGACGCGAAAAAATAAATTGTTACTTTTTTCACAAATTTTACGAAAAACAGTTGACTAATTATTTTAATTGGTGTAATATATGGAAAATGGTTGTTAAATATTTAACGAAATCGGCTTTATTCCTTTGCGTCGGCGATATTCAGTATAGCGAGAGACTAAAAAGGAAAGAATCGGTAGAGTATAGATATTACCGCATTTATTCAGAGAATATAATTTTTGGAGGATATAATAAATGGCAAATGAATTGACTATTGCAGAACTCGTATCAGAGAAGATCGCTAAAGTTCGTAAAGCTCAAGAGCAGTTCGCAACGTTCACGCAGGAGCAGGTGGATCACATATTCAAGTGCGCTTCGCTCGCAGCTAACAAGCAGCGTATCCCCCTCGCGAAGATGGCTCATGCAGAGACAGGCATGGGCGTTGTCGAGGATAAGGTGATAAAGAATCATTACGCGTCCGAGTATATTTACAATACTTATAAAGACACCAAGACCTGCGGAGTTCTCGAAGAGGACAACGGTTTCGGCATAAAGAAGGTCGCAGAGCCTATCGGCGTTATCGGAGCCGTTATTCCGACGACGAATCCGACGTCTACGGCTATATTCAAGGCGCTCATTTCGCTCAAGACTCGTAACGGTATCATCTTCTCTCCGCATCCGAGAGCTAAGAAATGTACTATCGAGGCGGCGAAGGTCGTACTCGAAGCCGCAGTTAAGGCAGGCGCTCCAGAGGGCATCATCGACTGGATCGACGAGCCGTCTATAGAAGGAACCAACGTCCTTATGAAGAATGTTGACATAATACTCGCGACCGGCGGTCCCGGAATGGTTCAGGCAGCGTACAGCTCAGGTAAGCCGGCTCTCGGCGTAGGACCCGGAAATACGCCCGCTATCATGGACGAGTCGTGCGACGTTAAGGTTGCGGTCAATTCCGTTATCCACTCCAAGACTTTCGACAACGGTATGATATGCGCTTCGGAGCAGTCGATAATCGTTGACGCTAAGATATACAAAGAGGTTAAGGAAGAACTCAAGGCGCGTAACGCTCATATCCTTACCGCTGGCGAGATCGACGCCGTTCGTAAGATAATACTTCGCGACGGCGGCACGGTCAATCCCGCTATCGTAGGACAGCCCGCGGCGAAGATAGCCGAGCTTGCAGGTATAAAAGTTCCCGCGAATACTAAGGTTCTCGTAGGAGAGGTAGAGTCCGTCGAGCCGAGCGAACCGTTCGCTCACGAGAAGCTCTCGCCGGTACTCGCTATGTACAAGGCTAAGAATTTCGACGACGCTCTCGCAAAGGCTGAGATACTCGTCGCAGACGGCGGTTACGGACACACTTCGTCGGTCTATCTCGATACGATAAGATGTAAAGACAAACTCGAGAAGTTCTATAATGCAATGAAGACCTGCAGAATACTTGTCAATACTCCTTCTTCGCAGGGCGGTATAGGCGATCTATACAACTTCCAGCTCGCTCCGTCGCTCACGCTCGGTTGCGGTTCGTGGGGCGGTAACTCCGTATCGGAAAACGTAGGTGTAAAGCACCTCATCAATATAAAGACTGTTGCAGAAAGGAGAGAGAATATGTTGTGGTTCAGAGCTCCGGAGAAAGTTTATTTCAAGAAAGGCTGTCTCGGCGTTGCACTCAAGGAACTTAAAGACGTAATGGGAAAGAAGAGAGCTTTCATAGTTACCGACTCTTTCCTCTATAATAACGGATATACCAAAGCTATCACGAAGCACCTCGACGATATGGGAATCAATCATCATACGTTCTATAACGTCGCTCCCGATCCGACGCTCGCTTGCGCTAAAGAAGGAGCTAAGGCTATGGCTGAGTTCAAGCCCGACGTCATCATCGCTATCGGCGGCGGTTCGGCAATGGACGCAGGTAAGATAATGTGGGTCCTTTATGAGCACCCCGAAGTAGATTTCCAGGATCTCGCTATGAGATTTATGGATATACGTAAGAGAGTTTACACTTTCCCGAAGATGGGAGAAAAGGCTTACTTTATAGCTGTTCCTACGTCGGCAGGTACGGGTTCGGAAGTTACTCCGTTCGCGGTCATTACCGACGAGAAGACTCATCACAAGTATCCGCTTGCCGATTACGAACTCCTTCCCAAGATGGCTATTATCGACGCAGACCTTATGATGAATATGCCTAAGGGACTCACCAGCGCGTCGGGCGTTGACGCGTTGACGCACTCCATCGAGGCTTACGGTTCGATGCTCGCTACCGATTTCACCGACGGTATAGCGCTCAAGGCTATAGAGAATATCTTTACGTATCTTCCGCGTTGCTATAATGACGGCGCTAACGATCCGAGAGCAAGGGAGAAGATGGCTCACGCTTCCTGTATGGCAGGTATGGCGTTCGCTAACGCGTTCCTCGGAATTTGCCACTCTATGGCGCATAAACTCGGCGCGTTCCATCACATTCCTCACGGCGTTGCGAACGCTCTTCTCATCACCGAGGTAATGAAGTATAATATGGTTCCCAATCCGCCTAAGATGGGTACTTTCCCGCAGTATGAATTCCCGCATACTCTCGACAGATACGCAGAAATAGCAGACTTCCTCCAGATCGAAGGAAAGAACAACGAAGAGAAAGTCAATAAGCTCATAGATAAGATAGAGGAGCTTAAGGCTGCGGTAGGTATGCCTAAGACGATAAAGGATTTCGGCGTCAAAGAGGAGGATTTCCTTGCTAACCTCGACGAGATGGTAGAGCAGGCGTTCGACGATCAGTGTACAGGCGCTAATCCGCGTTATCCGCTCATGAGCGAGATGAAGGAAATGTATCTCAAGGCTTATTACGGCAAGTAAGATATATAAATTCTAACGAGGCTGTTGGATTTTGAATGTAACACAAAATAATTAAGACGGAGAGTGTACGCTCTCCGTCTATTTTGTTAAAGGATCTTTATATCGCTTTGGGTTAACGGACTCGAACGATCAAAGATACAAAACGAAGCAATAGTTGGTTTGAAAGTATTGGATTTAGTAAAGGGTTTAGAGGTAACTTTATTTATACTAGGCTGCCGAGCAAAAGCATTACGCCCGTCAATATTATCAAAAACGAAAAATTAAAAGCGGAGAAAACTGCGAGGTATTTTCCGCCTTTGCCGGCGTTATGCGCGCAGTATTCTCTAAAGGTGATGAGACTTGCAAGCGATGAAATAACAGTTCCCACTCCGCCGATATTCACGCCTATCAAAAGCGGCGCGTAATTGTCGGTAAACTGCGAAAGAAGGATAGCCGACGGAACATTGCTTATTATCTGACAGGAAAGAGCGCTGAATAATAGCGTGTTTAGGTTCAATAAATTAGAGAAGAACGTACGCACGGGCTCTATTCTCGCCATATTCCCCGCGAAGATGAAAAAGAATACGAACGTGAATAAAAGAGGATAATCGACGGCAAGAAGAGCCTTTCTGTCGACTATTAGAAGGACGATCAAGATGATCGGCAATCCTATCCAATAGGGGATCGCTCTAAACACCATTACGATAGACAAAACGAACAAGATAAGATACAGTATCGAGCGTTTGGGCTCGGGACGAACCGTTTCTCCTTCGAAGGCGAGCGGTTCTTTTTTTACGAAGATGAAACAGCACGCCGTAATGAGCAATATTGATATTGCGAAAGGGATGATCATGATCTTCATGAACTCGAGCGTCGGTATATCGAATTTGGAATACAGATATAGATTTTGCGGATTTCCGAAAGGAGTGAGCATCCCTCCGAGGTTTGCCGCGATGTTTTGCATAACGAAGGTGAAGATCATATACTTTTCTTTCTTGGCGTTCGTCAGTACGATGTATCCGAGCGGCAGGAACGTCAAAAGCGCCATGTCGTTCGCAATGAGCATAGAACCTATGAACGTGATGAATACCAATGCTATAACGGACGCTCTTGCAGTCTTGAATACTTTTACGGTCTTCTCCGCTAGGAAGTAGAAGAAGTTGACGTTTTTCAGCGCGCATACGATAGCGAGCGTGGCAAGCAGGCACGACAGCGTACGCAAATCGAAATACCCCTGATAATTCTTATCGGGCGGAATAAAAAAGCACGTGACGAGCGCAAGCGTAAACGCAATCAGCATTACTATATTTTTGCGGGCAAATCTGCCCGTTTTTTCTAAAAACGTATTCATAGCTGATATTTTAGCATTTTTACGGAAAAAGCGTATCGAATTATAATAAGAATTTCAATAATTTTTTTGAAATGAAATCACGACTCGAACGGTCGATCTGACTATCGGCTCGAATATCGCGATTCGCGGATATATTGACACGTAGCCTATGCGATGATATAATAAATTGAAATCAAATATTATATTACGCGTCTTTAAGAAGCTCGCGAGCATTGATAAGCGCGTTGAAACCGCAGTAAAGTAATTGTTTTAGGAAGAGAGAAAGTTTATGAATAAAGATTATCTAAAAGCGTCATTGACGGAGACTTTTTCGCCGTTTTTGATCTATATCGCATACTTTGCGTTTGCAAAACTGCCGTGGCAGGCGGGATTGTCCGTCGCAGTTGTGCTCGGCGTTATTAATACTATAGCGTATTTTATCGTTCATAAAAGACGTAAGAATTTGCTTTACGGCGTTTCGGTAATATTCTCGCTTGTTATAGGAATGATCATCGCGGCGGTTTTTTCGAAGTTCGGAATATATCCCTTCCCCGATAATCTCATCGTTGCGGGAGCTTTCACGCTTTTCTTTATAGCTAAGACGCCGCTCTTTCTCTTAGGGTCTAAAGTGTATAAATTGACGGTTTCAATACTTTTAGCAATATCGTTGTTTGTTTTGACGATCGTGTTTTCTGTATACTGCTCGGCGAGCCCGCTCTTTATAGAGGGCGCCGTTATGTCGGCTGTCGCGATGAGCATAATGATAGGAGAAGCGTTGTATTTTTATACGGAAGATAACGTTATCAGCAAAATTAACGTGGGGTACGTATTCATATATTATATCATTTTGGCGGCCGCGCTTGCTTTGCTTTCAGAGGGAGACTGTTGCGACGGCGACCTGTCAGGGATGTGCGATACGAAGTCGAAGAAGAAAAATAATAACAGCCCGCCCCCTCTCGAATAGCTTGTGACGCTCTGAATTAAAATGATGATCCGCTTTCCCTTCTATCGTCGCTTCACGTCGGCTTTAGCATAATTACGGAATTATCGGAATAAAGAGAGGACTTGACGCGGACAATTTATTAAGAGTACTTGATTTCGATGCGGCTTTGTGCTATAATACTATCAATATAATGGATAATAACAAGGGGAGCTTGCAGTACAGGCTGAGAGGGAATTGCGCATTCCGACCCATAACCTGATGTGGATAATACCAACGTAGGGAGCATATTTTAGCTTTGTATCGAGAGGGAACCGTCCGCATAGGGGCGGTTTTTTGATTATAAGGAGTAGATCATGGATTATACGACGCAGATGGACGCGGCGAGACGCGGTATCGTTACGAAAGAAATGGAAGCAGTCGCAAGAGAAGAGAATATCTCTATCGAGTCGCTTATGGAAGAGCTCGCGAAAGGTACGGTAATTATCCCCGCTAACAAGAATCATAAGTGCCTAAAGCCGCGCGGAATAGGTTTTTCGCTGAAGACCAAAATTAACGTCAACCTCGGAACGTCGAGAGACTGTCTCGATATGCAGTGCGAAATGGCGAAGGTCGAGAACGCCGTTAAAATGGGCGCGGACGCTATCATGGATCTAAGTTCGTTCGGAGATACGAAGGTATTTAGGCGTAAGCTCACGAATGAGTGTCCCGCGACGCTTGGCACGGTGCCGATATACGACGCTATAGTGTATTATAACAAGCCGCTGAAGGAAATAACCGCGAAAGAGTGGATAGACGTAGTGAGAATGCACGCCGAGGACGGCGTCGATTTTATGACGATACACTGCGGCATCAATAGGAATACCGCGAAGAGATTCAAGGAGGCAAAACGCCTTACGAATATCGTTTCGCGAGGCGGTTCGCTCATTTTCTCATGGATGGAGCTCACGGGCAATGAGAATCCTTTTTACGAATATTACGACGAGATACTCGACATATGCAGAGAATACGACGTTACGATGTCGCTCGGCGACGCCTGCAGACCGGGCTCTATTGCCGACAGCGGCGATATTTCGCAGATAGAGGAGCTCGTAACTTTAGGAGAGCTGACCAAAAGGGCGTGGGAGAAAGACGTTCAGGTAATGATAGAAGGTCCCGGACATATGCCGCTCAACGAAATAGAAGCTAATATGAAGATACAGAGAACGATATGCAAGGGAGCTCCTTTCTACGTTCTCGGACCGATAGTGACCGACGTAGCCCCCGGCTACGACCATATCACTTCCGCAATAGGAGGAGCGATAGCCGCAACGCACGGAGCGTCGTTTTTGTGTTACGTTACTCCGGCTGAGCATCTGAGACTTCCTAATCTCGAGGATATGAAAGAGGGCATCATCGCATCGAAGATCGCGGCGCACGCCGCCGATATAGCAAAGGGCTTAAAGGGAGCTAAGGACTGGGATAACGAGATGAGTACCGCCCGCAAAGATCTCGATTGGGAGAGAATGTTCTCTCTTGCTATAGACGAAGAGAAGCCGAGACGTTATAGAGCAGAGTCGACTCCCGAGCATCACGATACCTGCACGATGTGCGGAAAGATGTGCGCGGTAAGGAATATGAACAAAGTACTCAAAGGCGAGGACGTTGACGTTATATGACGATGGCGACGGACAAGTTTAAGGGCAGGAGCCTTTCCGATATGCTCACTCTATATCTTGTGAGCGATAGGAGCTGGCTCAAGGACGGCGAGAGTTTGGAGAGCGTCGTTAAAGAAGCGATACTCGGCGGAGCGAGCGCTATTCAGCTGAGAGAAAAGAATATCCCGAAGCAGGACTTTCTCGAAAAAGCCAAAGCGATAAAGAAAATCACGGATACATATAACGTACTTTTCATAGTAAACGACGACGCGGACGTCGCTATCGAAGTCGGCGCCGACGGCGTACATCTCGGAGCGAGCGACTCCGCGATAGCCGAAGTCAGGAAGATTGCGCCGAAAGATTTTATCATAGGATCGTCTGCAAGAAGCGTAGATATAGCGAAGAGAGCCGAGGCAGACGGAGCTGACTATTTAGGAGTCGGCGCCGTATTCGGAACGGCTACCAAAAGCGACGCGAAGACTATAAGCGTTGACGTCCTTTCCGATATCGTAAAAGCCGTCGATATTCCCGTAGTCGCGATAGGCGGCGTCAATTATAAGAATATTCTCGAACTTCGCGGAAGCGGAGTCGCGGGGGCGGCTATAGTGTCGGGTATTCTCAAGGCCGACGACAAGAGAAGAGAGTCGGAAAGACTTCTTTCGCTAATGAAGGAGGTCAAGAATGGTTAAGGTCCTCACTATCGCGGGTTCAGACTCCAGCGGAGGAGCGGGAATACAGGCGGATCTTAAGACTATGACCGCGCATTGCGTGTACGGAATGAGCGTTATTACGGCGCTTACGGCGCAGAACACGACGGGAGTATACGGAATACTCAACGTTCCCGAGAGCTTCGTAAGAGAGGAGATAGACGCCGTATTCAGCGATATAACGCCCGACGCGGTCAAGGTCGGTATGGTGTCCGAGACGGAGATAATCAAGGCGATAGCCGATAAGATGATCGAGTATTCGCCGAAGTATCTTATCGTCGATCCCGTTATGATCTCGACCAGCGGATATAAACTGTTATCGGACGAAGCTATGGAGACTTTGCTCACGCGTCTTTTGCCCCTTGCCGATATTGTCACTCCGAATATTCACGAAGCGGAAGCTATTACGGGTATATGCATTAAGAGTAAGTCCGACGCCGAAAAAGCGGCTATCCGTATGCGCGATATGGGTATGAAAAATATCCTTATAAAGGGAGGACACTTTAAGAACGACGCTGACGATTTGTTTTACGGCGAGGATGAAAGGTTCGTTTGGCTGAGCGCCGACAGAGTAGACAACAAAAATACGCACGGCACGGGATGCACTCTTTCGTCAGCTATAGCGTGCGATCTTGCGCTCGGATACGATATGCTCGCCGCAGTAAAGAATGCAAAAGCCTACGTATTCGGGGCGATAGCCGACAATATGAATCTCGGACACGGAGACGGACCGCTCAATCACGTCTACAATATTCCAAAGAGCGTCGTCGTGACGGCTGAGAAATAATAAAAGTCGGATATAGAGTGTTAGCCGTAGAAAACCAGGGGATATAAAAGCTCTGTTCGAAGTAAAAAATATAAACTGTATCATATGTATGTTCATTTTTGATGCTTTGAAATAGTCTATGTATCGAAATATAACGCGTATCGTTCTGTTTCGGAAGATAATGCGAAATATAGAAAACTAAATTAAATGGGGAACACCACCGAAAGGGCGTGCGATTTTGCGCGCTCTTTTTCGATAGAAAAATAGAGAAACCGATATAAAAAGGCTAACATGAATAGCGATCAAATATTGAAATCAGATGAAAGACTGATAAGAAGGAGGCGACTATGACGCGGATCAACGGGAAGAATACGGATATCAGCGATATCACTTTTGCAGAGTATCTTGAAAGGGAGGGCTATTCTCTTAAAAGAATAGCTGTGGAGGTCAACGGCGAGATTTTGAAGAAACAGGATTATTCGGCGACGAAGATCAAAGACGGCGACGTTATAGAGATAGTGGGATTCGTAGGGGGCGGCTGATATGAAGATAAGATTGAACGGCAGGGAAACCGATACGGATAAGACTACTGTGTTCGGCCTAAGAGATGAGGTTTCAAGCGACGCCGATATCGTCATAGTCAACGGATTCAATATGAGATCCGACAGAGAGATCAAGGACGGCGACGACGTGGTTTTCATAAAAAAGGGCGTGATGCCTAGCGCGGAGATACTCGAGGTAATGATGAAGGCGAGGAACACGCCTTGCGTGAACGACGCGCTCAAAAGCGCCGTCGTAGGTATCGCGGGGCTCGGCGGTATCGGCTCTCACGTAGCGTTCGCGCTTGCAAGGCTAGGAGTCGGCAAGCTCGTCATTGCGGACTATGACGTCGTAGAACCCAGTAATCTCAACAGACAGTGTTACTTTGTAAAGGACCTCGGGCGGAAAAAGACGGAGGCGACTAGGGAAAATCTTTTGAGCGTCAATCCTTATATGGATATCGACGTCTTCGACGGCTATATTGACGAAAAGAACGTAAAAGAAGTCTTTTGCAATGCGTCAGTAGTAGTAGAGGCGTTCGACGATCCCGAGTGCAAAGCGACGCTTGTCAATAACCTGATAGGCGAGACTGACAAGACCGTAGTCGCCTGCTCGGGTATGGCAGGTTACGGCAGCGGCAACGAAATAGCGACCAAGAGGACTTTGAAAAGGCTCTACGTCGTAGGAGACGGCATAAGCGAAGCCCGCGATGGAGAGGGATTGATGTCTCCGCGCGTTATGATAACGGCGGGGCATCAAGCTAACGAAGTCTTAAGATCATTGATGAATATTATGGAGGTATAAATAAATGAATAACGACAAATTGATAATAGGCGGACGCGAGTTCGACTCGAGATTTATTTTGGGCTCGGGCAAGTTTTCTCTCGAGCTGATGAACAGCGTTATCAATAACGCGGGGGCTGAAATGATAACGGTAGCTCTGCGTCGCGTGAACGAGGGCGGAATAAATAATATCCTCGACTACATTCCCGAAGGGATAACTCTTATTCCCAATACTTCGGGAGCAAGAAACGCCGAAGAAGCCGTAAGGATAGCCAGACTCTCGAGAGAACTGGGGTGCGGAGATTTTGTGAAAGTCGAGGTCATAGGAGACAGCAAATACCTCCTTCCGAATAACGAGGAGACGGTGAAGGCTACGAAGATACTTGCAAAAGAGGGCTTTATCGTGATGCCGTATATGTATCCCGATCTCTATACTGCGAGAGCTTTAGAGGATGCGGGAGCGGCTACGGTCATGCCGCTCGGTTCGCCGATAGGCACGAATAAGGGGCTTTCGACTAAGGAGTTCATAAGGATACTTATAGACGAGATAAGCGTACCGATAATAGTTGACGCGGGAATAGGAAGACCAAGCGAAGCGTGCGAAGCGATGGAAATGGGCGCCAGCGCTATAATGGCGAATACCGCCGTAGCTACGGCAGGCAACGTCGACTATATGGCGAAGGCGTTCAAAAACGCTATCGAAGCGGGCAGACTCGCATATCTTTCGGGTCTCGGCAGAGTGCTCGAGGGCAAAGCCGAGGCTTCGAGTCCGCTTACGGGATTTTTGGAGGATTGAAGATGTTGACTGATATTATGCAGTACCGTGAAAATATGGAGATCATTGATTCCGATATGCTCGATAAAGTACTTGAGTACCGTGCTTTATACGACTATAACAAGTATACGGAAGAAGACGTTAAGAGAGCTTTGAGCAAAGAAACCGTTTCGCTCGACGATTTCGGCGCGTTGCTCTCTCCTGCGGCGCTCGGTTTTCTCGAAGATATTGCGAAGAAAGCCAAGATCGAGACGAGGAAGCATTTCGGCAACAGCGTAACGCTATTCACTCCTCTTTACATTGCAAATTACTGTGAAAATAACTGCGTATACTGCGGATTCAACTGCAAGAATAAGATACACAGGGGAAAACTCAACGCAGAGGAGATTCGCAGGGAAATGGAGACGATCGCCAAGACGGGACTTAAAGAAATTCTCATATTAACGGGCGAATCGCGCAATATGTCGAGCGTCGAATATATCGGAGAAGCCGTTCAAATAGCGAAGGAATACTTCTCCACTATAGGCGTCGAGATATATCCCGTCAACTGCGACGAATATCGCTATCTTCACGAGCGCGGAGCGGATTACGTCAGCGTATATCAGGAAACGTACGACAAGGAGAGATATGCCGAAAAGCATCTATCGGGAAGCAAGAGAGTATTTCCCTATAGATTTTACGCGCAGGAAAGGGCTATTATCGGCGGCATGAGAGGAGTGGGTTTCGGCGCGCTGTTAGGGCTCGACGACTTCAGAAAGGATGCGTTCTCCGCGGGAGTCCACGCGTATCTCGTGCAAAAGAAGTATCCGAGCGCGGAGATCTCGTTTTCCGTTCCGAGAATGAGACCTTACATCAATAACGAGGAGAACAATCCAAAAGACGTTCACGAGAGACAGCTTCTTCAGGTAATGCTCGCGTACAGGCTTCTCATGCCGTTCGCGGGGATCACTATTTCCACAAGGGAGAGAGCGGGATTTCGCGATCGCGTCATAGGACTCGCGGCGACGAAAATATCCGCAGGCGTCAAGGTAGGCGTCGGAGGACACGAGGGCGATAATAAGGGAGACGAGCAGTTCGAGATAAGCGACCCGAGAAGCGTCGAAGAGGTCGATAACGCGATAAAGAGATTCGGATTGCAACCGGTGTATACCGATACGGCTTATCTGCTTTAGTTGAATCTCGCGTCTTAAAAGCGTTATAAAATTTTATCTTATCGGAGCGCGCAATGTCGCGACGGATATTAAAATAAGACGGTAGATATAAAAGAGGAATATTATGCTTGTAGTTACGAATAGAAGACTCGTAAAAGGAGATTTCAAAGAGAGGTTGGAGATGGTCTGCAAGGCTGACGTCGACGCCGTAGTCCTTAGGGAAAAAGATTGGACGAGAGAGGAATGCGAAAGTTTTCTTCAGCGGCTCAGCGCGTTAGATAAGATATTCGTCAATAATCCAAATATGCGTAATTATAGCTGCATATCTGTACCTTTTGCGGAATTTGAATACAAAAAAGACGTTAAAACTATAGTTTCCGTTCACAGCGAAGAAGAGGCGGAGATAGCGGAGAAAAAGGGCGCTTCGGCGTTGATGGTCGGGCATATCTTCGCGACCGATTGCAAGAAAGGTCTTCCTCCGAGAGGACTCGAGTTTTTGAATAAAGTATGCTCGGCGGTTTCTATCCCTGTCTTTGCGATAGGAGGCATAGACGCAACTAACGCGAGATATGTAATGGAAGCGGGAGCTTTCGGTTGCGCCGTTATGTCGGGAGCTATGACGAAAGACAACGTTTCAGAATATCTTGAAAAGATAATAGAAATAGAGCGTATCTACAGAAGCAAAAAAGAAAGGCTTAGCGATATGGCTTCAAAGTTATTTGCTCGAATCGCAAGCGATTGATAATTTAGCTACGCTTTTAGATATTAAAACGCCGTCTCCTTCGTCAAATCGCGGGGACGGCGTTTTTGTTTGTATGGTTTTTGTCAATAAAGCGGTTTAACTTTTTAGTTAAGTATTGCTTTCGTTATTTTCCGCGTCGGTATCGGAGGCTTTTATGTTCGTCGATTCTTCGTCCGTCGCAATTTGTAAGCTGTTGTCCGCTTCTTTCAATAACGATTCTTCTTTTTTCTGATTCTTGGTCTTGAATTCTTCGGGCGTGATGTCGTTCATTTTGTAGTAGTCTACCGCGCCGTTTGCGTTCAGCTTTTCGTATTCGGCTGTCATAGCTTCGTACGTTCTCGACATCAGATCCTTTTCCTGCTCTCTGCTGCGGAGAATATAGTTGGGCTTTATCGGATCAAGTATCGTGATCGTCGCGCACGGCTTTGACGGAAGGAGTATCTTGAACAATCCCTTTCTTTCTCTCCAGCTGATGAGAAGAGGCAGTATGGGAACTTGCGCGTTGCACGCCATTTTGAACGCTCCCCTGTTAAATTCTCTCACGCCGGCATAGTAGTTGATGAGATGACCTTCGGGGTAAATATGCACGATACGCTTTTTCTTGAGAAGGTCTTTAGCCGTTCTCATAAAGAAACGGGTATCCTTAATATTGTCGGGCACAGGCATAGCTCCGATAAGCGAAAGGACAAGTCCCGCTCCCGGTATCTTGAAATTCTGTTCGAGAGCCGTGAATACCACTTTGTTAGGATGGAGCGCGAGAGCATTGAACGTCGCGTCGAGTAAATGGACGTGGTTGCTCACGGATACAGCGCCTGATTTTTTGACCTTTTTGAGGTTCTTTTTGCCTTTGATCTTGAGTCCGTAGCCGAACGTTGCGATGAGCCACACGACGGGCGTCGCTATCAAGTAATACAAAAGCCATGAGAAGAAACGGAATATTTTCGATTTTTTGACGAATTGTTTCGATTTCTTTTTCATTTCCTTCTTGGAAAGCATATGCTTTTCCTTATAGTCGGCAATGGCTTCTTTGAACATCTCTTCCGCTTTGCTTATCGAATAGTCTATGCTGTATTTTTTGCCGTGCTCGACGTATTTTTTCGACATATCCTTCAGCTCGTCGGTGTGGTCGAGCCAGTAGTCTATCTTCTCTGCAAGGCTTTTAGCGCTGCCCGCTTTGAAAAGAGAACGGTCGTCGAGAGCGAACTGCGGAGTTGCGGATTTCGGCGAGTTCGCGATAATTGGCACGACGCCGCACGCGAAGGCTTCGATACAGGCGATCGCCTCTATTTCGACGTCAGCCGCGTGAACGTATATGTCAGAATCGTTGATGACGTCAATGAGTTCTTCTTTGTTGTAGAATCCGAACGTCACGGGATTTTTCAAATACTTTTCCGCAAGACGCTTGTATCTATTTAGGTTCGGTCCTTTGCCCGCGAGAGTAAGGTGTATCTTGTCGGCATATTTCGACTTCGCGATAGCTTTTATAAGAACGTCCTGACGCTTTTCGTTGGCGTAACGTCCGACCATCAGAATTTTGATGCGATCCATATCGAGTTCACGCTTGCTTTCAGACGGCACGAAGTCTCTGTCTACGCCGTTTGATATGGCGTGAAGTTTTGCTTTGTACTTGTGTTTTCTCAGTTGATCGGCAATGAATACCGAAGGACAGTGAATATGATCAAAGTATTTATAAAACCGCGTTTTATATCCCGAATAAAGGACGAGCGGCGCGAGTTTAGACCACTTAAGACCTGCGTTGTAGGTTACGTTTTCCGGTTGCAGGTGGAATGCGGAAGTAGTGGGTATGCCCATCTGTTCCGCGATCTTGCGTCCCTTTTTCTCAAGCTTGAACGGAAGATAGAAGTGTATTACGTCGGCGCCCTGAAATGCGTTCATGAGAGTCTCGACGACGGGTTTTCCGAATCTTATCTGCTGAAGCCGCGCAACTTCCGTGACGAGAGGGATGTACCTTTCGGGAACTTCGTAACAGTCCTCACCCTTCGCGCCGGTCGCGACTACTTTAACCGTATGTCCTTTTTTCTTCAGTTCCTCCACAAAACGGTACGCGGTCATGACCGTGCCGTTAGTGAGATAGTCGTAAAGGTCGATTACAATAACGATTTTCATTTTTTCTCCATGTGTTACTAACTTATTTTTCTTGATTATAGACGCATTATTTTTATAATGATAATAATGCCTATATTTTATTTCCATTATACCAAATTATACCAAAATGTCAATTACAATGTCAGACTATTTTTATTCTGCCTATTTGCTTGGCGGCGTCGCGAGGTTAGGGAAAAATGAGCATTGCTCGGTTTTAGACGATGTCAACAGCATAAAAACAGCAATAATAAGGCTTATAACGCGGGAATTATTCCGTTGGCAAAAATTACTATACCGTCGCGTTTTTCGATAATTATTAGTTTATATGAGAGTTTATACATATTGATTCTTTCCTTATCGGAATAAAAGAAAAAGCCGAACGAACCAAGAAATACGCTAAAAACAGGTCGCGGTATATCGGTCCGCTATTAAAAAATAACGGCAAAAAATGTCTTCTATAAAATTTGCTGGGAAATTAGGGGACGAACGCAGTAAGGATTTTTGGAATATTTTATAAATAGAAAACAAATTAATATTTGATTTTCTTTTATTACAGTTGTTCTAAGGAAAAGAATAATAATTGATTTTGTAATATTATAAAAATCAGAGAACACCAAATAAACGTCCGTTTTTTGCTTTTTCGTATAAATATGAGCGATATTATATTTTTATTAGTTATATAATAGGAGATTTGTCATTAAACATATTGCTATTTGCAATGCGCTGTGCTATAATGTAACCGAAATAAGGCGACAACAATATTTGTTCGCGGCGCGTTTCTCCGACGTATTTCGAGGTGTAAATATTTCGATATGCGTAATAGTCGAAATCAACGGACGCGGAGAAGAATATCGGAGCCTTGTTTCTATACCGATAGCTAAAATACGGGATCGCTATAGTTGAACGGCGTGTCGACGGGGGTTTTGCGGTTCCGAACTTATAAAAGCAAAGGAGAAGGAGAAGAATATGTATAGGAAGTTTTTTAAGAGATTATTCGATTTTATATTCAGCTTTTGCTGTCTTATCGTCTTGGCTCTGCCGATGTTGATCATCGCGATAGCGGTACGGTGCGACAGTAAAGGTCCGGCATTTTTCAAAACTGAAAGAGTCGGAATAAACGGAAAACCGTTTAAGTTCTATAAGTTTCGCTCTATGCGAACGGACGCGCCTAAAGATTGCGCGCCGATGTTGTTGGATTCGGACGCGTACATAACGAAACTCGGATCTTTTTTGAGAAAGAGTTCGCTTGACGAGCTTCCGCAGCTCATTTGTATACTCAAAGGCGATATGTCGCTCATAGGTCCGAGACCTTCGGGATTCAGCGAAAAGGAGCTCAACGAGCTAAGGCGCGAAAGGGGCGTTGATAAGTTAAAACCGGGACTTACCGGTTGGGCGCAGGTCAACGGACGCGACGTTACCGCCGCAGATATAGAGAAGAAGGTATCTTACGACGAGGAGTATGCGGAAAAGATAAGTTTCGCTTTTGACGTTAAAATATTCTTTTTGACTATAAAGAAAGTGTTCGTACGCGACGGAATAGTCGAAGGAAAGGACGTTGTCAAAGTTATGAACGTCGAAAACGGCGACGCGAGATCGCATAGCGTCGCGGAGGAAGGCGCTCAGCTTACCCCCGAGCCTACCTTGAACGCTTATGAGATCGGCGAATTCGTGACCGCAAGCGAAGAGGATGAAAAACAGATTTCAAAAGAGAGGAACAACGAAAGCGGCTTTACCGACATAGAGGCGAATATGGATGATAGCGTTAAGGCGGACTCTAAGCTCATAGATATGAAAGAGAGTTTCGATGCGGAGCGTGAAAGCGAAAATATAGCTATCGGCGAATAAACGACGGAGAGAGAGACAAATGATAAACGAAGACGTCAAGGTCAGCATAATAGTTCCATCATATAAAAGGAAGAGAGAATTTTACGCAAGGGCTATCGAGTCCTTGCGTAATCAAACGTATAGGAATATAGAGATAGTCGTAATAGACGACAATGCAAAAGAAGAGCTTTTAGAGTATAGAGAAGAATTATCGGCTTATATAAGAGAAATAGAAGACGACAGGATACTCTACGTCGCGAATAAGGAGAATCTCGGCAGCGTAGGCTCAAGAAATGCCGGAATTGATAGCGCAAGCGGAGAATATATTACGTTTCTTGACGACGACGACAGATATTTGCCGACGAAGATAGAGAATCAGCTTAAATATACGCTCGATAACGGACTCGATATGAGTTTTACGAATCAGGTACTCGTAGACGATAACGAAAGAGTAGTTGATTTCAGAGAATACAGACGAATAAAAGATTTTGAAAACAGTAAGCTACTGCAATATCATTTGAGTAAAAAAATCACAGGAACTAATACTTTTATGGCAAAAAAATCGTTGCTTGAAAAGATCGGCGGATTTAACGGCGCCGATATGGGCGACGAATTTTATCTTATGTACGATATTATCAGTTCGGGATGTAAGATAGGATATTGCGACGATAGCGGCGTAGTCGCAACGAGGGGTTCGCAGGTAGGACTTACGCTCGGAGAAAACAGACTGCGCGCCGAGAAGAAACTGTTTGAGTTCATCAAGTCGAATTATGACAAGATGACTTTCGGACAGAGATGTTACGCGCGCTTCAGATATAACGTTACGAAACTTATGACGTATAAAAGGGCAAAGAGATATTTTAAGATGTTATGCGCTATGGTCATGGCGTTCCTGTCAAGCCCCGTCAGTTTTTTCATAGAACCACTCAGAATGAGAGATAATATAAAAGAGGTCAGAGCATTACAAAAACAATTATCAAAATAAACTATTTTGAAAATTCTGCCTTGTTATGAATTCAAAGAGATAATTAATGAAAAGTCGACGGCGGTGACGGCAGTATATCGACAAAACGGCTGAGTAAGAATAGGGAATAATAATGAAAATATTGAATATCGCAAGTATAAAGAATTCCAAAGGAAACGGCGTGCATGTTGTAGTACCGCAGTATATTATTAAGCAAGCGGAATATGTCGAAACGGCTTTTGTGAACGTGAACGGAGTAGAAATAGACTCTATTAAAGATCGTCAAATTCAAATAGATGATATATCGAGATTTTGCGACGAAGTCGCCGAAAAGTGGGGAACTCCCGATTTTGTGGTGTTTAACGAGGTCAATAAGATACAATATATCAAAATTTATAAGCAGTTGCTTAAAAGAGGCATACCGTATATCATAATTCCGCACGGCTCGCTTGCCGAGGACGCGTTAAAGAAAAAATGGTTGAAAAAAAAGGTCGCTTATATTTTGTTTTTTAATAAGTTCATTAGGAACGCAAAGGCAATACAGTGTTTGTCACAGAACGAGATAGACAATATCAAGATAAAGACCGCGGAAAAATTCATCGCGACTAACGGAATAACTTTGCCGAAAGTACGTAAGGAAGAGTTTTCCGGCGAAGGAATGAGACTCGTATACATCGGAAGGCTGGAGATGAAGGTAAAAGGACTAGACCTTATGGTCGACGCTATTACGAGTATAAATGAAATATGCAGAGAAAGGAAGATAACTCTCGATATATACGGACCCGACGTCTACGGACGGCGTAACGAGCTCGAGGAATATATATCGGCAAGGGGAGTAGGCGATATAGTCAAGGTCCACGATCCCGTATACGACGGAGAAAAGGAAAAAGAATATTTGAGTCACGATGTGTTTATTCAGACTTCGAGACACGAAGGAATGCCTGTAGGTATTTTGGAGACTTTCAGTTACGGTATACCTTGCATTATTACGGACGGTACGGGACTCGTAGGTGAAATGATGGAGTACGGAGCGGGATACGGAGCGGGAAATAGCGCCGAAAGTATCGCAAACGCTATCACAACGGCTCTTAATGAGCGGGAAGAATGGATAAATAAGGGGAATAATGCAATAAGACTTGTCAAAGACAGGTATTTGTGGGATAATATAATGAATGAGACTATCGAGGAATATTCGAAAATAATAAAACGTTGATTTTATACGAATATTATTCGCTGTTAGGAAATGATCGATGGAAATGGTAAACTCGCTTGAGAGGAAAAAGACGGATATTAGTTTGTTAAGATATAATGCGCATAAGGAAGCTATAAATTATGCGCTTGTTTTGTTTATCGTTTGCGTGTCTCTTTCCAAATTGGTTATCGACATTACCGGAGAAAATAATATAATTATATTGTTTTTGCATTTCATAGGAGGAGCTATCTTATTTTTCAACAATTATAAGAGTATGAGACCCGGCTTGATGTTTCTCATAGTTTTGGATTTTGTGTGTATGTTGATAGCTACTGTGATCCATACTTCGCTCGGCAGCTTGCTTCGTTCGGTAAATACGGTTCTTTTTCTATTGACGTTCGGTCAGGTAGTATTGAAAAAGTCGCACTTAAGAGCCGTCTACTTGCTTATATCATGTTTTCTTTTCTTCATATACGTTACGTCGACGAGAGACGGTGTCTTTTATATTTCTATTTTCGATCAAGAAATCAATCCTAACACAATGGGATTTTATATTTTTATTATCACGTCGTTTACCGTTGCGGCGCTTGATTCCTATAGGAAAAGATCGTTTGAGATCGTTTCGATCGTACTTTTCGTTATAGGTACGGCGTTGATATGGTTGACTGAATCGAGAACTTCTATGTTGGCGCTTGCTCTTAGCGCGTTTGGGTATTTGATACGTAACGTTAAGATGATATCCAATGATAAAAAGTATAGGAGATTGCTTATATTCGGTTGGGCATTCGCGTTCTTTATTATGTTTTTCTACATTCTGCTGTATAATATGATAGGAGAGCAAGACCTCATAATTCTCGGTAAGAATCTCTTTACCGGAAGGGAAAGAGTGTGGAAGAGCGGATTCGAAATGATAGCTTCAAGTCCGATTTTCGGAGTGGGATTCGATCCGTTGTACGCCGGCAAATGGGAGAGCGGACATAATTCGCTCATGGGAATATGGAAAGTAATGGGTATAGTTCCCATGCTTGTGTTTATATACCTGTTTTCGTTGCCGTGCGACAGATATAAGGGAAAGTATACGGTAATCAAGCCGCTTAGGATCACGATGTTGGCGTTGATATTCATAGCGGCGTTTGAGGAGATATTCATGGAGCAGAGCGTGTATATTCTTTGTTTGCTTCCGCTCATCAATAAAGTTGCTCAGGATTGCGGGGTGAGAAGATGATACCTAAGATAATTCACTATTGTTGGTTTGGACGCGGCGATAAGCCTAAAATATTGCAAAAATGTATTGCGAGTTGGAAGAAATTTTGTCCCGATTACGAAATAAAAGAATGGAACGAGGACAACTTCGATATAAATATATGCAAATACGTCAAAGAAGCGTACGAAATGAAAAAGTGGGCGTTTGTTTCGGATTACGCTCGTTTTTATGTGTTGAATAAATACGGCGGTATCTACCTCGATACGGATGTGGAAATCGTAAAAGATATAGATGGATTGTTGGATAGAAACTTTGCAGGGTTCGAATCGAATACTGCAGTTGCGACGGGGCTTATCATGGCGTGCGATAAGGATAACGGCATGTGCAAAGCAATGATAGAAGAGTACGATAACGACAGCTTTATAAAAAGCGACGGAACTATGAATCTCAGAACGGTCTGCCATCGCGTTACGGATCATCTCGTCAGCAAGGGGTTGATACTTAACGGCAAGACGCAGGACGTTGACGGCTACCGCATATATGCCGTCGACTATTTCAATCCTATAGATATGAAGAACGGAAAGAAAGTTTTAACGGAAAATACGTATACCGTTCATCACTACGCGGGAAGCTGGGTCAAGAAAAGCGATAAACTCCGAGGAAAGATATACCGTACGCTTAATCGCATATTCGGAGAAAAATTCGCAAATAAAATAAGAAACGTGTTCGGTCGTAAAAAGTAGGCGGTGGCGTCATGGACGATATAAAGATAAGCGTGATCGTACCCGTTTATAATTCCGAAAAAACTCTCGTAAGATGCGCGGACAGCATTTTGAACGGAACGCACAAAAATATAGAATTGATATTCATAAACGACGAATCTACCGATAACAGTCTTGAGATATGTCTTAGGTATGCGGATAGAGACGGTAGAGTAAAGGTCATAAATAAGGAGAACAGGGGAGTATCTATAGCGAGGAACGAAGGAGTAGCTGCCGCGACGGGCGATTATATCGCTTTCGTAGACAGCGACGATTACGTCGATCGCGATATGTACGAAAAACTGCTAAATAATAGCGACTGCGCGTCGGCGGACATAGTATTTTGCGGTTATAATACTGTGAACGGCGATAAGATCATACCTAGAGTAGAGCCTCAGTTTGCTCTCACCGTAACGGACAAGCGGTATCGCAGTAATTTTCAATACGATACGGAAAATTACGTTATGGGCAACGTATGGCGAATGATCGTAAAGAGCGAAATAGCGAAGAGCGTTACGTTCAGGAACGATATCCATATTGCAGAAGACCTCGTATATCTTCTTAGCGTTTTGAATATAGCGAAGAAAGTTAATACAGTGAACGAACGTCTTTACTTTTATTCCTATAGTTCGAACGTCGCGACGCATTATAAATATATGAAAGAGGAGTACGTCGATAGTTATAAGGAACTTTCCGAATTTTTATCGGCATATTATAGCGTTTTGGGAGATGACGAGACCGCTAAATATTGCAGATTCTCGAATTTCATCAATATATGGAGATGTTACGTATACAGCGCTTTCGGCATAAGAAGAATAAGGAAAGAGCTGAAGAAGTATCGAAAGACGGGAATGGCGGCGTTTTCAACGATGCGCGCGTACGTTCGTAACGTTAAGAGCCCGCGTCAAAAGATATTGGCGATACTCATCTATTTCAAAATGTACGCAGTCGCTAGAAAGCTGGCGCTTTTTAGAAACAAGTCGAAGTCATAAATAATATAAATCGGAGATATATAAATGTCGTTAAAGTCGAAAATTCAAGCAGTATACGATATTATCCATATGAAATTCATCAAAAATAAAAAGCCTCTTTCGGTAATGAGCATAGAAGATACGCTTAAGCTCATAATAGAGAAAGAGTTGTCGGTTACGCGTTACGGCGACGGCGAATTGTTGATGATGGCTGATCAGATGAACGAAAGTTTTCAAGATTACGATCCGTTCATAGCGCAGAAACTAAAACAAGTTCTTAAATCGAAGAGAGACGACTTGCTCATATGTATTCCCGACGTCTTTAACGATATGTCTCAGTATAACGAAGTTGCTATGAAGTGGTTCAGATATTTTTTAAGAAGAAAAAAGTATCTGTTTTACAGGTATTTCGATGAAAATACGATTTACGGAAACCTTGCGATAACAAGATGTTATATGGACTATATCGACAAGTCGAAATGCGAACGCTATTTCGAACTCCTAAAGAAGATATGGAACGACAAAGACGTAGTGTTCATAGAGGGAGAATTCAGCAGGCTCGGCGTAGGAAACGATCTTTTCGATAACGCTAAAAGCATACGCAGGATATTGGCGCCTTCAAGGAACGCTTATCTGAAATACGACGAAATAATGGACGAGGCTCGAAAGATAGAAAAGGACGCTCTCATACTTATAGCGCTCGGAGCTACGGCAACGGCTCTTGCATACGATTTGACTAACGAAGGTTACCGAGTAATAGATTCGGGGCACATAGATATAGAATACGAGTGGATGCGTATGGGCGCTACGGAAAAGGTTCCGATCCCTTCGAAATACGTCAATGAGGCGGGCAGTAAGGGACACAGCGAAGAACGTCTTGACGACGAGAAATATCTCGGCGAGATAATCGCAAAGATCGGAACTAAGTTTTAATATCGGTATAAATGTAGAAAGTACGAGCGGTAAGGTTGGTGGAAAATGGGATCTAGAATGGCAAAATCAATGAAAAATTCAGTAGTCGGCATCATCGGAATGATGTGTACGCTCATTTTGTCATTCGTTTCAAAATCAATATTCATAAAACTTCTCGGCAATGAATATAACGGCGTAAATTATCTTTTTACGGGTATTCTTAACGCGCTCAATTTGGCGGAGCTCGGGTTTGCCAGCGCGATAGCGTTCGCTCTCTATAAACCGCTTAGCGAAGGCGACGAAGAACTCACGTCCGAGATAATGAACTTCTTTAAGACCGTTTATCGAATAGTTGCGTTGATAGTCGCCGTTTTGGGCGCTTGCTGTATTCCCATACTTCAGTTTTTGATAAAAGAAGATATGGAGGCGCTTCCGTTCTCGCTTGGTCAGCTCAGAATATACTTTTCGCTTTTTTTATTAAATACGGTGCTCAGCTACCTGTTGGCATATAAAAGAAGCCTTATTTCCGCAGATCAAAGATCGTATATAATCAGCTACGTCGATTATTCCGCTAACATTTTATTGACGGTGGGTCAAATAGTTTTATTGCTAATTACGAAAAGCTACTATGCTTTTTTGGGAATCATGATTGCAAAAACTATTATAAATAATGCGGTCATCGCGCTCATCGCCAATAAAAAATATCCGTATTTGAAAAAATATCGGAAGAACAAATTGCTTTCGGAAGAAAAGAAGAAGATATTCAACAACGTAAAAGCCATGATGTTGCACAAGATAGGCACCGTGGTCATTTTCAACACAACGGCTGTAGTTATATCGGCTTTTGTCGGCATTGTCGAGAACGGTCTTTACGGCAACTATATGTCGATCGCTTCGCAGGTAGGTACTCTCGTCGGTATGATTTTCTCGTCTGTCACGGCGAGCGTCGGGAATCTTTGCGTTGAAAAAGGTAAAGACGCGCAATACGATATTTTCAATAAAATGAATTACTTTTCGTTGTGGCTGTTCTATTTTTCGTTTATAAGCTACGTATGTCTGTTCAATACTTTTATAGATATTTGGCTCGGGAAAGGTCTCACTTTTGGGATTTGGACGGTGATAATGATATCGCTCAACGCTTGCGTCATCAATTTGCGAAGAAGCGTACTCACTTTCCGCGACGCCAAAGGGTTATTTAGATCGGATAGGTATAAGCCCCTTATAGAGGCTGCCGTCGGCATAGGTCTTGCCATAGGGCTCGGTCACGTATGGGGAGTATTCGGCGTAATGCTCGGATATACTATAGCGACCGTATTCATCGCTATTCCGATAGAGACGTGGGTGCTTTTCAAAAAAGGTTTTAATAGGTCTGCGTCGAGATTTATACTCACGAGTTTGCTCACGGTAGCCGCGACCGCTATCGTTGCCGTAGGTATGTACTATCTCACCTCGCTCGTTACGCTCGGCGGAGTAGGCGGCTTCGTGATAAAAACCGTTATGTGTCTTATTATTCCGAACGTATTATTTTTGCTCGCGACGTTTTGGACGAAGGACTTTAAGTATTATCAAAACATTGCGGCGAGAATGCTCAAAGGTATTATTTCTAAGATTAGAGGGCGTAACGCAAAGATCAAGATAGCGAACGTCGGAAACTGCGATATCAACGCCGTCAATAAGGATAGCGACGCGGCATACGATAACGGCGAAGCCGTAGGCGCCAATAATAATGCCGCCGATATTGACTCTTCTTATAATGCCGTAACGCCTGATGCCGACAACTCTGAAGGAAAAGAGCTATGAAGTTGCTAGTCACGGGAGGAGCCGGATTCATCGGCTCTAATTTTATCAAGTATATAATGAGAAGGCGCGGCGATCTTGAGATAGTGTGTCTTGATAAACTCACGTACGCGGGCGATCTCGCATCTCTATATGAAGTTTGGGACAATAGCAAATTTAGGTTCGTAAAGGGCGATATTGCCGATAGTGGTTTTATCGACGCGTTATTTGAAAAGGAGACGTTTGACGCCGTAGTGAATTTTGCGGCGGAAAGCCACGTTGACAGAAGTATCGAGAGTTCTTTGGATTTTCTCCGCTCTAACGTTTTGGGAACGGGAGTTTTGCTTGACGCCTGCGTAAAATACGGCAATATAAGATTTCATCAAGTGTCTACCGACGAAGTATACGGCGATCTTTCATTGGAACGGAAAGATTTGGCTTTTTGCGAAACGTCGCCGCTTCGTCCTTCGAGTCCGTATAGCAGTTCGAAGGCGGGCGCAGATCTTTTGACGCTCTCATATTATAGAACGCACTGCCTTCCCGTTACTATATCAAGGTGCGGGAATAATTTCGGCGCCAATCAGTTTCCCGAAAAACTCATTCCGCTCATGATAGTTAAGGCGTTAAATAACGAAAATCTTCCGCTATACGGCAACGGACTCAACGTAAGAGATTGGATATACGTTGAAGACCACTGCAGCGCGATAGAAACGATACTGTACGGAGGACGGGCAGGGGAAGTATATAACGTCGGCGCTAATATCGAACGCTCGAATATAGACGTCGTTAAGACTATACTAACGATGCTCGGAAGGGACGAGAAACTCATAACTTACGTTAAAGACCGAAAAGGTCACGATCTCAGATACGCTCTCGATACGTCGAAGATAAGGAGCAAACTCGGGTGGACGCCCACTGTCGGCTTCGAAGACGGTATGGATATGACTCTTAGATGGTATCTTGATAACGTTTCGTGGCTTAATGATATAACGAGCGGCGAATACGTGGAAAATAACGAACGTATGCTGCAAAAGACGGCGCGACTTAAGTAAAAGATATTATTTCTGGAATTATAAATATTCGAATTTTAATAACAGCATTTAGTTTTCAAAAAGAACAAGGCAAATCTTATATAAGATTTGCCTTGTTTTGGTCTGAGTGACTGGACTTGAACCAGCGGCCTCTTGCCCCCCAGACAAGCGCGCTACCAACTGCGCCACACCCAGATATTATATCTACGGCTTGCCTATAAACATAGCTCGGCGTATTCGTTTCTCGAATATTTTGCCTTCACGTATGGCAAGCGGTACTTTCATAAAAATAACGGGAACGCTTAGCTCCCGTTATTGTGGCTCCCCAAGTTGGACTCGAACCAACGACCCCCTGATTAACAGTCAAGTGCTCTAACCAACTGAGCTATTGAGGAATATTAATAATACGTTCGCATTGAACGTATATGATAATAATATATTATATGATATTTGTCAAGAGATTTTGCTAACTTTTTTAAGATTTTTATATGAAAATTCGAATGAAAAAGCCTTCCGCTTGAAACGGAAGGCTAATATTTTATTCTTTATCTATAGTTGTATATCCAGTTGACGTTGTTTTCGTAAGGAACGTCGTTGTTGAGACGTACGTAGGAGTCTTTTGACGCCTTATCGTTGAAGAGCTGGATGCCTATTGAATAGCCCTTATTGCCTTCTGCAGGAGCGCTTTGAACTACATCTATATCTCCGTTTATTTCCTGCGTGACGAGCATCTGTCCTCCCGAGACAAGTATACGCGCGTCGTAGTTATAGCGGTCTACTCCGTTTAGGGTGTGAAGATACTTGCCCGTATGGTTGTTTCTTATTATAAGATTGAATTTATCTACAGTGAGAGGCGCGGACAGTCCGTAATTGGTGATCACGAAGGATACGGTAGTGACTATAGATTTCGTTCCGTCGCTGTTCTCGGTCGTTTTCTTTTCTATTTTAAGATTTGAAGCGGAGAGATTATATCCTAGAAAGTCTCTGATATATTCGTACACCGTTCTATTGGTCGAAGCGCCTTCCGCATTCAAGAACCATTCGTCGTAATAGGGGAGATACATATCGTCAAGCTCTTGCTTTGTTATGGGAGTATTTTGCCAAAGTCTAATGACGTCGTCCTTTCCTTCGCTGTCAAAGTATCTAGACGATATATCTAAAGTAGCGAAAGAACCGTCTTTGAGTTGTCTTAAGACTGCCTTTCCGTCTATCGAAGAGCGCGATCTTACGGTAAGCGAAGCGGTGTTATAGTTGATAAGCGATTGGCTGACGTATTGTTTATAATCTTTTTTCGTTTGCTTTTTGCCGCCGCTCGTGAACGAGTTTAGCTCGGTCTCGATATTGTCGTTAAAGAAGCCGGTATCTATGAGTTTCGTATATTCCGAAGAATTGTTCTTATATGATACGTTGGGCGTCTGCGAAAAAATGTCGTCGGTAGAGAGGCGGAAGCAGGCGTCGACGATTTTATTAACGTCGGACGACGAGTATGCGGAAGTGTCCTCAAAGTCTCCGTCTTTGCCGATGAAAGACGTACGGATAGCCGTTACGCTGTCTTTTGCTGCGGTTTTGACTATACCCGAAGTGATAGCGGTCTTTATGGAAGCTATGTGATTTATTATATTGTCGGCGGACGGCGTTATCGCCGCGCCCTCGTGATAGTATGCAAAGCGTACCGTCGCCGTCATATTGATATCTCTTAGAGCTCGCAGATACGAATTGAGAACCGAAAGGGCGTTCGTGTGTATTTCGTTCACGCCGACGAGTTCCGTAAGATAGACGGTCAGAAGCGTTGCGGTCGGGTTCTCGTCCGGGAATTTTTTAAGTTCATTTTCAACGTATTCTTTTGCGGTCACGCCTTTATCGCTTCCTTCGCTCTTGGGGAAGGCGTCGGCTTTTGCGTAACTCACTATTTCGTTCGAAGGAGAGGGGAGCGTCAAGTACGTTCTTATACTGAATCCTCTGTCGGGATTGTTTTTCATTTCCGTATAAGCCTTGTCTCCGTTCATTCTTGCTATGGAATCATCTATTTCATACGCGTATTTTATCTCTCGCGGCGAATATGAGCACGATGAAAGCATAAACGACGACGCTATCAATACGACAAGTAAAAGTGAAATAACAAAAAATCTTTTTTTCATATATGTTTCCTTCAAGAAATAGTATCTGCTTTTATATTTCTCTTATAAAAAATAATATCATAAATATTATAAAATCTCAACATTATTTTTAATAATATATCTCGCGAACGTAACGCTGTTAGAAAATTTTACGATTTCTTCATATTTTTTGAAGTCTTAAAAAAACGATCTGCGGTGAATTTACGAATTTTTTGAACGTCAAAGAGTATTTGGTCAAAGAGAATTTATTTGTATCACGACGGTATCGTTGTATAAAACGTACTCATATGTACCGTTATATCAAAATATCCCGAACGGTATATTCGGGATATTTCTTATCAAATCAAGCCATATCGAAAAAGGTAAGAGTTATCGACAGCGCGACGCTTATTACGAACGCGGCGAAACAAATTATTATTATGCTTTCAAGCCGCTTTTTCGAAGCCGAGCAGTTTGCGCATTTGCATTTGTTTACAGCTAGGCGTATCATCAGATTTTGAATGCCGTACATGAGTACGGCGATGCCTAAGAACAGTATATTGAGACGGTTTTGCCATATATCGTAAAGGCTCAACGCACCGAACAGCAGCGAAAACAAAATGAATACGATAAGAGAGTAGAATCCGATTTTCTTAGCTGTCTCGATATGTTTTTCGTTGCGTAGACATAGAGACGTCTCCTCTTCTTCGGCGTTATATTCGTTGCTTTTCGCATTTTCGGCGTTTTCGCCTTCGCAGTCTGTCGCTACGCCGAATATACCGTTCTCATAGAGACTAGCGTTATCTTTTGATGAAGAAGTGGTTTCGGATGACTGAAGATCGTCGCCGTTTAACTCTTCATTACCGTATTCGCGATCTTTTTTTATACCGTTATCCATGTCAGTTCTTGTTAGAATGTAACGGAGCGGGTATGCGTCCGCCTCTCGATATGAATTTCGACGGGGAGTATCTGTTGACTTCTATGATGGGAGCTCTTCCGAGCAGTCCTCCGAACTCCGCGTATTCTCCCGCTTTTTTGCCGTATACGGGGATGACTCTTACTGCTGTCGTCTTGACGTTTACTACGCCTATAGCGGCTTCGTCGGCAATTATCGCAGAGATTATATCGTCAGGAACGTCTCCCGGGATAGCTATCATATCGAGACCTACGGAGCATACGGAAGTCATAGCTTCGAGTTTTTCGAGATTGAGCGCGCCGCATTCCGTAGCTTTTATCATGCCTGCGTCTTCGCTTACGGGTATGAACGCGCCCGATAATCCGCCGACGTGCGAGCTTGCCATTATGCCGCCCTTTTTAACGGCGTCGTTGAGCATGGCGAGGATAGCTGTAGTTCCGTACGCGCCTACGCTTTCGAGACCCACTTCTTCGAGGATATGCGCTACCGAGTCGCCCATTACGGGAGTAGGAGCTAACGACAGGTCTACGATACCGAATGACGCGTTAAGTCTCTTCGACGCCTCTTTTGCGACGAGCTGACCGACTCTCGTTATTTTGAACGCTGTTTTCTTTATTTCTTCCGCTACTTCGGTAAGATCGCCGCTTACCTTTTCAAGCGCGGTCTTGACGACTCCGGGGCCCGAAACGCCTACGTTGACGACGAGATCGCTCTCTCCGACTCCGTGGAACGCGCCTGCCATGAACGGATTGTCCTCAACGGCGTTTGCAAATACGACGAGTTTTGCGCAGGCGAGCGAATCTTGGTCCTTTGTAAGATAAGCCGCTCTTTTGATTATGCCGCCCATCATCTTCACCGCGTCCATATTGATGCCGGCTTTTGTCGTGCCTATATTGACGGAAGAGCATACTTTTCCTGTCGAAGCGAGGGCTTCGGGTATGCTTTCAATGAAGGTCTTTTCGTACGCGGTCATTCCCTTGTGGACGAGAGCGGAATATCCGCCGAGAAAGTCGATACCTATCTCGTTCGCCGCTTTGTCAAGCGTACGTATGAGCTCCATATGTCCGCCGTTTGCCGCCGAGATCAGACTCGCGGGAGTTATAGATACCCTTTTGTTTACGATAGGTATTCCGTACTCCGTGCCTATGTCGTTGCCTATCTTGACGAGGTTTTTAGCCGATAGCGTAATCTTATCGTATACCTTACGGCACATGGTGTCGATATTTTCGGAAATGCAGTCGAATAGCGATATGCCTAGCGTGATAGTCCTCACGTCAAGGTGCTGATTCGATATCATTTCGATAGTTTCCATTATCTCATTGTTCGAAATCATAGTGTCCTCGCTATATTATATTTTGTGCATTGAATTGAATATGTCTTCATGCTGAATACGTATCTCGACGCCGTTTTCTTCGCCTGTCTTTTTTAGAACGTCGGCGATGGAACTGAAACTCTCATTCGTATCGTCGAGACTGACCATCATTATCATTGTGAAGTGGTCTTGAAGTATAGTTTGGGATATGTCTTCGACGTTGATGTCCATATCGTAGAGTTTTGCGCTGACTTTAGCGATGATTCCCTTTTTGTCTTTGCCGATAACGGAAACGATAGCTTTCATATTTTACCTCTCGCATTTTATTTTGACTAACATATTTTATGATTATATATTATAGTACAAAATAACGCGTATGACAAGTAATTGACTCGAAGTGGTAATAGATATGAATTAACGCGATTGTAATCTGCCGTATGAATATCATGAAAAGTATAATATTGATAAAAAATATTCTTAAATCATATTGAAAAAATAGTTTTGATATACTATAATAAAAACATAAATTACTGCGTCTAGTAAACGTAATACTCTTGAATCTGCTTATTTGAGGTTTGAGAGTAGTGTAATTTAATAACAAACTTGAACCCGTCTCCTACTTTGTACATTTGAACATTGGTTTGAGAGTAGTGTAATTTAATAACAAACTTGAACACGGCGCGAACCGCAATAACCTCGTTACAGGTTTGAGAGTAGTGTAATTTAATAACAAACTTGAACGCAGATTTATATGCACCGACCAAGCTTCCGGTTTGAGAGTAGTGTAATTTAATAACAAACTTGAACTTTGAGCTTCCACTTAAAGACTGATCTTTTGTTTGAGAGTAGTGTAATTTAATAACAAACTTGAACACTAAAGATACTGGAGAGGTTCGTTTTAAGATTGAGAGTAGTGTAATTTAATAACAAACTTGAACAATTAAAAAGAGAAACATCTCAAACATTAAGTTTGAGAGTAGTGTAATTTAATAACAAACTTGAACTCAGGCAATCTTGGTGGCGCATACTGGGAGGTTTGAGAGTAGTGTAATTTAATAACAAACTTGAACAAATGGTTTGTCTGTTGCTGAATGTGGGTTGTTTGAGAGTAGTGTAATTTAATAACAAACTTGAACGTCTTATCACCGTTTATATTTACTTCAATAGTTTGAGAGTAGTGTAATTTAATAACAAACTTGAACTTAAGCATAGCTTTTATAATATCCTTAGCTGTTTGAGAGTAGTGTAATTTAATAACAAACTTGAACTCACTGCAACGGATGAGGAAAGAAAGAATTGTTTGAGAGTAGTGTAATTTAATAACAAACTTGAACGAGTGCATAAGAATCTATCGCCATTCGCAAGTTTGAGAGTAGTGTAATTTAATAACAAACTTGAACTTCTTAATTCATCGTTTGAGCGTCCTTATAGTTTGAGAGTAGTGTAATTTAATAACAAACTTGAACTGAATTTCGGCATTAGTCGCAAGATAACCCGTTTGAGAGTAGTGTAATTTAATAACAAACTTGAACCGTTTAATATTGCTAATTATCCGAGTATTGGTTTGAGAGTAGTGTAATTTAGTAACAGACTTGAACTATATTAATCCACAAAAAGGAACTATGACGCCACAAGATTATTCGCAAGCGAAGGTTTATGCGGAAAGTGCAAAGAAGAAGTACGAAGATTCTAAAAACATGTTCCTTAAATGGCATAAAAAAAGTAACGAAGTGCCAAAACCCTGTGAAGAGAATAAGCCGTGGCTTTCAAAGAAAGCCGTCGTTACTGACATTATAATATCATATTAAAAAATGATATGTCAATCAAAATAATAAAAAATTCAAAGGCGATAATTTAGTTTGAGATTAGTATAATTTTCAATAGATTTGATTTATAAAAGATAAATCGGTTGTTGTGATGTTACGAGTTTTTTATTCGTTATGTTTCATAGATGGGGGTTTTCAAAAAATATTAAAAAATTTGACAGTTTGTTTTCTAATATGACTACAATGTCACATTTCGCAAATTATTATTTGTATAGAAGAATAGGTGTTAATTGAAATATATATATTGACTTCAAAGAATATATATGCTAATATTTAGAAAAAGATAAAATATTAAATGGCATTACTATATGCAGTTGAATGTTAAGATTTGCGGACATATGTCATTTGCTATTTTAAGGTTTAGCAAAAGATAATGCTATTAGGTCAGTATAGTATAAGACAAAATAGATTAGATGTGATAAATAGGTAGTTATTATATAGATTCGCAATAAAAAAGACTCGCTTGAGCGAGTCAACTGCGCACGCAGTATCCCAAATAAATGGGTGATAACATTACTTTATTTGAACTTGTAGTGTAATTTATATCAATATCATATCATACAAAAAGGTTTATGTCAATATAAAAACGATAAATTTTCAGATACGAGAGGAAAAATTATGGAAAAGAATTATTATATCGGACTCGATATAGGAACAAACAGCGTGGGCTGGGCAGTAACTGACGAAAAATATTCCGTAGTCAAGAAAAAAGGGAAGCGACTTTGGGGCGTAAGGCTCTTCGACACCGCGGCGACGGCAAAGAAGAGGAGACTCAAACGAACGGCGAGGAGAAGATACTTAAGAAGAAGACAGCGTATAGATCTCTTGCAGGAATTGTTTGCGCCGCTTATTTTAGAAAGGGATGAGAATTTTTTCAGACGACTTGACGAATCTTTTTTCTTTGAAGAAGATAAAAAGGTTGACGGTAAATATTCGCTGTTTTCCGATAAGAATTACACCGACAAAGACTTTTATAAAGAATATAAGACGGCGTATCATCTTAGGAATAGACTTATTAAGGGAGATATCCCTGACGATCCTCGTATCGTATATCTTGCATGTCACCATATCATAAAGAAACGAGGGCATTTTTTATTTAACGGCGAAATCAACGGCAATAACATATCGTGCGATAACGAGATAAGAGGGCTGCAAAAATTCGTGACCGACGGAAACGATCATGACGTTCCTATGTTCGGAGGAGATAACTTCAAGGACTTTTCTTTGGATGAATTCGTCAAGATAATAACTTTGACCGATACGAGAAGAGAAAGTATTGAAAAAACGACGGAGCTTTTCGGCGTTTCGGATGGTAAGTATCTAAAGAACGCCGTAAGAGTGATGTTCGGATACAAACAAAAGGTAAAAACATTATTCGCGAGCGAATATTACGGCGATTGCGATATCGAGATAGATTTTACGTCGGAGCAATACGAGGAAACGAGCGAGGCTCTGAAAATCGAGCTGGGAGACGATTATTCCTACGTAGACACGCTAAAGAATCTTTATGATTTTGTGGTTCTCAAGCGGCTCCTACAAGAACACTCGTCGATTTCGGAGGCGATGGTATCGAAATACGAAAGACACGCAGTCGAACTCCGTATGCTCAAGAATATTGTTAGAAAGTACGGTAAAACGAGCGACTATAACGAGATATTCAAAGAAACGGTTTCCGATGCCAGTTATGCAAAATATATTGGTATGAATAAGAAAGGCGGCGTCAAGCAGGTAACGGAACGCGAGAGCGCTTACAGTTACGAAACGTTTTATAAGGCGCTATTGGGCAAACTCGATAGCATAGTAACCGATAAAAGCGACGCCGATTATCTTTGCATCAAAAACCGCATTGAAAATAAGGATTTTCTTATCAGATACGCTTCTTCCGTGAACGCGTCGATACCGAATCAGTTACATAGAGACGAACTTAACAGAATACTCGATAACGCGAGCGTAAAATTCCCGTATTTGCTTGAAAAGGACGGCGACGGACTCAGCGTTAAAGATAAAATAATGAGTATCATGACGTACAAGATACCGTATTACGTCGGACCTATTCCCAATGACGAAAACAGCGAAGCCATCGGTAAATATTCGTGGCTCGTAAGAAAAGAATCGGGCAAAGTGCTGCCTTGGAATTTTGAAAAGAAGGTCGATATGAACGCTTCTATGGAGAAATTCATAAAGAGCCTTATCAACCGTTGCAGCTATTTGAATACGGAAAACGTATTGCCGAAGCAGTCGCTGATATATCAGGAATACGAGGTTCTTAACGAACTTAACGGCATTAAGTTCAACGGTAAGCGTATAGATAACGAAACCAAACTAAAGATATTCGAAGGCTTATTTAAGAACAGCGGAAAGAAAAAGATAACGGAAAAGATTCTCAAAGCGTTCCTTGTCAACGAGAACGTAGTCAGTAAGAGCGATATAAACGCCTTGAAGATAGACGGCTATCAAAAAGACAAAGAGTTTTCTACGTGTCTTAGCTCTTACGTTAATATCGTAAAAGCTCTCGGGAACGATTTTGACAGAGGGTATGTCGATAACAATATAGACACGTTCGAAAGAATAATTGAGCTAAGTACCGTATATGCCGATAATAAATCGCTATTCGTAGAAAAACTGAAACAAGAGTTTCCTGCGCTTGACGAGAGGGTCATAGCGAAAGTAAAAGGATTGACTTTCACAAAATGGGGAAGGCTGTCAAAACGGCTTTTGGTAGGAGTCGTAGCTAGCAATACCGCGACGGGAGAGGTGTCGAATATACTTTCTTTGATGCGTAACACGAACGCTAACTTTATGGAAATAATATTCGATAAAGAATGGAATTTTAACGCGTTGATCGAAGAGGAGAACAAGAGCGTTTCAAGACAGATAGACAAGATCAAATATTCGGATATAGCCGAGCTGTATTGCTCTCCGTCTGTCAAGCGAGCTATATGGCAGAGCATAAAGATCGTTCGCGAGATAGTCGAAATAATGGGTTATCCGCCAACGAAGTTCTTTGTCGAGGTGACGAGAAGCGATGAAGATAAGAAGAGGACTTCCAGCAGAAAGAGCGTATTGCAAAAGCTGTATAAGGGCGTAGACGACAGCGGCGATATAAAAGCCATAAAGGAAGCGCTCGAAAAGGAAAACGAAAATTCGCTTAAGGACGAGAGGCTTTATCTGTACTATTCTCAGCAGGGAAAGTGTATGTATACGGGCAAGCCGATAAATATAGACGATCTCTTGAATACGAAGCTCTATGACATAGATCATATATATCCTCAGTCAATGACTACCGACGAGAGCGTTCATAGGAATAAGGTTTTGGTGTGTCGTAGCGCGAATAAAGATAAAAGCGACGTATATCCGCTGAATATAGAAGTGCAGAATAAAATGGCGGGATTTTGGAAGAGTCTTCGAGACAAAGAATTCATTACTCCCGAAAAATATATCAGGTTAACGAGAAAAGAACCTCTTACCGACAAAGAACTCGGCGACTTTATCGCGCGACAGTTGGTATTCACTTCACAAAGCGTGAAAGAGGTGATAAATCTTCTTAAGATAGAGTACCCGAACTCCGAGACGTGTTACGTGAAAGCAGAAGTAGTAAAGGATTTTAGGAGCAGGAACAATTATCTCAAGATAAGGACTCTCAACGATCTGCATCATGCGAAGGACGCATATCTCAACGTAGTTGCGGGAAATATTCTTTCGACGGCTAATAAGAATAATTTCCGTATGCAGAGGATCAATAAGGGTAACGAAATCGATACGGATATTATCAAAAACTACAGTATTTCCAATATTTTCTCAAGAGGATACGTCGTGTCGACCGCAAAGAACTTAGCTTGGAACTGCGACCTTTTCGATAACGTAGAAAAGCAGTATTATAGGAACGATATTCTCGTTACCAAAATGCAGACCGTAGGCAAAGGCGCGTTTTACGACGAGACCGTGAGGAAGTCGCTTGCTAACGCGAAGTATGCTAAGGCAGCGCGTAAGGCAAGCATACCGCTCAAGAAAGTCGAAGGAAATCGTTATAGCATAGAGCGCTACGGCGGCGTAACTACAGTGTCCCCGAGATGGTTCGCGCTGATCGGATGTAGCGATAAAAAGAATAACCAAATATACCGCATAGAACCTATAAATATATACGACTATGCGAAGATGGACAAATCGAGAATTAAGGACGAGATGGCGTCATTATTGGAACGTCAAGGACATAAGAACGTCGATATCATTGCGATTTTGAAGAAAAATACTCTTCTTTCGATAGACGGCAATAGATATTATCTTACCGGAACGTCCGGAGAGTCTCTAACGCTCGATAATGCGAAACAATTGACTGTCGGCAGGGAATACGAGCTTGCCGTAAACAGAATATTGAAGTATACGGAGAACCCGAAAAGGAACAAGGACGTTACCGAGGTAGCGATTCGTTCAAAGTCGAAAGAAGATTATAATATCGATGAAAAGGCGGTATTCGTCATGCTTGTCGATAAGCTAAAGACGGAATTTCCGCAGTTTAGAGTTGTCGCTAGCAAGTTCGACGATGAAAGTATAGAGGCGTTCGATACGGCAAGCAAATCAAGACAGTGCGAAATAATAACGAATATCATAAAAATGATGGGATGTAATTCGACGAGAGGAAAACTTGACGGAGAACCGTTCAACGCAAATTTCAAGGCGAGCGAAGGAGCTCTTACCGCTAACAAAAAAGTATCTTACGAGCTTACCGTTATAGATCAGTCCGTTACAGGCGTATACGAATATTCTAAAAGCATAAAGAAATGAGTTGGCGTATCGTTATCGTATCGAGCAGGGCAAAGCTAGACTATAGAATGGACTACTTGGTCGTAAGGGGAGAAGAAGAAAAGAGAGTGCATATATCGGAGATAGGTACGCTTATTATCGAAAGTACCGCGGTTTCCATGACGGCGGCTCTGCTTGGTCAACTTGCCGATAGGAATATTACGGTAGTATTTTGCGATAATAAGCGCAATCCGTCGTGTCAGCTTTTACCTCTTTACGGAGTGTATAATGCGAGTAAGTGTTTACGCAATCAAATTACGTGGACTGACGAGCGGAAAACGAATGTATGGACGCAGATAGTACGCGATAAAATATATCAGCAGTACTGTTTTTTGAAAGAACTTGATTTGCCCGAAAGCGAGCTGTTAAATTCGTATGTTAACGAACTTTGTGAAGGAGACGCTACAAACAGAGAAGGACATGCCGCAAAAGTCTATTTCAACGCGCTTTACGGAAAAGCGTTTAAGCGCGGACGCGACGATAGCGTTAACTCTGCGTTAAATTACGGATATTCTATAATTTTATCGGCTTTTAACAGAGAAATAGTCGCGGAAGGATATCTTACGCAAATAGGGATATTTCATTCAAGCGAGCAGAATTTTTTTAATCTTACCTGCGATTTTATGGAACCTTATAGGATTATTATAGACAGAGTGGTATACGCGAACGTCGAAAGACCGTTTGATAAGGATTATAAGAGAATACTTGTCGAGGCGCTAAATGAAAAAGTTACTATAGACGGCAAAAAACAGTATATAACTAACGCTATCAAAATATACGTTTCCAGCGTATTCGACGCTCTTTGCGGGGAACGCAAAAGTATATTGACGTATGAGTTTTAGATTTATGAGAGTGATTGTTTTTTTCGATCTTCCTACTTTAACTGCCGCTGATTTGAGATCTTACAGACAGTTTCGTAAAGGACTTATCAAAGAGGGATTTATCATGCTACAGGAATCTGTGTATTCAAAACTCGTACTTAATGCGAACGTTGCGAGTCAAGTTCGCGATAGGATATCTAAAATATGTCCGAGCGACGGTATCGTGCAACTTATGATAATAACAGAGAAACAATATTCCGATATAGAATACTTGGTCGGAAACGCCTCCGGCGACGTTATCTCATGCGTTGAAAGAACGGTGGAATTATGAAACTTGTACATAATTCTTTTACGTTCGCTATAGAGTTTGAGGAAAATATCGTCAATCTCATAGTAGTGGAGAACAAAAGTTATCTTAGACAGCTCGTTAAGGAACTTTGCGACGCTGAGAAAGGGAGCGCGACCCGTTACGTTTTGAGCGAAGGGTTAACAGAACTGAGCGTTAAAGATAATATGATTTTACTGCGCGACGTATTTGACGTTGAAGTTAACGATAAAAAAACGCTTAATAAACTTTATAAACGGCTCGAAGAAGTTTCAAACGGCTATTATTGCGATAATTGGAACGACGTAAGGAGCGAACTTTGCGCTTATTTATACAAACTTACGGATACCGAGATGCTTCCTCTCGAATTTGACGTTGATATAAAACTCGGGGATATTCTTAAGGCTGTCGGAATGAAATTCTATTTTAACGACAAAACGGTTTTGGACAGCGTTATGACCTATATAGACGTATGCGCTGAGTTCTCTATAGCAAAGATAGTTGTCGGGGTATGCTGGAGCGCCGTTTTCAGCATAGAAGAGATAGAATTTATAAAATGGCATTGCTTTGACAAAAAGATTCATTTATTGCTTTTTGACGATGAAAAAATCAATATCGATAAAGTAAAAATTTATATTATAGATCACGATCTTTGCGAGATATTTTGACGGCGTTTATACGCAAAATGCACTATATTTTTTTATATCGTTCAAGTCGTTTTTTGAACGTGTGATTTTGCTTTTTATGCCTTAATGATCAGCTGTTTCTATTATACGGATAGGAGATGAAAAGGCATTGACAACTTTAAGTTATTAATATATACTTAATAGGTGAAGTTTTGACATTATTTAGGAAATATAGACGGCGTCGGTTCGGGCGTTTTTATATGAATATTTGAATGGCGTTTTATCGGCGCAGCCGCATTAAATAGATCGGAGGAAAATTATGTTCGAGATAAAAGACGGGAAATTTTATCACAACGGGGAAAAGGTAAATATCTATTCGGGTGTTATACACTATTTCAGAGTGTTGCCCGAGTATTGGCGAGACAGACTGTTGAAACTCAAACTTGCGGGATTCAATACCGTCGAGACATACGTCTCGTGGAATTTGCACGAGCCAAAGCCGGGAGAGTTCGACTTTTCGGGTATGCTTGACATAAGGCGTTTTATAGAGACGGCGAAGGAGCTGGGGCTATACGCTATAGTAAGACCGGGTCCGTATATTTGCGCCGAATGGGATAACGGCGGTCTGCCTGCATGGCTTCTTAAGGATAAGAATATGCGTATAAGGTGCGCTTACGAGCCCTATCTCGAGCTTGTCAAGAGATATTACGGGGCGCTGATGAAAGAGATAGGAGATCTTCAGGAGACTCGCGGCGGCAATATTATCGCGATGCAGGTCGAGAACGAATACGGTTCCTACGGCAACGATAAGGAATATCTTCTAAGCGTCGAAAAGATAATGAAAGACACTGGAATGGACGTACTGTTCTTCACCTCTGACGGAGACTGGAAGAATATGCTCTCGGGAGGTTCGCTTCCGCATATATACAAGGTGCTCAATTTCGGCTCGAGAGCGTCCAGCGCGTTCAACGCGCTTAAGGGTTTTCAGGAGAATATGCCTCATATGTGCGGCGAATTTTGGGACGGATGGTTCGACCATTGGGGCGAAAAACATCATACGAGAGACGCGGCGTCGATAGTGAAAGAGCTTAAGGATTTTCTTGCGGCTGACGCAAACTTTAATTTTTATATGTTCATAGGCGGTACTAACTTCAATTTTTGGGCGGGTTCTAATTACCATAACGGAAAATTCCATCCAACCACTACGAGCTACGACTATTCCGCGCTTTTGACGGAATGGGGCGATATTACCGAGCAGTACAAGGCGGTGAGGGAGGTTCTTCTAAAGCATAGAGGTATCGAGTATAAGGAAGAGATCCCGACAGTCAAATATCTTGGCGACAGCATCAAGCTCGATATGTCAAAGAAAGGTAGCTTGAGACGCAATATGGGCGTCGTTGCAACGAAACACAGGAGCGCCGCTCCCGAATCTATGGAGTATTACGGTCAGAACTTCGGATATATCGTATATCACACCGATATAAAAGGAAAATACGATACGCTGATCAATCCGCTCGTTATTAAGGATATTCACGATAGGGCGTACGTCTATATTAACGGAGAACTCAAAGGGACGTTCTATAGGAATAAAAAGAAAGGACTTCTTTCGATATTCAAGAAGAATAAGGATAACGAGTTCACCGTAAGGGTACCGAGTATAGACGGTTCTCTCAGCGTAGATATACTTGTCGACGCTATGGGCAGAGTCGACTACGGGTATGAAAAGATGTACGACAGGAAGGGAATAGGCGACGTAAGGCTTGGCAATCAGCTCATTTTCGGTTGGGATGCGTACACGATCCCGCTAGACGACGTTAGCAATGTCATATACGACGGAGCTAACGACAACGAGCCTATGTTCTTAAAGGCGGAGTTCGACGTTAAGGATAAAGGAGAGGCGTTCATCCATATGGACAATTTCAAGAAGGGCGTCGTATTCGTGAACGGCTTTAATATCGGCAGATACTGGGAGATAGGTCCGCAGAAGGCTCTTTATATTCCCGCAAGTTTGTTGAAGGTCGGCGAAAAGAACGAAATCGTTATTTTCGAAACGGAAGGATTTAGATCGCCGAGCGTCGTCATTGACGGAAAACCCGATTTGGGCTGAATATAGAAAGCGCGTAGGTAAAACTATATACGCTTAACTGTAGTTCGATCGGATATAATATATGTTTATCGACGGGTCGAAAAGCATCGAGACTCTGCCATAGTTCGGCAGGGTCTCGTTTTATATCGGTTTTGATTCATTGAAAAGTTTGTTTTATAAAAAAGCCTCTTCAAATATTATTTTTGCTGAATTATAAAAAACAAAATACAATATTTATATATAAAAATCAATGCTCGTAATATTATGAAATTTCGCAAAATTTGCAAAAATATATTGTATGAAAAAATACGCTTTGGAAACG
>CAJUMY010000013.1:0-45796 GCA_910587685.1 uncultured Christensenellaceae bacterium
AGTTTTATATATTTTTTATCCTGCGGCTGTTCGCCGGCTTCATACGGCGTGATTCTTTCCGCCAACTTTGAAAGATACATCTTTTCTCTCCTATAACTAATTTACTCCGCTCTATAAAAACTCGGTATGATCGTAACGCTAATCTAGAATATTTTTATCGCTCTCTTAGAAAGCCGATCACTTCATCTCAGTCGCTATGATATACGCCTTAAGAAGAAGATAATAGATCGGACGAATAACCTCGTAACCCTTTATGAGATGCTCCGCTAAACAGTCGCCGAATAAGACGTCGCCATCGTCTTCGCGTCTATAAAAATATATGCTCTTCATATTGAGCCAATCTGCATACTTCCCGGTATATTTATCCTTTTTATACCTATCTCCGCCCATTGTGAACATATCCTGAGAGTTATACGCTTCATACGCATCCAAGAACGTTTCGTCCTCGCTCACTATCAATTCTCTTAGCGCGTCGATAATGCTCTTATCCGTCGACGTAAAACCGACGCCGTATTCGAATCCGTTCGCGGAATAGTCGAAGTAAAATCCCGGCGGCTTTATCCACTCTCCTCTTCGTCTCATGAACATTATCCACATATTGTCGCGATAGAGAGTCTTGTCGTTCGTATATCTCGTATCGCGAGCTATTCGCGATATCGTCTTTGTCGTCTTCGGTTCAACTATCATTTCGCCGTCGACGCCGAGCATATACGGCGTAAGCTCTATGACCAGCTCTTTGAGCGGTTCTATGACGTATTTGTTCGCTATGTCTTTATGCGAATTATAAAACTCTCTGTCGTTCCTTATCCTGTTTTCAACAAGGAACTCGATACCTTCTTTTTTAAGCGACATATATCCTCCGACTATACGAATATCCGTTAATTCAGAATATCCGCATCATATATTATCTTAAAGTTCGTTACCGTTAATATCGCATTTCACGTATGATATCAGCTCGAAGCGAACGTGATCGCCCTCGTTTATATCCTCGGGAAGCAGCGCCAACGCCACTGTATTTTCGTTACTATCGCTTCTTAAAAGAGCATAATCTCCGCTTATCAAATCGACTCTGTAAATACTGCCGAACATAACTACCTTCTTAAAATGATTTTAATTATTTTATCACGCGTAAGCCGAATTTGTCAACCTCGGAAATCATTTCATCTTAGCTGTAAACTCTTTGCTCTTTATAGTCATTTCCGACCACGCGAGACGAAATCCCGACGATATAGCGTTCCTGAAAGAACGAATATTAGACCAAGCGCAGCAATAGAACGGAACTTTATTCCTTTCGAGAATAGCTACCGCAAGATTAGACGTGAGCGAACTCGCAACGCCCTGTCTTCTATAGTCGGGAAGAACGTCTATTCCTATCTGCCACATATTGTCGCCGTCCTGAGACGCTCCGGCAAGACCTATCGGTTTTCCTTTATCGTAAGCTCCTAGAAGTAATACGTCGCGTTTTCCGTTTATTATTGCGTTGCTCCACGTATCTATATCATTATAGAACTCATCGAATTCGCCCTTTTCCATAAGGCGAAGTTCGTACTTCGTCTCCTTCTTTTCAAGCGCTCTCATATCTGGCAAAAAGTATTCCGCCATGAAGCATACCTCAAGATCGAGAGGCGACAATTTCTCGTTCAAAACGTTGATCTTAGGCGTCGAAAATATGTCGCTGAGCATATACTTTTCAACGTACTCTTTAGCTATATCGTAGCACTCGTCGCTGACGGACGCGACAACGTTATTCCCATACGTTACCAGGTCTATATCGAACGGAAGCGTCAGATATGCCCTTGCATTTTTATTGTTTACCGATTTTACTATAACGTTCTCATCCTTAGTAAAATCTTCGATATTCGCCCCAAGATCCACTGCGGACTGACGCATTGCTTCATAAATTATATCCTTGTTAGTCATCATATACTTTTACTTAAGAATCACACAGAACATCATAATATAAATTAATAATGAATATTATTCCTATCCGATTCTTTTACTCTCATTGATAAATTATATTTCGCGTCTTCAAAATTTTTTTATAATTATCGTCTTTAGCGTGACGCGAATCGTCGATTAAAAATAATAAAAAAAGACGGAGAATGATCTCCGTCTTTTAAGATGTTAATGGATCAAACAAGCTGAACGATAGCTCTTTCCGCATTGTCGCCGCGTCTTTCAGTCATCTTGATAACTCTCGTATAGCCGCCGCCCTGACCGAGTTCCTCGGCTCTCTTTGCGTACTTAGGTCCGTAAACGTTAAATACCTTCTCAACGAGCGGATGCTTAACGTCGCGGGTTCTATCGTTATATGCCGACTTGCTCTCCTTCTCCTTCTTAGGTTCCTGAAGATCGCGGAGAACGCTCATCATCTTTCTTCTTGCGGCGAGCTTTCTTACTCCGTCGTTTGTATACTCGACGGCAACCTTTTCGCCCTTAAGATTGACTTTCTCCTTTGTAGTCTTTATAGTATCGTCATACGTTCTTACTGCAAGCGTTATCATCTTGTCAGCCAAACGTCTAACTTCCTTAGCTCTATCAACAGTTGTCTCTATCTGACCGTACCAGAGAAGCTCCGAAACCTGATTTCTCAAGATATGCATTCTCTCTTTGGTAGGTCTACCTAACTTTCTAGCCATTGTGCTTAAAACCTCCTATATTATTCGTCCTTGCTACGAAGCTCGAATCCGAGATCGTGAATCTTCTTGATGACTTCTTCAAGAGATTTCTTACCGAGATTACGAACTTTGAGCATATCCTCTTCAGTCTTTCTTGTCAAATCCTCGACGGTGTGTATACCGGCTCTCTTGAGACAGTTATACGATCTTACCGAAAGATCCAGCTCTTCGATGCTCATTTCGAGTACTTTGTGCTGTTTCTCGTCGTCCTGACAGATAAGGATCTCTCTGCCCTTCATATCGTCAACAAGATTGACGAACAGATTGACATGTTCTTCCATTATCTTAGCGGCAAGACTGATAACGTCTCTCGGATTGGAAGTACCGTCTGTAGTTACGTCGATAGTCAGCTTCTCATAGTCGATGCGTTGACCGACTCTGGCGCTCTCTACCTTGTAATTAGCGTTGGCAACGGGCGTGAATATCGAATCTACCGGTATGTATCCGATAGTCTGAGTCTCGTCCTTGTTGTCCTTCGCGCTGACGTAACCTCTACCGTAACCGATAGTGATCTCCATATCGAACGAAGCTCCCTCGTCAAGAGTACATATTGTCAATTCCGGATTGAGAATCTCGATGTCCGAGCTGTGCTCGATGTCCGCAGCCTTAACTTCGCCCGGAGTGTTCTTTGAAATACGAACAACCTGTTTGAAATTCTTGTCTTCGGTGAACGCTTTGACTGCGAGTCTCTTTACGTTAAGGATGATTTCGGTTACATCCTCTCTTACTCCCGGAATTGTCGAAAATTCATGCTTAACACCTGCGATCTTTACACCTACAGGAGCTGCACCTGGGAGAGAACCCAAAAGAATCCTCCTCAAGCAGTTGCCGAGTGTTGTTCCGAAACCTCTCTCGAGAGGCTCTACTACGAAGCTGGTCTCTCTCGAGACGACAACCTCATCACATTCAATCTTTGGTGTAATAATTTCTATCATGAAATCAATCCCTCCTAATTATTTACGTTAGAGTCTTACTTCGAATACAACTCAACGATCAAGTGTTCCTCGATATTCAACTCAATGTCGGCTCTTTCCGGAAGAGAAACAACCGTAGCGGCAAGCTTCTCGTTGTCGAACGTGAGCCACTTGGGAAGTCCCTTAGGAGCGTTAGCTTTAATGTCGTCAAACATTGTCTTACTCTGCTTATTATCTTTAACTGCGACCACGTCTCCGGCCTTGATGAGATAAGAAGGGATATTGACTCTCTTTCCGTTTACGGTAACGAGACCGTGATTGACGATCTGTCTAGCCATAGCTCTCGAAGAACCGAGACCTATTCTGTAAACTACGTTGTCGAGTCTTCTCTCGAGAAGCGCGAGCATATTTTCACCCGTAACGCCTCTCATCTTCTCAGCCATTGTAAAGTAACCGTGGAACTGCTTCTCGCAAAGACCGTATATTCTCTTAGTCTTCTGCTTCTCTCTGAGCTGGATAGAATATCCGGTAGCCTTCTTTCTAGCCGCGCCGTGCTGGCCGGGAGGATTGGGTCTTTTATTGAACGGGCATTTCTCAGAAGTACACTTCTCGCCCTTAAGATATAACTTAGTTCCTTCTCTTCTACATAAACGACAGTCTGCACCTGTATATTTAGCCATACCTTACCTCCTATAACCTTCTGCGTTTTGGCGGACGGCAACCGTTATGAGGAATCGGCGATACGTCCTTGATAAGCGTTACTTCAAGCTCAGCAACCTGCAACGCTCTGATTGCGGATTCTCTGCCTGAACCGGGTCCTTTGACGTAAACTTCTACGCTTCTAAGTCCGCAATCTTTAGCAGCCTTAGCCGCGTCCTCCGCAACCATCTGAGCTGCGAACGGAGTGCTCTTCTTCGAGCCTCTGAGACCGAGTTTACCCGAGCTGGACCACGAAATCGTGTTACCCTGCGTGTCGGTAATAGTAACGAGGGTATTGTTGAATGAAGACTGAATGTGTACGCAGCCTTTCTCAACGCGTTTGCTATTCTTCTTTCTTGTTTTCTTAGCAGCAGCCATTCTCGTACCTCCTATTACTTCTTCTTGCGGCTAACAGTACGCTTCGGACCTTTTCTTGTACGAGCGTTCTGCTTTGTGCTCTGACCGCGAACGGGCAATCCCTTTCTGTGTCTTACGCCTCTGTAACAACCTATCTCCATAAGTCGTTTGATGTTCAATTTTACTTCTCTTCTCAAGTCGCCCTCGACTACGAGGTGCTTCTCGATGTAATCACGAATCGCGCTGACCTGTTCCTCTGTCAAGTCTCTGACTCTGGTATCAGGATCAATCTTCGCTTCGCTAAGAATCTTGTTAGCTGTTACCCTACCTATACCGTAGATATAAGTAAGTCCAATCTCCACTCTTTTCTCTCGTGGCAAATCTACGCCAGCAATACGAGCCATGAAATTACCTCCATAAAAAATGTAATGTATTTCAACACACTATTGAGAATCACGTCCGCAAGAAGTTTGGAATGTTGCGTCGCGTTCAGCCGCTCTCATATGCGTTAAATGCGAATTAAACCATACGTCCCGCGCGTACGGATTGTACGTCAAGACATACGGTATCGAGTATATATTTTAGCATACTTTTAATAATATCTCAACTAAATTCACGCCAAAATATAGAGAAAGTTGTCAAAATCCGCATATTCCGTAAAGAAAATGCGGGCAATGCCGCGTATATCGCGTTACATTGCCTGACATCTTGAATCAACCCTGTCTCTGCTTGTGATTCTTGTACTTGGAGCAGATGATCATTACTCTGCCGTTTCTCTTAATGACCTTACACTTGTCACACATAGGTTTTACAGACGGTCTGACTTTCATTGTTTTATCCTCCACTAATTCTTGTTACGCCATACGATCCTTCCCTGAGTCAGATCGTAAGGACTCATTTCAACCTTTACTGCGTCGCCCTCGAGAACTCTTATATAGTTCATGCGAAGTTTACCCGACAAATACGCGTTAATAACGTGACCGTTACTAAGCTCAACTTTGAATCTTGCGTTCGGCAAGACTTCAATAACTCTTCCTTCAGCGTCAATTACATCTTCTTTAGACACGTTATACCTCCAAAATCCTCAACCTTGATTCGATTCTTTCCACTGTCTCAATGCGCTCGTAAGTTCGGCATCGAATATCTGCTTGCCGGAAGCAAGTTTCGCGTGTATGCCGTCGAGCATAGCGCCGTTCCATTTCAAATGCTTTACTTTCTTTAACTTTGGCTTCTCTATAGTCCTGTATTTGCCGTCGGCTATCTTTACGTAATCTGCGGAAACCACTTCGATCACCGCATAATACGAATCTTTATCGCGACCCTTTGTAGAATAGACTATTGCGCCCACTGTCATGTCGTTCATCTTACTCCTTACAGCGATAGAATCTCAACGCCGTTTTCCGTTACAAGAACGGTATTTTCATAATGAGCCGACGGTTTGTAGTCGGCAGTCACCACCGTCCAACCGTCGTCGAGGAGCAGTACGTCGTAATCGCCCATATTGATCATGGGCTCTATAGCAAGCGTCATACCTGCTTTGACTCTCATTCCTCTTCCGGCTTTCCCGAAATTGGGAATAGCGGGGTCTTCGTGCATTTCCCTTCCTATACCGTGACCCGTCAAAGCTCTCACGACCGAATAGCCGTTCTTCTCTGCGTAGCTCTGTATCGCGTAGCCGAGGTCTCCGAGTCTCGCGCCGTCTTTAAGACATTCGATTCCCTTAAAGAAACTCTCTCTGGTCACGTCTATAAGCCTTTGCTTTTCGGCGGATATTTCGCCGACTGCAAAAGTCCTTGCCGCGTCGCCTTGATAACCTTTATATATAGTCCCGACGTCAACGCTGATAATTTCTCCCTCAACGAGCTTCCGCTCGGAAGGAATACCGTGTACGACTTGCGCGTCTATCGACGTACATATGCTCGCAGGATATCCTTCAAAGCCCAAAAACGACGGTTTCGCGTTGTTTTTAACGATGAAGTCATATGCTAGAGCATCGAGACGTTTCGTAGTTATACCCGGCTTGATATGCTCTTCAAGATATAAAAGAAGATCTCTTACGATTGCGTTCGCTCCTCTCATGAGGACGATCTCTTCTTCCGTTTTAATTGAAATCATTAAGCACCTTTACAACTTCATTAAAGACTGCGGACGGTTCATTATTGCCGTCGACGCTCTTTAATATCCCTTTCGCGTTATAAAAATCTATAAGCGGCGACGTCTGCTTGTCATAGACGTCTATCCTTGCCTTTACAGTTTCGGGCTTGTCGTCGTCTCTCTGATAGAGTTTAGCTCCGCACTTGAGACAAGTATCGCCGATCCCCATACTAACGTGATAGCTCTCTCCGCAAACGCACATTCTTCTGCCTGCGATCCTATCGACGATAATTCCGTAAGGGACGCTGATATCTAGTACTACGTCGATATCCGTTACCGTCTCGAGAGCTTCCGCCTGTTTTACCGTTCTCGGAAAGCCGTCGAGAAGAAAACCTTTTTTACAATCCTCTTCGCTCAGTCTCTCTTTCATGAGACCTATTACGACCTCGTCGGGAACGAGCATACCTTTGTCGATATAGCTCTTGGCAAGTTTACCTAGTTCGGTGCCTTCTTTGATATTTCTTCTGAGGATATCTCCCGTCGAAATATGCGGTATCGAATACTTTTCGCTTATCCTTGTAGCCTGAGTACCTTTGCCCGCTCCGGGAGCGCCTAACAATATCAATTTCATAAATTTACCTCAATACAAAAATAAACATTGCCCATGGGGCGGATCTCCGCCCCGTGACAATTATCTACTTTAACCCAAAACTTTAGCGAACTGCTTATTCATTATCTGCGCTTCGAGCTGCTTGTTGAGTTCGAGAGCGACGCTTACGATAATCAAGAGTCCCGTTGCCGAGAAAGCGTTATTCATATTAATCTTTTCGCCTAATAACTGGAATCCTACCGCAGGGATTATCGCGATGAATCCGAGGAACAGCGCGCCGAATAAGACGATACGATTGTTTATCTTCTTGAGATATTCGCTCGCGTCTCTTGCGTTACTGAACGGGATGACTCTGCCGCCTCTGCTGTATATATTGATCGCGACCTCTATCGGATTGAACTGTATCTGAGAATAGAAGTATGCGAAGAATATTATGAGCGGAATGAGTATAACGTAATACCATACCGTACCTACGCCGAGGTATCTGTTCCACCAAGCGGACGCGTCCGTCGGGATAAGGCTGCCGAGCATCATCGGGAACATCAAGATAGACGTTGCGAAGATTATCGGCATAACGCCCGACGCATTGACTCTGAGAGGTATATGCGTCTTATAGTTGTTGCTGTAATACGAGCCGCCGCTTCTTCCGCCGTAAGATACGGGTATGCGTCTTTCTGCAAGATCGACGTATACGATAAGGAAAAAGAGCGCAACTATAAGTATAATAAATCCGACAAAATACCAAATCAAGACGGGATCGTTTGACATTGTATTACATGCCTGAAGGAAACTTACGCCCGCCGTCGATATGATACCGACGAATATTATGAGCGAAGTGCCGTTACCGATACCGTACTCCGTAATTCTCTCACCTAACCACATAACTAATGTCGAACCCGCAGTTAACATGATTATGACAGTGATCATCGTAACGATAGTAGAACCGAAAGTAGGTTGGAACGCATCCTTCCATCCGACGCATATGCCTATGCCCTGAATTACGGCAAGAACTATAGCGACGTATCTTGTTATCTGCGTGTACTTCTTTCTTCCTTCCTGATCGCCCTTAGATAGCTCGGCGAGTTTCGGGATAATAATCGTAAGGAGCTGCATTATAATGAACGAGTTTATGAACGGGAGGATACCGAGCGAGAACAGCGTTCCCTGGCTCAAAGCTCCGCCTGTCATTGTGCTCATAAGTTCCATGAACGAATTATCCTTTGTCGAAGCCTCTATTGCGCTCACATTGATACCGGGGAGCGGAATAAAGCATCCGATTCTGAATAATATCAGCATACCGAGTGTCAAAAATATTCTTTTTCTGATTTCTTTATCGGAAAAAGCATTAACTATGGTTTTCCACATTATAGCACCTCTGCTTTGCCACCTGCTTGTTCGATTTTTTCTGCAGCTGACTTAGTGAATTTCTGAGCCTGAACCGTCAAGCTCTTCGTCAAAGCTCCGTTACCGAGAACCTTAACGCCGTAATTCTCCACCTTGCTGAGAAGTCCTTTCTCGAGCAAGAGTTCTTTTGTTACGACAGTGCCGTTTTCAAAGATTTCTAAGTCCGAAATATTGATTATAGAATATTCCTTGGCAAAAGCGTTGTTGAAGCCTCTCTTCGGAACTCTTCTGATAAGCGGCATCTGACCGCCTTCGAATCCCGGACGAACTCCGCCGCCGCTTCTTGCCCACTGACCTTTATGCCCCTTACCGGAGGTCTTACCGAGACCCGAACCGATACCTCTGCCCAGTCTCTTTCCTGCCTTTCTGGCATCTTTATTAGGAGTTAAATTCTCTAACATTGTTAATACCTCCTCTAATTATAGCTCAACGACTTCGACGAGATGCGAAACGACGTTGATCATTCCTCTTATCTCTTTCGTATCGTTGTGAACTCTCGAAGAACCTATCTTCTTAAGTCCGAGAGCTTCGATCGTAGCCTTCTGCTTCTTAATGCAACCTATAGTGCTTCTCTTCAAAGTAACTTTAATCTGACTCATCTAAGCGTCCCTCCTTAACCGAGAATCTCTTCTACGCTCTTACCGCGAAGAGCAGCGACCTGCTCGACGGTTCTGAGCTGAGAAAGAGCGTTGATAGTTGCCTTAACGCAGTTGATCGGATTGTTAGTACCGATAGACTTCGTTCTTACGTTCTTGATACCTACCGCTTCGAGGACGAGACGGACGGGACCGCCCGCTATAACTCCGGTACCTTCTTCAGCGGGGAGCATGATTACCTTGCCTCTTCCGTAAGTACCGATAACCTCGTGAGGGATAGTCGTACCGACGAGCGATACGTTTATCATATTGTGCTTAGCGTCCGCAGTAGCCTTTTTGATAGCTTCGGGAACCTCGGCAGCTTTACCCATACCTACGCCTACCGAACCCTTTTCGTCGCCTACGACTACGAGAGCCGAAAGACGCATGGTTCTACCGCCCTTAACAACCTTGGTAACACGGTTAACGTGAATCAGCTTGTTAATGAGTTCGCTTTCCTCTTTATTCTGGAATTTATTATCTCTTCTAGCCATGTCGATGTCCTCCTATTAGAATTTCAAACCGGCTTCTCTAGCGCCGTCAGCAAGACTCTTAACACGACCTGTGTACAAGTATCCGCCTCTGTCGAAAACGACCTCGTTGATGCCTGCTGCCATAGCCTTCTTAGCTACGTTCTCGCCGACGCACTTAGCTGCTTCGACCTTGGTCATCTCTTTAACAAGAGCTACCATATCCTTAGCCATAGTAGAGCAAGAGACGAGCGTTACGCCCTTTACGTCGTCTATGAGCTGAGCATAGATGTGATTGGTGCTTCTGTAAACGGAAAGACGCGGTCTTTCGGCAGTACCTGAGATCTTGCCTCTGACTCTCGTGTGTCTCTTCTGTCTTATAGCGTTCTTATCTATCTTCTTTATCATAATATCGTCTCACTCCTTATTTACCGGCAGTCTTGCCTTCCTTTCTCACGATAACTTCGTCCGAATAACGAACGCCGTATGCGTGGTACGGATCCGGCTTCTTGATCGCCTTGATATTAGCGGCTACCTGACCGACGAGCTCTTTATTGATACCCTTAACGATAATATCGGTATTGCCGTTCGTATCGAGCGTGATCCCCTCGGGAGCCACTATCTCTACGGGGTGAGAATAACCGACGTTCATAACGATCTTAGCGCCTTGCTTTGCCACCTTGTAACCTACGCCGTTGACAACGAGCGTCTTGGAGTAACCCTTCGTTACGCCCTCGACCATATTCGCAATGAGCTTTCTGTAAAGACCGTGCATAGCCTTAACGTTCTTCTCATCGTTCTTTCTGGTAACGTGTACAAGATTTTCCTTAACTTCTACCTCGACAAGATTGCCTGCAACCTCTTTCTTTACGCCGTCTACTACTTCCGTATAAGAACCTTTAACGTTGAGGAACTGCTTGAGTTCGCCGAGCGGTCCCTTTACGGTAACGTAGTTGTCGGGAGTTACGGTAACAGTTACGCCTGCAGGGATTTCCACAGGGAGTCTACCTATTCTTGACATATAATTACCTCCTAGATTACCAGACGTAAGCGAGCACTTCGCCGCCGATATGGTTGGCTCTTGCTACTTTGTCCGTCATAATGCCCTTGGACGTGCTGACAATAGCTATGCCGAGTCCGTTCAAGACCTTCGGGAGTTCGTCTACGTTCGCATAGATACGGAGACCGGGCTTACTCACTCTCTTGAGACCGGTAATGACCTTCTCTCCCTTAGGACCGTACTTGAGAACTACCTTGATATTATTCTGAACGCCGCCTTCAACTATCTCGACGCTCTTTACAAATCCTTCTTCGACAAGAATATTTGCTATCGCTACTTTCATCTTCGATGCGGGAACGAGAACCTCGTCCTTCTTTGCTATTAAACCGTTTCTGATACGGGTGAGCATATCAGCGATTGGATCAGTCATCATCATAGTAAATATCCTCCTATTACCAGCTTGCTTTCTTTACGCCGGGGATTTCGCCCTTGTAAGCGAGTTCTCTGAAGCAAATTCTGCAAATGCCGTACTTTCTGAGAACAGCGTGCGGTCTTCCGCATATTCTGCATCTCGTATACGCTCTCGTAGAATACTTCGGTGTAAGTTGCTGTTTATTAATCATAGCTTTCTTTGCCATACTTCAAAATCCTCCTTACTTTACGAAAGGCAAACCGAGGAGTTTAAGCAACTCTTTTGCCTCTGCATCCGTCTTAGCGGTCGTAACGAAACAAACGTCGAAACCTCTTACCTTCTCTACTTTATCATAAGATATTTCGGGGAATATAAGCTGCTCTTTAACGCCCATAGCGTAGTTACCTCTGCCGTCGAAAGAATCGGCGGGGATACCCTTAAAGTCCCTTACTCTCGGCAATGCGAGCGACACGAACTTATCGAAGAAATCGTACATCTTCTCCTGACGAAGCGTTACTTTCGCGCCGATATTCATTCCCTGACGGAGTTTGAAGTTAGCGACGCTCTTTTTAGCCTTCGTTACCACGGGAGTCTGTCCCGCGATAGTCTTGAGCTCTTCGATCGCAAGCTGCATGCTCTTGGCGTTATCCTTGATGTCGCCGAGTCCCATATTGAGGACTATCTTGACGAGCTTGGGAACTTCGTTGATATTTTTATATCCGAACTTATTGACAAGAGCCGGAACGGCTTCTTTATAATAAACGTTCTTGATTCTGTATCTGCTATCGGTTGCAACTTCTTTAGCAACCTGATCTTTTTTATTAGCCACAGTGGTTATCCTCCATTGATATTACGCTTCCTGCTCAGCGTCTTTCGATGCCTTCTTGGTAGCGGTAGTCTTCTTAGTCGCAGTGGTCTTCTTGGTAGCCTTCTTAGCAGTAGCCTTAGCCTTTGCTCCGCTTACCTCGAGAGACGCTCCGCACTTTTTACAAATACGCGTCTTAACGTCCTTGCCGTCTACGTTCTCGACCTTGTGAGATACTCTCGTAGCCTTACCGCAGCTCGGGCATACTATCATAACGTTAGATGCGTCGATAGGAGCCGACTTCTTAACGATACCGCCCTTCTCCTGAGCGTTCTTAGGCTTAACGGCTTTAGCAACCGTATTGAGTCCGTCGATAACGACCTTTCCGCCCGAGACGTCTACGCTCGTTACAGTGCCTGACTTGCCCTTTTCCTTTCCCGCAATTACCATTACGGCGTCATTCTTCTTGATCTGCATAGCTTACGCCTCCTTATAGAACTTCCGGTGCAAGGGAAATTATCTTCATATAGTCCTTATCTCTGAGCTCTCTAGCGATAGGTCCAAAGATACGGGTTCCCCTCGGTTGCTTCTGGTTGTCGATTATAACTGCTGCGTTATCGTCGAACTTGATGTGCGAGCCGTCGTTTCTTCTGACTCCGTAATTGGTTCTTACGATTACCGCCTTAACGACGTCGCCCTTCTTGACCGCGCCGCCGGTGGAAGCCGACTGAACGGCAGCTACTATAACGTCGCCGATATTGCCGCTTCTTCTAAAAGAACCGCCGAGCACTCTTATACACTTGATCTCTTTAGCGCCCGAATTGTCTGCGACCTTCAATATAGTCTCCGGTATTATCATATCAGCGTACCTCCTTACTTAGCCTTCTCGATGATCTCGACGATACGCCAGCACTTGTTCTTGCTGAGCGGACGCGTCTCCTGAATGAGAACCTTATCTCCGATACCGCAGGTGTTCTCTTCATCGTGAGCCATGAATTTCTTAGTCTTATTGACTATCTTTTTATAAAGAGGGTGCTTAACTCTCTGCTGAATAGCGACGACGACGGTCTTGTCCATCTTATCGCTGACAACTATACCCACTCTCTCTTTTCTCAAATTTCTTTCGGTAGTTTCCATTATCAACCCTCCTGTTACTTAGCGGCCTTTTTAGCTCTGCTCTTCTTCTCCGGAGCTACTTCCTGAGATATACCCAGCTCTCTCTGACGGAGGATAGTATTAACTCTCGCTATATCCTTCTTGCAGATAGCCAACTGGTTAGCGTTCTCAAGCTGACCTACAGCGTGCTTAAAGCGAAGGTTAAATAATTCCTGCTTCAAAGACTCCAACTTGTTCTTCAACTCGTCTGTAGACATTTCGAATAATAATTTAGCTTTCATCAACCTTCACCGCCTTCTTCTTTCTTAACGAACTTGCACTTTACAGGAAGTTTGTGACCTGCAAGACGCATAGCTTCTCTTGCGACTTCTTCGGATACGCCTGCCATCTCGAACATAACTCTGCCCGGCTTAACTACCGCAGCCCAGTACTCTACCGAACCCTTACCGCTACCCATTCTGGTCTCGGCGGGCTTAGCCGTGATAGGCTTGTGCGGGAATATGTTTATCCAAACTCTACCGCCTCTTTTGATGTAACGAGTCATTGCGATACGGGCAGCCTCTATCTGATTGGAAGTGATCCAAGCGGGCTCCATACTTACGAGACCGTATTCGCCGTAAGCTATTACGTTGCCCTTGTTGGCGTGTCCCTTCATTCTTCCGCGATGAACACGTCTTCTCTTAACTCTCTTAGGCATTAACATTACGCATTTCCTCCTTCCTTGGTAGTGGACTTACCGAGAACCTCTCCCTTGTATATCCATACTTTAACGCCGATAACGCCGAAAGTCGTATGAGCTTCAGCCGTTGCGTAATCTATGTCGGCTCTCAAAGTCTGAAGAGGTATCGAACCTTCGTGATAATTCTCGCTGCCTGCGATCTCACGGCCGTCGAGACGTCCCGAAACCATAGTTTTGATACCCTGGATACCGCTCTTCATAGCTCTCGTTATGCTCTGCTTCATAGCTCTTCTGAACTGAACTCTGTTCTCGAGCTGGAGCGCTATATTCTCAGCGACGAGCTGAGCGTCGATGTCGGGTCTCTTGACTTCTATAATATTGATATTAACGTTCTTCTTCGGAGCAAGTTTCATAACTTCCTTCTTCATCTCGTCGACGCCTGCGCCGCCCTTGCCGATAACGGCGCCGGGCTTAGAGGTATAAACGTTGACGGTGAGAATATCCGAAGATATAACTCTCGAGATGGTTATTCTCGAGATGGCGAACTTATAGTACTTCTTCTTGAGGTAAGTTCTTATCTTATTGTCCTCGATAAGATTGTTCGCAAAATCCTTCTTGCCGGCATACCACTGAGCATCCCAATTCTTTATAATGCCGACTCTAAGACCGTGTGGATTAACTTTCTGTCCCATTGTAAACCTCCTTAATTACTTCGCAAAAGCGTCGAGTATAACTGTGATATGGCTCGTTCTCTTATTGATCCTGAACGCTCTGCCTTGCGCTCTGGGCTGTACTCTCTTGAGTATCGGACCCTGATCCGCAAAACACTCTGCGACGAACAAATCGTTCTTGCTCATATTCAAATTATTCTCTGCGTTAGCCGCTGCGGAGTTAAGCACTTTGATAAGTACCTCTGAAGCTGCCTTGGGTGTATTCTTGAGAATAGCCACCGCGTCTTGATAACTCTTTCCTCTGATAATGTCGAGAACGATCCTGACCTTATCCGGAGAAATTCTGATATACTTTGCGATCGCTCTCGGACGCTTGTCTGCGTTCTCGTGAAGAGCTTTCGTCTTTTCTCTCATTCTTGTAGCCATTATATTCGTCCTCCTTCTTATCTACCGCCGCTGGTCTTTTCGCCTGCGTGACCCTTGAAGGTTCTGGTCGGAGCGAACTCACCGAGTTTGCATCCTACCATATCTTCGGTCACGTATACGGGCACGTGCTTTCTACCGTCGTGTACGGCGATAGTGTGACCAACCATATCGGGATAAATGGTAGATGATCTCGACCAAGTCTTAACGACTTTCTTCTCGTTAGACTCGTTCATAGCAATAATTCTATTTAACAACCTCTCTTCTACGTAAGGTCCTTTTTTAACTGATCTACTCATTTCGAATCCTCCTAGTTGATACGCTTGATTATGAACTTATTGGATCTGTTCTTCTTCTTACGGGTCTTGTGACCGAGAGTCGGAACGCCCCAAGGAGTTACAGGGCTAGCCATACCTATCGGCGACTTACCCTCACCGCCACCATGCGGGTGATCGCACGGGTTCATAACTACACCTCTGACGGTCGGCTTAACGCCCATGTGTCTCTTTCTTCCTGCCTTACCGATCGAAACGAGCTCGTGATCGAGATTTCCGACCTGACCGATAGTAGCCTTACACTTGATGGGGATATATCTCATTTCGCCCGACGGCATTCTTACGATAGCGTACTTGCCTTCTTTTGCCATGAGCTGAGCCGCGTTTCCTGCCGCTCTCGCTACCTGACCGCCCTTTCCGGGATAGAGCTCGATATTGTGTATCATCGAACCTACGGGGATATTCTCGAGCGGGAGACAGTTACCTGCCTTGATGTCCGCGCTTGCGCTGCTTATTACCGTATCTCCCACGTTGAGTCCGAGCGGAGCGATGATGTATCTTTTTTCGCCGTCGGCATAGTTGAGAAGCGCTATATTCGCAGAACGGTTCGGATCGTACTCTATGGTAGCTACCTTAGCGGGTATATCCGTCTTATTTCTCTTGAAATCTATTATTCTGTATTTGTTTCTGTTACCGCCGCCGATATGTCTAACGGTTATTCTGCCGTTATTGTTTCTACCGCCGGTTCTGGACTTCGATTCGAGCAGGCTTCTCTCGGGAGTCGTGCAAGTGATCTCGTCAAACGTCGATACGCTCTTGAAACGGGAAGCCGGCGAAGTCGGTTTATATTTCTTGATTGCCATTACTCTTTACCTCCTCCGATTACATCAGGTTCTCGAAGAATTCGATTGCCTTGCTGTCTTCAGCCAACTGTACGATAGCCTTCTTGTAATCCGAAGTCTTACCCTCGTTTCTGCCCATTCTCTTGAACTTGCCCTGTACGTTGACCGTATTTACCTTAGCCACCTTAACGCCGAAAGCCGTCTCGACAGCTCTCTTTATATCGGTCTTGGTAGCGCTCTTAACGACCTTGAACGTGTACTTCTTATTAGCTATGCCTTCGTAGCTCTTTTCGGAAAGTACCGGTTTAATGATAATATCGTAAGCGTTCATTACTTGTTATCCTCCTCTCCCTGCAGCTTTTCTACAGCGCTGAGCGTTATCACGCAGTTCTTGTTAGCGAGCAAGTCGTATACGTTGAGAAGAGCTACGTCGATAACGTTGACCTTCTCTATATTCTTAGCGGCTCTGAGTATCGAAGCGGTCTCTTCCTTCGCGCTGTTGATAACGAAGAGCACTCTCGAATCAACGAAGTTGAAATTCTTAAGAATTGCCGCTACGTTACGCGTCTTGGGAGCCTCGATAGCTATCTTGTCCACAACGGTGAATTCGTTGTTTGCGACCTTTGCCGACAAAGCGCTGACCATAGCCGCCTTCTTCATCTTTGCGTTGATCTTCTGAGAGAAATCTCTCGGCTTCGGAGCGAATACGACTCCGCCCTTTATCCACTGCGGAGATCTGATAGAACCCTGTCTTGCGCGACCCGTTCCCTTCTGTCTCCACGGCTTGATGCCTCCGCCTCTTACTTCGCTTCTCGTAAGAGTGGACTTCGTACCCTGTCTCTTATTAGCGAGCTGAGCCACTACTACCTGATGAATAAGAGTCTCGTTAACGGCCTGACCGAATATTGCCTCGTTTAGTTCCTTTTTGCCGACTGCCTTGGCGTCGGTATTATATACATTAACTATCATTACTCAATCACTCCTTCATCAACCTTTCTTTGCTTTGACGGAATCCTTGACGATAACCATACCGTTCTTGGCTCCGGGAACAGCGCCCTTAACGAAGAGCAGGTTCTTCTCGGCGTCGACTTTGACTACGGTAAGATTCTGCATAGTAACCTTTTCGTTACCCCACTGACCTGCCATCTTCTTGTTCTTGAATACTCTCGAAGGAGTGGAGTTCGAACCGAGCGAACCTACGCCTCTGTGGTATCCCGAACCGTGAGCCATCGGACCCGTGTGGAAATTCCATCTTTTGATAGGTCCGGTAAAACCGTGACCCTTTGAGTTACCGGTTACGTCGACTCTGTCGCCTTCTGCGAATATATCGCACTTGATCTCGCTGCCCACTTCGTACTTCGAGCAGTCGCAGAGCCTGAACTCGCGAAGATATCTCTTTGCTTCAACTCCGGCCTTCTTGTAGTGACCGGCAACCGGCTTCGTTACGTTCTTTGCCTTGATAGTTCCGAACGCTACCTGTATAGCGTTGTAACCGTCCTTTTCAACAGTCTTCTTCTGAACGACTGCGCAGGGACCTGCCTCTACGACCGTTACCGGTATTACCTTACCGTCGGAAGTAAAGAGCTGGCTCATGCCGATTTTCTTTCCAATGATTGCTTTATTCATAGATAAAGTTCACCTCCGTATAATATATATAAAAGTTACAGCTTAACGTTGATGTCTACGCCTGCCGGAAGGTCGAGTCTCATGAGAGAGTCGACGGCCTTAGCGGTAGGATTGTAAATATCAATGAGACGCTTGTGTGTTCTGATTTCAAATTGCTCTCTGCTATCCTTGTACTTGTGCGGCGAACGAAGGATAGTAACGATCTCTTTTTCCGTAGGGAGCGGGATCGGTCCCGATACCTTTGCGCCGTTTCTCTTAACGGTCTCGACGATTTTCTCCGCTGCGCTGTCGATAAGAGTGTGATCGTAAGCCTTAAGTCTGATCCTGATCATTTTGTTTGCCATGTTGCAATACCTCCATTGGTTTCCTAACCCGTTTTAATTAATACACTTTTCCGTGTGTTTCGTTCCGCCTCTTTTAATAAAGACAGTTGGCTCTGTCTTTAGAGTTAGTCGCTCGATTGTCGAACTCTTGTCCGTATAAATTCTCACTTCAAGGTGTAACTTTATACTTCATCCCTTTTTAGCGGCTCATTAATAATATCGTATTAAAATAATAATGTCAAACGTTTTCGAGTGTTTTTTATAAATTTTTTCAAATTCGCGACTTTACCGTGTGTTTCATAATTTTACGGGCGTTTTCGATTGCGAAAACTGCGTTTTTCGCATTTATACGCCGTTTTCGCGATCATTTATCGAAAAACACAATATATAGTGTCGTTTTGACGTTCCACACGCCGAAAACCACTCTTTTATGAATTTTGAAAGAATACCTCAAGAACAAAAACTCTGTATCTTCAACGGTTTATCGCGTATTTGATATAATTGAAAATAGGCGGTTTCGAAAAAGCCATAAATAATTCCTATATCGTTTTTACATAAAAAACGCGATCCGCGTCCTATCGCCGCCATTATCGCCGTATCTTATACGCTCAAAACTAAGGCAAATAGTAAGAGACTTATATTCCGCATACGCGTTAAACACGCGGCCGCGGCAAAAAACGAAACTTATTCCTTAACGTCAAAATAAACAAAAGCGTCCGACCGTTAAGGACGAACGCTAAAGTTTAGATATTAAAATCGGCGCGAATATATCACTCGTCGACTCTCATAGCCGCAGCGTTGAGATTCGCAACGAGTTCGTCGACGTCGACGCCGTGAACGGCAGCCGCGTCCTCTACAGTCTCGCCTCTTGCCATAGCGCAACCGAAACAGTGCATTCCCACACTGTAAAGAACCTCTGCGATAGCGTTGGTATTGCCCTCTTGAAGAGCGTCTGCGATAAGCATGTCCTTAGTTATCTTTCCCATACCGTATATCTCCTTATATTAATAATATTTTATTTTATCATTAATACTTTGCAATTTTGCATAGCAAATAAAGCTCCGTATATAATATTCGAACGTTTTATCTTCGGTTTGATAGTTTCTCTCTTAACTGCAAACCGCTTTGTTACCGTATCATTTTAACACATCTTTCCGTCATTCTCAACTTATTATTGACAATAATTCCAAAACTTATCTCGCTACATCGGAAGAAGCATGACGAGCGGCAGGATAAGTATCGAAAATACCGTCGTATTCATTATCGACTTCGCGGCTGCCTCGGTATCGCCTCCGAACTTCTCCGCCATCATGAGCACCATGTTAGCTGTCGGCATCGCCGAAACTATGACCATAGTCATAACGAGTATCTTATCGAGTTTGAACGGCAAAAGGACGAGATAAACGATAAGCGGCGTTACGACGAGCTTCAGGAACGAAACAAGATATACGGACGCGCCCTTAAACATATCTCTGAACCTTACGAGCGCAAATCTCATTCCAAGAACCACCATAGCAAGCGGAGTATTCATTATCGCCATATAACCTACGCAATCCACGACGATATCGGGAAGTTTCACCTTGAAAAAGAATAGCGGCAGAGCGATGATCAGCGCTATGACCGGCGGATTGATAACGGCTTTTTTGAGCGAAATATACTTCTTATCCCCCGTTACCATATATATACCGAGCGTCCAAGCTATAAGATTGAACGCTATAAGGTATACGGAGATATATAGCGTCGCCTCGGTATTTCCCGGCATAAATATATTACAGATGGGAATACCTATAAATCCTACGTTGCCTACCGCCGTAGCAAACACGTACATATTGCGTCTTGACGGTATCTTATCATATGAAAAGATAAGCCTTGCGACAAGAAACATTACTATCTGCGTGAGCGCGGCAAGGAAGAAAACGATAGTTATATTGATCATAAGCCCCGACGTAAATTCTTTGGTTATAAACGAATTGATCGTAATGAACGGCTGATTCACGTAAAGAAGCACCGTTACGAGCGGGAAAATGTGTTCTTCCTTAAGCACTTTGAGCTTGACGAGAACGTATCCCGGAATAGCGAGGCACATAAGTACCAATATACTGAAACACGAATCTAAAAAATTCATATCGACAACCCACCTCTTTTATAAATGTCATTATCCCACCTATCGATAAATATGTCAAACGAATACGTTACTCAAATGGATATAAACGCGTTATTGCGAAAGCGTTGTTGACGGCGACTCGCTCAATCAACAAATTTTCCAATAAAACGTCATTCGCTCACGCCTCAAAATTCGTTTTTTATCAAAAAAATACCCTTCAAGCACGCAATCGGCGAAAACTCAGCATATACTGTAAACAGATACGTTTTCCCATCGGAGGTCGAAATGTATATCCAAAATAAAAGCGTTATTTCGCTCGATACAACGTCGATCATAGGAACTGCCGTCGGCGTTACTTTGAACAAATCGAATAAGAGAATAAAATCCGTCGTCATCAAGAGCAAAGACGAAGAAGAACTATTCCTCGACGTACGCAAAATAACGGGCGTAAACGATTATATCACCGCAAAGCAAAAGGATATTTCGAGCGTCAGACCCGACGGCTTGCCAAAATGCGATTTTGACACGCCGATAATAGATAATTACGGCAAGCTGATAGGCTACGTAAAAGATATAATTTTCGATGAGATCGGCAACGTGATCGAATTAAGCGGCTCCGACCAAAATATCGACGATATGAAAATCATAGGAATATCCGACGACTTCATAATGACAACGTTTGCCGACGCGTCGAATAGACAGGTAAAAAACGCAAAAATATCTATACCAAGTATAGATATAAACGATAAATTGAGCAATTATCGCTATCTTTTGAATAAAGTCGTTACCAAGACTATAGTTGACAGCTACATGACGCCGATCATTCTCCGCAATACGCTCGTTACCGAAAAAGTAATAGAACTCGCAGCGGCGAACGGCAAAATAATAGATCTCATACTCAATACGAATTAATAAACGAATACGCCTGCCGCATACGAGCGGCTCTGCTTGAAGGCGATCCGCCTATTTTCCATATCTTTAGCATCTTTGCCGAAAAAGTTTTAACGATAGCAAACTCATAAGGAGCAAAAAAGGGGAGACACTCCGCAAAGCGGCGTGTCTCCCGATTTTAGACGCCGAGTAAAATTACTCAGCTTCGTTCGTCTGAGAGTTCTTAGCTCTCGAGTTCGAGCAAGCGCTGCAAGCCTTTGCGCCCTTGCTTGAAGTTCTGTTAGCCTGATTCTTCTTGTTCTTCTCCATACTAACTCCTTTTATTTTACCCCTTTAACGACAAGGCAGTCTTTATCGGAAGTTCCCTTCCTTAATCTATTATTAGCAAAGAGAAGGCGTTTATTCAAAAAACGCTTTTACCGCATACAAAACTTTCGATCAAATCGCCGTACTTGCCGAACTCCTTCATGAACTGCTCCCTGCTTATATTCTTATGCCTGTATTTCTTTACGATAGAGCGAAGGCGCGCGATAAAGTCCTTTTCTCCCATAGTATTCGATATGAATTCAAACGTCAGCATACTCTTATTATAAGCCTGATGATAATACTCCGTATTTCCTATCAGCGAAAGATGCCGTCCCATACTTTCGTCGCGTTCGTCGCTTTTTATATCGGCGTAATACGTAACGTAGCTGTTTTTCGCTATTTTGAGCAGAGTATCTGCAAATTTCTCTTCGCCGACAGCTCTATAATATAGAGCTGTCGAATATTCGGCAAGCCCCTCGTCGATAAAATAATCGTTGACCTCGTCGACTCCTACGATCCCGTACCACCACTCGTGAGCGACTTCATGCACGATAACGCGTTCCCTGTCGAGCTCTCCGAGACCTTTAGCTATATATATAAGCGTCGGGTATTCCATCCCCCCTTCGGAAAAATCCGTCTCCGCCATCGAAAACGACGCGTAACCGTATTCTCCGAACTTATCTGAAAATACCGCTATCGCGCGAACTGCGGTATCAAGCGACTTCGCAGGATCGCTGTCTCCGCTATGCAAATAATTGAAGGTTATACCGTTCTCCTCTTTCGTCAATACCTTGCCGTTTTCCGATATTACCGCCGCAAAATCGCGAACGTTATCCGCGACGCTCCTATACGTCTTCTTGCCGCCCGCTTCCTTACATTCCGCATCTCCCGTCATAACGGCGGAAAGTTTAGAGTCGACTTCGAGAGTAACGTCAAACTTCGCGTTGCCGCTATAGAAAGGATCGCCGTTAAGATAATAGCGTTCCTTTACCCACTCTCCGCTCTTTCTCACCGCGACAAGCGGCAGAAAATTTCCCAAATTGACGCTCGTTGAATTATAACCGAATCTTAATCTGTTTTTCGGAAGTTTGACGGAAAATTCGATCTCTACGTCCACGCTCTTTTTATTTGCAAGCGGTCTGTCCAAAGCAAGAGTAATATAAGGAAGCTCTTCGCCTACCGTATAGCTCGCGTCATTTCCGCGCACTCTGACGGCGCTTATATCAGTCTTTGCATAATTAACGCCGAAAGGATACGCTGCTCCCGCCGATTCGTTGGCGACATTCCCCTTCTCTCCGAAAGCAAGAGGATAAAAAGAAAACACTATATCCTCAAGCGTTTCGCCAGTATTATTCGTAAACTTAACGTTCTCGAAACAGCTCAGCGTCTTTTCCGCATCGTCATAATAAAGTTTGACGTCGTATTCGCATTTTACGTCGTCATAGCCAACGTCGCAGCCTATAAGCGCAAATAACGTAACGGCAACTATCGCAACTACCAAAATCTTCTTCGTCATATATCCCCTCAATGCTCAAAGAGCAAATAATACATATTATTATAATATGTACGACGTTTTGGGATAATAACGAAAATCGACAAATTTCTCGATAAAATTAGAAACGACTCGATTTCTCGAGCCGCCTCTAAAAAATTATATGATAAGGGGGAAAATTATGAGCTTATTTATTCGACCAAGATCCGTATCACGTTATACTCTATAAACGAATACCTATCTTTATCGTGATTTGATTATATCACGCTTAAATGCCATTGTCAATACTTTTTTGATGAATTTTTTATTTTTTTTATTTTTAACTAATCAAAAACGTGTTTGAAAAAAATATTGAATAACAAAAGGTTATTTATGACCGAGACATCATAAAAATAATGATTATGCTAATTTCATCCCGCCAGCGTATAATTTACTGAAAAATTCGGAATATAAAAATTGAATCGGGTAGTCGAAACAAATCGACTACCCGATCCAATTATATGATAAGGGGGAAAATTATGAGCTTTTTAGCGATAAGAAACTAATCTGATTGACCTCATCTCTTTATCTTGGCTAAATTATATCACGGTAAAAAAACTTGTCAACGGTTTTTCGACATTTTTTGCAAATTTTTTTATTTTTGTTTTTCGCTAATTTTTATTATAATTATTATCGGAATTTCAAATAAATTTTTAATTCTTTCGCATTAAATATTCCGATATATGATAGCCGGCGACCGCGCCGTCGGCAGCCGCCGTTACAAGCTGTCTAACCTCTTTATCCGTCGCGTCGCCCACCGCGTAAACGCCTTCGATATTGGTTTCCATTCTCTTATTAACGACGATATATCCGTTATTCATTTCAATAGCGCTGCCCTTTAGTATCTCAGTGCTCGGGGTCTGTCCTATCGCAACGAAAACCCCGTCTATCGAGATACGCGCCTCAGTAGCCGACTTTTTATCGAGAACGGCGATCTCGCCGACTTTTTTATCTCCGTATATACCGGTAACTTCCGCATCGTACATTATCTCGATATTGCTCTCTTTGACTCGCTCCGCCAATACCCCGATACTTCTGAACTCGTCGCGTCTATGAATTATCCTGACACGCTTTGCAAATCTCATAAGATATAAAGCGTCCTCGAGCGCAGTATTGCCTCCGCCGACGACGGCGACTTCCTTTCCCTTGAAGAACGAACCGTCGCACGTTGCGCAGTACGATACTCCGCGTCCCGTGTACTCCTCTTCGCCATTAACGCCGAGACGTCTCGGCTCGGCTCCGAGAGCCAGAACCACGCATCTTGCTTCGAGTTCTCTGTCGTAATCCGTTACAACACGCTTTATATCGTCGACAAGATCAAGACTCTTAATGCCGTCATAGCTGATAACGGCTCCGGAACTCTCCGCCTGCTCCGTTATCGTCAATGCAAGCTCCTGTCCGCTTATCGTCTTATATCCCGGATAATTTTCGATTTCGTACGTCGAGAGCATTTGCCCTCCCGTAAGTTTACTCTCTATAACGAGCGTCTTCAGTCCCGCCCTTGCCGTATATATCGCAGTGGTAAGTCCGCCTATCCCTCCGCCTATGATTATAACGTCATACGTCATTCTCTTCTCCTTGCCGTCTGTTATATATAAAAATACGCGTCCACAAATGACGGCTATCGATAACCTTATTACGTAGATTATACACCGATATTTACCTTTTTACAATACCGAAAGCGCTTAATTGCAACTATTTCTTTTATTAAAGCGATAATATCGCAAAAAAACGTTATGAAAACATTATTTCGGCATCAAAACCTATCGTCAACGTCAACTATACTTTCTCATACGGCTGATATTCGATCGCTTCTTTATAATATAGTATTCGCCGCTGCCGAAAATACGTATTTTTCTCTCCGCGTTCAAATGTAAAACCGAACGTATATCGATCAAGCAAAAAAATAACCTCCGAAAAAGATCGGAGGTTAGATATTCTGCAACTATGCCTGAGAAAATTATCTCTTGCTAAACTGCGGAGACTTACGAGCCTTCTTAAGACCGTACTTCTTTCTCTCCTTAGCGCGAGGATCGCGGGTAAGGAATCCTGCTTTCTTAAGAGCAGGTCTGAGCTCGGGCTCAGCGACGTTAAGAGCTCTTGCTATGCCGTGTCTTATAGCGCCTGCCTGTCCCGTGAATCCGCCGCCCTGTACGTTTACGAAAACGTCGTACTTGCCTTCCGTTGCGGTAAGAGCAAGGGGCTGCTTAACGATGAACTTCAAAGTATCGAGACCGAAGTACTCATCGAGGCTTCTCTTATTGATAACGATATTGCCGCTGCCGTCGGGAATGAGGCGAACTCTGGCGATTGCCTTCTTTCTTCTGCCCGTACCCCAGTACTGCAACTTCTTCTTCAAACTCTTCTTAGCCATACTTCTATCTCCTTATCAGAACTTAAGTTCTATCGGCTGCTGAGCTTCGTGATTGTGCTCCGCGCCTTCGAATACTCTGAGCTTTTTGATCATCTGTCTACCCAAAGAATTCTTCGGAAGCATACCCTTGACAGCAAGCATTACTACCTTGCAAGGATCCTTTTCCATAAGCGTCTTATACTGAATCTCTTTGAGTCCGCCAACATAACCGGTGTGGTATGTGTGGTACTTCTGTTCCAATTTCTTTCCCGTCAATTTTACTTTAGCGCAGTTGACTATAATAACGTAGTCGCCCGTATCAACGTTAGGCGTGAATGTCGGCTTGTTCTTTCCTCTGAGGATAGACGCAACGTTACTTGCGAGTCTACCGAGCACAACGTCTTCAGCGTCAACGATATACCACTTTCTCTGTATATCTTCCGGCTTAGCCATATAACTCTTCATGGCGATTCCTCCAATGATATTTTTGAATATTTGAGATAGCGTTCACACTCCTTAGAGGGGGCTGTTTCTTCGGCATGTTTACGCAATCGTACATTATGCTTATCTATTCTAGTATAACGCCTGACCCCTTGTCAAGCGATATTCGCAACAATTTTGACCGAAAATACCTGAATTTTCCTATAATTCGAATTTCCCGACGGCTTTTACGACGAAAAACGTATCAAATTATTGAAATAGAATTGAGCGGTCAATATTCAACTTTGTACAGATAAAGACCGGAGGCTTTCATTACCGGACCCGCAAGTTCGCGTTTACCTGTCGAAAAAGCCTCGTCTATAACGCCTAGGCCGAGTTTTCCGCGTCCTATATCAACGAGCGTTCCGACGATTATCCTCACCATATTGTATAGGAAACCGTTACCCGTGACGTAAACGTAAAGCTCTTCGCCGATCTCTTCGATATCTATATTATATATAGTTCTTACCGTCGTCTTAACGCTGCTTCCAACGGACATCATGCACTTGAAATCATGTTCTCCGATGAGTTTTCCCGCCGCTTCTCTCATTTTCTCTACGTCAAGCGGATAAGGACAGTTCGCCGCGTATCCTTCGAGAAGAGGTCTACGCTCTCTCGTCAAATACAATCTGTAAAGATACGTTTTACGCTTAACGTCGTATCGCGCGTGAAAATCGCCGTCGACCTTTTCAGAACTCTTTACGACGACGTCGCCGCTCGCATAATAATTGATGGCAAGTCTTATTTTTTCGGCGTCGAAATCCTTTTCGAGATCGAAGTGCGCCGTCTGTCCGATAGCGTGAACGCCGCTGTCCGTGCGTCCGCTTCCGTGCACGGTCACCCTCTCTCCCGTAGCGGAAAAGATGGCGTCTTCAAGTTCGCCCTCAACCGTTCGGCTATCCTTATCCTGTCTCTGCCAACCGTTAAACGCGGCGCCGTTATATTCTATCTCTATAAGATACCTATTCATATATCTCCTTAAAAACAGTCGCCGACTATTAGACCCTATCTCTATCGGCTCAACATATTTTATCTGAAACTATATATTTAATTACTCAAATAATCGAACGGACAAACTCGACGAGCAACGCGTCAAGTCCGTGAAAATACCATTTATCGAGACAAATGAACGTAATGAACGCCGCCATAACGAAGAATGCGATAACGTCGCGCCAGGTCGGCTTCATCACTTTCATTCGAGTCCTGTTCTTAGTCGCGTTATAACATCTTGCGTCGAGCGCGTCCGCAAGCTCGTACGACTTCCTGAAAGCGCTCGTAAATAGCGGTATCAAAACGGGGATGAGCGCCTTTATCTTAGCTATCGGTCCTCCCGTATCGAACGACGAACCTCTCGCCTTTTGCGCCATTATTATCTTATCGGTCTCTTCCATAAGCGTCGGGATGAATCGCAAGGTAATGCTCATCGCGAGCGCAAAGTCGTGCACCGGTATCTTTATGAGTTTCAACGGCGAAAGGAGCGACTCTATGCCGTCGGTAAGCTCCATCGGTGACGTAGTAAGCGTCAAAACCGACGCTCCCATCACGAGAAAGAGCAGTCTTAAAGCCATCTTTATCGCAAAGTCGATACCTTTATCGGTTATCCTTATTATCCACCAGTCTACAAGTACCTTGCCTTCCTTATAAAAAAGAACGTTGAGCGCCGCCATAAAGATAAGGAGAAACAGTATTCCCTTAACCGACTTCAGCATTGCTCTCATCGGTATCTTACCTATCATGAATACCGCGGTAATGAATAGTAACGTAACGAAATATCCGACGTAAGACGGCACGAAAAATATGAACACGATGTAGAGAACGCTAAGAAGTATCTTAACTCTCGCGTCGAGCTTATGGATCGGCGACGCCGTGGGATAATACTGTCCGAAACTCATATCTCTCATATGCCGTCTCCCCCTTCAAAACCTGCGTCTATGTATACGCTATTATCGGATTCGATGCAAACTCTTTCTTGGACCTCTCCGCATATTACGCCGTTCGGGCCGCCACTATTTTCGTTAGTTTTCGAATCTTTCAAAGCGTATCTTTTAATAGCCGCGCCGATAAGAGTCTCAACGTTCACGACGTCTTTGCCGAGATCTATGCCTCTCTCTCTGAGCCTGTTGCGCACCCTTACGGCAAGCGGTATCTCGAGCCCCATTTTTCTCAGCTCGTCTTCCTTTTCGAAAAGCTCGCTCATGGGAACATCGTAGGCTATCTTTCCGCCGTCGAATACCACTATCCTCGTCGCGTATCTCGTTATCTCGTCTATGTCGTGCGATACGACGATTATCGTCGGGCAAAAGTTTTCCTTAAGACGCGTTATGAGCGTTAAGATAGAGTTCTTGCCTTCGGGATCGAGTCCTGCCGTCGGCTCGTCGAGTATCAATATCTTCGGCTTCATAACTATTACGCCCGCTATCGCGACCCTTCTCTTTTCTCCGCCGGAAAGATCGAAAGGCGATCTCTTGCGATACGTTTCGTAGTCGAGCCCCACCATTTCCATAGCTTCTTTCACGGCATCCGAGATCTTTTCTTTTGCCATTCCGAGGTTCTTAGCTCCGAACGCTATATCCTTTTCGACGCTCTCTTCGAAAAGCTGATATTCGGGATACTGGAACACCATCCCCACTTCGCTCCTCAATCGCTTGAGGTCGACCTTGGGACGTCTTTTGTTCGTCATACGGATGTCGAACACCTCTATCTCGCCCTCTTCGACGCGTATAAGTCCGTTGATGTGTTGCAAAAACGTACTCTTTCCGCTCCCCGTATGCCCTATTATTCCCACGAAATCTCCGTCGTTCACAACGAGATCGACGTCTTTTAGAGCCGCTTTTTCATAGGGCGTCTTTCTGCTATACGTAAAAGACAGATTCTTTACAGTAATTGACATAACCTATCTATAAGCTCCTCTTCGTTTAATATATCGGTATCTATCGGCAACCCGTTTTCAAATAGCCTTTCCGCAACGTCTTTGGCTATCGGAACGCCGAGCCCCATCTCCTTCAACTTCGAAGACTCCCGAAACACTTCTCTCGGAGCGCCGTCGATAGCTATCTTTCCCCCGTCCATAACTATTATCCTGTCGGCTTCGAGCGCTTCGTCCATAAAATGCGTTATGAGAATAACGGTCATCCCGTCTTCCTTATTCAGTTTCTTCGCAACGCTCAAGACCTCGCGTCTTCCCTGCGGATCAAGCATTGCCGTCGATTCGTCGAGAACCATGATGTCGGGTCTTATCGCGAGAACGCCGGCTATAGCTATGCGCTGTTTCTGCCCTCCGCTCATCTTGAACGGCGTCGAACGTCTCATATCGCTCATCCCCACCTTTTCAAGAGCCCAATCGACGCGTCTTATTATCTCGTCTCTCGGCACGCCGAGATTTTCGGGACCGAACGCAACGTCGTCCTCGACTATGCTGGCTATCATTTGATTGTCGGGATTTTGGAATACCATTCCCACTCTTTTTCTTATTTCGAATATGAGATCGTCATCCGACGTATCCATTCCGAAGATAGATATCTTGCCTTCCGTCGGAGTCAAGAGAACGTTGAGAAGTTTCGCAAGCGTACTTTTGCCGCTGCCGTTATGTCCGACGAGCGCGACGAATTCTCCCTCCTCTATTTGGAGATCTATCCCGTCGAGAACTCTGTTCGCTCCCGAACCGTATACTGAATATTCGAATTTTACGTTATCGAGTTTTACTGCCGTCATTGAATCATTTCCGTGATTTTATTATGAAACTTTGCGTTCATTCTTAAAAGTATATCATATATAATGCGATTTCACAATTCTATTGTCGACCTTACGCGTAATTTTTACGTAATTTTCATCATTAAGGCAAAAACTCCGACTATTTCATACGAAACGTTTTACGGTTTAATACGATATATTCGTCGCAGACGATCGCTACGTTAAAGGATAACGTTATCGAATATAAAAATCAACTTGAGAAATACGCCGCAAAAGATTGACTTAACTATCTATTAATTATATAATATTAAAAGACGTTCGGACTAAAGAGCGCACTCTCTTGGGGCGGCGTCACACTAATTTACGATTATTATAATTAATTCGTTATTCGGAGGTATTACAATGAGTACTAAAATGACTATTGACGGTAATGCTGCCGCAGCTCACATCGCGTACGCGTTCAGTGAAGTTGCCGCTATCTACCCGATTACTCCTTCTTCCCCGATGGCAGAGAACGCCGACGAGTGGGCGACTCAAGGAAGAAAAAATATGTTCGGTCAGACTGTCCGTATTGCAGAGATGCAGTCCGAGGGAGGCGCTGCCGGAGCAGTACACGGTTCGCTTAACGCAGGCGCTTTGACGACTACGTTCACGGCAAGCCAGGGTCTGCTTCTTATGATTCCGAATATGTATAAGATCGCAGGCGAACTCCTTCCGTGCGTATTCCACGTGAGCGCAAGAGCTTTGGCTTACCACGCTCTCAATATTTTCGGCGACCACAGCGACGTAATGAGCTGCCGTCAGACGGGATTTGCAATGCTTGCGTCGAACTCCGTTCAGGAAGTAATGGATCTCTCTCTCGTATCTCACCTCGCTACTCTTAAGGCGAAAGTTCCTTTCCTTCATTTCTTCGACGGATTCAGAACTTCGCACGAGGTCTCCAAGATCGAATCCATAGACTACGCCGACATCAAGAAACTCGTTGACATGAAAGACATCGAGGACTTCAAATCGAGAGCATTGAACCCCGAACACCCCGTTCAGAAAGGTACGGCTCAGAACCCCGATATTTATTTCCAGAACAGAGAGGCTTGTAACAAGTACTACGACGCAGTTCCCGCTATCGTTGAAGACGCTATGGCGAAAGTCGCGTCTATCACCGGCAGAAAGTACAATCTCTTCGATTACTACGGCGCTAAGGACGCTACGAAGGTCATCGTTATGATGGGCAGCGGCGCGGAGGCTGTAGAAGAGACTATCGATTATCTTGCGGCTAATGGAGAGAAAGTAGGTCTTATCAAGGTAAGACTTTACCGTCCGTTCGCTATCGACAAGTTCGTAAGCGCTATACCTTCGACCTGTAAATATATCACCGTTCTCGACAGAACGAAAGAAGCCGGATCTATCGGCGAACCGCTCTATCTCGACGTTCTCAGCGCGCTTAACGAAGCAGGCAAGAGCGTTAAGGTCCTCTGCGGAAGATACGGTCTCGGTTCTAAGGAATTCAATCCGTCTATGGTCATGTCGATATATAACAATATGGGCGGCGATAACAAGAATCACTTCACGGTCGGTATCGTAGACGACGTGACCAACACTTCGCTCCCCGTCAACGAAAAAATCGACGCTTCTCCGAAAGACGCAATAAGATGTAAGTTCTACGGTCTCGGCTCTGACGGTACCGTCGGTTCGAACAAGAACAGCATCAAGATAATCGGTAACTACACCGACAAATATGCTCAGGGTTATTTCGCATACGACTCCAAAAAGTCGGGCGGTTTCACGGTATCCCACTTGAGATTCGGCGATACCCCCATCAAATCGTCTTATCTTATAGACACCGCTGACTTCGTAGCTTGCCATAACGCTTCGTACGTTCTCAAGTACGATATGGTCAGCGAACTCAAGGAAGGCGGTACGTTCCTTCTCAACAGCATCTGGTCGCCCGAAGAGATGGGAGACAAGCTCCCCGCTTCGATGAAGCAGACAATAGCTAAGAAAAACGTTAAGTTCTACACCATCAACGCTCTCGAAATAGCGGGCGCGGTAGGACTCGGCAACAAGATAAGCACCGTCATGCAGGCGGCGTTCTTCAAGCTCGCTAACGTAATGCCTTACGAAGAAGCCGACAAACATATGAAAGAATTCGTTGTCAAGACCTTCTCTAAGAAGGGCGACAAGATAGTCAATATGAACTGTCAGGCTATCGACAACGCTATAGCAGGTCTTAAAGAGGTCAAATATCCGAGCGATTGGGCAACCGCTACTACGGGAGCCGCTCCGATAGCTTCTGCCGACGACAATTATTTCAAGACTTTCATCAGTCCTATCCTCGCGCAGGAAGGAGACAAGCTCCCCGTTTCGGCATTCAACGCCGACGGTACCGTTCCTACCGCTACGACAAAGTTCGAGAAAAGAGGAACGGCAGTCAAAGTTCCGCAGTGGATAATATCCAACTGTATACAGTGTAACAAGTGTTCGTTCGTATGTCCTCACGCTTGTATCCGCCCCGTTCTCCAGACCGAAGACGTCATCGCTAACGCTCCCGAAGGATTCGCTACGAAGGACGCAGTAGGCTTCAAGGGCTACAAGTACAGAATGCAGGTGAGCCCGCTCGACTGTACCGGTTGCGGCAGCTGCGCGAACGTCTGCCCCGCTAAAGAAAAGGCTCTCGTCATGACTCCGTTCGAGGAAATGGAAGCTAAAGAAGCGGCTAACTGGGAATACGCCAACGCTCTTCCGAAGACTACCGCCGCTATCGCTAACAAGGCTACCGTAAAGAACAGTCAGTTCATGAGACCGTACTTCGAGTTCTCCGGCGCGTGCGCAGGCTGCGGCGAGACTCCTTACATCAAGGTCATAACTCAGCTCTTCGGCGACAGAATGGTAATAGCCAACGCTACGGGATGTTCTTCGATATACGGCGGCTCGGCTCCGACCTGTCCTTACTGCGTAGACGAGAACGGCAACGGTCCCGCTTGGGCGAACAGCCTCTTCGAGGATAACGCAGAGTTCGGTTACGGTATCAACCTCGCATACGCTCAGAGAAGAGTTAAGATAGCAGAGGATATGAACGCTCTTATCGAGCTCGGATATAACGGCAAAGCTAAGGACCTCTTCACTAAGTGGCTCGAAACGTATAAAGACGTCGAAGCTAACAGAGTAGTTTCCGAGGAGATCAAGGCTGTTATCGACGACGAAGCTAAGAACGCAAGCGGAGATATTCAGGGACTCCTCACCGCTATCGCTCTCAATAAAGACTGTCTCGTCAAGAAGTCTATCTGGATATTCGGCGGCGACGGTTGGGCATACGATATAGGATTCGGCGGTCTCGACCACGTACTCGCTATGGGCGAAGACGTCAACGTACTCGTCGTAGATACCGAAGTATATTCGAATACCGGCGGTCAGGCTTCGAAGTCTTCTCCGACAGGCGCGGTAGCTAAATTCGCGGCAGGCGGTAAAGTAACGAAGAAGAAGGATCTCGGAAAGATAGCTATGAGTTACGGCTACGTCTACGTTGCTCAGTGTTCTATGGGCGCAAGCGAACAGCAGTTCGTCAACGCTATCAAAGAGGCTGAGTCTTACGACGGTCCGTCGCTCATCATCGCATACGCTCCTTGTATCAACCACGGTATCAATATGTCGAACTCTCAGCTCGAGATGAAGAGAGCCGTTGAGGCAGGTTACTGGCAGCTCTACAGATACAATCCGCTCCTTAAGGACGCAGGAAAGAATCCGTTCACGCTCGACAGCAAAGAGCCGACCGCTAACTATGAGGAATTCCTCCTCGGCGAGACGAGATACGCTTCGCTCAAGAAGTCTAAGCCCGCAGTAGCTGAGAAACTCTTTAAGCTCAACGAAGAGCAGGCTAAGGCAAGATACGAAGGCTACAAGCAGCTCGCTGAAGAGAAGAAAGACTGATAAAACTTCTTTGAAAATAAAATGATACGAAACAAACGCGGCGTAAGTTGATTCTTACGCCGCGTTCTTTTTATATCAAATAAGAATATCTATATGATAAAATAAAAATTAACTTGAATAAAACAAGTAACTTCGTATATACTTGTTACTTTCCCTGCATCCAACTATCTTCATATCCTTATTTTACGTAATTTTGCGATCTATCGCATGCGTCAGCATATACATTTCTTCCGATAAACCGTCGGAGCTACCCCCTATGAAATACGACGTCGGAGACTTGCCGTCATTGCTTCCGACAATGACGAATACGTCGTAAAAGTAGTCGTCTTCATCTATAGACGGATTGATACGGTTCTCTCTCTTAATAACGTAAGACGAATAATATTCGTCATCGGAAACCAAGCCTTCGCTTATACAAAAAACTGTTTTACAGTATTTATTATACTTTCTTATTTTTGTACGCGTACATTTGTCGATATCCTTGAAATACGCTTTTTGAGCCTTATATTTCAGCGTCAAATACATATCAAGTTCCGCTAATCCGACGTATGCGAACGCCGTATAGTTAGGCAAAAACTCCGCGATACGTTCCGTCGCATCCTCTGTCTGCTCACGTGATAATTCCGCGCTATTTATCGCATCGCAGTCCTTAGTGTCAATATCGGTATGTCTCATTAATTTCTTACCCTTATGTTTTATAACGTTATTTTAACATATCGACAAGATATTTTCAATCTTCTTTTTGTCTTTCTGCGTATGTTCTTTTCGATATCCTATCAACAAATATAATTACGATATTCGAACTTTTCCTCTAATTATAATAGCCGTATATTAATTAATATGGTATAATCATCATATGGAAAAGAGAATTTATTCATTTGAACCAATATATAACAGCGAATCCAAAGTCTTGATACTAGGCTCTATGGCGTCGATAAAGTCGCTCGAATACGGCTTTTACTATATGCATCCGCAAAACAAGTTTTGGAAAGTTATCGCAATGATAACGGGCGAAGACGTACCGCCTACGCATGAAGGTAAAAAAGAACTGCTCCTAAGACACAATATAGCGGTAATGGACGTGCTTGATTCGTGCGAAAGAGAGGGTTCTCTCGATTCGAATATTAAAAACTATATTGTAAACGATGTAAAAAGAGTAGTCGAGAACACAAACGTCGTCAAGATATTCAATAACGGTAAATACTCGTATAATACGGCAAAGAAACACTTTCCAGATCTCGAATTTAACTATTTACCTTCGACAAGCCCCGCAAACAACGGCTCTTTCGACGTCGGCAAATGGCTCGAAATAAAAAATTACCTATAACATCCGCCAATTATTATCGTTAATTTGATGTACATATACGATACTTTTATGATTTTACAGTTAATGTTTTCCTTGCTTATACCGTTAATATTCCCCTATCAAGCGGACAGCCATATCGATTATTGATAATTAAGATAAGTTTATTTTTAAGAAAAAACGGATAACTATAAAAAATCAACGGCGAGCCGATACGATATTCACCGTTGATTTTTTTATTCTATATTAATAATTTTATTTGACGCCTATTCTCGTTGACGGAGCTTTGCCGCTCAGTATATCTTCTATTGAGTACGCGGAGTTAGCGATGAATACTTCGGCGCCGTTCTTGAGAGGAGCTTTGATATACTCGAGCTTTGCCCAAGCGCCGTTAGCGCCCTTCCTCGAACTGCCTTGACAGCTTGTCTGAAAATGTTCAACGTTCTCTATAAGCTCGTAAACATCCTTTCCGCTTATATTTCTAACGAGCGAATTCTTATCGCTGAAATCGCTGTATATACCGTCAACGCCCGTCATTATGAGCAGTCTCTTAGTCTTGACAAGGCACGCTATCTGGCTCGCAGTCTCGTCGTTATCGACGCATTGCACTGCTTTGACGCCCATCTTACTGTACTGCTGTATCTCGAACTTCACTATCTCGTCGTAAGATACGGGATCGTTATAGTTGATGATCGGTATTGCGTTCTGTCTCGGACATCTCAAAAGAAGTTCTTTGAGGTGCTCTCTTTTCATCCCGTCGTTAAAGTGCGTATGTTCGACAAGTATCTGGCGAAGCGAATATCTGCTGTCCGTAAACTGACGGTAGTTGGACATAAGTATAGCCTGTCCCTGCGCCGAATAGTCTACCTTGCTGTTCTCGTCCTCTTCGTCGAGCTCTCTTCCGTTATTTCTCTTCATGTAGTCGAGCCTACCTATCTCAGCCGCTCCGCTCGTGACCCATATGTATCCGGGACGCAGTTCTCTCGAAAGGCGCGCGATGATATTGTAATCCATATCCTTATATTTATCGTTGATGAGCGCCATCGAACCTATCTTTCCTACGAGCTCTATATCAAACTTATTACTCATTGCCTATTATATCCTCCATTCTCGATATCGCAAGACTTACGGCGGCGTCGGGAAGTATTCTCGACGTATCTATTACCGCGTCGCTGAGCGGCGCTATCTTAACGGCGATATTGCGTAGCAGGCTGTGGCTCTTCTCGAGCAATTCGTCCTTTAGAAAACACATCCTGTCCTTATCTATTCTCCTAAGAGTAGTCTCGTCGTCCGCCGTCAAAAGTATTATATACGCGACCTTCTTGAGCTTTTCTATCGAAGGAACGTTAAGAGCCATCGTTCCGGTCGTCGCGATCACGGAATTGTCGCACTTGTTCACTATATCGTCTACAGCGGAATCCTCGAGCGCGTAATAATATTCCGTCCCGAAATCTCTAACGAGCGACGGTATATCGGAATTATTGACGTATTCTATGGTATCCTCTACTAGAACGGTGTTCATCTCGAGTTCTTCGGCTATCATGCGTCCGACCTTGATATTGACGTTCCTCATTCCGCCTACAACGGCGATATTTCTCTTGTACATTCAATTACCTCTAACTAATTTTTTACGATCCTCTTTATCTGGCGCCTATTTCTGCGTCCGCTATTTTACATTTGCGATATTTGAGCTATCGGTTTATATGGGCGGCGATATCGCCAATATAAACTAAATGCTTTTCCTTTACTGATATCAAGCCGCTTGGGGAAATCTTCTGTCGATCCAAAAGATTATCCTTTCTGTCTCGAATTGAACCTCAACTCTGCTCTTTTCGCCTCTCGAAGTCCTGAAATCCATTCCGCCGTTCTCTCCAATAGTGAGCACTACGTCGCCGTCGTTATCGGTTCTGTATATCTCTTTGATACCGTCGTAATCGCCGTCGGGAATAGCGTCTCTGTACGCCGCGAGCCTATCAAGAGTACTAGGCGTAGGGTGCCCGTAAGAGTTGCCCGTGCCTGCGCTGATAACGGCGAACTCGGGGTCTATATAATTCAGGAAGTCTGCCGACGTACCGCTTTCACTGCCGTGATGTCCCACTTTGAGAACGTCGCAGTCGATATCTATTTTCTTATCTATGAACCAATGCTCCGTATCGTTCTTACCTTTACCTTCGGCGTCGCCTGTGAACACGACGCTCCTATTCCCGTACGTTAGGACAGATATCGGAGAGACGGAATTGAGCGCTTGAGCGCTGCTCTTTTTGACAGTATCGTAATACTCTGCGCTCCTGCAATACGATATCATACTGTAGCCGTCACCCGATATATTATTCACCGTATCGACATTCTTTATAACTTCCGCTTTCCGAGTGTTGCCGTCCGGGTCGGTATAAGTCTCTTTGTTCGCCGCTATAACGACGTCGTTAAAGGTCTTTGTGGGAATAGAACCGCCCTCTCCGTCGATCTCTCCGTCATAGTCGGGCAAGAATATCTTTTTCACCTCGAAGGTTTCGATAACGTCGTCAACGTAATCGCTGTGATCGGCATCGGAATGAGTGAGCAAAACAGCGTCGAAAACGCTTATCTTCGCCACGTCTTTAACGTACGCGATTATCTCGTCCTTTACCTTTTTACCTTCGTCGACGTGTCCGGTATTGTACCTGCCGCCGGCGTCTATCATCATTGCCTTACCGTCGGGAAACTTTATTACTATCGAATCGCCCTGACCGACGTCTATGAAATGCACTTCGAGTCTGTCGCCGAGTATCTCGTTCGTGGGAATATCTCCGCCTTGCCCCCTGCCGTTACCCGTTATCGCAGATATTATGAGAGAAAATATATCGGGACGTATAAAGTAGATAGCCGCCATAACGATAGCTATAATTAGAACTATTACGACGAGCGCTATTATCAACTCTTTTGACAGTCTTATATTTTTCTTTTTCGATCTCGACTTTGCCATTTCCCTCTCCGACTAAGCGTAAAAGTTAAAGTATAGTATATGCATGCCGTTTTAATATCCGAACGCCGAGAAGCGTCAAATATGCGTCATATCGGTACTATAATATTTTTCATTAGTTTGATTCATCGGTCAAGACTTCGGCTACAAATAAAAGAATCACTTCTTTGCGTTATAGCTGTCCTTTAGTCCCACTATCATATTGAATTCGCGTCTATTATCGCCGTAACCCTTTACCGCGCTGTAATAACCCATTCTCACAAACTGGAACCGCGAATACTCCTCTACGCTGCCCAGCATAGCTTCGCCCTTTGCCGCGAACGTTTTATGCGAATCCTTATTAAGGCGGAGACTGAAGTCTCCCTCGCCGTCGAGAAGCAAATAATCGTATTCGTTGAGCGTAAGATCGACTGCGTCTTTTGCGTTGACCCACTGGATAACGCCCTTGACCTTGATATTTGCGTTGACGCCGCCGCTCTTGCTGTCCTCGATAGCTCTGACGCGTATCTCCTTAACGTTGCCGTTATCGTCCGTCTCGTGCGAAACGTATTCGACGATATACGAGCCTTTGAGCCTGACAGTTCCTCCCGGAACAAGTCTTTTATACTTGGGAGGCGGAACGACCTTGAAGTCGTCTCCGTCGATGAATATCTCTCTCGAGAACGTAACTCTATGCGTCGAGCCGCTCTCGTCGTTCGGATTATTCTCGATATCGTATATTTCGTCGTCATTGATATTTTCGACGATCATCTTTATGGGGTTCTTGACGACCATAGCTCTCACGGCATGCTCGTTGAGATGATCTCTGACAGCATGCTCGAGAAGCGGCGTCTCTATGACGGAATTGCTCTTGGATACTCCGATAAGCTCGCAGAAATTGCGGATAGCTTCAGGCGGATATCCCCTCTCCTTCATACCGCTGAGCGTCGGCATTCTCGGATCGTCCCAACCGGATACGAAGCCTTCGTCGACGAGTTTTTTCAAATATCTTTTGCTCATTATAGTGCGTTCGATATTGAGCCTTGCGAATTCCACCTGTCTCGGTCCCGGCGTAAAACCGCAGTTTATCTTCACCCAATCGTAAAGAGGTCTGTGATCCTCGAACTCGAGCGAACATAGCGAATGAGTTATTCCCTCGAACGCGTCCTCAAGCGGATGCGCAAAATCGTACATCGGATAGATACACCACTTGTCGCCCGTTCTGTGATGCGTGGCTCTCAGTATTCTGTATATGATAGGGTCTCTCATATTTATATTAGGCGAAGCCATATCTATCTTCGCTCTCAAGACCTTCTCGCCGTCCTTATATTTGCCGTCCTTCATTTCCTCAAAGAGTCTGAGATTTTCCTCAACGCTTCTAGTTCTGTACGGACTCTCCTTGCCGGGCTCCGTTAGCGTTCCTCTCGACTCCTTTATCTCGTCGGCTGTAAGATCGCAAACGTACGCTTTGCCGTCCTTGATGAGCTTCACTGCGCATTCGTACATACCGTCGAAATAGTCGGACGCGTAAAGTTCCTTATCCCACGTAAATCCGAGCCACTTTATATCCCTCTTTATCGACTCGACGTATTCGACGTCCTCTTTTGAAGGATTGGTGTCGTCGAATCGAAGATTGCATTTGCCGTTATACTTAGCCTTTACGCCGAAATTGATGCAAAGCGCTTTCGCGTGTCCTACGTGAAGGTATCCGTTAGGTTCGGGCGGGAAACGCGTTATTATCCCGTCGCATCTGCCTTCTTCTATATCGCTGTTGATTATCTCTTCAATAAAATTCGTTGCTTCCATTATATGTCTTCCTTAATAGTTTGTTTCGTAAAGAGGGATCAAAAGAGCCCCGATATTTTGCCGTTTTCGTCGATCGTCATCTTCGTACCCGCAGGCTCTTTAGACAGCCCCGGCATAAGCATTATGCTTCCCGCTATGACGACTATGAATCCTGCGCCGCTCCTAAGTTCGACGTTTTCTATACGCAAAGTAAAGTCCCTAGGTCTGCCGAGCGCTTTGGGATTGTCGGATAACGAATACTGCGTCTTTGCTATACATATCGGCAAGTTTCCGTAACCTATATCGGTCATGCGCTCTATATTCGCCTTAGCTTTCGGTGAGAGCTCTATGCCTTTCGCGCCGTATACCTTTTTTGCGACCGTTTCTATCTTTTCCTCTATGCTCATATTAAGAGAATACGAATAGGTCATCTCTTTATCGGAGTTTTCGACCGCCTCGACGACTTTATTCGCGAGTTCCTTTGCTCCTTCGCCGCCGTTCGCCCAAGCGTCGCACGTTACGAATCTCGCGCCGCGCTCGCGGCATATCTTCTCGATATATTCTATCTCGTTCTTGCTGTCCGTTATGAATCTATTGAGAGTGACGACAACGTTTGCGTTGAACGCATTATTGAGAGCGTCTATATGCGCAATGAGATTATCTATACCGTTTTGAAGCGTAACGAGATCCTCCTTTGCAAGATCCTCTTTCTTCGCTCCGCCGTTGAATTTTAATGCTCTCACAGTTGCGACAAGAACTACCGCCTTGGGCTTCAAGCCCGCCATTCTGCACTTTATATCTATGAACTTTTCCGCGCCGAGATCCGCGCCGAAGCCCGCTTCCGTAATGACGTAATCCGCGAGCGACATCGCCGTCTTCGTAGCTATAACGCTGTTACAGCCGTGCGCTATATTCGCAAAAGGTCCGCCGTGAATTATCGCGGGCGCGCCCTCGAGAGTCTGTACAAGATTGGGCTTTATTGCGTCTTTCATGAGTATCGCGCAAGCGTCCTCGATCTTCAAGTCCCTTGCTCTTACCGGCTCTCTATTATAGTTATACGCGACGACTACATCCCCGACGCGTCTCTTGAAGTCCGTAAGGTCATTCGAAAGACAAAGTATCGCCATTATCTCCGACGCCGCCGTGATATTGAAACCGTCCTCTCTCGGAACGCCGTCTGTCTCTCCGCCGAGTCCGCATACGATACGTCTTAACGCTCTGTCGTTAAGATCGACGCACCTCTTCCAAACTATGCGGCGAGGGTCGATGCCGAGCTCGTTCCCTTGATGTATATGATTGTCTATCATTGCGGATATGAGATTATTCGCAGAAGTTATAGCGTGAAGATCGCCGGTGAAATGAAGATTGATATCTTCCATCGGAATGACTTGAGCGTGTCCGCCGCCCGTAGCTCCGCCCTTGACTCCGAATACCGGTCCGAGCGACGGCTCGCGAAGCGCAAGACATACGCTCTTGCCTATCTTCTGAAGTCCGTCGGCAAGTCCTATGGACGTCGTAGTCTTTCCTTCGCCGAACGGCGTAGGATTGATAGCCGTGACGAGCACCAGCTTATCCGTCTTTGGAACGGGATCGACGTTTATTTTGGCTTTGTACTTTCCGTAAGTCTCGTATTCGTCCTCGTTAAGACCCAGTTTGGCGGCGATATTCCCAATATTCTCGGGCGTTACGCTCATAGCTATCTCGATATCCGTCATAGAACTACTCCTTTCTTTTTATGATTTTATTATGCGAACTCGCGCGTACGCTAAGCGGTCATTATTCGTTATTATAACAACGTCTATCCATCTCTTAACGCAACACGTTTTTATTTAATTATATACTATTTTATTTTATAATTATTTTAATAATAAGTCAATTGAAGTTATGAAAAATTTAAGCCCGACGGCGTATTTGAAAATTACTCATTAATCGAAATATTCATGACCGCCCTTAAGAAGGGCGGCATTTTAGCCCCTATAGTGCATCACGATTTTTGAAAGCGGCGTTTTCCACGTCGCTTTGTTTCGACTAAAGTAGAACGGAATGAGTTCGATACAGTACCGAACTCATTCGCAAATAATTTATTTATTTAATTTGTCCAACTTTTGAAGTTCATAGAGCAAAATGCTATGAACGCTTGATAAATATAAAACTATAATTTTTCTATGCGGTTCAACCTTTGAGTATATCGCCGTCGACGCAATGAACGGTGTAGTTTCCGCAATTCCAATCCCATTTGGATTTTTTCTCAATAGAATCCCACTCTTCCTTTGTTCCTTTATAATAAATATCCGACAGCTCGGCGCATCCGGAGAACGCAAAGCCGTTTATATTTTTTACACCCTTCCCTATAGTTACGCTTGTTAAACTAATGCAACTCATGAACGCACTATTGCCGATACTCGTTACGCCGTCGCCTATTATTACGCTTGTTAAGCTACCGCACATGTAGAACGCGTTATTCTCTATACTCGTTATGCCGTTGCCTATTATTACGCTCGTCAGGCTACTGCAACCGTAGAACGTCAAACCATTAATAATACCTGTTACGCTGTCGGGTATAGTAATACTTGTTAAGCTACTGCAACCTCTAAACGCATCGTTACCTATACTCGTTACGCCTTCAGGTATAGTTATGCTCATTAGATCACTGCAATCATGGAACGCAGAAGCGCATATAAATTTAGTATCGCTATGGATATTGCAGCTAGTAATATCGGCATCTACAGCTTTAACGAGTACTAAATAAGGATTAGTATCTTTACCGAGATACAATGCATTGTCGTATGTATTGTACTTTAAGCTCAAGCAACCTTCGAATGCGGAAGCAATACTCGTTACACTCTCAGGTATAGTTATATTCGTTAAATTGATGCAATAAGAAAATGCCTCTTCGCCGATAACAGTTACTGTATCAGGTATGTTTACGCTCATTAAGTTAAAGCAAGACATAAATGCGCCTTCTCCAATAATAGTAACTTTATCCGGTATCTTGACACTTGTTAAACTAATGCAGTACGTGAAAGTATATTCGCCGATACTCTCCATATTATTAGGTAAAGTGACACTCGTTAAACCAAGGCATGCATTGAATAGAGCGTCGCCGATACTTGTTACGCTTTCGGGGATCTCTATATTGACCAAAGCGTAACAAGCGCCAAACGCTTGTTCTCCAATGCTTTTTACGCTGTTAGGTATATTTACGTGTTTTAACAAAAGGCACGATTCAAAAGCAAAAGCGCCTATACCCGTTACACCGTCGGGTATAGTTACGCTCGTTAAATCATAATAATCGCTGAATGCAGAAGCGCCGATAGCATATGATCTGCCGTTATATGTTTCGGGTAGTATTAATTCCGATGAAGTTCCGTCATATCCTATAAGATATGCATTTCCGTCCTTATCTTCGATAAATTTATATCCGTCTTTTGTAATACTTATCATACTGTCTTCATCAGTCGCCGTATGTATTACTTCAGCGTAATATCCTACGCTCCCGTTATCTCCCGAACCTGCTACTATATCAAGCGATGAGAGGTTATATACCTCTATGAGTCTATAGCAAAAAGAGAATGCATTATCGCCGATACTTGTGACTCCTTTAGGTATCGTTACGCTTGTTATGCGATTGCGACCTTCAAACGCGGATTCTTTAATAGCATATGATCTGCCGTTATACGTTTCGGGTAATACCAATTTCGATGAAGTTCCGTCATATCCTATAAGATATGCATTTCCTTCTTTATCTTCGATAAACTTATATCCGTCTTCGGTAATACTTATTATACTGTCTTCATCAGCCGCCGTATGTATTGCTTTAGCGTAATATCCTACGCTTCCGTTATCTTCCGATCCTGCTACTATATCAAGCGATGAGAGGTTATATACCTCTACGAGTTTATTGCAATAAAAGAATGCGGAATCGCCGATAATTGTGACTCCTTTAGGTATCGTTACGCTTGTTAAGCTATCGCAATGGCTGAACGCACTATCGCCGATACTCGTTACGCCGTCGGGTATATTTACGCTTGTTAATTCTTCGCAGCCCTCAAATACACGATTTTCTATACGCGTTACATTTTTCGGTATATTTATGTCCGTTAAGTTCATGCAACCCGAGAATGCAGAAGAACCGATATTCGTTACGCTGTCGGGTATGGTTACACTCTTTAATCTAAAGCATTTTTCAAACGCATCAGACCCAATAGTTTTTACGCCTTCCGATATAATTATACTGGTTAAATAGCGACAACCGTAAAAAGCATAATCGCCGATACTCGTTACACTGTCGGGTATGTATAATTCATCGACTAACTCTTCGCCGTTAATGTATAGAATTCTCGGAATCTCATCATTCGACATTAAACTGCAAAGACCGCTAATACCGCACCAGCTCGCTATATCGCCTTTATAATATACGTTAACCAAGCCTCTGCACTCATTGAACGCATTTTCGCCGATACTTATCACACTGTCGGGTATCGTTATAGAATATATTCTATAGTAGCTTGCAAAAGCATTGTCGCCGATAGCCGTTACAGGTTTATTGTTATACATATCACGTATAACGATATTTCTATCGGTTGCCGTACCTATGCCCGATACATAATAGCTCGCGCCGTCGCTATTGAGCGCATATTCCAATCCCTCTGTCCAGTTCGTAAAACCGCAGATACATTCATCGTTTGAAAGATCGTGCTCGGCTTTTCCGCTGATTTCCTCAGTATGCTCACAAGTTGCCTCGTGCCAATGGTAAGTCCCGTCATGCGTCCATTCCTCGCTAAAGCTATGCCCCGTTGCGGGAATTTCCTCCGTCTTGGTTTTTCCGCATAAACAAGTGTATTCTTGCTCGCCCTTTTCCAAGCACGTCGGTTTCTTTAATATTCTGCCTGCGACCCAACTATGTTCGGCTTTTTCGCTTATCTCGCCGGTATGCTCGCAAGTTGCTGCATGCCAATGATAGGTATCGTCATTAGTCCACTCTGTTGAGAACGTGTGAACGTGAAAGGTTTGCTCTTCCGTATATTCGCACTCGGAGCAAACTCTCTTCTTGATCCCGTCTTCTTCGCCTTGCGGTTCCCGTACGGTCATCCACTCGCCGAAGGTATGCGTAGCGTAACCATTTTTCTCGTCGCAACCGCTACAGCTATGCCAATGGTGAGTCTCATTGCTCGTCCACTCGGCAGAGAACGCGTGCTCGGTATGTTTATCGCACGCAACAGCTACGCACAGCGTCACGATCAGAAAAATCAACGCAAAAGCAAGTAATAAGTGTTTCTTCCTCATAGTTTTTCTCCTTTTGTAGTTTGTTGTTATGGTATTTGATTTTTTCGTTTATTCTTTGTCTTCTTGTTTCTTAACTTTTTCTTATTTTTCTTTTGTTTGCCGTATATTTAGTAGGTAAACCGCAAAGCAACGATCCATATAAATTTTCGTCATTATCGACTGTGATTCGATTTCGTTATCATGAATAATTTGACGAAAATCGCAAATAACTTTTACGCAAAACTGTAAATCACAAAATTATTATACATCATAAAATGATGTATGGCAAGCATTTTTGTGATGTAAAAGGGTAATATTATTAAATGATAATGAAAAATGAAAGAACAGCTAAAATTGTCGGAGAAAGACTTAAGGAAGCGCGCAAAACAGCGGGATATACTCAAGCAAAAGTCGCTGAAATAATGTATATGACTCAGCAACAGTACAGTCGTTTTGAAAACGGAGTATTTGAGCTCAATTACGACCAAATAATAAAGTTATGTCAACTACTCGATATAACTGCCGACTATCTGTTCGGTTTATGCGAAATCTAATAGTTAAATAAGATCAAATAAAAAACAGCATTAGAATTGTAACCTCTGTAGATAGCAAATAGATATTTTGAAAACACAAAAAGCGCGCTTTTCGCTTTGACGAAATACACGCGCTTTCCTTTTGTCGTTTTCTTTTTTAATTGCTTTGCCTATCGACAACGGCTCATAATCAAGAATTATAATCGTACGGGATCTTATTCTTTCTTTTGCCTTTTAGGTTCAATATATATCCGTCCTCTACCTTACACCACCACTCGGGATTACGCGCAGGCAAATCTTCAAGTATATCTTCGTCGCTGATATCAGAACTTCTTACTACTTCCAAATCGCCGACAAATATCTCGCTCATTGCATAATCCCTACCGTATTCATCGCTAAAGACAACTTCATATTTATTAGACCTTAATTCCGACATAATAATAGTTCCGACATCGCCCTTTTTTACTCCTTCGCTTTCGTATTTGTCTGTCAAAACCTTTACATCATCTAACCATTTCATATATTTTCCTCCTTGATCTTTTAATGTTTATTGTTTATTGCGTTCGCTGCAATAACGATTCATACATCAGGAATTATAATCGTAAGGGATCTTATTCTTTCTTTTGCCTTTTAGGTTCAATATATATCCGTCCTCTACCT
>CAJUMY010000013.1:45896-47207 GCA_910587685.1 uncultured Christensenellaceae bacterium
TACACCACCACTCGGGATTGTGCCCCGGCAAGTCCTCTAAGATATCCTCATCGTTAATATCCGAACTTCTCACTACCGATAAGTATTTTACGTGTATCAATAATTCGGCATAGTCTCTCCCGTCTTTGTCGCTAAAAACGACCTCATATTTATCATTTCTCAGCCAAGCAAAAATAATTGTTCCTATATCGCCCTTTTTTACGCCTTCACTTTCGTATTTATCGGTCAATACCTTTACCTCGTCTAACCATTTCATATGCTTTCTCCTTAATCTTGTACTAACGGTGTAGCTATCTTGATTTTACCGTAAGGCCATGCAACGCAACCTATGTGACACTTGAATTTTTCGTGCATATGGTCTCTTTTCCCATTTAGAATAATGTTTACGGCAAAATGTTGCCCATTTTCATTTAGTACTTTCAATACATAATTGCCCAATAAAAATCGGTTTTCTACTTCTCTTTCTATTATATCATAGATTTCTTGAGCATCTTCAGCGGTGTATCCCATCTTGCGCATCATTGCTTTTTTATTTTCGTTGACAAATAGATACTGCGTTACTTTTCTTAAAGGGAAATCAAACGTTACTTTTTTTAGTTCGTATTCCTCATTTTCACACTTACAATTCGGATGATAGTACTCAGGTTTATTATTATTTCTAAAAACCGTGCGATTAAGAGCGACGCATAACGCGCAAGTTCGTGTCTTTTCATCGTATACGGCGACGCCGTCGCAAGTTTCTATATCTTCCGAGCTTTCGTTTTCTCTTATAACGAATCCGTCTCCGCTATTTCCGAAAATATTATTAAGTATCCATTGAACGTTTTCAAACATAGTATAACATAAAACTCCTTCTAGCGCAAAACTTAAAAATAAGTATTTTCAAGTTTTTTGTCTTTGTTATATCATGACTTTTTGATTTGTCAATAGTCTTATGTCATAAATTTAATTGACGTCTATAAATCAAGTCCTTAACTCATAGAACTATCAGCTAAAGACTTCGATAAACTACCGTTTTAGAATTAAAAAGATACTTTTATATTATTATATTAAAAACTATTTAAGATACCGTATAGTAAAAAACAATGATAATTCGCGTACTAAAATTCGCACTTCCTATAAAACAAAAACTGAAACAAAAGAAAAAACTCCGTCCGACGTCATACGTCTAACAGAGCCATACTTATAAGCAACACTTAAACTTGAATAGGAAAGTGAAATAAAAGCGAATGAATTGTTGTCATTAATCGTAATTGTTTGGTTGTTTCCAACCGACTTAACTCTCGTTAAGCCTCGACTTAAAGCGTAGCT
>CAJUMY010000014.1 GCA_910587685.1 uncultured Christensenellaceae bacterium
AAGCGGCGAGACGAACGTCTCCCAAGACGACGCGAACATCGGCGATGCCGACGGCGACGTACTCTGAAAGCAAAAGATACTATAAATAATAAGTTAAAAAGTTAGATAAAAAGACGGCTGCATGTGATATAAGCAACCGTCTTTGAATATTAAAAGTACTGCATATGTACCGACATTTTTGCGAGTTCTTTTCGGAATATGCTTTTGATAAGCGTCGCTTTTATGCCTAAGATATTTTGCGTAAAACGCCGCGACGGATAGGAATATTCCTATTTTTTTTCATCTTTTATTTTTCCGTACAGGCATTTCGTCGGTTCTTTTTCTATTACGAGTCCGCAGTAGTTGCACATTACGCACTTGCTTTCCGTCGATTTGCCGTTTATGAGTTTTTTTGCAAGATTGGGCTCGCAGATGAACGGACGGCACATAGACACGGCGTCTATTCCGTCGTTTACGAACGTTTTCATATCGTCAAGACGTTTGATACCTCCGACGGCGATAACGTCTATATCGACGGCTTTTTTGATAGCTAGCGCCGACGGTATATTGAAGTTCTCGAGCGGCTTTGGCTGAGGAATCAGAGGATTGACGGCGCATGCGCACGCGAGAAAGACCTTGTTAAAGAACTTCGGCATACTTGCAAGCGGTTCTCTGTATTTGAATATCGCTTTCATCGGGAATCTCTTGGAACGCATGGTGTTCATGCCGTCCTGAACGCTGCCGCAAGATACTTCTATGGCGTCGATACCGTATTCCTTAAGCAGTTTCGCGACCTCTACGGCGTAGTCTACGCGCATACCCTTTTTTCTCTTGTCGGTCGCTGATATTTTGATCCATATCGGGAAATCGCCGACGCTTTCTCTGGCTTTTTCGATAATTTCCTTTATTATACGGCATCTGCCGGCTATGTTTTTGCCGTAACCGTCCTTTCTCTTGTTGCCGTTTGCGGATATGAAATCGTGAAGAAGATACCCGTGTCCACCGTGAAGTTCGGCTCCGTCGAAGCCGTATTCCTTTGCTCTTATTATCGCGTTTGCAAAGTCGGTCACGGTGTCCTCTATCTCTTTTACCGTCATTTCGCGCGCTTTATCGGGATAAAGAAGGTGTCTTTTCGCGGTCGGGGCGACCTTTTTCATGCCTATCTTTTTGCTTGAAGTCTGCCGTCCGCAATGCGCTATCTGCGCGATTATCGGAGTATTGTATTCGTGAACGGCGCAGGTGAGTTTTTTATAGTTGTCTTCGATATTTTCGCCGTATAGCTTTAACATCCTCGGGTAGTTAGACATTCCGACGTCGTTCACCATCGCGTATCCCGCAATGATACAGCCTACGTCGTTTTTTGCCAGCGTAACGTATTTTTCTATGAGCTTATCGCTCGGAGCGCCGTATTCGTCGGCGAGCCCGTCGTGCGTCGCGCTGCGTATTATCCTGTTTTTGATTCTAACGTTGCCGAGCGTACACTCTTCGAAAAGTTTTTCCATAATATTCTCCTTGAACGTACCGCGATGGATATTTTCATAACACTTTATGAAATATTCTAAAAAGCGATAGTAGGCGGCTGTTTTGACCGCTATGCGTTTAACGCGTTCGCTAGTATATTTCGATTATACAATTTTTATGAGGCTTTAGTAAACGGTTTTCTTTATATTTTGCTATTATATGAGAATGTTCACCGTATTTTCATCATAATTTACATAATATATATTGAAAATATACGCCATTTATTGTAAAATGATGTTACTAGCCGTTTCTCTATAGAACAGCATAGCGAATACGGCGTCGCGTACGGGAGGGAATATGGCAAATAAGCTGACTAAATGGTTAAGGCTTGACAATTCGGCAAAGATATATCCCATGCTCATCAGTAAGAAGAGCATGAATATGTTCCGATTGTCGGCGGAGCTTGACGAAGCTGTGGATAAAGACGTTCTGCAAGAAGCTCTCAAACTCACTATCAGCCGTTTCCCGTCGTTCAACGTAAAGCTGATGAAGGGTATCTTTTGGTACTACTACGAGGAGAATACCGCAAAACCTTTCGTCGTAGAAGAGAGCGACGTCATTCTCGACAAGATAACGTTCCAAAATAACAAGGGCTTCAATTTCAGAGTAGGGTACTTTAATAACAGGATAACCGTCGACTTTTTCCACGCTATCGCGGACGGAAGCGGCGGTATGGAGTTTTTGAAGAGTCTGCTTTATACGTATCTCAACCTGAGAGGCGACGACGTTCTTTCTGAGCAGAAGGTCATCACTGTCAATACGCCCATAGACGGCGAAGAGATAGAGGACAGTTTCCTCAAATACTATAAGCATAAAAAAATGTCCGAACTGCCCATTAAGGATATGAAGGGCGCTGAGTGCTATAAGATCGACGGCATATTGTACAACAACAACGGGAAAGGACTCATAGAGGCGAACTTCGAAGCAAAAAAGCTCCTCGACGTCTGTCACGAGAGAGGTTGCACCGTAACGGAATTTCTCGGCGGACTGCTCCTATACAGCATATTTATGACGAAGATGCAGGGGAAGCCGACAGCTAGCGAAATGCAGCTGTTCTGCCCTATAAATCTCAGAAAAATATTCCCGTCGAGAACGCTCAGGAATTTTTCGCTCTTTTCAAGAGTCAACTGCAGCGCGAACCGCGAGCTTACTCTCGATATGTGCATCGACGATATGAAGGAGAGCCTCGAAAGAGACCTCGAAAAAGAATATCTTTCCAATAAAATATCGACGACTGTCAGAGCGGAAAAACTCTTCATCATGAGAATAACGCCGCTGTTCCTAAAGCAGGCGATATTCAATATCGCCAACAAGTTTTTCGGCAAGCCGAAGACCGCGACGTTCTCCAATCTCGGAATAGCGCAGCTGCCCGAATCAATGGCGAAACACGTAAAAAGGATAGGGTTCGTCCTCAACACGAAAAAAGACAATCCTTCGAATATGGCGGTAGTTACGTATAACGGCAGGCTGAATATATCGTTCAGCCGAAGCATAATGGATAACGACATCGAAAGGTTTTTTGTGAAATATCTCACGGAAAAGCTGGGAATATCGGTAGAAGTCAGGAGCAATTTTTGGGAGGTGGACAATGCGCTGTAAATATTGCAACGTTGAAATAGAATCAAAGACCAAGATATGTCCGCTCTGTCATGAAAAGCTAGAGGATATCGACGAATCGCTTCCGCTTGCCTATCCCGAAAAGAAATCAAAGAGGCACGTGCACCGTCACTTTACGCTCGGTAAAATATATACGTTCGTATCGCTCATCGTTTTTCTCTTGAGCCTGACCGTCAATTATCTTACCGACAAAAGCGTTCTTTGGTGCTATATCGTCGGAGCGATGCTTCTCTACGGATTGATACTCATTAAAAATACTATACTGTCAAGAAACAGCGTCGGCATCAAGGTCTTGGTTCAGACCGTGAGCATTTTTTTGCTGTTCGTCGTTATCGAAACGGTGAGCGCGACAACGAGCAGTCATTGGGCGCTCAATTACGCGATGCCGATCATCCATATCGTATCGACTATAGTTCTGACCGTGCTCGTCGCATGCTCGATCAGTAAGAATAGGAACAATTTGATCTCCGTAATGGCGTTCTCGTTCCTCGGATTTTTGCCTATAGTTTTGTACCTTGCGACGAATATCGTGACCGTCCTTTGGCCTGCGATAGCTACTTGCGTACTTAGCGTCATAGCTATCCTTTCGACTGTTATATTCGGACATAACGAGCTCAAGAACGAGTTCAAGAGGAAGTTCCACATTTGATGACGGGCGGAAAAATGAACGGCGTTAAGAACGAGAAAATATTGAAATATACCTTTTTAAGCGTCCTTATAGGGACGCTTATCGTTTTCATAATAACTGTGAATTTACTAGTACATATAGACGGGTTAGCGGAAAATATCACGAGGACTTTCGCAAGGAAACTAAACTATCTCATATCCCGCGTGACGATTTGCGTTCCTTTTTCGGTAACGGAGTTTTCGGTATGCGTACTCGTGTTCGTCATAGTAGCGGCTATCGCGTTTATCATATATTCGCTGGTAAAAAAGAGATGGAAGAATATCCTCGATACCGTTTTGGCCCTTACCGTAGCGGTACTCATAGCGGTTTCGGTATTCAATATGACGAGTACTTTCGGTTACTATAGAGACGACGTTCTGACGGCTTTCGGGATCGAAGAGACAGACGTTAACGAAGAGAGGATAGACGAGGCGTTACGCTATTATATCTCCAAACTCAACGAGACGGAAAAGAGCGTTCAACGGGATGACGAAGGCAATCCCATATGCCCGTATACGGTGGAAGAGATGGCGGAGCTTGTTTACGGCGAATATGAGAGACTAGACACGGGCGGATATTTGGCTTCCCATAGAGTGGGCGTCAAGCCTGTCGCAATGAGCGAAATAATGGCGTATACCGGCATAATCGGCGTATGTATGCCTCTTACCGGAGAGATAAGCATCAACGCGAAGGCATATCCGAGCGCTTTTCCCGAACTCATCGCTCACGAAATAGCACACAGCAAGGGCGCGCACCGAGAGAACGACGCGAATTTTACGGCGTATTATCTGCTTCTTAAAAGCGAAAACGATTTTTTGAGCTATTCCGCAGCGAACAGCGTCGTGAACGTTCTTTTGAGTTCGCTCAAAAAGACCGATGAAGATATGTTCGAAGAAAGATATTTCAGCGTATCGGAAAACGTGAGAAACGAGTGGAAACTCGAAAGCAAATATTATGCAAAGTATAACGGTTTCATTGAAAAAATATCCGAAGCAATAAACAATATTTTTCTCAAATCCAACGGCGTACAGAACGGAACGGCAAGCTATTCCGATACGGTCAAATATATTATTTCGGCGTTTTATCACGAAAAAGGCGCGCAAATCGGACTCTAGCGTCAACGAGCTTCGATTTTTGACGTAAAAACAACAAATAAGGAGAAAATACGCGATTTTTATAATTATTTGAGAAAAATAACTTGACAAAAATTTTACATTTCATTACAATAATGAAGAAGATTTCAACGTAACGAAAAATCTTCGAACTAACTACGCTATATGTCTTATCCGATACGGATAAAGATTTCTCCCTATAAACTTATTTTTCATGTTTTCTCACAAATGAACAGGCGAGGGCAATCCCCTCGCCTGTTCATTTTATATATAAGTTTGTGATTTCTAAAATGAAGCAGATAAAAAGAAAAATCTTCTAAATATTTTTAATATATATTGAAAGCTAGCTTTAATTATGCTAAAATATTTATAGGAAAGATTGAGTACCGTTTATTTGACGGAAACTTCAAAGTTTACTTTCGTATAACGAAGAAAAAGATTGGTTTTATGTCCATTTGGGATATTCGCCAATGACTACGGTTAATGCAAAAGTTATTATTTCAAACGTATGATATATAGTTATAACACTGTATATATTTGATCAGCGTAAAGCGTAAGGTGTAAATATGAAAAAAATAATTTCGACGTGTTGTATTCTGATAATATTCGTTTTATTTTTATTCGGCTGTAACAGCGCGCATAAAGCGAAGCTCGAAGAGGGAGTATATCAAGCAGAAAACTTTTTGATCGAGGGCAAAAATGCCGATATGCTGAGGATAACGGTTAAGAGAGACGATACTTTCGATAAGTTTTCACCTCAGAATATATTTAATATCGACGGGGAGAGTTATAAGCTCGAGATACTGTTTGTTCTCAAAGGAGACGAAAAGCATGGCGTCGTATGCTACGCCAGTTATGCTGAAAACTTACGTAGCGCGAAGATTTATTCCGTATTTAAGATGCAAGACGAACTTCTATATATAGACGGTACGATTATAAAAGACGGGGAAAATACTTGTATCGACGCAGAAGTTCATATAGGACAGTATACGCCTATATATGATAAGGTGAAAATATACTTTATAAGCGATAAATAAAAAGGGAAACCGCATATGAAAAGACGGAACGCCATTATAGTTTGTTTTATAATATCATTGATTTTTACGCTTACGGCCTGCGTAAATAACGATAATGATTTAGACGTTGAGAGCGGCGTATACACGGCGCAAAATATTTTAATGAAAAGAGACGTTTTGGGAAGTCCGACACTTGATGACGAATGGTACGTTGATAATAATGAAACGGAAGATTTTTTGATAGACAGACTGACTATTATTATTGCAGAGGGCGGAAAGGAAGGCGAATATGAGACTTTTCGCGTTAAGAAAAAGATATATACTATCAGTATAGAGGTAGTAGCGCAGGGCGAAAAATACGACGTCTTATACGTCGGCGCGGAATGTGACGAAGATAAGAGGCTCAGAATAGGATTTGAAACAAAAGATTTTTATATAAGAATATTCGGATATATGAAAAGAGCGACGGCAAGGGAAGAAATTTTCTTGAGGCGACTATAGGTTACGGAAGGTCTCAAAATCATACGGTTCAAGGCGTAAAATTATTTAAGCAATAGAATATCTACATTGTTTTCGGCGATTTTTTCGCGGCGGATATGAGACGATTATATAAGTATGGTCGTATATCGCCGTCGCTTCTTCTAAAAGTTCACGATATTAAAATATTTGAAATATTGACAGCATACTCCCGCGATGATAAAATAATAATATCGAGCGAACGCAGCTTTTACATCGTTATTGCTTGACTCGGAGGAAGTTATGAATAAAAAATCAACGGAGAAGATTGTTACCGTCGCCGTTTTGCTGTGTCTTACGTTGACGTCGTTAATATTGACGGCTTGCGACGGCGGCAAAACAGAAATGGAGCAAGATATGAGCGTCGATTTGAAGAGTGACGTAGGTCTTTATTTCTGGGGCGACGAAGGCGGTAACGCCGTACGTTATTCCGAGAATATAGGAGCAGAATTATTCGATAAGAATAAGCCGACGATAATATTCTTTCACGGGTGGATGCCCGACGAGGATAAGAACACAGCAAATATTAACTATGCGTTTGCAACTACGCCGGCTTCGCAGAAGAAAGGTGTAGGTTATACGGACTATGCCGCGAGATTGAGAGACAAGGGGTATAACGTAGGCGCTATGTATTGGGCAAAACACGCGCAGTCGCTCACCGATCTTTTCGAATATATATGGATAGACTTCAAGGGGCAGAAGCACTCTTTGGCGTGTATTTTCGCAAAGGAGTACGCAAAGTGTTTTGGCGGATATAGCGGCGAAATGACGTTCATGGGACACAGTTTCGGAGCGCAGGCATCGACGGCGACGGCGTATATGCTCTATAAGATGAAGGAGAAGGGACTCGTATCGGCGGAGACTTCGCTTCCCTCGCGGATAACCGTAGCCGATCCGTATATAGGCGATTTAGCTATCAGCGATAAGTCTTTGCTCAATAAGAACGTTGACAATATCGAGGAAAGCATAGGCGGAAGGATACCCGCGGCGCTTACTGCGGACGTAATAGAATACCTGAGCAACAAGGGAGTCGTCAGCGATATTTACTGCGGTATGCCTATCGCGTACGATCAGTTCTCCGAAAACGATACCGTAAAACGTAACGCGATTATCGACAAACTTCATAAAAATTCTGTTTGGACGGTACTCGAAGGATTGCAAAGCGCATACGGAAAGGTCGGCGATATCCATAATCTTACGCTCGACTGGGTCGCGCTGTCGCTGTTCGTCGTTAAGGAAGGCGACGACGGGGAGAGGTATCCTACGGCGGGGCTCGATACAGCGAGCATGAAGGAACTTATCGGTAAGGAGTATAAGAGTACCTATAAGGGACTCGATCTTGAGGAAGAAATGCTCGAAGAGGTAGAGTGATCGCGGCGATTTGCTTATTTTGAGACGGTATCGAATGCGAAATAATCGTATTTTAATGTGTCGAGCCGCTTGACAAATGCGATTTTGCGTAACATAATTACATTAAGAACATTCTAAGGAGGTTTTTTTATGGAAAAGGATAACAACAAACTTATTCGTTTCTTGCTGACTTTTTTTCACGGATGGATCGGCAGTCTTATAATTAACTGCACATCGTTAAAGCCCGAAGGTTACAAGTCGAGAACGCTTGCTTATTTGTTTTTGTCGATGATAACTCTCGGCATATACGGTTTAGTAGCTTCTATTTGTAATTTTTCGTTCGATCCGACGAAGGAAAAGAATATCGGATACAGAAAGGAGTAAGAAAATACTTATTTTAACTGTGACGTAACTTAAAGAGCTTGGCAAAACTTTCGTTTTGCCAAGCTCTTTCTCTAATAGGTTTTAGTTTGATAAAGCCGTTATTTTACAAGGTACTCGATTTTATTCGTAGCGATAAAAGTCGTACGTTCCATTACCGTCTGACCGCCGTGGCTGTAATTGCATCCGCCGTGATCGGTAGCTATCACTATGCACCAATCTTCATCGGCGTATGTAGGACGGCTCTCGATAGCCTTTAGTATCTCGTAGGCGTAGTTGTCCTCTTCCATGAATCCTGCAACGTACTCGTGATGATGGATTCCGAATTTTTTGCTGTGTCCGGCGTGATCGGTTCCTTCGAGAGTAAAGAAAACGACGTCCGTATCATTTTCTCCCGAAATTCTCTCCCTAACGTCGTCGAACGTTCCCTTATCGTCGCCCGTCAATAGATAATCTATATCGAGAGAGTTGTTTTCGGCATATTTCATATCGTTTGCGTAGTTTTCCGTAAAGTGCGCTTCCCATGACGCGGTGAACGACGCGCTGTATTTTTTGCCGTTCACGCCTTCCGCCGCTTTAGTGAGGAAAGTCTTGACGTCGTTCTTCATGATACCGTTATCTTTTACTCCGTGTCCGCCTTCCTCGAGAGCCCATTTGCCTGTGAGCATAGTAGCCCAGCCGGGAGCCGTCGAAGTAGCTTGCTGAGTTTTACCGCCTTTTTCTCCGCCGGCGTAGGCGAAATAGAGTCCGGTATTTTCTTTGCCGAGGAGATAGCTTAGAGCGCTTTTTCCTGCAAGATAGGTTTTCTTTTCATCAGCGGAATACTTTTTCTGGGCGTTGATATAGCTTTCTCTTTCGGTTTTATTGACGTATTTCAGCGCGTCTACGCGGCAGCCGTCGTAGCCGAGGAAAATAGCTTTCTTTTTCTTTCCGTTGTCGGGAGAATCGAGATGAGCCATAATCACGTCGTGAACGACTTTCTGTTCGAATTTGTCCGCTTCTTTATTGTCAAAGAGAAGAGCGCCGCTCTCGTCGGTATACGCTTCGACTTTTTGAACGTAAGTTTTTTCGTTATCGGCTTCGTTTCTGCATGCAGTCAGCGCGAAAGTCGCCGCGAGGATAAGCGCTAGAGTCAGCGCTATGAAGAATACTGTTTTTTCTTCATAATTTTATTTCCTTATTTTCCTATATATGAAGTCATATTATTTTATAGTCGTTTGCAAATAAATCCCTATCTGTATAGATTAAAATATCCTGCGTCTTTTGTTCCGCGCTTGTCAGCGGTAAAGTATCGTTAATACGTCGCAATTCCGTTTTTTCAACTTGCATTTTTTTATGAAGACTTATATTGTTCATATTATATAACAGTTGGTGAAAATTTTCAAGTATAATTTTCCGTTATGAAAAATCAAATCGGATTTGGTAATATGATGCAAGTTATTATTTGCCAAAAGGCGCTAACTCGGTTGACCGGGGTCGGGGAAAAGTTGTACAATGATTTTAAGAAAAGATCGAAGAGAAGGGCTGACGATGTTCATATACGATACGCATACGCACACTTCATATTCTATGGACGCCAACGTTCCCCCGCGAGATATGGCGGAGGCGGCGCTTGGGAAAGGACTCGGTTATATAGCGTTCACGGATCACTATAACGCCGACTATTTCAATATAAAAGAGATGTACAGGGAAAATTCTTCGGAGCTAAAATATCCCTTCGACGTAAACGGTCAACTCGGTAACGTGAGGGAAGTGAGCGACGAGTACGCGGGCAGAATATACGTCGCGGCAGGCGTGGAATGCGGATATTCGAAAGACAGCGAAGATATATACCTCGATACTCTCGACGCTCGAGCCTACGACGTTATCATTAATTCCGTCCATACGGTTTTCGGCGAAGATATATACGATATGAGATTTTTCGACAAAAAGACGAGAGAGAGAGTTCTAAAGGACTATCTATATCTTGTCAGAGAGAGCATAGAGACCAAGTGGAGCTACGATATAATAGGGCATATAGGGTATATTTCGAGAAGGATGCCGTACGAAAAGAAACTTATTACTTTAGACGAGTTCCATAGCGAGATAGACGATATCCTGAATGCGATAATTAAAAGAGACAAGTGTCTTGAACTCAATACTCAGACGAAGAACACGCCGTACGTATTTTTGCCGTCGGAAGAGATACTTCTAAGGTATTATGAGCTCGGCGGAAGAAAAATATCTTTCGGCTCCGATACGCACGTTGTCGGACGCATTGCCGACAAGTACGATATTACGGCGAAGATAGCGAAGGAGATAGGCTTCGAAGGATTCACGTATTACGTGAACAGAGAGCCGATGACCGCCAAGTTCGACGATTAAAGTCACCGCGCGGAAAAGAAACGGCGGATCGATGTAAAAATTACTTTTCGTAATTTCGAAATACGCTTGACAGAGCATATCCGTTATATTAATATATATAATGCAAACTAGTTAAATATTTAACGACCGATAAGGCGGAGATTTTGCCAAAGGAGACGCGAATGAGACTATTCGACAGTATAACGCAGGAGCTTAAGTACAAAGTTCTGAGGGAAGTAGCGAGGCTTGCCTTCGGCGATAAACTCGAAGAGAGCTATTACGCTATTCCGAGAATAATCGTGAAGGATAACGACGATTCGATGCGTTGCTGCATATATAAGGACAGGGCTATCGTCGAAGAGATGGTAAGGGTGGTCGTCGGCGCGCCGAAGAATCCTGCGGCGATACTCGACGTTATGGATATAGCGTGCGACGAATGTCCGATAGACAAGTATACCGTCAGCGAAGGATGCCGCGGCTGTATTACGCATAAGTGCGTGCTTAACTGTCCCGTGGGAGCTATTTCCATAAAGAACAAGAGAGCGGTGATAGATCAGGAAAAATGTATCGAGTGCGGAAGATGTTATAAATCTTGTCCGTATACCGCGATAAGAGAGCAGATACGTCCCTGCGTCAAGGCGTGTAAGATCAACGCTATCAAGGTGAATAAGGACAGAAAGGCGATAATAGATCACGAGAAATGCGTGAGTTGCGGAGCTTGCATGACGAAGTGTCCGTTCGGCGCGATACAGGATAGATCTTTTATGGTCGACGCTATAAGACTCATCAAGAACAGCGAGAACGGACAAAGGTATAATATTTACGCTATCATTGCGCCTGCTATCGCGAGTCAGTTCAAGTACGCGAAACTCGGACAGATCGTGACGGCGATAAAGAAGCTGGGATTTAACAGCGTAGTCGAGGTGGCTCTCGGCGCCGATGCGGTAGCGTATAACGAGGCTCAGGAGCTAGCGGAAAAGGGAAGACTTCTATCTTCGTGCTGTCCTGCGTTCGTAAGTTACGTCGAGAAGGCGTTTCCCGCGCTCGTTCCGCTCATATCGCATAACGTATCGCCTATGGCAATGACCGCCAAGATGATAAAGAAGCAAGACCCTGGCGCAAAGATAGTATTCGTCGGACCGTGCGTTGCGAAGAAATACGAGATGACGAGAGAAAATATCAAGGGACTTATAGACAGCGTCATTACTTTCGAAGAGTTGCAGGCGCTCATAGACAGCAGGGATATACACGCTGAGGAGCTTGAGGAGAGCGTTATAGACAACGCTTCTTTCTACGGCAGAATTTTTGCAAGAATAGGAGGACTCAGCGAAGCCGTCAAAGAATCGCTCAAGGAAGCGGGCATTACCGATTTTGAGCTCAAGAACGTAATAGGCGACGGTCTCGACCAGATAAAGATAGCGCTCCTAAAGCTGTCGAAGAACGTGCTTGACGGCAACTTTGTCGAGGGAATGGCTTGTACGGGCGGTTGCGTGAACGGCGCGGGGTGCATAACTCACGACGTTAAGAACGCTATGGAAGTGGACAAATACGGTAAGGAAGCTATGGATAGGACGATAAAAGAAGCGATAGCTCCGTATCCCGTCGATTGATCGTAGTATCTTATTGTTGCTCATACATAGAAAAGAATAACGAAACGCTCCTTTAGAAAGATAGCTTAATAAAGGAGCGTTTTTATTTGCGATAAATTCAGTGAAAAAAGAAAAACCTTCGGTTGCAAAAGAGGCAACCTCAGCGTTCGCTAATAAACGACCTCTATGAGTTCGTTAATTACGCTCACGATACCAATGCGAGAAGTATAAGACTTGCGAAATAAGTCGTTAGATTCGCTATGCTTATAGCCTTTGATTTTTTGCCCGCAAAGTACATGAACGCGAGTATAGAATCGGAAATGAAGAAGAGTATGCTCGCGGCAATTATCATCGCACCTCTTGCCGTCGCGCCCGACGAGACGAGCTGAACCGCGTAGAATATTCCCGTTATGAGCATGAACGATATCGTTATAAGATAAAGAGCGGATATTACTATGAACGCTTTATGAGACCACTTAAATCCGAGGTAGGGACTTAGTACGAAGAATATCGCGGTGATAGCGAACGGAACTATAACGAGATACCATATGAAGTTTTCTGTATGTAAAAGATAGTTGACGATAAAGACAACGTGCGCTAAAAGGAATACCAGCATACCGCTGAATCTCAGCGGATTATAAAGACGGTTTTCTTTGCCTATAACGTGACAGTACCCGAGGAAAAAGTCGCCGAGCAAACATAGCGACAGAGCGCCTGCGGTCATAAGAAAATATAAAAGTTCGCTTTTATACGTATACGCTTTTATCACTGCAAGAAATAGCATTAGGAAAGTCGAAAGACATTTAAGAAAAAGAGTCTGTCCGTCGTCGACCCGTTGACGTCGCTCTATAAAAAATACCGGCATTACGACAGAAAGCACACTGAATAGATATATCATGATTGTCTCCCTTAAACGTTACTTGCGAAAATAAAAGAGAGGCGGTTGCCTTCCGAATATTCTCCCGACACTAATATTGTACACGATTGACGGGTAAAAGGCAATACCGAATTTGCTACACGATAGAATAAACAAAATTATTTTGACGAAATATGTCGAATAAAGTCGTTTTTCAAGAGATTAAGCAGTCACCCGCGAAAAAATTATCTCGGAAGTATTGCGGCGAACATCGCCGCGGAGGAATGTTCCGATAAAATAATGCCGCTTACGTCAAAGCCGTCCGACGCTTTTTCGCAAAGAGAAAGCAAAGTCGCTTCTTTATAAAGCAGTTCTTCGCATAGCGCTTCGTAACTCATATCGTCCTTAGCGTTGGGCTCGTAGTTTAGAGGAGTCTTTGCGCTCGAATAATATATTTTTGAAAGTCTGTTTTTGTTCTTTATCTTGATCTTTATTATCTCGTAAATGATCTTTCTCGTTCTGTTTAGACGCGCTTTGTTCATAAGGTAGTCAAGGAGTAGCGACATATCGCATTCAAGACAGTACGCTTTCGCTATAATATTAAAATCAGCATTACATATATTATTGTTTTCGAGTTTTGTATCTTTCTTTTCGATACATTCTTCGAGAAAAGATTTTCTTGAAAAGAGTATCGAGTACTCTTCGTTCATTTTTTTGATTGCTTCTTCGCTCGGCATTATGAGTTCTTCGTTATTTTCCATATATATCCCTTCTTTATTCCTCTAAAATCTATATTCTTAAAATTGCGGTTTTATGACGTTTTTTGAAAGATTTTCAGAAGAGGAAAGATTATAGGCAATGAGCTAATATCGAGCGACGTTTGAAACTCTTGATAGAAAACTTATTTTACGGCGATTTTTACGCGCGAAAAACAAAGAAAAGCCGTTTGATAAATTTTGAAAATATATTGCAATATGACACGCGAATATTGTATACTATTATTAACTGTAAAATATATAAAGGAAAAAGCATTGTTTTACGAATTTGTTAAAAGGAGAATCTATGCCTGAGAATATAATTACGCCGCTACAGCTGTGGCAGGGATTCAATCCCGTGAAAGATCCGCTCGAAGTATCTTTCGTTCTTTCGGAGTCGCTTCCGGAGGGCGCCTATAGATACGGAGTGTATTTTTCCGCGTTCACGGCGGATGACGGCAAGGTAAGAGCGTACGCGGATATATATTATTCGCCGAGAAACGCAGGCAATCCTACGCTCATATATATTCCCGATTATTATTCCCTCGGTATCGACAGGAGCATACTCGATACGGCTCTCGCCAACGGTTACAATATAGTTATCGCCGACTACTCGGGAGAGACGGGAGAAAAGAGCCATTATACAAAGTATCCTAAGTCGCTCGACTATCTAAATATTCTAAGGAGCGGCAGACGGCTCCGCTTTGCCGAACCGTCGGCGCGTGAGACCTGCGTTTTCGGTTGGAGCAAGATAATAAGACGTACGCTGACGCTAATAGATTCCGTTGACTTTTTGAGTTCCGAAATAGCTCTTATAGGAATAAAAGAGGGCGCGAATATGATGTGGCAAGTGGGCGGAATGGACGCGAGGATGAGGACGCTCATCCCGATAATAAACGCAGGGTGGAACGTCGACGTAGGCGATTTTGCCGAAGGCGGAGATATAGACGACGAAAGAGAGCGTTGGATAACCGCATGTACTGCGGAAGAATACGCCCAGTTCGTGACGTGTCCGCTGCTTTTTTTGGGCGCCAGCAATTCGACTCTGACGTCTATAGACAGAGTCAACGATACGCTCAATTTTATAGACAAGTCGGTAGAGAGGAGCAGAACGATAGCCGCTGATTGTTCCAATCAGATACAAAGAGCGGGACTTAGAACCCTCGAGAGATGGCTTGACCATATCTTCAGAGGTTCGAGATTCCCAAAACAGCCCGAGCTCAGTTATCAGGTCAGCGAAGGACGGCTTACCGTCGAGATAGTATCCGACGCGTCGTCGATAATTACCGAGGTAGTTCTCAACTACGCTTACGGAAAGACGGATTCGGAATTCAGATTTTGGAACAAGAAGGTTTTAAGCGCCGATTTTTCGGGGAATTCGTTCGGAGAAATTACGGTTTTTGATAAAGACGAGCCAATAATAGCGTTCGCGAACGTTTACTACAAGGGCGGAGAAGCCGTCAGCAGCCGTATCTATACAATCGACGTTAGTCAAAGTCAAGTGAACGAGGAAAAATACCGCGAAGAAAGAATACTTTTCGAGAGAAAGAACGGCGTACATCATTTTGTTATCGAAAATGACGACTTCTTTTCCGACAAGTCAAATCTTGTGATGACCGCGGGACCGCGCGATATACAGGGAGTAACGGCGCTCGACGGACGTCTGTCTACTTATATCATCGGAGATAAGAGATATAAGAGCAAGGACGGAATGATACTTCGCATAGATATGTACAGCAAGGAGAAAAGAGACGTCGACGTAGTCATATATACGGAAAAAGATTCCGTAAAGGCGGAGTATTCCTATACGGTAACGCTCGGCGGAAATGAAGAGTGGCAGAAAGTAGCGCTCAGCGCCAACGATTTCAAGAACAGCGAACGTATCTCGCTTCGCGACTGGCGTAATATCAAGAAGCTGACTTTCAAGAACAGTACGGGATTGCTTATCAGCAATATGGTGTGGGTGTGATATCATGAACTACAGCGTCGGAGATAGAATAATAACGAAGAAAGTTCATCCGTGCGGCAGCGGAGAATGGGAAATAATAAGAGTGGGCGCGGATATAAAGATAAAGTGCCTCGGATGCGGCCGTATAGTAATGGTCGGACTCGACAAGTTCCCGAAACTTATAAAAAAACATATTGTCAAAGATTGACTTTTATAAAAAACATATGACGTCTTGCGGAGGTAAAATGATAGACAACGAAGAAGAAAAAAATGCGAACGGCGGACAGTTGCCGAACAACGCAGATATTTTTGTGCAAGAAAGCGGTCATACGAAAGAGAAAAGAAGAAAGAATATAAACGAAGGACTCGGCGAAATAGGACGCAGAAAAAGACTCGACAATCTATATATCGCGTTTGCGGTAGTAACTATGATCTTGATAATTGCTTGTATCATATTCGCGACTAATTTCAAGATCAGCAATATCGTAGGCGATTCTATGATGCCGACGCTCAACGACGGCGATAGCGCGCTTATATGCAGGTTCGTCGGCAAGATAGAGCGAGGAGATATAGTCACGTTCATAAGAGAGGACACCGACGGAAGGATCAAAAATATCATCAAGAGGGTCGTAGGACTTCCCGGCGACAGGGTGCAGATACTCCCTAACGGCGAGGTGATGATAAACGGCGAGATGTTAGAGGAAGATTATCTCGAATTTCCCGTTATCAACGACGCCAACTCGTGGGATATAGTGCTCAAAAGCAGCGAATATTTCGTGCTTGGCGACAATAGAGACATTTCTTACGACAGCGAAGATTACGGTCCTATCCATAGGGCGCAGATAAAGGGCATATTCGTGCGCGTTTTATAATGCCGCGTGAGGAGTATTTGTATTTTAGACGAACGTCTTTAACGGCTTTATAGAAATGATCAATAATGAGGAGATGGAAAGTATGGGAACTATCACCGTAGCTAGCAGTATTACCAGAAAATATCAGCCGGATACCGTAGTGTTCGGCATAAGGATATCGAAAGTCGCCGACACGAGCAAAGAGCTTGCCGCGTATAACAAAGAAGTTGTGGACAGACTGCTCGGAAAGATAGCGGAACTCGAGATCGACGAGGACAACTTCAGAGAGGAGAATTTCCGCATCGACGTCAATCGCGTCTACGAGGACAACAAATACGTCGAGAAAGGTTATAGGCTCGACAGCAGGTATTCGATAACTTTTTATATCGATTACGATCTTATCGACAGCGTAAGAGGGATGCTTTCGGAAGAAGATATAGCCTTCAACGTTGAATACAAGATCGACGACGAGACGGCAATAAGAGAGGAGATGCTCGCCGACGTTATCAAGGAGTCCAAGAGGAAGGCGCTCATAATCGCAAAGGCGGGCGACGCGGAACTCAAGGAGATATTGAGCGTCAGGTATCAATCGAGAGCGGAAGCGGCGGTGTTCATGCGCGCAAAAGCGGCGTCGGACGCTATGCCGGAAGACATAGATATTACGGAGAGCGCCGAAGTCGACTGGGCTATCAACGCTCGCGAATATTGATAAAGAGTATGCATATACGCTACTTTTATTTGCAAATTTGACGAATCTTAAAGGCGGCATTGATAATGAAACCGAGTAAAACAATAATCTACTATATCAACAGAGTATACGCAAAGAATCTCACTACCACTTCGGGCGGGAATCTTTCGGTAATGGACAAGGACGGCAATATATGGATAACGCCGTCAGGAAAGGATAAAGGAACGCTCAAGGAAGAAGACATATGTTGCGTAACGCCCGACGGACAGGTCATAGGAAAGTATAAGCCGTCGATCGAGCTTCCCTTTCACACGCTGATATATAAGCTGAGACCCGACGTCAAGGCGGTTCTTCACGTGCACTCGCCGATGCTCGTAACGTACAGTCTATTCAACCTTGCGCCAAAGACGGATATCACGGCTCACTCTTACCTTACGTGCGGAAAGGTGGGGCTCTCGAGATACGATATCCCCGGCAGTATAGAACTGGGAAGGCAGATAGCCGACGTCATAAAGGAAGGTCACGACGTCGTAATGATGGAGAATCACGGAGTCGTTGCAATAGCGAAGGATATGTCCGAGGCGTATAACAGACTCGAGACGCTGGAGAATACGGCGGATATTTCCGTAAAGGCGGCTATGCTCAAAAAGAAAGTTAAGACGCTTGCCGTTAAAGATATAAGACCCGTAGGAAAGAGAGTTCCTTACGAATATATCGAAAGAGACGCCGTAAGCGAGAAGGAAAAAGAGCTTCGCGAAGAGATATGCGCCTTTGCAAAGAGGTGTTACGTTCACGGCTTCTTTACCGTAGCAAGCGGAGTTATTTCCGCAAGACTTTCCGACGATACGTTCCTTATCACTCCGCACAAATACGACAGATTCACCCTAAAGCCGAGCGACGTAGTCAAGATCGCGCAGGGAAAATGCGAAAAAGGCAAGAAAGCGTCGGCAGACTATGCTTTGCACAGAGATATTTACAGCCGTAAAAAGTACGTGAACAGTATCTTCGTATCGGACGCTCCGAATATTATGACGTACGCCGTTACGGGCGCTGAGATAGATTCGAGGACTATTCCCGAAAGCTACATAAATATGCGCGATATAACGAGGATACCTTTCGGAGGAGACAGAGGGAATACTGACGAACTCATAGATTCGTTTTCGCCTGCAAGTCCTATTGCGCTCGTCGAGAATACCGCGCTTATCGCGACGGGTGAGACTATAGTCAAGGCGTTCGACAGAGTAGAGGTCAGCGAAGTTACGGCAAAGACGCTACTTCTTGCGACTCCGCTCGGAGAACCTACAAAGATAAGCGATTTTGAAATAGAAAAGATAGATAAGGCGTTCGGTTTGCCTAAAAAGTAAAATGTATTTGGAGGAAATATCCGAATGTTCACGATAGAGAACGATAAGATAACAAAAGTATACTCTTTGAAAGGCGGCAAATTGACGCCCAAGGCGTATATCAATAAGATAACGGACAGACGAATAGATATCGAGGGAAGCGAATTCATCATATCTTACGGAATGAAGAAGTCGTTGTTTTATAAAAAACTAAGAGCCGAAGATTTGCGTTGTCGTATTGTGGACAAGGATACTTTTCAGTTTTACGGCGAAGCAGGAGGCGTCAAGTGGATGGTCATAGAGAGAACGACGCTTGACGGTAACGTTATAAAAAAGACGCTCGAAATTTCTGCGGATAAGGATATATTTATCGACTACGTGGATCTCGAAACGTTCTCGTTCGACAAGACGCTCTTTAACTGGACTGTTCCCACTGCGGTGAAGAGGATATTCGTACCGCCGTATATAGCTTCGCTCGGTCAGCCTGTATACGTTGACAGTATGTTTTTCGCGACGGAGTTTCCGACCGCCGATAACAGAATAGACTCAAAAGGGTTCGTAACGGGTAAATATTACGTCGGCAGATCCTTGAGCGAATGCGGCGACGGCAACGTTTATAAAAGCGTTCCCTACGTTGCGGGCGCGGCGATAGGCAATCGTTTCGATATGGTGAAATCGTCGTTTTTTGAATACATATCGGCAACTTCGAGGAATCCGAGGTTCAGACTCCAGTTCAACTCGTGGTACGATCATATGCTAGATATTGATTCGGAGAAAATAGAGAAGGAGTTTAGAGCGGTAAGCGAAGGACTCACGGGCGGCGGACTTCGTTCGCTCGACTGCTACGTCGTCGACGACGGTTGGGTCGACTATAAAAAGTCGGAGTTTTGGGCGTTCAGAGAGGACAGATTCCCGAACAAGTTCGAGAAAGAATCGCGTCTTACCAAAGAGCTCGGCTCTACTTTCGGCGTTTGGTTCGGACCGAGAGGAGGCTATACCGAAGCGTATTCTTACGCGAAAAATCTTGAAAAGATCGGCTACAGCGTATGTAAGCGTTCGATGGATATCTGTACTGGAGACCCGAAATATATTAGGGATCTCGGCAAGAAAATGGAGGAGTTCGTCAGGGAATTCAACGTCACGTATTTTAAGATCGACGGTTTCGCCATAACGCCTTGCAGGAATAAAGACCACGGACACCCAGTCGGCGGCCGTAAGGATATGTATTTCTATACGTTCCTATGGGAAGAATGGCTAAAGGCGTTCGACAGGATACACGCGGTAGACGACAGCGTATTCCTTAACGTTACGTCTTATTCGCATTGCAGTCCCTTCTTTATGAGGTGGGCGGACGCAATATGGATCAACAACGCGGGTGACATGGCGTACGAAGGCGACGGCAGCGATCTCGATCAGTGTCTCAACTACCGCGACGGCAGATATCACGACTTTGCGAAGGTGAGACAGCTCCAGTTCCCCGTCGCGTATATCTACAATCACGAGCCGTGTTACGCGAAGAAGAACTACAATCCGCCGCTTCCGAACAAGGCGCATAAGACGGTCATTTACACCGACGCGGAGTTTGCGAAATATCTACTCGGCTGTATGATGAGAGGATCGGGATTCGTCGAGTTATACTTCACGCCCGAAATGTTGGACGGCAAAAAGTGGGAGATCGCGGTGAAAGTTTTGACTTGGGCGGAGGAAAACTTCGATATTCTCAAGAACGCGAATTATTTCGGCGGTATTCCCAAGGACGGCGACGTATACGGTTATTACGCGGCTCGCGGCAACGACGTAATATTCTCTTTGCGTAATCCGAGCGGCGTAGAAAAGAGCTACGTTCTCGACAACAGCGAACTTTGTTTCAGAGACGACGCGTTTACGGCTTTAGAGATATATCCGAACTTAGGAGAAGAGAAGAGTTACGCAAAGGGCGAGAAAATGAATATCTCGCTAAGTCCGAGAGAGATGAAAATAATAAAGCTAAAATTTTTGAGCTGAAGAAAATTTCTTAAGGTAGAATGTTTTGGATTTTATGAACCGGATTTGATCATCCGCTTGAAGCGTTTATCGCCGATATAAGAACAAAGTTCATATACGCTTTTAGCATAGCAAAGTATGCGGAGCGATATATGAACTTTTTTATTTTAATGCTATTTTTATATAGTAACGCGTTAAGCGGTTTTAACCTTAAGGAATCGGGATATTTCCGCGGTTTTAATTGTCTTTTGCGGTCTCAAAGCAGGTATCCTTTATCGCTTCTTTATATATCTCGTACATCTTTTTAAGGTCGGAGATATTCGCTCTTTCGTTACGTTGGTGTATCGTCGATTCGCTGCTCGGGAATATCGGACCGAAGGCGACTCCCGTATTGAGGGCTCTCGCGTACGTTCCTCCGCCTATCGTGATAGGTTCCGCTTTTTCGCCCGTAACTTTCTCGTACGCTCCGAGAAGTTTGGTAACGAGAGGATGATCCTTTGCGATATAAAGAGAGTCATGGAACATCGTCTGTCTTATATCGGCGGACGGGAAGACTTTTGTCAAAGCGTCGTATACGTATTCTCGGCTGTATGAGATGGGATGTCTCACGTCGAGAGTGAAGACGAGACGGTCTTCTTCAGTGAAAACTTTGCCTATGTTGATCGTAAGGCGACCCGAAACTTCGTCTTTAAGCGCGAGAGAATATCCCGAGCCGTCGGTGTTGTTGATAATATCGCAAAGATTTTTCCACTCCCCCGAATATTCTTCTGAAAGCGTCTCAACGAGCGTTAAGAATGCGTTTTTCCCTTCGTTCGGCGTCGAGCCGTGCGCCGATTTTCCGTACGCCGTCACGCAAAAACAGTTATCGGTTTTAGTAATCGACGTATCGTTTCTCGTTGCGATCGTCTCGATAGCTTTTGGGGAAAGAGAGTCGAGCGATGCGGTAACGCTTTCCATTACCATATTGGGACGTTCTCCGCCCTTTATCGAAAGAAGGTGAGGAAGCGTCGGCATGGCAACTTCGTAATAGACGATGCCCTTTTCGCAGTTGATGACGGGAAAATCTCCGTCGGGAGAAAAGCCTTGCGTCGGCATTTCTTCGTATTCTAGATATTTGTCGATACATTTCCAGCCCGATTCTTCGTTACAGCCGAATATGATCCTGATACGCTTATTAGGAAAAAGACCGCGCTCTATTAGCTCTTTTACTGCGAATACCGTCGACAATATGGGCGCTTTGTCGTCGAGTACTCCGCGGCCGTAAAGAACGCCGTCTTTTATTGTTCCCGAAGTCGGAGGATAGTCCCAGCCGTCTCCGAACGGCACGGTATCGAGATGTCCTAGTATACCGAAGAGTTCTTCTCCTTCGCCTATCTCCGCGTAGCCGTAGTAGCCGCCGTTAGTCACTGTTCTAAAGCCCAGCTCCCGGCATATCGAAAGCGTCTTGTCAAGGCATCTTTTAACGCCTTCGCCGAACGGCATATCGGGAAGAGGATCTTCCTGAACGGAAGGAATGGAGATAATATCGACCGCTGATTTTATGAATTCTTCAAAAAAGTCTTTCATTTTCACCTTAATTACCTTTATTGCGAAATAATTATATTAATATTATACACTTTTTTTATCAAATATGTTAAGATAATTAGGAAATTATCGGAATTTTACAAAAGAGAAAAATAAACGGGAGCGCGCACGGCATGGCTGACGAACACAAGGGTCACAGACAAAGGATGAGGGAAAGAGCGGTGAAGGAAGGACTTTCGAACTTTCACGATCACGAGCTTCTCGAGCTTTTGCTCTATCCTTATATTCCGTATAAAGATACCAACGAGCTTGCGCACAGACTGCTTAGCGAATTCGGTTCGCTTCAGGGCGTTTTCGAAGCCGATATAGACAGTCTTCTCGGCGTGAAAGGGATGACTAATAACGCGGCTTTTTATATCTCGATGACACCCGACGTCTTTCGCAGATATCATATAGCGAAACTCGCGACGAAGCCCGTGCTTTCGACCACTGCCGCAATGGTAAATTATCTCGAGCCGTTCATGTCGACTCTGACGCGGGAAGAAATATATCTCGTGACTCTCGACGCGAAGTTTCGCTTTCTCGGTATCAAACTCTTGAGTCAGGGCGTAGTGTCGGAGAGCAGTTTTTATATTCGCGACGTCGTTGAAGAGATAGTGAAGAAGAACGCCGTGTACGTCGTGCTCGCGCATAATCATCCGAGCGGTAGCGCGGAGCCTTCGAAGACGGATATAGATATGACCGCGCGGCTTGTAGGCGCGCTAAGCGGAATAGGAGTTACGCTTATAGATCACATTATCATAACGATAGACGGGTACTATTCGTTCAAGACGAGAGGACTCATCGACGATATGAGACGGGTCGGCTCGGGAAAAATATTCAGAGTAGGAGAAGAGGAATGAGTAATAAGGTAAGAACGCGTTTTGCTCCCAGTCCGACGGGATTTATGCACGTCGGCAATCTTAGGACGGGGCTATATGCCTATCTGTTTGCAAAAAAGAACGACGGTACGTTCATATTGCGTATCGAGGATACGGATCAGGAACGTTACGTCGAAGGAGCGGTGGACGTCATATACAGTACGCTGAAAAAGGCGGGGATCGACCATGACGAAGGACCCGATAAGGACGGAGGATACGGTCCGTATATTCAAAGCGAAAGAAAAGCGATGTATATGGAATACGCGAAAGAGCTCGTAAAAAGGGGCGCGGCGTATTACTGTTTCTGCAGCAAGGAGCGTCTTGAAGGTCTGACTGACGAGAACGGCGTCAGAAAGTACGATAAGCATTGTCTTTCGCTCGATGAAGAAGAGGTCCAAAGACGCATAAAAGCGGGAGAGCCGTACGTTATAAGGCTCAACGTTCCGGCGGAAGGCGTGAGCGAATACGACGATATGGTATTCGGACACATTGCCGTCAATAACGCCGATATGGAGGACAATATCCTCATAAAGAGCGACGGTATGCCCACATATAATTTTGCGAACGTAGTAGACGACCACTCCATGGATATCACGCACGTCATAAGGGGCGTTGAGTATCTCAGCAGTACTCCCAAATACAATCTTATATACGACGGATTCGGTTGGGAGAGACCGAAATATATGCATCTTTCTCCAATAATGAAAGACGCTACGAGAAAACTTTCGAAGAGATACGGAGACGCGAACTTCGAGGATTTCGTAGCCAAAGGATACTTGCCGAAGGCGATAGTCAACTATATCGCGCTTCTCGGTTGGAACCCCAAAGACAACAAGGAGAAGATGAGTATGGACGAGCTTATCGCCGAGTTTTCCGTCGACGGCATTTCGAAGAGCCCGTCGATTTTCGACGAGACGAAGATGCGTTGGCTCAACTCGGAATACATCAAGGAGCTTAGCGAAGAGGAGTTCCTTGCGCTTGCAACGCCGTATTTCGACAGATCTAAGATAAAGGGCAAATACGACTACAGGAAACTTGCCGCTCTTCTTCACAAGAGAACGGAAATACTGGGCGAGATCCCCGAAAAAGTGGATTTTCTCGAAGAATTCCGAGCGTTCGATACCGATATGTTCTTCCACAAGAAGATGAAGGTGACCAAAGAACTCGCTCTTAACGTTCTCAAAGCGTCCGAAGAGGTTCTTTCAGGCGAAGACAACTGGACTAACGAACGCTTGCAGGAGCTGGTAGGCGTGATAGCGGAAAGGTGCAACGTGAAGGGCGGACAGGTATTCCTTCCATTGCGTCTCGCGCTTACGGCAAGTCCGGTAAGCCCCGGAGGCGCTACGGAAATGGCGGATCTTCTCGGAAAAGAGGAGAGCATGAGAAGGCTTCGCTTCTCGATAGACCTTCTTGAAAAAGATACGGAACTTTGATGAATTAGAGAAACGCAAAACGGCGGTTACGCTCTTTTATTCGATATTTTTTAGCGGCAGGGATATATAAGCGTCCCCGCCGCTTTTATTTTTACATATAAAAAATGAAAGCAAATCAAAGATAGCGGGATCGTTTGGAAATATTTGTTTCAAACGCTCAGCGTACGTTTTTTAATACGCAATCAGTATGAACATGAGAAGAGATGAGCGGTTGTTTTTCAAAACGAAAGACTTCATCTAAATAAAATAAAACCTTAAAACATAGCTGCATATATGATATATCTATATTATAATGAAAACCGTAACTACTTATATCGACGGCGTTTTTCGTATATTTTTTCTTAGTTAAAGCACACTAAACGCAGAAAAGCTATATAAGGAGAAAATTATGAAAGCTACAGGAATGGTCAGAAGAATAGACGAACTCGGAAGAGTAGTTATTCCCAAAGAAATACGTAAGACTATGAGAATAAGAGAAGGCGAAGAACTCGAGATATTCACGAAAGAGGGAGACGAGCTCGTCATCAAGAAGTATTCGAGAATGAAGGGACTTGAAGAAGTCGGTTCGGAATACTGTATTGCCGTATGCGACGCGACGCAGGGCACGGTGCTTTTGACGGACGGAGAGAAAGTCGTCGCAGGCAGCGGAAGGTACAAAAAAGAATATATCAACAAGCCGCTTTCAAAAGAGATGATAAAGGCTATCGAGAAGAGAAAGGCGGAGACGTATGACAATTCGTCGCTAGTCGGAGTAATAGAAGGGGATAATAAAATATTCCTTTCCGAGTACGTGAAACCCATTATTTCGGGAGGAGATCTTTACGGCGCGTTCATAGTGCTTCTCGACGAGAAAGTCATAAAGGAAAGCGTAGTCAAAGTCACGGATACGGCTACCAGATTTCTTCTTATCGGCTTAGAGTAATGGAGAAAGTCGCAAAAAAGAAAAAAAGAAGCAGCTTTGCCGTCGGCGCGATGGTGCTTGCGGGAGCGGGATTCGTATCGAAGTTTTTGGGCGCGATATACAGAATACCGCTGACGAATATACTGGGAGCCGAAGGTATCGGTATGTATCAGCTCGTATTTCCGATATACGCGCTCATGCTCACGCTTTCTTCCGGCGGCGTGCCGTCGGCTATTGCGAGACTTGTCGCGGAAAGGAGCGGGGTGAACGATGAAGAAGGCGCCAAAAAGGTCTTTTTCAGTTCGGCGGTATTGCTCACTCTTTTCGGCGGTATCGCCGTTCTGTCGCTCGTTTTGCTCGCGCGTCCTCTTGCCGCGCTCCAAGGTAACGAAGCGCTTCGCTACGGTTATTACGCCATAGCGCCCGCAATACTTATAGTCGCCGGCAGCGCGTATTTTAAGGGGTGGTTCCAAGGCAATCTCGATATGATGCCGTCGGCGTATACTCAGCTGATAGAGCAGGGCGTGAAGATGGGCGCGGGGCTTTTTCTTTCCGCGTATCTCATGCGTTACGGCATAATTTACGCGGTCGTCGGCGCGATACTCGGCATTACGGTATCGGAACTCATTTCCTTTATCGTTATGTTCGTTATCTATATACGCAAAGGCAATTCGCTGAAGATACCGTCCGATATAGGGCTCAAAGAGAATATGACCGATATACTAAAGGTCGCTTTGCCGATAACGCTGAGCGGACTGGTATTCCCTCTCGTACAGTTCATAGATTCGGTGCTCATAGTGAACGCGCTCACGTTTTTCGGAGTTGAAAAGAGCCGTTCGACCGCTCTTTACGGATTGCTAACGGGACCCGTCAATTCGCTCGTAAATATGCCCGTGGTATTGACGCTCGCACTTTCGGTGGCGATAGTTCCGGTAGTCAGCGTCAACCGCATCAAAAGAGACGCCGACGCCGTGAAGGAAAAATGCAATACGGCGCTCAAACTTTCCTACATGCTGGGCGTGCCGTCGTTTCTCGGTATTTTCGTACTTGCCGAACTCATTATGAAGATACTTTATCCTACGCTGTCTTTAGAAGATATAACGATATCGACGACTCTTCTTCGAGTGTCGTCTGTTTCGATATTGTTTCTTTCGGAAGTTCAGATATATACTTCGCTATTGCAGGCGCTGGACAAGACGAAGATAGGGATAATTTCGCTCTCCGTCGCGGCTCTTTTTAAGGTGATACTCGTAGTTGCGCTCGTTGGGTATCTCGGAATACTCGGCGCCGCGGTGGCGTCCGTCGCGTCGTATCTTATGATAGCGACTTTTGACAAGATATATATGCGAAAATATCTAGGCAAGGACGACCCGCTCGTAAAAGACGTTTCGAAAATACTGGTATCGGGACTCATAATGACGCTCTTCGTTTATATATCGGCGAGGTTTATACCGAATATTTACGTTTCGCTGATAGTATCTATTCTCATTGGAGTTGCAATATATCTCGTTTGTATGGTATTATTTAAGGTGATGAACGATAAGGAACTCGAAAGCGTTCCTTTCGGTAAATTGCTGAGATACGTCGGCAAAAAGATACGCTTTTGGGAGAAGTGAATATGATAAACGTGATAGGACTCGGTTTAAGTAAAGGAGATTTGACGCTGAGCGGCGTAGAAGCCGTCAAGAGAGCGAAATACGCCGTTTTCAAGACGGACAGAACGGAGACCTATGCGGCGAAGGAATACGTGACGGGAGAGAGCGAAACGCTCGATAGTTATTACGAGACGAGCGACGATTTCGACGAAATGAACGATAGGATAGTCGACAGGTTAGTGTATCTTCACGAGAAGTATAAGGATATAGCTTACCTTGTCGGGGGGAGCGGTTTTGACGATAGGACCGTTCTTCTGCTTAAAGAAAGAGGCGAAGATATCAGTATAACGGCGGGAGTATCGCAGGAGCGTCTGGTATTATCTCCCGATACTTCAATGACCGTAATGTCGGCGTACGATATAGTGAACGCCGACTTCGTTATGCCCGAGAGCAGTATTCCGCTCGTCGTAAAGGAGATAGATAACGTATACGTCGCGGCGGAGTTAAAGCTCTTACTGGGCTCTCTCTACGGCGACGAGACGAAGATAACCGTCGTAAGCGGCGGCGAAAAGAAAACGATACCGCTATACGAACTCGACTCGCTAAGATCGTACGATCACAAGACTATGCTCGAGATACGCCCCGTCGGTATAACGGAAAAAGAGAGATTCACGTTCGGCGACATAGTAAGGATATTGAAGCGGTTGAGAGACAAGGAGAAGGGTTGCGAATGGGATAAGGCGCAGACGCACGAAAGCATACGTTCCAATCTCATAGAGGAAAGTTACGAGCTTCTCGAAGCTATCGACAATAAAGATATAGAAAATATGATAGAGGAGTGCGGAGACGTGCTTCTTCAAAGTCTTTTTCACGCGGAGATAGCGAACGAAAAAGGCGAGTTTTGCGTATCGGACGCGCTTAGCTATCTTGGAAAAAAACTAGTAACGAGACATACCCACATATTCGGAGACGTTATCGCAAATAACGCGAAAGAGGCGCTCGACGCGTGGGAAAACGCCAAGGCAAAGGAAAAGTCGCAAGAGAGCTTAGCAGAAAAGGTCGACGGTATAGCTAACAGTCTGCCGATCGTGATGCGCGCGGAAAAGACGCAGAAGAAGGCGGCGAAATACGGCTTTGACTTTAGCGATATCAACGACGCGGTGAAAAAAATATACGAAGAGACAGAGGAATTTCTATCCGCTTCCGACGAGGAAAAAGAGACGGAAGGAGGAGATCTTCTTTTTGCCGCTATCAACGTTTTACGTATGAGAGGCGTGGACGGGGAGCTTGCTCTAAAAAAGAGCCTCGATAAGTTCGTAAGACGTATCAAATATGCGGAGAAAAGAGCCGCAGAGACCGGTAAGGATATAAAAATGCTGACTGAAGAAGAGTTGGACGGGCTTTGGGAGGAGTGTAAGGCTAATGAAGATAGGTAACGTCACTCTGAGCGGCGACGCAGTCCTCGCGCCTTTAGCCGGATTTACCGACGTTGGCATGAGAGCGATCGCGAAAAAATGCGGAGCGGCTCTCACGTATACCGAAATGGTATCGGCAAAAGGACTCGTTTACGACAGCGAAAAGACAAAAGAACTGCTCGTTACGTATCCTAGCGAAGTTCCCGCCGCCGTACAGATATTCGGAGGAGAAGAGGAGTATATAGGAAAAGCCGTCGCGAATAAGTGCCTCGCTAAATTCGATATAATAGATATCAATATGGGCTGTCCCGTGCCTAAAATAGTTAAAAACAACGAAGGCTCCGCGCTTCTTAAAGATACGGACAGGGCGAAGAGAATAGTGGAAAGCGCTGTGAGAGCGAGTTCGGGAAGACCTGTGACCGTCAAGATGAGGATAGGATTCAAGTCGGGCGAAAACATTGCCGCCGCTTTTGCGAAAGCTCTCGAGGAGAGCGGCGCGTCGGCTATAGCCGTACACGGCAGAACCCGCGAGCAGTACTATAGCGGAGAAGCCGATTGGGGCGCTATAGCCGAAGTAGTTAAAAGCGTCGGTATTCCCGTATTTGCGAACGGAGACGTTGTGGATAGGGCAAGTTATGAGAGGATCAAGGAAGTCACGGGCGCAAGCGGAGTTATGATAGGACGCGGAGCGCTCGGCAATCCAACGATATTTTCGGAGATACGCGGAGTAGAAAACAACGCCGACAAAAAGGAACTTCTTCTCGAACAGATAAGCGTGCTGAGAGGGTACTATCCCGACAGATACATATATAACACGATGAAAAAGCACGTGGGATATTACGCAAAGGGAATGAGAGACGCGCGCAAGGTGAAAGAAACCGTTTCGTCGGTAACGAGCGTAGGCGAACTCATAGCCGTAGTTGAGGATTTCTTTTGATCGCTGACTCGCCGAAAACGCTATCGTTAGCATAGCCGCGTTTAATTATATAAAGTAACATATGCCGCCGCGCGTTCATACCATATGTTGAGGTATCGAAATGAATGTGTTCTATTTAAGCGGTGAAGAAGAAAATATAGAAGCGGCGCTCGAATCCGTCGGAGACAACAGTCTCGTCATAATGGGCTACGGTGTCGTTAAAAATATCGATCTCGTAAAAGAACTCAACGGAGAGAGCAACGTGCTTCGCGCCGTCGCATATCTCTCGAGAAGTAAAAATTCGGTATTCATCGTGGGAGTGTACGCCGAGCTTTATGGAAAGGATTACGTTTCCGCGGCGGTTTTGGACAGAGGCAGGATACTGGGCATTTCCGATATGACGCACCTCGCGCAAGAGGACAAAGACGTCAGCCTCGGAAGCAGTTATCGGATATATTCAACGTGTCTTGGCAAGATAGGCGTAGTCGTCGGGAACGACGTCTTTTATCCCGAAGTTATAAGAGCCGTTACTTTAAGAGGAGCGGACTTTATCGTGAACGTCACGCCTTATAACGCCGTCACGGGCTACGAGCTCGCGCTAAAAAGCAACGCGCTTTTCAACGGAATAATGATCTTTGCCGACAGCAGAGAAAGACGGTATCTCATCTCGAGAGACGGCGCGGTAACGCTGAGAAAGGATACGTCGCGCGTATCCGGACACTATATAGTGTCGCGAGACAGGACGCTTATCTCGGGACTTAGACAGGAGATATATAACGATATATATATCGAAGAATAGAGCGTATCATAATGCCGATATCGGAATACGCGAGTTTTGAGGGAAGCGCCGTTTTTACAAAAATCGGGGAGTTTTATTCGGCGCTCGGGATAAAAAGGCTTTCAAACGGCGACGCGTATAAAACTTATGAAAACAAAAAATAGAAATACATATATAGAGGTTTATTATGATAAATATTGTGCTTGTAGAGCCCGAGATACCTCAAAATACGGGGAATATCGTTCGCACCTGCGCCGCGACGGGGGCGAAACTTCATCTTATCGAGCCGTTCGGATTCAGCTTCGAGGACAAGTATCTCAAGAGAGCGGGGCTCGACTACTGGGATCTTGCGGAGATAAAAAAATATAAGAATATCGAAGAATTTTTCAAAGAGAACAAGGGTCAATATTTTTTCGCCTCGACGAAATCTCCGAGAAATCACGTCGACGTGGAGTACGGCGAAGATTGCTACGTTTTCTTCGGGAAGGAGACGAAGGGTCTTCCCGAGACGCTTTTGAAGGAGCATTACGACGAGTGCATACGTATTCCCATGCGCAAAGAGACGAGATCGCTCAATCTTGCGAATTCCGTTGCCGTCATAGTGTACGAATATCACCGTCAGCATAATTTTAACGGGCTTCTCGAAGAGGGACGTTTGACAGAGAAGCAATAACGCTCGTATATCCCTAAATTCGACAAGTTCAAACATATCTCGGCGCTGTCGCTTTTGAAGATAAAGACAGGCGGCGTCAAATAATAAGCTATTTTACGTAGCGTATCGTTAATGTTTTGGAAATATAGCGAAGCGTTGATATTCACGGCGTACTTTACGCAAAATTTTATTATCATTTATTTAATATTTGCGGCGGTTTGTTATTCTTTATCGCCGCGATTTTATTCTTTCTCTGCCGATTTTCGCCTTCGCTTAGAGTTCGTCTCGGCAATAGGCAGATCTCGTTAAAAAAATAACGCTTCTTATTATTAAGAATAAAAATCTATTGCAATATTATAATCAATATGGTATAATATTCCAGAAAAAAGCAGGGCGGCTCGAAAATTTGCTATGCGATTCGAAAGCGGCGACTGTTTTTAAGTAAAATAGGTAATAAATACTTTATACAACCATAAAAGGAGAGGCATTATTTATGGATAAGAAATCTATCAAAGACGTGATCGTCAAGGGAAAGAAGTGTCTTGTCAGAGTGGACTTCAACGTACCGCTCAAAGACGGCGAAATTACGGATATGAACCGTATCAACGGCGCGTTGCCGACAATCAAGTATCTCATGGAGAACGGCGCGAAGGTCATTCTCTGTTCGCACCTCGGCAAGCCCAAGGGCGAGTTCAATATGAAGTATTCGCTTCGTCCCGTAGCGGATAAACTCAAGGAAATTTTCCCGAATAAGGTCACTTTCGCGAGCGACGTTATAGGCGAGAGCGCAAAGAAAGCTGTCAGCGAATGTAACGACGGCGAAATAGTCCTTCTCGAAAATCTCAGATTCCACAAGGAAGAAGAAGGCAACGATAAAGATTTCTGTAAGGCTCTTTCGGAGTTTGCCGATATATACGTCAACGACGCTTACGGTACCGCTCACAGAGCTCACGCTTCTACCGCCGGTATCGTTCAGTACGGTTTTGTGAAAGACGCAGTTTGCGGATTCCTTATAGAGAAAGAACTCAAAATAATGGCTAAGTCGATAGAAGAGCCCGTAAGACCGTTCGTAGCTATTCTCGGCGGCGCGAAGGTTTCTTCGAAGATAGGCGTTATCGAGAATCTCATGAAGAAAGTCGATACCATAATCATCGGCGGAGCTATGACGTATACGTTCAAGAAGGCTCAGGGATATACTATCGGAACTTCGCTCTGCGAGGACGATAAGGTCGAGGATGCAAAGAGATTCATCGAAGAGGCCGAGAAGCTCGGAGTCAAGATGATGCTCCCCGTCGACACTCTTGCGGCTGACGCTTTCGATAACGACGCTAACACGAAGATAGTCGAGGGAAATATCCCCGACGGTTGGATGGGACTCGATATAGGTCCTAAGACTGCGGAACTTTATTATAACGAGATAGTGAAGGCGAATACAGTCGTATGGAACGGACCTATGGGCGCGTTCGAGATGCCTAATTTCTCGGCAGGTACGAGAAGAGTAGCGGAAGCGCTTGCAGACTCTAAGGGAACGACTATCGTCGGCGGCGGAGATTCCGCGGCGGCTATCGCGCAGCTCGGATTTGCAGACAAGGTATCGCACGTTTCTACGGGCGGCGGCGCAAGTCTTGAACTTATGGAAGGCAAGATACTTCCCGGCATCGCTTGTCTTAATGACGCGGAGTAACATAAAAACGTCGAGGCTGTCCTTTAATGGACGGCTTCGGTTTTAAGTAAGACGCGGCCTTTCGTATTCCGCTTGACAATATCGAGTACTTTATCGAAAAGCGGATAGCGACCGAGGGCGTTCTTACGGTATAAAAAATAACGAATAATTTTACGAGGTGTAATATGAGAAGACCTATTATAGCAGGAAACTGGAAGATGAATAACACTATAGCAGAGACGAAGGCTCTCCTTACCGAGCTGAAGCCGTTAGTAAAGGACGCTGAGGCGGAGGTAGTCGTTTGCGTTCCTTATACCGATATCGCTACTGCCGGCGAGATAATTAAGGGAAGCAATATAAAGCTCGGAGCGGAGAACGTTCACTGGGCTGAAAAAGGAGCTTTCACCGGCGAGATCAGCGCAAAGATGCTCAAAGAGCTCGACGTTGAATACGTTATCATCGGACACAGCGAAAGAAGACAGTATTTCGGCGAAAGCGACGAGACCGTCAATATGAGAGTAAAGGCTGCGCTTGCCGCAGGACTCAAGCCCATCATCTGCGTCGGAGAGAGTCTTGACGAGAGAGAAGGCAATAAGACGGAGAGCGTAGTAAGGACTCAGACCGCAGGCGCGCTCAAAGATATAGACAAGAGCGAACTTGACAATATCGTCATCGCTTACGAGCCTATCTGGGCTATCGGTACCGGCAGGACCGCAACGTCGGAGCAGGCTAACGAGACTATCAAAGTTATTCGCGACGTCGTAGCCGAGCTTTACTGCAGAGATTGCGCTGAGAACAAAGTAAGAATACAGTACGGCGGCAGTATGAACCCCAAGAACGTAAAGGAGCTCATGGCTATGCCGGAGATAGACGGCGGACTCATCGGCGGAGCTTCGCTCAAGGCTGTAGATTTCTCCAACGTAGTTAATTTCTGATATAGGCTGAAATGGAAATACGCCGCATATGTATATCAATATTTATATGCGGATAATGTTTGGATACAGGCGTGTAGAGTGTGTTTATACGCCTGTATTCGAGCTTAAACCGATGTATTTACGCGGTAAAACGGATATTATTCCGCGGCAGTAAGTAATTTTCGGATAAATAATAAATATCTATAAATAAGGTGTAAATCATGAATAATAAATTCACTGCGCTCATCATTTTGGACGGTTTCGGCATCAATAAAATGGGCGAAAACAACGCTATTTCATACGAAACCGCTCCGTATACTCTAGAGCTTATGAAGACTAAGCCGACTACCGAACTCTCGGCAAGCGGTCTCGACGTCGGATTGCCCAAAGGTCAGATGGGCAACAGCGAAGTCGGTCATCTCAACATCGGCGCTGGAAGAGTTATCTTCCAGCCGTTGCCGAGGATCACTAAGTCGATAGAGGACGGCGATTTCTTTTCGAACGAAAGCCTTCTCGGCGCCGTAAGGAACGCAAAGGCGAACGGTAAGAAGCTCCATATATTCGGACTTCTATCCGACGGCGGAGTTCATTCCCATATAGAGCATATTTTCGCGGCTATACGCCTTGCGAAGAAGGAAGGACTCGATAACGCTTACGTACATTGCTTTATGGACGGAAGAGACGTCGATCCCAAGAGCGGACTCGATTTCATGAAAGAGCTCGAAGAATTCATAAAGAAAGAGAATTTCGGAAAGATAGCTACCGTTTCGGGAAGATTCTACGCTATGGACAGAGATAATATCTGGGACAGAGTGGAGAAGGCGTATAAAGCTATAGCAGACGGCGAAGGCAACTACGGAGATAATGCCGTTAAGATAATGGAAGAAAGTTACTTGAACGGCGTAACGGACGAATTCGTTATCCCGTCGGTAGTCGTTGAGAACGGAAAACCCGTCGCTACGGTAGATAAGGGCGACAGCGTGATATTCGCGAATTTCCGTCCCGACAGAGCGAGACAGATAACGCGCGCGTTCATATTCGAGGATTTCGATTCGTTCGATAGAAAGAAGGGATTTCTTGATTTGAAGTTCGTCTCGTATACACAGTACGACGTCACCTTTAACGGCAGACTCGAGGTCGCGTTCAAACCCGAAAATTATGCAAATACGCTGGGAGAATACCTTTCGAAAAAGGGTTTGAAACAGTTCAGAATAGCCGAAACGCAGAAGTACGCGCACGTAACGTTCTTCTTTAACGGAGGTGTGGAGGCGCCGAACGAAGGAGAGGACAGGATACTCATAGATTCTCCTAAGATAGCGACGTTCGACATGAAGCCTGAGATGAGCGCGTACGAGGTATGCGACAGAGCTGTCGAAGAGATCGAAAAGGGTAATTACGACGTTATGATCCTTAACTTCGCTAACTGCGATATGGTAGGTCATACGGGTATCATAGACGCCGCGAAGAAAGCTGTCAAAGCAGTCGATACATGCGTTGAGAAGCTCGTTTCCGCGATAAATAAAGCGGGCGGTCAGGCTCTTATCACCGCAGATCACGGAAATGCGGACTATATGTTCGATCCAGAGACGAAGGCTCCCTTCACCGCGCATACGACTAATCCCGTACCGCTTATCTACGTCAACGAAGGCGACGAAAAGAATATAACTCTTTTGAGCGGAGGAAAGCTGTGCGATATAGCTCCTACGCTGCTCGATATGATGGGTATAGAACAACCTGCCGAGATGACGGGTCATAGCCTAATGAAACGCGGTTGATCTCGAGTTATCATTAGGAATAATTACAAATAATATAATGATCAAGCGATTCGGTTTTGAAGATCGGGTCGCTTTTATTTTGCCGTTCTGTATTCGCGGTCGCGTTGATAAAATAAAGAGATATGTTCATTAGATAAAAGGTATATCGGACGATTTTTCATTTTAATATTGCGGCTGAAAATAGTTGTCATATTCCCGATACGCCCCGAGTACAATATAATGTAAACGAACCTTTGGGGGTGTCAAATGGAAATTAATGCGAATTTTGAAAAAAAGAACTTCAGCTTCGAAGAGAGACTCGGAACGAGTCAGGTAGTAGTGGAATGCGATATAGACACAGCTTCCAAAGGCGGACTGAAGAAGATACTCAGCGTCAGCGGCGATGCCGAGGTCAACAAGGCGGAGACGCTCGTCGGCGAAGCCAAGATAAGCGGCCGCGTCAACTATAAAATAATATTTACCAACCACGACAACGAGCTCATGAGTCTCGATTATTTTTCCGATTTTGTCGAAAGTATCGGCTCGGGCGACGTCACGGCAACAAGCATCGTCCGCGCTACGGCGAAACTCGTCGATATCGACGTTAAGAGCGTCGCGGACAAAATAAAGTTGCAGGCGGCTACGGATATAATGCTATTCGGTATAAAGTCGGACTTTTGCGACGCGCTTACAGACGTTGAGAACGCTCTCGTCAAATGCGAAAATCAAGAATTTTCGTCGTTCGCGGGTCACGGCGAGGAATGTTTCGAACTTCACGAAGATTACGAAACGGGAGCGAACGTAGATAAGGTGATAGTGTTCGATTCGAACGCCATAGTCAGTAACGTTAAGCCGGGAAGCGGAAGCATACTCGTTCAAGGCGAGGCAAGCGTATCTATCACTTACATGAGCGACGGAAGACTTGTCGTCAAGAATTTCAGATTGCCGTACAGCGAAGAGCTGAAGATGGAGGGCGTATCGCCGTCGTCGAGAGTAATCGCGCACGTTGCGGTCAAGGACAGCAAGATAATTCTTCACGGCGTCGAGGACAATAACGTAATAAAGATAGAGTTGACGCTGAAAGTCGTTGCGAACGCTTTTGACTACGCGAGCGAAGTCGTCGCCGTAGACGCGTATTCGCCTAAATGCGAACTCGATTTCACTATCGAGAAAGTGATGAGCAAGAGGATCGTCGGCGCTAAGAGCATAGAAGAAAGGATAAGCGGCGAGATGACTCTCGATAACGATATGGCTAGCATAAGGAGAGTCGTCGCGACGTGTCTCGAGAGGAACGTAATGACAAATACGGTGATCTCGGAAGGCGACGTTCAGATAGACGGACTAATGAATACGACGGTAATATACGAAGAAGAAGAGGGCGAATTCAATTCCGTCGGAATAGAGATGCCGTACAGTATCAATATGCCGTTCGACGTTGTGGAACCGAACGACGCGGTCAAGGTAAACATCGTAATCATGAACGTGTCGTCGAGAGTAAGACGCGAACGCGAAATAGAGGTAGTAGCAGAGATATGCGTCGAAGCTATCGCAGAAAGAGAACACGAGAACAGAGTTATAAGATCCATAGAAGCGACCGCTGAAAAAATAGATACGCATAAAGCGATAACGGTATATTTTGCCGTCAAGGGCGACACTTCGTGGGACGTTATAAAGGCTCTCGGAGTAGATAAGGATAAGATAGAAAAAATGAATGAAGGGATAGATCTCGATTCGCTCGTCGGCGGAGAGAGGATACTCGCTTTTAGATCTCTCGCGTAAAGTCGTTGTTGCAATTATAACAGTTTCAGTGTATAATATAAATATATCCATAACGGTTAGTCGGCGCGCCGACTGACCGTTTAAGTCTTTTGCGGAGACGTTTAACGCAAAAATGAACATACATATACGCTATATCGTATGTTTATGCGAACTAATCGCGCCGCTATATAGACTCTTTTGCGAGCAGGAGGGAAAAATTATGGGAAAGATATCGGTACTCGTAAGGGCGAAGGCAAATCTGTCGCTCGGTATCAGAGGAAGGGATCAGGGAGGGTATCACGATCTCGATATGCTTTTGGTATCGCTTGCGGACATTTACGATAGGCTTCACGTGTACGATAGCGAAAAGCTCCGCGTAACTATGGACGGAAAAGAGGTAAAAGAGGACAACACTGCGTATCGCGCGGCAAAACTCATCGAGGAAAGATACGGAGCTACTTTATCGGTCGATATCGAGAAGGGAATACCTTTTTCCGCAGGGCTCGGCGGGTCGTCCGCGGACGCGTCGGCAGTCTTTTTCGCATTTGCGAAGCTATATAGAAAGAACCTTACGGAGATGATACCGCTTGCTGACAAAGTGGGAAGCGACGTAGCCTTTATGATGTTCGGCGGAAGCGCAATTTCGAGAGGAAGGGGCAGTTCGCTTATATTCAAGCGTATGCCTAAGCTGAAGCTCGGCGTATTCAAGGCTAAGGGCGGCAGCGATACCGCCAAAGTGTTTTCTCTCTACGACGATGACGTAAAGGCTAACGGCGCCGACAACGAAGAGCTTCTTTGCCGTATAAATTCCGGCAAAGAGTACAGCGAATATCTCGTCAACGACCTTTTCGAGCCGGCAAAAAGGCTGAACGCGAATATAGGAGAGATATATTCTTCGTTAAAGGCAGTTACTCCTTACGTCGTTATGAGCGGCAGCGGAAGCAGCGTGGTCGCGGTATCCGACAAAGATAGTACGGAAAAAGAATTTTTGAAGATAGCGGAAAAGGCCGAATATTTCAAGATGACCGATACCGCAAGCAAGGGAATGGTTATATTGGGTATCGAAAGATAGACGAAGCCAAATCGGTCTACCGGTAAATATACGATGATTCGATCGGGTTAAATTTATCTCTTATTTGGCGCTTAGACCCGATTCGGTAAAAATTGTTAGTAATCTTAATAAAGTGTTTTAGCGTTATTACATATAAACGCTTTGACAAAACGAATTTACGTGCTATAATGTAGGATGTAAATATGCAAGCAAACAAAAGGGCGGTGTATCGTATGAACGCATTTTTGGAACAAATCAAAACAATAGGGATAGCGGATTGGATAGGAATAGGTATCTCCCTGTTGGGACTAATATTCATCATTATCATTCTCTGCGTATGCACGGCGGCGCTTCGCCGCAACGCTACGGCGATGCGAAGAGCAAGAGTAGCAAGAGTCAGCGCGAGAACCGAAGTGTTGAACGGTTGGTTCGTCATAGTTGTAGAGAATAAGGGTAACGAGGTTGCCGATAACGTTAAAGTCAAAGTCGGCGGTTCGGTCATGAAGTACTATTACGACTATATTACCCGTTGCAGAGTCGACGACTTGGTTTCTTATATGCTCGGACGCAAATTTACGTTGGCTCCCTCGGAAAAGAGAGAGGTGCCGCTATTTCCCGTAAGACTTCCTTCTTCGGGCAGTACTTTCGCTTCGGGTTCGGCAAACGATGACGGCGACGTCAATTTCGCTTCAAAAGAGGAGAGCGGCAACGTTCTCGAGATCAACGAGGTATTCGATGCGACCGATAAGAAGATATTGAAGAGAGTCGTCAAGAAAGAGAAGAAGCTCAATAGGATGCGCGCTTTGCAGAACGAAGTCTATCGCCGCGAAGCCGATAAGATAGCTCTTAAAAAGCAGAATAAGATGCGTAAAGTCAATAAACGCAATCATAAGCTCACGCATACGACTATTCTCGACGCTCCCGATATAGGACTGCTCATAAAGAAGGCGAATATCAGTTTCAGCGTAAGATATACCTGTATGGGTTATCCTATGCATTATAACTACAAGTATAACAGTCTCAATCTCAGAACTCATCAGATATCGACTTCCGACAGTATGGCGGGCATTATCGCGACGCAGAACGAGCTTCTCAGTCAGATAGTTACGCTTCAGGCTGATATGAAGAAACTGATGGCAAAGAAGAAGAAAAAGAAGAAGAAAGGAACGAAGAAAAAGTAAACGTTGAGTTGAAAATTCAGATCGGACCCGATAATGCGATAGTTTGTTATTGCGTTATCGGGTATTTTTATATAAAAGAGCTAAACGAAAATACGCAGTCGCTTAGCTCTTTTTATATTGGAATGGAAGTCGATACGTTACCGCGTTCAACGCGGCGGTATTTATAATTTGTTATAACCGTATCATATCGCCGTTTCGCAATGCCGATATATTATTCCGATACGACGATATATGTCGGCGTATACCCTGCGTAAGGGAGGAATTTGTCGGTAAAGTCTTTGTATCTCATCTTTAGGGAGTACCTTCCGTCGCTCGGGTGGAAACAGATGTATTCGTAATTTTTAAGATCGCTGTCTATAAGAAGATCAACGGTATGATCGGTATCGAATATGAGCCCCAACGGATTGATAGAGCCGCCCTTTTCTTTCATCAGTTCGTAGAGCTTTTCGTCGGAGCCGAAGGAGAGTCTCGATCTATTTATCTGTTTCGAAACTTCCGCCGTTCTGAATTTCTTTTCGCCTACAAGGAGAAGCAGAAAGAATTCTCTTCCCTGTCTGTCCTGAAGAAAGAGATTTTTGCAAAATTCCGCGCCGAGTTTTTTTCCGGCTACGGCGCATTCCGCCATATTATGATATTCTTCATGCGTTATGTACGTATACTCGATCTCGAGACTGTCGAGCGTATCGAATATTTTTTTGATGATCTCGTTCATTATTTACCTCGTTTAGCATTGTTTGTTATTTTTACGTGTCGCGATTTATGCCGTCAAGAAGCGAAAATGCGAACTTATTCCGCCGTTTTATTGCGTTCACATTGATTTTATTCCGAGTCTTTCATCGTGTCAAGCGTTCGCCGCCGTAATTCTATTAACAATACTTTGATTTTGTGTTATAATATATAGACTATGGATCTGCGGGCATATAAGAGCGGCGATATATCTTATCGGTAGATGCGTATATACCGTTTGATATGGATTTAGGACACGCGTTATAAAGACGCCGTTAAAAACATTACGTATTATTAGTCCGCGATATATTACGCGACGCCGTAAGGACGGAGGGGAATATGGATAATTTCATTTACGAAGAGATATGCAGGCATAAAGACAGGGGAGTCGTCAGGATAATCATGAGCAGTCCTATGTCGAGAGAAAGCGGTGTGAGTAAGATAGTCTTGACTCCTCGCGTTATAAAGGGCGAGACGAAGTGGCAGGCCGAAAGTTTCAAAGGCAATCAGGTTTTTCATAAAAATATCGACGAGGAAGAGATCGACGAGTATTTGCTCCGAGAGACCGCGAGATACAGGCAGATAAATATGATTTTTGCGGGACTTGACGTTGATTTTCTTCATAACGGGAAGACAGTCAGAAGAAAGGAACGAGCGAACGACGTTATCGCGGCGAAAGTTCTTTCGCACAACAGAGAGAAAGAATATATCTTAAGAGAAGGCGAGGACATACCGGCGCTTCGCGATCTCGGAGTTTTTACCGCCGACAACAGGATAGTCAAAGCGAAATACGATAAATACCGCCAGATAAACAGATTCGTGGAGATAATCGACGATAGCGTCAAAGATCTAAGTCTTGACGAGATAACCATTCTCGATTTCGGTTCGGGGAAATCGTATCTTACGTTCGTCGTCTACTATTATTTTACCGTAATAAAAGGAAAGAAAGTAAATATCATCGGTTACGATCTCAAAAAAGATGTCGTTGCCGAGTGCAACAAAGTAGCGGAAAAATACGGCTATGAAAAGTCGCTGAAATTCGTCGTCAGCGACGTTAGCCGAGACGTTCTTTACGATAAGAAGATAGATATCATAATATCTCTTCACGCCTGCGATACGGCGACGGACTACGCTCTCGAATACGCAGTACGAAAGGGAGCGAAATATATATTTTCCGCGCCTTGCTGTCAGCATGAGGTCAATCTTTCGATAAAAAAGGGCGGAGATATGGACGTTCTCATGCGGTACGGAATAATAAAGGAGAGGCTTTCGGCGCTGATAACCGATACGGTAAGAGCGGAGCTTTTGAGAGCGAAAGGATACAAGGTCGACGTTATGGAATTCGTTGATCTCGCTCATTCGCCTAAAAATCTCATGATCCGCGCATCTTATACGGGGCGAAAGGACAAAAAGGCGATCGAGAACATAGAGGAACTCGTATCGAAATACGGCTTCAAGCAGACGCTTTTTAGTCTCCTATCCAAAACGAGTGAAGACGCGGAATAAAAACAGTTATTTACATTGCCCGATATTTATGATTACATATAAAAATAATCCAAGGTGTTAAACTGTTTTTGATGAAACTCGGAACGTATTCGGTAGAGACATACGCGGTCAAATATGATAAAAGGCTAAAAATATTCGTTAAATAATATTTAAGGATGAGAGGAAATTTATGACATTGAACAAGAAGAGAATAGCGGCCGTACTTATAATAGCGATAGTCGCGGCAGCGGCGCTTTCGGGCATTGGCGTAGGTATATACTTCGCGGCGCAGAACGAGAAGTTCGAAGGCTTCGTATACGTAAACGGCGTTGACGGAGAAAAGACGCCGCTCGCGAACGTTTCCGTGACCAACGGAAGAGACGTCGTAAAGACGGACGGCAACGGACGTTACGTTCTCGACGGATGGCTTAAAGCAAGATTCGTAACCATAACTATTCCGTCGGGATACTGGACGGAAGAGTATTACGTCGATACGAAAAAGAAAGACGTGAACAATAAAGAGATCAATTTTTATCTCGATAAAAAGGAAATAGCAGACGAGAGCGAGCATACCTTCCTGCAGGTGTCAGACTCTGAGATAGGCGAGAGCGGCGTAGGCGAATGGATAGATCATACCAAGGCAGTAGTTGATGAGCTAAAGCCCGCTTTCCTCATACATACAGGGGATATTTG
>CAJUMY010000015.1 GCA_910587685.1 uncultured Christensenellaceae bacterium
TTGTTTTTGGACGAGTTTCGCAGTTCGTTCAAAATCTCGGAAATATTGGACTACTTGGACGGGCAACCGATACGAATACGGGGGCGAAATTATAACCGTGTGGCTTGCTATGATACGGTGTATATCGTTTCAAATATACCGCTTACGGAGCAATACAAGAACATACAAGACAACGAGCCTAAAACGTGGGCGGCGTTCTTACGGCGAATAACGGCGGTATATAATTTTGACATAAGCAAGGAAACGCCCGTAAACAAGCATACGGGCGAATTAAAAAAGCCGCTTTCGCTCATACCTATCGACAACGACAGCGACTTGCCGTTTTAACGGCTTATAGGGTGGGTTGCTCTTGGGTGGAACATAGAAAAAGCAGAAGGTTAAATGCCTTATGTTTTTTCCTTACTGGTATGCGAAAAGCCCGCGACACCGTTCACGAAAATTTATTCCGTTTTAGGGTGTTCAAACTTTAACGACATTGGTGGAGCGGTGACGATCCAAAGCGAATTCTTATTTAGACTTAACGTGAATATTCAAAAGGTGATTGACAATGCTTTCGACTGTGCGATATGCGCAATACACAACAAAAACAATCCAAGTGTATTGCCATTTTTGTGATATTACACTAATTACAATATATAATAAAGCCACAACAATGGCAATAATCCAATTCATAATTTTTTTGTGCTTACGTATTATGTCGTCACTTCTGTTCAGTGCGCACTTTACGTTTTCTTCCGAAACGTTTTTATAATCGCTATCGTTTATCCGCTCACCGTTTAATATTTCATTTATGTTCACATCATAAAATTTGCTTAAAATTTGTAGCATTTCAACAGGCGGTAAATAATTTCCGTTTTCCCAACGTGAAACGGTTTTATTCGTTACACCAATTTGTTCGCCCAATTCATTTTGCGTAAGATTCTTTTCTTTCCGCAATTCAGATAAAAAGACGCCGATTTTTGCATATCCATAATGAATACCTCCTTTATTACGGTAACACGATTATAGCATAAAAATACGTGAAAGCATTGCCCATAAACAGCGAATTTGAAACAAACATTCATCATATCATAGGACTTGTGGCATTGTAGCGATGTTTGATATAACAAACGCGCCGCTTGGCAGCGTTATCGACACTATGTTAAAATAACAACAAAAGAAAAAACTAACACGAACACTTTCATAGTGATTCGTGTTAGTTTTTAGGTGGTGGAAGGAGATGGATTCGAACCATCGAAGGCGGAGCCGGCAGATTTACAGTCTGCTCCCTTTAGCCACTCGGGAATCCTTCCATAAGATAGCGGGTAGTAATTTTTGGAGCTGGTGATCGGAATCGAACCAACAACCTGCTGATTACAAATCAGCTGCTCTGCCAATTGAGCTACACCAGCATAACATTTTTGGTGGCTTGGGGCGGAATCGAACCACCGACACGGAGATTTTCAGTCTCCTGCTCTACCGACTGAGCTACCAAGCCAAAAAAAATGGCGACTCGGATGGGGATCGAACCCACGACCTCTAGCGTGACAGGCTAGCGTTCTAACCAGCTGAACTACCGAGCCACATTACAATGTGCTTTGATTAAGATGTTATTAAGTAATAATGGTGGGCCTTCAAGGACTCGAACCTTGGACCGATCGGTTATGAGCCGATTGCTCTAACCAACTGAGCTAAAGGCCCATTATACTTAATGGTCGGGGTGAAGAGACTTGAACTCCCGGCCCCATGGTCCCAAACCACGTGCGCTACCAAACTGCGCTACACCCCGTCGAACCATTACCAACCGTCTTTGCTGACGACTTTTACAATATACTATATGTTAAATCTTTTGTCAACGGTTTTTTTGCATTTTTTTTATTTTATTTTGAAAATTTTCAAATCGCATAAATTAACGACGCATAACGATAGTATTCAACCGAACGGCGATCGCGTTTACGTCAAAAGTCAACCGTATTCGACACAAATTACCAAGAATCGGTTTTTATAATGCATTACTATATTGCTACTGACATTCAGGAGGAGATAATGAAGATAATTATTAATAAGACAGACGGCAATCTGTGCTTCAGCCTTTGCGGCGAACTCGACGAATGTTCGAGCAACGCGGTTCGCATGAAAATCGACGACGTACTCGAGAGCCGTGACTATTTGAGCGTAACGTTTGATTTTGAAAATCTTTCATTTATGGACAGCACCGGCATAGGCGTCATAATAGGAAGATACAAAAAATTAAAACCGAAGAACGTGCCGATGTACGTTCGCAATCCGTCGAAACAGGTCGATAAAATACTTACGACCAGCGGTCTTTATAAAATAATGAAAAAAATCAGTTGAGAGGTGTATTTTGGAAAACATTAATTCATTCGATATGAAAATAAAAGCAAGAAGCGAAAACGAAGCGTTTGCAAGACAGGTCGTAAGCAGTTTTGCGATCGGAATGAATCCGACGATCGACGAACTCGAAGACATCAAGACGGTAGTTTCCGAAGCTGTTACGAATTCTATAGTTCACGCATACAACAATGATTCCGACAAAATAATCGATATTAAAGCCAGTTTAGATAACGACAGTATGGAAATAATCATTGAAGATTACGGCGTCGGTATCGACGACGTGGATAAAGCGGTAGAACCGTTCTTCACTACGAAACCCGAGGACGAACGCAGCGGTATGGGATTCACGCTCATGAAGAGCTTTATGGACGAATTCGAACTCGTATCGAAACTCGGCGAAGGCACGAAGGTAAGAATGGTAAAACGTTTTGTCAGGGAGGAGGAGAATGCTGGAGCATGAGGAAACGCTGGCGCTTATCGACAAAGCTCACGAAGGCGACGAGGACGCTAAGTCAAAATTAATCGAGCATAATATGCCCCTTATAAAGAGCATCGTGAGAAGATACAGGAATAAGCAGGTAGAGTACGACGATCTCATGCAGCTCGGACTGATGGGATTGGTAAAAGCTATCAACAATTTTGATAAAAGCTATAACGTACGATTTTCGACTTACGCCGTACCGATGATAGCGGGTGAAATAAAAAGATTCATAAGAGACGACGGAACGATCAAGGTTTCGAGGGCAATGAAAGCTCTTTCGTCTAAGATCTCCAAATTTATCGAAACGTACAGACAAGAGCATAACGGCGACCCTCATATAGACGAAATCGCGAAAGAATTCGAGATAACGCCGCACGAAGTGAATACGGTATTGGACAGCGCGAAATATCCGTTGTCGCTATATGAAAAATATGACGATGAAAAGGGACGCAATCTCATAGATAAAATACCTTCGAACGAAACTCAGGACGATATGCTCGACAGGATCATAATAAAAGACGCGGTAAGGGCGCTTCCCGAACGCGAGAGAATGGTAATAGTGTTACGTTATTATAGAGATAAAACGCAGAGCGAAATAGCTTCGCTCATGGGCGTTTCGCAGGTGCAAATATCGAGAATAGAGAGCAAAATCATTGATAAACTGAAGAAATCTTTGACGGGTTAAGTATCAACCGTCAAAAATTAAAGTAAAACTCATTATTATAATGATAAATATATAAATATAATGAGATAAATTAATGTCATTTTGTATTAAAGAGCATGAAAATCGTTCGTATATATCGAGCGATTTTTTATTATATGCGAGTTCTTTAGTGAATATTTTCCATATTTTAGTAAACACTCATATTTGAGGTGAAGATATTATGCCTGTATTTTTGTTTTATGAAAGTCCCGAGGATAACGAAATATTCTACGGACAAGTAAGAAATGTGGAGGAAAGAAGCAGTGGAAAAGAAAGAGTATCAGGAGTATATATCGAAAACAACTCCGAAAACCAATGAACTCAAAACTATACTGACGGCGTTCGTTGTCGGCGGATGTATTTCGATAGTCGCAGAGGGCGTTAAGGATATACTTACGCTCATTTTTCCGTCGTTCGATGTAAAGAGTATAGCGTCGCTAACGACTATAATCATGATATTTCTCGGCGGTTTTTTTACGGCGCTCGGACTTTACGATAAACTAGGTTATTATGCAGGAGCCGGCTCGGTTTTGCCTATAACGGGATTTGCAAACTCTGTAGTATCGCCTGCAATGGAATATAACAAAGAAGGTATCGTATTCGGCGTTATGGCTAAGATGTTTACGATAGCGGGACCCGTTATCGTTACAGGCATCAGCGCGTCGGTCTTGGTAGGGATTATTTACTATTTGCTTGGTCTTATGGGGGTTGCGATATGAAAGTCGGAAAGGAAAGTTTTAAGATCGAAAGCGACGTCAGGATCACATCGACGTATACGATCGCAGGACCTATGGAAGGGAACGGAAACTTCGGCTCGTATTACGATATAGTTCTCGAAAACGACGAATGGGGGTGTGATTCGCACGAAAAATGCGAAACGAAAATGCACAAAGAAGCGATAAAAGGCGTAATGGAAAAGGCTAAAGCGACAGACGAGAGCGTCGATATGCTATTCGGCGGAGATCTGCTCAATCAGATAATCGCGACTAGTTACTCCGCAAGAGATTTTGACATCAGCTACGTAGGACTATACGGCGCGTGTTCGACGTTCGGACTTTCTCTTGCTGTAGGCGCGATGCTTATCGGCGGCAATTATATCCGCAACGGTATAGTGTGCACCTCGTCGCATTACGCTACAGCCGAAAGACAATACCGTTATCCTCTGGAACTCGGTACTCAGCCGACTCCGTCTTCGCAGTGGACTGTCACCGGAGCGGGGGCGTCTTTTCTCGAAGCGTCGTCGGATAGAACTTATCCGAAAATTACGGGCGTAACTATAGGCAGAGTTATCGATATGGGCATTAACGACGCAAATAATATGGGAGCGGCGATGGCTCCGTCGTGCGCCGATACTATAATGCAGCATTTGTCGGATTTCGGACGCGACGCCGAATATTACGATATGATAATATCGGGAGATCTCGGTAAGTACGGCAGACAGGTATTGCATTATCTCTGTAAGCAGAACGGATATGAGCTTGCTAACGTATTGAACGACGCGGGAGCAATGATATACAATAATTCGCAAAAGAAGAGCGTTCAGGGCGGCAGCGGCGCGGGATGTTCTAGCATAGTATTCAATTCGTACTTTTATAAAGAAATGATGAGAGGTAACTTCAAGAAGATACTTCTCGTACCGACGGGAGCTTTGCTTTCTAAAATAGAAACCCTTCAGGGCGAAACTATTCCTGCGGTATCTCACGCTATAGCTATAGAAATGGACGATTGACGAAACGGTAGATCAATAAATATGTTTGTTAAATAAGGTATAGAAATGAATTAAGGAGAGCAACTGAAATGATGTGGTGGGAATATTTACTGAAATATTTTCAAGTATTTTTGGTCGGGGGAGTAATATGTATACTCGGTCAAATACTTATCAATAAGACTAAAATGACTTCGGCGAGGATTCTCGTATTATTCTTGTTAATAGGTGTATTGCTTGAGGCCGTCGGTTTGTTCAAGTATATAGAGCAGTTCGGACACGCAGGAATAACGGTTCAGATAGTAGGATTCGGAAGCACGCTTGCAAAGAGCGCTATAGAGGGAGCTAAGGAAGGATTTCTCGGAGCGGTCACAGGAGGCATGAGAGGTGCGGCAGGGGGACTCACGGCGGCGATAGTATTCGGCTTCATTTTCTCGTTAGTTTTTAAGTCGCATTCGAAAAAGTTATAAATTACAGCTTAATTTATAATAATTAAGAGCAAATTAGGCTTGTTATGTGCAAATTTTGTAGAATATAAATCATTCTTCATTTAGGCGGCATATACTGGATTGATGGTAGTCCGAGTATTCAGAAAACGAAAAATTCTATTAAAATTACTAATAATAGCCGTTATATTTATTATCGCGGCGGTATCGCTTATGAGTTATTTCAAAGGAAATATATTGCCGGTAATATCTACGATGAGCGAAGCCACGGTCAGAGCGCTCGCCGTCAACGCCATCAATAACGCTTCGCATACGGTCATCGACGAGTCGATAGATTATTCCGAACTCGTGAAGATAGATAAAGACGAAAACGGGAATATCAATTTGATACAGGCGAATACCGTTCGTATCAACAGACTGGCGAGAGACCTTGCCAATATGTCAGAGAAGAATATCGAGGAAATAAAAGAACAGACTATAGAGCTTCCTATAGGAGCTTTTACGGGATCGGCGGTGCTTTCGGGCGTCGGTCCCGTAGTAAACGTGAGCTTGCTGCCTATCGGCAACGTTACATGCGACTTTGTATCGAGTTTTGACGACGTGGGCATCAACCAGACGAAACACAGCATTTATATCTATATCAATACCACTATCAGTATTGTTTTACCCGTGTCCAGCGTTCCCGTAAGCGTTTCCACGTCGATTCTCGTAGTCGAGAATATAATCGTCGGAAAGGTACCCGATGTCTATCTCAATATGAGCAGTAATTCAACGCCGATAAATTTGGTGCCGTAACGTTGTATATCCGAATATATTCAGGACATTTTATTTATATTAATTTTAACTTTTGAAATTCTTAAAATTTGATTGACAACCTTCGCCGTATCGGTTAAAATATTTCTATCGACTGTGACGGAGATAAGTAGTATCGAAGAACGCTGTTAAGAGAGGGTATATAAGGTGAAAGTTACCCACAGTAGTTGCGATAATGAATTCACTCCCGAGTTCTTTTCCCGAAAATAGCGAGTAAGGAAAGGCGTTGGTTGCGTTATGACCTCAAAGTGATCTGTCACGGCGTTTGACGGATAAATTAGGTGGTACCGTGGAAATTTTTCACCCTAATGGCTGATTTTGGCTGTTAGGGTGTTTTTATTAGCGTTGATATACAAATGACTATCGACGTTAGTATTGAAATAAAGTAAGGAGTATGACAATGCAAGAGAAAATTAAGACTTTGATTTCAAATGCAAAGAACGCGTTAAAGAGTGCGGCGAATATGTCGGATCTTAATTCCGTAAAAGTCGCCTTTCTCGGAAAAAGCGGCGAACTTACGAGCGTTCTTAGAGGTATGAAGGACGTTCCGAACGATAAAAAACCTCTCATCGGTAAACTTGTCAACGAGGCGAGAGACGCTATTCAATCGTTTATTCAAGAGAAGGAACGCATACTTATCGCAAAAGAGACGGCTGAAAAACTTGAAAAAGAAAAGATCGACGTCACTTTTAAGGGAACGAAAAAGGAACTCGGAAGTTTGCATCCGTGTACGCTCGTTATCGAGGAAATACTCGATATATTCACAAATCTCGGATTTACCGTTAAACACGGACCGGAGGTCGAGACGGATTTTTATAATTTCCAAGCGTTAAATATACCTAAAGATCATCCGGCAAGAGAGATGCAGGATACTTTCTATATTACTGAAGACCTATTGTTGCGTACGCACACTTCGCCTGTACAGGTCAGAACTATGCAGTCGGTAAAGCCGCCTATCAGAGTCGTTAATCCCGGTAAAGTATACAGACCTGACGACGATGCTACGCATTCGCCTATGTTTCAACAGATAGAAGGACTTGTAGTAGACGAGGGTATAACGATGTGCGATCTTAAAGGCATACTGGAAGAGTTCGCGAAAAGACTCTTTAACGATCCCAATGCAAAGACGAGACTCAGACCGTCGTTCTTTCCGTTCACTGAGCCCAGCGTCGAGGTCGACGTCACGTGTTCGATGTGTCACGGCAAAGGTTGCAGACTGTGCAAGGGCACAGGTTGGATAGAGGTTCTCGGAGCGGGAATAGTTAATCCTAAAGTTCTTGAAAACAGCGGTATAGATCCTGAAAAATACAGCGGATTCGCGTTCGGTCTCGGTATCGAGAGGATTGCTATGATAAAGTACGGAATACCCGATATGCGTATGCTTTTTGAGAACGATATACGTTTCTTGAAACAGTTTAAGTAAGAGGAGGCGAATCAATATGAAGGTTTCTTTGAATTGGTTAAGAGATTTTGTGGATATAGACGTTACCGAAGACGAACTTTGCGCCAGGCTCGTGAGCTGCGGTTTTGAAGTTGAAGAGGTCATCAGACTTGCCGATAACTGCAAGAGAGTCGTAGTCGGACGCATAGAAGGTCTTGAAAAACATCCCGACGCCGATAAACTTCAGATATGCAGGATCAACGTCGGCGACGAAGTTATACAGATAGTGACGGGAGCGAATAATATCAAAGTCGGCGACCTTATTCCCGTGGCTTTGGATAACTCTTATCTTCCTACGGGAACAAAAATAAAGAAAGGAAAGTTGAGGGGCGTAGAGTCAAACGGTATGCTTTGCTCCGGAGAAGAGCTGAAGCTAACGGAAGCCGATTATCAAGGCGCGGGCGAATACGGTATCTTGATATTGAGAGAAGACTATCCGTTGGGTATGGATATTAACGAAGTTTTCGGCAATAACGACGTTGTATTGGATATAGGCGTTACTGCGAATAGACCGGATTGCAATAGCGTGATAGGTATCGCAAGAGAAGTTGCGACACTGCTCAAAAAGCCGCTCAAGATGCCGAAAATGACGTATAAAGTCAATTCTTCCGACATATCCGAATACGTGACGGTAGACGTTAAAGCTACCGATCTATGTCCTAGATATATGGCGAGCGTCGTTAAAAATATCAAGATAGGAGACTCGCCCAAATATATTCAAAACAGGCTTAAGGCGGTAGGTCTCAGACCCATCAACAATATTGTCGATATCACGAATTACGTCCTTATCGAAATGGGTCAGCCTATGCACAGCTTCGATCGCGATAGGCTTTGCGGCAGCAAAATAGTCGTAAGGAGAGCGGACGAGGGCGAAAAGATAGTTACTCTTGACAATAAAGAGCACACGTTAGACAGTTCGATGCTCGTTATCGCCGACAGTGAAAAGCCGCAGTGCGTAGCGGGAGTTATGGGCGGACTTGGCTCGGGAATAAGCGAAGAGACTAATACCGTCGTATTCGAGTCCGCGAAGTTTATGCGCGACAATATAAGACGTACGTCGAGAAAACTCAATTTACGTTCCGATTCGTCGTTCCGTTTTGAACGCGGAATAGATATCGCGACGCAGGAATACGGCATGCGCAGAGCGCTCGCTCTTATAGACGAATGCGGATGCGGCGAGATCGTGTGCGGAACTATAGACGTTCTCTCTGCGTCTCTTGAAAAAAAGACGGTTACGACAACGTTTGAAAAGATAGATTCTATTTTAGGCATAAAGGTTCCCGAAACCGTTGTCGTAGATATCCTAAACTCGCTCTCTATAGAGACTGAAGTTAAAGACGGCGTTATCACGGCTGTCGCGCCGCTCTTTAGAGAAGATATTGAGAACGCAAACGATTTAGCCGAGGAGATAATACGTCTTTACGGTTACGATCATATCAACTGTACTCTTATCGATAAAGGAAAGCAGACGCTAGGCGGAAAACCGGAAGACGTTAAAGACGTTGACAGGATAAGAAATATTCTCGTCGCTAACGGCATGAGCGAAACGCTGACGTATTCGTTCACGTCGCCGAAGATATTCGATATACTTACTATCAAAGAAGATAGCGGATTGAGAAACACGGTAAAATTGCTCAATCCTCTCGGCGAAGATCTATCCGTTATGCGTACTACGCTTGCGTACAGTATCATGAATACGATGCGTTCGAATATCGTCAAGAGCGTGAAATGCGGAAGATTTTTTGAGATAGCTAACGTATATTTACCGAAAGATATGCCGGTGAGCGAGCAGCCGGATGAGATAAGACACGTTGTTATGGGCGTATTCGGAAGGGACGAAGATTTCTATTCAATGAAAGGCATTGTCGAAAATATTCTCGATAAGTTCGGAATAGTCGATGCGGAATACGAGTATACGTCTCTTGAATGGCTGCACTCGGGACGCGGAGCCGATATTAAGGTCGGAAACGATATATTGGGTTACGTCGGCGAGGTTCATCCGACCGTTCTTAATAATTTGGGTATAAAGGAAAAGCTGTATATAGCCGATATTAATATAGAGACGCTCGGCGCCGTTAAAAATACTCAGTACGTTTTCGAATCGATTCCGAAATATCCGTCGGTTGAGAGAGATATAGCGGTTCTTGTCAAAGAAAGCGTATCGGCAAAGAATATCATAAAAACCGTTAAAACCGCAGGCGGAAACCTCTTGAAGTCTGTCGATATATTCGACGTATACAGAGGCGGGCAGGTCGCGAAGGGAATGAAGAGCGTGGCTATATCTCTAGAGTTCAGACTTCCCGACAGAACTTTAACGGAAGAGGAAGTTAATCAGAAAATTAATAAGATACTAAAGCGTCTGGAGGTTGACTTAGAGGCAACTTTAAGATAAAATCAAAGGTGATCGCAGCTAATTGCGGTCACCTTACTTTTTTTCGGAGGAAAATATGGCAGAATTGCTTGCGCCCGCGGGAAACTTTGATTCGCTATATAGCGCCGTCTATAACGGCGCCGACGCCGTATATCTCGGACTCGACGTCTTCAATGCAAGAATAAAAGCCGATAATTTTAATCAAGAGAATATATGCGACGTAACGAGGTTCTGTCATATTCACGGCGTAAAGGTCTACGTCGCTTTCAACGTTTCGATAAAAGAGGATGAATTCGACGCGCTCAAGGAGTGTATTATTGCTTGTCGCGAAGCGGCGGTCGACGCTTTTATCGTGACCGATATAGGCGCTATCGCTCATTTTGATGCTTACGCTCCCGATATACCGTTACATGCGAGCACACAGATGGCAATACATAATGCGGAAGGCGCTATAGTTGCTAAAAAACTCGGATTTTCGCGAATAGTAGTGGCAAGAGAGACTTTGCTTTGCGACATAAAGAAAATCAAGGAAGAGACAGGGCTAGAGATAGAGTACTTTGCGCACGGAGCGCTATGCGTTGCTTTTTCGGGGAACTGTCTGTTGTCGGGAATGATCGGCGGTAATAGCGGCAACCGCGGCAGATGTTTGCAACCTTGCAGATTAAAATATACGTCTTCACTCAACGGAAAATCTTCGCATTGGCTTTCGCCTTCCGATCAATGCTTGATAGAAAAACTCGAAACGTTAAATAACGCAGGAGTTGACAGCTATAAGATAGAAGGACGGCTAAAATCGGCAAATTACGTAGGCAGCGTTGTGAAATGTTATAGATACGCTATCGATAATGACGGAAATATCGATAAAGTTTTGTATGAAAATATGGTAAAAACGTTCAACCGCGGCGATTTCACGAAGGGATATAATTTCGATTCAACAAAAGAAATAATGTCGCATAAAGTGCAGGGCAATATAGGACTTCGCATCGGGAAAATAACAAAAAGCGTTAAAAACGGCTTTTATATAAAGACAGACGTTAAATTGTCCGACAAGATGGGCGTTAAGATCTTAGACGGCGACGGTTACGAAATAGGCGGGTTAGGTATAACTGATCCTCAAAAGACGGGCGACGGTTACTTTATAAAGTCCGTAAATACGTTTTATCCCGATAATTCCGAGGTAAGACTCACTCTTGACGAGAGCAGTGAAAGTTATGTAAAGAAAAAAATACCGATAAAGATAACGGTAAATCAGGATAAAAACGTTCTTACCGTAAAATTTACTGATATGCGTAACGGATCATCGTCGGAGATAAGCGAAACGTTCGATTACGCCGAATCAAGACCGACGTCTAATGATGAACTTGCCGATCAGATAGGAAAGCTCGGAGACACCGAATTTTTTGTTTCGGATATAGATATTTCGTACGAGGGTAATCTATTTATGAGAAAGGCAATAATTAACGATATGCGCAGAACGGCGGTCAAGCGACTCGAAGAAAACGTTTTATTCGATTATATAACGTCGAGAGAAAATACCGTTCGCGAAAGCGGTAGAGCGGTGATGATCGAAAACCGCAATAGGTTAAAATACTCTCTATGCGTAGAGATAGAGAACGAGTACGCTATCACTTCTTATATAGCGAATAATGCGAATATTATAGTCAATATGCCTGAATTTTGTATCGATACGCTTAAAAGTATTATAAAATGCGTGTTAAAATATAATACTTCACCCGAAATAGTACTTAAATTGCCAAACGTAGCCAGAGGCAAGGATATAGACAACATATACAAAATAATAGAAGGTTCAAAGGAAATAAGCGGAATATACGCGGATAATCTATACGCTATAGAGATAGCCAATAGATTTGATTTGAAAGTCGTAGGCGGATCGTTGCTCAATATTTATAATTCGAAAACGGTAAAACGTCTTGAACTTGAAAACTATATGATCTCCGCAGAACTTAATCTCGGAGAGTGTAAGGAATTTTCAAGCGACGCGTTCGTATTCTCATACGGATATATGCCGCTCATGACTTTGACTCATTGTCCGCTCCAACTAGCAGGCAAATCGGCATGCGGATGCGGTTGCAGGTATAGCGGACCGTTCTCATACAGCGATGAAAGACACGCTTTCGCTATCAGACGTATCAAAAACGTAAACTGCATTTTTACGCTCATGAATTCCGTTATTCATGATATAAGAGCGAAAATAAATTCGGTAAGATTCAACAAATTCGTGAGTTTTGTGAACGTCGACGCGGATTATGACGGCGTGGCTAGAAGCTTTGCGGAAAACAAAACCGTAGCGCCGAACGGAAATTTTACGTACGGTCATCTTATGAGAGGTGTTAAATGATTGACAGTAAGACCTTAAAAACTTTGGAATACGATAAGGTTCTCGATATTCTTTCGGGATACGCCGCATCGTCATACACAAAAGAATCTATAAAAAAACTGATCCCGAACGTTTCTTTTAACGACGTGAAGAACGAGCTTGAGCTTACAAAAGAGGCGTTCGTCGTTTTGTATGAACTGGCATTGACTCCGAATAGGTATTACGACGATTTGACGGACGAGTTGAATATTGCGAGAAAGAACGGCGTTCTTTCCATGCGCGATCTTTTGAGAGTAGCGGTTACTCTTAAAAATATACGCTCAATGAAGTCCTGCATTGATTCGGTAAACAGTGAAAAAGTAAGTTTATTACATGAAAAAGCCGAGTTTTTATATACTTACGAAGGACTTGAAGAAGATATTACGCGTTGCATAATCGGCGAGAACGAGATGGCGGATTCCGCATCCTCGAAACTTTACGATATAAGACGCGAAATCAAATCGACTATAGAAAAAATAAGGAGAAAACTAAACGCTTATATTTCAGATCCGACATATAGAAACTATCTTCAAGATACGCTCGTAACTGTTAGAAATAATCGGCAAGTCGTGCCGGTAAAGAGCGAATGCAGAAGTTTTATCCCCGGACTTATACACGACGAATCTCAGAGCGGAGCGACCGTATATATCGAGCCTCTCATCGTAGTCGAGCTCAATAACGACTTGAGAAAACTCTATATCGAAGAAAATAACGAAATAGAGCGTATACTCCGCGACTTTACTTCTCGCATCAAGCTCATAGCGGAGAATATTAAGATCAGTCAAGATACTATGCGATTTTTCGACGAAGTTTTCGCAAAGGCGGAATATGCAAAGGATATAAAGGCGATCAAACCGGATATCGTTATCGACGGCAGTTTTAATATTATCAAAGGGCGTCATCCGCTGCTTGATCCAAAGAAAGTCGTTCCCGTCGCCGTATACGTAAACAAGGCAACTTCGATATTGCTGATAACGGGTTCGAACACCGGAGGAAAGACCGTATCTTTGAAACTCGTAGGACTGCTTTCGCTCATGGCTATGTCGGGAATATTTATTCCTGCGGAAGACGGCTCTCTTATATCCGTATATGAGAATATATTTTGCGATATCGGCGATGAGCAGAGTATCGAGCAGAGCTTATCTACTTTTTCATCGCATATCAAGAATCTTATAGACATTACTTCGAATCTAACGGCAAATTCACTGGCGCTTCTCGACGAACTCGGAGCCGGCACCGATCCCGCCGAAGGGTCTGCGCTAGCTATCGCGGTATCGGAAAAAATCATTGAAACGGGAGCGAAAGCTATCATTACCACGCACTATAACGAGCTCAAGGAATACGCGTTTTCATCAGAGAAGATGGAGACGGCGTCGATGGATTTCGACCCGAATACCTTCGCTCCGACGTATAAATTATTAATGGGTGTCGTCGGCGCGTCTAACGCTATAGAAATAGCGTCGAGGCTGGGACTCGACAGCGGTATCGTCGATAAAGCCCGCAGTTTGATAAGCGCCGACAAATTGACTTTCGATAAAGTTATGATGTCTGCCGAATACGCAAGAAAAAAAGCCGAAGAATACTCCGAAAGCATTGAAAACACGAAAAAGGAGATAGAAAAACGTCTTGAAGAGATAGAGCAAGAAAGAATGAAGATAATCGGAGAGCGAGAAAAGCTCAACGCTAATATTCATAAAGAAGCGAAGAAACTTCTTTCGGAGTATATGGAAGAAGCAGATGAGCTGGTTGATGAACTCAAAGAGACCGTAAAAATAAAGACGGAAAAAAATCTTTTTAAGGCAAGACAGCTGCGGAGCAAATTGAGTAAAATATCCTACGACGAAGAAACCGACGAAAACGTAATGAAATTCGACGATAGCGAAATAAATGTAGGCGACGAAGTATTTATAAAACGAATAAATAATAAAGGCGTCGTTACGTCTATCAACGAGCGCCGCCGAGAATACGGGATAAAGGCCGGAATAATAACGACGACTGCAAAATTCGACGAAGTAAAAAAGCTCGTTAAAACAGAAAAGAAGACGGCTGCGAAATCATATCAGTCAAACCGTATAACGGCAGAAGCTAAGTATGAGATAAACGTTATAGGTCAAGAAAGCGAAGAGGCTATTTTTAACGTCGATAGATTCTTGGACGACGCGGCGCTCTCGGGAATGGCGGAAGTGAGGGTCGTACACGGCAAAGGAAGCGGAATATTGCGAAAGAATCTGAGAGAACACTTCAAAAGACATCCGGGCGTTGCAAGTTACAGAGAAGGCGCGTACGGGGAAGGCGACGCGGGGGTAACGATCGTAACTCTGAAATAAAACCGTAGTTTTTTGAAACGAGCCGTTTTCTAGAATAAGGGTTAAATTTCAAAGTTTCGAATTTATCTGATAAAATTGGAGGAAGGCGATGCCCAACGATTATATACTTGAATATATACCTGAAGATCACTATCGAAAGGATAGGATGAGAAAAATAGCGTTGTTCATTGCCTTGATCTTGGATTTAGTCGCGATATTAACGCTTGGCGCCGCTATATTTGATCCGAAATTGTGGATAGCGATCGCTACGATCGTTCTTTTTGATAATACTATGAGGATCGGCGTAAACCTTTTGCCGAAAAAATACCGTTACGGTATAAAGAACGGAAAGTTCGAAGTTGTCGAGGTAACGCCTCTCAAGAATAAAAGTATTATTTCTCATGAAGTTAGCGAAGTCGCCGTAAGCCGTATAGATCCGTTAGCGGCGGATATTTCTAAAGATACTCTTAAACTTACCGATAATTCTTGTCAACTTACGACGTATATGGTAAAATTGGGTGAAAAACAAATCGTTATCGGTCTTGACGAATACTTGTACGCTCTAATCGACGGAATGTATTCGAAGATAAGTAACGCTAAATAAACGATCGATCGGGATATTAATAGTAATGATATATTTGGATAACGCCGCAACAACGAGAATGTATGACGAATGTATGAAAGAATTTGAAAGATATTCGCTATTTGAATATTTTAATCCTTCGGCTCTATACAATCTTTCTCTCGGAGTCAATAATTCCGTCAAAAACGCGAGACGCGCGATAGCTTCGGCTATAAATGCCGATGCAGACGAAATAATATTCACAGCATCGGGCAGCGAAGCGGATAACTTGGCTATTTTCGGAGGGCTAAAGCGTAAGAATAAAAAACTTATCTTTTCTTCAGTCGAGCACTCCGCCGTGTATAACAGCGCTTTAGAGCTCAAAAATCAAGGATATACCGTTATTTTTGCTCCTGTAGACGGATTCGGAAGGGTGGACGCCGAAAAGTTTATCGAGTTACTCGACGAAGACGTCATATTGGTATCTATAATGCAGGTATCTAACGAAACAGGAGCCGTAAACGATATCAAAAAACTTGCTGAGTATACGAAAGAATATGCGAAGAACGCTTTATTCCACGTAGACGGCGTACAGGGCTTTATGAAAATAAAGACCAATGTAAAAAATCTCGGTATAGATCTCTACAGTATGAGCGCGCACAAAATACACGGACCGAAAGGCGTAGGCGCGCTTTATATACGAAAAGGCGTCAATCTTAAACCGATAATATTCGGCGGAGGACAAGAGTTCGGACTTCGTTCGGCGACCGAAAACGTCGCCGGCATCGCCGCCTTTGCAAAAGCGGTCGAAATAACGTCAAAGAAGGAAGATTACGGTTATTCCCGTTCAAAAGAGCTATTAAGCTATCTTGCGGACACGCTTTTGAAAAAATACTGCGGACATATTATTGTCAATACGGATCTTAGTAACTGCGCTCCGCATATCTTATCCGTCGCCTTTGACAATATACGCGGAGAAGTCATGCTCCACGCTCTTGAAAAGAGGGGAATAATAATAGGTACGGGATCGGCGTGTTCTTCAAAGAAATCAAATAAACGTATTCCGCTATCTCTGGGACTGAGATCGGAATTTTTCGACGGTATGCTGAGAATATCTCTTTCTACCGACAATACGAAAAACGATATTGATAGGCTTATCGAGGCGATTGATATTGAATACGTTAGTCTTAAAAACTATAAATGAGGTACGGGTATGAAAAAAGTTATATTAATAAGATACGGAGAATTGTTTCTAAAGGGCAGAAATAAAAGATTTTTCGAAAGCGCGTTGATAGATAATATCAAGAATTCGCTGCGCGGTCTGAAATTCGGCTTTTTCAAGATGCAGGGCAGATATTTCATAAAAGATTTTGACGAAGACAATATTGAAGAGTACATTTTGCGTCTTACAAAGGTATTCGGTATCCATTCCGTCAGTCCCGCCTTTGAAGTATCGAGCGATATGGATACGATATTGAAAACGTCGCTTGAAGTCGCTCCGAAAAGAGGTTCTTTCAGAGTCACGGTAAATCGCGCCGATAAGACGATCCCCATGTCGAGCACGGATATAAGCCGTGAAATCGGCGGATATATACTTGAAAACCGTCCTGCTCTTACCGTCGATCTTCACACGCCCGACAATACCGTTAATATCGATATAAGAGAAGGCGGCTACGCTTACGTTTTCTCTAAGCACGTCATGTGCGTAGGCGGTATGCCTGTAGGGACGGCGGGAAAGGGACTTTTATTGCTCTCCGGCGGTATCGACAGTCCCGTTGCCGGATATAAAATGGCGCAAAGGGGAATGGAGCTTAACGCGATCTATTTCCATAGCGATCGCTTCGTCAGCGAGCAGGCGAAGCAGAAAGTTATAGATCTTGCGACGATCGTGAGCGGTTATGCAGGGAACATACGTCTGTTCGTCTTGCCGTTTAGCGATATTCAAGAGGCTATCCATAATAATTGCAAGGAAGAGTTTATGATAACTATAATGAGGCGCTTTATGATGGAGATCGCTGAAAAAATAGCGATGAAGTCGGGTTGCGGCGCTCTTGTAACGGGTGAAAGTTTGGGACAGGTTGCGTCGCAAACGATGGAAAGCATATTGGTATCGAACAATGCGGTTGAACTTCTTCCCGTATTCAGACCTCTTATAGGTATGGACAAGAGCGAGATTATGGATATATCGTTGAAAATAGGAGCTTACGATACGAGTATAAGACCGTACGCCGATTGTTGCACGGCGTTTCTTCCGAAGAATCCGGTCATAAAGCCTCGCCTTGAAGTAGCGATAGCCGAGCAGATGAAGATAGCTAATAAAGACGAACTTATTGACGAAGCTATCCGTAACGTTGAAGTTATAAAAATAGGAAATAGCGGTATCGAGGATCTAATATAACGATCGTTTAATTTGATTTATTGGTATAAAATAGCTCGTTTTTTTTGGAATATTTCTAAGAAACGAGCTATTTTAGAATACTTTTATGTCTTATCAGTCAATAATATAGCTTTTTATCGTATTTCCGTTATACCGAATTTCTATTTCGTAGCTATCGAAAAAGTTAGGTCTCAGACGGGCCGTATATATATCTTCGGAATCGATTATTTCGCTATATAAAGATTTTTCTCCGAAGAAATTGATTTTGTATATTATTATATCGGTTCCAGAGATTCCTTTTATCGTTATTTCGTCTCCGTTTAATTCGATTTCAACGTCCGATTCGACTGGAAGTTTATCTTGAGGAAGGTATCTCGTATCGAAAATATCGCGTATTGTATTTTCTCCGCTCGAAAGGAGTATCTTTCCGTTGCTTAAATAGTTTTCCGCGTCAAACGTCTTGTATTCGACGCCTTCGGGCATTTTGAAGTCGGAAGGATAATGGTCATCATACAGTTGTCCGTATACGTTTCTTGCTATTATAGTGGGTAAAGAGCCTCCCGTTATATTGTTTTCCAACGTTCCGTACATAGATACAAACAAAGTGTTATCCTCTGTGAAGCTGATATTATACGCGTCGCTGTTCTTATTTTTATCAGCCGGATGACTTACCGTTCCCGTTTTTGCGGCGACGTCGTACGGTAAAGACGAGAGTTTTTTTGCTGTTCCGCTTTTCGCTACGTTCTTTAGTATATCGGTCATGAGATAGGCGCCGCTTTTTTCCGCCGCTAACGTCGATTTTTTTTCGTGAGAGTATATTATCCGCCCGTTCTCATCGTATATTGCTCTTATCGCGGTGATGGGAGAGTATTCGCCTTGTTTTGCAATTACGCGATAGCCGCCGATGAGTTCGGCGGGCGTAAAACCTTTATTTGTTCCGCCTAACGCCAACGAAAGTCCGTTATCGTCAATATCTATGCCGATCTTTGACAGGAATCTTTTCGAATTATCTATGCCGAGAGCAGAAAGAACGTCGACAGCGACGATATTCGACGACACTTCAACAGCTTTTCTAATAGAGATATTTCCGTAATATACTTCGCCGTAGTTCGACGGCGAATAACAGCCAAAGTCTCTTTTTGAGTCGTCAAAAACGCTCGCGGGAGTTACTATGCCGTTTTCGAGAGCAGGAAGATATACCGCGAGCGGCTTTATTGTAGAACCGGCTTGTCGTCTTAACGTGAAGATATTGACGGTTTTATCGGAATATATCGCTTTGATCCCTGCAGTTTCGTTATCCGTAAGGATACAGAGCGCGTTATTATCGTCGAAATTTTTCAAGTCCGATACTATTCCGTTAACGCTGCTTTTCAAATATTGTTGTTCTTCTTTTTGATAATAGGTCGCTATTTTGTAATTGCTTCTTACGAGGTTCTGTTCGCTTATTCCCAAAATCCTCGACGCCTCGTATAGCGCGTTAGATAAATATATCTTTGATATATCGGCGTTTTTCATATCCGCGACTACGAGTTCTTTTTTGATATAAGAGTTATATTCGTTTTCGCTTATATAGTTCTCTTCTTTCATCAATCTTAATATCAGATCGCGTCTTTTTTTAGAATTTTCCGCGTTGATCATCGGCGAATAATTGAGCGGACTCTTTACGACCCCCGCTATCGCCGCGCATTCGTCGAGAGTGAGTTCATTAAGTTCCTTTCCGAAAAAAGAACGGCAGGCGTCTTTGACCCCGTATATACCGTTGCCGAAATAGATAACGTTGAGGTATCTCTCGAGTATTTCTTCTTTCGATAGTTTCCTTTCCAGCATGAGCGCGAGTTTTATTTCTTTGAGTTTCCTGTCGATTGACTTCTCCGACGTCAAGTGGGTATTTTTTATGAGTTGTTGAGTTATCGTAGACGCGCCTTGCCTTACGCTTCCGTTTTTGACGTTGGCTATCGCCGCGCCGAACATCCTTTTAACGTCGATTCCTTTGTGCTTGAAGAATCGCTTATCCTCAACTGCTACGAACGCGTTTATAAGATCGGAAGGTATTTCGTCATACGCGACGTAGCCGCCTTCGGTAATGATTCCGTTATCGTTATCGAGAACCGTAAGCGACGGTTTTTGCGATAATTTTTCAAGCTCTAACGTAATATCTTTCGTAACGACGTTAAAATATATAGTCGCAGCAACAAACAACGAAGTTACGATAAACAGCGTCGTCAACGCTGCCGCCTTAAGAAATTTTTTCATACTTTACCTCTAAGCTATTATTTATATTAATATAAAAATTATTATTTTTTCTTGATTGATTTTACTTTTGAATGTATAATAGTAGTTGATCACATACATCGGAGGCAATTTTGCTATACAAAATAGAAACGTACGGCTGTCAGATGAACGTACACGAATCGGAAAAAATCGCAGGCATACTCGAATATTTAGGCTATAAAGAGACCGACGATATAAAAAACAGCGATATTATTGTATTTAATACCTGTTGTATTCGCGATAACGCGGAAAAGAAAGTACTTGGGAACATAGGCGCAGTCAAGAAATTAAAGCGTGAAAAGAAGGAACTTATAGTCTGCGTCGTAGGATGTATGACTCAGCAATTCGGAAAAGCCGAGGAGTTAAAAAAGAAGTACCCGTTTATAAATATAATACTCGGGACAAGCAATCTTTATAGACTTAAGGAACACGTTGAAAGCATTCGAGAAGGCAGAAAAAAGACGATAATAGATATAGAGACGAACGAAAAGCCAAAAGTTATCGAAGGCGAGAGCATATATCGCACGTCAGGCGCGAACGCTTGGGTAAATATAATGTACGGATGTAATAATTTTTGCACGTACTGTATAGTGCCGTACGTTAGAGGACGCGAGAGGAGCAGAGCTTTTAACGATATTATTTCGGAAGTTAGGGAGCTTGTCGCTAACGGATATAAGGAGATAACTTTGCTCGGGCAGAACGTGAATTCTTACGGACACGACCTTGACGACGAGCGCGCTACGTTTGCGAAGCTCCTTCAAGCAGTCGCCGATATAGACGGCGATTTCAGAATACGTTTTATGACTTCGCATCCTAAAGATCTTACCGACGACGTGATAGACGTTATTGCAAGAAATGAAAAAATATGCAATAACATCCATCTTCCCATACAGTCCGGCTCGAATAAGATACTCAGATTAATGAATAGACATTATACTCGCGAGTACTATCTCGATTTGGTAGAGAAAATAAAGAGAAAGATACCGTCGGTAGGAATAACGACCGACATTATGGTAGGGTTCCCTTACGAAGAGGAAGAAGATTTTAACGATACTCTCGATCTTGTCAAAAAAGCGCGGTATTCCAGCGCGTTCACGTTCATCTATTCGGTAAGGAGAGGAACAAAGGCGGCGGAAATGCCGCAAGTAGACGAGGACGTCAAAAGCGAAAGAATACAAAAGCTCATAAAAGTTCAAAACGAAATAACGCGCGAACTTTCAAGAGAGTACGAAAATAAAATCGAACGAATTCTTGTCGAAGACGTAAATCCAAAAGACGGATCCATGTTGATGGGTCGTACGGATTCGGGAAGATTAGTAAATTTTCACGGAGACAAAGCCGAAATAGGTACGTTTGTAAATGTAAAAATCAGCCGTTCGCAATCTGCGACGCTATTCGGAGAGGTAGTAAAGTAAATGGGAAAGTTATCACCAATGATGAGACATTATATCTCGCTAAAAGAAAAATACAACGACGCTATAATTTTATACCGTCTCGGAGACTTTTACGAGATGTTTTTCGACGATGCGAAAAAGGTTTCGTCGCTTTTAGATCTTACGCTTACGGGACGCGACTGCGGACTTGAGGAACGCGCGCCTATGTGCGGAGTGCCGCACCATGCCGTCGATACTTACGTTGCGAAACTCATTTCGCACGGACTCAAAGTAGCGATATGCGAACAACTCACCACTCCCGACGAATCGAAAGGTATGGTAGAAAGAGACGTCGTTAGAGTTATCACGCCTGGAACGGTCATGGAAGATACTATACTCGACGAAAGGAAGAACAATTATCTTGCGGCGCTCGCTCTTGACAATAACGGCGAAGCGTCGATAAGTTGGGTCGACATATCGACGGGCGAGTTCAATACTATGTGTTTTGGCGAGCAAAATATCGACGAAGTCGAAGATATGCTTATAACGATCGCTCCCGCCGAGATAATCGCGAACTCAAACGCGAAGGAAAGGTTCTCCGCTCTCTCGAGCATAAAAATCGGCAAATTACCGCCGTTATCGCTATACTTTGATTGGGCGTTCGATTTTCACACAGCAAAGAAGAAACTGCTCACGTCTCTAAAGGTCGAGTCTCTCGAGTCGTTTGAACTCGAAGATAAGAACATATGCATTATTTCGGCAGGAGCTATCCTCGAGTACCTTTCTGACACTCAAAAGCGTTCGCTCGATCACATAAACAGCGTCAAATTCGTCGCCGACAACTCTTTCATGTTTCTTGACGGCAATACGAGACGAAATCTTGAACTTACCGAAACGATAAGGGATAAAAAGAGAAAAGGTTCTCTGCTTTGGGTGCTCGATAAGACGATGACGAGCATGGGCGCGAGAAATATAAGAAAGTGGGTAGAACAGCCTTTACGCGATGAAAAAAGCATCAACGACAGATCGGGCGCAGTTGAAGAATTTGTATTGAGCGGCAGATTGAGATCGGAAATATCGGAAACTTTGAAAAATATCAATGACGTAGAGCGTATTTCGAGCAGAATAGCATACGGCAGCATATCTCCAAAAGATTGCGTCGCTCTAAAGTCCAGTCTGGCACTTATGCCTGGTATAAAATCGCTCGTTGCGGGTATGAGATCGAACGAGATAAAACGAGTCGGGTCGAATATCAAGGATCTATCGGCGCTCACGACACTTCTCGACAACGCCATATCTGACGACGTTCCTACGGGACTTAAGGAATTGGGCTTTATCAAAACAGGGTTTTCGAAAGAACTCGACGAGCTGAGAGAGATTATCGATCACAGTTCGAGCTGGATCCCTGAAATGGAGGCAAGAGAACGCGAGGCTCACGGGATAAAGGTAAAAGTATCGTATAACAGGGTATTCGGTTATTATATCGAGGTACCGAAGTCGATGAGCGATAAGGTACCGTACAATTATATAAGAAAACAGACTCTTGCCAATGCGGAAAGATACATAACCGAAGAATTAAAGGAACTCGAAGATAAAATTCTCGGCGCCGAAGAAAAAGCGAAAAAACTCGAAAGCAAAATTTACGATTTCGTAAAGAGCGAACTTTCCAAAAATCTCAACGACATCAAACTGACGGCAGTCGCGATAGCGGAACTCGATTCGCTTTGTTCGCTCGCTACGGTAGCAGTTGAAAACAATTACGTGCGACCTAAAATAAACGCGAAGGTAAAAAACCTTATAATAGAAAACGGACGTCATCCCGTTGTTGAAAAATTGCTTTCCGGTAACGAATTCGTCTCTAACGACACCTATCTCGATACCGAAAAGAATAGAACTATGGTAATTACAGGTCCTAATATGGCGGGTAAAAGTACCTATATGAGACAGGTCGCGCTGATAACGCTCATGGCGCATATAGGTTCGTTCGTGCCTGCTTCGAACGCGGAAATTTCTTTGACGGACAGAATATTTACAAGAGTAGGAGCGAGCGACGACGTAGCGTACGGCCAAAGTACATTTATGGTGGAGATGATAGAGGTTGCTACCATAATACGCAATGCAACGAATAGAAGTTTGCTCATTCTTGACGAAATAGGTCGAGGAACGTCCACGTATGACGGGCTCTCTATAGCGTGGGCGGTCATAGAATATATTTCACGCAATATTCAGGCGAAGACGCTGTTTTCAACGCACTATCACGAACTTACCGAACTTGAAGGTTTGGTCGAAGGTATTAAGAATTACAGAATAACGGTGAACGAATTGAGCGGAAGAATTATCTTTCTCCACAAGATAGTTCGCGGCGGTACGAATAAGAGTTTCGGTATCGAGGTAGCGTCGCTTGCAGGAATACCCGCCGCCGTAACGGACAGAGCTAAAGAAATAGCCAGAAGACTTGAAGAAGTGAATCTCGGAAAAGACACGAATTCCATCGTGCTCAGCGCTACTGATTTGACAAAAAAGAATACGGCTCAATTATCGTTCTTTGAAAACTCGGTAGGAGAGGAGATCATAGCTATGCTAAAGAAGGTCAACGTCGACAATATGTCTCCTATGAACGCGCTGATGCTCGTTGCCGAGTTGAAGGAAAAAGTAAGGTAAACGAAAAGTCGTTCAAATCGATACAAAAACTCTTTCGGTATACATACCGAAATATAAAAGTTAATTAACGAAAAATTCGGGAGAAAATATGGCAAAGATAAATATACTTGACAGCTCGATATACAACAGAATATCTGCAGGCGAAGTTGTCGAAAGACCTAGCAGCGTAGTAAAGGAACTTGTTGAAAATTCGATAGATGCGGGGGCTAATCTTATTACCGTTTCTATAAAGGAAGGCGGTATAAAGAATATTACGGTCACAGACAACGGTCTCGGTATAGATAAGGACAATATAAAGAATGCTTTTTTACCTCACGCGACGTCTAAGGTCTCGTGCATTGACGATCTTGATAAGATTTCCACGTTAGGCTTTAGAGGAGAAGCGCTCGCTTCGATAGCTTCGGTCGCGCAAGTTACCGTAAAGTCCAAAACTCCCGATAACGACGCAGGAACTGTTCTTTATATTTCCGGCGGAGTATACGGAGATATGAGCGAGTGCGGCATGAACGTCGGAACCGTTATGTCCGTTGATAATTTGTTTTTCAATACGCCGGCCAGAGCGAAATTTCTAAAGAAGCCAAAGAGCGAAGAGAACGAGATCAGGAGCGTGATGGCGGAATTTATAGTCGCGAATCCAGATATTTCGTTCAAATTCATCGCCGACGGCAAAACGGTATATCAAAGTAGCGGGAACGGTCTTGAAGACGCTTTATACGCCGTATATTCTAAGGATATTGTGGATAAGCTCATATTCATGGACGAAGTTTACGGCAACATCAGAGTATACGGTTACGTCGGCTCGCCGCAACTTGCTAAACCGACGAGAGCGTACCAAACGGTAATAGTCAACGGAAGATTCGTAAACGACAGTACAGTGTCTGCGGCGGTCGCTAACGCGTACGGAGATACGATGATGAAAAGAACTTTTCCCGTATTCATAATCAATATGGTAGTTCCATTCGAAGAAGTCGATATTAACGTCCATCCCAGCAAGACAGAGGTGCGTTTTTGCGACCAAAGACGCATTTTCGTCGCAATATTCAACTGCGTTCGCAATGCGCTGCAAAAGGGGAAAACGGTTTTTGAGGCGACTTTTTCCAAAATCGAAAAAGCAACTGACTCGAAGACACTAATTGACGAGACGGCTCAAAACGCCGTTAACAAAAACGACGGGAATAATACTATCAACGTTACAAATAAACCGCTTGCAGATACCGTAGAAATCACTAAAGAATTTCCGTCGATAGGAAAACCGCAAAGAAATAATTTGAACGCGTCGGATTCTTTAATTAAAACCGAGTCAAAACCCAAAGTTACATACGATAATGATATTAGCCGCCGTCCTATGGAGCAAAAGGAGAAGGAAAGTATTCCGAGGACGTTTGAAGACTATATCAAAAAGGACGATAAAGCGGTCAAGACTTACGATACCTCTGCAATATTCGAGAAGTCTTCAAAGCTGACTGTCAAGGACAGTTATTCCGGCGCGTCTACGGCAAAATACAGTAACTCTCAGCAACTAAAGAAACTTGAAACGGGCGATTTGTTCTCGCAGGCTGAAAAACTTCTTATTAAAGACTATAAAGTTATAGGACAGATTTTTAACGCGTTTCTCGCTATAGAATATAACGGCGAATTGTTATTGATGGATCAGCACGCTTGTCACGAGCGGCTTCTCTACGATAAACTTATCGAAGAGATCGACAATAATAAAGTGACGATACAGCAGCTTTTGTTGCCGTTTATGCTCAAAGTTTCTCCTGACGAAGATAATTTCATACGCGATAATATGGATAGACTTAAAGCTATGGGCTTTGAAATCGAAGAGTTCAGAGATCTCGAATACAGAATTGACGGCGTGCCGTCAATTCTGGCAGGTATCGATCTCAACAAGTTTTTCTTTGAACTATTCGGCGAAAAGAATCGCTTCAAAAATATCAAATTTTCGGAGCTCATTAACGACAAGATAGCTCAAACCGCATGTAAAGCCGCAATAAAGGCAGGTTCTGAACTTAATAAAGAACAGATAGATATGCTGATAGACTTATTTAACGCGCAGGATATCCCGCTTCAATGTCCGCACGGAAGACCTGCGGTGATCAAAATAACCAGAAAGGATATCGACAAACTCTTCAAGAGAATATTATGAAAGAAAAGGTGATTATAGTAGGCGGAGCTACGGCGTCGGGAAAGAGCGATTTTGCCGTAACTTTGGCAAAAAGTATTAATAGCGAAATCATTTCGTGCGACTCGATGCAGATATTCAAGGGAATGGATATCGGTACCGCAAAGATAACGTACAACGAAATGAATAACGTTAAACATCATATGCTCGATATAGTCGAGCCGACCGAAAACTTTAGCGTATCTCAGTACGTGACAAGGGCGAGAAAAATAATATCTTCGCTCAACGCCTCCGGAAAGGTTCCCGTCATCGTTGGCGGTACGGGACTCTACATCGACGCGCTCATATATGATTTTGGCTTTTCAAACGCAGGCAGCGACGATACGTATAGAGAAGAGCTATTTGAGTTAGCACAAGCTAAAGGCAACTCTTATCTTCACGATATGCTTAAGGAGATAGACCCGCCAGAAGCCGAAAAGATACACGAGAACAACGTTAAAAGAGTGATAAGAGCGCTCGAAATATATAAGCTGACGGGTAAGACAAAAGAGAAGAACGACAAACGCTTGATATATGAAACGTTGATATATGTGCTACAGGATAATAGACAGGACCTATATCAAAGAATAAATTCAAGAGTCGATATCATGTTGAAAAGAGGATTTGCCGATGAAATAAAAGAGCTTCTTGATAGAGGCGTTACGTTCGATATGCAAAGTATGCAAGGAATAGGATACAAGGAGTGGAACGGCTTTTTTGACGGAACAAAATCGCTCTATGAAGTATCTGACGAAATTAAAAAAGCCAGCCGACATTATGCAAAACGACAGCTCACGTGGTTCAATAACAAGTATAAAGATATAGCCGAATTTGTGACGAGGCAAGATATTGATCGTTGCGTCGATGAAGCTATCGCTTTTTCTAAAGAAGGTATAGACGCAGTCAATTAAGAGGAGATATATATGAACGATAGATTCAATGAAATCATAGAAAACGCGGAAAAGGATCTTTTTAACGATTTTAAGTCGATTGAAAATATTGCGCTCATCAATACGGAAAAGGTGTTGAACGCTTTTCGCGCTCATCAGATAGCCTTAAGACACTTTAACGGTACTACGGGATACGGATACGACGATATAGGACGTCAAAAGATAGCGGAAGTATATGCCGATATATTCGGCGCAGAGTCGGCTATCGTATCTCCGCTGATCGTATCGGGTACGCATGCGCTTACGATCATGCTATTTTCCGTATTGAGACCGAACGATATTTTATTGAGCATATCGGGCAAACCTTACGATACTCTTCAAGAGGTTATCAGCGGAAGCGGAATAGGTTCGCTTCGCGATTATAATATTGCTTATGACGAGATAATGCTCAAAGATAACGATTTCGATTACGAAGGGATAAAAGAATATTTTACGAATAATTCAAAAGTCAAAGCCGTATTTATAGGCAGAAGCAGAGGATACGAATGGAGAAACGCGCTTTCCGTTGAGCAAATCGAAAAAGTAATAAAGTTTATTAAATCCATAAATAACGATATTATCGTTATGGTAGATAACTGTTACGGCGAGTTCGTTCAAACTATAGAGCCGACGCAAGTAGGCGCCGATATCATGGCTGGTTCGCTCAATAAGAATCCCGGCGGCGGTTTGGTAAATGCAGGAGGATATATTGCGGGAAAGAGCCGATACGTCGAACAAGCGACTTATCGCTTGACAGCTCCGTCTATAGGCAGCGAAGTTGGCTCGTATTCAGCGGGATATAAGAGTTTCTTTCAAGGACTCTTTATTGCTCCGAGCGTAGTTATGAACGCTATAAAAGCAAGTATGCTCTTTGGACAAGTATATCACAATCTAGGCTACGACACGATGCCGCTTCCGCATACGCAAAATTACGATATTATCAGATCAATTAAGTTTGATACCGAAAAAGAACTCGTCGAATTTGTTAAAGCGATACAGTACGCATCGCCTATAGATAGTCACGTAACGCCCGAGGCGTGGGATATGCCGGGATATGAATCGAAGGTTATTATGGCTGCAGGAACTTTCGTCGAAGGCGCTTCGATAGAACTCTCGGCTGATTCTCCGATACGAGAGCCTTATATCGCATATTTACAAGGCGCTTTGACATATGAACATGCCAAACTCGCAGTTATCGAAACTCTTAAATATTTAGGAAAGTAAATAAATGGTCAATATATTATAGAGTAAATTTTAGGGAAATTTTTAGTTGTAAAGTTGAAGATTCTTTTTATATTAGAACGAAATAATTTTTGATTAATTTTGATAAGCTCGACACGTTTAGACGTTTTCTAAATGCGTTGAGCTTTATTATAAAAACATTATTAAAAAACATATTATTTTATCAGTAATAATTTTTGTAATAAGATTCAAAGCTAAAGTTTATCTATAAATAAAAACGCTCGTCTTGTTGATATGTTTCTCAAAAGAGAAAATATTAGCAAATGAGCGAAAATTGATACTGAAGCAGTTTGTTATTATAATTGTTGATATCCTAATTGCTTTAATTCAATCAAAACTGTCTGATAGAACCGACTAATTTTCCAAGCACTGCAAATGATTGGTCTTGAGTTACTATAATATCGTTAAGCATCGAATTTTCAGGATGAAGTACGATATGATCGTCTTTAAGATAGAATCGTTTGAGCGTTGCCTCGTCATCGACCATAGCAACTATTATATCGCCGTTGTTACACGTATTCTGCTGTTTGATAACGACAAGATCTCCGTCAAATATTCCTATATCAATCATACTGTTACCGCTGACTCTGAGCATAAACAGATCGTTGCCTCTGAAAAAGCCTTGACTTACCGATACGTTATCTTCGATATTTTCAACAGCGGTTATAGGAGTTCCTGCCGCGACTTTACCTACAAGAGGAATATTTACGACATTATCGTTAAAAGACTCGACTTTTTCTACGTTTGTTACGTTGTTTGAAACAGAGTAGGGAGAACAGAGCTCGATGGTTCTATTCTTAGACGCAGTTTTTTTGATATAGCCGAGAGAAACGGCTTTTTCAAGATAATAATGAGCCGTTGCCGTTGATTTTATAGAAAGATTCGAACATATCTCGCGAGTACTTGGCGGATAACCGTTGGTCTTAATAAATTTTTGTAAAAACGTCATTAATTCGTCAATTTTGTCCATCGTATCATCTTTGATCATTATCTGTCTCCATTATTTATCGATAATAATATTCATCTTTAATATATTATAACATTAATTTGCAAACAATGCAAACAAATGTTTATATTGATTTTGATTTTCTTAACATTTTTTACCAAATAAATACTTATTGTCTCAAAGTAACAATAGAAGTATATAGTTTTATATTGTTATTCGTTTTCGTCGTTCCTTAAGAGGGTAGTTTTTCTCAAAATCACTTTGTCTGAAGCATCGCGTTTTATATCTTCGCTTATTGCGGCGTAATGCTTTTTCGTCGTATTGACGTCTCTATGTCCGAGAACTTCCGCCACAACGTATATATCTTTAGTTTCGCGGTAGAGATTTGTGCCGTACGTACTTCTGAGTTTGTGCGGCGTAATATGTTTGAGCGGCGTTGCAAGACTTGCGTACTTTTTGACAAGGAGCTCAACGGCTCTAACGCCTATACGTTTTTTTTGCATTGAGATAAAGAATGCTTTTTCGTCTTTTCTGATCGTATTATCGTTTATTCTTTCTATATAATAGTCGTATAAGGCATATTTTACCTCGTCGGAAAAGTAGAGTATCGTTTCATTTCCGCCTTTTCTTGTGATTTTGAACGCATTGTTTTCAAAGTCGATATCATCGATATTTATTCCCACGAGTTCGCTTATTCTTATGCCGGTACCAAGAAATAACGTCAAAATCGCAAGATCTCTAAGTCTTGTGATAGAATGATACGAGCTTTGATGTTCGGAAAGCGTGATGCCGGAATCTACAATGCCTAACATTTCGTCGATTTCGTCGTTATCGAGTCTAATTATAGGCTTATCATGTAATTTCGGCGTTGAGACTTTTGAAGCGACGTCGCGTTGTAGTTTATCTTTATTATAAAAATACTTAAAGAACGCGCGCACCGTCGACAATTTTCTCGCTTTTGTTTTCAATGAATTTTGATAGTGATTTCCGTCAAACTCATAGCTTGAAAGGTATTCCATAAACAATTCTATATCGGTGCTTGTGACGTTTTCCAAGTCTTGTATCGTAATATCTTTAATGTTTTTACCGTCAAAATAGACGTTTTCACTGATAAGATAATCGAAAAATATTCTCAAATCATAACAATATCCAAGTCGGGTAAGGGGAGAGGTTCTCGTTTCTATGCCAACGATGAATTCCGAACAAAACGGCGGTAATTCCTTACGCAAAATTCGTATTTTTTCAAGATTTTCAATGTTTCTCTGAGTAAAATAGTTTTTTTCTTTCATTTTAACGTTATTTATATTACTTTTATTTTATCATAATTGATCACTTCTCACAATCTCCTAAAATAAATTATGACATTGTAAACAAATGTTCATATGTATAATAACACATATTTTATCAAAAGTATAGGACATTTTATTAATTTATTGATTTTAAAAACAAATTTATATCTTTTTAGGAATATGAGTTGTTTTTGTCGAATATAAAAATGCAATCTATATAAATCAAAATTATTGTCAATTCATTTATTTTCATATTAAAATCAAATAAATTAAAAATAAAAATCAATGAGCTATTGAGCTATATGGATATTGGATCAAAAAGCAAATCTTATAATATCTTTTAATAAATCCGGCATCTAATTCGAATTTTATGAATTTTAATGTGCATCAGATTAAATGTTCAATAAGTATTTAATATAAAAATTAAACAATGTTTTAGCCAAATATTGTTAGCTTTTGTGCTAAATTACCACATCAATTTCGCAAAAGTTGTGTTTTGCGAATAGTTTATATGGTTCTCCCCTGCGGTCAAAACTTTGTAGAGTTTTAGAATAATCCCTTAATTTAGAGATGTTAAGATACATAAGAAATCTATTTTGACGACGTTAAACCACTCTATTTTTAACGAAAGTATATTTTATTGAGGAATACTCTCGCGGAATTTCTGCAAATCGAGAGAAGCCTCATATTGTTTCTCTGCTGCATAATAAAAAGTACGGCTAACAGAACGAGAACAACAACGTAGATACCACAAAAGATTCACTTCTCTAATATCTAGAGATTCGCTAATAAATTTAGATCGCTCATAAGCAATTTGTAAAGATTCTTTCGTGATATCAAACCATTCTTCAGCATTTTCGTCATAATGCTTGATACTGTCAGAAAGACGTTGTAAAAGTTCTTGAGTTGTTTCTCTCATATTACTCCCTATATACGGAAAATAGGCTGTATACCCTCTCTCCTCTTAGTACACAACCTATTCCCGTATATATATTTAGTTGTTGATGTATTTGTGAGAGAGTCTGCAACCATTGGGTGCAATAGTATATTAATGCAACTATTAGGTGAAAGTCAAGCATTTTGCAACTATTAGGTGCTAAAATATTTTTCGGAGGATTTTTATATGATAACCATTAAAAACATCAGACACAGAGTAATCGAAGTAATCAAAAATTCAGGACTTACACAAGTTGAACTATCGAGAAGATTAAACATCAAGCATCAGAACATTTCCAAATATCTAAAAGGCGAATCACTACCTAGCTTAGACACACTTGCGAACCTATGCCAAATACTCGATGTATCGGCTGATTATATCCTTTGTTTAAGCAACGATATTTAAGAAGAAATACGTAAGATACAAGCAAGCCGTATAAAGAAATCGGACATATGATTTCATTGATATTTGAACGCAATATTCCCTTAAGTGTTGCTAAAGTCAAGTAGTTATATACTTATAGTATATCTTAAGTACGAGCGTGCGCGATTATACGCGCTCGAGGAAGTTCATACTTTTTTTGCATTTGTTCATACCGTTTTTTATGGTAGGTTTTGACGACGAAAAGCAAAAGCAGTAGCGAGGGGGAAACCTCTTCCCCCTCGCTACCCCTTTGCTAGCCTGCGTTCCCGATCGGAGAGCTCGTCTCCCTCTCTTCGTTCAATTTTGGAAAGATTTTAATCAGCTCTGCGAGAATGTAAAGCCCTCCCGGTTGTATTTTTCGCTATCAGCGAAAAATCTCCACCGCCAAGTATGGGGGCTTGACATTCTCGCAGAGCCGATTTTTTTCATAAGAAAGATTGAACGAAGCAAAGGAGGTGAGACTGCTATGGCTAGTAAGGAAAAGCCCTCTGCGAGGGTCAAGCTGGAAGTGGAGTACATCAAGATTACAGTCACTAGTACTTACACTGTTAAGCTAAAGCCTGCAAAGGGCAAAATTAAGCGTTAATGCTTAGTTGGTAAAGGGAGAGCCTATCGGCTTTCCCTTTATTCATTTTATCACGTTTTAAGGCGTTTTTCAAGCCTTTTTATTAGGTGCTTACATCTGCACCGCCAAAATTACACACTATTTATTGTAAATAGTGTAGTAATTCATACCGTCATTTCTCAATGTTGTGTTTTGCGAATAGTTTCAAAACGCCCACCTATAGCGGAAATTCTCAAATTCACCTGCTTTACAAAACTTATCGTTATTCATAAAATATACGTTTTTTATATTTTTGATTGCGTTTTTAATGTTTTTTTCAGAGAGTTGATCCTGCTTTCATTAAATAAAGTTAGAATAAACATTGATATTGATTGTTTTTATTGATTTGATCAACCTATTTTAATGAATAATAACAAAATGACTTTTAATTACGTATGAATATATTATTACCTATTATTTAATTCAAATTATACAGATTATTATGAAAATCTGTATAATTTATAATAATTTGATAGATTTTAAGTCGAATTTCGTAATAATTTTTGTTTTGCATAACGTTTTATAATTGACTTCTCCCTTTATTTAGTTTAATATATTAATAGGAGTAAAAAATGGATAATACGAATGCTAATATCGATCTTATTAGATCTCATGTCGATATCATTATCTTAAAGCCTCTTGAATCTCAGGACAGATACGGATATGAGATATTACGAGAAATAGAGACAAATAGCAACGGGTTGTTTAATCTCAAACAACCTACTATGTATAGTTGTCTCAAACGACTCGAAAAACAAGGATATATCCGTTCTTATCTAGGAGACGAATCAAACGGCGCCCAAAGAAGATACTATGCCCTAACGGGACAAGGACGCGACTTTCTTGAGAGTCAGCAAAATCAATGGGAATTTGTAAGAACGATACTTAGCGGATTGGTTTCTTCGGAAGATTTTGATAAGGATAAGGACGTTAAGCCGTTCGATCCTTCAAAATACCGCCCGCTTACAAAAAGAACGAGAAGCGATGACGACGAGGAAAACGTAAAAGTTATCGAAAAAATCGTATACGTCCCTATCGATAAAAGCGACGAGACGAATAGAAATGTCGAATCTGATTCCGTTAACGATTTTAATAAAGACGTTGACGTTGAAAAATACATAGAAAACATCGCAAGCGATGAAATTGACACGAATATAGTTACCATAACAGATTATCTTAACGAAGTCGATGCCGATGAAACGATCAGCAACGTTTCTAATCGTGAAGATGAAAATGCAAGTATTGAAATTGAAGAAGATATGTCTGTTTCTCCCGATTCGTTATCGTTTACGAACGGCGATAATACTGTTATTGAAAGAACTTTCATTTCAATAACTCAACAAATTGCGGAAAATCAGACTACGGAAAACAATTTTGACCCCGAATATATCGACGACTCATACGGTTTAACCGAAAGTAATGAAGTTATCGAAGACAATATTGACTTTATTGAAGAGTTTAACGCCGAATCTACCGACGACGTTTTTGATAAAATCGAATCTATAGAAGAAAGCGTCAACGATGATTTCAAAGAGGAATTCAGCGAAGCGTACTATGAAGAAGAGCTTACGGCTATTGACGCGGAAACCTTTGATAATTATGAAGATACTACCTGTTTTACCGATAAAAAAGCCGTCAACAGAGAAAAAGCCGTTAATAGCGACGCAACAAACGTAATCAATTTTAATGCGGGCGACGAAGCTGACGAGAAGAATAATAACGAAAGCGAAAACTACGACGTAACCGAAGAGAGTATGTTCCATGACAATAGTACGTCAAACGAAATACAGTCCAAACGCGAAGAGTGGCTTGAACATTATAATTATGAGAATATAAAATATTCAACTTACGAGGAAACTACCGATAATGAGCTCGACGTAACGCCTATTGATAACGATAGCTATAATGATAAGGTTACGTACGTTACTTCTTCCGATGTAAAGCTCGATGATGATATAGATAATTATGAAAGCGAGATCAATCTATTCAGCGTTCTTGATAATATCTATACGGAAAAAGATGGAGCCGGCGCTGAGACGTACGACGAAGAGTCATTGAAACCGCGTTCTGTCGATTATTCTTCGACAGCGGATAACGAAAACTTGCGTCCCATGCTTACGATCAACGATCTTAAGATAAAGCTCAAAAACGAAGGCTTCAACGTTAAACCTTATACGAAGATCAATTCAAGCGAATACTATATCAATAACTATTATTACTGCAACAGAACGGGCAGAGACGCATCATATATAACGTATTTATTACTATTTTTTGAAAGTTTGATCGCGCATTTTGCTCTTGCGAAAACTTATGCTCTTCCGTTGTGGTATTTGCCTATAGTATGGGTATCGCTCGCAGTAATACCTACTATAGCGACTGTAATATGGTCTATTTCACCGTATCACAAAAAGCGTACGCGCGTTAGTCTGCGATTATCGTTGCTCATTGGACTGATAGCGTTACTTAATATTGCTCTTGTCATATTGCTTATAGGTTTCTTTGGTTTCGGAGCCGACTATAGAGATATCAAGACAATGATGTTACCGATAATAGTACCGATGATATTCTTATTGAATATACCGCTTTATTCGTTGATATACTACCTTCTCTACAAAACCAAGAGATACAATTTGCGGTAAAATCAACGCATAAATTTCTAACAAAAATAAAATCTCCTTTTATACCGTAAAATAAGTGTAGAAGGAGATTTTTTTATTATATTTATTATCAAATTACTTTATTCGTCGATTTATATATAGGACTTAAATAATGTTATAACCACTTTATAAACGCTTTCTTATCCTCGCCGTTATATCCTGCTTGCATATAAAAATCTAGAGTACCGCTATCTTTTGCTCCCGTCAGCAACATGGTTTTATAATAATTATTTTCTTTAGCGATCTCGGCGGCATAATTAAAACATTGCGTCGCTAAACCTTTTCTTCTATACAGGCTCTTTGTGACAACGTTTTCGATCAAGCCATACGGACGCTGAGCATGCGTAAGATTCGGAACAACGACCAATACGCAAGAAGATACAATACTTCCGTTATCATCGGCAATAATGACGTGATGATCTTTATCGTTTAATATCTTATTCCAAATACCGATAACGCGATCGGTTTTTATCGGTAACTCGTTATTATGGAGCTCCGTATAAAGCTGCATTAATCCGTCAAAATCATTTGCATTTATTTCTCTTATAATATACCCCATACCGCTCATCCGATCTACTTAACGATTTCTATTTCTAAACCCTTTCGCCGCTCCGCCGTAAGTACTAACGAATCGGTTATTGCTAATAACCTTGGCGTTTTTAATAACGGCGTATCTGTTTATATCCATTTTATCGATCTTAGCGCCCTTGACCTTTCTTGCCTTATTAAAGTGCATATCAAAAAAATACACCATTCTATCCTGCAGAACGTTGCCATACTTCATTAATAGCACAATAGCAATAACGACCGCCACAATCAAAACGCCCCATACCACTAGTCCCCATCCCGAAAGCGGTATATATGCCAGCAGTTTTGACGAAACAGACGTTACACTGACTCCTATGGGACGCGTTATGAGCATCATTATAAAGAATGACATATAAGACATATTAGTCAGTCCTGCGACTATACAGAGGAGATCGTCGGGGAAAAACGGCAAAAGGAACATAAGGAACAACATCATCTTATCCTTACCTTTCACGATATTTTGATACTTATTATACATTCCTTCGCCGATAGTTACTCTGACAATCTTCATTCCGAACGTTCTACCGAGGAAAAACGCGAACATCGAGCCTATCAAAAGCCCTATCGTACTATACAGTATCGAACCGCCTACGCCGAACGCAACGACGCCTGCGACTATCGTTATGGTTGAAGGAATCGGCACCAGAGTGACCTGCGCGAACGTTATCGCAACGAATATTATTTCGCCCCAAGGCGAAGACTTTCCTATCAGGTTACGGATATTTTCTTCCGAAGAAAGATATTCAAGCCATCCCATATACTGTAGCAATACGTAACATGCAAGAACGGCGAGCGTGATAATAGCGGAATAAAACGACAGCGTTACAGGCTTACTCTTTTTCTTGACGACGCCGAAAATGAATAACGCTATCAGCGCGAGATAAAGGACTGCGATCAAGATTGTTTCAAAAAGCCCGTTGACCTTAGCGTAGAAATATACGGTCACAGCGCTGGCTATAACCGACAATATCATGACTATACTTTTGGCAATCAATTTTCGTTTTTCTTTATTCTTATCCATGAGTTTCCTCCGATATGAGAGCTATAGCCTTTGCCGTCTCTTTCACCGCCTCTTTATCGCAACGGTTATTATACTCGTTGTCGCTATGCCCTTTGACTTTGACGAAATTAACGACGTGTTTTCGCGTCTCGATCAGCAACATCCGCCAAAGGTCGTCGTTTTTGACTCTTGTTTTCGCGTTCATCATAAAATTATTTTTTTCCCATTTTTCGATCCACTTTTCATTGAACGCATTTACAACATATGCGGAATCGCTGTAAATATTGACGTTACACTGCTCTTTTAGCTGCTTGAGTCCTTGTATAACGGCAAAAATCTCCATTCTATTATTCGTTGTGTCTTTATTATATCCGCTCACGAGTTTTTCGTGTCCGTTATATATCAATATTGCGCACCAACCGCCTGCTCCGGGGTTTCCCGAACAAGCGCCGTCGGTATATATTTCTACCGTTTTCATTATAAAGCTCCTATCATACCGCTATGATGTATCAAACTCTTTTGCATTTCAAAAGATATGTTTTGGCGTATACCGTCGTTATGAGGGTCAACCCTTTAGTTCTTTTGAACGAAGATAGCATTTATACATTCCGTCCTCGATAATATTTTCAAGTCCTTGTTCTCTGAAATGCTTTACAGCTTCTATGGTTGTTCCGCCCTTACTGCATACGGCGTCGATCATAGCTTCTATATTATCGCCCGTCTTTGCCAATTCGCTAGCTCCGATAACCGTGGATATCGCCAATTTTTTTGCCGCGTCGAAAGTCAGCCCGTGTTTTACTCCGCCGCTTATCATCGCGTTTATGAACATATATACGTACGCAGGACCGCTTCCGCTTACCGAGACGACAGCGTCAAAAAGCTCCTCTTCTATTTCTACGAGTTCTCCTGTAGAGCGTAAAATATCGAATATCATTCTCTTGTCGCTTTCCGGAATGTCAACTTTTTCGATAGCGGTCACGCCTTTTCCTATCTTGCACGGAGTATTAGGCATTATTCTTATCACTTTCGCGCGGTCGTTATTGATATATTTTCGGATGGAATCGGAACTCACTCCCGCCATCATACTTATCACGTATTTCGCGTTGACGTTAGGCAAGACGCTCTCTTTTATCTGAGCGAATACCTGCGGTTTGACAGCGATAAAAACTATCTCAGAGTTGTTAATAACTTCCGCATTATCGAGCGTCGACTTGATCCCTTCTATACCTATATTTTTAGTCGGATCGGCATGCGAAGCGATAATATCTTTACTATTCACGATGCCGCCGGCAATAACGTTCTCGATTATGGCTTTTGCCATATTACCTGCGCCTAAAAAACCGAGTTTGAAATCATAATTCATAAAAAACCTCTATATTTCTGTTGACTTCGTACACAATATAATATATAATAAGATAGCTTTCATAGGGGAGTGGCTCAACGGTAGAGTAGTGGTCTCCAAAACCATTGGTTGCGTGTTCGAATCGCGTCTCCCCTGCCAATACGCTTGATTCGCGATATAGCGGTTTAAGCGTATTTTTTATATACTGAATAATGTTTTTCCGCAAAGCATCCACGCTACGTATCCAACTAAAACGTTCGATAAATTATCGAATAAAACATATTTTATAAATATATTTTGTTACTTCGTTTAAGTTAAATAAAATCTTATTTTGATTGTACAGAAAATCATATAAAATGTCAATTCAAAGACGCTCCATATAACAAATTTTATTACCCAAATAGCTGAAATCATAATTGCGTCGATATTTACGGAAATTAATGTAAATCATATAGATATACGCGTTTTGATTTATTGAAACGGATATGCAAATATTATATGATATATAATAACTAAACGACCGATAATATCGGTCGTTTAGTTTCTTCATTTTGCGTATTGAAGATAAAACCTTTATAAAATATGCTTTGATTCTATTCGTTATCTTCATTTGAGCCTTCTATATTACTGTCAACGGTTTCTATTTCCGTAACGCCTTTATTTAGCTCTTTCTTTGCCTTACGCTTCTCTTTGAGAAGCTGCTTTCTGTATTCGAGATTTTCCTCTATCTGCGTAACTCTTAGGTCGATTAGATCCTTCGCCATCTCGTACGCCGATTCGCCGTCTACCGCCATCTCGGTCTCTTTTATCTTTATCTCTGCGTCATTCTCTCTTGCGTTCCTGCGTATAGTTCTCAGCCTCTCGTCCTCGATCCTAAAGTACGCCATGA
>CAJUMY010000016.1 GCA_910587685.1 uncultured Christensenellaceae bacterium
CTCAAATAAATTAACTAATTAAATTTTACTGTCCAACTTTTTGGGGTCATAGCAAAACGGACGGCGGTTCATATGATTGAAAAAATATGCGGATATACGTCCGCATATTTCTTTTTTTGTAACGGATAATATTATTAGGGATTGGCTATATGAGCCGTATACGAATGATGAGCGCATAAAATCAGGAATTGCCTTTTGAAAATAATATCAGGGAGGCGTTTCAGGCGGCGAAAGTGTAAAAATTTCATAAAGAATGGATTATCGAGTCATATTTTGCTGATACGGTATGACAAAACGGCAAATGCGGAAATATATTGGAAAAGTAGGAGTTTTTCCGATGCGGAGGTACGAGAAATTGATTGGAGAGAACATATTTCAAGAATGCGAGCAAGACGGCATGCGGAACGTTATAGAAAAACATATGAGAAACGGCGTGATTTTTAAGGGATTTCGCGGCGTTACGATCAGCGAAGAGGCGAAGATAGGAAGCGGTACGGTGATAGAAGAATATGTGATTATCGGCGGAAACAGCGTCATCGGCGGAGGTTCGTTCATATCGAGCTTTTCGCGTATAGAAAATTCCGAGATAGGCGAGGGGACGAGAGTAGTTTCGTCGAACATATCGGATTCTTCTATCGGAAGTTTCGCTACCGTAGGACCGTACGCTCATATACACACTTCGAGTAAAATAGGCGACGAGACCCGCATAGGTAATTTCGTCGAGATAAAAAACAGCGTTCTCGGCAACGGCAGCAAGGCGGCGCATTTGGCATATATAGGCGATACCGACATAGGCAAAAAGTGCAATATAGGTTGCGGAGTCATTTTCGTTAATTATAACGGTAAGGAAAAACGCAGGAGCAAAGTCGGCAACGGCGCGTTTATAGGCAGTAATTCCAACGTTATAGCTCCCGTAGTAGTCGAAGACGGCGCATATCTTGCGGCAGGCTCAACGCTGACAGTAGATTTGCCTAAAGGTTCGCTGTGCATAGCGAGGAGCCGCGAAACGGTCAAAGAGAACGGCAATAAATATTACGATAAGGGGTACACAAAATGAGTTATATCAAAAAATATTTCGGAACCGACGGTATAAGAGGCAAATACGGAGAATTGATAACGGAAGGTCTTGCGTACCGTCTCGGAAATACGCTCGGAAGAGACGCAAAGAAGATAGTAGTCGGCAGAGATACGAGATGGCACGGCGAACCGCTGAGCCACGCGTTCATGCTGGGCGTAACGGACGCAGGTTGCGACGTTATATCTCTCGGGATTGTTACGACGCCTGCCGTCGCGTACGTGACCAAGGCGGAAAAGGCAAAGTATGGAGTAGTCGTATCGGCTTCGCATAATCCTATCGAGTATAACGGACTGAAGATATTTTCGACGTACGGCGCAAAACTTACGGATAAGGAAGAGCAAGCCATCGAGATATGCATGGACGGCGAGAAATATTTTGCAAAGGACAGCGGAAAGAAAATATCGGGAAGCGTAAAACTCGAAGAATATTATTCCGTGCTGAGAACCGTGGGCGGCGATCTTACCGGTATGCGTATAGGTCTCGACTGCGCGAACGGAGCGGTATCGCTGTCTGCGGGCGCTATATTCAGAAGTCTCGGCGCGTCGGTAATAGTCTCTAACGACGTATTCAACGGAGAGAATATCAACGACGGATGCGGAGCTTTGCACCCCGACGCCATAGCTAAGACGGTCAAGGATAACGGACTCGACGTGGGTTTTGCTTTCGACGGAGACGCGGACAGGATAATAGGCTCCGACGAGAACGGAAATATCATTAACGGCGACGATATAATATACGCGGTCGCGGTAGAATTGTTCAAACGCGGAAAACTTTACGGGAATACCGCAGTCGGTACGTATCATACGAATCTCGGTATGGAGAAGAGTCTCAACGAACTGGGCATCAAACTCGTTAGAACGGATATAGGCGATCATTTCGTCGCAGAAAAAATGAGAGAGGAAGGCTATCGTATCGGAGGCGAACAGTCGGGACATATCATACTCGGCAATTATTCGGATACGGGAGACGGGCTTTTGGTTGCGCTCTATCTTGCAAATCTTGTCAGAAGGAACGGCGTGAACGTTTCAAAGCTCTTGGAGCACGAGACCTATCCGCAGGTCAACTACGATATAATCACAAAGAATAACCGTGAAATTGTCGCTCTCGACGAGGTACAGAAGCTAAAGCTCGGCATAGAAAGAGAGCTTGACGGAAAGGGAAGGATACTTCTTAGAGCGAGCGGTACCGAGCCGAAGATCAGGATCATGGCGGAGTGCATAGATACGGAGCTCGCAAAAGACGTTGCCGATAGGATAAGAACTCATATAGAGGATATAGTCGGAAGAATAAGATAGATACAAAAAAGTTTTGATGATTAATGAAAGGCTTTCGCGTATTAGGCGAAAGCCTTTTACTTTTTTAATCGTCTTTTTTTCGGCAATCTTCGATATAATATAATTTATTAGGAATATAAAAGAAAGAAACGTTAGATATTTCAAAGTAAATTTGTAACGGGCGGCTTGCAGTTCAAGGAAATAAAAATCGCGGCGGTAAATTTTCGGCATATTGCCATTATTTTTCCTAAACAAGAACAAAATATAGCGTATGATTATATTTTCAGCAATCAATATCTAATGAAGATTTGAAAATACTCAAAAATATATCGAATAGTTATATATTTTCAAAATAAAAGTGAAAAAGTTATATCATATCCTTGCAAAAAGGATATTAAAAGTATAAAATATATTTATAAATTTTCAAAGACCTGCCCGAAATACGGGAAAGGAGCTTATTATGAGTTTCATTAACTACGAACTTTACAGGATATTCTACGTAGTCGCAAAGAGCGGCAGTATTACCAAGGCGGCTCAGGAGCTGTTCATTTCGCAACCGGCGGTCAGCCAGTCCATAAAGCAGCTTGAGACTCAGATAGGCGGCAGACTTTTCGTCAGAACCAGCAAAGGTATGGAGCTCACCTACGAGGGAAAAATAATATTCGAGTATATCGAACAGGCAAACGTACTCATCGGTATCGCGGAGAAGAAATTTTCGCAGCTAAAAGAATTGACCTACGGCGAGATAAAGATAGGCGCTTCCGATACGGTGACTAAACATTTTCTGCTCAAATATATAAGAAAGTTTATCGAAAAATATCCCGACGTTAACGTCAATATCACTAACCGCACGACTTTCGAGACGCTCAATCTTTTGAAGGCGGGAAAGGTGGATATAGCGTTTATCAACGGTCCGATAGGAGACGAATACGTCGAGGAGAGCGTATGCGAAGCCGTCAACGATATCTTTGTCGCAAGCGAAAACGCGGTCCGCGATATAAAGAGACCGCTTACGATGAGAGAACTTGCGGAGAGGAAGCTCATTATGCTCGAAAAGGGCAGCAATACGAGAAAAGTCATAGATAAAAGTTTTCAGGATAACGGAGTGACGCTGAGCCCGACGTTGGAACTTGCGAGCATAGACCTTATGGCGGATATGGCGGTAGCGGGACTGGGCATAGCGTGCGTTCCCGATTTCGTCGCGGAATCTTATCTGAGAAGCGGCCAGTTAAAGAAGGTCGAGATAGACTTCGACATGCCTAAGAGGAATCTTTCTCTCGCAACGCTAAAAGGCACGCCGCTTTCGTTTTCGGCGAAGGAATTCGTAAAACTCATTATGAGAAAAGGTTGATATATGTACGCTTGATACGGCATAAAGGCGGTTTGTTAAGCATTTATAGATAAAACGCCTTATCGTACTACGAGTATAACGTCCGTCCGTTATCGGGCGGCGCGGAGAGGGATATATGGAGCAAAATTTAAGAATAACTGATTATTTCGGCTGTTACGTTTTCGGCGACGACGCCATGCAGAAGTATATGGACGCAACTACTTACGCGGAACTGAAAGAGGTCATCGACAAGAACAGACCTCTAAGCTCGGATCTAGCTAACAGAGTTGCCGACGCTATGAAGGAGTGGGCGCTCGATAACGGAGCTACTCACTATACGCATTGGTTTCAGCCGCTTACGGGCACTACCGCGGAAAAGCACGACGCGTTCATATCAGTCGACAAGAGCGGTCACGCTATACTGGAATTCACGGGCAAGACGTTGTCTAAAGGCGAGGCGGACGCTTCGAGTTTCCCCTCCGGCGGAATCAGAGCGACTTTTGAGGCGAGAGGATATACGGCGTGGGATTGCTCGTCCCCCGCGTTCATAAAGAAGAATAAGAACGGCGTCGGCATTATGTATATCCCGACTGCATTCTGTTCGTATAACGGCGAAGCGCTCGACAAAAAGACGCCGCTTCTTCGCTCTATGGAAGCTCTTTCGAGAGAGGCTAAGAGACTGCTTCATATTCTCGGGATAGTTTGCGATAAGGTCATTCCGAGCGTCGGAGGAGAGCAGGAATATTTTCTTATCGACAAAGACGATTATAAGAAGAGGACCGATCTCCGCTTTACGGGACGTACGCTTTTCGGCGCTATGCCGCCCAAAGGACAGGAAAAGAACGATCAGTATTACGCGAGCATAAGAGAACGCGTGGGGCTCTTTATGGCGGAGCTCAACGAGGATCTTTGGAAACTCGGAATAACGGCGAAGACGCAACATAACGAAGTTGCGCCCGCGCAGCACGAATTAGCTCCGATATTCTCGTCTGCAAATATCGCGACCGATCAAAATCAGCTCATCATGGAGACGATGAAAAAGGTTGCCGATAAGTATAATCTCACCTGTCTTCTTCACGAAAAGCCGTTCGCGAACGTCAACGGCAGCGGAAAGCACAATAATTGGTCGATAACGACGGATACGGGGATAAATCTTTTGAAACCGGGTAAAAATCCGTCGGAAAATAAAGTATTCCTATTGTTTTTTACCGCGGTCATCGCCGCGATAGACGAATATGCCGATCTCGTGAGAATGAGCGCGTCGAATCCGGGTAACGAATTTCGACTCGGCGGCAACGAAGCGCCGCCCTCTATCATATCGGTGTATATCGGAGACGATCTCGAGGATACGCTCAACGCTATAGAGGACGGAAGAACGGTCGATATAGCAAAACAACGTATCGAGACGGGCGTATCTTACGTAGCGCCTCTTTCGAAAGACGCGAGCGACAGGAACAGGACGTCTCCGGTCGCGTTCACGGGAAACAAGTTCGAATTCAGAATGGTCGGCTCGTCCGCAACGCTCGCAAATCCCAATACGACGTTCAATACGATAGTCGCGGAAATGATCTCGCGGATAAGTTCTCAGCTCGAAGGCATATCTTCGCAGGATGAACTCGACAAAAAGGTCGTCGGGATCATCAAGACCCTTTACAAACAGCATAAACGCATAATCTATAAGGGCAACAACTATTCGAGAGAGTGGGTAAGAGAGGCGAAGAGAAGAGGACTCGTCAATATAGATAACTGTATCGACGCATACGAGACGCTTCTCGATAAGAAGAATATAGCGCTTTTCGAAAAACACAAGGTCTATAATAAAAAGGAACTTGCGTCGCGTCACGAGATATATCTCGACAATTACGTTAAGACGTATAATATCGAAGCGCTTACGATGCTGACCATAGTATCGAGGGAGATAATGCCCGCGGTCGTAAGATACGAGGGCGAGCTTGCGCTCGGCGTAAGGACGCTGAGAGAGGTGAATACCAAACTCGGCAGCGTACAGAGCGCGCTTCTTGCGGACGTCGATACGCTTTTGCAACAGCTCAAATATCACTATGAGACGCTCGAGAACGCTCACGCCGTAGCAAGTAAAGCGGGCGACGTGAAAAAACAGGCGTATATCTACAGAGATCAGGTCATACCTGCAATGAACGAACTTAGGAACGTCAGCGACAAGCTGGAGAATATCATACCTAAAAACGTTTGGCCTTTCCCGACGTACGCCGACATACTCTTCTACGAATGAGACGAGAAAGGTAGCGGAAAGAGGAGAAATCGCTTTACTTTATAGATTATAGATAGAAAAAAGAGACAACATTTACTAATAACAAAACATTACGTTAATATAAATACGAAAATCATTTTTGAAAAAACCAAAGATTTTCGGCTCGGAGATATCGGATATGAAAGCACTCAAATCATACGAATTAAGAAAACAGTACATCGAATTTTTTAAGGAGAGGGGACACGCGGTGATACCGTCGAGCTCTCTTATACCGGAGAACGATCCGACGGTTCTTTTCACGACTGCGGGAATGCATCCGCTCGTACCGTATCTTCTCGGAGAGAAGCATCCCGAAGGAAGAAGACTTACGGACGTTCAGAAATGCGTGCGTACGGGCGATATAGACGAGGTGGGCGACGCTACGCATTGCACGTTTTTCGAGATGCTCGGCAACTGGTCGCTCGGCGACTATTTCAAAAAGGAGTCGATAACGTTCAGCTTTGACTTTTTGACGAAGGTTCTCGGTATAGACGTCGATAAGATCAGCGTCACGGTATTCAAGGGCGACGAAGACGCTCCGAGAGACGAAGAGAGCGCGGATATATGGAACAGTCTCGGCATACCGAGAGACCACATTTTCTATCTCGATAAAAAACATAACTGGTGGGGTCCTGCGGGAATCACGGGTCCGTGCGGTCCCGACACCGAAATATTCATGGATACAGGCAAGCCGAAGTGCTCGGAACACTGCGATCCGTCGTGCGATTGCGGTAAGTACGTAGAGATATGGAACAACGTATTTATGCAGTACAATAAGACGAAAGAAGGAACGTTCGAGCCGCTGAAACAGAAGAACGTCGATACAGGTATGGGACTTGAGCGTACGGTATGTATGCTCGCGGGAGTAGGTTCGGTATACGAAACGGACTTCTTCAGCGACGTGATCGCGATGCTCGAAGAGATGAGCGGACACTCGTATAAAGAAAGCGAGAGCGTCACTAAAGCCATGAGAATAATCTCGGATCATATAAGAACGGCTACGTTCATAATGGGAGACGAGAGAGGAGTTACTCCGTCGAACGTCGATCAGGGATACGTGCTTCGCCGTCTCATAAGAAGAGCCGTGAGATACGCGAGAGTTATCGACCTCGACGCAAAGAGACTCATCGAGATATCGGATAAATACGTTTCAAAATACGGGGACGTATATCCCGAGCTTTGCGAGAACAAAGCGAAGGTCTTATCGGAGCTTGAGACTGAGATAGACAGATTCACGAGAACGCTCGAGAACGGACTCAAAGAGCTCTATAAGGTGCTCAAGTACGTAAACGGAGACACGTTGAACGGTAAGACTGCGTTCAGACTCTACGATACCTACGGATTTCCTATCGAGATGACCGAGGAGCTCGCAAAAGAAGAGGGATATAAGGTCGATATAGAAGGCTATCATAAGGCGTTCGAGGAACACCAGAAGAAATCGCAGGCAGGCGCCGAGCAAAAGTTCAAGGGCGGACTTCAGGACAATACCGAGCTCACGACCAATCTTCATACTGCAACGCACATAATGCTTCAGTCGCTAAAGAGGGTGCTCGGAGAAGAAGTCAATCAGAAGGGAAGCAATATAACGGCGGAAAGATTGAGATTCGACTTTAATTTTTCGCGTCCCATGACTAAAGAAGAGATAGAGAAGGTCGAGAATATGGTCAACGACGTAATATCGAAGGATCTTACGATTACTTGCGAGGAGATGACCGTCGACGAAGCTATGAAAAAGAATGCCATCGGAGTGTTCGGTTCGCGTTACGGAGAGATAGTAAAAGTATATAGTATAGGCGATTTCGACGTGCAGATATGCGGAGGACCGCACGCTGAAAGGACGGGAATACTCGGAAAGTTTAGAATTGTAAAGGAGCAGTCATCGTCTGCCGGCGTAAGAAGAATAAAAGCCGTTTTGGAAAAATAAGCGTAAAAGTAAGCGTAAATTTTATTATGTGACAAAAAACCGCCTTGTTTGATATAGACAAGGCGGTTTTTTTATGATAGAATAATGTTAAGGTTCATTTTATATAAGTAACGGGTATTGCGAAAAACGGATATCGACGTAGAGGCTGACCTTATTTTGGGTTTTGTTTACGCGCTTTTCGGGGGGAGATAGTTTTTCGGCTCGTTGCCGTCGGAATCTACGAAAGGAAGATAACGGAGATAGCTCCGTGAAAGGAGAAGAATGGAGATCAGTCTGACAAAACTTCTTATAAGACTCATAAAGAAGTGGTATATTATAGCGATACTCGCATTGCTCGTAGGAATTATAGGATTTGCGGTCACGGAGCTGTTCATTGATGAGCAGTATTCGTCGACTTCCAGCTACAACGTTAGCGCATCGGTAGGAGTGAAGGACGCGGACGTCGCAAAGCGTTACGTTACGGTCGCGAAATACGACAGAGTACTTGACAAGATGATAGAGGACGAGAGCATTTCCAAGCTAGGCATAGATAAGGCTGAACTTAGGAGTTCGCTCATTCTCAGCGCCAATAACGAGGTTTTTACCGCAATGAGCGTTGTTAACGATCCGGAGACGGCGGCTACGATATTAAGAGTATTCGACGACGTCGCGATACCGGAGATCTCCGATATTATTTTTGAAAAATATGCTCCGCACGAGATAGAGCTCATATACGAAGCGGGCGTAGGGGTGAAGATATCTCCGAACGTTTTGAACAATTCGCTAATATCTTTAACGGTAGGTATTTTCCTCGGAATATTAGCGGTGATAGCGCCGTATATCGTGTTTCCTGTTGTGGAAGACGAGGATGACGTTACGAGAATAACGGAAAAGAACGTTATAGCGACTATTCCGCATATGAATATCGGAAACGACGGAATATGCGTGAGGTTCAAGAGACTCTTTAACAAGAGAGAAGGAAACTCCGCGCCGATAAGCGGCGATAACGAATATTACAAAAAGTCGGTCGCGCTCATGAGATATAAACTGGACGTTCTAAGCGGCGGAGAAAAATTCGTGATCATGACGGGAACGGGAGAATATGCGGGAGTCACGTCGCTCGCGTTGGCGCTTGCAAAGAGTATGTCGGAAAAGAGGACTCTCATAATAGAGTGCGGCAATTCGTCGCTCAAGGAGCGTTGCGGAAGCGAAAGAGCATATTTGGAAGATTATCTCGAGGGCAAGGCAGAGTTTGACGAGATAGTATTCGAGGCTAACGGCAACGTCGACGTTATAGTTTCCGAAGGAAAGATAGACAGCCCCGCTCTTTCGAAATACAGCGAGCTTATATCTCTCGGCGAGGAATATGATTTCGTTATAGTCGATACGCTCCCGATAATTTCGGAACCCGCGACTCTTGCTATGACCGCTTTGACGAAGAATATTTTGCTCGTTACACCGAATAAGGAGAGAGTGAAGAGACTGCGCAAGACGACCGATCTTATAAGCGATATGGGACTCAACCTTTTAGGGATCGTTCTCAATAACGTTTCCGCATAAGAATAGGCGGGAGCGTAAAATAGACTCATATAAAGTTTTGCCAAATTTTTGGATAATGATATGACTTAAGGAGATTGAATTTATGAGCAAAAGAGTATTGAGCATTTTATCGGCGGTTATCGTCATAGCTGTTCTCATCGGAGTATTCGCAGGCTGTAAGCCTACCGAACCGAAGGACTTCGACACGTGGTATTTTCCGGAGAACTTTACGGCGGTCGATTATTCGAAATTCGAAGAAGAGAGCGATCTCGACGCTTTTGAAATGCTTAGCGAAGCGTATGAGAATTGGATAAACGATACGGCATACAGAAGAGAACAGTTCTTTACGTTCTACGCTAACGACGGCAAAATGGCGGAAAACTTCGCGCACGACGTGTACAAGATAGACGGCGACAAGATATACAGGGAAATGGTCACCATTCAGAATTCCACGCTTGCCGGAAACAAGAGACAGATAACGAGGGCATACGCCGAAAGAAACGGCGAGGAAGTCTCCGTTCTCAAGAAAGTCGTCAAAGACGATAAGAAGATGATCCCGGGAGAGGGCGAAGGAAAGGAGATATTCGCAATAAAGTCGAGACCGGCTATGGAGAATATCAAGGGTACGAGCAGCGAGGAAGAGGTCAAGAAAGAAGTCACCGTGACGTATCTTTCGCATCTTACGACGTATATATGGAACGATAAAGACAATCTCGTCGACGACGGATTCAAAGTATATACGGACAGCGACGGCAATTACCGTTTTTCTATCACTATCAACTGTTCCAAAGAGATGATGAATAGCGTACACACCGCCGCAAGAGACGAATTCTCAGACAGTACCGGCGCCGCGAGAGACAGTCTCGAAATGACAGAGAATACCGTTATCGACTTCGTTGTCAAAGAGGTCGGCGGAAAGCTCAAGTTCCTCGGTTGGAGAAGAACGGAGATATATATGGGTAAGGCGTACGGTCTTGCGAAAGTCAACGCTAAGCAGTGCTGTGTGGAGAACTTCACCTATGAGAGCGACGACTATACGATAACGGATAGCGAATTGGCGTAAAACAGCGGTGTTTTAAGGGGCGAAAGGCTCTTTCGCCACTTGAACGTATTCGCTTGACAGAGCATATATTATCATATACAATATTGTTACGCCGAGCAAGAAAACGCTAGGCTTTACGGGCAATATCCGTTTAGCGGCGATTGGGCGTAATACCCGAAGACTTTCGGTATAATTATGAAAATTCAATAGATATTACGCGTCAATGCGGTAAGAGTAACGGATATTGAGTCCAAGAGAGAGGAGGCCGTCGGCTGGGAGCCGCCTCGACATAAGTATCCGAGAAGTGCGGCCGCTAGCGTGACGGAGGAAATGCCGTCCGTGCGGGTCACGTTACAGACCCGATATGAGAAGTAAACAAAGTGGAACCACGGTATTATTCGTCTTTGGCGATTTAATGCCGTGATTTTTATTAAAGAGGTAAATATGGGAAAGATCAAAGACGATCTCAATGCGGCTATGGAGAGAGATCCCGCGGCAAGGAGCAAGCTGGAAGTATTTTTCACTTATCCCGGCTTCAGAGCTCTTTACAAGTACAGGATAGCGCATTGGTTCTATAATCATAAAATGAAGTTTATAGCAAGCGTCATAAGTAAGCGCGCAAGATTCAAGACGGGTGTCGAGATACACCCTGCGGCGAAGATAGGAAGAGGCGTGTTCATAGATCACGGCTCGGGCGTCGTGATAGGAGAGACTGCGGAAATAGGAAATAACGTCACTATCTATCAAGGCGTGACGCTCGGCGGCACGGGAAAGGACACCGGAAAGAGACATCCGACTATCGAAGACGACGTAATGATATCGGCGGGCGCTAAGGTACTCGGACCGTTCACTGTGGGCAAGGGGTCGAAGATAGGCGCGGGAAGCGTTGTGCTCAAGGAAGTTCCTCCTTATTCTACCGTTGTCGGCGTGCCGGGGCGGATAGTGAAAATGCACGACAAAAAAGTATGCGAGAATCTCGATCAGGTCAAATCGCCCGATCCGATACTCGAAGAATTAAGACGTCTCAACAAGCGTATAGAGACGCTCGAAGACGAACTGAAGGTACGCTCCTGCAAGTATACCATAACCAACGAGGACAACTGCGTTTCCGACGAGATCGTCGAGGAAAAGGGGCGGATAGATACGGAAATATACGAATCAGACGGCGAATAGAGACGCCTTAAAAAATCAGGAGAGTCAAGGAGAACGATATGCTCAAAGTATACAACACGTTATCGAGGAAAAAGGAAGAATTCAAGCCGCTCGTCGGCAATACCGTCAGAATGTACAGTTGCGGACCTACGGTCTACAATTACGCGCATATAGGCAATTTGCGGACTTATATCTTTATGGATATTTTGAGGAGGACCCTGAGATACGACGGATATAAGATTAAGGGAGTTATGAATATAACCGACGTAGGGCATCTTCTTTCGGATAGAGACGACGGCGAGGACAAGATGGCGACGGCGGCGAAGAGAGAACAGAAATCGCCATATGAGATAGCCGACTACTATGCAGGCGTATTCTATACGGATATAGATAAGCTCAATATTTCCCGTCCCGAGATAATAGCTAAAGCTACCGACCACATCAACGATATGATAGAATACGTCAAAGCTCTTGTGGATAAGGGATACGGCTACGAGACGAGCGACGGTATATACTTCGATATATCGAAATTCAAGGAGTACGGCAAACTTTCAAGGCTCAATTTAGACGAGCAGATAGCGGGCGCAAGAGTGGAGGTCAATTCGGAAAAAAGACATCCTGCGGATTTTGCGCTCTGGAAGAAGGCGGAGCCCGAGCATATCATGCAGTGGGAAAGTCCGTGGGGAATGGGCTATCCCGGTTGGCATATAGAGTGTTCGACGATGAGCAAAAAGTATCTCGGAGACGTGTTCGATATCCATACGGGCGGCGTCGATCATATCCCCGTACATCATGAGAACGAGATAGCGCAAAGCGAAGCGTTAGAGGATAAAAAGACTGTCGACTATTGGATGCACGGCGAATTTATGCTCGTCAATAACGGAAAGATGAGTAAGAGTCTAGGCAATACCTATAGAATAAGTCAGCTCGAAGAGATGGGATATACGGCGCTCGACTTCAGATATTTCTGTCTCAACGCCCATTACAGGAAAAAGCTCAACTTTACGTTCGATGGTCTTGACGCCGCGAAGAAGTCTTACGAGAGACTTCTCGGCGTATTGTATCAGCATAAGACGTCGCCGAACAGTACCGACGAAGAGAAGCTCGCGCGTTACAAAAAAGAGTTCGAAGACGCGATAAACGACGATCTCAATATTCCTATGGCGCTCGGCGTACTGTGGAAGATGGTAAGAGAGGAGAAGAGCAAGGATATATACAAGCTCGCTCTTGATATGGATAAAGTATTCGGGCTTTCTTTAGACAAGGCAAAAGCCGTTGAAAGCGATGAGACCGAAAGCGATATCCCCGACGAAGTAACGGCGCTCGTCAACGAAAGAGCCGAGGCGAAGAAAGCTAAGAACTATGCGCTTGCCGACGAAATAAGGGCGAAAATATCGGCTTTAGGTTACGCTGTCACCGATACGAAGGACGGCGTTAAAATAACGAAAGCGTAAGGAATAAATTTTCTCCGTTTATAGTTGCATAAGCGGAAAATCAAAAAAGTGTGGGGCTAAAAGCCGTCGATTAAGGGAGGAGAATACGATGAGCGTACTCGATATAATGAAGGAGAGATATTCTGCGAGGGAGTATCTTGACAGAAAGGTCGAAAAGGAAAAGATAGACATTATACTTGAGGCGGCGAGGGTCGCTCCGACGGGATGCAATTTCCAGCCTTTCAAGATAGTCGTTATAGAGAGCGAAGAGGGACTAAAGAGACTCAAGAATTGCGTTTCGAGAGATTTTGCTCCGCCGCTCGCGTTCCTTGTGTTTGCCGATAACGATAAGGTATGGACGAGGAAATACGACGGCAAGAAGATAGGAGATATAGACGCCGCGATAGTCACGGATCATATGATGCTAGCGGCAACAGAGCTCGGACTCGGCAGCGTGTGGATATGTAACTTCAAGCCCGAAGAGGTAAAAAAGAATTTCGATATAGGCGATAACTTTACGCCCGTCAATCTTCTCTACGTCGGCTACGCTTCTTGTGAAAAGAAGAGCTCGCTAAGACACGATAAGGAGAGGAAAAGTATAGAAGATATAACCGTATATATGTGATATGTACGGTAGTTTATGACAAAAACGCGTTTTGATGCGGCGTATTCGCTAAAAGACGCGTTTTATTATTGTTTTCGATATATTAAGTATATTACAAAAACGGCTTGAAATGCCGTTCGTTATATGGTATAATTATAAGTAATAAATTATCGGTAAAGTTTATCAAGGAGCATTATTATGAGAAAGAGTTGGCTTGTTAGGATCGTCGCAATAGCGTTCGTTCTTACCCTCGCGTTTACGCTCGTCTTTTCGTTGACGGCTTGCAGCGGTTACGACGTTACGAAAAAAGAAGGAGACGTTACTAAAAGAACGTCGCTCGAGGTAGGAGACGACGGAAAGTTTACGGTTTTGCAATTTAGCGATCTGCATTTGACGAGTGACGGCAGTTACAAACTCGACAGAGAGACTTTAAGATGGGTTGAGGAAGCCATAGATAAGGCGAAGCCCGATCTGGTGGAGCTCACGGGCGACGCTGTCGGCGGAAGCAAAGCAAAACGCGACAAAGCCGTGCTTGCGCTTGCGAATATTTTCGAGAAGAAAAAGGTATACTGGGCGTATACGTTCGGCAATCACGACGGCGAACACACCGACGTTGACGGCAAAGACCTTTGGCTCGGAAGAGACGGAAAGCAGACGCTGGTGAAAGACGTATTAAAGAACGTTTCTACCGGCGAGCTTGCGGACAGACTGTTTTTCGGAGATAATACGAGAGGCAACAAGGAGATATTCGAGCTTCTTAAAGGCTACGAATATTCGCTTCTTGCAAGGAGCGCAGAAGAGACTGCCGACGAAGATAGCGAGACTAAGATGGGAGTCGGCAATTACGTGATAGACTTGAAGAACTCTAAGGGAGATACCGTATTCGCCCTTTTCCATATGGATACTCACGGCAAGACTTACATAGAGCCAAAGGGAAATACCAAGGGATCGGACGGTTATATAGATACAGGCTATCTCGGTCTTACCGACATGCAGGTCGAGTGGTATGAGAATAAGGTCAAAGGCTACTCTGAAAAGGGGATAAAGACGGCGCTCTTTATGCACGTTCCGAGTTACGCGTACAGAGAGGCTTTCGAAGTGATGAAGGGCAATAACAAGTACGGAATCCCGCAGTTCACCGAAAAGGCGGACATCAAGTACTGGGCTGAAAAGAATATGATCAGCGAAGATATAATGAATATCGAGTTCGTAAAGGAAGAGGGCATCTACGCCGCGCGTTGGGACGAAGGGCTAATGGACGTTATAGCGAAATATCCTTCTACCGCGCTCATATCCGTCGGACACGACCATAACAATTCGTTCATGACGAAGCATAAGCTCGGCGCAGGTAACGAAGTAATACTCGGCTACGGCAGAACTTCGGGCGTCAACGCTTGGTCGAGAGATATAGAGATAGGCGCGAGCGTGTTCACTGTAGAGTTTGAGAGCGGCGCGTACGAAGGTATCGCGGTCAATACCGTATATCCGTCCTTCAAGTATACCAAATACGGCAACAGATAAAATAGCGGGCGAAATGTCTCATTGTTAGTACTTATATAGACGTCGGTATAGAAATAAAATTCGGCGCCGCGTTATAAGTTGATAAAAAAGACGGAGTGATACTCTAAAAAAATAAGATATGCTTTTATCAAAAACTTATTTGAAAAGCATATCTTTTTTATTTTCTATTTGCTATAATGTCATTAAAAGATAGGACGAAACGGCATAGCGTTCGGGCAACCGACGCAAGTAGGAAATATTTAACAAGCGTCGTATCACGGACGACGGACGCAAGGAGCGGATGAATGGAAAAGATCTCTGGATTTATTGTCAAACGGCGATGGATAATACTTTTGATTTTCATTGCGATGATCGTTTACTGCGCTTGCTCCATAGGTCTAGTCGAAGTCGAAAGGTCGATTACAAATTATCTTCCCGAGGACACCGACACGAAAAAAGCGCTCGATATCATGGAAAAGGAATTCGTCACGTATGGAACTACGAGGATCAACGTGTCGGACGTTGCGTACGACGAAGCGGAAGAGCTTTCGGCGCGTATAAGGGAGATCGACGGCGTCAAAGAGGTAGTATTCGACGGGAGCGAAGCCCATTATAAGGACAGGCACGCTCTCATATCCGTAACGTTCGCGTACGAGACTAGCGACGCGAGAGCGGTAGAGGCGTATAACGAGGTCATCGCTTCGCTTGAAGGATACGATATTTCCATACCTACTTCGCTGTTGCCGTCATACGAACTTTACGCGGATTCGCTGGCTAAGGATATGAAGCTGATAATCGGGCTTGCGGCTATCGTTATAGTCGTCGTACTGATATTCACGTCTAAGAGTTTTGCCGAAGTATTGGTCTTTCCGTTCGTGTTCGGAATAGCGGCGCTTCTCAATATGGGCACGAATTACTGGTTCGGCAAGATATCGTTCGTATCCAATTCGGTATGTATAATACTTCAGCTTGCTCTCGCTATAGACTACTCGATAATACTTTGCCATCGCTTTACGGCGGAAAAGGAAAGATGCGACGATATAGGCGAAGCAATGGTTTCTGCCCTTTCAAAAGCTATTCCCGAGATACTTAGCAGCTGCCTTACGACGATATCGGGTCTGTTGGCGCTAGTTGCGATGCAGCTCAAGTTAGGGGCGGATCTCGGACTTGTGCTCGCAAAGAGTATCGCATTCAGTATTTTAACGGTAATTTTCCTGATGCCGACGCTACTGCTTCTTTTCTCGAAGTTCATGGACAAGTCTAAGCATAGAAGTTTTGTTCCGAAGATAAGTTTCTTGGGAAAGGGAGTCGTCAAAGCCGCCAAGATACTCCCCGTTATATTCATATGTCTTATCACGGTATTCGGCGGACTTTCGACAAAGATAGATTATACGTATGTCCTTAACAACATAGAATCGGGCAAGCCTACCGACGCGCAGATAGCGATAAAGGAGACTGAGGAGATCTTCGGTATAGATAATATGCTCGTCGTGCTCGTGCCCGTAGGAGATTACGAAAAGGAAAGACAGGTGCTCGAGCGAGTGGGCGGAATGAAAGAGATAACGTCGGCGCTTGGAATAGCTAATATAGAATTCGAAGAAGGGATATACGTAACAGACGGTATGACGTATAGCGAATTTAGTAATTTGACGGGCATAGACGCAGCTTTGTCGCGAAGACTGTTCGACGCCTACAGGATAATAAACGGTATCGGCGGCAGTACGGAGAGTATGGAAGTTCCTCTTATCGACGTTGCGATATTCGGAGTGAGGTTGATAGATAGCGGAATCATAGGTTTGGGAGAAGAGGACAGAGCGACTCTTGAAGAGATAAAACCGCTCATAAAAGATGCGGACGACCAGCTCATAGGCGATAGGTACTCGAGGCTCGTTTTCAATCTCGATATGCCGATAGAGGGCGAAGAAACTTTTAGAACGATCGACGAGATAAAGGAAAGCGTAAAACAGCTCTATCCCGACGCGATACTCGCGGGAGAATCGATAAACGCGTACGATCTGAGGGCATCCTTTCAATTCGACAATTTGATAATAGGATTGCTGACGGTTGCGTTCGTATACGCGATATTGCTCTTTACTTTCAAATCGTGGGGTTTGCCGCTTCTTCTTGTCGCGATAATACAGGGAGCTATATATATCAATTTCGGACTCGTTCCGCTATTTGGGAAGAATTTCTTTTTCTTCATATATCTGATCGTTAGCGCGATACAGATGGGCGCTACCATCGACTACGCTATACTGATGACTAATCATTATAGAGAGGAGCGGGCGACTAAAGATAAGAAGACAGCGGTAATAGAAGCTATCAACGCAAGTTTCCCGACCATCATTACTTCCGGTACGATAATGACGGTCGCGGCGTTCCTCGTGGGTATCATTGCGAGCGATCCGCTCATTTCGTCGCTCGGTATGTGTCTCGGAAGAGGCACGATAATATCCATTATATCCGTTATGACGGTGCTTCCCGCGACGCTTTATCTATTCGAGGGCGTTATAAAGAAGACTTCGTTTGGAAGGAAGAGAAATAGTTCGCCGCCTCCTTACGCGGTTTGCGACGTCGACGGCGGTTTTCTCGAGGACAGCAGAAAGGCGTTTGACGAAGAATAGGCGGCAGTATCTCGGAAATTTTCAAGCGAAGAGAGCGTTAACTGCGACAAAATAATAAGCGGACGGTCTTAGAATAAAGACCGTCCGCTGTCGTTTTATCTATATTGCGTATTTGAAAAATCAATGAAAAATCGGCGATCGAAGCCATAAAGGACGCTATTTTAATTCCTCGCCCGTTTGGATGTTAAAGCGAAGATGTTTCGAAACGCCGTTTCCAGTGAAAAATGCTCGCATTTGTCGGCAGTCGCAATATACGTCTTATTATCCGCTCTGTATTTTATCCTGTAAGAAAGGGAATTGATGTCCATTGAAAACTCCTTGCGATTTTATTTACTGATAACAGATTTAGTATTCAAAATATATTATAATATAACTTATGGTAGTTGTCAATATGGGATTTAATGCTTTTTTCGACGCCGAAGATACTCTAAAAATATTTTGAAAATTTTTGAAAAAGCGTTGACAAAACTATAATAATGTCATATACTGTAACTGAACATTTGAACAATGCTTCAATTATTGGAGGCCGTGTGATGAACGAAACGGAAAAGAATCACGATAAGTATGCTTTTATTATAGAGAAGATGCCCGACGAAGATACTGTGTATTCTCTTGCGGAACTCTTTAAGGCGTTGGGCGACCCTACAAGAGCCAAGATATTGAGCGCGCTCCGTATACGCGACCTTTGCGTAGGAGAGATAGCTGAAATATTGGGAATGACCGCATCGGCGGTATCTCATCAGCTTAGAGTTTTGCGCGGCATCAAACTCGTTAAAGGCGTAAAAGACGGAAAGGAAGTGAAATATTCGCTCGACGACGAACACGTGACTATCATAATGGAATGCGGTCTTACGCACGTTAAGCACGCCGTTTCTAAATAAACCGTATAATGCAGGGAAGCGTCCCTGTTTTTTCGGACATTATATTTGAATAATTGTTCAATAAAAGAAATGTTCAAAGATTAGAGCCGAAATGTTATCTTACGAAAGACGATACTTTCGAAGATTATATATAAATATTCACTAAAATACAAAACGGAGGTTTTTTATGAAAAAGAATTTCAAACTCGAAGATTTAGACTGCGCGAATTGCGCTATGAAGATGGAGCGCGCTATCGCCAAAATAGACGGCGTCGACGCGGTGAGCGTCAATTTTATGGCGCAGAGAATGACGATCGAGGCTGACGAAGAGAATTTTGACGCCATAATGGAAAAGGTCGTTAAAGCGTGCAGAAAGGTCGAACCCGATTGCAAAATAATAAAATAAAATTAGAATCGGGTCGCAGCGCGATAACTTTCGATATGAGGGATAAAATAAGTTTTATAGGGAGAGGTCAAATGAAAAAAGTGACTTTAAGCAAAAAAGAAAAGAAGAATCTGACGAGGATAGCGATATCGCTCATAGCTTTCATTACGGTACTCGTCGTTGATAAAATAATCGTTTTGGATAGAATAACGGACAGCGACTTAGGCTGGCTCCTTCCGTTTTCACTCTACTTTGCGATATATATTATCATCGGTTACGACGTTTTGCTGAAGGCGGCAAGGAATATTTTCCACGGGCAGGTGTTCGACGAGAATTTCCTTATGGCGGTAGCGACGCTCGGAGCATTTTCACTCGGAATATATACCGGCGTATCGGGGAAAGCTATCGAAGGTTTCGACGAGGCGTGCGCGGTGCTGTTGTTCTATCAGGTCGGAGAATTTTTTCAAAGTTACGCGACGGGAAAATCGCGTAAGTCTATAGCTTCGCTCATGGATATACGTCCCGATTACGCGCTGGTCAGACGCGACGACGGCGTCATACAAAAGATAGATCCGAGCGAAGCTCGCGTCGGAGATATAATAGTTGTGAATCCGGGAGAAAGAGTGCCGCTCGACGGCATTATAGTGAAGGGAGAGACGTCGCTCGATACTAAGGCGTTGACGGGAGAATCTTTGCCCCGTGAAATATCGGAGGGGGAGAGAGTTATAAGCGGCTGCGTTAATCTCACGGGACGAATAGAAATCGAGGTTACGAAAGAGTTTTACGATTCTACCGTATCAAAGATATTGGAGCTCGTTGAGAACGCTTCTCAAAGAAAGTCGAAGGCGGAGAATTTTATAACTAAATTTTCCCGTTATTACACTCCGATAGTGGTGTGCGCGGCATTACTCATAGCTATCGTTCCGAGCATAGCGACGGGCAGATGGTTCGATTGGATATACAGGTCTCTGAGCTTTCTCGTAGTATCTTGTCCGTGCGCGCTCGTTATATCCGTACCTCTCTCTTTCTTTATGGGAATAGGCGCGGCGTCGAAATACGGTATCTTGGTCAAAGGCTCGAACTATATCGAGAAATTGGATAGAGCGGATACTTTCGTATTCGACAAGACGGGAACTCTTACAAAAGGCAATTTCGCAGTTAGCAAAACCATTCCCGAAAGCAGGAGAGAAGAAATACTGACGATCGCCGCAATAGCGGAAAAAGGCTCTTCTCATCCTATCGCGCGTTCCATAATTTCCGCGTACGGAAAAGACGTTAATGACGATTATACCATTATTAACGAGGCCGGTTGCGGTATCGTCGCAAAAAAAGACAGTGAAGAGATATACTGTGGCAACGCGAAGCTCATGAATAAATACAACGTTGAGTTTAAGGAAGAGGAAGAAGTCGGAAGTATCGTATATGTAGCTAAGAATAAGGAGTTCATAGGTTCGATTCTTATAGAGGACGAGATAAAGGAAGAAACCAAGAGCGTTATTGCCGAGCTTGCGGGTATGGGAGTCAAGACCGTAATGCTTACCGGAGATAACGAAGCTACGGCAAAAAAAGTCGCTTCCGAAATAGGACTGACCGACTACAAGGCGTCTCTTCTTCCGCAGGACAAAGTAGAAAGTATCGAGAATATGCTCGGAGAAAAGAAAAAAGGCGACGCGCTTTGTTTCGTGGGCGACGGCATTAACGACGCTCCCGCGCTGATGCGTTCCGATATAGGTATCGCAATGGGAGGAGTTGGGAGCGACGCCGCGATAGAGGCGTCGGACATAGCGCTCATGCAGGACGATTTGAGGGGACTTCCCATAGCTAAAAAGATATCGAGAAAGACTATGCGGATAGTTTTCGAGAATATTATCGTATCTATTGCGGTCAAGGTTTTGATAATGATACTGTCGGCTTTGGGGTTCGCTTCGATGTGGATAGCAGTGATAGGTGACGTTGGCGTTGCGATACTTGCAATACTAAACGCAATGCGCGTAGGAAGGAAACTTTGAGGAGTTGAACGTTCTGCGCCGACTGTGAGAATTGATTTTAGATATATCAAAAGGAGGTCTCCTAGGAGACCTCCTTTTGCCGTTACGTCGGAAATTATGAAATTATCGAATAAAAGGGCGATAGTTTCATTTACGAAAAACGGAAATAATTATTATAGGAGAGGGAAATACTCCGTAATTACGTTGAATAAAAGAAAATTATTGCTACTTGACTCGAAAGAGAATATGGGGGTATAATTAACGTATAAAATATTATAAGGGGAGTTTTGATATGAAATTACAAAACGTCGTTGTTGCAGGAGGCGGAGTATTAGGCAGTCAGATAGCGTTTCAGGCTGCGTATTGCGGATTTGACGTTACGATATGGCTGAGGAGCGAGGGCAGTATTACAAGAACTAAGCCGAAGCTCGCTCAGCTGAAAGAAACGTATATCGACACTATCGAAAAGATGGCGACGCCCGAGGGTAAAACCGCCGCGGTTTGGGCTATGGGTATAGCCGACGCCGATACGTTCGATAAGGCGAAATGTATCGAAAGCGTAGAGAAAGCGTTTAACGGGATAAAGCTCGAACTCGATATCGAAAAGGCGGTAAAAGACGCCGATATCGTGATAGAGTCTATGGCGGAAAACGTTGACGATAAGATAGCTTTTTATAAAAAACTTGCGCCGTATCTGCCGGAAAAGACTATAGTCGTAACTAATTCTTCGACGCTTTTGCCGTCGAAATTCGCAAAGTATACGGGAAGGGCGGAAAAGTATCTGTCGCTGCATTTTGCGAATTCGATATGGAAGAACAACACTGCCGAAATAATGAGCCAGTCAAAGACGGACAAAAAGTATTTCGGTGCGGTAATGGACTTCGCGAAGGATATAAGAATGATAGCGCTGCCTGTGCTTAAGGAAAAGTCAGGGTATCTTCTCAATTCAATGCTTGTGCCGCTTCTTTTCTCAGCGATGGATCTCTACGTCAACGGGATCTCAGACCCCGAAAGTATAGATACCGCTTGGGTAAGAGGAACGGGTTCGCCCAAAGGTCCGTTTAGGATACTCGATACGGTCGGAATAACGACGGCGTATAATATCGTCAAGATGTACGTGAAGATACCGTCGTTCTTAGCTCCTTACAACTTTAAGGGAATGGAAAAGATGCTGAAGGCGATGATAGAGAGCGGAAAGCTCGGGATGTCGTCGGGCGAAGGATTCTATAAGTATTGATAGCAATTAGTATTATTGGCTTTGATTTTATATATTGCGATAAAAAATACGCCTCGAGCGAAACTGCTCGGGGCGTATTATGTTTTTTAATAGCTCATTATTTTGCGCGGATACGCGCTAGTTTTTGCGTAATAGGTTTATATCAATTCTCGTCGAATATGACTATCGAATCTATATTCGCCTTTCCCGTACATTTGATTTGAACAGTGTGGGTATCGTTCGCGAGTTTTTCCGATATGAAAGATGCTACCGATTCGCCGTGTTGCTTCTTGAGTTCTATCGAGTTGACTTTCTTGCCGTCAATATATACCTCGAAGCTCTGACCGTAAAGCGTTGAGGATAGGATAACCAGTCTCGAGCCGCTGAACTTGAAGGACATCGTAGCGTTTGCATTTCCTACGAATACGTGTCCGAAGGTCGAGAACGTCGGCTGTATCTTCCAATCTTTACTGAACGCGAACGCTTCGTCGTCGGGAGTGAACTGCATACCGTTCGAAATAACATTGCTGAACTTTATTTCACGAATCGCCGCATATCTTCCCTCGGGCGTTCCTCTTACGACGAGCTTATAATATCTGAAAGAGGTCGTATCGAAATTAAACGCCAACGTTATATTGTTTACGTTACCCTTATCGAAAGACATTATTTCGCGCATGTCGTCCAATGTTTTTCCGAGGTACAGAGTTATAGAATTAGGCGTTTGATTTTTATTGTTGGCATTGTTAAATTTGTTGCCCGTAAGTTCGAATCTGTTCGCTTCGATTACTTTACCTAAATCAACCGTTATTTCCCACGGACTACTTGCAGATACGGGACCTGCCGAAGAGCACATTGTCGAAGAATCGCCGTCTATCAAATTACTTATAGGGAAATTTACCGTATCGCTGCCTTTTGAATCGACGATGCTCTGAGACAAGCCGTCGGCTGTAGCGCTGTATGTATAGCTGTAGTTCCTTCTGTAGAAATAATCCGTTTCGAAATCACTGTTCGTCGGGAACTCATAGTTATGTCTGTACGCGTTAATATAGGAAGGTTGCTTGTTGGAAGCGGGAGGAATTTTTTCAGCTTTGTTGGCTTCCTCTTCCGTTACCTCGTGTCCCTGATAGTCGTAATAATGAGTCTTTTCGCTCACTGCGTCGGGACTGCCTTCCGGTACTTCGTTACCTTCTGCATCGTAATACTTCGTTACCATCGTGAACATAGGATCGGTCCACTTAGACATGCCCAAGCCGATGAAGCTTGCCTGAGGCTTCGACTGAACGATGAGCACCTCTTTGAAGTATACCCACGAATGCTCTTTAAGTTCTATATCTTTGTAGGTATCGGGATTGTTCGGGTAGAACTGTGAACCGGTTCCGTTCTTTACCGCCGCGGCAAAGAAGTACGTCGCTCCTCCGTCGGTGGAAAGATATAGCGCGCAATTTGTTCTTCCTCTTAAGTATATACGGTATTTTCCGGCTTCGTCGAAGTAGAGTTTTCCGTTCAGTTCAATAACAGTGTTGTCCTGAACGAAGAACGAGTCGGGAGCGTCGGGATATTTGGTGTGATTAGCCTCGTCGTTAGGATAGAACCAAATGTCGGTATTGGAGTTCTGCACGGGGTTTTTGTGATCGCTTGTTACAGTATTCGTATAACCCGCGTAACTCTTTTCGTATGCTGTCTGAGCGTCTGCATACATTGTTTCTGCAGAATACGAATAAGTGTTTCTCGTAAGAGTCATCTTATTAGTTTCGTGCGACTGTTCGAACTCGAGAATAAGGTCTACGTCGTCAACCTTGAACGCCTTATCCTTTTTTGTGATCTCGAGCGTTACGATTATCTGTCCCGAACGCATATTGGTATTTGGAGTGTATTCGAAATGATAGTTATCGATAAGCGTCAGCGTACCGTTCTGAGGCTTTGATATGCTCTTTATCTTGTAATCGAAACCTTCGGGTATAACTATGCTTCCGCTTTCGTACTGACCGTTAGGAGCACTGTACCGGCTAAGGTCTATGTTGAACTTTTCTCCGTAAGGGATAACGTACGGCTGCATCGTAGTGAAATACTTCTTTTGACCGTCGTACATATAGCTTCTGCCCGTCTGGTATACGGAAGATACGGGAACGAACATAGAATAGTCGGGATTACCCCATTTTTCAGTTATTTCTTTTGCCGCTTCGTCGGTGATACCTTGGAGAATATCCTTAAAGAAATATGTCATATCGTTATGAGTAAGTTCTTGCCAAGCTCTGAGATATCCCGTATAGGTCTGACCGTAACCGCCTTTTTGCTGACGGTATTTCGCCTGTATATAGTTGTTTGCTCCGAAGTTATGAAGCAAGGTTGCGTAGAGAGCAAGACCTTGATTGCCGTTCGACGGACTTTGATCGGGTCTCGCTATCTTGAAAGTTTCTTCAAGGGCGAGCGTTGCGCTCGTATAGTTGTTCCAGCCTCCGAGACCTTCCGATCCGAAACCGGACATACCTCTCTTTGAAGAGATCTTCGTGAATAATGCGTACGATACGAGAGTCATACCGTTGTTCGTTACTTCTCCGCCGTTTCCGACGCCGTAGTTTTGGAAGTTATGGTGGTATTCGTGGAGATTACCCCAAGCGCCGGAACTGACCATCGTATTATAGTTTAGCGAGTTCGACATCCAGCCTGTAGGACAGTTGACGGAGCTTCTTCCCGGGAACGCGACCGCAGCTCCCGCCGCAACGAACGGTTCGTATAGGAATACTATTCCTTGACTGCTTCCCGTAGTAGTTACGCTCGATATCTTTTCCCAAAGAACAGCAACCTTGTAAAGGTCGTCGTAGGAGAAATTCTGAGCGTAGATTTTCGGGCCTGAATGGAGCACGCCGTAATTCCATACTTCGAGATCGAAATAGGGCGCGGATGACTTTTTGTTTTGCTCGAACTCTTCGGGAGTCGTGTATCCTAATATGAAGTGAGAGTACGCTACGCCACCGGAAATAGTTGCCGTGAAAGTTGCGTTCGTATTTCTGATATAGAGAGGACCGCCTATAAACGAGCCTACATATGCGGTATATACGCCGTTTTCAAGTTTCGCGGTGTTCTTGTTGACGTTCATAGTGTTGAGGATGTTGGGGAAACGCTGCATTTGACCTTTATCCGCCCAAATGTTGTTGGACTGACCGTTATATAACGCTTGACCGATATGTATAGTGATGCCGCCCGTAGCGTTCATATCCTCTTCGCTCATTTCGATTTTTATGATCTCGCCTGCCGGAGCGTATACGCCCGTGACGGAATAACTGCCGTAACCGCGAGGACGGATCGTCACCTGTTTCGATATGCCGGGTTCGCTGTCCAAAAGATCGTCAGTGTTGTTATATCCGCCGAAATACATTCCTGCCGCAGTGTCATGCTTGTAGAGCTGTCTTGGAGTTCCGTCTGCGTTGATAGCTTGAACCGGAGCGGTGCGGGTTCCGTTCCAGAGCATACCGTTTTCGTCCATCCACGAATACGTGCCGTCGCCGTTATTTCCGTTTCCGGAATTGTTACGCGTTCCGAGAGCGCAGTAGTAGTCGGATTCTTCGATAAGCTTTTGACGCGCCGCTTTTTTATCGTCGCCGCTTCCTATAACGTCGCTCAAGGTATATCCGAATTTAGGATATTTTGCGTTGCCGAAGACTTCGCCTTCGTTAGTACGAAGTTCGGAACTGCCCGGCTTATATGCGATCGACTGTTTTCTTTCATAATTAGCGTCCAATATTTTCGAGGAAAATCCTACCGCGGTGGTAGTAGCATACTCTTTGTTGAACGTTTCGCCCTGCGTTACGTCGTCTGCGGGAGAGAGCACCGGTTTTCCGGAATTGTTTACCAGTAGCGGAGGTTTGTCGCCGATAACCTGTTTGTTGTCGACGATTATTCCGGCGGCGGGACCGATAGGACCTCTCGGTCTTGTTCCTACGACTATTCCGATTATTATAGTCACGAGCAGGATAGCAGCTATGACTCCCATTATGATCATTCGCGACTTTTTGTTCTTGAATAATGCCGCAACCGATGCGCCGAAGGATGAATTCGACGTTTTGGCTTTCTTTTCTTTGATTTTTATATCGCTATCGCTTTCCGCGGCAGCGCTGTCTGCGACGAGCGAGCGATCAGATTCCGATTTCGAAGGTTCGGATATAGCTGCCGCGCTTATTGCCGTGGCGGACGTCTCGGAAGTTTTCGAACGAGACCTTTTCGCCGAAGTTTCCGCTTTTTCGGAATTGTCGGAACTTTCTGCTTTAACGGAGCTTTTGGTTTCTTCTTTCGCCGCTATTTTTTCGCTTTTTGCAGAAGTTACTGTTTTGGCGGTATTTTCCGGGGAATCGGCTTTGCTTGCTGCTTTCGGCTTTTCCGAAGTTGTCTTTTTCGCCGTCTGTTTTTCAGCGGCGGAAGAAACGCTCTTTGTCGCAGTCTTGGACGCAGTTTCGGATTTTTCATTAGTTTCGGACTTTGCTTTTGCAGTCGTTTTAGCGGCGGACGCCGTCTTTTCGGTTGCCGCAGACTTTGCTGTCGTTTCCTTTGCCGTTTTTTTTGCGGCGGCTTTTGCCGTCGAAGACTCGGCTTTGTCGGTGGTTTTCGGCTTCGCGCTGTTTGCCGATTTTGCCGCTGTTTTTTCCGCGGTAGCGGAAGTGGTTTTTGCGGTCGGCTTAGACGCAGTTTCGGGCTTTTTCGTAGCTGTCGACTTCGCCGCGGTTTCTTTTGGATTTTTCTCAGCCATAAAAAATTCTCCTTGATATTAGTTGTAAAATTTCACGAATATTACTTCGCGTGAATTTCATGATATAAATTATTAATTTATATATCGAATTATAGCATTTGCGTTATGAACTGTCAATCCAAATTACTATTTAACGGTTTTAAGGATAAATCTGGTAATAAATTAAGATAAAAAGGGAGTTTGAGGAGTAAAGAAAATGAGCGTAATTATTTTATCGTCGTCGCTTGTTCTTGCCGAAATAATAAAGAAGATGCATATTCGTTGTTTTCCTTAATTATTTACATAAATAAAAACCGCTTCCGTCATCTAAGTGTATATAGAAAAGTATAAGTTCCGCAATATTACAGTATTATTTTTGAAAATTTATGACGATCGATAACGCCATATACGGCGATAGAATCTATGCCCAAAGAGCTAAGTATTCCACCGTAATACAAACAAGCATTTTTTATCGTTATAATAATATAATTATATTCAAATTTTCCGATAACGGCAAAAAAGATATTATTTAACTGCTTTCATTATTGATTGTTTGCCGATAATTTGTTATACTTATAAACGAGGTGCTATTGTATGAAATATTTGTCTGTAACTGAAATGGCAAAGAAATGGAGTATATCGGAAAGAAGCGTTCGGAACTATTGCGCATTAGGAAAGGTTGACGGAGCATTTTTAACGGGCAAGACTTGGAATATACCCGAAGATGCGCAAAAGCCAGATCGAGCAAATAAGAAAGTAGAATTGCCGACTACCCTATTGGAAGTGCTGACGGCGGAAAAGAAAGCCAAACTTTCGGGCGGTATTTATCATAAAGTACAAATCGAATTGACATACAATTCAAATCATATAGAGGGTAGTCGGCTTACGCACGACCAAACACGTTATATTTTTGAAACGAATACAATCGGAGTAGAGAACGGCGCAATAAAAGTTGACGATATTGTAGAAACGGCAAATCACTTTAAGTGTATAGACTTGATTATTGAAAACGCAAAAAAACCGATTACGGAAACCTTTATAAAAGAACTACACCGCACGTTAAAGAACGGTACGACAGACGCCCGTCAAGATTGGTTTGCCGTCGGCGATTACAAAAAACTGTCTAACACCGTCGGCGATATGTTTACGGCAAAACCCGAAGAAGTAGCCGACAAAATGAAAGAACTGCTTTTTGCATACAACGCAAACAAAGAAAAGACGTTCGATGACCTTTTGGACTTTCATTACAGATTCGAGAGCATCCACCCTTTCCAAGACGGAAACGGTCGCATCGGCAGACTGTTGCTATTTAAGGAATGCCTAAAACATAACATCGTTCCATTCATTATTGACGAGGAATTGAAAATGTTCTATTATCGCGGACTGAAAGAGTGGAAAGATGAAAGAGGGTACTTGCGCGATACTTGCCTTTCGGCACAGGATAAATTCAAACTGTACCTTGATTACTTTAAGGTGCAATACTAAAAAATTTTACGGAGTAACTTCCGATAATAAAAAATTATGAGAATGTATTTGGAGGGATGAAATGACCGAAGAAGAAGTAAAACTCAATTACATAACCCCTGCAATCGAAGGCGCAGGCTGGGAAAGAAAGTTAATTAAAATGGAATATCCCATTACCGCAGGTAAAATTGTTGTGCGTGGAGATAAAGCGTTTCGGCTTACGAAAAAGCGTGCCGATTATATTTTGTTTTACAAAGAAAATTTACCCCTTGCAATCGTCGAAGCGAAAGACGATGCGCACCTTGTCGGCGACGGAATGTTGCAAGCGCAAGAATATGCCGATAAGTTAGACGTGCGTTTTGTATTCACTTCCAACGGCGATGGATTCTTGTTTTACGATATGAAAACGGGCGAGCAAAAAATGCTCGAATTGTCGGAATTTCCTTCGCCACAGGAACTTTACGAAAAACAATACAAAGAGAAAATAGAAGCGTCTGCTGATTTGGAAACGATACTGAATACGCCTTACTATTTCGGCGAGGAGTCATATCCTCCGAGATATTATCAGCGTATCGCAATCAACAGAACGGTGGAGGCGATTGCAAGCGGCAAAGACAGGGCTTTGCTCGTTATGGCGACGGGAACAGGCAAAACATATATGGCTTTTCAGATTATATGGCGGCTTTGGAAAGCGGGATTGAAAAAGCGTATTTTGTATCTTGCCGACAGGAACATATTGGTAGACCAAACGATTATAGGCGATTTTAAGCCGTTCAAAAACGCTATGACGAAAATATATCATAAGAACATGAACACGTCTTATGAAATATATTTGTCGCTTTATCAGCAACTTTCCGAAAACGATACCGAAGATAATCTTGCATTGCTTAAAGAAAGTTTCAAACCCGATTTCTTTGATTTGATAATCGTTGACGAGTGTCATAGGGGTAGCGCACGCGAGGATAGTAATTGGCGTAAGATTTTGGACTACTTTAATAAAGCAAGCAAAATCGGTATGACGGCAACGCCGAAAGAAACGAAAGAAGTATCGAATATAGACTATTTCGGCGAACCTATTTACACATATTCGTTGAAGGACGGTATCGAGGACGGATTCCTTGCGCCGTATAAAGTGGTTCGATACGCCATAGATACCGACGTATACGGTTATCGCCCTACACGAGGGAAAACAGATGTTGACGGCGAGCTTGTTGAAGACAGAGAATACGGCATAAAAGACTTTGATAAAAATATCGTTATCGACGAACGCACGAAATTAGTTGCGGAAAAGATAACGGACTACTTAAAGCGAACGGACAGATACGCTAAAACTATCGTATTTTGTGTGGATATAGATCACGCCGAAAGAATGCGGCAAGCATTGGTTGATTTGAATAAAGACCTATGTGCCGAAAACTATAAGTACATAATGCGCATAACCGGCGACAACGACGAAGGCAAAAAGCAACTCGATTATTTTATCGACAGTGATAGCCCGTATCCCGCTATTGTAACCACAAGCAAATTGATGACGACGGGCGTAAACTGCAAGACTTGTAAAAATATCGTTTTAGATAATATATTCGGCGAGAACGGCATGACGGAATTTAAGCAGATTATCGGACGCGGAACACGTATCGAAGAAAATCACGATAAAATGTATTTTACGATTTTGGATTTCCGTAATGCTTCGATTATGTTTTCCGATCCAAAATTCAACGGACCGGAACTGCAAGACGATGAATACGATCCTGATGCTACGCCCGTTGATGTTACGCCGCTACCGCCCAAAGATATAGATCCCGTAGAGCCGCCGCGAGGCAAGAAAAAGATATACGTAAAAGACGTTGCGGTTGAGCTTGTTTCAGAGCGCGTTCAATACTACGATAAGGACGGAAAACTTGTAACAGAAAGTTTGAAAGACTTTACAAGAAAAAATATATTAAGCGGATTTGCGTCTTTGGACGATTTCATGAAATATTGGACGAGCGAAGAACGGCGCAGCGTAATTATTCAGGAGCTAAAAGAACACGGGGTTTTTTTGGAAGAATTGCGTAGTTATTATCCTGCAAACGTGGACGATTTCGATTTGATTTGCGATATTGCTTACGGCATAAAACCTCTTACAAAGAGTGAAAGAGCCAAACGCCGTAAGGTGGATGAGGTGTTGGCTGAATACTCGGATAGTTGCAAGAAAGTATTGGAAATTATTTTGTTGAAGTATTCTAACGATAATATCGATGAATTGACGGATACGCGAATATTGAAATTGCCCGAATTTAATGAGTTCGGCAATCCTATGAAAATCGCAAAACTATTCGGCGGAATGAGCGGTTATGTCGCTGCCGTCAGAGAAATACAAAACGCTTTGTATGTGGCTTAAAGGAGATTGTTTATAATGGCTGTGTCTAACTTGGTTAAAAGAATACAGGATATAATGCGGAACGACGCAGGTGTAGACGGCGACGCCCAGCGTATCAGTCAAATGACTTGGATGTTTTTTCTTAAAGTTTACGATGCCAAAGAGCAAGAATGGGAGCTCTTTGACGATAAATATATTAGTCTTATTCCCGAACAGTTAAAATGGCGTAATTGGGCGGTAGACGATAAAAGCAACAAAGTTATGACGGGCGATACGCTTTTATCATTTGTAAATAACTTGCTGTTCCCCTACCTCAAAGGAAATGAAATAGAGCTTGACGGTAGAAAAATTCGCTTTGAATTATCGCAAGAAATTCCGCTTAAACAACGTATTGCAAAATACGTTTTCGAGGACGCACAAAATTATATGAAGGACGGCGTACTGTTACGGCAAGTTATAAACATTATCAACGAAGTAGACTTTTCGGAATATAAAGAACGCCACGAATTCGGCACGATTTACGAAACGATATTAAAAAGTTTGCAAAGCGCAGGCAACGCAGGAGAATTCTATACCCCTCGCGCCGTAACCGATTTTATGGTACAAATGATTTCCCCAAAACTCGGCGAATCGGTAGCCGATTTTGCTTGCGGAACAGGCGGCTTTTTGACATCTGCGCTTAAATATCTCGAACCGCAAAAACTTTCGCCGGAGGACGTAGATAAGTATAATAACACGATTTACGGCATAGAAAAAAAGCCGCTACCATATTTGTTGAGCATAACCAATATGCTATTGCACGATGTGGACGAGCCGAAAATTTATCATACAAATTCGCTTGAAAAGAATGTGCGTGAATATAAGGAAGAAGATAAATTTGACATTATTCTTATGAATCCCCCTTACGGCGGTAGCGAGAAAGATGCCGTAAAAAACAACTTCCCCGCCGACTTGCGTAGTAGTGAAACGGCAGACTTGTTTATGAACGTAATAATGTACCGTTTGAAGAAAAACGGACGTTGCGCCGTGATTATTCCCGACGGGTTCTTATTCGGTACGGATAATGCGAAGTCTGCAATTAAAACAAAACTATTTACGGAGTTTAACTTACATACGGTAGTCAGAATGCCCCACAGTGTGTTTGCGCCCTATACGTCCATAACCACAAACATTTTGTTTTTCGATAAAACAAAGCCTACAAACGAAACGTGGTTTTATAGAATGGATATGCCGAACGGTTATAAAAACTTCTCTAAAACCAAGCCCATATTATTAGAACATTTTGCACCTATTATTGAGTGGTGGAATAATCGAGAAGAAATTATTATTGATGACTTCCCGAAGGCAAAGAAATACAGCGTAGAAGACATAAAATCTCTTAATTATAATATTGATTTGTGCGGCTATCCTCACGAGGAGGAAGAAATATTGCCGCCGCAAGATTTAATTAAGGAATACCGCGAGAAGCGTGCGAGTTTGGATGCGAATATAGACCGCGTACTTGCCGAAATAATGGCGTTGTTGGGAGAGAACAATGAAGGCTGAACAATTACGCAAATCAATTTTGCAAATGGCAATACAAGGCAAACTCGTTCCCCAAGGTCCTAACGACGAGCCTGCTTCCCTACTGCTTGAAAAAATACGCGCCGAAAAACAACGCCTTATCAAAGAAGGCAAAATAAAAAAGGATAAAGTCGACTCCGTTATCTTCAAAGGTGATGATAATCGCCATTATGAGAAGGTCGGGAACGAAGTCAAAGATATAACCGATGAAAT
>CAJUMY010000017.1 GCA_910587685.1 uncultured Christensenellaceae bacterium
CGTTTTTCTTTATATTCTAATATGCTTTTTCTTTTATGCTTGTATCATATTGTGTTATATATATGCCTATTCAATTTATTAAGTTAACCTATTCAGCGCCGACTGCGCTTTGTTTATACCGACGGAGAAAGTAGGAAGTTGTCACGTACGCGTAGGTTTTTGTTAGGTATTGTTTGTCTTTACTCTGTATCAATAGATTATATAATTGATATTAAATAAAAAATATGAAAAATCAAATAAATAATTCATAACTAATAACTAAGCTAAACCATAGCGAGAAAATCGGTTGCTTGATACAGCTTAGTTTTTTTATTAATTAAAGTGAAAATTTATTAGCATGTTGCATTATTATTTATAAAGGCGATCAGTGGAAAAATAGTTTTTGTGTTGCTTGTGAATATTGGTTAGAAAATACTTATGACATATAATAATTTTAATTACCTTAGTTATATACTTCGTTTTCAAACAGCACTTTATGAAGAAATATTAGTGTTTTTCTATTAAGTAAGGTATATCTTTCCTTTAAGATGTTATTGTTATTATAATTAATATCAATACCTATTGAACTAATTCAATTTATATGTCGCTATTTTACATGAACCTTGCTAAAAAGCAGGAGAAGACCACGCCGATGAAGGTTGCAAAGAGAGAGACGGGGATAGCGTAGCGGAGCTTTTTGACCTTAGTAGTGGAGAAATAGACTACCGCTATATAGAAGACCGTTTCCGATGCGCCGACGATTATAGACGCGCAACGGGAAACGTAGGAGTCGGGTCCGTATTCGGCGTAGAGACGTTCGAGTATCGCTATCGAGCCGTTACCGCTTAGGGGACGGATAACGATGAGTTCGGTGAGCTCGGGCGGTATGCCGAGAAACGTAAGGACTGGCGACATTAGTCTTGCCGTCGCGTCCGCAAGTCCGCTGACTCTGAAGAGTTCGACTAATATGAGTATCGCGCATATAAACGGGAATATCGAAAATACGAGTTTTAAGCTCTCCTTCGCGCCTACGGTAAAGGAGTCGTATATCTGAACCTTTTTGACAAAGCCGAGTATCAAAACGGCGATAATAAATATCGGAAGAATATATTTCGTCATTTCTTTTTCCTTAACACGAGACACAAAATAACGCCGACGGCGGTAGCGACGCTCGTAGCGATGAGCGAGGGAATAATAATATCGGATGCAGAAACGGAACCCGCCGATGCCCGAAGTCCTATTATAGTTGCGGGAAGCAGCTGGATAGACGTCGCGTTGATTACCATAAACAGTATCGCGTTATCGCTGGCTTTCGTATCGTCGCCGTTCATTCTTTCCATAGCTTTTATGCCTAGCGGCGTCGCGGCTCCGCCCATCCCGAGCAAATTTGCCGAAAAGTTCATGCTGATAAGCTCTTGCGTCTTTTCGTCCTCCTTTCTAAAGAGGAGTTTTGTCATAGGCGAAAACAGTTTGTGAAGAAATTTATTGACGTTAGTCTTCTCCATTATGTCGAGAACTGAAAGCCATATGCAGTATATCGCGGCGAGTTTGAACGCGAGCGAAATGGCGTTTTCAGCGCCGCCTAGCATTGCGGAGTAGGCGTTTTCGGGATCTATAACTGTCATTACGATGAGCGAAATTATTGCCATGACGGCGAATATCAGGTTCATTTGCACCTCTACATAACGAGTTTATTTATCGTCGCTTAAACATATGCTCAAAAAGCGCGTCGAAATGCGTCGAAACTCAATAATACTATATATTAAAATTAAAATCGTTTACTTTTTCACTTAAAGAATGTATAATATGATGTATTGATATTACCGCCTATGCGGCGGAAAAAATAAAGGAGAGTGATAATATGTCACAGCAGAAATACTACATTACAACACCTATCTATTATCCGAGCGGTAAATGGCATTTGGGAACTTGCTATACGACCGTTATATGCGACGCTTTAGCTAGGTTCAAGCGAATGCAGGGCTATGACGTATTTTACCTTACAGGAACGGACGAACACGGTCAGAAGATAGACGACGTCGCAAAGAGCGTCGGCGTACCCGTTAAAGAATATATAGATAAAGTGGTAAAGGAACTTCGGGAACTCTGGGGGCTTCTCGACATTTCTTACGACAAATTCATAAGAACTACGGACGATTATCACGAAAAAGCGGTGCAGAAGATATTCGAAAAGCTCTACGCTCAAGGCGATATATATAAGGACGAATACGAGGGCTACTATTGCAAACCTTGCGAATCGTTTTGGACGAAGTCGCAGCTTGTCGACGGCAAATGCCCCGACTGCGGACGCGAAGTTTCGCTGATGAAAGAGGAGAGCTATTTCTTCCGTCTCAGCAAATATCAGGACAGGCTCATAAAACTCATCGAAGAAAATCCGGAATTTCTTCAGCCGAAGAGCCGTCAAAACGAAATGCTCAATAACTTCCTGCGTCCGGGACTTCAGGATATAAGCGTATCGAGAACGTCTTTCGATTGGGGAGTAAAGGTTCCGTTCGATCCTAAACACGTAGTCTACGTTTGGATAGACGCTCTTACGAACTATATAACGGCGCTCGGATACGGCAGCGACGACACTACGCTGTTTGAAAAGTACTGGCCTGCCGATCTTCATATGATGGGTAAGGAGATAGTACGATTCCACTCGATAATTTGGCCTGCTATACTCATGGCTTTAGATATACCTCTTCCGAAGAAGGTTTACGGACACGGCTGGCTTCTTCTCAGCGGAGACAAGATAAGCAAGTCAAAGGGCAATGCCGTCGATCCCGTAATACTATCCGAAAGATACGGCGTGGACGCGGTCAGATATTACCTTTTGAGAGAGATCCCGTTCGGACAGGACGGTTCGTATTCTAATAGGGCGTTCATATCGAGGATCAACAGCGATCTTGCGAACGATTTCGGCAATCTCGTATCGAGAAGTACCGCGATGTGCAGTCAGTACTTCGGCGGAATAGTTCCCGAAAGAGGAGAGATAGAGGAAGTTGACAAGTCGCTTATCGACGTATGCAACGGCGCTTACGAAAAGGTAGCGAAAGCAATGGATTCCCTGCTCGTTCCCGAGGCTCTCGAAGAGATATGGAAGATAATAATAAGAGCTAATAAATATATAGACGAGACCACGCCGTGGCTCCTTGCAAAGGACGAGAGCAAAAGGGCGAGACTTCAGAGCGTAATATATAATCTTATCGAAGCGATAAGAATGGCAAACGTACTCGTAAGTCCTTTCCTCACTAAGAGCTATGTCGAGGTGTTCAAAAAGATAGGCGTTACAGACGAATACCTTGAGGGATTCGGTTCGCTTGAGTTTGGCACAATGAGATCGGGCGCAAAGGTTGAGAAAGGCGAAGCGCTCTTTAAGAGAATAGACATAGAAAAGGATGTCAAGGAGCTCGAGGCTATCGCGGAGAAAGCCGAAGCGGAAAAGAACAAAAAAGCCGAAAAGAAAGAGGATGAAAAAGCGGAAAATACCGTGACGTTCGAGGAGATCACGATAGACGACTTTGCGAAGATAAATCTTCGAGTCGGAAAGGTCGCGAGTGCGGAGAAGGTCGAAAAGGCTGACAAATTATTGAAACTCGGCGTTGATCTAGGCGAGGGAAGGATAAGGACTGTCGTGAGCGGTATCGCGAAGTGGTATGCTCCCGACGAAATGGTAGGAAAGGAGATAATCCTCGTTGCCAATCTCAAGCCGTGCAAACTTCGCGGCATAATGTCGGAAGGAATGATACTTTGCGCGAGCGACGAGGACGGAAATCTTGCTATAGTTAGTCCGTCGAAACCTATGAAGGCAGGCAGCGAGGTCAGATAAGGTCATGAGAATTATTGATTCGCATACGCACGTCAACGACGAGAGGCTCATAGGCGAAAGGGATCAAATTATCAGAAATCTCGAGAGTCAAGGTATAGAGAGCATTATCGAAATGGGTTGCGACATCGACACTTCCAAAGCCGCGTATGAGCTTAGCGTTAAATACGCTAACGTATATTCGGCGGTGGGAATACATCCTCATTCCGCTAAAGAGAGGAAGTTATCCGATTACGATTATATGCGTTCGATAGCGTCGTCGGACAAGGTGGTAGCGATAGGCGAGGTCGGACTCGACTATTATTACGATCTAAGCGACAGAGAGGAGCAAAAGACGGTTTTTAAGGAGCAGATAGAGCTTGCCGACGAACTTAGACTTCCGCTCGTACTCCATATCAGGGACGCGTATAAGGATCTTGAGGATATTCTCAAGGATATGAAAGGTCATATCAACAGCGGACTTTTGCTGCACTGCTATAGCGGCAGTAGCGAATTCGTCAAAGTGATGGCGAAATACGACGCGTATTTTGCGCTCGGCGGAGCGGTGACGTTCAAGAACGCGAAAAAAGAGGACGTGATCAAGACTATTCCGCAAGACAGGCTTCTTATCGAGACAGATTGTCCGTATTTGGCGCCTACGCCTATGCGCGGAAGCGTAAACAAGCCGGAATACGTTATCTATACGCTAAAAAAAATCGCGGAGACGCTGAATATGGACTGCGAGAAGCTCGGCGATATAACGTATGAAAACACGCATAGACTGTTTTCAAAAATGAAACGAACTACGGAGGGCTCTTACGGTGAAAAAAGATACGCTGACGTATGAAATAGATAATAATCTATATATCAATCTTACCAACAGGTGTTCGAACAACTGTGAATTTTGCGTGAGAAATCATCTTGACAGTTACGACGGTTACGACCTATGGCTTGAAAGAGAGCCTACGGCAGACGAGATAATTTCCGAGCTAAAAACTAGGGATATTGAAAAGTATAACGAGATAGTTTTTTGCGGTTACGGCGAACCGACGTACAGATACGACGTTATTAAAGACGTTGCCGATTACGTGCACGCTTTCGGCGCGAAGACGAGGGTCAATACCAACGGACAGGGCAATAGGATAAACGGCAAAGATATTACCGCCGATATATACAAATATCTTGACAAAATAAACGTGTCGCTCAACGCGTCGAACGCAAAGAAGTACGATGCCGACTGCCATTCGGAGTACGGCGAAGAGGCGTTCTTCGATATGCTCGACTTTGCCAAGAAGTGCAAAGAAGCGGGAGCCAACGTTATCTTCAGCGTAGTGGACTGCATAGGCGAGGATGAAATAAAAGCATGTAAACATCTTGCGGATTCTTACGGTATTCCGCTTCGCATAAGAGAGATGATATGAGCGATATAAAAGATATTCTAAAAGAGAGCGGATTCAGGTTCAACAAACAGTTCGGTCAGAATTTCATTACCGACGTCAATCTTCTGGGCGCGATGGTGTCCGACGCGGGTATAACGGGCGAAGATACCGTTATCGAGATAGGTCCGGGCGCGGGAACGCTTACGCGCAGTATCGCGAATGTCGCAAAAAAGGTCATCTCATTCGAAATCGACAGAAACCTCGAGCCTATACTGAAAAGAACTCTTTCGGATCACGGTAACGCAGAAGTTATATTCAAAGATTTCCAAAAGGTGAGCGACGCGGAATTGCGTTCGATACTGGACGGCGGCGAATATAAAGTCGTGGCGAACCTGCCTTACTATATTACGACGCCGTTGGTAATGCGATTTTTGGAGAGCGAATATAAGCCGTCGAGCGTTACCGTCATGGTTCAAAAGGAAGTGGCCGAGCGGTTCATAGCAACGGAGAAGAGCGATAATTACGGCGTGATAAGTCTCGCCATAGCCCTCGAGGGCGACGCGAAGCTCACCCGTATAGTATCGAGGAATCTTTTTTATCCCGTTCCGAACGTCGACTCCGCGATAGTGAATATCGAGATAAGAGATAAGGGGATAGAGGATAAAGAGGATATAAAGAAACTCGTGAAAGCCGCGTTTTCGATGAGAAGAAAGACGCTTGTCAACAATTTGACTCATACGCTCGGCTTGACTCGAGAAGACGTTGAAAGCGCCCTTTTAGCTATAGGGAAAGACGTTAGAGAGCGAGGGGAGACGCTGTCGCTTTACGAATACGTCGCGCTCAAAGACGCGCTGTCGTCTAAGATCTGTAGGAATAAATAAAATTCTCCAATCATCGGGAAAAGGGAGAAATACGAAAAACTTACGTAATAAACTGCATGCAGGATCGGTCAGTTTTCGCCTTTTAATAATATCATAGATAGATATATTTAATATTTTATATTATCAAGATTACCGAGCGTTAAGAGCGCGCGGTAATTTTTCTTTTTTATGAATAAACGACTCTTAAGGTGTCAATAATGATTTACGCCGAAGAACTGGGCATTATTAAAAACGATCGACGATCAAGGAGATATATATGAAAAAGATAGCGATTTCTTTAGCGGTCCTTATTGTCGCGATAGCGATAGTAGCTGTTGCGAGCGCGGGCATAACAAGTGAAACGGAATGTCTTAGAATACATATCAGAGCAAATAGCAACGACGAGATAGATCAAAGCGTCAAATACGAGATAAAAGGCGAGATAGTAAAGTATCTCACTCCGATAATAAGCGAGGCTAAGAGCAAAGACGAAGCTATGAGCATTGTGTCGCGAGAGATACCTAATATAGAGGCTGTGGCGAAGAACACTCTCAAAAAGAAAGGATTCGCATATACGGCTAAATGCAGGATCGCGAGCGAAGAATTCCCGTCGAGAACATACGGCAACATGACGCTTGAAAAGGGCGTATACGACGCTCTTATAGTCGAGCTCGGAAAAGCCGAAGGCGATAATTGGTGGTGCGTGGTATTCCCTCCGCTGTGCTTTGTGAGCGGCGAGAACTCGGGCGAAAAGGATTTCAAGTATGTCTCGAAGATAGAGGAGATAATAAACGGGATACTGGGCAGATAGTCTACATACACAAAAGAAAGAAATCTTTACTAGGAGGTGTAAAAATATGCGAAAGTGGTCGCAGGCAATATGCGGATTATTGATAATATGTACTATATGTACTGCAATATTCACGTTTGCGGATTTTGGCGGCGACGAAACCGTCGAGAGCGTAGCGCTCAAAAAAGGCTCGCAGGGCAGCGACGTTAAGAAAGTTCAGGAAAAGCTGAAGTCGTACGGATATTATACCGGCAATATTGACGGCATCTACGGCAGCGGAACGGTGAGCGCGGTGAAAAAATTCCAAAAGGATTGGGGACTTACGGTAGACGGTATAGTCGGTAAGAACACATCAAAGGCGCTCGGCATCACGCTATCTACGGGCGGCAGCAGTAACAGCAGTTACTCTTCGTCGGATACCTATCTTCTTGCAAAGTGCATCTATGCGGAGGCAAGAGGGGAGCCCTATACCGGAATGGTGGCGGTCGGAGCGGTAGTTCTCAACAGAGTAAAATCTCCCGATTTCCCCAACAGCGTAGCGGGCGTCATATACCAGCCGTGGGCATTTACGGCGGTGAACGACGGACAGATCAATCTTGAACCCGACGATACGGCGAAGAGAGCGGCAAAAGACGCTATGAGCGGTTGGGATCCGACGAACGGTTGCGTGTATTACTATAATCCCGCAAAGACGACTAATAAATGGATATGGTCAAGACCGGTAAAACTCGTTATCGGCAGACACAGATTCGCAGTGTGAGGTAACGTATGGAAGATAACAGAACTATGAACGCGATAAAAAAGCGAAAGATAGTAATGGGAGTCATGATAACGCTCATCGTGTTGATGCTCGTTGCGGTGATAACGTTATCGGTATTGCTGGGCATGTCAAAGTCGAACGAGAAAGAATTCCGCATAGGCGTAGAGAACGTATACAGGCACGCCTATTACGCTCTTCTTGAAAACTACGTTGATATAGAGACGGGACTCAACAAGGTAAAACTCCTTCATAGCGCGGGGCTTAGCGAAGAGGTGCTCGACAAAATAGCGGATAACGCCGAACTTGCAGCGTTGTCGCTCAATACTCTCAACACGAACGAAAACAATCTCGAACCTATATACCGCTTTACGAATCAGGTGGGAGACTATTCGAAGTATCTTGTGAGAAAACTTGAAAAGGGCGGCGCTATCAGCGAAGAAGAGATGTCCACTATAGACAAAATGCACGGCATTGCAATGAAGCTCGGCAAAGCGCTCGCAAGCGTGAACGACGAGATCCATTATAACGGATACAGCTTTATAGACAATCTCGGCAAAGATAACGACTCCTTTTCCATCGCTCTCAAAGAGCTGGATAACGGCAGTATCGAATATCCTTCGCTCATATACGACGGACCGTTCAGCGACTCTCTCGAGACTAGGGTTCCAAAGGGACTTAAAGGCGACGAGATAACCAAAGAGCAGGGTATCAACAAGATAAAGGAATTCTTCAGGGACGCTACGGACGTTAAATTCGTCAGCGAGAGCAGTAATCATTTCGTAACTTATCTTTACGACGTGACTTACAGAGACGGAGCGACGGGAAGTATTCAGCTCACAAAGGTCGGCGGACAGATAGTGATGACAAATACCTTTGCAGAGTGTCTCGACATAAAGGTCGACGAAGAGAGCGCCGAGCGTATCGCCGCTACTTTCTTGATAGAACACGGCTATATAAATATGGCTGTCGTATGGTCGTCTCTCAACGATTCGACGTACTATTTCAACTATGCTCCTAAGGTGAACGGCGTTATATATTATTCCGACGTTATAAAGGTGAAGGTGTGCGCGGGAACGGGACGAGTGATAGGAATGGAAGCTCTCAACTATATCTATAATCATACGGAACGCAACGTCGATATTTCGAAAGTTATGAGCGAAGAAAAAGCCATAGAGAACGTTCCCAAATCGTTCGATATAAGTAAGATGGAGCTTGCGCTTATTCCTAAGGGCAACGACAACGAAGTCTTGACGTATGAAATAATAGGAACTATCGGCGAAGATACTTTTTATCTATATATAAATGCCGAAACGGGCGAAGATGAAAAGGTTCTTATGCAGATAAACAGCAACGGCGGAAAACTCTTACTGTAGAGACAGCAGTCGGACGCTTGCGGTTATCGAGCGTAAAATAACTAAAAACTATAAAAAGAGAAAACGGCGAAACTATACGTTTCGTCGTTTTTTATTGTGAAGACTTAAGTCTTAACTGAATTTATCTTGCTCTGTTAAAGTCCCGAATACGTGACTGAAATATCCATTTTGCAGTATGCGATAATGAAGGTTATCATATGCAAAGAACGTTTAACCCTTTACTCTGACTATATCTATATCAGCAAGCGGGAAATATCCGTTATTCAGATATTTGACGGTTATCGTATATTCGCTTTGAGGAAGTTCGCGAATAGCTTCCATAGCTACTGCGTCGGCTCTGACCGAAGAAAAATGAAAACTTCCCGCTTTTTCATTTCTCACGCTTGCGGCGACTTCATTTGCGTTTTTACCGATATATATGTCTATAGGAGAGAGTTCGATGTCTTTTGATACGATGATATAATTTTTCTTTTTGTATTCGTATCGCATGGCTTCGAGTAGCAGAAGTGTAGTATTATACATATTTGAACGCGCATATATGATACTTTTACTCGAAGAATATAGACTCGCTATAAGAATGGAGTCGTATAGATACTTGCCGTCGACCGATAGCATAACGCTTTCGAGATTGACCTCGGAGGGCGATACCGTTATTTTTTCTTCGCTCGCCGATATCTTGATGCCGTACTTTTTTAGCGACTCTACGTAATCGTTTAGGTACGTTCTTTCTCCGACGTTGACTATAGATACGCTGTTTTCGCAGTTGGCGGCTATCGGCGCGAGCAAAAACAGCAGATCGTCGTAACCTCTTATATCTATTTCGTTATGCTTGGGCGAAAGACGTTTTCCTTTGCCGTATACGGTCAACACGTCGCCGTCTATTTTGACTGTAACGCCCAGTCTTCGTACCGCTTCTATAGCGGCGTATGCGGCGCTATCCGACACGTCGGCATTCCTTATACGGCTCACGCCGTTCGCAATGGATGATATTATTACGGATTTTACCAAAAGTTCTCTGTCACATTTTATCATACCGTTAGTTTTTGTAATATGGGCGGCTTTATTCCAAAGCCGCTTAAGTATCTGAGTATCTTGTTGATATGAGTCGTGGCGTTTTGGGCGCATGATTTAGAGTAATAAAATATAGACGTTATTCTGCAAAAGTAATAATGCCGTTTGCTGAGAACAATAAGGCTAAAATATGTTTTTATATGATATTTAAGGAGTAATGATCGGAGGGAGGATACGCCTATAACGTCATTTCAAAATCGGAAATAATTATTCGAAAAATATTGTCGCAAACTATATATAAGAAAGTTTCTTTATAAATATATACAAAATTCAAAAATATGATATAAAGCGTTGACAAATGACGAAATACGCGATAATATATTAACGAACTACAGACAAAATTTGCAAAAAAACTGTCGGGGGAGGCATATGAAACTCGGAGATAAGTTAGCCAGATTAAGAAAAATAGCGAAACTGTCGCAAGAAGAGTTAGCCGATAAGTTGGGCGTTGCAAGGCAGACCGTTTCGAAGTGGGAGCTCGAGGATACTCCGCCGAGAGTTGACAGCTTATTGGTAGTCTGTCAGTATTTCGATATATCGGTAAGCGATCTCATTGATCCCGACATAGACGTATTTGATAAAGAGTATTTGGAGAAACGCAAAAAATTCCAAGAAGAGCTCAATATCCGAATGGAAGCGGAGCAGAGGAAACTCGGTTTGGAGCCTGACGACGGGGATATTAGTTCGAGAGACGACGAGGGAGAAGCAAAAGTATGCGAATGCGCTAGTGACGGCGTGGAAGGTCAAGATGACACTGTAGCGCTTGCCGAAACCGAGTCTGATGAGACCAATGCCTATATGCGCGAGTTCAGGGCGAGACTTGCGAGAGAGCGGAGCATTAAAAAGATAATACTTATACTCTGCGCGATGTTATCGTTCGTTATTTCGGTAGCGCTCTTTGCATGGGTTCGTTACGAGGAAGATATGTTTGCTCAAAGTCACGAGTATTTTAAGGGAACGGCGGACGTGTTCGTATATATTCATTGGGGCGACATTTTGTACACGGTTTCTCTTGTTTGCGCGATGACTTTCGTTATAGTGGTTACGGTACTCATAATATCCTATATTATTGAAAAGAGAAAGATAAAAAAGTGTTTATCAAAATTTGAAAAATGAAGCCTATGCGTTGCATTCGGCTTCTTTTATCTATATAAAAGGGTTTGTCAATATAGAGAGCTCGTTATTTGGGATAAAAGGACGATGCAAGAAGGCGGTTTTCGATTTAACTTATGATTTTATTGAATATGGCTAATAGAAATTAAAAAATGTTGTTCACACAATAAAAAACTTTAGTCTTTATATGGAAACGTTTAATAAATTCTTGACTTAACTTAAATATTATAATAGAATATAAATAGTCATTAAAGCTGTAACGCAATAATTTGCGTTTATGCGTATTGCCGAGTTAAAAATTATATGTTACTATGCGAGGAAGTTATGGTAAAATCAACGGTAGGAGAAAAGATATCCAAGCTCAGAGCATCGAGAGGTATGACGCTCGAGGAGATAGCAGAGCTAGTAGGAGTAGTCAGACAGACCGTAGTCAAATGGGAATCGAATAAAATGCCGCCTAAGATAGAAAGTTTGCGGATATTGAGCAAATTTTTTGACGTGTCGGTAGACGATATTATAGATGAGGATATAGATATATTCTCGGAGCAATATAAGATAAGACGTCGCATTGAGGAAGAGATAAGATCAGGAGTGGTTTCCGGCGTAAGTTACGCGCGCAGTTCCAACGAAGATCTCAAAAAAAAAATAACGCCGTGTAATGATGATAAAAGTTACGGTCTAACGATGAGCAAAGAACTGCTTGCCGATCAGGAAAGAAGGTCTAAATGGGATAAGCAGAAAAAGAGGGAACTCATCGCGATATTCTTTGTACCTATTATCGTTATTCTTTGCGTTGCAATAAAAAATATATATTACGATCTGTTGCCTGTTATTCATAAAGCTGAGTTTACTTGGAGCGTAACGTTTATCGATATTGACAAGCATACGATCCTTTATTTTTTGAGCTTTCATTTTGCATTGATGTGCGTGGTTTTAAGTGCCGTATTTTTTATTTTTTGTGTCATAGATAGACCGAAATTAAACGATTAATTATAATACAATATATTTATCAAGGGATCAATAGAGAAGGAGTAAGGTGGATATTTCTTCTTTTTTTATAAATTTTATTAACGGGAGTGTTAAATAATGAATCATTTGAAAAAAGTAACGAATTATATGTGGGTAATTTTGATGGTTGCGATCATGATCGCGTTTTGTTTTTGTTTTAGCGCGCAGTTGTCTGCAGAGGAAAATATTATGCCCGACAACGAAAACGATATTTCGGCGGCAAGAAGTATTTCCGGAAATGTTAATTGTTCGCTTGGCGGCGGAGAAGGTATGGTATGGGTAGATGTACGGAGAAGTTTTTCTTTGTTTTCTTCCCCTATACAGATATACGTGTATCTGTATTCATCCGAAGTATATTGTGAGAATGTCGAAGATATGAATCTCCGAGAATGGAAATACGAAGGGGAATTTAGAAGTAATGACAGCATTAAGTTAGAACTTAGGACGTACGGACAACAACTATATTGGAGAACTGTTATAAAAATATGCAAAAAAAGCAATGCTTGGGAAAAAATATTTGATACTACTTTGCTACGTAACGGCGAGGGAAACGTCATAAATTGAGTAAACGTCTTTTTTTTTCAGTCGATCGGATATAAAAAATTTTTTCGTCAAAAATTGACAAAAAAGTTAAGATAACGCGGACAATATAATGCTATTCCACTTTTAATATTAAAAATTCCACTTTTAATATCAGAAATTCCACCAAAAAGTGCTAGAAATTTTTGTTAAAAAATAGTATTATTAACCCATAGAAACAACGAAGACCGAGCGACCGATATAATGTATGGTATAGCTTAATGAATCTGAAAACAATCTTAAATATATCTGTCGTTTCGGGTTTCTATGGAGCAACGTACCATACAAACAAAAATCTTCGGGGGAGTTAGCTGACGTCAAAATGAAACTGTGACTCCTGACATAGGCTAACTTTCCTGAAGTAATTTTTGATAGGTGACAAACTAAGAAAAAAGCGAATCCAAAATTTATATCCCAAATTTACGACGTCATGCGGACTTGCTTTTGGAAAAGTTTAACAATATAGCAATTGGACGTAGTCATACGGCTATTTCCGAAACAGGTAGTTAAGGTTTTAATTATTTGGAGCGAATAAGTATATTTTTATGCAAAGAGAAACGTTCCCGCATCTGCGGGAACGTTTCTCTTTATAGCGTTGCAGCCTGGCGTTTTGAGCGAAAGATAATCGCCGAATATTATGGCGAATCGTGTCGTATAATAAAATATTTCGGATATTCGTTGCGAAAGAGACCGCGTATATGGTACAATATAACGTAACGAATATCGCGTTATATCCAGATATTCGCTACGATATGAGATTGAAATGCGACGCGATAGCAAAAAGTATAATATATGTAGCGGTATTTATGATTTTACATAATACCGACGGCGAAAAGATCGTACTTATATATAGAGGTAGTGAGAATGGGAAATCCGATGTTCGACAAAGAATGGTTTAGGCTCGATAATGCGGCGAAGATATATCCTGCGGCTAAAAGCTCGGGGTGGAACGCAGTATTTCGTATGTCTGCCGTTATGAAGGAGAAGGTCGACGGCGAAAAATTGCAACTGGCATTGAACGACGTTATAGAGCGATTCCCGTCGTTCGACGTTACGCTGAGAAAGGGAGTATTTTGGTACTATCACGAGTACGTTACTAGAAAACCGCTGGTAAAAGACGAGCGGAATTATCCCTGTTCCATGTTCAAGATAGACGGCGAGAGCCACCTTTTCAGAGTGCTGTATTACAAGAACAGGATATCGCTCGAGGTCTTTCACTCGATAACGGACGGCACGGGCGCGCTGCTGTTTTTGAAGTCGCTTATCGCAAGGTATCTCGAGCTGAGAGGCATCAACGTCGAGGATACCGAGGGCATTATGCACTATAAGGATATTCCGACGGAAGGAGAGGTCGAGGACGCGTTCGGGAGGAATCTCGATCCGTCGTTCGGAACGCTTCCGAGGAACGAACCGTCGGCGTATCAGATCAAGGGACCTAGAGAGGCGAAGGGAACTCTCAACGTTATTCAGGCGGAGATGGATTCGCTCGAGCTTAGGACTGCGGCGAAAAAATACGGAGCAACCGTCAATACTTATCTTGCTTCCGTACTCGAATACGTGCTCGTCAAGAGACAGCTCTTTGAGGGCAGTCAGGTCAAGAGGAAGCCGATAAAGGTTCAGGTACCGATCAATCTCAGGAAATTCTTTCCGTCGATAACCGTAAGGAACTTCGCGGGGTATATCAACACGTGCATCACGCCCGACGACAAGAGTTTCGACGAGGTGATAAAAGAGACGCAGAAACAGCTCGGCGAGAATATCAACGAGGAATATTGCCGCAAGTTCATAAATTCCAACGTTTCGGTCGAGAAGAATATATTCGTACGTCTGGCGCCGAGAGCGTTGAAGACGCTGATCATGCGAAGGTCATATTACAGTTTCGGGGAAAAGCTGTCGTCGTGTCTTTTGTCGAACGTAGGCAACGTCGACGCTCCTGAAGAGTTCAAGGAACACGTTGACAGACTGGAGTTCGTACTCGGACCGCAGAAATATATCAACAATGCGATGACGTGCATATCGTTTAACGGCAGGACCGTCGTTACGTTCAGCAGAACGCTCAAGGACGCGACTTTGGAAAGGGAATTCTTCAGGATACTGAAAAGCCACGGCGTCGATATGACTATCATCAGTAACAGAGGCGAGTGAATATGAGATACTGCGAAAAGTGTAAGGTAAACGTAGAGAGCAATCTGAAGAACTGTCCGCTGTGCGGAGCGTATCTAAAGAGCGACGACGGAGCAAAGCCGAATAATATCCACGCGTACCCCAATATCAGGGATATGCGGCGTTCGAGAAGGATACTGCTCAAGCTCATGATATACGTCACGATAATAGCGTCTTTTGCGTGCGTTGCGGTCGATCTCGGCGTCAACAAAAGATTCGTTTGGTCGCATCATCTTCTATTTGCGTTCGCGTGTTTTTGGGCTTCGATAGCGAGGACTCTGTTCTTTTCGTTGCCTGTAAGAAGGCAGCTCTTTTGGGATACTGCGGTCGCAATAGCCGTGGTGTTCTACGCGGAGTATTTTTCGGGAAGTACGAGCGGCTGGGGCTTTTCGCTGGCTCTTCCGATAGTCTTTATGTCGTCGATAGCCGCGTTCGTTATCGCGATGTGTATAGATTTCAGACGGTGGAGAATGTACGCTATGACGGTAACTCCTATAGCCGTTATTGATTTCTTGATGATGTTCCTCTATCTCATTATCGTTAAGGATATCAACTGGGCGTGGTATGTCGCGTCGGGTCTGGGCTTCGTGCTCATCGCCAGCTTCGTCATATTCGGAAAGGGCGATTATTTTGACGAACTAAAGAGACGGTTGCATTTTTGACGCCGCTATTGCATAGTTTTATATAAAGTCGGGAGATGACGGCGCGATATTTTTGCGGTGAAAGAAAATATACTTTTTATTCGAAAAATATTTACATTGTATGCCGACTGTGATATAATAGCGTTTGATAAGGAAACTTGTCGATTTTTAAGTTAAAAAGGAGAGTACCAATATGGCTTATAAGATTAGTGATGCTTGTATAAGTTGCGGAACTTGCGCGGACGGCTGTCCCGTAGGCGCGATTTCCGAGGGCGATACTCAGTACTGTATCGACGCTGACGCTTGCGTTAGCTGCGGCGCTTGTGCTGATAACTGTCCTGTCGGAGCTATCTCCGAAGAGTGATCGGCGTAGCTGTCAAGAGCCCGCTTTCGAAAGGAAGGCGGGCTTTTTTCTTTGTCTTCACGCGACGCGCCGTATTCGATGCGGCGGAAGCCGTCGCGTTTTTGTGGTTTTTGCGGGTCGGTTCGAGTCGGCGAAATTCGCCGTATGACAAAATAACTGTATTAAGTTTTCGAAAATACTTGTTTTATTCCTATTGTTATGATATTATATATTCGTTTAGAATTTAACGAAATTCTTTATTTATCAACGATTATTTAATTGGAGGATTTAATATGCCACTAGTTACTAGCAAAGTGATGTTTGACGACGCTTACGAGAACGGTTACGCTATCGGCGCGTTCAACGTCAACAATATGGAAATTATTCAGGGTATCGTAGACGCCGCTAAGGAAGAGAAAGCTCCGCTTATTCTTCAGGTTTCGGCAGGCGCGAGAAAGTACGCTAACGCTACCTATCTCAGAAAGATGGTAGACGCCGCTGTTATCGACAGCAATCTCCCGATCTGTCTTCACCTAGATCACGGCGATACGTTCGAGCTCTGTAAGGATTGTATCGACGGCGGATTCACTTCCGTTATGATAGACGGTTCGCACCACTCGTTCAAGGACAATATCGCTCTTACCAAGAAGGTAGTAGAGTATGCTCACGACCACGGCGTTACCGTAGAGGGTGAGCTCGGCAGACTCGCAGGTATAGAGGACGCCGTCAACGTCAGCGCAGAGGACGCTAGCTACACGAGACCCGAAGAGGTACAGGAGTTCGTAGAGAGCACGGGCGTTGACAGCTTGGCTATCGCTATCGGCACTTCGCACGGCGCTTATAAGTTCAAGCCCGGTCAGAAGCCGCAGCTCAGATTCGATATTCTTGCAGAGGTAGAGAAGAGACTTCCGAACTTCCCGATAGTCCTTCACGGCGCTTCGTCGGTACCGCAGGAATTCGTTAAGGTCATCAACGAGCACGGCGGAAAGATGCCTGACGCTATCGGTATCCCCGAAGAGATGCTCAGAGAGGCTGCAAGAATGGCTGTATGTAAGATAAATATCGACTCCGACTTGAGACTTGCATGCACCGCGGCTATACGTAAGCATTTTGACGAGCATCCCGATCACTTCGATCCGAGACAGTATCTCGGCGACGCGAGAGCTAACATCAAGGGTATCGTCAAGCATAAGCTCACCGAGGTTCTCGGCTGCGCAGGCAAGGCAGACGCTATCATAGCTCGTTACAATAAGTAATAGCTTTTTCAAAAGCGGTTATTGTTATTGATAGGATAGCTGAATAAAAGTATTGTCATTATTTATAGAATATGATATTTGTGATATAGATTGATAGATATCATTATTCTTATGATTTGATTAAAAATGATAACTTAATGCCCGATGTTATGTCGGGCATTATTTTTTATTTTGACTGGCTGAAAAGAGTTTGGGAAAGATAGTTGATTTTGATAGTAAACAGCTCAATATGATGTTAATTATGCGTATTATATGATTAAAATGCGTTGTTGGCGAGATTTTTTCTCGTGGATTCTTGATTTTTAGCATAAAATATAATATAATAGTAACAATCTATATGAGGTGAAATATGCTTATACAGTTTTCGGTGACGAATTTTCAATGTATCAAAGAAAGGGTAACGCTCGATATGCGTTCTATCCGCCTAACGGAATATCAAGATACGCTCATAGATGATCGTTTATTGCCTATAGCGGCTATTTACGGTCCGAACGGCGGAGGAAAGAGTACGATACTAAAGGCTCTTTCCGTTTTGAGGTCGCTGATAGGAAGGCATTTCATAGCGATGGGAGATAATATAATTAGGCTCGAGTCGATCATTCCGTTCAAATTCGATACAGAGTGTTTGAATAGACCCACCGAATTTGAGATTTTTATAGAGAACAAAGGTATTGAATATAAATATTATATTGCAATATTGAATAATCAGATCGTAGACGAATCGTTATATTTTAGGAAAGTCGGTAGCGAAGCTATTAAAGAAGCATTCACTAGGCATAATAACGATATTACTTTGGGAGCCGCTCTCAAAGGCGAGGTGAAAGTCGTTAATAATATTTCCGACAGTATGCCGCTTCTTGCGATGATAGGTTTGCTGTATAAGGTTCAACTGATCGAGAACCTAAAAGAGTGGTTTTTGTCAACAATGATCGTGGATTACAATTTGCCGTTTCAAGATGAGATTTTGCTCGAAGGCATTTATCAGTTAGAGTTGAACGTAAACGAGAGAACTCTGCGTATTAAAGATAGAGTACTTGATCTCTTGAGAGGTATGGATATTAACATAACTTCATTTAGGACCGAAAAGATTCAGGTGACGCCCACTCGCCCTAAGATAAAGATTAGCACTGTACACAGTGTAGACGGCATATCTTACGAACTGGATTTGCAGGAAGAGTCGAATGGAACGAGGAAAATTTTTGCGTTGTTACCTATATTCGTTATGGCTTTAGAGAGGGGAAATAACGTTATCATAGATGAGTTGGACGCAAAAATACATCCGAAGTTGCTGAAATTTATAATCGAATTATTCACGAGAAAGGATATCAATACTAACGGCGCGCAACTGGTATTTACTTCGCACGATTTAACTACTATGACAAAAGAGGTATTTAGGCGCGACGAGATTTGGTTTATGGCGATGTGCAAGCAGGAATATTCACAGCTCTATTCTCTTACGGATATTCGCGCGGAAAACGGCGAACTCGTGCGTAAAGACGCCGCGTATAATAAGCAATATATCGAAGGCAGATATGGCGCGGATCCGTATTTGAACGCGATAAAGCTGTGGGAGGTATAATATGTCGAAAGGTATGGCATGGTATGGTGAACGGCGTTCGGCTAATATTCCTATAGGTACGAATAATTTGATAATTTGTTGCGGCGCCGAGACGGAAAAGAATTATTTTGAAGGTGTTGCCAATTTCTTAACGGAGCAGGAGCAGAACAGGCTATTAAGATTTTTTATCGAGGTAGACGCTGTCGATCCTATGAATATGGCAAAGCGAGTGCGGCTCATAACCGACAGTATAGAGAAAAATAAGGGTTGTAAGATTCATAACGTTTGGGTTCTTTTCGACAAAGATGATTTTCCCGATGAAAACTTTAATAATGCTATCAATAAAATACATAGCTTATCAACTAAAAGCGTGACGTTTTATGCTTTATGGTCTAATGAATGTTTTGAACTATGGCTGTTATTGAATTTTATCAATATGCATTCGGCTATAAGCCGTGAGGAATATATCGTTAAACTGGAAAAATATTTGCAAGAAAAGTATAGAAAGAACGATAAGAATATATTCGGCAAGATCATGTTGAAGAACGGAAGTATCGAGAAGGCGATTTCGTATGCAAAGTCGTTGATCGATATAGAGAACAAAACTCCTTCTAATAATAATCCTGCGACAAATGTTTATAGATTTTTTGAGCATTATTCAAAGTATTTGCGGATATGGACTTAAATTTAATTTTTACTGCTGAATTTTTTTATGATATAAAATTGGTTTGATTGCCCGATGTTATGTCGGGCATTATTCTCGTAGCGTCAAGATAGCTTCTATAATATTGATCAATAAATATAGAAAAATTTTTATATTAATTATATACTGTCCTCAAAATGCAACGTATTAAAATCGTTTTATTACCAAAATTATGAAATAGAAGATAAATACATCTCTTGTGACAAGAGATGTATTTTCATATATTACTATATATTATCATATTAAATATTTTATTCGAGAAAGTCAATAGTTTTTGCAGTTTTTTTGGCTTTTATACATTAAAACACGAATTTCATATCTTGATTTACCCAAAAATATTCAAAAAATACATCTCTTGTCACAGGAGATGTATTCGCAAAAATGACAAATACGGCAACTTCAAAGGTGAATTTTGGTTTACCTTCATTTTGTTTCTTCAAAAGAGAGCGGGAAGAAACTACGTATACGAAAGTTAAGGAAAAAAAGGAGCACAGTAGAACTATGAATAATAGGGTAAGGAGTAGGGTCAACAATTTAATAGTTGTTATGACGGTAATTGTATTCGCGTTGTCGCTCATTGCGACGGCGTTCTTTGCTTTTCCTGATAGGGTGTCGGCTCTTGCCGATCCGAGCTCTGCGACACTGATAGGCGGAGGCGCGGAACTTTACGATAGAGATAGCGGAGAGTTGAATGGCGACGTTATGGGCGATCTCATTGAGAAACTATTCGGAGATGATGACCCCGTTCAGTATATCAAGGCGAACGGAACCGCAGACTGGGAGACGTACGGTAAGAATTCTCCTTCGGCGCTCGCAGGCGAGCAGTATTACGTAGTTCCCGCGTCTACTATCAATAGTAGGATAGCGGACGAGACGAAGAGGGATAACGGTTTCGTTATAACCCTTGGCGGACTTGAATGGATGGTCGCGTCTTTGACGCTCGCAGATACGGAAAAGAGAAATGATAACGTCATTGCAACGTTATATTTGGCGAACAGTCAAGGGACATCGCAGTATTATTCAGATAATGCTGAAATTAAGGGAAATAACTCATATAGCAGGAGTACCATAAGGAATAACGTACTGCTGAATAAGGACAATGCTACTTGGAATATGTTCTCTCAGGGCGGAGAGAACAGTTTCGCGGAGCAGTATCTAGTACAGCCTAAGAATATCAAGTATCAGCAGGCCGAGACGATATTAGGACGTTATGGTTCTTGGACTAACTGTCCGAACGACGCGCTCAGCGACTTACCTAGCGGTTGGCATACCAATTTTGGATCTGATCCATACAAGCCGGCTGATATGTTTGACGGACACAGGTACGACGAATGGGGCAACGACTATATATGGCTTCCTTCAATAACCGAGACGGGCGCAAGCAACGTCGCGGCTACTTCATCCATATGGAATCTGAGTAACGCTCAACGCGGATATAATTCTTCTGAGACAGGTTTATCTTGGCTGAGATCTGGTGTGTATAGTAATTACCAAGCAAGTATAAATATAACGGAATCGGGCGCATATGATTTTCTTAAAGGCTATTTAAATGAGATAAATGGTGTTCGTCCTGCGATTCACTTGAATTTGAGCGCTATCGGTTTAGGAACAACGTTAAAGAATCCTGAAGACGTAACTACAACGTATAACGGCGAATCGCAGACGCTTAGCTCTATAGCCGCGACAGACGCTAAAGACGTTGGCTGGTACAATAAGAAGTGGTACGAGCATACGAACGGATACATTAAGGTAACTTACACCAAATCGAGTACTATTAATGCGGGCGAATACTGGGGAAAGGTAGAACTTCAGCAGAAATGGTTCGACGATATAATGGCGGAAGTCGAGGCTGAGGCAACGGCAAACGGTTGGACAGATGAACAGAAAGCCGCAGAATATGAACTTCGAAAACCGAAAATTAATGGCAATCCCGATACGAGCGATAAGGAACACGTAGAGTCCGAAACTGTCAGATGGTTCAAGATGACGATCAAGCCTAAGGAGATAACCCTGACTAACCCGTCGTATAATGCTAGTACGGGAGTACTGACTCCTGCGGCGTTTGCTGACGAGAGCGAACTTTATGCGGATAAACCCGTCATAGCCACAAAGTATACAGGTAGCGCGTCTGACGGCTCGTCAATAGACCAAATAGATATGATGCCTAATAAACGAGGTACGTATACTGCGAAGGCGATATTCGTGAAGTCTGAGAGTGACAAGACCGAATACTACGGCAACTACGTCATAAAGGACGCGGATAATATGACGTGTACGGTGACTATCAACAGAGGACGTCTCCCTATAGTAGGCGTCGCTGAAAGTAGCAAGCCGTACGTAGGCAAAGAACAGAGTTTCGCTTTGTCGAGTTATTCGTCCGACTGGGCTAACTATGCGGAATTGACGTTGCCCGACGGCGTAACGTTAAGCGGTAACGATACGGACGGTTGGAGTCTTTCGGCGCGAGAGGCGGGAAGTTATGACATTATTGCCAATATCAAGTCTAGCGAACGGACCGACTGGTGTTGGAATACAGGCGACTTCAGCAAGGAAGATCTTACGTCAAAGACCTTCACGATAACGGTAACGAAGAAGACGCTCGTAGTGGATTTCACGTCAACGAGCGGAGGCTTCCTTTTGCAGGCGGGCTCGGACGTGAAGTTCGGAGCGGAAGGAAATAACGTGATAGACGGCGACGACGTGAAGCTCACGCTCGAGTACGTGAATTCGGCAAATGCAGGCGTAAGGATACCCGTCACGGGCGACAAGCTCGACGCTTCGGCGTTCAGTCCGTCTACGTATTACCTCATAGCTACGCTAAATGACGACGCGGCTAAGGACAACAAGAACTATTCGCTCGAAGGCGGCGAGGCTCGTCAGGAGTTCACCGTCAGCGCGAAGAACGTAGTCATAGACAGCGTGAACTGGCAGTACTCGCAGAATAACGGAGTACCTACGCCGATAGCGTCGGGAGCGGGGCTAACTCAAGGTTCGCCGTTTGCAGTGACGTATAACGGTAGCGCGTACGTATTCGCAATAAGTACCTCGAACCTCGCGTCGCAGGGCGTCAAGATAGACGCGTCGTACGGCTCTAACGGGTATACGAACGGTTCGCAGACTGACGCTACGGCAAACGCCGTCGCTATAACGGTTAGGATAATGCCTCTCGACGACGCGTACGCGTTCAACGACGAGAACGGCAAGCCGTTAGCTCAGCAGTACAAGGATTTTACTATATATATCAAAGTAGATAAGGCTGACGTAGACTTCTCGAACGTCAAGTGGAGCGCCGACGAGCTCGAGTATAACGCGGTCAATCAGAGCGTGTCTATAGAGTCGGGACTTCCGTCGTTCCTGTCCGCGTCGTACAATACGGGCGCAACCGGCAGAGAGGTAGGCGAGTATACCGCCGAAGTTTCGGCTCTCACCGTGACTAATCAAGAGATAGCTAAGAACTATAACGTGCCCACTAACTCGCAGATACAGGCGAGCGAGTATCTCAAGCATAAGTGGAATATAATAAAGAAACGTATAACGGTAACGTGGATTAAAGGCGAACAGACGGGAGAGGACGGAACGGTAATACTCGTACCTACGGTATCGGACAATTCGACGGGGGCGTTAGTGTACACGTACTATAACGCGGACAAAACTGTAGAGATGACGCTTGCGGATATATTCGCAGACTACGACGCGACTGTTCAGAAGGACTACTACGTATGCGTAAGGCTCAGGGCGTCGGGCGGATCGTATAACGCGACTAACTGCGTGCTCATAGAGGGCGGAGAGGAAGTAACGGAGTCGTATCAGGGCTTTAAAGCGGGAGATCAGAAGAATCCCGTAAGAGTAGGGCTCGTCAAGAATACTACTACGTATAATAAGTCGGCTCAACCCGTCGAGATAGAGTTCGAGGGCGGCAATCTAACGCTCGAAAACTTCGTCATAACGTACAAGAACGCCGACGGAACTCCGCTTTCGGGAGCTCCTACCAACGCCGGAAATTATAAAGTAGTTATAACGCTCGACAACGGACGCGAAGGCGAATACGCAATAGTCGGCGAGTGCGAGTTCGACTACACGATAGAGAAGGCGTCTTACGACATCTCGTCTCTCAAGTGGGTAGATACCGAGAACGGTAACGCCGAGTATACCGATAGCTACGTGTGGGCATACGGCGTGAGCCATACGCTCTCGCTCATCGGTTCTGAAGGAATAGAGGGGCTCACCATAGGCTACAGCGCCGATACCGAGGCTAACCTCACTGGCGAGAATGCAGGCGAGTACAGAGTAGTAGTAGAGTTCAGCGTCATAGACTCGGCTAACTGGAATACGCCCGAGAATATCGAATTCGTTTGGAATATAACTCCGTACACGCCCGACCTCT
>CAJUMY010000018.1 GCA_910587685.1 uncultured Christensenellaceae bacterium
GAATCACGCCGTATGAAGCCGGCGAACAGCCGCAGGATAAAAAATATATAAAACTGAATACTAACGAGAATCCATATCCGCCTGCAAATGGAGTGAAGGACGTTCTTGAGAAATTCGATATCGACAGGCTGAAATTGTATTCCGATCCCGACAACAGACGCCTTAAAGAAGCAATAGCCAAGGTATACGGCGTTGAGAAAGGTAACGTTTTCGTCGGAAACGGAAGCGACGAAGTGTTGGCTATGTGTTTTCCCGCGTTCTTTAACAGAGACGGTAACGGCGTTGCCTTTGCCGATATCACGTACTCGTTCTATCCCGTATACGCCGATCTTTATGAAATCAAGAAGAATATAATTCCGCTAAATGAGGACTTTTCGCTCGATACGGAGGCTTTTAGAAACACCGACGCAGAGGGCGTCGTGATAGCTAATCCCAACGCGCCTACGGGAATAGTCCTCGATAAAGAGGAGATCGAAAGCATTATTATAGCCAATGGAAACAAGGTAGTAATAGTTGACGAGGCTTACGCTGATTTTTCTAACGAGAGCGTTGTCGATCTCGTCGGAAAATATGATAATCTCATAGTAGTCAGAACGTTTTCGAAATCTTATTCGCTCGCAGGAATAAGATGCGGATACGCTATCGCCGATCGTAAGCTCATAGACGGACTTGACCGCATCAAGAACAGCTTCAATTCCTATACCGTCAACAGTATGAGCGAAGCGGTCGCAAGAGAAGCCGTCCTAGATACCGAATATCATAAAAAATGCGTTGAGAAAGTCATAGATACGAGAGAACGTATAACCGACGAACTTAAGAGACTTGGAATGACGGTTCTTTCCTCGGGAGCGAACTTTATCTTTGCCAAGCATAAAGAAGCGAGCGGAGAAACGCTTTACAGTACGCTCAAAGAGCGAGGGATACTCGTCAGATATTTCGACAAGGCGAGGATAAGCGATTTCGTCAGAATAACGATAGGAAGCGACGGGGAAATGGACAGACTCATCGAAGAATTGAAAGTTATACTAAAGTAAAATTATTCGGGATATATCCCTCTTATTGCGGTCGGCTCTGAAATAACGCCGCTCTACGCAAAAATATAAAGGACGACGCTAAGGTTTCGCTATAGCTGATGTTAAAGCAAAACATATGCGTATCGGCGGCAATATAACGGTCGATCGGCAGTCTATCATAATTTGTTTGTTATTGAAAATATCGGTTTTGATGAGCCGATATTTTTTGATGTTTTCGACGTTTTACGATAAAATTCGACAATTAATCTTATAATCGTTAATCATTATAATGTTATTATGCATATGTAAAAATATTAGTATTACAGTTTCGCGGACGGCTTTTGCGGGGCGGCATAAGAACGTAAGAGAATAAGGAGAAAAGCGTCAATGAAGATAATTTTGGATGAAAAGATCAACGTGTTTGAAAAAGTCAAGAGCGTCCTTAAGGGAGGACATCTCTGCGGCGTTTACCGTGAAGCGGACAGCTTATATGCCGAAAATATCTTAAAAGATCTGACGAGAGAATATCGCGTAAGCCGAAAGATCTTACCTTCAGATGCCGAAAACGATGAAGAGACCGCAAAAGATATAATGAACGTATCCGACGACGTGCGTCTATACGTAGTTTTCGGAGGAGCAGACGTAGTAGAGTGCGTAAAGTACGCCGCTACGATGAAAGAGATAAAATATATCGTTATTCTGACGACTCCGTGCATAGCCGCAAAAGATACGACGTATATCTTTGCCGGCGGTTCGCTAAGGAGCTATAAGGCGACTTTGCCGTCCGTCATTTTAGGAGAGTGGAAGTATCTTATGACGCGCGACGGTTTTGAAGGACTTATCGGGGATATCGCTTACGCTCTTTTGAGCTCGTTTGACGCTCGGTATCTTTCATATATGAAGAACGTCTATCCCAAAGAAGACGGAGTGTTGATGAAGGCTGAGGAGTTCGCATGCGGTGACAGCCTCGATAAAAAAGAACTATTGAAACTCGCGACAGCGCTCTCGAATCTTAAAAGTAATAATTCCGCAGAACTCTTCCCGTACTACGTAAAGAGAGGCGACGATAAGGGATTTTCTATCGGAAAATACAAATTTGAGATAGCATATACAATACTTTTATTATATAGCTACTATTTGAAGTACGACGGAGACGATCTATACTATCCTCCGGATATAATGAATAGCGTCGACGTTATGAACAGCGTGTTTAGCGAAAATATAGCAAAAGTAATGTCGCAATACAGATATTCGCTCGTAGGCGATTACGTTAAGCACTGTTTTTTGATGCGAGAATACCGCGAAGAGCTCGTAAGCGACGTCGATAGATATATAGACGTTATGATGAAACTTTCGAAGGCATTCAGGCGTATCTCCAGCGACGGCGGATATTCGCTTTCCGAACTGCCGGATTATAAATCGCTTATGAAAAGATTGTCCGCGCTTTCGGTTCTCGAGGACAGAGACACCCTTTTAAGACATATGAAAACCGACGGAATACTTGAAAGATACCTTTGAAATGATATGTAATCGGTTGCCTTATATTTCTTTATTTATTATAATATTATTAAGTATTTTAGGCGGTTTGCTTTCTTGTTTCCGCTTTTTTATACGGTAAGACAAAGTTGAAGCGTATCCGCTCTTTTCGATACGCGGTTTTTCGGTTGAGTTGGAATTTTCGATCGATTGCCTCGGATCTACGCTGTTGCGGTATGCGAAAAGGAGTGAACAATGTTTGATTCGATCTTGCTCGGCGCGTCGGGTTCGGATAAAGTGTGGCCTATAGTTATTCTCGTCATTTACGTTGCCGCTATGGTCGGCATTGCGTTCTATTCGAGACGCAGGACTAAATCGCTCGACGACTTCGTTCTTGCCGGAAGAGGTATGGGCGGCTGGATGAGCGCTTTCGCGTACGGTACGACGTATTTTTCATCGGTCATCTTCATAGGTTACGCCGGCAAGTTCGGTTGGACTATCGGACTATCCGCGTTCATGATAGGCGTCGGCAACGCCGTCATAGGTTCGTTTCTTGCGTGGAAAGTGCTGGCAAGGAGAACGAGAGCGATAACGCACGCGTTAGACGCGAGAACGATGCCGGAATTTTTCGAGAAGCGTTTCGGCGATAAAAAATTAAAACTTTTTTCGGCGATAATAATATTCGTATTTTTGGTTCCGTATTCCGCTTCGGTATATCAGGGGCTCGGGTATCTCTTTGAAATGATATTCGGCATCGACTTCATATGGTGCATATTCATAATGGCGGCGCTTACGGCTCTCTATCTCGTGTTCGGCGGATATTTCGCAACGGCTCTTTCAGACTTCGTGCAGGGCATAATAATGCTGATCGGCGTCGTTATCATGGTATCGCTTGTGGTAAGCAACGACGCGGTCAACGGCATAGAAGGATTCAAGAAACTCGAAGAGGTCGGTCTCGGCTTTATTCCGAGCGCCGAAGGCGGTTGGAATTCTCCAATGTTCAATCTCATTATTCTAATAATGCTGACGTCGTTCGGAATGTGGGGACTTCCTCAGTCCGTTCATAAGTTCTACGCGATAAAGGATAATAGCGCCATTAAAAAAGCGATGGTGATATCGACGGTATTTTGTCTCATAATAGGCTTTGGCGCGTACTTTACCGGCGCGTTCGGTTATCTGTTCCTTGGAGGACAGCTTCCGAGCGGCGGATATGACGCGGTAGTTCCCGAAATGCTGAAAAAGGCTCTTCCGAGCGCAATGCTCGGCATCATAATGGTACTGGTTCTCTCTGCAAGTATGAGCACGTTAGCGTCGCTTTCTCTATCGGGAGCTTCTTCTCTCGGAGTTGACGCGTATAAGGGATTCATTAAGCCCGACGCTTCGGAAAAGAGAGTCAACGTATTGGTCAAGATACTTTGTCTCATGTTTATTGCGCTTTCCGTAGTACTTGCAGTCGTTAAGGTAGAGGCGATAGTGACGCTCATGAGTCTCAGCTGGGGAACTCTCGCAGGTTGTTTTATAGGACCGTACGTTCTCGGACTTTACAGCAAGAAGATAACTAAAGCAGGATGTTACGCGTCGCTCATATCAGGACTTGTTCTTACGTTCGTTCTCGTTATTATATTCGGTTGTATTTCGCCGGCGAACGGAGAGATGACCTTCGGTAACGTTATAAAGGGCGGTATCGGCAGGTCGCCGCTGATCGGAGTCATTGCGATGGCCTTCTCGCCGATCATAACTTACGTCGTCAGTCTTATGACGAAAAAGCCGAGCGACGAAATTGTCGATAAAGTATTCGACGCCGTAAAGAAATGAACGGTAAAAATTATTGAAGACGTTGAGGAGCGGCGATCGCAAGTCTATAATACGATAGAAAGATATAAACGACGTCGCACCGTTTGCGTCATAGAAATCGTCAATAAGAAAATCTTTTATAAAATTTAACGAAACAGGCATTAAAGCCGCGCAGTAATGATTGATATGCGCGGCTTTGTTTTTCTTTTATTCGCATTTTGAAGAATTTTTTATATTTTATCATTTTATCGCCGTGTTCGTGAAAGGCAAAAATACGATTTAACGTTTTTACGAAATATATGAATAACTTAGCTTTATCGCGTCAATAATGAACGCTTGTCACGGCTTTCGGGAAGAAAGCGGAAACGAGACGCCGAAGCTATATATAAGATTTTATCGAACGGTTAAATCGTTGAAATATGTTTGCGGTAGAATTTGAAAAAATTTGAATTCGGCTGTATAAATTTCCGAAACCCTGTCAAGACTTACAGCCAGTAGAGGAGGAGCGATATGAAAAAACTGTTATTGCTTACGCTGATCCTTGCGATAGTATCCGTAACGCTCGTGAAGACGGCGGACGTGGATGCAGAGGACGCAAAGTACGAATTTTACATACCGACCAATTACTATATAGAGACAGACGACGTTATGAAAGTCGAAAGACTCGGAACGTTCGATATAGTAACGTGCGAGAAGAAAGATATGGAAAAAGTCAAAGCGAAGATAGGGAAAACGCTGGGATATACCGTTAGATTCTCGGGCGATAGGAGCGCGGTCGACTCGCTGCTTTCGGAATACGGCGTCGTTATAAGAGAAAGACAGAAGATAGACGGCGTCGAGATAATATACGGTTATTCCAACCGTCTTAGCGGCGGAGTGGAACTGAACGGAAAAAAGGTCAACGTACAGATCAATTACAAATCAAACGCGATAGCAATGGGCACACCATTAATAATGGGAAGCTATTGAATAAAAACTATAATTTTTTTGGAGGTTTACAATGAGTAAGCAAACTGAAAATAAGGGTGGAAGCAAGGTAGCTACATTCTTAAAGAAAAACATCTATTACATTCTTATGGTGGTCGCAGTGCTTGCAATAGTTGCTATGATAGTAGTAGCCGCAGTTGCAGGACAGCAGGACACGCCTATTGACGGACCGAATCATGACGATCCGGTGATCAACAAGCCCGACGACAATAAGCCGACGGTCGACGACAAGCCCGAATTCAAGTTCGTTATAGCGCTTCCGATCGAGACTGAGACGATAGGTCTTGATTACAGCGAAGACGAATTGGTATTCCACCCCACGCAGGGAGCTTGGAAGACGCACCTAGGTATCGACTATATGGCTAGCGCCGGCACGAACGTTAAAGCGGTATTCGACGGCAAGATCAAGAGCATTGAAACAGACGGTTATAACGGCACCGTAATGGTCATCACGCACGAAGGCGGATTCGAATCGACGTATAAACTTCTTTCAAAAGAGACTTCTAAAAAGGTTGGCGACAACGTAAAGAAGGGCGACGTGATCGGAACCGTAGGTAACGACAGCACGTTCGAAGTAAAGCAGGGCGAGCATATCCACTACGAATTGAGAAAGGACGGCAAGCTCGTAGATCCTAATCTTTATATGGCGAAAGGCGATAAGTAAAATTGATAGTTTACCGAAAAAAGCTCTCAAATCAATTGAGAGCTTTTTTAATATATGATATACTTTTCTTGAACTTTGACGTCATATCGGTATGACTTTAGGTATTAAATAGCCGCGATTGAAGTTCGTTTTGCATTTCGAATAATAATTAAGGCGAGGAAGGCGGACGTGAGCAGGATATTCAAGTACAGCGACAGCAATAAAAGATATCACGCTTACGACTATTATAACCGTAAAAAATACGGGAAAAGGATGTTCAAGCTCCCGATATCGATAAGCGTCACGTGTCCGAATAGAGACGGTACTAAAGGAATCGGAGGATGCGACTTTTGCTCGGCAAACGGCAGCGGTAACGGACTTAACTTTCTGAGCGTAAGAGAACAGATAGCGTATCAGCGTAAAATTCTCGAAGACAAGGGAAGGGTAGGCGGATATATCGCTTATTTCCAGTCGTTTACAAATACTTACGGAGATATCGAATATTTGAGAAAGAGTTATCTCGAAGCTATCGAATGCGGCGTCGAAGGCGTTATCATCGCGACGCGGGCGGATTCGATAGACGGCGGCGTTATCGACGTACTTTGCGATATAGATAAAAGGACGGAGCTCATAGTCGAGCTCGGGCTTGAGAGCGTTCACGATAAGACGCTTTGCGATATCAATAGGGGCGAGACGTACGGCGAGTTTTTATCGGGTTACTCGATGATAAAGGCCAAAAATATAAAAACAGGCGTACATATCATATACTCTTTGCCGTATGAAACGTATGACGATATGTTTGAGACGGCGAAAGAGGTCGCCAGGCTGTCGCCTGACTTCCTAAAGATACACGCGTTGCATATACTTAAAGGGACGCGTCTTGCAAAGAGGTACGAAGAGGAAAGATTTCCTCTTTTGAGCCGCGAAGAGTATGTATCTCTTGTTGCCGATACTCTCGAAATATTGCCGGATACTACGGTTATCGAGAGATTGACGGGAGACGGCGCGAGAGGCGAAGTCATAGCTCCGCTTTGGACGACGGATAAACTCAAGAATCTTAACGGAATAGATAAAGAACTCGTAAGAAGGGAAAGTTATCAGGGAAAATACTATCGGAGAGACGAATAAAAATGGAAAACGTAATCAATATAGCAAAGATGCTGTTTATGCGCGATTTGCCGCATGGCGGCGTATATATCGACTTTACTTTGAAAGACGGCTATGACACGCTTTATATGGCAAAGTACGCGAGCGAGGGCGACGTCTTTTCTTTTGAAACCGACGGTAGCCGCATGGAGAACGTTTATAGACTGCTCGAGAAGAACTTTCAAGATAACGTTCACGTAGTGAGAGAAGATCCTCTCGAACTTAAGAAATACGTTCGCGGCGGAGTAGACGGCTTCATCGCCGATACTACGGGAGTCGTATTAGACGAAGAAAAACTGATAGGAATAGTATCTCTCGCCGTTGATTCTCTCAAGAAGAACGGAAGGGGTCTGGTCGTCGTGGACGGCGAAATGTTCGGTGCATACGAAAGATTGAGACAGACGTTCGCTTCGTATTCTAGAGACGTTGCGAGCGTTATAGAGATGACGGAATCGAATACGTCCGCTCCGACCGCGTACATCATAGAAAAGGTAAAGTAGGACGCAAAAGAGCGAACGGAAGATAGGCTCAAACTTCGTTACTAAAGATCTGGAGAAAACGGCAGATGAAAAGGAATCGTTTATTTTTAATATTTATAATCACCGTCATAGCGGCATGCGTCTTTTCTTTGGCGGCATGCGATCTTTCCAGCGGAAACAAAGGACACAGACACGTCTTCGATACCGCATGGCAAAAAGACGCGACGCATCACTGGCGTACTTGCGCTTGCGGAAACAAAGACTTTTACGAGCCGCACGATTTTAGCGGCGGCGATTGCGAATGCGGAGCGAAAAAGCCGCATACGCATACTTTTTCCGATGAACTCGACTTTGACGGCGTATATCATTGGTACAAGGCGACGTGCGGACACGCGGAAGAGAAAAAGGATATAGCGGAGCACTCGTTCGATGAAAACGGCGACTGTGTCTGCGGTTTTCACCGTCACGTATTTTTGAAAGAATACGATTTCGACGATACGCGTCATTGGCATAACTGCGTCGGTTGCGACGAAAAGGACGCGTACGCCGAGCACGTTTTCGGAGTAGGCGAAAGGTGCGTCTGCGGTATGCTCAGTCCCGACGGCACTTTGGGACTTACGTACGAGCTTAACGAAGACGGAATAAGTTATCGCGTTTCGGGACTCGGCGAAGTTAAAGAAAGGGAAATTACCATAGCGTCGAGGTATAACGGCAAGCCCGTTACCGGCATTTCTAACTATGCGTTCGACGGGTCGAACGACATCGTATCGGTATACGTTCCCGATAGCGTAACGAGTATAGGAAACTATGCGTTTAACGGTTGCGGTTCTCTTACGCGGGTGACGCTCCCTGATACTCTTACAGATATAGGCGACTACGCCTTCAAAGAGTGTCGTAAACTTACCGATATAGATATTCCGGAGAGCGTAGTAAATATCGGCGGATACGCGTTCGACAGTTGCGTTTCGTTGAGAGATATCACTTTACCTGAAAACATAACCGAGCTTTCCGACTGGCTTTTTTATAATTGCGTCGGGCTTAGGAACGTAACGTTTTCAGGCGACGTCACTAAAATAGGAAATTGGGCGTTCGCAGGTTGTCGCCTTTTGACGGGCGTTGAATTGGCGGAGAGCTTGACCGAGATAGGCGACTGGGCGTTTTACGGTTGCGGCAGTCTCAAAAGAGTTGATTTGCCGAACGGTATCGCCGTTATAGGGAATTATACTTTCAACGGTTGCGGCGCGCTTACCTACGTCGGTATGCCGAAGAACGTCAAAAGTATAGGAGACTACGCTTTTTCGGGTTGCATAGAGCTTAAAGACGTCGTTTTGCCTAAGAGTTTGAGGGATATCGGCGAAAAGGCTTTCGAAGGCTGTTCACAACTCGGCAAGGCGTATTACGAAAGTTCCAAAGACGATTGGCTGAGCGTCGCTGTTGAGCCGAACTCGTTTGAAGACAACATCGTTTTGTGTTTTTACAGCGAGGATATGCCGACGGATACCGAAGGCAGTTATTGGCGTTACGGCGTGGACGGGCTCACGGTATTGGAGTGGTGATACGTATCGAACGCATGTGATTTTTATATGTGCGAATAGGTATGCGGCTTGTTTTGCCGTATGCCTTTTTCTTTTATAAATCATATGAATATATTCAAATATTTACATATGTAAATTTGAGAATGATTATTTAATAAAGACCGAAGATATGCGAATATGACGAAACGTCTTTTTCGCAGTTGATATAAACGATTGCGAATATGTAAATATATTGATATAATTATCGGAGAAGAAAAATAAAAAAATTCATCTTTTTTCTACAAAATATCTTAAAAAAGGGTAAAAATCTATGATTAAAGAGTTCGTTTTAGATGGTATAGTATTGTATGAAGCGAAGCACTTCGACGCAAAGGATATTTTGACTTGCGGACAGGTTTTCAGATATTTCGACAACGGAAGCCACTACTCGGTCATAAGTCTCGACAAAAAGTGCGACATCGTGAAAGAGGGCGATAAAATAAGGCTCGTAACGGACGACGGCGAATATTTTAACAGATATTTCGACCTCGACGTCAGTTACGGCGCGGTCATAGAGCGTCTCAAAGGACTGCCGTTTATGGAAGAAGCCACTGAGAACGGGAAGGGCATAAGGATATTAAAGCAAGACCCGTTCGAGACCGTCGTCAGTTTCATTATTTCCGCGAACAATCATATTCCGCGCATCAAGGGGATAATTGAAAGGCTGTGCGTATCGCTAGGGGAGAAAAAGGACGGATATTACGCGTTTCCGACGGCGGAAAGGTTGGCTGGCGTAGACGCGAAATTCTATTCCGATTTAGGCGCGGGATACAGAGCCGAGTATTTGGCGAGAACTGCCGCGGATATCGCGGGCGGTTTTCCGCTTGATAAAATAAATGAACTCGACAGCGAAAGCGCGAACAAGAAACTTTGTACGCTTATGGGCGTTGGACCGAAAGTCGCGGACTGTATACTGTTGTTCGGGTACGCGAGACAGGACGTTTTCCCCGTCGACACGTGGATAAAAAAGGTATACGCGGATATTTTTTCGGAAGGGGCGAGATCTCCCAAGGAAATAAGACGCGCGCTCATCGCGACTTACGGCGAGCTGTCGGGCTACGCTCAGCAATATCTCTTTTATAACAAAAGGGGTTGAATACGGTCGAATAACGTTTGCCGCTGCCGAAGATAAATTCGAGACGACTAAAGATGACGAGAATATAATATCCGAGGAGAATTGATATGAAGAGGTATGCGGTGCTCGTAGATCTGCAGAGCGAAAGACTTGGGATCGAGATGTTCGATAAACTGATAGAGGAGATAACTCGCGGCGGCAGCGTAGAGTACGTGAAATTCTACAACTATCTGGCGAAGCGTAACGGCGAATTTTCGTCGTTCATAAAGGAATACGGCGCGGACATAGATCTCCCGATGATGAGCAAGAAAAAGGTGCGTATAGATATGCGGCAGGTCATAGACGCCGTCAGGATAGCATCTTCGAACGGCAATATCGACACGTTTCTCCTGATATGTTCGGAAGTCGACGGTATATATCTCGTCAACGAGCTGAAAAAGGCGGGCAAGCGTATAGAGATCGCCGTTACGAGCTCCAATTCTCTCTCGTCTAAAGCTCATACGGAATATCTTCTCGACAGGTTCGCCTGCGTGAATGAGAGCGTAGCTAATAACGGAGAGAAAGACGGGCAAAAGACGCTCGTCGATAACTCAAGCGACGGGGCAAAAACCCGTGAACGTACTCGCGATAGCGTAAAAGACGCGGCGGAAGCAGAGCTTTCCGATAGCGAAAAAGAGAAAACCGGCGAAAGCGGAGGTTTCGCGACGAATGGCGACGAGGAATATCCCGAGATAACGAAAGAAAGTAACGGATACGAAGATCAGAGCGCTGTTAAGAAAGCGGACAATAACATCAAAAAAGCAGTTAAACATAGCGATATGTATGAAGAAAATCGCATTTTATACGGCGGAGGACAACGCGAGAAAGAGGCTATAATAGCTTCACTTAAAAAGGTCAGAGGCAACGAAAGCTCGATTTTCCCCTACAGCGATATAGAAAAGGACGATATCGACGAGAAGATGGCGGAGATAGACAGACGGCTCATCAAGATGATCAACGCGCGTAAAAAAGAGAGCGAGGAGAGTCTCAACAGATTGCTCGGGAGCGAGCTTAGCGATAAAGATATCGAGGAACTCATCAAGAAGCATTTGAGATGATAGGTATCTATATTCTTCGGATAATATAGTAGGACGGTATAAAAGACAGGCGGGATATTGTCCCGCCCGTCTTTTTTGTTTGCGTTTTATCGGCGTGTTTTACCATAATTTTTATCGGCGTTTTTCGACAAAGTACTTTACAAACCGCGATTCATAATATATACTTAGTATAATACGTTAGTTATATATAAGAGGATACGACCGCGTATTTTCTTTACGCTAACGTAGTAATGTATTAAAAATAAATTTATTTCAAATAAAGGAGTTGAGGGTTTTGGCTAAAGTAAGTTTTAACAAAGAGCTGTGTAAAGGTTGCGGATTGTGCGCGAGCGCATGCCCTAAAGGCATCATCCGAATTTCAGAGACTGAGACCAACAATAAGGGTTACAACGTCGCCGAAGTGACCGATATGACGAAATGTATCGGTTGCGCGAGCTGTTACGTTATGTGTCCCGACTGTGTAATTGAGGTGGAGAGATGAAAGAAAATAAGAAATTGATGAAAGGTAACGAAGCCATAGCGGAGGCTGCCATAAGAGGCGGTTGCAGGTGCTATTTCGGCTATCCTATTACTCCGCAGAGCGAGATCCCGGAGTATATGTCGGCGAGAATGCCCGAAGTCGGAGGCACGTTCCTTCAGGCGGAGAGCGAGATCGCCGCTATCAATATGGTATACGGCGCGGGCGGCGCGGGCGCGAGAGCCATGACGTCGAGTTCCTCTCCCGGCATCAGCTTGAAGCAGGAGGGAATATCGTACATAGCGTGCGCGGAGATACCATGTCTTATCGTCAATATGGTCAGGAGCGGACCGGGACTCGGCGGTATCCAACCGTCGCAGTGCGACTATTTCCAGGCTTGTAAAGGCGGCGGTCACGGCGACTATAAGCTGCTTGTTTACGGACCTTCGTCCGTGCAGGAGGCTGTCGATATAGCGTACGAAGCGTTCGAGAAGGCTATCGAATACAGGACGCCTGTCATGATACTCGGCGACGGTATGCTCGGTCAGATAATGGAGCCTGTCGCTCTTCCCGAGATGAAGGATCCCGCTACGTTCGCGAGACTCCCGTGGGCGACCGACGGCACGAAGACGGGCAAGGAGAGAAGGATAATCAATTCTCTTTACATCACGCCCGACCCTCTCGAGGCTATCAATCATAAACTGTTTAAGAAATACGAACTCATGGCTGAGAGAGAGACTAGGTGCGAAGAGTACAGATGCGACGACGCGGAGATATTGCTTACGGCGTACGGCACCGTTGCGAGGATCGCAAAGAGCGCTGTCGATATGCTGAGAGAAAAGGGAGTGAAGGTCGGACTCATCAGACCGATAACGCTCTTCCCGTTCCCGTCCAAGGTCTACGAAAAGCACGCGGAGCGCAATGAGGTCAAGAAATTCATCAGCGTTGAGCTGAGTATGGGACAGATGGTAGAGGACGTCAGACTTTCCGTGAACGGCAAGAAACCCGTCGGTTTCTACGGCAGATGCGGCGGTAACGTTATGACGAGCGAGGACATTGTAGAAGCGGTTCTTCAAGGGGAGGTAAAGTAATATGGCAGTATTCAAGAAAAAACCTGAAATGTTGACGGACGTTCCGTTCCACTATTGCCCCGGATGTACGCACGGCATAGCGCATAGACTCGTTGCGGAAGTTATCGACGAGCTCAATATTAAGGATCATCTCGTAGGCATCGCGCCGGTAGGATGCGCGGTATTCGCGTACGACTATTTTAATTGCGATATGCAGGAGGCGGCTCACGGCAGAGCGCCTGCGGTTGCGACGGGTATCAAGAGATCTGATCCGAATAATATTGTCTTCGCATATCAGGGCGACGGCGACCTTGCGTCTATCGGTATGGCGGAGATAGTTCACGCCGCCGCTAGGAGCGAAAATATTACCGTAATATTCATCAACAACGCTATATACGGAATGACGGGCGGACAGATGGCTCCGACGACTATGCTCGGACAGAAGGCGTCGACTTGTCAGAAGGGAAGGACCGTCGCGGCGAACGGCTATCCTATACACGTCAGCGAGATGCTCTCGCAGCTTCAGGGTCCCGCGTATATCGAAAGATGCGCATTGACCGACGTTCCGCATATCAACAAGGCGAAGGCGGCGATCAAACACGCTTTCCGTAATCAGATAGACGGCAAAGGCTTTTCGCTCGTCGAGCTCATCTCGACCTGTCCTTCCAATTGGAAGATGAGCCCGCTCGAGTCTATCGAGTATGCAAAGAACGAGATGATGAAGATATATCCTCTCGGCGTATATAAGGATATAGACAAGGAGGCTGAGTAATATGGAAGAGAAGATAGTTGTCGCAGGATTCGGCGGACAGGGCGTACTGAGTCTCGGTCAGTTCGTGGCGTATGCCGCAATGTACGAGGGAATGGAGGTCTCGTGGCTTCCGTCATACGGTCCCGAGATGAGAGGAGGCACTTCGAACTGTTCGGTAGTCGTATCGGATAGACCTATAGGCTCTCCTATCATAGCTACTCCCGATACGCTCATCGCGATGAACAAGCCTAGCCTTGACAAATTCGTGAGTAAGGTCAAGAAGGGCGGACTCATCATCGTCAACAGTTCGCTTATCAAGGACAAGGTAGAAAGAGACGACGTAAAAGTTCTCTATATCAACGCTAACGAGATAGCTCTCGAGGCGGGCAACGCAAAGACTGCCAATATAGTAGTGCTAGGTGCGTTCATCAAGATGACGGGCATACTCAAAGCCGAGGACGTCAAGAATACGATAGAGAAGATATTCGCGAACAAGCCTAAGGTCATACCTATGAACAAGGTCGCGTTCGACCTCGGATATAATTTCGTTAAATAATACTATTACATCTTGAATCTATAGACGTATATTTGTATTAACGAGCGTCGCGTTTATACGCGGCGCTCTTTTGCGTTATTTTTTAAGCGGCTTATCATAACGATATATCTAAGTTTTCGTTACTGAGAGCGTACGACGCGTATTTTACCTCGGCTCGCTCCTCGTTTTCGTACATATCGCTATTTAACATCTTCAGCGGTTTTCAGATACTGAAAATAGGCGTTTTATGGGAATGTTGACTGTTGTATTGTTTGCGTAATAATGTTTTCTTCTGCCATTCAGGCGATAAAAATCGCAAAATATGACTATTGTGGAGTATATATATTTTTTTCCTTTTCAGGAATATGTACCGATGCGGCGAATATAATTATTTTAAGAGCGTTAATTTACGGTTCTATACGCTATGTCGCCGCGTCCCTCGTCTTGCAAAGGATCCGTTATGATATATTGATATATACATTAACATATGTACATATGTTAGTATATATAATGTTATATAAATGCGGCGTTTGATAACGATTGCCAGATAGTGAACGCGGCTTGCGAGAGGGCGGTTGGGGGGAAATGTATAGGCGTTGATTGCATATGTAATAAAAAGGAAATATCAAGGCTCTATATGCCGATAAAAAGCGACGATTCCGAAAGAAAACATAAAAAAACAGAAGTCCGTTAGAACTTCTGCTCTATGTATACGAGAAAATGGACAAAAGAGAAGATTTATTAAGGTAAGGGGGATTACCAAGGGGGATAAACCATTTTCTCTACATAGCTATTTAGGAAAAGTCATAGTTATGACCTTTATGTTCTAAGTATAACATAATACGCTTTGAAAACTCAAGTAAATTTTTTATATTCACAGATTTTTCATAATAAAATTGAGCGAATCAAGTCGAAAATCAGGCTTGAGAAAATTATTCGCTTTTTGCTACTCATATTTTTTCGAATTCGTCGTAGGTGAGTATCTTGATAGGATGCTCTTCATCTCTTTTTTTGAGACTTTCTATCTTTTTACACGAGTAGGTATCGTTTTCTAGTTCCTCTTTGTCGAGTACTATGAGATAGTGCGCCTGATCCATATACGCCGAGAATTTGCCGTTGTGCTCCGCGATCGTACGGAATACTCTGTCGTATCCCACGAGCTTTTCTATTCCCTTGGAGATACAGATCCTTCTCAGCTTGAGAGCGTTGTCCTTTTTGACGGTCGAGCGGAGGACTTCTTTGAATTGTTTCGTGAGATCCGAGTTCCTTTTGCCGACGAAGAAGCCGCTGATGTATTCGTGAACATTGTCGCTTCTCAGCATCTTATATACGTTATATTCGACGCCGAATTGCTCGTATATCTCGTATAGCATCTTCTTTCGCGGTTGAGATCCTGCCGCCTTGCCGAATTTCACGTCAAACTGCGCGTTTCTTGCGCAGTCCATGAGCTTCGCTCCGTTTTTCGCCATAGCTTGCATCAGAGGTCTTGTATCGAACTGCGCCAATATATTGTCGTCGATGTGGAATCTTTGACGGCATTTCGCGTTCTCGTCTCTTTCGATGGAGTCGAAGTATTCGAGAGTCGAATTGACGTATTGCATCTTATTGACGGTCTTATCGTTCATTTTCGTCGAGTACGTCTTATATGCGTGCATATTTTTGACTTTTCCGACGACGATGCCGTACTTTTCGATGAGTCCGTTAAGGTCGGTATTTTCACGCTTCGCGATCTCTCTTACCGCGGCTAGCGTGGCTCTCGCGTCCTCGGAAGGGTCGTGTTCCACGTATTCGATGCCGAATTCGTCCGCTATCGTCTTGAGCGACGTCTCCTTGAATTCGTTCTTGTATACCGAGTATACGACGTTCGAGTCTATGTAGTTGAAGGTCGGCATTTTTATTCGGAATTTGAGACAGGCGGCTATGAGCATCGAGATGTCGTTATTGATAGCGTGACCTATGACGAGAGTGTCCTCGGTGAGCAGATCCGTTAAAAATCTATGATTGCACTTGAATACCTTTTCTTTTCTTAGATCCTTGATGGTAAAAGGAAAGTTTATCTTCCCTGCAAAGAAAGACCCGACCGTAGGATTACACTTTTGAGAGATTATTTCTTTTTCTTCGAGATTTTCGTTAGATACGACTATTCCCGTCCAACATATGCTGTAATATGCGAAGGTGTTGGCGCACTCGAAGTCTAATGCAATGACCTTCATTTTTCTCCGACTATTCAATAGATTTTAATAATTATAGCATTTTGTTTATTTTAAGTAAACAATATAGATTATAATAAAGTACAAAATTCGATTTCGCCGAAACCGTCTTGACAAAAGGTTTAGTTTCATTCATAATAGCATTATGGAATATGATACGCGGCTTTTACCGCGGAAGAGTCGCCGTTTGACGGCGGTTATCGATATAACGGCGTTGCCGAAATTATGCGAGGTGCAGATAATGAAGAGATTGATAGACGTTGCTATGAAGAGGGAAGAGGCCGATTTGGTTCTCAAGAACGCGAGGATCGTCAACGTATTTACCGGCGAGCTCGAGGAGGGCGACGTAGCTATAGCGGACGGCAGGATAGCCGGCATAGGCAGCTACAGCGCGAAGAAGGAAGAGGATATGTCGGGCAAGATACTTGCCCCGGGATTTATCGACACGCATATGCACATAGAGAGCAGTATGATGACGCCCTCTCATTTCGGCAAGGCGATAGTTCCCTACGGTACGACGACGGCGGTCGCAGATCCGCACGAGATAGCTAACGTTCTCGGCGTCAAGGGCATAGATTTCATGATAAAGGAGGCGGAGAGCGTTCCCGTCGACTTTAGATTCATGTTGCCCAGTTGCGTTCCCGCGACGCCTTTCGAGCATAACGGCGCGGTCATAGACGGCGCGCTCACGGCTGAAGTCATAGGCCGCGACGATATTTTCGGGCTCGGAGAGTTCATGAACGCCCCAGGCGTGGTATTCGCCGACGGCGACGTATTGACGAAGCTCGAGAGCGCTACTAGCGCGCGTAAAGTTGTCGACGGGCACTATCCTTCGTGTTCTCCCGACGAGCTCAACGCCTACTCGGGCGCGGGCATCAAGACGGATCACGAATGTATAGATACGCTCGACGCGCTCGCTAAGATCAAGAGGGGAATGTATATACAGATGCGAGAAGGCACCGCTACGAGGAATCTTAGAGACCTCATGCCGATAGTGAACAAGAATACTTTAAGACGCTGTCTTTTCTGCACCGACGACAAGCAGGTAGAGGATCTTCTCGCGCGCGGACATATAGATAATAATATAAAGATAGCTATAGAGTGCGGTCTCACGCCTATCGAGGCTATAACGATAGCGACGCTCAACGCCGCGGAATGTTATGATATGACGGACAGAGGAGCGATAGCTCCAGGAAGAATTGCGGATATAGTGGTGATAGGCAGTTTTGAGGAGTTCAATATAGAGAAGGTGTTCAAGCGCGGCAAGCTCGTCGCAGAGGGCGGCAAGGCGTTATTTGACGCCGCGACGCTTGAAGACGGGAGCGTCAAAGATACCGTTCATATGAAGGAGATGACTCTCGACGACGTTAGACTGCCGCTAAAGAGCGGACGGGTCAACGTCATGCGTCTCTTGCCGAAGAACGTCGTCACGGAGCGCGTCACCCGTAACGTCAAGGTAAAGGACGGATATTTTGAATATGACAGAGATAGCGATATATCCAAGATAGTCGTAGCAGAGCGTCATAAGAATACGGGGAATATCGGCATAGGTCTCGTCGAAGGCTACGGGATAAAGGGCGGAGCAATGGCTCTATCCGTAGCGCACGACTCTCATAACATCATAGCTATCGGCGACAACGACGCCGATATAGTAGCCGCGGTCAACGAGATAAGGAGAGTCGGCGGAGGTATGACCGCCGTCAGCGGCGGCAGGGTATACGGCACTCTCGAGCTGCCGATAGCGGGACTCATGAGCGACAGAGGTATAGACTATATCCTCGAGACAACTAAGAGACTGACTTCGTACGCGACGAGCGAGCTGAAGGTCGCGGACGGTATCGAACCGTTCATGAGCCTTTCGTTCCTGTCTCTCGTGGTTATCCCCGAGCTAAAGATAAATGACGTCGGACTCTTTGACTATAGCAGTTTTTCGCATATAGACGTGGAGGCTACTGAGTGATTTAACGCCCGCGTTAGATATTTTCGGGGCGGCGGGACTCTCCGCCGCCGTCTTTAACTGTTTTACCAAAAATATGAATTAGAAGAAAAATACATCTCTTGCGACAAGAGATGTATTTTCGCATATGATCTTTATATTAACATATTAGATATTCCAATCGCGAAAGTCAATAGTTTTTGCAGAATTTTTGTGTTTTATACGTGAAAACACGTTTTTTGAATTTTGATTTACCCAAAAATGTTCAAAAAATACATCTCTTGTCGCAGGAGATGTATTAGCAAAAATTATAAAAACGATATTTTTAGAGGTAAATTCTGGATTTGCCTCGCTTTGCTTTTCACAAAAGGCGAAGAGGAATAAGGAGAACAAAAGATATTATGGATACGAAGATGAGAGATATGAGATTTTCGGGAAGTAAGATATTCGTCGTACTGCTGATGATCGTTATTACGTGCTTTAGCGTTCTTATGTTCGATATTTCGGATGAATCCAATGCTCTAAGAGATATTAAAGATTCATATTGTATAGGCACCAAAGAGGACGGAAGTTTTGCATCTGATATATGGCAGAACGATTACGGATATTTTGACAAGGCTCTTCTTAACGAGCTATACGCTAAGTCGACTGGTATAGAGGACGCGACGATAGACGACGTTAGTAACTATATAGATACGAGCGGCGTAGATAAGTTCAACAGTAAGGTGGTTCAAGCGAGTACCATTAACTCGAACCCAGGCGATAGTTACAAAAATACGGGAATCGTAGTAAACGTAGGCGGTCTATACTGGTCGGTAACGTCGCTAACTAAAGATAATAGCGGTAACGTAATAGCAACGCTTTGGCTCACAAACGCAAACACGAGCGATTATAGATTTGTCTCCAAATATAATGATAGTAAACAAAGCGTTAAGGGAACGAATATGTATAGTTCCAGTACTGTGCGAACATATATTAATTCACTTGATGAATTCTCACTGTTTAGAGACAGATTGGGAGCTAAGTATATAGTGCAGCCTAAGAATATTGCTTATCAGCAGACTGAGACTCTTGTCGGTTTAGGCGAAAGCTATCATTATCCTAACGACGCGTTGGGAACTTTAAGTAGCGGTTGGAATTCAAACTATAGTTATGCGCCGAGTTTTACATATAATAGCGTTCGCTATGACGCATGGGGAAACGATTATCTTTGGTTGCCGAGTATGGCTGAAATTTATCCAACTAAAGTGAGTAATGGAATTTGGTCGCTAAATATGTCGCAACTGGCGTCAGACGATACTTCTTCTTTGAACTGGCTTCGTTCGGGATATACGTCCAGTTACAGTGATGTCATGGCTATGAATACCACTAGTGCGCAATATACTAGTAGGAAAAGTGTAGATACTGGCAGTTATACATACGTTCGTCCGGCATTTCATCTTAATTTGACGGCTGCGGATGCCGATTCAAAATACTTTGTCAAAGATCCTGCTATAGATATGGAGACTCAATATTCAGGAAAGGATTTCACTGTAGGCGATTTTTCGTATGACCAAAATTTTTGGTATGAGAGCGAAAAGGTCAATTTGACGTATTACAATGATAAGAACGAGCAGGCTTTTCCTCATGATACCGGTACTTATTGGGTAAAAGCGGAGCTAAAGCCTGAATTCATAGAGGAGAATCCCGATCTCGTATTTAGAGGGAACGCGGATACTTCTGATACGGCGCATCCCGAGACTGCGACTACGCGATGGTGCAAGCTAACGGTCATAAGACGCGATATCGGAGTAGAAATAAAGCTTGACTCGCGAGGTATGCCCGTAGCTACGTACAAGAGCCTCATCGAGGGAGACGATAGTACGGGAGTATACGAGGGCGATACTGTCGAGAACGGTCGTATCGGTAAGATTGATATTGAATACGAGGGGATCGGTGATACTGTATACCCTGCTAGTAGCACTCCTCCGACTCAACAAGGCACTTATAAAGCTACGGCAACTGGTAGGAATAGTACTTCATACCAATATAGGGTAATAAGTAGTGAGAATAATAAGACGATAGAGTTCGAAATAACTAAGGTATTGCCTGAGTTCTCGGCTGTTGACATCAGCATTACTTACGGTACACCTTACGAAGTCGATACGACTACGACGTCCGACGGAGCTCTGACTCTTACGTACTATCTCGCCGACGGCAAGACGCCCGTAGCAGGCAACGTCAAGCCTACCGACGCGGGAGTATACGTAGCTAAGATAGAGACGGCTGAGACGAGTAACTACGCGGCTGACTTCAAGACCGTAACGATAACTATCAAGAAGGCGCAGTCTATAGTCAACCCCATAGTACCCGAGAAGGTATATTACCACGAGGGCGACGCTATGCCCGAGATCAAGCTCTCAGAGGGCGACACCTCGGGAAGTATCAAGTGGGCGGCAGGCTCTATTGTACAGCTAGGACCGCATACGTATACTTGGGAGTACACTCCGAGCGATACAAAGAACTATGAGAGCGCAAGCGGAGAGATAGAGCTCAACTTCTTGCCCGTAGCTTTGGGAGCGGTGAAGGTCGAGTCCTTCACGCAGGGCGATACCGTCATATATGCAGGCAGTGACTTGAGCGTACTAAAGAGTATGCTGAAGGTCGCTCTGTACAATAACGACGGCACTAAGAACAAGGATCTTACAGACGGAGAATATACCTTAACGGGCGAGTTAGTCGCGGGAGAGTCGGAGATAAGAGTCAGTTCCTCGGGATTCTCAACTACGTTTACGGTGAACGTAACAGCGGAGAGTATGACGGGGATCAACGCGGTATTCATGCAGGGAAGCGTCAAGGTATTCGCGACTACGAATATAGACAGTCTGAAGGAATATCTGAAGGTAACGGCTGTATACAACAGCGGAAGGACTGAGGATATAGCTAGCGGAGACTATACGCTCTCGGGAACGCTGAGCGTAGGAACGTCGGCAATCACCGTAGCATATAGCGGCAAGGAGACGACCTTCAACGTAACTGTCAGCGAGATAGCGGTAGAGAGCATAACCGCTGCTTTCACGCAAGGAACTAACGAAGTATTCACTTCTACCGACATATCTAAGCTGAAGGAGTGGCTGATAGTCACCGCTACGTATAACGACGGCTCAGAGAAGAGCGTGACGGACTACGAGCTCGCAGGTAATCTAATAGCAGGGAGTTCCTATATAGTAGTGAAGTTCGGAGGCAAGGAGACGACGTTCACGGTGAACGTAACGGAAGTCAAAGCCGTGAGTATGGACGTAACGTATACGAATGGTACGGTATTCGTCGGAGCTAGTCTCGACACGCTCAAGGGAAGCATAACGGTCAAGATAACGTACAACGACGGCAATATCGAAGAGGACTTCAAGGGTTACACTCTCGGGGGCGATCTGTCTACCGCAGGAGAGAAGACTGTAAAGGTCAAGTACGGCGAACTCGAGAAGAGCATAACCGTAACGGTATCCGATATAACGGTAACGGGAATAGATATAACGTTCTCGCAGAACGGAACGGTCATATTCGAAGGAAGTAATATAGATATATTAAGGGATATGCTTACCGTCAAGGTAACATACAGTAACGGAGACGTAGAAGAGGACTACAAGGGATATACCCTAACGGGCGATCTCAGCGTATCGGGAAGCGTAACAGTGACTGTTAATTGCGGAGACGAGAGCGATACGTTCACGGTAGAGGTGACGGCTATAACGCTCGAAGAGATAACCGCGGAGTTCAAGCAGGGAAGTAACGCGATATATCCGTCGTTTGACGTGAACGGCTTGAAAGAGTGGCTCACCGTAAACGCAATATATAACGATACTACGAAGAACAAGA
>CAJUMY010000019.1 GCA_910587685.1 uncultured Christensenellaceae bacterium
AGGCAGTAGTTGATGAGCTAAAGCCCGCTTTCCTCATACATACAGGGGATATTTGCTATGAGGACGGTCTCAAACAGCATATAAAAGGAATGAATACCGAAAGCATGGGAGTGCCCGTAAGGTACGTCATCGGCAATCACGACTACGTGAAATACGGGAGCTACTCCGAGCAGTTATTCGAGGATATTTACGGTCCCGTGTGCTACTCGTTCGACGTAGGCGATATACATTATATCGTAACGCCGTTCATGACTGGCGCTGACTATATGCCGAGATATATGCCGAATAACGTTTGGAAATGGGTTGCGAACGACATTGCGAATATGGATAAGTCTAAGAAGATAGTTATGTTCAATCATACGTTCTGTTCCGACGAGAACGGCTTCACGGTGAAGTACGGCGGCAAAACGCTCGACTTCAAGAAAGAAGGGCTGATCGCTTGGATATTCGGACACTGGCACTATAACTACATGTACGAAGTGAACGGAGTGTTCAATATTTCGACGGGAAGACCCGACGGCGGCGGCATAGATTCGACGCCCGCGGCAGTAAGAAGCGTAGATATGAAGGGTACTGAGCTTGCGGGAAGCGATATGCACTATTACGACTTTAGGAGCGCAGCGCCCGAGGAAGGACTTCTTCAAAAGGTCGGAGGACACGTCGAGTTCGCGGAGCCTATAGTATCGGGAGATACCGTATATGTCGCGACTGTCGACGACGGTTGGCCGAAAGAGTGCGGAATATACGCTCTGGACGCTAGGAATAAAACAGTTAAATGGCAGTACAGGACTGATAATTCGATAAGGAACTCTTTCGCATTGACCGCTGATAATAAGTTGGTTGCGCAGGACGTTACGGGGCAAGTTTATTGCATCGACGCGAACGACGGGAAGCTGATATGGAAGAAGGATACCGAGCTCAGCTTTGCGACGAATACGGGCTTTAACGCGCTCGTCGAAGGCGATAGCGTGTATTGCGGCGGCGCGCAGAAGAGCGTATGTCTTTCGCTGAGGGACGGCTCTTTGAAGTGGAGCGTCGAAAACAGCGGAGCGAATTCGTCGGCGGCAAGGATGATACTTATCGAGGATAAACTTATCGTCAGCTCGCAGTGGGACGAAATAATCGCGTACGACAAGAACACGGGAAAGAGAGTTTGGTCGGAGAATAAGGATTCGATCAGATACCGCTCCAGTTCGCCTACGTATATAAACGGCAAGATGTACGTCGTATCCGACGGAAGGCTCTTTACTTTCGATCCTAAAAACGGGAAGTATACCTTCGTTTTCGCCGCGCCGAAGGGAAAGGACGATAAAGGCAACGTAATAGAGAGAAATCTCAATACTACCGCAAGCGTATATATCGACGGAAATACCGCCGTTATACCTACGGTGACCGACGGAGTCATAGCAGTCGATATCAATAGCGGCGAATTGAAGTGGCAGGTCAAGACGGGCAAGTCTCTCGTGTACACGTCGCCTTATTCGACGGGAGACGTTTCTTCGGTCGAGAGCAGTATCGTAGAAAGAGACGGAAGACTATATTTCGGAGCGTCGGACGGATACGTCTATTCGGTAAATAAGGACGGCAGCGGCGTTAAGAAGGTCAATATAGACTCGCCTATCCTATGCAGCGTCGCGTTCTTCGAGGATAACGTCGTGACCGCGGACTTTTCGGGCAATATCACCCTTACTCCTATATCGAAGCTAGCCTGATAAAGTGTCGCTTGCATACGCGACGGTCGGCGTTTTATATGACGTGACTGGTTTCGCGAGCTTAAGGAATAAACGGGTAATTTTGCTAAATGAAGGGCGTAAAAGATCATTGCCGAGAGAAAAATATTATAAAATCATAAAGAAACAATGCGGACGGTATAAAGCCGTTCGCATTGCTTCACTTAGAACAAAAGTTATTGAGATACGGTAAATTTTCGCTTGAGGGTATTAGCGAAGAAGTTACATCGTATCGGTTCTTCCGACAATATAGTCGAGAGTTACGCCGAAATAATTGGCTAGAGCTATCAAATTAGCCATAGTAGGTTCGCGCAGTCCGTTCTCCCAGAGACTGACTATACCTTTGCTAACGCCTATAGCGTCCGCTATATCGCATTGGCTAGCTACTTTGTCGACGCGCAGTTCATAGATTCTTTGAGCAAATTCGCTGACAGGTCTTTTTAATTTCATTGTTGATTCCGCCTTGGTTTTTTTATTTGATAAAATTAGTATTGCCTTTTATCGATAATATTTTCTCACTCTTGTAAATAAAAATCTACAGTTCTTACAAGTGTCAACAAAAAATGATAAAAAATCTTAAATATATGCTAAAATCTTCCTTTTACAAGGAAGATTTTAGCATATGAAATGACTTAAATGAATTTTAAGAGTAAACGCGTATCAAAATCGTTAAATAATTAACTAATTTTCTTATATTATTGTATGATAATATTTTGGATTTGTCAAATATTTAACGATAAAATTTCAAAATAACTTTTCATTTTTTTTGTTTAGGAAAAAGCGGCGGCTAAGAAAGTAATCAGCAAGAGAAAATAATGATTTTTGCTTGCTCGAGCGGCATTTTGCGAAAACGAAGCGCCGAAAGATAATTTTGAGAATAAAAGAGAAATGGAGCTTATGTTTATTCGACAAACGGCTTTTTCGCGACAGTTCGTTTGACGTAATTTTCCGCGATATGAGGGCGAATGACGCGACGGCGTAAAATTACTGCTTTAGCGTATTTTTATATTGTATTTTCGCTATTTCTATGATAAAATAAAAGAAATACGATATTATAAATATATATGAGCCGCGAAAGTCGGGGCATCCTCTCGCGTTATCTTACGCGAAAAGCGGGCATATATAAGGAAGAAAGGAAGCGTTTCAGCGCGTTCTGACTAAAGTGAGTTTTAATAAAATAAGCGTTTTACGGAGGCGGCTACGGTTATGTCTAAAGTTATTTATGCGAGAGATCACGGGGTCTTGCCCGACAGATACATCAATTCGCTCGGCGCTATCAATAAGATGATAGAGAGCGTCGAGTGCGGAGACGAAGAGGTGATAATAAAGTTCGATACCGGTAAGTACACTCTTTCTTACGAGGAGTGTATAAAGAGAGAGATTTATATCACCAACACCTCTTCGGAAAAGGAAGTCAAGAGCAAAGTCAAGAATATAGGCATATTCTTCGAGAATAAGAAGAACGTCACTTTCGACGGTAACGGCTCGTTCTTCGCCGTGAACGGAGAGATGATAATAATAGCTCTCGAAAATTCCGAGAACATATCGTTCAGGAACTTCTCCTCAGACTATACGAGAGCCACGGTGTCCGAGATGAAGATAGAAAGAGTGAATCTCTCGGGAATATCTCTCGGCATCAATAAGGACAGCGCGTATACGCTCGGCGATAACAAGATAAGATTCAAAGGGGCGAATTTCGAATACGCCGGCGACGAGACGGTAGCGCAGGTATGCGATAATAACGGAGGACGTACGTGGAGAGTATCGACTCCGCTCAAGGCGCTTAAGATGAATGAGCTGTCGCCTTTTTCCGTCAAACTATCGGGTCACGTACTCAATCCGAAAGATAAGATAAAAGAGGGTTACACGTATCAGGTAAGAAAGCCGCAGAGAACCCAAGTCGGAGTATTTATCCACAATTCCAAAAACGTTTCTTTCGAAGAAGTGAATTTTCACTATATGCACGGACTCGGCATCGTGGGAGAGTTTTCGGAGGATCTGTATTTCGATTCCGTAAAATGCTGTCCTAGACCCGAGACGGGAAGAACGTGCGCGGCGTTTGCCGATATCATGCACTTTACGGGCTGTAGCGGCAAGATAACAGTTAAGAACTCCTATCTCAGCAATTCCAACGACGACGCTATCAACGTACACGGTATTCATATGCTGATAAAGGAGAAAGTTTCCGATAGGCGCGTCCTCGTCGAATTCATGCACCCGCAGACCTACGGCTTCGAGGCGTTCAAGGCGGGCGACGACGTAGAGGGCGTAGACGTTCCGACGCTCAATCTCGTTTGGGCGAATAAAGTCAAGGAAGCGAGACTCATAGATAAATACAAGATGCTTCTCGAGTTCGAGACGGCGTACGACGGCATAAAGGTCGGGCAGGCGATAGAGAATATAACCGCGACTCCAGAGGTGGAGATAACGGGCAATACGTTCGAGCATATTCCCACGAGAGGAATACTCGTTACGACGAGAAGGAAGGTCGTCATTCGCAAGAATACGTTCAACAAGACGGGTATGTCGGCTATACTCATAGCCGACGACGCAAAGAGCTGGTACGAGTCGGGCAGAGTCATGGACGTCACTATAGATAATAACGTCTTCGACAGATGTTCTTTCTGTTCAAAAGACGCCGTTATACTCATTCAGCCCGAGAACAGCGTTATCAATTTGAAGACGCCCGTCCATAAGGGAATAAAGATAACTAATAACAAGTTCATTCTCGATAAGACCGTAGCTATATCGGCAAAGAGCAGTACGGATATAAAGATAAGAGGAAACAGGTACGAGGGCAATACGGGTCCGCGTCCCGTGTATTCGTTCATAGCCTCAAGCGGCGTCGTTATAGAGGACGAAGAACATATCATGCCAAAGAGCAGGATGAGCCTAATACTGATGGATAAAAAGGACGTTGAGAGAAGATGAAGGTATTGGCGTTTGACTTCGGAGGCTCGACGGGAAGAGCCGTCGTCGGCGAAATAGCAGACGGCAAACTCATCTATAACGAGATAAAGAGATTCGATAATATTCCGTTCACAAAGGACGGGCATATGCGTTGGGACTTCGATTCGTTATGGGAGAATGTGTTAGCGAGCATAGCTCTCGCAAAGGACGTCGACGCTATAGGGATAGATACTTGGGGCGTTGATTTCGGTATAATAGGGAGAGACGGTGAACTCAAGGAAGAGCCTGTTCACTATAGAGATAAGAGAACGGACGGAGCGTATAACGAGATAGTCGCAAAGTACGGCAAAGAGGAGCTGTATAAGAGAACGGGAATAGAGGTATTGAAGATAAATACTATGTTCCAGCTCGTCGCGGCGAATGAAGAGGGGCTTCTCGCAGACGCCGGCAAGATACTGTTTATGCCCGATCTTTTCGCGTATATGCTCACCGGCGTTATGCGAAGCGAATACACGATAGCTACGACGTCGGGACTAATAGATCCCGAGAGCAGAGGGTGGAATTATCCGCTTATCGACGAACTGGGACTTGACAGAAATATTTTTGCCGACCTCATAATGACGGGAGAGTGTTACGGTAACGTAAAGAAAGATATACTCAAGAGTCTCGGTATAGAGAAAGACATAAAAGTCATAGCCGTCTGTACGCACGATACGGCTTCGGCGATAACCGCGATGCCTGCAGATACGAGATCGTCTATATACATAAGTTCGGGAACGTGGTCGCTCATGGGCGTGGAAAGAGACGCCGTATCGACGCGTAACTCGGGATTTACCAACGAAGGCGGATATATGGGGTCGGTGACCTATCTTAAAAACATTATGGGACTATGGCTCATGCAGGAGCTTAGGCGTAAATTCAAAAGAGATCATCCTAATATTACGTTCAAGGATATGGACGTCATGATGGAAGGTACGGAGGAAGGGAAGTACGTCGTAGATACCAACGACGAGGCGTTCGTCGCTCCCGCCGATATGGAAGAAGCTATAAAGGAGTACGTACGCTCGCATAATATGGGCGAAATAAAGAGCAGAGGAGAGCTCGTAAGGCTCGTATACGATTCGCTTGCCTATACGTACGCCGAGACTGCGAGATCGCTTAACGAAATGTACGGCGGAGTTTACGATACCGTCAATATATTCGGCGGCGGTTCGAGCGCATTGGCTTTGGCTGAAGCGACTGCAAAGGCGACGGGACTGAAAGTCGTCGCGGGTCCTAAAGAAGCGACGGCTATAGGGAATATGCTCGTGAGTCTCATATCGCTTGGCGTGATAGAGGATATAGAAGAAGCGAGAGATATAGTGAGACGTAGCGAGAACGTTAAGACGGTAATGCCGCCGAGTTGAGTTGATGCGGATATATAGCGTATATGTACGTCGATTATTAAAAAATATCAATTATAACGGCGAAACGTCGTAAATATTATAGAGGAGAAGTAAACGGGGAGGTAATTATATGACTTGCAAAAATTGCGGAAAGTACAACGAAGACAAAGCAAAATACTGCGTGGAGTGCGGAACGAGGCTCGACGGATATTCGAGCGAAAGCCAAGAAGAGAAGCCGAAGAAAGAGAACGGAGATTTTTCTCTCAAAGAGCTCGATTCGTGGCCGCAGTGGATCCTTTTACTGATATCGTTTTTCGTGCCTATGCTCGGTATCATCTATTACGCTATCGACCGAGACAGAGTTCCGGTAAGGGCTAAGAAGTGTCTCACGATGTCCATAGTGTCGTTAGCGATCGTTATCGGTATAGCTATCAGCGTACATATCGTCGCTTTCGTTTTGACCGTTCTCATATGACTGCTATGAAGAAGATACTTTTCGTGTGTCACGGCAATATCTGTCGGTCGACTATGGCGGAATTTTTAATGAAAGACCTCGTTAGAAGAACAAAACAAGAGGGACAGTTTCTCATAGAGTCGGCGGGAACCAGCGACGAAGAAGAGGGATGCCCTGTGCATGTCGGAACGAGGAGGATACTTGACGCGCGCGGCATTGATCCGAGCGGAAAAAGGGCGAGGAAGATAACGTATTCCGACTATGACGATTTTGATATGATGATCGGTATGGATAGGCGTAACGTTATGGATCTTATCGTGTTTTTCGGCGGAGACAGAGAAGGGAAGATATCTCTTTTTCTCAGCCATGCGGGAGAGATGCGCGACGTCGCCGATCCTTGGTATACCGGTGATTTCAACACTACTTACAAAGACGTTATGAAAGGGCTTAACGCTCTTGCTAAAGAATTGGGGATAGATATCTGACAAAAGCCGGTATGATAATACGGCAGATTTTTGACGGAGAATTACGGTTTTAACCGCAGAAAAAAGGATATTCGAGATATTATCATGGACAAAATCGAAAGTTTTAAGGTCGATCACACAAGACTCGGACGCGGACTGTACGTTTCGAGGAAGGATGAGAGGGAAGGCGTATGCGTTACGACGTTCGATCTTCGCTTCAGAGAGCCGAACAAAGAGCCCGTTATGGATACTCCCGCGATACATACTATAGAGCATATAGGCGCGACGTATCTCAGAAATTCTAAGAGGAAGGACGACGTAGTATACTTCGGACCTATGGGTTGCAGAACGGGTTTTTATCTCGTTATGTTCGGCGACCTGCGTTCTCGCGACGTTCTCGCGCTCGTGAAAGATATGCTTAAGTTCACTGTCGGATTCGACGGCGAGATACCGGGGGCAAGCGCGGCGGAGTGCGGCAATTATCTCGAGCAAAATCTTCCTATGGCGAAATATTACGCGAAGCAATATCTATTTTCGCTGGAAAACGAAGAAAGACTCGATTACTAAGATAAAAATAATCTAACAAAAAGAGAGGCAGACGATGTTCACACCCCGCCGAATGAGAAGAGCAAGGCAGAAACTGAGCGACGAGGAAGTAAAAAGGATATTGACGGAGAATACGTCGGGCGTTTTGTCGGTCATCGGCAAGGACGGATATCCCTATTCGGTACCGCTCAGCTTCGTTTATATCTATAACAAGATATTTTTTCACAGCGCGAAAGAAGGGCATAAGATAGAAGCCGTCGAGAATAACGATAAAGCGTCTTTTTGCATAATAGACGCCGACGACGTGAAGCCCGAGAAGTTTCTTACGAATTATAAGAGCGTTATCGTGTTCGGAAAGGTAAAGGTCGTTGACAACGAGAACGTGAAGGCGCTCGCGATAGACGCCATTGCCGAAAAGTACTACCCTAATCACCCAAGCGAGAAACAGAGAGAGATAGATAACTTCAAGGACTCGTTCGCGATCATCGAGCTCGACGCCGAACATATCAGCGGGAAGCAGGGAATAGAGCTCGTCGTAAGGGAACAGACAGTTTGACGTAAAACGTTTTGCGAGCGGCGAATGATCGCGTCGTAAAAAAGAAGAAAGAGAGAGAAAGCATTATGATGCAGGAATGGTTCAAAAAGGCGAGACTCGGCATATTCATTCACTACGGCATATACGCGGTGAACGGAACTATGGAGAGTTGGGCGTTCAGATACGGGCAGATGACGTATAAGAGGTATATGCGTCAGCTTAAGGGTTTCACGGCGTCAAAATACGACGCGAAAGCGTGGGCGAAGTTATTCAAGGAAGCGGGCGCGAGTTACGCCGTTCTTACGTCGAAACATCACGACGGAGTGGCGCTGTTCGATAGCAAGTATTCCGACTTTAACGTAGTCAAAGCTACGCCTTGCGGACGCGATCTCATCAAGCCGTATTGCGACGCGCTGAGAGAGGAAGGACTGAGGGTCGGACTGTATTTCACGCAGTGCGATTGGTCTCATCCCGATTATACGGCGCGCGACTGGAAAGGGGTAAAATACTTTTTCGATAAAAAGTTCAATAATTCCGTTCGTTGGGGAAGATTTTTGAAGTTTCACCGAGATCAGCTTACGGAAATACTGACGAATTACGGACAGATAGACCTTCTTTGGTTCGACGGAGACTGGGAGAGGAGCGGCAAGGAGTGGCGATTCAAGGAGATGAAAGAATACATAGAGAGCATTTCTCCGCGCACCGTCGTCAATTCGCGTATCGGAATATACGGCGACTACGAGACGCCCGAACAGCAGATTCCGACGCTTCCGCCCGATAAGCCTTGGGAATACTGCATGACCATTAACGACAACTGGGGTTGGAGACCGAAGGACAATAACTACAAGTCTCCGGGCGAGATCATATCGGTATTCGTCGAGACCATAGCTATGGGCGGCAATCTTCTCTTGGATATAGGTCCTAAAGAGGACGGAACTATCGACGATAGATACGATAGCTGTCTTAAGGCGATAGGTGAATTCATTTATGCGAATTACGACGCCGTATATAATTCGAAAGTTATAGACAACGTATACTATAGCGGCGCGGCTATGGGCAGCGACGACAACACTAAGCTGTATCTTTTCGAGAGAGGCAAGCCTATGGGCGTCATATACGTCAAGAACCTGAAAGAAGGGGTCGAGCGAGTGACGGTCAAGGGCGTCGAGGCGAAGTTTACGCAAGATAACGGCAAATTGTACGTTTGTCCGCCCGACGTCGAATACGACGGGATCACCGTCGTGACGATAGACTTCGGCAAGGAGGTTCAGCTATGACGGATCTGACAAAATACGGAATAAGGGTAGCGAAGGACGGCATCAAACCGCTCGATATACTCGACAGGAACGGAAATCTTACGAGGCTCGTTATCGAATATCTTGAAAGCGGAAAGGAGACGGTCGTTTCCGACAGATTCTTTGAATATTTCGAAGATCTTTCCAAGTGGCTTAGTACGAACGCCGAGGCGAAGAGCGCAGAGAGCCTTTCAAGACACCTCTATAGAGGAATGAGCTTCGTGAAAGAGAACGTCATATATTTAGTAGCGTTCTCCGTACCCAATCAAGCGTTGATGTTAAAGGGAATACGAAACAAAATAGAAAAAATCAATATACTCGGCGAAGAAAATACTGCCGTCAAGTATAAGATAACGGGTAGAATGGGGCATAACAATATGCCCGGCATCATATGGATAGAAGCAAAGCGTGAAAGCGTTCTTCCGTACGTTGTCAAGATAACGTTAAAGGGAGACCCCGACATCTATTTCGGCAGCGGCGGTCCCATTACGGTGAACGGGGAATGACTACTTTTACCGAAGATATTTAAGCGAATAATATAACGAAAAACCGCAGACGGCGAAGTTGCGGTCATTAACTTTTGAGTTAAAACGAAATGAGGTAGGTTATATATGATAAACGTTATACCGAATCCTATGTACGTTCTTGAAAAAGAGGGTATGGTAGTGTTCAAGAGCGATACGAAGGTAGCGTTCGATAAAGAGCTTAAGAGCGTCGAAGAGTTCTTCAAAAGGGCGTTCGATCAAGTTACGGAGTGTGAGATATTGACGGCGGACAGTTTGTCCGAAGCGAATATCCGATTTATATATGCAGGCGGTTTGGACGCCGAAGAATACGTTATGGATATTACCGCGGAAGGGATAACGGTGAAGGCGGCTACTCATAGCGGCGGTATCTACGCCGTCGAGACGTTGAAACAGATATTCCATACGTATACGACTAAAGGAGCGAGGACTTTGTCCGCGCCAGTTGTCAAGATAAAGGACAAGCCGAGATTTTCTTGGCGAGGAATACTTCTCGACGTAGCGAGACACTTCTTCGATAAAGAGGAAGTGAAGAGGATACTCGACGTCATGCTGCTGCATAAGCTCAACGTTCTTCACCTTCATTTGACGGACGATCAGGGGTGGAGACTCGAGGTCAAGAAATATCCGCTCTTGACGGAGATAGGTTCAAAGCGTAAATGGACGCATATCAACGGTTGGAACAGCACTAATCCGTACATAGACATATTGAAAGAAGAGCATAGCGGATATTACACGCAAGAGGACATAAAAGAGCTGGTCGAATATGCGAAGGAAAGGGGAATTTCTATAGTTCCAGAGATAGATATGCCGGCGCATTTCAGAGCGGCGCTCGCCGCATATCCCGACCTTGCGTGCGACGAGAATATAGTGAGAGACGTGCCGTGGTTCTTCGGCGGAGGCTTTGCCGATTACGCTTACGGAGATAAAGATGATTTGAAGAGAATAGCGTGCGCCGGCAAAGAGTCCACTTATACTTTTATAGAGGATATAATAGACGAGGTAGCTGAGCTGTTCCCGTCGCCGTATTTCCATATCGGCGGAGACGAAGCTCCTAAAGACGAGTGGAAGAAGTGTTATTACTGTCAGGAAAAGATGAAAGAAAACGGTCTTAAGGACGAAGAGGAGTTGCAGGGATATTTTAACAACAGGATCTCCGAAATGCTCGCAAAGCGCGGCAAAACGCTGATAGTGTGGAACGAAGCGTTGGCGGGCGGCAATCTCGATCCGTCGACTATAGGTCAGTATTGGACGCCTGCGAGGGATAAGAACGCCGAGGATTACGTCAACGTCAAGGGAGGAAAGCTCATAATGAGCAAACATCAAGCGTTCTATTTCGATATGAGCTACGCCCAGGTTCCGCTCAGGAATACTTACGCGTTCGACCTTACCGAACAGAATATACAGCCCGACGGAGTGAGAAATATACTCGGAGTCGAAGGAACGCTATGGAGCGAATGGATAGCAGACAGGGAGAAACTGGAGTTCAATTCGCATCCGAGGATGGCGGCGCTGTCCGAGACGGGATGGACGCCTACGGCAAGAAAGAATTACAAGGACTTTATGCTCAGACTTCAGGGAATGAAAAAAGCGTACGATGCGCTTGGAATACGTTACGCCTGCGATAAGGTCGCCGACCCGAAGAATCCGATAAAGAAAGCGAAAGAAATAAAGATATGGTATAAAAAAGATCAGCATCACGAACTCAAGGTCGACAGGGAACTTAGAGAAAAGGGCGAGAAATGAACTTTCACCGAGTCCGCAGAGAAGGCTTTTCGATAGCGAAAACGGATAATATGCATATGTATATTCGTTTTGGCATTATATTGGTTTTCGCCGATAGTGATATTATAGATAAAGGCCTTTGAAAATTGTGACGCGGTAAATTATAAAAATATTATGCTAAGGGAAAAATATTAATCGCTAACGTTTTACGCCAAAGCTACATTTCGTAAAAGCGGCGTTGACGTTATAGCGAGATGTTAGGAGGTAAATTATGGGAAAGGGAGAAGGAGTAGCTCTTTCGCTCAGAGAAAAGGTTTCTTACGGAGTGGGCGCTATAGGAAAAGATATGGCGTTCCAGATAGTAACGGCATTCTATATGGTGTTTCTCATACAGATGGAGAATCTTAACGGTATCGCAGTCGGAGTATTCTTTATGGCGGCGAGACTGTGGGACGCCGTGAACGACCCAATGATGGGAATGATAGTCGACAGGACTAGGACGAAATGGGGAAAATACAGACCGTGGCTGTTTATCGGCACGCTATCGAACGCTGTAATAATGTTACTCATGTATCTTGACTTCAACGTTGCGAACGCGGGGAAATACGTCATTTATTTTTCGCTATATCTCTTATGGGGTATGACGTATACGCTCATGGACGTTCCTTACTGGTCTATGGTCCCCGCCTTATCTAAGACGGAGAGCGAAAGAAACAATATATCGTCGCTTGCCCGTACTTTTGCGGCAATAGGCGCGGCGTGCGTTGTCGGAGGAGTGCCCATTATACTCGGCGGCAGCGATACGTGGACGAAACAGACCTTCTTTTACGTCAGCTTGGTATTCACTATCATATACGTCGTTTTGATGATGATAACGTGTATCTTTACTAAAGAAAAGATAACGATAGAGGGAGAAAAAATAGGATTCAAGGATATTTTCCTCAATTTCAAACGCAACGATCAGTTAAGAGCGTATTCGTATCAATTTATATTCTACGCATGTTCGACTACGCTTCTTTCGACTATAGCTATCTATTTCTTTACTTTCGTATTCGGCAGTATAACGATGCAGACGGTATTCATAGCCGTCGGAGGAGCGCTGGGAACGGGAATCGGTATGGTAGTATATCCCGCCGTATGTAAAAAGCTCGGACGGGATAGAACCTATTCTTATTCTATGATAGCTATTATAGTAGGCTTTGCGGTCATGACAGTCGCGGCGTTCGGCTTCCCGTTCGAGGGCGAGATCAAGTCGCAGATATTGGGAAGATGCGATACTGCCAGGGAATACGTCGGACTCGTCGTGTTGTTCATCGGCGGTATAATAGCATTCTTTGCTCAAGGTATCCTTAACGTCGGCTCTACCGTAATGCTCGCGGACACCGTTGATTACGGAGAATGGAAGACGGGGAAGAGAACAGACAGTATCACGTTCTCGACGCAAACGCTCATATATAAGTTTGCGAACGCTATCTCGGCGCTCGTGCTCGGACTCGTCGCTTCGATCGGAAATCTGCCTAACAGCAATAACGGCGACCAGCTCGACGTTACCGCGGAGATATCGCGTATCGGCGTTATATCTATAAACGTGGCGATTTTCGTCATTCCGCTCATACTTGCGATACCCGCGTACTTTTTATACAAGAAGTTTTATAAATTCAACGGCGAATATAAAGATAGGATACTTGGCGAACTCGACGTGAGACGCAGAGAAAACGGAACGCTTGTGATAGACGGCGAGTCGGTCAGCGGCAATAGCGGCGTTTTGGAAGATAGCGACAGATCGCTCGAGGATAAAGATAAAAGTTCTTTCAACGATAACGATAACGAAAACGGCGACGTAGCCGAGCAATAGAATAGACGAAAAGTTTTATGGAGCAAATTATGATAGATAGGATAAATCTCAATTACGATTGGAAATACAGCGATAACTTTAGCGAGAGCTATCTCAAGAGAGAGTGCGACGAGGAGCATTTCGATACGGTAAATATTCCTCATACAAATAAGGAACTGCCCTATAACAACTTTGACGAAGGACTGTATCAGTTTGTCAGCGCGTACAGGAAACATTTCACCGTTGACGAGAAGTATAAAGGCAAAAGGCTCGTACTGGAGTTTGAAGCGGCGGCGAATTACGCCGAAGTGTACGTCAACGGCGTATACGCCTTTTCGCATAAAGGCGGATATACTGCGTTCAGAGGGGATATCACTGACCTTGTGGAATACGGCGAAGATAACGTCGTGGCGGTTAAACTAGATTCGACGGAGCGAAGCGAAATACCGCCGTTCGGCAACGTAATAGATTATCTTACGTACGGAGGAATATATAGAGAAGTATATATATACGTAAGAGACGAAGTTTATGCCGAAGAGTTTTTGGTGCAGCCTTTCGACGTTATGACGGGAGAAGCGAAACTCGATATCAAAATGAATTTCAATAAGCCGTCGTCGACACGCGTCGAGTTCGCTCTCAAGGACGCAAGCGGCGAAGAAGTGACGTCTTTCCACACTCACACCGTCGAGTCTAAGAACGTAAGTATCGTCGAAGACGTCGGCAAGATAGAACTATGGGATACCGAATCTCCCGTGCTGTACACTCTCGAGGCGCGTTACGGCGAAGAGATTTTGTTGGTCAAGATAGGATTTAGGGAAGCGGTGTTCAGGAGCGACGGATTCTATCTCAACGGCAGACTTACCAAAATAGTAGGTCTCAACAGGCATCAGTCTTATCCGTACGTCGGGTACGCTATGCCGAAGTCCGCGCAGACTGCCGACGCCGATTTTTTGAAGTACAATTTGGGCGTCAATCTTGCAAGAACTTCGCACTATCCTAATTCGAAGCACTTCCTTGACAGATGCGACGAGATAGGACTTATGGTGTTTACGGAAATTCCGGGATGGCAGTACGTCGGTAAAGACGAAGAGTGGAGAGAGATAACTCTGCAACACGTAAGAGAGATGATAATAGAGGACTTCAACCATCCGTCGATAGTGCTTTGGGGCGTCAGGATCAATGAGTCGGGCGACGATAACGAGCTCTATACCGCGACGAACGCTTTGGCTCACGAACTCGACAAGAGGAGACAGACCGGCGGCGTGCGTTGCATACCGAGAAGCAAACTGCTCGAAGACGTATATACTTATAACGATTTCATACTCGGGGATAACCGTCCTCTTCTTCCTAAGTTCATAGTGTGCAAGAGCGCACCGTATCTCATAACGGAACATAACGGTCATATGTTCCCGACAAAGACGTTCGACAATGAAAAGAAGAGACAGGAACACGCTTTGAGACACGCGAAAGTAATAAACGCGATGTTGGGAGCTAAAGGCACGAGCGGGGCTATCGGTTGGTGTATGTCCGATTATAACACGCATAAAGATTTCGGCTCGGGCGACAAGATATGTTATCACGGCGTATCGGATATGTTCAGAGTGGAAAAATTGGCGGCTTATATATATAAGTCTCAACAGGACAAATATCCCGTGCTCGAGATAACTTCGAATATGGAGATAGGCGACAACAACGGCGGAATGGTCGGGAACGTATATATACTCACTAACTGCGACGAGGTGAGAATGTACAAAAACGGAGTACATATAAATACGTTTGACATCAAAGAGCTCAAAAAACAGAGTAAGGAATTCCGCAATATGAAGCATCCGCCGATATTACTGTACGACGTTATAGGCAATCAGATAGTCAATAATACGAATATGAAGGGGCGTTCTGCCGAGAATATGAAGACGGCGCTTTTGGGTATCAAGAAGTACGGAGTCGTTGGCGGTATATTCCATCATCCTTTCAAGATACTCGGCAATATGGCGAAGTACAAACTAAGCGTCGACGATATCACTACTATGTTCGGCACGTTCGTAACTAACTGGGGCGGAAAGCAGGTAACGTATAAGTTCGAGGGATATAAGGACGGCGAAATAGTGTGCGAAGTAGAAAAAGGGTCGGTCAGCAAGGCGTCGCTCTTTGCAAAAGCAGACAGCGTAAAACTTGTAGAAAAAGACACCTATGACGTTACGAGAGTCGTTATCAAGGCTGTTTCGGAATACGGCAACGCGCTTCCTTATTCAAACGACGTCGTTACGCTCGAGGCGAAGGGCGTTGAAATAATAGGACCTAAAACGTTCTCGCTTATCGGCGGACAAAGAGCGGTATGGGTCAAGACGAACGGGAAGAAGGGCAAAGCGTCGCTTACGATAAAGTCCGATATAGGTAACGAAACGATAGAATTCGAAGTAGATAAAGTAAAAGTTTAATAAATAATTTTTTGAAAAAAGCCGTATCTAAATGAAATGCGCCCCAAAAGTTGGACACAACTAGAGGAGGTGCATTTTTAATGGAAAAAAGCAAAA
>CAJUMY010000020.1 GCA_910587685.1 uncultured Christensenellaceae bacterium
CGATAAGTAGGGCAGTCCGAACATTAGTCTCCGCAAAGCTACGACGGCACCGATTAAGGAATCGGTACGCGAGCCGTAACTATTTTATTCAAATTAATAATCATCAAACTTCATAATTGAGCAGTTGCAGGCATTTATTTGTTTAAAAGGCTATAATAGCGCCGATTTTGTTTTAGACTTATACAATGACTTGAAATATTAGATATTTTGTGGTATACTCATTATAACTAATGAATTGAGGTATATTGTTATGGCTGACAAATTAGTGTGTCCGATTTGTGGCGAAGTTACAAGTTCATACATGGGAAATTATCGAAAAGATAGGCTTTGTAAAAAACATGCCACAGATTTAAGAAACGGTAAAATTGTTAAGTGTGAAAAATGTGATGAGTGGCATTATATTGACACATCGTGTAAATGTGAAAAGCATGTTTTTACGGAATTGCCAACCGATGGGTTTGATAAATGTATTGCTTGCGGTGCCGAAACAACGGGGTATGCTTTTTGTAGAAAATGTTTTAAAAAGTATACTGAAGAAGAAATGCTTGGTATGCTCAATAAAGTTGATATTGAAATTATCCAAGAGAATGATGAAGATGATGTGGAAATTGCAGTAGCTAAAGAAACAAAGACTACTGTTAGTGAACAAAACAAAGTGGTTATTATAGATTTTAACAATAAGTCTAAATGTATCACTTGCGGGAAACAAACTGACGGCTTGCTTTTTTGTTCAAGTTGCTATCACAAATATAAAAATAAAGAATTGCTTTTTAGGATAACAAATTGCGCAAATGTGGAATTGCTTGATGGTGATTATGAGGGAAAATATACTTGTAAAGATGGACATATCGTAAAAAGCAAGTCCGAACGAGATATTGACAATTATCTTTTTGAACACGGTATTTCCCATGCTTATGAAAGAGAATTACCTTATGGCGCGACAGATAAAGAAGTCCTTCATCCCGATTTCTATTTGCCGAACTATCTAGGTGAAAAGAAGCACGTTTATATTGAACATTGGGGATATAATGAAAATAATATTCAATATACCAAAACAAAGAAATTTAAGATGCCAATTTATAAACAATTAGGCATAACTCTCATATGTACATACGAAAAAACAGATATGGGAAAAATTGATACTGTGCTTGATAGAAAACTTAATAAGGCATTTATAAATCTAAATCAAGTGAATTATGAAGATACTACACCCGATAACATACCTTAGTATGGGGAAATCAAAACATAATAGTGGCGATAGTCCTCTTATGTTTTCACTGTTAAAAACACCTTGACACCAACTATGTCTTGCCCAAGGTGTTTTTTTATTCTGAGAAGTAAGGCAGTTGGACAGTAGGCTTGGAGAAACTGTGACAGCGCTGATTGAGAAACAATACGTGAACTTTTATTGTCTCAGCCGTCATGGGCTTGAATAAGTTTAGCATTTTATTGATTTAACAGATCAATCATTCATGCAAAATTGTAGATTTTAAAATAAAAGTAATAGCAGATTGAGAAAAATATGCTATAATAATAAAGAAAATATTGCTAATAAATATAATGAGTTATTATGAAAACTGTTTATACTTGTGATAATTGTAATTGTGAAATGTTTGATAGCCCGTCAAAGAATTATGGGCGCTGTCCTGCATGCGGATATAAATTGTATCCTAATGGTTACAGCGAACACGCAGTATCTGATGATTACTATGATGGCTATAGGGGTAAAATATATCCTGCTCCGTCATGGGAAAATGACCAAATTATCGTCCGATTATGGCGTCACCTTCATTACTTTTTTTCTTGTGTTGTATATAAGCGTTGTTTTAGCGCGCTAGAAATTGATCACTGCTATTCAACCGGCTCTGTTTTAATTGCTATAACACCGTATCGGCGCTGTTCTTTCTTTGTATAGTATTTTTCCATATCTTTTGGACTTGCATTTTCAAGCTTGCTTGTATCATAACCGCATTGATCTAAAGGAAGTTTTGCATATAGCTCTGCAAAATTGTTAAAGAGTAGTAAATCTATTACTTTGACAATACATTTTTCAGCGCTGTTTTGCTTGGTAAATTCTATAAAATCTCCGACATTAATGCTCTTGCGTTTTTCATCGTGCAAACGAAGTTCGTATGTTTTCGCGCTGCTTTTAATTTTGTTAAAAGGTTCGGGATTTAATTTCATAAAATGAGTATTCATGATTTTATTATATCAATAAAATTCATTGATAGCAATAGCGTAGGCTACAAATTCGTTTTATGGCGCAATATAGATATGGATATAAATTAATTTGTTATATATTATAATTCTAAATATGAAATTTTAAGAAACGATAAGTTGCGATTATTAAACGTTAATTAAATTATTTTATTGATTGATATAAATGTGTATAATTTTTTGAGAAATTTTGAGAAAACAATAGATTTTTTGTCGAAATTATGGTATTATTTACTAAATAATTGGTTTAATTTTTATTTTAATAAGATTATTAAAAACTAAAATATAGGAGAAAGAAAATGAAAAGAAGCAATTCGGTAAGAAAAAATTTTGTAGTTTCATTATGCTCGTTTGCGTTGGTTTGCATAATTATTGCAACAACGTTTATATCCGGTAGCGGAAATAGTTTGCTGCACGCTGTGATAAACACTCCTAAAGAAATCAATGATTTGGGTTATTTGGGAAGGGGCGTAAATTTATTACGTGATATTGATAAAAATGACAAGTCGGATGATCTGCTTGCGCAAAATCACTTAAAAATGATTTTGGATAACAATGAGTTGTCGGATTTTACAATCAGCAAAGATCCTATTTCAACAAGTTACGGACAAGGATATACAAGTAAAAGTTTTGCTTCGTTAGCGACGTCGATCGGAGTTGATTTGAGTACGAAGTCGAGCATGAGTAGCGATTTTATTATAGGTTCTGCAAAAATCAACGCAGGATTTTCTATGAGTATGAATACGTCTGTCTCTGCGAATAAAGAGTGGGAATATACAATATATAATTACCAAAAATATTTGGATAGTTGGACGCTAAATTGGAATAACGGTGGAATAAAAGATAATGCCGCTGTTTTAAGAGAGCATTTAGATGCGAGCGTATACGGAGCGTTAACGGATACGTTTCCGCAATATGTGTGGTCGCCTAAAGATTTTTTCGATACATACGGCACGCATATGATTTTGTCCTATAAACGCGGCGGCGAATATACGTATACGTCTATAGAAGAATCACAAGAAATAAAAACGTCTATAGATTCTTCCGCAAGTCTGGAAACAAGCGCATCTACGAGCGTTTCGTCTTTTGGTGAGGCAAGTTTTGAACAAAAGGTTAAATCAGGATTTGCTGTAGACGAAAATACTAATGGTAAATTCAGAAAAACGTGCACGTATTCAAGAGGTTCTTCTAAAGGACAAATCAATACGTCCGATCATAATTCGTTCAACACATGGGGAGACGGAGTCGACGATAAAAATGCCCAGGTTTTATCCAGCGGATTGACGTTGATATCGATGTGGGATCTGCTTCCTTCGCAATACGCGAGTAGAAAAGCAGAGCTGAAAAACTATTATAATGAAAAAGTTGCGGGAATCGGCAATGATATTCTTGACAAGTTCGTATATAAGACTGCAAATGAGGGTGATTTTGATTTCAGCCAATACGATACGGTCATATCGTCTGCAGGTCAGCTCAACGAGATCCGTAACAATATGAAAGGGCGTTACATACTTGCATGCGATATCGATCTCGGACATATTTCCAACTGGGAGCCCATCGGAACGGAAACTAATAGGTTTACGGGCATCTTTGACGGCAATGGAAATACTATAACGAATATGAATATCATGGAATGCGATAACGAATACGTCGGATTATTCGGATATAGTACGGGAACTATCAAGAACTTGAGCGTAAGCGGAACAATATCTTTGAACGAATCTCAAGTTGAAGGGGTAGGAGCGATAGTAGGATATAATGCGGGAATTATAGATAATTGTCATAATGAGGTGATAATAGATTCTACGATAAATTATGTTAAAAATGATACGGATGATACTTCGGAAGAAACAAAGCCTACGGTCGACACCGAAGCGTTGTTTAAGGATGCCAAGGTTATTTCTCCTGTTGCGGTCAGCGAGTTATCGGAAGAAGTCAACGATACGACTGTTATAGATCTCAGGAACTTAGATGGTAAAATAAACAAAACGATACATATGAAAACGGGAGCGGAATCTTTACGTCTCATAGGTAATCCAAACGTAAAATATGTAGGATTGACGATCGAAGTTGAAAATTCGGAATTTGAAAGATATATAGCTTTGGATAACGTAAATATCGAATACGTTTCCGAAAACGGCGCTATAACGTCAAATTCTTCAACGAAAGTGTGGTTGATATCCGAAGGAGAGAAGAACAGTATAAGATCGAATACTAAGGGCATCGCTTCTGCGATAAAGGTTGTAGGCGATTTGGAAATCATAGGCAAAGCGAAGTTATCTATCATGGGATCCGAAGGCAAAGCCGGAAGCGTAGGCGCTGAAAATGGTACGAACGGGTCGGGCGCAGGCGCGTCGGGAAAACCGGGAAGCGTAGGCGGAATAGGAAATATCGGCGGAATAGGTATCATAGCAGACAAAGTAGTTATCAATGTTGAATCGGAACTTGAAATAATAGGCGGAACCGGCGGACAGGGCGGTGTCGGCGGTAAAGGCGCGAACGGCTTGAAAGGGTCGAATGCCGGTTTTATTTGGGTCGGCGGAGGTAACGGCGGCGCCGGAGGCAACGGGGGAGAAGGCGGTGTCGGCGGACAAGGCGGCGCGGCTCTCAACGTTAATAATTTGATCGTATATTCCGGAACAGTTACTGTAAAAGGCGGAGCCGGCGGACAGGGCGGTCAAGGAGGAACCGGAGGTAACGGCGGAGCCGGTGGTAAAGGCGTTTGGGCGTCAGACGGTAAGCAGGGTAATGGCGGACAAGGCGGTGTCGGCGGACGGGGAGGACTTTTCGGAGATGCGGTCGTCTTTTCCAGTACGGAAATACGCGCATATTCAGGCGCGCAACTGATCCTATTCGATAACGGAGTCGGCTTGGGCGGACAAGGCGGAGCCGGCGGTAACGGCGGAAGCGGAAAAATAGACGGAAATGTCGGCAAAGCGGCAGACGTTCCAAATAATAAACAGCGTATAGCGTATTATTCTGCGATAGCAAAGTATTCTTTGTACGATGCGAACGTTACGTATGACGAGGCGAAAAGAATCACCTCAACGTTGGGAATGCAAGAAAATCTCATCAGTATACACGGCGATCGAGATCAAAATATAATCGAAACAATGTTTAAGTATTATGATACCGATCAAAGTAAGATGTTTTGGATCGGTGGAGAACGCGCGGAAAGGAATTTGAACAAATGGAATTGGGAAGATAGAGGTACGTTCGAATATGACTATAGGGAGAAAAAGTACAATGCTTATACAAATTGGGCTGAAGGACAGCCTACGAGCGCATTAAATGCGGACTTTATCGGTATTGACCTATCTTCCGGAAAGTGGTATGCAAGATCGAGTAACGTTATCGGCGGATTTATTACAAAGGAAACGTTGATTTTTGATAGCGAAGCGCAAAAATATGACATATACATAGGCGGCGTTGTCGGCTATAACAAAGGTACGGTGCGTCAAAGTCTTAATGATTCGGAAATGAGGATCAGTCTTAAATCAAAAGATGATTTTATTGGTGTTATTTCGGGAATCGTTGGACTAAACGAAGGTAAAGTCGATCAAGTTGCAAATAGGGGAAAAATAGACGTATCGATAATTCCCGACGACAATCCGGAGCTTTGTGCGGACGTTACTATTAGTCAGATAACTAAAAATAGCGGTTTCGGCGAATTGATCAGCTATAAAAATACAGGAGAAAAGGGCAAAATTTTCGGCGATAATCAATATATAGCGCCTTTAATAAAGTGGGATTGGAAGGAATCGACTGTCGCTGTTGATAAGAGCGAAAATTATAACGGCGAATGGGAAGAAGATTGGCAAAAAGACAGAGTTCACGTAATAGGTATTGAAAAAACCGACTTTTTATTGGGAGAAGTATTGTCGAACAATATTATCGAATTATCGTACGTCGATTCTGTTACGGGAAAAAGAGCTAATTCGTCGATGTACTCGTACAAATATGATTTCAGCAATATCGGCGTTAGCGGTATAAAGATATCTTTCACTTATAAAGATCAAGACGGAACCGATGTTCCCAAAGATATGTTCATACCTGTAAGAGTAGCAGAAAACGTTATCTCTAAGGTCGAGATCGATTATGTGGAAACAAAAATCGATTATCAATACGGCGACGACTTTATTTGTCCTATCATTACTAAGACAATGAGCGACGGTAGCTCGGAAAGTATAATAATAGATGAAGATTTCGTATATAACGTTCCCGCAATGACTCATTACGGCAGCCACGAAATTTTAGTACACTATAACGAATATCAACTTACTTATACAATAAATATTGCTCAGAAGGTCATAGAGCCGACAGCAGCTCAATTAAAAATACAGAATAGAACGACTGTTGCCGATGGTAACGTTATAGTTCAGTTTAGTTTTGTGAACATGGAAGAATTAAAATCCATACTGTTCTATTCGTTTAACTATGATCACTCTAAAATGGAGATCGTAGAAGGAAGATGGATCGCCGACGGTATTATTCACGACTGGGATCCGGAGAGGGAGATGGCAACGTTTACCTATGCGTATAACCAAGAATCGAATAGAGTGGTATTTGAGCTAGAGATCAAGATAAAAGAGGACTGTCCTGCAGGAGAATATACTTTGTCCTGCGCCGCGCTAGTTAATACTGTCGATGAAAAGGGATATGACAGAGCGGTTTCATTGGAAGTTGCGCCTGGAAATATCAGCGTTATCGATATACCGCGCGGAGATTTTAACAATGACGGATATGTTGACGAGGACGACGCTACATACTTATTAAGACATACGTTGTTTGGGAACGAGCTTTTTGAACTTAATCAAAGCGGCGACGTCAACGGCGATAATATTGTCAACAGCGACGATGCAATATATCTATTGAGATATACTCTTCTTCCTGAAGAATATCCGCTGTACTGGTAATTGTTTAAGGAAATTAAAATGAAAAAGATATTGGTTCTTGCAGTAGTTGCGGCGATATGTTTTACGTGTTGTTTTGCTGTTACGGCGTTTGCAGAGGAAACGTCGTCGGCAAAAGTGACGTTTAATGATATTGCCGCTCGCAAGGGAGACGTTATAACTATTACGGTAACGCTTTCCGATTGTTCCAAAATCAAGTCTATGGCGGTCGTGCCATTATACGATCCAAGCAGAATGGAATACATTAACGGTAATTGGTTGATCGGAGGCGGCGTATTGACCGACTGGGATCAAGAAGAACAAAACGGCGTGATCATGTATTCCTCAGAGACCGACGTTAACGGAGCAATAGCGGAGTTCGTATTTAAATTGAAGGATAATGAGTCTTGGCAAGATATTGATTTTTCATGTAAAGTCGTATTGAAGAACGGCAATGCGCAATTAGATGTAACGGTCGATACGTTGGCGATTTATTTGATTTGCGATCATATATGGAACGAAACCGTTCATACGAATGAGCCGACTTGTATGCAGGAAGGCTATACGTATAATCTTTGTGAAATATGCGATCGTGAGAAAAAGCTGACGTTTATAGAAAAGAGCGGCCATGCTCCGAGCGAATGGATCGTTGACGTAGCGCCTACGATTTTCAAAGAGGGACATAGGCATAAAGAGTGCTTGGTTTGCGGTGAAATAATGGAAGAAAGAGCTATTCCGGTATTGGAAACGTGCAAACATATTTTGGAAGATGAAGTCTATATTAAAGAGTCTACATGTTCCGACGTCGGAATGACTTATAAAATTTGTCAATTGTGCGGAGAAAGGATAAAGATCTCGGAAATCGCATCGATAGCGCATACTAATGGAGATTGGATAGTCGACAAAGAGTCTACATTATTTAAGAGCGGGGAACGTCATAAAGAATGTAACGTATGCGGTCAAGTAACCGATACGGAGTTGATTCCGAAAGCGATCGGGATAATAGACGTCGTAATAATATCGGTCAGTTCCGGAGTTGTTTGCGGATTGATCGTATTCGCATGCTTTATGATAGCTTTTTCAAAGCTAAAGAGACGTGAAAAACACTCTGACATGAAGTAATATTGCTATGGAGAGAGCTAGCGAGAAAGGCGCGGATATAATATATTAAATTTAAAAATAAATTTTGGGAACTCTTTTAATATTGCGAGTACTGTCTTAAGTAATTAATGTTGATTATTTTGAAACAGTTTCGTAACCAAACTAATATTGAAAAGTTGTTTTCCAAAATAAATTGTTTGATTTTATTATAATTTATGAGTAGTGAGTACAGTGAGGTATTTAAGAGTATGACAAATTTACTTGAACATATTAATATTTTACGGGAAAAGTCTGAAACCGGTAAATTAATTGTATTTGTGGGAGCAGGAGTTTCTCGCAATGTTGAAGGATTACCAAGTTGGAATGAGTTGGTAGATGCAATGGCAAATGCTGTTGGTTATAAAAAATGTGATGCGTGCAAAAAAAAAGAAGATAATTGTGAAGAATCTTGTAAACTCAAAAACACTTATTCTACTGACGAATATCTCAAAATACCACAATATTTATATAACGAAAACCGAAGAAAATATAACAATATACTTTCCAAAAAAATTAAGAATGTTAAAATAGATGCTCCACTATCTTCAGCTATATTTGATTTAAATCCAGCTCATATTATTACGACCAACTATGATAATTTGTTGGAATCATCATCAAACGAGTTGCGTTCTCAATATAAAGTTGTAGTAGAAGATAAAGATTTACTTGTTTCCGATTCAAATAAATATATAATTAAAATGCACGGAGATATTAATCACAAGGATTCGATTGTTCTTAAAGAACAGGATTATCTTGAATTTTCGCAAAGAAGAGTTTTAATAGAATTATTTGTAAAAGCCCTATTAACGAATCATACGATTTTGTTTTTAGGATATTCATTAAATGATTATAATATCAAACTTATTATTAGCTGGCTGAATTTTATTCGTCAACAAAATAATGCTTTAGACGGTAAGATTATCGGATATATTTGTTTGGATGAAGATGCGATTAGCGATATACAAAAAAAATATATTGAGAATAATAATATACGTATACTAAATTTAAGGCATACGCCATTACTTGAAAATATTCCAACGTCATTAACTGCTAATGTAGGTAAAAGATTATATAGTTTTTTGAGAATTGTTCATGATTCTTCTTTAGAGAGTTCATTTGATATAAAAGAATTTATGACCAGCATTGTTCAAAAGACTAAGAATGTAAATTTTATTCCATATAATAGTCTTTTGAAAATTCTTAAAATCAATAAACTTAGTCGAATAGATAATACGCTATCTCTTCTTACTAAAAAAGATTTTAATAGATTACATGAGATTTTTGAGATCAATGACATCAATTCGAAAAGAATTAAACAATTTATGTTTGATAATGGGATATATTTTATGAAGTATAGGGATCATTATAGTCTCAAAGAATTGCAGTATACGATTTCTAATAAGGAAAGAAGCGCACTATTTTTAGATGATTTGTATAAATATTATTTGAGTAATAATTATAAAATGATTTTGAGTATGTTGAAAGAAGAACGTAATATATTTAAAAAAGCGTTTTATCAACACTTTATTTATTATTATTCAAGGCAGATTTTCGATTACTATGATGAGATATCGTTTCGTGAATTAAGCGATAATGAAAAGTTGATTTATATTTATAATAAGGCAGTACTAGATAACATTAAATTTTGGAGATTTGACCTATCAAAATTGATCAACTTTCTAAATAATTTTTCTACTAAGGAGAAACAAGAGATATATTCAATGTTTCAAGAAGTAACCAATGGATTTAAAGATAAAAAAATATATTTAAAGGAATCTTTAAACAAGTTGAAAGAATTATATTCGGGGAATGTAATATCGATGGGTTCTTCGTTGGTGGAGTTATATGATATAAAATCAGTAGCGCAAGAGGTCTACAAGTATTATTTTTATAATACACTTTTTTGTCAGCATTTAAAGGATATAAAAGAGGTGCTATCAATATATATAGAAGCAATATTATGTACTAACGGAGCAAATTCTGATAAAAAAACTAACTTGTTTGGTATTGAAAATGGAATCGAAAGATATTCAATAGATTTCGCAGATTGGGATATAATGACAAAATTTATTTCCACAAAGTCTTTAGCGTCCTTGATTAGTAAATATCATGTGAATAAATTGAGTTTACAAATCTCAAAAGAATTTATATTTCATTCATTTGAAAATCTAATTGATTCTATACAATATGCTGACGAAACGGTCTATTCGTCTTTTTGGTCAACTCTTATTAATTCAGCAATGCTTATTTTACACCTTGAACTGACGAACGAAGAAAAAGGCGTTATCGAAAAATGTCTTGAAAAAATGTTGTCAAATGACAAATTTGTACGATTTTTCTTTTCTGTATCATATCCGGATTATTATCAATGTTTGCATCATTTAGTCGCATTGTGTGACATTGTAATGTCAAAAAATCATTATGAAATATTTGAAAAGATCATATCTTCAGAAAATTTTTATGATTATATCAATAACTCAAATCAAAATAGTGTTAGAGATTTGATGGATATTTTATTGATGAATTCAGAAGAAGCAGAATTGCAAGACAAGTTATTTAGTGTATATATTGCGCAAAAAAATGCTTCCAGAAAAATAAAGTTAATATGGCTTATCCAAAAGAATTTAGTAGATGAAAAAAATAAAAAGCAAATTAGTGATTTTCTATACGCACATTTTGGAGAGATTAATGATAGGTATCTTATTGATTTTATTTTATCGGATTTGATTGACTTTAATGAAGAAAAAATTACGGATTTTCTTAACGATATAATAAAATTGGATGAAAAAAAACATAAAAGGAAAATTTTCAAAATACCAGATCATTTTGATAATAAATTGGACGTGCTATATATTCTAATTATATTTAATAAAATAACGGATATCAGCGCGCTCAAAAATATGCGCAATAAGCAAAGTTGTATTGACTTTATTTTATCGCCTGATGACTTTGATTATAGTCAGGTAGACTTTTCCGATTATAAATGGCAAAACTTCACAAAAAAGCAAGAATTTCTGGAAAAATTTATTAAGGAAAAAGAAAAAATAAAGCCTAAAATCATTGAACGCCTAAAAGCAGATACGGCTACTGAGTTTGAGAAGAAAATGTTATACGGTTATTTTTTAGATAAAAGCGAGTTGTTGGATTAGAGGATAAATGAGCAAGGCTATACAACAGGCTTTCTTCTTTTGTAGCTATATGGAATTATGAAATTTAGGAATGTCTAAACGCGTAGGTATACATTAAAAAGACATTATTGTTTATGAGAGTTGACAAAAATATATAACGTATATATAATAAGAATCAAAAGAAGTAACGCATATTTTGCGGCGCGAATAATTATTGGGCGCGACTGTATTTAGCGCGCCGAAGGAAGATATATTATGAAGGTTATATACAACGACGGTACCGTTAAAGAGTGTCAAAAGGAAGAAGAACTGCACGTAATGCGTCACAGCGCGGCGCATATTATGGCGGAGGCCATTAAGAGACTTTTTCCCGACGCTAAGTTTGCGTACGGACCTGCGACGGACAAAGGATTCTATTATGACGTCGACCTCGGGGAGAAGAAGCTCTCGGACGCCGATCTTATGAATATCGAAAGCGAGATGAAAAAGATAGTCAAGGAAAATCAGCCGATCAAGCCCTTTACTCTCACGAGAGAAGAGGCCGTTAAGTATATGAGCGACGAGGGCGAGATATATAAGGTGGAGCATATAGGCGATTTGCCCGAGGACGCAGTTATCAGCTTCTACAGACAGGGCGAATACACCGATATGTGCGTCGGACCGCATATGACGTACACGAAGGGACTCAAGGCGTTCAAGATAGTAGGACAGTCGGGCGCGTATTGGAAGAATGATAAGAATAATAAAATGCTTACGCGTATAAAGGGAATAGCTTTCCCGTCTCAGCAGGAGCTGGATAACTATCTCACCATGCTCGAAGAGGCAGAGAAGAGAGACCATAGAAAGATAGGCAAGGAAATGGGTCTCTTTATGATGTGCGACGAGGCGCCGGGTTTCCCGTTCTTCCTGCCTAAGGGTATGGCGCTCAAGAACGCTCTCATAGACTACTGGAGGGAGATCCATACGAGAGAGCATTACGTCGAGGTCAGCACTCCTATGATAATGAATAGGAGACTCTGGGAGACGAGCGGACACTGGGATCACTATAAGGATAATATGTATTCAACCGTTATCGACGAGGAGACGTTCTGCGTCAAGCCTATGAACTGTCCCGGCGGCGTAATGGTATATAGGAGCGAACCGCACAGCTACAGAGAACTGCCTATGCGAGTCGGCGAACTGGGACTCGTGCATCGTCACGAACTCAAAGGCGCTTTGCACGGACTGTTCAGAGTACGCTGTTTCACGCAGGACGACGCGCATATATTCATGAGGAGAGAGCAGATAACCGACGAGATAACTAACGTCGTTCATCTAATTGACGAGGTATATACTAAGTTTGGTTTCAAGTATTCGATAGAGCTTTCGACGCGTCCCGACAACAGTATGGGTAGCGACGAGGACTGGGAAGCGGCTACCGACGGTCTCAAGAGCGCTCTTGAAAAGCTGGGTATGCCGTACACTGTCAACGAAGGCGACGGCGCTTTTTACGGACCGAAGATAGACTTCCACCTCGAGGACTCGCTCGGACGTACGTGGCAGTGCGGAACTATTCAGCTCGACTTCCAGATGCCGCTCAATTTCAAGCTCGAGTACGTTGACGAAAAGGGCGAAAGACAGCGTCCTATAATGATACACAGAGTTTGTTTCGGCTCGATAGAGAGGTTTATCGGAATATTGACCGAGCATTTCGTGGGCAAATTCCCCGTATGGCTCGCTCCGACGCAGGTCAAGGTATTGCTAGTCTCCGAGAAGAGCGCGGAATACGGACAGCAGGTGTATGAAAGTCTCAGAGACGCGAAGGTACGCGTCGAACTCGATAATCGTAACGAAAAGGTCGGTTATCTGATAAGGGAAGCGCAGACCGTCGAACGCGTGCCGTATATGGTCATAATCGGGCAAAAAGAGGTAGAGGACGGAACCGTTTCCGTGCGTTACCGCGACACGTCTAAGACCGAGACGATGACTCTCGAGGATTTCCTTAATAAGATAAAGACGGAAATAAAAGATAGAGTATAACTCCGACGTAACGGTAATATAGTTATGAATGAACTAGAAATATATAGTATATGTATGTTAAATTTTATAAAAGCGTTGTCGCAAAAACGGTAACGCTTTTCTTTCTCATAGCGTCAAGATAGCTTCTATAATATTGATCAATAAATATAGAAAAATTTTTATATTAATTATATACTGTCCTCAAAATGCAACGTATTAAAATCGTTTTATTACCAAAATTATGAAATAGAAGATAAATACATCTCTTGTGACAAGAGATGTATTTTCATATATTACTATATATTATCATATTAAATATTTTATTCGAGAAAGTCAATAGTTTTTGCAGTTTTTTTGGCTTTTATACATTAAAACACGAATTTCATATCTTGATTTACCCAAAAATATTCAAAAAATACATCTCTTGTCACAGGAGATGTATTCGCAAAAATGACAAATACGGCAACTTCAAAGGTGAATTTTGGTTTACCTTCATTTTGTTTCTTCAAAAGAGAGCGGGAAGAAACTACGTATACGAAAGTTAAGGAAAAAAAGGAGCACAGTAGAACTATGAATAATAGGGTAAGGAGTAGGGTCAACAATTTAATAGTTGTTATGACGGTAATTGTATTCGCGTTGTCGCTCATTGCGACGGCGTTCTTTGCTTTTCCTGATAGGGTGTCGGCTCTTGCCGATCCGAGCTCGGCGACACAGATAGGCGGAGGTGCGGAACTGTACGATAGAGATAGCGGAGACTTTAACGGTGACGTTGTGAGCGATCTCGTAGATAAACTATTCGGATACAAAGACCCCGTTGAGTACATCAAGACTAACGGAGCTACCGACTGGGAGACGTACGGAAAGAATTCTCCGTCGGCGCTCGCAGGCGAGCAGTATTACGTAGTTCCCGCGTCTACTATCAATAGTAGGATAGCGGACGAGACGAAGAGGGATAACGGTTTCGTTATAACCCTCGGCAAACTTGAATGGATGGTCGCGTCTTTGACTCTTGCTGATACGGACAAAGGTAAAGATAACGTAATAGCAACGCTATATTTAGCGAACAATCAGGGAACGTCGCAGTATTATTCCGATAATAGTAATACTAAGGGAAATAACTCATATAGCAGGAGTACCATAAGGAATAACGTACTGCTGAATAAGGACAATGCTACTTGGAATATGTTCTCTCAGGGCGGAGAGAACAGTTTCGCGGAGCAGTATCTAGTACAGCCTAAGAATATCAAGTATCAGCAGACCGAGACGATATTAGGACGTTATGGTTCTTGGACTAACTGTCCGAACGATGCGCTCAGTGACTTGCCTAGCGGTTGGCATAGTGATTTTTTATCCAATCCGTACAAACCTGAGGATGAATTTGATGGACATAGATATGACGAGTGGGGAAATGATTACATATGGCTTCCATCTATAACTGAGACTGGTACGAGCGATATTGCAACTACTTCATCTATATGGAATCTAAGCAATACTCAACGTGGGCATAATTCTTCTGAAACGCCGTACTCTTGGTTTCGATCTGGTGGTGGCGATGGTTCCTACGGTGCGTACTCTATGCAGACATCGGGCGCTTATTATGGCGACTATGTTTCAGGTATCTACGGCGTCCGTCCCGCGCTTCACTTAAATTTAAGCGCTATAGGATTAGATTTTAGTTTGAAAGATCCAAAGGATATTACTACAACATATAATGGAGAAGCTCAGACGCTTAACTCCGTAGCCTCGACAGACGCTAAAGCCGTCAGTTGGTACAGCAAGAAGTGGTACGAGAATACGAACGGATACATTAAGGTAACTTATACCAAATCTAGTACTATTAATGCGGGCGAATACTGGGCAAAGGTAGAACTTCAGCAGAAATGGTTCGACGATATAATGGCGGAAGTCGAGGCAGAAGCCACCGCGAACGGACTTAATAACGAAGAAAAAGAGGCGTTATACGAGTCTCGAAAGCCGAAGTTCAAGGGCGATCCCGATACGAGCGATAAGGAACACGTAGAGTCCGAAACTGTCAGATGGTTCAA
>CAJUMY010000021.1 GCA_910587685.1 uncultured Christensenellaceae bacterium
AAATGGCAAAGGATCTCATTGACCTTAGAATAACTCAGATAGAGGAAAATCTCGAATACAGGAAACAGCTCCTCAGAGAAAAACGCAGAGCTAAGAGAGAACGCGAAAAGAACGCCGAAACTCCCGGCGGCGAAGAAGAAACGAGCGATCAGTAACATATATATCATATATGTACTTGATTTTTCAAGATTATGCGTAAACGGTCGGTATTTATAAAAGACGTATGAAAGAAGCAACTAAGCGATTTTTATCGCTTAGTTACTTTTTCTAAAGTTATCGGTATATTCGCCTAAATCTGCATAATTCGCCCAAAATGAAGTTAATTTGTGCGAATAATCGTTTAACCGCATTGACAATCGCCCAAACTAATGGTATAATTGGGCTGATAGCTCGAAAGGTAGGCGTATGAGAGAATTTGATTATAATAAATTGAAGAATATTAAATGGGATAACGAGATACTTCGATTAGTTGCTCAGATCCGCGAGTATAAGGGCAAACAGACGCTGTTTTTGAAACAAAGACCTGCGGCGCTCGAGAAACTCGTCGAGATAGCAAAGATACAAAGTACCGAATCATCTAATAAGATCGAAGGTATCGTCACTACGGCTACCCGTATCAAGCAGTTATGCGTTAAAAGCGCGACTCCGAGAAACAGAGACGAAGAAGAGATCTCGGGTTATCGAGACGCTTTGGCGCTCGTACATGAGAGTTACGAATATATTCCTATCAAGACGTCTTATATCTTGCAACTTCATCAAGTCCTGTATCGTTATTCGGGAAGAGATATCGGCGGCAGATTTAAGAATACGCAGAACTATATAGCGGAAACGAGAGAGGACGGGAAGCAATTCGTCAGGTTTATGCCGCTCGATCCGTTTGAGACGCCTATGGCTATAGATAGAATATGCGAGAGCTTTAACCGCGAAACGGATAATTGCGAAATAGAGCCGCTTATCCTGATTCCCGCTTTTATAATAGACTTTTTGTGTATTCATCCTTTTAATGACGGCAACGGAAGGATGTCAAGACTCCTTACGACTTTGCTTTTGTACCGCGCAGGTTACGCCGTAGGTAAGTACGTGAGCTTGGAGAGCAAGATAGAAAGGACGAAGGCAAGCTATTACGAGGCTTTAGAGAAGAGCGATATCGATTGGAATAGCGGACAGAACGATGTAACGCCTTTTGTCAAATATATACTTGGAATCGTTTTGGCGGCTTATAGAGATCTTGAGGATAGAGTGAGCGTTATGGAGAGCGGCGCGTTAGCTGTCGATTTGGTGAGAAATGCCGTGAACGGCAAAATCGGTAAGTTTACGAAAAGCGATATAATGGAACTTATCCCCTCTATCGGTAAGACGTCCGTCGAAAATGCGTTAAAGACTTTATTGCAAGAGGGGGTTATCGAAAGAGTCGGTAACGGGAAAGCAACTTTTTATTTTAGGAAAAATTAACGCGGTCGCGGAAAATCAAGTTTAGCGATGCGCGTGACGGCTACGCTGCTTATATTGCAGGCTGTTTTGCATTTTTCGCTATTGACATATTTTTTCGCTTGTCATAAAATAGATATGAAAAAACGGAAATTGCGGCTGACCCGTCTAATATAGGGAATAATGAGATATAATGATATTATCCTAATATAGAATATACGCGTTATGACGTATCAAATAGAGGAAAAGACGGCGGTAACCGAAATAACTCAGATATATAGCGGAGGTAATATATATGTTGTTAGATAAAAGAGTGGAATTGTTGGCGTATAATCTCGTCAATTATTCGTGCGACGTTCAGAAGGGCGAGAACGTTCTCATAGAGGCGACGGGCGCAGACTATCAGCTCGTAGCGTGTCTTGTAAGGGAAATATACAAGAAGGGCGGGCGTCCTATAGTAAGACTTAGCGATAGCAGGATAAAGCGCGAGATCATGAGAGGACTCGACAAAGACACCGTTGATCTCATGCGTGAGATAGACGAGCCCATGATGGAAAAGATGCAGTGCTATATAGGCATCAGAGGCGGGAATAATTCGTATGAACTGAGCGACGTGCCGAGCGACAATATGCAGCTCTACGATAAAGAGTACGCTCATCCCGTGCACCACAACATAAGAGTCGACAAGACGAAGTGGGTGATACTTCGCTACCCGACGGAGGGCATGAGTCAGATGTCGGGAATGAGCACGGAGGCGTTCGAGGACTTCTATTTCAACGTGTGCAATCTCGATTACGCCAAGATGGACAGAGCGATGGATTCGCTCGTTGCGTTGATGAATAGGACGGATAAGGTGCGTCTTATCGCTAACGATACGGATCTGACGTTCTCTATCAAGAATATCGGAGCGGTCAAGTGCAGCGGACTTAGGAATATTCCCGACGGCGAAGTGTATACCGCGCCCGTTCGCGATAGTATCAACGGCGTTATACATTATAACGTTCCGTCCGTCGAGAACGGCATCAAGTTCGAGGACGTGCGTCTCGTATTCAAGGACGGCAAGATAGTCGAGGCGACGGCGAACAATACCAAGGCTATCAATGCTATATTCGACACCGATGACGGCGCAAGATACGTCGGCGAGTTTTCGCTCGGCGTCAATCCGTATATAGACAAGGCTATGGGCGACATACTCTTTGACGAGAAGATAAGCGGTTCGATACACTTCACTCCCGGGGCTTGCTATACCGACGCGTTCAACGGCAACGAGTCCGCTATACACTGGGATCTCGTTCTCGTTATGACCCCCGCATACGGCGGCGGAGAGATATACTTCGACGACGTTCTCATTAGAAAGGACGGCTTATTCGTACTCGACGAATTGAAGCCTCTCAATCCCGACAATCTTATATAATATGATTATCGTCAGAGCGAATACGAAATTTGTCTTTTACCTAAATTTTAAGTTAATTCGCTTGCAATAATATCGAAATACTGTTAAACTATTAACGTATAAAAATTGACATATATTAACAGTAAAATGTTAAAAAGTTTTTTGGAGGACAATTAATTATGGCAAATGTTAGAGTTGCAATTAACGGTTTCGGTCGTATCGGTCGTCTTGCTTTCAGACAGATGTTCGGCGCTAAGGGCTACGATGTAGTAGCTATCAACGATTTGACCAGCCCTAAGATGCTCGCTCATCTTCTCAAGTACGACACTATGCAGGGTAACTACGTAGCTAAGGGTCACACCGTAGACTACAAGGACGCTGTTCTCGCTGAGGACGGAAAGACCGTCGTTACTCCCGGCGCTATTATCGTTGACGGTAAGGAAATCACTATTTACGCTAAGGCTAACGCCGCTGAACTTCCCTGGGGCGAGCTCAAGGTAGACGTAGTTCTCGAGTGTACAGGTTTCTACACTTCTAAGGCTAAGGCTGAGGCTCACGTCGCAGCAGGAGCTAAGAAGGTCGTTATTTCCGCTCCGGCAGGCAACGATCTCCCCACTATCGTATATAACGTCAACCACAAGAACCTCAAGAAGGAGGACAACGTTATCTCCGCCGCTTCTTGTACGACTAACTGCCTCGCTCCTATGGCTAAGGCTCTTAACGATTACGCTCCTATCGTCAGCGGTATCATGACGACTGTTCACGCTTATACCGGCGATCAGATGATCCTCGACGGTCCGCAGAGAAAGGGCGACCTCAGAAGATCGAGAGCAGGCGCTCAGAACATTGTTCCGAACAGCACCGGCGCTGCTAAGGCTATCGGTCTCGTTATCCCCGAGCTTAACGGAAAGCTCATCGGCGCGGCTCAGCGTGTTCCGACCGCTACCGGTTCGACTACTATCCTTATCGCAGTTGTTAAGGGTAAGGATGTAACGAAGGAAGGCATCAACGCGGCTATGAAGGCTCAGGCTACCGAGTCTTTCGGATATAACACCGACGAGATAGTATCTTCTGACGTTATCGGTATGACTTACGGTTCGCTCTTCGACGCTACTCAGACTATGGTATCGAAGATCGACGAGGACACCTATCAGGTACAGGTAGTATCTTGGTACGATAACGAGAACTCTTATACGAGCCAGATGGTTAGAACTATCAAGTACTTCGCAGAGCTTGCATAATGGTTTTTGACTATTAATTGATATAAAACAAGATTCGGCGTTTACGCGTATGCGTAGACGCCGTTTTTGTTATGAACGTGATTTTATTATTTCGGTTTTTTAATATTTTGATGTTGCATTTACAATATTATTTATAGTAAAATTTCAAAAAACAGTATATAATCCCAAATAGCTTACTTGTCGAAAAACGGTAAGTAAGCTATTAATTATTGTATGTTATTAAAAATCACATCATATTATGATTTATTTTTATATCGGTAGTAATTATTGAAAAATCGGTTGTTAAACTTATAATTTAAGAATTTACATATGATTGGATAAATATATTCTCATTCTTAAAGTTTATTTTAACTTGCAAAATACCTTGTATTTATCGCCGAGCTTTCTATTGACGAGAGAGGTGAGTTCTTCCCAACTGCCTTCGATCATTCCCGCTCTTTCTATCGGGAATATCGTAGCCTTGTTGATGAAGAGAAGGAGCATATCTTTATACTCTTTCGCTTCGGTAAATGCGTTGTAGTCTCCGCTCGCGGTACTGGACGTACCGTCGTTTATCTTCGAGATCTTTTCGTAACCCTCTTCCGTGAAGACGTATCTGTCGAGAGACTCCTTTCCTTGCATCATTTTTTTGAGCGTCATCTTTAATACCGAGTTATAAAAGCAAGCGAACGCGAACATAAATATCGCCATCACAAAACTAAAGACAGGCATGAAAAAATCCGCTTCTTCGTCCATAGACATAAGTTCGAGCGTCAACGTGGCGATCGCGCAACACATTAGTAGCGCTCCTAATATAGCGAGCATCATTCGGACTTTTTTACCGGACAGGTATCGGTTCATTTTTAAGTTAAAATTGAGATCCACTTTCGTTTCGTTGATGAACATACTTTATTCGTCGCTTCCTTAGATATGGTATTGAAAAGCCTAGATAGATATAACTAGCTTCTCGATCGTATCATCTATATTTTATTACCGCTTACGCGATTTGTCAAGATTGGATATTCTATCGTTAAAACAAAGCTCTTTTAGTTGATTTTATCTCGTGAGCTTTATTGTTCCAAAGCCGTATCGGAGCTTTTTCTTTTTCCTTGCTTTTTCCATACGCCGCTAAGGCAGAACGCAACGGTCATTACCGTCGACGCGACCCAACCGACGGGCCACGATATCCATATGCCGACGCTTCCCCAAAATTCGTTGAAAACGTAAGCGAGGACTATACGTAAAAAAAGATCCGCGAACGTCGATATCATGAATGGGAACATCCTTCCCGAGCCTCTCAATATGGCGTCGGAGACCAATTTTATCGCTATCGAAAAGTAGAACGGCGATACTATGATGAGGAAATCGCGTCCCGTTTTCATAGCGAGTTCGCTTGGATTTTCTATGAACAGCTTTAGCGCGGCGTTAGGGAACGCGGCAAAGAATACGACGAACGGAACGACTACCGCGGTAGCCATGAGACACATAGCTTTGTAGCCTTGTTTGACTCTGATGAAGTTGTTTGCTCCGATATTTTGCGCGGTATAACTCGAAAGTCCGTTCGCAAGCGTAGTGAAAGTCATTATCGCGAAGGTATTTAGCTTTATCGCCGCAGAATAGCCTGCAATCATGCTCGAGGAATCGTAACTGTTGATGAGTCCCTGTATGATTATCCCGCCGACGGAGATGAAACTCTGCTGAAGTATGCTCGGGATCGAAAGATACGATAGCGATTTCAGCATTTTCGCCGAAAATATTCGGGATTTTTGCTCTGTTTCTATTTTTTTGATCCTTAGCGCGAGAGCGGTTACTGCGAGAATTGCCGCGATCGATTGCGCTATAAAGGTCGCCCAAGCCACGCCTTGCACTCCGAGCTTTATCGGAACGACGAGTATGATGTCGAGAATGATATTGCCTATCGACGAACCGATCAGGAATATGAGCGGCGTTTTGGAGTCGCCGAGAGCGGAGAATATACCCGTCGCGACGTTGTACATGAATAGCGATATGAGACCGCCTATATATATATTGAGATAGGCGAGCGAATCGCCAAAGATATTGTCGGGAGTGCCGAGGAGTCTCAGTAAAGGTTTGCTTATCAAGAGTCCGAGCGCTGTGAGCAGTATGCTGAGAACGGCTATTGATATGAACGCCGTATTTACCGCCTCTTTGACGTCTTTCATGCGTTTTGCGCCGAAGAGCCTCGAGACGACGACGCTGACGCCTATATTCGCGCCGAGACCTATCGCCATGAATATCATCGTGATGGGATACGACGCGCCGACTGCCGAGAGAGCGTCCTCTCCGACGAACCTTCCCGCTATCATGCTGTCGGCGATGTTATAGAGCTGTTGGAAAACGGTGCTTAATAGAAGCGGCAACGCGAATAGGAATAAAACTTTGGCGGGTTTTCCGACTGTAAGGTCTTTTATCATCGTCTATCGCCTCCTTATTTATCTGTCCGAATTTTTATCCCGTTCAAATGGGTATATCGGAAGGTATTACCGCATTGCTTTAGCGGATAGAAAAATACGGAGGAACGCTTTTCCTCCGTGAAATTATTATATTCTTATTATAAAATTTTGTCAATCGAATGAGACGTTTCGCTATTTTGTTTCCGCTTTCGATTGTCCCGAGTATTTTGCGGTGGTGAAAGTTGAGTTGTTGTTCGATAATTATTCAGCTTTTGAAAATGGGTTTTTCGTACGGTGTAATAATTGCCGGAGAGCCGGCATATCTATTAAATATGAATTGCGTCGGATAAGTCGCGTAAAGCAGAGATATTTTCGGGAATTTATCGGCGCGATCGATATAAAAACGGGAGGATATGAATAATGACGGTGTCTAAATATATGGCGGTGCTTAGCGGAACCAAAGGAGTGACGGGCGTAGTGAAATTCGAGAGAATAGGCACTGCTCTTACCGGTACTGTCAGACTGAATAAATACGATGACGCGCAGTACTATCTCGGAGTGAGGATAAACGATCTTCCTGTGCAGAAAATCGAGATTATCAAAAATAATCAATCTTTCAGACTCGGCGACTACGACGGCAATATAATGAAGATCGAATGCGTTGTAGTGAGCATGTTCGATATGAGCCTCGTCATGCAGGGAGGAAATTCGGGAAAAGTAGATACCGAAAGTATTCTCAAGGAGTTTTATTCGCTCGACAATATGAGGATAGTCGGCGAAGAAGTCGTGAGCGAAGACGAGATAGTCAAAGCCGCGGAAGAAGCGAACGCCGATAAGGTATCGGAAGATATGGAAGACGGAATAGATAGCGAGGTAATGCAGGAAGACGTGGAAGCCGAGTCCATAATGAATAAGATAGAGGATATCCTGCAGGACGGCGAAAGCCTTATCGTAGGCAAGATAGACGAAGAGGAAAATGTCGGGCTTGAAAATAGCGAGGACGGGGAGAGAGGGAAAGAAACGCTTTATTCTAAAGAGCACCCGTTTTCGAGAGCTATAGGAGTACAGCTTGAAGACCTTTTCGCAAGATACGAACGCGAAGACGAGCTTGAGAGACTCGTTGTCGGTTCGAGGTTCGCAAGAGTATATTACGACGATACGAATTACTACGTCGTCGGAGAGATAAAGGACGGCGACGAAGTTGCGTTCATATGTTACGGATACAAGGGCGAAGGCGGCGATAATCCGCCGGAGGAGATAAAGGACAATTACGAGTGGCTTCCGCTCGATAAGGACGATAAGAAAGGGAAAGGATACTATATAATGTATCAAGACGGTGTTACGGGAGACGTTATCGAAAAATCTTAATTGCATAAATATATATACATATATTGTATATTGATAAAATAACGGCGTTTTCGCTTTTAGCGTTATGCGCCGTTTCGATAACGCGACGCTTTTTATATGAGAGCGTCGCTATTTATATTTCGGCGATACTTTAGCGCTTATTAAGAGTAAAGCGGATGATTGATACGGGGGAGTAAAAAGAGCGGCTCTTTTAGCGCCGCTCTAATTGTTTTTATTCAATATTTTGTTGACTATCCTATCGTGATTATTGCTAAATCGTATGTATCTTTTTGCTTTGTCCGAAAGGATAGGGGCGTTTTCCGATACGCTGTTCGCTCTTTCGTACGCCGTCATTTCCGCGCTTGTTTTGACGGGATCGTTTGCCTTGACGTTAGAGTGAGGCGTATCGCTCTTTTGCGTTGCTGACTGCGACGACCGACGTTGACTTTGATTTGCTTTTTCGTCGTTATCGTTATGCGGCTGCGACTTTTCGCTTTGCGCGGCGCCCATAGTTTTTTTTATGATGTCGTCTATTGACGGAGGGAAGTTTCCGCCCTCGCCGCTTTTCATGGGGTTTTGCATCGACATGAGTTTGCCGATGAGTTCGGCTTGGTTCATCGCTCCGTTGCCTCCGAAAGAGTTTATGAGCCCCATTATTTCGCCGATATTGCCGATATTATTCATATTCGGCGTATTGTTTCCCGATACGCCGTCTGCTTTATTCGTCTTGTCAAGATTAAATTTACGCATAAATCTCCGTTTTTTGCTATATTTGATAAAAATTTTAGCTTTAATACTTGATTATATAAAAAAATTAATGTATCATAATATAATAGTATGCTACCCTGTCGGAATTATGTGCGTTTGACTTTTCGTCGGTAGCTTGTTTCATTAACAATATTTTCTAGTGAGGAGAGATTCGTATGACGAAAATTTCTAAAAAAATCGTAATAGCGGTAGCTATGCTTACTTTGCTCGTTATGATATTTGCCGGTTGCGCTGACACGTATAAATGGGGTCCGATCGCCGGCGGAGATAAAGACGCCGTAGTAGAGAATAACGGCGGACTTGCGGTCAAGCAGGGCGAATATATCTATTATATCAACGGCCGTACCGCTACCTCCGATATAACCAAAAAAGAGGACAATACCTTCGGAAAGGTTACGAAGGGCGCTATCATGAGAGGCAAGCTCGACGACAAGGGCAACGTCAAAGATCCTGTTATCGTAGTTCCGCTCATGAGTCTTTCTTCTAATAAAGAGGGCGGTATCTTCGTATTCGGCGGATATATCTATTATACCACGCCGAGCATTGCAACGGACAGAGAAGGCGCGCTGCAGACGGGTTTCCTCGACTACATGAGGACTTCTATCGACGGAAGCAAGACGGAGAAGATAGCGACCGTAGAGGGCGCTAGTACCGTCTACAAGTTCGCATCCGACGCGCTCATATACTATAAGGACAACAAGATAACGCGTATTCCTTACGACGATAACTCTATAGGAAAAGAGGAGACCGTCGCAGAGGACGTGACCGGCGTAGTATTCCCGCAGAATAAGACTTACGATCCCAAGAATACTCCGATCGACGACGTTATTTTCTATACCAAGGCGTCTGAGGACGAGGAAGCTACGTATAACGTTACCTACGTCGTATCTACTAAATCGGGTAGCGAAGCCAAGGAGATCATCAACGGCTCGACCTATACCGACAGTAACGACAAGAAGGCTCAGTTCACAATATCTTTGAAGCAGGCTATCGCGGCATCTAACGGTATCGAGCTCTATTACGAGAAGGCTTGCAGCGCGAATACTGAGAATCCCGCGGGACTTCACGGAGCGCTCTATAGCGACGGCAAACTTGCGGTCGATAAGGAGAAGAGATTTACCGACAAGACATATTCTACGGTACTTCCCATCAGCCTCGAAGACGGCGTATACGTCGTTGACTCCAATAAGCTCTATAAGATGATAGAGAAGAAGAACGCCGACGGTACTCTTTCGTTCTTCGACAGAGACGCTGTGATTGATTTCGGAGCGAGCGTCAACGTAGTTAAGTTCGTAGATTATTCGTTCGATAACGGCGCGGCTGTTCCGTCCGTCGTATATATCAAGGATAGTGTTATGGAGGTTAGAGCTCTTGACGATTCGCTCGACTACAATACCAAGATAGTCAATAGCGTTAAGGTCGATACCACGTGGCTCATGCCCGAGGTCATTGACGGCAAGATATATTTCTTCAACAGCGACTATTACACCTACGTTGACGTTATAGACCTCGTTAGCGGCGAGATGTATCTCACAAAGGATGAGAACGACAGAGACGTTCATCCGCTTGCTAATCTCAGCGTCAAGGATTCTAAGACCGAGCAGGACAAGATAAAGGCGGAGGAAGAGGATAAGAAGTGATCTCTTGTCGATTATCGAACGCCTTTACTTAATATTAAATAATATATCTATATATAGATGTTTCAAAGTATCCCTATGAGTGTTTCATAGGGATATTTTTTATGCTTGCAAAGGAAGCTCAGCTTCCTTTGCGGCTTTCATATCTACGCGTAAGTTTTAGCTTTACGCTTTTTGCTTTTCGGCGGTTTAAGTATTCAAGCTGCGGCGTATATTGATTTATAAGCGGCGCGTAACGTTTTGACGTTCCGAATTGGCGTTGATATACATTTTGCGGCTATCGGATGATGCTTATAACGGAAGAATTTTTCTTTTATCTTCCGTATTCCCCGAAAATCAGTCAATTTTGACAATTTTTCATAATTTGACAATGAAAAATTTTATCTTTCGACAAAGTTCGACAAAATTCGACACGAATAGTATATATTATACTGACATATTTACCTTGGCTATGTTATAATAACGATACTGTTAAGAAGTAAGTTCGGAGGATTTGTCTTATGGCAAAAGCTAGAGTTTTGATTGCTGATGATAACAAAGAGTATACACAGATGATAAGTAAGGAATTGGAGAACACGTTTGAAGTAGTAGGTATTGCGGAGAACGGTATCGAAGCAATCGAAATGATCAAGTATTCAAAGCCCGACGTTATTTTGCTCGACATCATCATGCCGGAGCTTGACGGATACGGAGTCCTCTCGAATATCGATTATTCTATGTATGAGAAGAGACCTAAGATAATAGTTATATCGCAGTTAGTCGGCGACGCATTTATTATGAAGGCTATGGATTACGGCGCTAGCTATTATATGCTGAAGCCCGTAAAGACAGAGATCCTTATCGACAGGATTAAGGAGCTTACGGAGGATAACAGGCAGTCGAGAAAGGTGAATAAGGGAATGGATGAAAAGATTGCGAACATATTCCTTTCTGTAGGAATACCTGCGCATATCAAGGGATATCAGTTCTTAAGAGAGGCGATAAAGATGGCTATAGACGATCCGGACATTATCAACTCGATAACGAAGCGACTCTATCCGTCCATTGCCAAGATATACGATACTTCGGCGTCGAAGGTAGAGAGAGCCATCAGGCACGCGATAGAGGTTGCTTGGAACAGGGGCAAGATAGAGAACATCAACTCTATTTTCGGTATCAAGGTATATTCTTCGAACGACAAGCCGACGAACGGCGAGTTCATAGCTCTTGTCGCTGACAAAATGCTCATCGAGGGAGCGTAAACTCAAAAAACAGTCCGGTGGACTGTTTTTTGAGTTTACGCTGAGACCGCGCGGGATGCGGTTGAAGATCGTATCAATATTTAAGCGTAAAGCAAACAATATGGGATATTGTTTTGTAGCGTACGCCGAAACCGCACGGGATGCGGTTGAGGATAGTATCGAAATTTCCAAATTTGAAAGTAATGAAACAATATTTAAGCATTAAGCAAAACAATATTTGAGCGTAACGCGGCGAACTCCGCAATATATCCAAATTATCATATCAATAATTATCGGCGAGTAATATAAGTTATAGAGAACTAACGTTATTACTGAGCCGATTTTTATTTGCGTTAGAGACGTTTTAAGATTTAGCGTGTTGTGTAGAATATTATTACGATATATGACCGTTTGATTATAGTTATTTTTTATTGAATATCGATTTACCAAAAATATGAATTAGAAGAAAAATACATCTCTTGCGACAAGAGATGTAT
>CAJUMY010000022.1 GCA_910587685.1 uncultured Christensenellaceae bacterium
TAAGGAGTAGGGTCAACAACTTGATAGTTGTTATGACGGTGATTGTATTCGCGTTGTCGCTAATTGCGACGGCGTTCTTTGCTTTCTCTGAGGATGCGTCTGCTCTTAGTACTACTGTTACCTCGGTAAAAATAGGTAATGGCGAGGAACTGTATGATAGAAGTAGCGGAGAGATAAATAGATACGTAGCGGACGATATGACGCAAAAGTTATTCGGAGGCGCCGACCCTGTTGAGTATATTAAGGCTAACGGCGCTGAAGACTATGAGACGTACGGCAAGAATTCTCCGTCGGAGTTAGCGGGCGATCCGTATTACGTCGTTCCTGCGTCTACTATAAACGCTAGGATAGAGGACAATGTGAAGAAAAATAGCGGTTTCGTCATAAAGATCGGCGGACTCGAGTGGATGGTAGCGTCTCTGACGCTTGCGGATACAGAGAAGGGTAATGATAACGTCATTGCGACGCTATATCTAGCGGCCTCTAACGGAAAGTCGATGATGTATCCAATAGACACACAGCAGCTATTCGTTAAGGGAGAGAATGCGTACAGCAATAGTATAATGAGGAACAGTGTTCTTCTTAATAAAAACAATTCAACTTGGAAGCTATTTAACGGTGGAGAGGGCAGTTTCGCAGAGGAGTATCTTGTACAGCCGAAAAATGTAAAGTATCAACATACGGAGAATATATTGGGACGAGAATTTCCTACTGCTACTGTTCTCCAGTTTACTATGCCAAACAATGCTATTAGTCGTATATCGAGCGGTTGGATCTGGGACACGAATAGTGAATTAGATAAAGAGGGGTATAAACCTGACGAAGTATTTGGAGGACACCGATACGACGAATGGGGCAACGACTATATTTGGCTCCCATCGCTTATTGAGACGGGAGAGATTAACATGTCCTCAAATGCGTCGATATGGAAGCTTAGCAGTGCGCAGGTATTATCAGCGGAGCAATGTTGGTTACGATCCGGGCATTTTGGTACATATTCATTTTATTATTATATTAAAGAAGATGGAAAGATAGGACCTATATATGCTAATGAAAGTAAAGGCGTTCGTCCCGCTATCCACTTGAATCTGAGCGCCATCGGCTTTAGTTTCGGATTGCATGACCCCGAAGACGTATCTACCACGTATAACGCCGAGAATCAGACGCTCGACTCGATATTAGCTAACGACAAGGAAGCTGTCGATTGGTACGATAGCGAGTGGTATGAGCATAACAAAGAATACGTCAAGCTCACGTATTCCAACTCCGAGATGTCGGATATAGGCGAATATTGGATGAAGGCTGAGATACAGCAGAACTGGATCGACGACGTACGCGCGGCAGTCGACGCGGACGCAACCGCGAACGGTTGGACTGAAGAGGAGAAAGAACGGGCGTATGAGCTCCGAAGACCGAAGTTCTTCGGGAAAGCCGATATCGGCGACCCCGACCATATGGAGAGCGATACCGTCAGGTGGTGTAAGCTGGTTATCAACAAGCGAAAGATAGGACTGGAGTTTTCGACCGACTCACGAGGTATGCCGGTAGGAGAGTTCAAGAGCCTAATAGAGGGCGATAACGGTACGGGAATATACGATGGCGATACGCTCGAGAACGGACGTATGCCCGTCCTCGGCTTCAGATATGCTGGAAGGGGAAGCACTACGTATCCTAGCAGTACTACTGCTCCGACGAAGCAAGGAACGTATACCGCTACGGCGTATCTGGTGAACGCGGACGATACTCCTTACGAACTCGATACGAGCGCGCTGACTATCGACTTTGAGATAGTGAAGGCATTGCCTTCGTTCTCGGCTGTTGATATCAGCGTTACGTATGGCACAGCCTACGAAGTCGATATTACTACCGACTCCGATAGCGCGGTGACCGTTACGTATTATCTCGCCGACGGCAAGACGCCCGTAGCAGGCAACGCAAAGCCTACCGATACGGGAATATATATAGCGAAGCTGTCGACAGAGGAGACAGCTAACTTTGCGGCAGACGTCAAGGCTATAACCATAACTATAAAGATAGCGAAACCTACGGTCAACCCCGTAGTACCGGAGAAGGTATATTACCACGAGGGCGACGCGATGCCCGAGATCAAGCTCTCTGATGGAGACACGTCGGGAAGTATCAAGTGGGCGGCAGGCTCTACAGTACAGCTAGGACCGCATACGTATACTTGGGAGTACACCCCGAGCGATACAAAGAACTACGAGAGCGCAAGCGGAGAGATAGAGCTCAACTTCCTGCCCGTAGCTTTGGGAGCGGTGAAGGTCGAGTCCTTCACTCAGGGCGATACCGTCATATACGCAGGCAGTGATATAAATGCTCTCAAGAGCATGCTGAAGGTCGCTCTGTACAATAACGACGGCACTAAGAACAAGGATCTAACAGACGGAGAATACACCTTAACGGGCGAGTTAGTCGCGGGAGAGTCGGAGATAACTGTCAGCTCCTCGGGATTCTCGGCTACGTTCACAGTGAACGTAACTGCGGAGAGCATGACGGGTATCAATGCGGTATTCACGCAGGGAAGCGTCAAAGTATTCGCGACTACTGATATAGACAGTCTGAAGGAATATCTGAAGGTCACTGCAGTATACAACAGCGGAAGGACTGAGGAGATAGCTAGCGGAGACTATACGCTCTCGGGAACGCTGAGCGTAGGAACGTCGGCGATCACCGTATCATATAGCGGCAAGGAGACGACGTTCAACGTAACGGTCAGCGAGATAGCGGTAGAGAGCATAACTGCGAATTTCACGCAGGGAACCAACGAAGTATTCACCTCTACAGATATATCGAAGCTGAAGGAGTGGCTCGTCGTCACGGCTACGTATAACGACGCTTCTCAAAAGACCGTGACGGACTACGAGCTCGCAGGTAATCTCATAGCAGGGAGTTCGTACATAGTAGTTAAGTTCGGCGGCAAAGAGACGACGTTCACCGTGAACGTAACGGAAGTCAAAGCCGTTAGTATGGACGTAACGTATACGAAGGGCACTGTATTCGTTGGAGCCAGTCTCGACACGCTCAAGGGAAGCATAACGGTCAAGATAACGTACAACGACGGCAATATAGACGAAGACTTCAAGGGCTACGTACTCGAGGGCTCTCTCGCTACGGCGGGCGACGTCACCGTTAAAGTTAGGTATCTGACGTTCGAGAAGGATATAGTAGTCACGGTATCCGATATAACGGTAACGCGGATAGAGATAACGTTCGAGCAGAACGGAACGGTGATATTCGAAGGAAGTAATATAGATATATTAAAGGATATGCTCACCGTGAAGGTAACGTACAGCAACGGAGACGTAGAAGAGGACTACAAGGGATATACCCTAACTGGCGATCTCAGCGTATCGGGAAGCGTTACCGTGACCGTTGAGTGCGGAGACGAGAGCGATACGTTCACCGTAGAGGTGACGGCTATAGAGATCACCGAGATAACCGCGGAGTTCAAGCAGGGAAGTAACGTGATATATCCGTCGTTTGGAATAGACGGATTGAAAGAGTGGCTCACCGTAAACGCAATATATAACGATACTACGAAGAACAAGA
>CAJUMY010000023.1 GCA_910587685.1 uncultured Christensenellaceae bacterium
AAATTTCGCAAAATTTGCAAAAATATATTGTATGAAAAAATACGCTTTGGAAACGCGAGTATTTTGAAAAATACGCCGATTCGGCGTTGAAAATCGCTGGTTTATATGAATTTTCGATCAAAAAAATCGGTACGTCCATTAATATATGGATGTACCGATTTTTATATATTTTAACCTTTTATATGGCAAAAAGTCAATATTTTGACGCAATTTTATCGAATTTCAAGACCGGTTAAATAGTTTTTGTCTGATTTTAGCGCGTGTCGGTACATCCATATATTAATAGGCGTACCGAAATCGATACTTTATTAAGATAAAAGAACTAAATTCGAGCGGAATGGACTTTACGCTCGCTGTTTGCGTTATTTAGAACGAACCGCTACGGAAAAACGGTTGAAAGAAGACGTAGATATTAGGCGAAATAACTAAAAAATATTAGATATATACATATTTGATATTACTGTGAAATAGTGTTCGTGTCTTTAGATAGCGCAGATGAAGAGGAGGTTTTAGATGAGTACTGTGAGAAGGAAGAAGATAGTTTCGGTATTTGCGGTAGCGATATTAGCTATGACGATACTTTTCGGAATGTTTTTAGCGTATGCGGATAATGATACTGCGTTTGCTTATAGTTACATACCGAGCGGCACGATAGAGAATCTGTACAGCGAAAGCAGCGGAAAGTTCATACTCAACAATTTGGATTCGTTAGCCGCAAAGGCAGGATATGTTGATTTGGACGCTATGATAGCCGCGGTAAAGAGCGGAACGGTAATAAAGGCGTCGGGAACTGGCGGATTCGCGGATAATACGACGGTGGCTCTCGGTTCGTTTACAGCGGCTAACGGTACTAAACAAGATTTGATTTGGGTGCCGACGTACGTTTCGAAGAACAGCGCGGGTAAGGCTACGCTCACTCTCTGGCTTGCAAGAACAAACAATTATAACGGAGCAAACGGTTCTTACGCGCAAGAAACTGCTCCGTTTTCCGACGGTACTTATCCGAGCAGTCATACAACGACGCAAAAATATAACGGACGTGACGTTTATGCTAACACATATGACAGTAGTTATATAAGGAACTATATATTGAACGGCAGCGCGAATTACGTAGGTTCGTGGGGAAACGGTACGGCAGTTGCAAAACCGAGCGCCGATACGTTGACGAAGTTTGATATGCTAACCAAAGGAGCATTGTCGAATTTTGTGATCACTCCGAGCCAGATGCCGTGGCAGATGGGTGAATATGAATACAAGAACGACCCGGCTAACGGTTATGCGTCAAACTTTCCAAATGCTTGGACAAATGATAAAATTTGGCTTCCGAGTATGAATGAAGTGTTCTCAACAAAAGGCGTAGCTACCGGTAATCCTACTTTTAACGGAGGAATATGGAACACAACTCAGTATAATATTGTTGCAAATAGCACTCATACGATAACACGCTCCGGTAATTCTCAGTATAATCATTGTTATTATATGATATATGCAGACGGTAGTCCTAGTAAATATGCCGACAATGTTTTTGGAAGTTTCAGCGTTCGACCTGCGGTACATATCGACCTCGATATGGTGTCTGACGCGGCTTTGATGCTTAAAGATACTGATGATGAGAGCATTACGTATACGGGCAGTCAAGTGACGCTCTCTTCTCTTGACAAATTGCCCGACTGGTACGACGCCACGAGAATGGACGTAACGTACGATAACGGAATGACAGACGCGGGCGAATATACGTGTACCGCGACTATAAAGCCGTCTCTTGCGTCCAAAGGCGTAACGTTCGACGGAACTCCCGATACGAGCATAGGCGAGAGTTCTACTGTCAGGAAGTTCAAGTTCACGATAGAAAAGAAGAAGATAGGAGCGACGCTCACGCTCGACAGCGTGACGGGTCTGCCGAAAGCCGCGTACGTCAGCGGAGAAGTGTACTCGGGAGACATCGGAACGAGCGGAGAGCCTCAGTTCGGGTTCACGTACAACGGACGACCGGGTACGGGAACGTCGTACAGCTCTGACGTAGCGCCTACTGCGATAGGCAAGTACGTAGCTACGCCTAAGGTAATAAACAACTGTAACTACGAGATAGATACGACGAAGAATCTAAGCATAGACTTCGACATCAACAAGAAGGACGTAAAGAAGCCTAGTATCAGCGGAGCAAGCAGTTACGAGTACGACGGCAGCGATAAGACGTTCACGCTAAGTAACGTGACCGGCGACGTCAAGATAACGGCAAAGCGTGACGACAGTACGCCTACGACGCAGAGCGACGGAGGCATAACGGTGAATACCGACGGAACGCTCACCGCTAAGAGAGCTGGCAAGTACGTAATAACGGTGATGCTGGCCGACAACGGAGCCAGCACTCAGTGGGAAGGCGGAACGAGCACTGCGGCGTACGATATAACCGTGGAGATCAAGAAGAAGACGCTGACTGTGACTGTCACTCACGACAGTTGGAGTTGGGAGACGGGAGCGGACGAGAGCAAAAGGCAGA